>JAGSHN010000029.1 GCA_029855935.1 Candidatus Thorarchaeota archaeon | reverse complement strand
GACGTAGCCTATTGCGTCCTCGTACGCAGATGCAGCCTCAGCCTCAAGAGACTGAGGGTTAACTAGTTTACCAAGTTCAACCAGATTCTCGATGTGACGCGCCCTCGCCTCTTCAGGGAGATCCGCGACTCTGATCGTCCAGTCTCTCAGCGATGTCAGATACTCGATATTCGACTCAAGAAGCCTCCTGTCGGTCAGAACAGGGTCGTGTCCGGCCACCATCATTCGCCACTCCATTGACTGATATTCTACAAGAGTAGCGACGTACTGGTCAATGTCCGCGGCGAAGATGAACGGTATGGGCGACTCGACGTTGTCCCCAACGAAGAGCAGACCCTCCGTGCGGTCTATCAGTGAGGCCGAGTCCGATGTGTGCCCCGGTGAGTGAAACATCTCGATGTTGCCGTCATCGAGGACTACCACGTTGTCGAACGTCTGATTCGGGGGGACGAGGACCACATCCCCCAGTCTGTGAGCGGAGAACTCCACAAGATGCTGCTGACCGACCTCTTCAAGCATCTCTGTGCAGAGTCTGTGTCCGTAGATGGTGCAGTCCTTGAAGGCACAGTTTCCCCAGATGTGGTCATAGTGATGGTGCGAGTTGAACACCACCGTCTGTGGCGAGCCGCTCAGCGAGGCGATGAAGTCCTTGACAGGCTCCATCGGAACGGGACCGCAGGATGTGTCGCACACAATTGCCTGTGTCTCCGTGGACAGGACGAGAGTGTTGTGGAAATAGGGTCTGTCGAACGAGAAGAGATGACCTCGCTGGCCGAGTGTCTGGCTGTGCATACCGAGAGTAGGGCTCATTGTGCAGAAAAAGGGTGTGGATATTCGGGACAGGCTCCGCCCCGCGGCTCTGGCTGTGAGATTGCGTGTTCCAATACGCTGGGCTTGCCACCCAAACATGTTGAGCACCCGCGGACCCCCGCCATATGGCACCTCAAGACTCTTCGATACTTGTTCAAACGAGACGTGGATCCGGATCGAGACGCCGGAGGCCACAGCTACTGCGTGGATTGGTCTGACTGCTGCACTTGCGTTCTGACCTGTTGATCTCCCCCACGGAGTTGCCTCCTCTATTCATAGGACTCAGAGATGAAGTGCACCACTCTGCAGGAGAGAGTTGACTACGGCGCTCGTCTTCTCTGCCACAACACGATCACGACCACTACAGTCCCAATTCCTACTCCCCCAATAGCGACCCAGCCCAGATTCACTTGAGTGACGGAATTATCGGTTGTATTCGTGGTCGGAGGCTCTACTGTGGTCAAGGGGAAGGTCACATACACAAGAATGCGATACTCAGCTGACATCGACACCTCGCCGTTCGTGTCATTGGCATAGAACCGAAGACTCCACAGTTCGTCGGTGTCTAGTGCCTTGGCGCGGAATCCACCGCAATAGCTCTTGTCTATGACTTGCGGGGCTCCATATGGCGGACCGGGGGGTTCATTGCCCTGCATCCAAGTGAAGGTCTCATTGACAATGAGTCCGTCGGACTGTCGTTCACCAACGATCCATACAGTGTCAATTCCGTCCGGATCATAGACGTCCACTACCGCAATGACCCCGTACCCGGTACAAATAGAGGCGTCGAGATATTCTAGCTTGCCCGGAGTAAGAGTTGTCCAAGTGCTATAGCCGTACGAGTGGACAACACAGGTGACATTCTCAAAGACTGCCTCGTCATTTCCTGCCTGTTGATAGCTGCTGTTGGGTGAGAATTCAGGGAACGAACTGCATATGCCGAACTGGGGCAGGTTGAGCGCCACAAGCAGGAGTATGATTCCCAGGACCGTAGCCACTCCCACTCCCGGGGGCCGTACTACCGTCTCTCGTATGCTCCTCACCACCATCACCATGTTTCCCAGTTGTACATAAACTCCGCGGATCGTAGATAGACTTTCAGACCCTGTTGCCAGTCAGCGTCCCACGCGTCACGGAAGCCAATCAGAAGATAGACCTTGGAATCCGATAGAGTAGTTCTTGCAGGATTGAGTGGTTCTACCGCCCATTTCTGATGGCAGTACACCCAGCCATTTCCTGGCGAGGCCGCCTCGAACCACGCATAATAGTATACTTGTGGCGATGCTGTCTTCCCAGAAACAATTCGCATCTTGACATTGTCAACCGTAGAGCTCGTCGTTTCGGAACCGTGCCAGACCGTGTACTCGAAAACCAATGTCAACCCGTGAGTAGCGGGGTCGTATCCTGTTGGATAGTGCTCCACACTCCAGGACAACTCGTAGGCTATGTAGAACTCAGCCTTGCCCGGATTGGGATAGCTGATTTCGCCCTGTAGGTGTTCTGTCCAGACTCTTCGATCAGGGCCCCAATCGTCTTTTCCATCATCAATCCCGAGCGCAAAGTAGTCGGTAATTGAGAACCTGTCATAGTCAGCAGAACTGTATCCCCAGTGATATTCTCCATCAGAGTCAAGGCGATAGACAGGACAATATCGGGTTCTCGCACCAAACCAGACATAGCACGTTCTTTGCCCGTAGGAGTAGCCGCCACTATCCTTTGGTGCAGGCGCACCGTCAAACTTCACTTGACTGATGGTCGTGTGAATCCGCTCTTGGGTCTTGGGATGCATCCTCCATCCCTCGGCAGGTGGAAAGTCCTGACCT
>JAGSHN010000017.1 GCA_029855935.1 Candidatus Thorarchaeota archaeon | reverse complement strand
TCAGAAGTGTGTACAGCCACTCCCAAGTTGTCTTGTCGACAATCCTCTTCGCCTTCTCGATCAGCTCCTTGGCGTGATCGTACTTCTCGATTGTTGCGAATCCCATTGCCGCAAGTGACAGGTCGATGACCGCACGCTCGGCCTTGCCCTCCTCCATAGAGCGTTCAGCTGCCTTGTCGTACAGATTGCCCATGTTCTCCGCGCAGGTCAGGAAGTATTCAGTATTGCCCAGCTTGTGGCAGGCGAATGCCGCCCACAGATAGCTCTTGGCTGCCGTCTCGATCAAGTCCTCCTTGAGCGCGGCGTCCGCTGCGTTCTCGAACAGCGAGAGTGCAGTGTCGAACTCGTTGACTCGACGGTACTGGTCGGCCGCCTCAAAGTACGCCATCGCTGCGGTCCTGTTGTTGCCCTGTTCGGCATTAAGCTCAGCGTAGATATGATAGTTCTCTGCGGCCTTGCGTGTCATCTCAATGACCCGTTCAAGGTAGCACTGGGCGGCTTGGACGTACTGGTTCGCAGCCTGGTAGAACTTCTCGCTTCCGGCGAACTCCCCGGCCAGTCGCTCCCACTGTGCGCACTCGTGCTCCTGTTCCATCGCTACGTCCTCTCCTGAATGAGGCGGCCACGTTGCAACCCTACGTAGTCTTTCACGGCCACAAATATCTTGTGTAGACATCCTACTGTCGGTTATTCGACGGGCTCACTGCTTTTCAGAGAGAAGCTCCTGGAGTATCTCCTTTGCTCGCGCGACGTTGATCTTCCTCTCTCTGACCATGCGTTCGGCCACAAGATCGATGAGGTCACCCTCGGCGCCTGCCGTCACAGCCACGTTCTTCGCGTGAAGGGCCATGTGTCCCCTCTGAATGCCCTCATCAGCGAGGGCGCGTAGCGCGGCGAGGTTCTGTGCGAGACCGACACTGGCGATGATGTGACCAAGTTCCGCTGCGGTCTTGACACCGAGTATCTTGATGGAGAGTCTTGCGACGGGATGGCTCCTTGTGGCGCCTCCGATGAGTCCGACGGCCATCGGTACCTCTATCGATCCAACCAGGTTGCCGTCGGCGTCTTTCTCGTACTTTGTGAGCGAGCTGTACCCGCCAAGAGAGGCATAGCTGTGAGCGCCAGCCTCAATGGCCCTGAAGTCGTTTCCCGTAGCGATGACAACGGCGTCGATGCCGTTCATTATCCCTTTGTTGTGAGTGGCGCAGCGATACGGGTCTGCCTCAGCAAATGCCCAAGCGGCGATGATACCATCGACCACTTCCTCACCGCCGAGCATCTCTCTGTCGAAGGTCGCTCTGGCGCGCACCAAACGCAGGTCTGCGAGGTTTGACAGAATCCGCAGGAAGACACGACCACCAGTTATTCTCTCGATTGTGGGTGCGACAGCCTCAGCCATCGTGTTCACGGCGTTGGCGCCCATTGCGTCACGTGTGTCAACAATCAGCTCTGTGATGACCATCGGGCCGACAGCGCTATCGATCACCCGGACTTGCAGGTCCTTGGCCCCACCGCCAAGTCTGACGAGCACAGGGTCCTGTTCGTTGGCTATCTTCAGAATCTCCTCCTTGGCCTCGATGATCTTCAGCTTTGCTGCGTACGGTGTCGGCACATTGACAGCCTGTACCTGTGACCGCATTATCGGGCCGGTGTCGGTGGCGAAGAAGCCGCCGTGAGGTCGTGCCATCTTGGCCGCGTTGCTTGCTGCAGCAACAACTGACGGTTCCTCAATTGCCATTGGGATGAGATAGTCACGTTCGTTGATTCTGAAGTTAGTTGCTATGCCCAAGGGCAGCGGCATTGCGCCGACAACGTTCTCAATCATCCGGTCGAGGACACTCAGCTCCACCTGTCCCGGGTCAACGAGTGGGGCCATCTCCTCGGCACTCAGTCCGGTCATCTCCTGAAGCTTCTTCACTCGCTCCTCGCGTGACAGCTTGTGGAAGCCCGGAATTCTGGAGTTCTCTACCATGTCCTCACGCTCGGCAATCAGGCGTTCTGCCGCGCTAAATAAGAGTGATGGAATAGGTCCCGTCTGATGTTCACGAGTCTGGCGCGTCTTCGGTGATGAACATGGCGTCTACTCGTGACTCACTCGGGTTAGACCGACCCACCCTATGGCATACCTTTAAGTCACCATTGTCTTGACAGGCTCGGGACAGCACGATGCCAACGGAGAAGGACTTCACAGACGTGATATACGGCCTCTCTAGGAAGAGGGGTTTCTTCTGGGGGCCCTCACCTGAGATCTACGGCGGCACTGCAGGATTCTACGACCTGGGTCCCTTGGGCAAGCTGCTCAAGAACAGGCTTGAGGGCCAGATTCGAGCCGCCTTCGTCCGCGCGAATTTCTGGGAGGTCGAATGCCCGATAGTCTCTCCGGCTGTGGTGTGGAAGGCGTCGGGCCATCTGGAGGGCTTCATCGATCCCGTGACGAGATGCACAAAGTGCGGTCAGGCATACAGGGCAGACACGCTGATCGAGGAGGAGTTCCCTGACGCCCACATCCACGGGCTCTCCTTGGAGGCTCTCACGGAGAAGATACAGGAGCTCGGCGTCGTCTGCCCGTCTTGTGGAGGTGCTCTCGGGCCCGTTGAACAGTACAACCTGATGTTGAGGACCCGCGTTGGGCTGGATACTGAGGCCTATCTCAGGCCGGAGACCGCAACGACCACGTACCTCTTGTTCAAACGTCTGTTGACCTTCTTCCGCCACCGCCTACCGGCGTCCGTATTCCAGATCGGCAAGGCATTCCGCAACGAGATCTCTCCACGCCAGGGGATGCTCCGACTGAGGGAGTTCACTCAGGTAGAGGGCCAGATATTCCTCCTAGACTCGCACGAGCAGGACTGGGCGCCGTTCTCAGGGATTGCCGACAGGCGTCTACCACTGCTGCCGTATCAGCTGCAGGAGAGTGGCACAGAGACTCCACTGGACATCACGGTTGGAGAGGCGTTGGACAAGGGATACTTTCAGACGCCTGCATATGCGTGGTGCGTTCATCTTGCGTACTCCATATTTCGCGACATGGGTTTCGGCGAGGACGTGATGAGGCTCCGCCAGCACCTGCCCGAGGAGCGAGCACACTACGCCGCCGATGCGTGGGATGTCGAGATTCATACGAGGAGCTTTGGTTGGGTCGAGTGCTGCGGGGTTCACGACCGCGGAGACTACGACCTGTCACGACATCAGAAATACAGCAAGGAACGCCTGAGCGTGAAGGTGGACAAGAAGCCCGTTATACCGAACGTCCTTGAGATTGCATTCGGCGTGGAGCGGCCCCTCTATTGTCTGATTGACAATGCCTACGTTGAGGACGAGGAGAGGACATGGCTGAGATTTCCATCGCCTGTCGCGCCCATCCAAGTCGCAGTGTTCCCGCTGATGGGCAAGCCGGAACTGGTCGGTCCTGCGAGAGAGATCTACAATACACTGCTCAACAGCGGTCTCGTGGTCTACTATGATCAGGGCGGCTCAATAGGCCGTCGCTATCGCAGACAGGATGAGATCGGTACGCCCTTCTGTATCACGGTCGACTATGACACACTTGAGGACCATACGGTCACCGTGCGGGACCGTGACAGCATGGCTCAGGTCCGCGTGAAGTGTTCAGAGCTGACCTCTACGCTGCATTCACTGGTGCGCAGCGAGACAACGTTCGCCTCGCTTGCAGCAGACCCTACTTGATTGGCCCGTATCTCCTCACGCCAGGGAACATCTGTTCGAGATACTCAAAGAGCATGTCCTTCGTTATGGTGACACCCTTCCTGCGCAGCGTCTCCCATATTCTCTCAAGTAGGTCATCGAGGACCTCGCCCTTGTATGGATATGTCTCGACTATCTGTCCAGACTTACGGAGCTCCACCACGTCAGGTTTCTTCTCCAGCGAGTACTGAGTCCCAACTATTCTCATATTGACCCACCCTGCATTGCGTGGGTCCCACTCTGCAGTTCGGAGTATTAAACATCACCATTCGAGAGTGACACTACGAATGTTTGCTGCTGAGCAGAGAGAATGCTGTGGAGAGTACCCTAGGGAGAGTCTCTCTGTGTGAGAGTCATAGCGGGTGTTCTCCACACGACCTCTACTTCTCACCGTGCGCTGTTCCGTATCTCCCCTGACGCGGCGTTGTTGAGAAAGAGAGAAATACCATGTTGTCGCATCACGTTGTGAGAGAGGGTCGCGTCTTGAGTAGTCCCGAGGCTGTAGAGATAAAGACGATACTTGTGGCTGTTGACGGCTCTGAACACTCCGACAAGGCCGTCAAGTATGCCTGTGCAATTGGACCACCTCTGGGGGCAGAGCTGATTCTCCTTCATGTCGTACCAATGCTGGTGAGCGCAACCCCCTATCACGACACGGTCTCCGATCAGCCGTTCTTGGCGCTGCAGAAGGTGGGTGAGGATATTCTCGCTCGTGCCAAGTCTCTGGCGGAGTCCCTCGGGTGCACCGTGACCGACCTGCTCTCGTACGGTGATCCGGCCAGCCGGATAGTGGAGGTGGCCTCTGAGCGCGGGGCCGACCTTATCATTATGGGGTCACGTGGTGTCAGCGGGTTCAAGCGACTGTTTGTCGGTTCCATCAGTGACAAGGTCAGCAAGGACGCCGGATGTCCTGTGATGATTGTCCGGTGATGAGTTCACTCACAATCGCAGATCTGATTCTGCCCATCCGTTAGATCTGAGGGACGCCTCTCATCATGTCCGGACGCAGGCTTGCAGGTGCGGTGGACATAGGTACCTCTACAGTGAGGACCGCCATTGTTGACGCAGAGAAGGGTACCACAATCGCCCGAGTGACCATCCCAAATCCCCAGAACGAGTTCGGACACGATGTTGTCACTAGGATACGCGCTGCAATGAGCAGTCATTCTACCGCCCATCGACTCGTACGACTCCTGAGGGACTGTGTAGTCAGCTCGCTCCGGAGTGGTCTGCACGCAATCGGCGCTCGTCTCGCAGACCTCACGGAGATTGTCGTGGTCGGGAACACGGTGATGCGACAGTTCGTCCTCGGCGAGATTCCCTTCGCGCTACTCGAGCCGCCGTATGATATTGATGACAGGTCGTCCAGAATCGTCGAGGGTCGCGAAGTGTCTCCACTGCTGACCTGCGGAGTGTATGTACCGCCCGTGGTTCATTCATTCGTCGGCCCTGACGCGCTGGCCTCCCTCATCTCTTCTGGTCTGTATCAGAGAAGCTCGACATCGATGCTCTTTGACGTGGGCGTGAACACCGAGGTGATGCTCTTTCACAGTGGGGAACTGTGGGCGACATCGGCCCCCTCCGGGCCAGCCTTTGAGGAGAGCACTCTTGAGTGCGGTGTCCCGGCCAGTGCGGGAGCGATTGATGGGGTACAGGTCGACTCCGGGCAAGGAGTGTTCGCGGTCCACACGGTGGGTGACGCTCCCCCAATGGGCATCTGTGGCTCGGGAGCAATCTCGCTGTTGGCGGAGTTGAAGAGAGTCGGTGCGATTGACGAGATGGGGTCACTGTCAAGACAGCATCCCCTTGTTGATGCCACCGGGCTCCCTGTGCGGGTGGTGATACTCGACGGGTCTGCAAACACGGTTGGTGGTACACCGGCCCCCAACGTCTACCTCTCACAGGTTGATGTGAGGACGCTGCTTCAGTCAAAGGCTGCCATCTGCGCGGCCGCGCACGTACTTCTAATAGAGAGCAGTGTGCCTACGGATGAGGTCTCGTTGATTGTGATCACCGGAGCGTTTGGAGTCTCCTTGGACATCTCAGCTGCTCGAGCCGTTGGACTGATACCGGACATTGTGAATGCCGCATACACGCTATTCCCCGAGGGTGCCCTCAAGGGCGCAGTCCAGATGATCCTCGATCCCCGCACACGCGACCTCGCTGTGAGCCTTGCGGAGTCAGCCCGCTATGTCGAGTTGATGGACAATCCCCTCTTTGATGAGACAATGGCCAGTGCTCAGCGTGTCCGGCCCTTTCCCTAGTAGATCAGCCTCTGGCCCGTGAAGTCCTCACCAGCGCGTAGCCTCGACGAGGACAGGGGCCTTCCATCCTCTGTGCGGACCCGTGGCACGACAATGATGTGAAACCGCCGGAGGCCATTTCTCCAGCGCAGCTCATTGATGCGGAAGGCATTCTGGACGACCGAGATCTCATCGGAGACGATGAGTGCCTCGAGGTCCTCCATCCTGTCGGCTCCGCCCTCCACGGTGTCTATCGGAAAGACATGGCATCGTCCCATCGCGCCCTCTTCGGTGAGAAACTCGACCAACGCCCTCCGCCGGTCCTCAAAGGACTGAATCTTGTCCCTCTCTGGCTTTCCCTCGAGCATCTTGTCCGTCGTGAGACCGATGGCCACAGTCTCTCCTAGGCGCAGCGCCGTTCTCAGGAGATGTTTATGTCCCTCGTGAAGTCTGTCGAACGTACCCGCGAAGACCACTTTTCTGTACGGCGCGCCGGCCCTTGTACTCACTCGATCTCCCTCTTCTCGATGATACCTAGCTCCGCGAGGTCGTCGACGACCATCGCAAAGTCTTTGGGATCGGTGTCACCGAACTGGAAGCAGACCCTGTCGTAGATCTCCGATAGTGACGTCCAGTCTTCAGCGAGATTGAGCATCTCATCGACCTTGGCCATCATCTCTTTGTCTCTCTCGTAGAGTCCGAGATATTTCTCGAGGAGGTCTGGCCTTCGGTCAGATATTGTGCCGGGATACATCGCGTATTTGAGCGTCCTCCTGATCTCAAGATTGAACTGACTCGGGTCAACTCTGAGCAGCTCCTCCTCCTTGGCCTCCAGTCCGATCTCGGCGCATGCCCCTTCGTACGCCTTTCGCAGCACCATCATCTCTGACATATAGCTCATATCCACACTGGTTCTCAGTGACTGAAGGAGCGCCTCCTGGACGTGGATGAGGTCCCACTCGTCCTCGGCCCTGTCGAGCGTCGCCCGCCCAAGTTCCTTTGCGTAGTCAAGCCAGCGCATATACCTCGGATAGATCTTCTCGGGATCATCAACGCAGCACGAGAGCTCTCTGACGCCACGGTGAGTCACTCTCCGCATCACCTCAACGGCCTCGTCCCGACAGAGCGTGAGCAATGTCTCCTCGATGGTGTACTTTCGATGCGCGATGGTGATTGCTGACAAGACAAGGACACGAGCCGCGTAGGCCATCTGGCGCGGGTCAATCTTGTCCGGCGTGTCTGCCGAGGTGTGGTAGAACTTGTCAGGGAACTGGTTGAGCATCACGGCTGGTATCTTCAGAGTAGCATCTGTGAACATGAAGTGGTCGCTGCCGCCAGAGTAGACTCTGTACTTGTGAGGCAACGGACATACACAGCCGCCGACGGCCCGGTCCCGCTTCCTTGTGGCCTCGTGCTCAAGCCAGTATCTGACCACATTGTTGAGCGTTGTCGGCAGCGAGTACGGCGTCCTGTACACCGAGAAGATGGATCCCGACCGCGAGGGGTCGGCACCCACCATGTCCGCGTTGATGACACCCACGCACCTCTTGATGACATCCGGATGAGAGTCAATCAGCAGTATGGTGCCAAACCACTCTGGCACCCAGAGGAACCTGATTGAGTACTCCGGCTGCTCTATAACGCCCTCCTTCATCATCCTCCTGAGGACTCGAGCGGCCTCAAGCAGCGCGCCCGACCCAGAGGCATTGTCGTTTGCCCCGGGATGAGGATGGCAGATATGTCCCATCAGCCAAAACTCTCTCTCCTTGTTCTTGCCCTCTATGAGGGCCGAGAGTACCTGTACGGTGCCCTCTCCGAGTTCTGCGTCTACCTGTGCGTGAACACGGACGGTCTTGCCCTCCTCAAGCCACTTCTTGATCTTCAGGCCATCCGACTGCGTCAGTGAGAACCCGAACCTGACGTTCTCTGCCTCACCCGGCCGCGGCCAGAGTCCCTCGTATCGCCTGAAGTTCGGCGGGTCCTCGCCCGATGGCGGGATGAACGTGAGTATGCCAGCTGCTCCAAACTTCCCGCATGCAACTCTGTGTACCCGAGATGCACGGTCTTCGGCCAGCACAATCTTGCCCCGCACGTCCTTGCCCTCATAGTCCTTCTCTCTGACACCCTTGCCGACATAGACGACCTCAGCCTCGATATCGGCCGACACAGAATGCGCGGCAAGCGATATAGGTTCAGTCTCGAAGTCTGCCAACACGCCCTTCTCCGGCTCAACAAGGTGCAGTGTGGCCGACTTGGGCGTCCAGCCGTACAGACTCTTCCAAGTGCCTATCTCGCCCTCTCCCCTTGTCTTGAACTCGAAGATCTCCACACGGAGGCCGCCGAGCCGGTCAAGCTCTCTGCGTACGAACTCGATGGCATCTGCAATCCCGGGACTGGCCTGTATTCTGTGGAACTGGGAGATAGATGTCACGTAGTCCAGTGCCCTCTTGCCGGACACGTACCTGTTGACGACATCGTCCAAGTCTTGGAGCAGCATATACTACAAACACCCACTCCTGAGGGGGGTCTTCGTCACATAAGTAGGTAACTGATTCGCCAGTGTGCGCCTACTGTATGCGCCCGGGTAGGCCCTTCTGGTGAGGCTGCTGAAGGGGAGCACTTTGGCCCCCCTCCAGTAGCACTAGGTGGGGAATGCCATACCACCTATGGCTCTGTGGACTCAGCCGGCGGAGAAGAGACCGGCGGTCTACTCGCCAGTCTCACATCAATCTGGAGGACAGCTGCGAGGTTGTCACCCACCATCTTCAGCAGGTCTCGGATCTCCATAGTCTGTGCCTCCTCCTCGACCTGCTCGTCGTAGAACCAGCTCAACATCGACTGCGTGGCCTTATCGCCGAGTCTCGCGGCGAGGTCGCCGATGGCATAGATCCTTCTAGTGACCTCCCGCTCGTGATTCAGAGCGTCCTCAAACACCTCAAGTGGAGAGGCCCACTCCGTCTTTGGGGTCTTGATCTCGCGTAGGGTCACGCGGCCTCCTCGCTCAATGACGTGGCGGTAGAATCTCATAGCGTGCGCGTATTCCTCCTGGACCTGTACCTCCATCCAGTGAGCCATCCCGGAGAGATTTCTTGACTCCAGCCAGGATGCCATGGAGAGGTACACGTACGCGCTGTAGAGCTCAAAGTTGATCTGTTCGTTTATCGCGTCCTGCAGTTCCTCGGCAATCTGCATCTTCATCACCGTCTTTAGAGATAGTATTATGTGAGATTGTTTCTAATTTCAGCAGGGCCCTTTTGAACTCTACGATATGGCAAGGGGGTAGGTCCGAGATATCTTTTATAGAGTCGTGACGTTTCACGTCAGTCTGTGATTCTACCTGGGAGAGATTGAGAAAATGGTGACACTAACGGCCTTCACGATAGTCTTTGAGCTCCTACCGCCAATAATTGTGTCATTGCTGTACCTGATATTCTTCAGAAAGCGAAACCGTTTCATCGAGGCCTTCATAATACTTCTATACATCAAGTCTGTGACCTACTTCTTGTACTACGAGATGGTCCAGTCTGAACTCGTACCATTGTACTTTGACCCCTTCGTGCCTGACCATGTATTTCTTCAGATCTTCGGCCTCGAATTCGTGTTCCAGTTTGCCTACGCACTGCAGGAACTACTCACATGGATAATGGTGTCGTTCTTCGCAGTCCTGTTCGGCATGGTAGTGCTCGCAGTCAAGATGGCACTTCAAGACCCCTTGAAGATGAAGTTCAGCAATGTCATCAAGAAGCTGAGCGGTAGTGAGCCTGTGTCAGATGGTTACTCGGGTTTCAGAGATAGGTTACACAACCTGCGGTTTGAGGGAGTGCCCGAGAATCCTCTGGATCCTGCCGTACAGAGTCGTGCGTGGTCGTCGGCCTGGAGAGACTACCTAATAATAGGACTGGCGACGCTCTTGCCGACAGTACCTGTGTACATAGGGACGTTCTCCGACTACGTCCTGATGGTCACTGGTAGCCCCGACTACACTCCACCCAACGGCTACGTTTTCGGTGTGATGATATTCCTGACTTGGATCTACCGTTTCGGCTACCCCGCCTCGAACCGCATAGCAAAGGGCGCCGGCCTAAAACTTGGCGACCGCGATGTGGGCGGCGAAATGATGCGTGGCGTGCTCGGTTGGTTCTTCAGGTTGAACCTGCTATTGACGTTGATTTTGCTTGCCAACGACATTCTCAATGCCTACTATAATGGGCTCCTTGGCTATCTCGGGATGTACTACGTCGCCGGCCTCATCCAGGCATTCCCGCCAATCCTGTTTGCAATCGTGGTCCTCCCACTCGTGGAGCGATTCTCCGTCATCTTGTATAAACGCATTTTTGACTCTCTGCTCCATGCCGGGTCCAAGATCAGGGGCTTTAGCCTGCGCGGTGTCATCACGACGCTCGTGTCGTCGGTGTCGACTGGCGTGTTCACGGCGGGCGTTTTCGTTGCCGCGATTATGGGTGTGACCCTATACACAGCAGTTCACCTGCTGGGTGTGTTCACGGTCCACCCAAAGGCCATCGACTTCACTACCGACCCGTCTGACTATGATGTCTTCACAGCGCTGTCGGCACCACCAAACAACCTCATGACAATTCTGCCATCGTTGTGGGTCGTTCTCATTCTGCTAATACCAATGGTGACGATGATACTCACTGGCGTTATCAGCCACTATGTCCAAGACCGACTCTCCGTTGGCATGGAGTCGTTCGCCTTCTTTGCAGGTTTCGTCGCGTCGACGTTGAGCTATTTCATACTTCCCGGCCTTGACTATTTGATCCAACTTGCCACCACTCCTGTTCAGAGCGAGACCTTCGGCACCTTCTACCACCTGCGTCCGCTCATCCTGATTCCGGGAGCAGAGGAATGGCTCTACAGGCTTGCCGCACAGTTCGTGGTCAATATGCCCATCTTCATCAGCGCGACGCTCTTCCTGATGTACTACTTCGAGTACAGGGAGAGGTGGCGCGAGGAGAGTGGCGAGTCTTCGGGGCCGCTGTTGAATGTGCACGCTCGCGACATCTACGATGCGGTTGGTATGTTCTTCGGGGGGATTGTCCTGACAGTGATCGGTGTCGCGGCACTCTCCTTTGTGGCGGACCCCTACTTCGTCGGCCCGTGGTTTGATGCTCTCATCGCAGAGATTGGTCTGCCTGACGGTCTGGAGCTTGTACTGGCCTCAACATCTTTGCGATTCACCATAGTGCTCGAACACAACATCATCAGGACCTTCCTGATGCTGGTGGCGGGTCCTGTGTTTTGGTCGATCATTCTGTGGCTCGTGGCTGCTCAGAAGCGCGGAGGTGATATCCGGGTAGGCGTCCTTGGAATTGTGCTCGCTGCGATTGGTGCTGCTGTGGCATACATCTGGACGATTCTTGATATCGAGAGAGGAGTCCTCCGCCCGAGTCAAGCGGAGGGTGATGCGTTCTGGCCGTGGACATTCAGTGCGGCACTGGGTTATCGAGCGGCTGTCATACTCGTACCGCTGTTCGTTGTGATGCTGGTGGCCGCGTTCGCAAGTAAGGCCACGGAGGGCCGGGCAAACCCATGGTGGTTCCCGCCGCTGATACTGGCCTTCACTATCGAGTACTTTGTCTACGATGATCAGTTCACGCTCATCGCCCTTGTAGTGCTACCGATGATAATTGCGGGCCCATACAAGCTCGTGTATTCGGGTAGGCCTGAGGTTCGGGCGGAGGACCCGCTCATCACATACATCAGGTTTAGCCTGATGTCTGTGGGTATCGCGGAAGTCCTGTCAACCGCACTGTGGCTTGCTGGCCTGGCAACACTTCACGCATTCATCGGCGACCTGACTCTCTTTCTTGCCTACGTGCTGCCTCACGGTGTTGTGGAGATTCCAGCATTCCTCTTCGCGGCCGCTGCATCCTTCAGGATAGCACGTGAGATAGCGCCCGTGGTGGTCGAGGAGCGATGGGACGATGTCCCCGAGCACACCAAGAAGGTGCTCACCGATGGCCGGCTATGGCGGACGTATGGTCTCGTTCTGTTCTTCCTAGTCATTGCTGCACTTGTCGAGGCTTACATCACCGAACTGGTGGTGCAGATGGTTGCCTCTGGATTGCCTATCTGGTAATGCTGCCAATGGCCGGGGTGGACCCGGCAGTTCCTTCCCACCATCAATTCAGATGACATATAGAGCGCCGGAGTATGTCCGACCAACCCTTATATTTCTCTGAAACTCAAGAGCGTTGCTAGCGCTGTCACAGAGGAGTTCTTCGCCTGCTGTCCCCTGAACTGGGACGCGTCGAATACTGTGCTGAGTCTGGCACGCCACGGAGAGTCTCTTCTGCTGCAGGTCTACTGATCATAGCGTCACTTGAGAGAACAATCTATAGGAGTCTTTACGATGGAAAAGAGAGCTGCTCATATTGGTCTGTCAGTCATATTTCTGTTCGCGCTCTCGTTGTTCCTCTCCCCCTCACCGATTATGAGCGACACCTCACCCACAGCCAGCGAGTCCACACCGGACGTAGTGCCTCTGGACACTGGCCCGCGTGCGATGTCGCCTGCTGACTATCCCCAGAACTATACCCGTGTCGACTGGGAGCAGGGAGTAAACAGCGAAGCGTGGACTGACACGTTTTCCTCAAGCTATTGGCAGTTCGGGCCGAGGATAACGTGGACGATAAGAAACGCCACAACCGACCAGCTGATTGAGAAGAATGATACGGTTGCCATCAATGGGTGGGCGAACTACATACTCAAGATACCTAAGACCGCGGTTGGCGGCCAGGTCCCCTATGCCGTCGCATTCTCGGGCATGTACCTGAATCTGTCGGAGATGTGGATGCCTGGCGGTTCAGATACGGCTACCACAGAGTTCATCGGTTTCTACGAGATTCCCACTGCACGATGGCAGATATATTCCACCTACAACTTTACTCCCATAGAGGAGCCTCCGCAGGAGCTGCCTCCGGGTTGGACATTCGAGGACTACTTCGGGCCTCCAGTGGATCCGTTCATGGAGATGGATGAACCAGCCTGTGCCTTCTACGTGGGCCCCGAGAATATCTGGGCTCAGTTCCAGCTGCGGTTCAACACATCTGCCCCGCTGGGTCTATGGGGCTTTCACGCCATTGCCTTCGACAACAATCTCAATATGCTCGCGGAGAGCAGGGAGGACGAGCTGACCTACCGTGCTGTAGGGATGCCGGTGGATCAGGCCCTTGCCCAGTCCATAGGCGGGTACTTCATGCCCGACAGGGTGGACGACGATGGCAACTTTGTATATTCTGCCACCCGTGGCGTTGACTTCAACACGACGGTGACTATACACGGCACGAACCTCGACAACGCCTCTGTGTACTTCAGCGTGCCCAGTGTGGTCAGCGTCAGGGAATACGTTGACGGTCCCTACGTTGTCGAGCACAACGTCACTGGCGGCTGGGTGTATGACACCGCCACAGGCACCTACTACTGGAATGATTCCATTGTGGTCACGTATAGCGAGGAACGCTGGGGCTACCACTGGGAGAATCGGGAGAAGTACACCGACCCGTGGTTCGAGTATCAGGTGTACAACCCCGAGAGGGGTGTGACGGAGAATCGAACGGCGAACCTCTTTCAGGCCGTCGTCTACTCGTTTGGTACAGATACGTGGTCCACCTACTTGGCCTACCAGATGGCCGAGTACGTTCAGGATGACAGAGGCCATTGGTTCGAGACAATGAAGTGGTACTACGAGCCCTACCCCACCAATGGCACATTGCCCATTGTATACGTGCTGAACGGGACAACATCAGAGCACTACACAGACGGCGACAACGAGGTGGTGGTCTTCAGAGGCCACGTGTCGGAGAACATCACGCTCCCCAGCAATGAAGTTACCCAGTCACTGCGGGTGGACGTCTCGGTCGCGGACATATTCGGGCGCTATCTGCCACGATTCGATTACCTGCCCTTCGTTGCACACGAGACCTTTAGTGCTGACATGTTCAACCAACTGGCTGTGGACACACCCGTGTCCGTGGTGAAACTTCTTCACAAGGGACAGCCCTTCGAGCCATCTTGGATGTTTCTAACCGATCACGGGGACACGTTTGAGGTGACATCGCGCCTTCAGGGCGGTGCGGCCTATGCAGACGACATCGACGGTGTCGCCTTTGTGCTGACTGGATGGTCCTATGACTGGGGCAAGACTGACAACTCCAGCTGGTCTCAAGACGCACAGGTTGAGATCTGGATGAAGGCGAGCCCGGCTGGGCAATTTGAGGTGACGGTCTATAACTACACGCACCGTGTCCAGTACGTCTATGGCGAGACGTGGGAATGGAAGTATGTTGAGGTCTTTCCGGGATACTGGGAGTGGCGGCAGGTCCACGAGACGACGTGGCACTGGGAGGACCTAGTCTGGGACTTCAAGACTAACAACTGGACAACAGAGTATGTCCATTATCACGGTAATGAGACAGTGATGCCCGCCTCCTACGTCCTTGTTGGAAATCTCAGCTACTACGTACAGGGAGACGACCTGAGGGTCTCATTCGATGTGACGCCGACGGCGGACATGCCAGAGCTCGAGTGGAACTGGGACTACTACTACGGCAACCTCACGTGGGTTGTCGACTATGAGGCTGGCTGGGGCGAGCACGTGGCCCTTGGATGGACCAACCAGCTGGTGTACAGCTATCTCGACAACGGGACGAGGACCTACGTCGACACACCCTTCAAGGCACTATTGATGCGGAATAACGACACCGACGTGATATACCCCACACGGATTGACCACTACGTAATGATAGGAGGTCAAAAGCACTTCGTCAAGGAGTTCACCGAGACACTGCCTGATGGGACTACAAGGCGGCACATCCTGTTCGAGGAGTGGGACCCCCACGCGTATGACCCTCACAGGCAAGAGTACTCGGGCAACTGGGTCCACTACTACGAACTCCTCAATGGAACGAGAGTGTATGCAGAGTTCGGCAAGGTCGCCCCGATCTACAACACGACCCTCGATACTGGTGAGTCGTTCCTATCAGTTGGCAATTATACGGATCACCACTGGTGGAACGGAACGGACTCACATATGCCTGCCATCAACGGTAGTCTGATTGTCCGACCAGACCCATGGAACTACACAAGTGTTCTCCTCGACACCATTCCGATGAAGCCTGTCGGACTGGGAGTCATCGCAAACGGTTCCTCCGTCATCTACTACGCAACTGAGCCCGAGTGGCATAATGACCACTACGTGATATACATCAACAGCACTTGGGAACAGATTGAGGTCTGGAAGGGCCACTGTCCTGAGTACAATCGGAGTGCGTACTATTACGTCAATCATACCGACGGAGCGACCTACTGGCTCTGGGACGGAGTGTGGCCATTCCAAGTCTACGAGGGCAACTTCAGTGGAAAGCACGTGATTGCCCTGGACAAGTACCTTGACTCCTACTCGTTCACCACAATCAACGGGACCGAGTACGAGCTACCCTATCCCGGCGCAGGCGCTTGGGATCCGTGGGATCTTGAGAGCAAGACCCCTGGAGACATCTTCGTCCTCATCAACGAAACGTGGGCCGCCACACAATACAATGGTACATACACCTACGACGACGGCATAGATGTCTACGACTACGACTTCTACACTGCAGTTGTCAATGGCACGACTTACAATCTCACCAAGTTCGGACGAAGACCATACAGCTGGGCGCCCAAGGACGAATTCGACTATCTGTGGAGCACTAATATTGGGGGCTCTACACCTGTACCGGCCATCAACCTTGCCGGATGGCGCGTTGCCTATGGCCACACGGACCTCAATACCCGTGAGTTCGTGGTCGAGGGATGGTTCGATGTGAAGAGCGGCTGGCTCAATGACTGGGGTGATGGGGGTATCACTGACTGGACAGGCGACACTGAGATTGCCCGTCTTGCAGATGGGAGTGTTCTCAACTACACTCACTTTGACCGGCCGCTGTTCTACAAGGTGACTCTCTCGAACGGGACAGTCTTCTACACGACCGAACCGTACGCATACGACTTCGCTCCCTATGATGAAGATCTGGGCCACAACGTCCATGAGTTCTTCTACACTTGGGACCTCGACGGTCAGATGCTGACTTGGGAGGCAGGGGAGATTGTCAATGTGACGGCGATGAGACCCGACGACTATCTGCCAGGCTCTCCCGCACAGTTCTTGTTCCAGGGCGTCTGGCGCAACCAGACGACCTATACCGTCGACCAGTACAACTTTGACAAGAACTCTTGGGAGTCGCGCCCCTATGAGAACCTCATCGTTGAGTCTTATCCGGCGCTTGTAAACTCCACAGACGAGTTCGAGATAGTCGACTACCACGATGACTCACAGCACCGGTACGACATCCCACAGTTCAACTTCACAATGGGAGCGACAACGTACAATGTCACAGGCGGACGTGAGATGATCTACAAGGTCTACAAGTTCTGGGGCCTTGGGAAGAAGCTGGACTATGCTCCGCTCCCAATCACGATTGTGCGACAGCAGTGGTCTGTGATTGTGGGCGCGCCGAAGTTCGGCCTCTGGGACATGAGGACGTGGACAGAGGATCCTAATACAGGTGCAATCGACCTTGACGGGGACCTCTCGACAACGAACGACCAGTACTACGTGAGAAACACATTCCAGTCAACGGACACCTACAACCAGACGGAGCAGTATCTATGGGTCTCCATCCTGTGGGAGCCCAATGCGACCAAGGTGGGCGACGAGTTCCACGTCGACTCCTACATGGGCCTAGTCACCGTGAACTGGACGACCTTCTGGTCTGACAACTACACTTGGTACAAGGCCGACAGTGGTGCTGTGGTCACCCCTGCAGAGTGGGCGCAGATCAACTCCACAATCTTCGACGATGCCGGCAACCCGAGGCCGGGCTACTGGGATGTCGCGTGGATGGCCCGGAACTTCACCTCGCAGGACCTGAAGAAAGAGGCTGAGGAGGAAGGCTGGGACTGGGCCATTCAGGACTCGCAGGAGTGGAGCTGGATCTGGTGGGAGCTCTCCGAGCACTACCTGTCGGATATGGGCAATGGTTCCGTCATGTCTGTTGATTCGTGGTACGAGTACGCTGGTCTGTTCTCTTGGGAGGATGACAACCAGAACGACGTGATGGACTTCATTCCTGATGACCCAGAGAACAGCGAGGTCACGCATTACTGGCTGCCTGATGACGTGAGCGGAGTTCAGTTCCTCACCCCGAATGCCTCCTTGACATCCGGCTCAGAGAACTGGCCCCTTAACGCATCGGTACCATTTGGTGTGACCTTCGACAACGTCTCAGGAACCGCCTACCCGTTCGGAACTCAGAGCTACTGGGACTGGTATCAAGGAGCGATGACTGGCAGCGACTTCTCGACTTTCGATGAGCGACCAGTTCGCGCCAATGTCTCCGAGATCTCGCTCGGCGCCGCTTTTCAAGGTGTCCTCACGGGCGGCAGCTCAAACAATGGCACGGTGAAGTTCAACGTGACCATTGGCAACTGGGACACTGATGCTCCCGGAGGCCGCAGTGTGTTGGAGAACCGTAGCCTTGGGATTGCCTTCTACACCGATGTACTGATGGTGTCTGAGAACGGTGTGCCGCTCAATGCGACCTATTTCGACCAGCACGGTCAGCCGGTCAGCGGCAACCAGACCGTTGTGTCTTCGAGATACGCCGTCGCGGCGGCTGCTGCTCAGGTGGCGTCGATGGACCTCGGCGGTGTACACTATCAGTGGGACCGGAACAGGAGCGCCATGTACACCACGGTGGATGCTCAGACCATACCTGCCGACCTCTTCGAGGAGGCGTATCTGTCAGACATGGGTGTCACGGCGACTCCGTTCGAGATCTCGACGAGCCAGTTCTACACACTGATCAACTACAAGTGGTGGGACGGCTACAAGGTGTCGGTGGACCCGGTCTTTGTGAGCTACTCCTCCTCAAGAGGGGTGACCGACAATTCTGACCCGAGCATCGACTCGCTGTCCGCAACAACGAGGTTCGTCGACGGCAAGGAGCGAGTCAGCTTCGAGGTGGCTGCCAGCGACACTGGTGGCTCAGGAGTTGCAGAGGTGTGGGTCTACAATCCCGATGGCTTCCATCAGAACGTGTCTCTCGAATACAATGGCGACACGCACACATGGGAGGGCTCGGTTGAGATGGTCGGGACGGACCCGTACAGTACGTCATTCGTTGTATACGTGCGGGACTACACCGGCAACTACATTGCCAGTTCACCCATCGACCATACCTTCTACAATGACCCAACACCGCCGACCATTGACTCAATTGGCGTAGGCACCGCCACATCGACATCGGTCCTGATCACAGCATCGGCCAGGGACACCGACTCTGGTGTCGACCGGGTGGAGATATATATCCAGAACACCGAGGAGGCAATCTCAATGAACTACAACAGCACGACCAGCCAGTGGGAGGGCTATCTGACCCGGAGCAGTGACTATGCCTACACTGCTGCCTACAAGGTCCGGGTCTATGACGCCGCCGGCAATATGATCGAGTCGTCAACGATGTACTACAACTTTCCTGACAATCTCGCTCCGGTCATCTCTGACGTGAGCGGCACCAAGGGTGAGGTCAGTGGTCAGGAGGTCCTCGTGGTAGAGGTCTCTGTCTTCGACAACGGAGGCTCCGGACTCTCCTCAGTGCAACTCATCTACACCATCAGCGGGTCTGACACCACCGTGGACATGACATACGACTCGGGAGCGGATGTGTGGCGCTACACCGTGCCAAACCAAGCCCCTGGTACATACGTCTTCTATCGTGTACGCGCGACCGACGGACAGGGCAATGTTGCCACGACCGACCAGTACGTGTACAGGTTCTCCACCGAGGGTGACACGCCTCCGGGCATTGGCTCGCTGAGCTACTCACCCACCAGTCCGACATCCTCGGATGCTGTCAACGTCAGCGTGACTATCCTTGACGACGGCACCATACTGAACGCGACCCTCTACTACAAGGTCGATGACGGCAACTGGACCAGTATCCTGATGACGGCCAGTGGTAGCACCTACTGGGCCATCATCCCTGCGCAGCCACACGGCTCTGTGGTCACCTTCTATGTTGTCGCCTATGACAACCTTGAGCAGAGATCGCAGTCGGCGGAGGCATCCTACACGGTCTCTGACGATGTGTCGCCGCCAACAATCTCCAGTGTGTCCATTGACAAGGCATCGCCCACGTCGAGTGACAGTGTGACAGTCACTGCGACGGTCACGGACGATATGGGTGTGTACAATGTCACGCTGTACTACAGTGTCGACGGTGGCGCGTGGATTGCTGTGACGATGTCTTCAATCGGCAGCAACCAGTACACTGGCACGATTCCTCCGCAGGCGGATGGATCCGTTGTGACCTACTATGTCGTCGCCTACGACACGGCGGGCAAGTCATCACAGTCCGCGCAGCAGAGCTACACAGTCAGTGACATGACAGTGACGACCACAGAGACCACCACTACGGAGACGACCTCTACGACCACGGGATTCACGCCAGGTCCGGGGGTGTCTCTCGACTTTGGGCTACTCGGTGTGGTCGGAGTACTGGCTCTCGTCATTGTGCTGATG
Source organism: Candidatus Thorarchaeota archaeon (assembly GCA_029855935.1). Lineage (GTDB taxonomy): Archaea > Asgardarchaeota > Thorarchaeia > Thorarchaeales > Thorarchaeaceae > B65-G9. The sequence goes on along the minus strand of JAGSHN010000017.1, from coordinate 55,174 downwards.
GCTCTGATGGTGAAACGCAAGAAGTGAGGCAATGTTCACGGGTCCCTCTTGGGGCCCGTTGCCTTCCCTTTCTTTTTCTCTCCGTATTCTTCTGCCAGACCTGAATACTGGTGTTGCTGTCCTTCTACCGTGGCACGTGATTTCAGAACTTGATGAGGGATGATACAGGATTTCCTTATATTCACAGGTTGCGCGAATAATTCCCAGTAGATTATACTGTATTCACTAGTCGATATGCATTGGACCTGCCGGAGCCGCCACCAACATCACTCTGGGGGTCACGGCAGCATCCGTGTGAATCGAGAGCAGGTGATGATGGAAAATGATAGGGCAATCAAAGAGAATCCTGTCACTCATCACTGTGATGCTGTTCACCGTGTCGATGTTCTATTCCGTCGCGGTGTATGCTCCTCCTGCCACTGCCAAGTCTGGAGCGAGCCCGGTCGAGCCCGTGCGAGCGGTGACTCAGGAGCCACCACCGCCGCCACCTCCTCCATCGGGTGAAACTGGTACTGATGTCAACTGGCACATCGACCGAAACAGCACAACTGATGAGTGGTCGTGGACTAGCCGAAACTGGATGTTCGGCCCGAAACCGACGTTCAACGTGTACTACTCCAATGGTACCGAGGTCACGTTTGACGATTATGTGAACATTGGAGAATGGATCAGAGTCTCTGTCAACATTCCCCGCAACGCGATGGGTCGCAATGCCACCATCAAGGAAGTCGATGTGTATGGCAATCTGTTGACAGTATCCACCAACATAAGTGCGAACTTTCGGCTGGTATTCACCACGGACGAGTGGTCTCCCACTTGGTCCGTCGAGAGCAACATCTGGAACTACACACAGCAACCCGACACCCCAATAGGGACCTTCGCACAGCTTGACGCAGCGTCCTGCGCCAACTACTCCGACCAGTACTCGTTCTACTTTGACTTCGTACTGCGGTTCACGAGCGACGCGATTCTCGGACTGTATGAGCTCTCTGTAGGAGCTTATGACACCGAGTGGAACGGCGTCTGGAGTGACTATCAGTCGAGGTTCCTGCTTGCTGTCGGTGTCGATCCCTATCAGGCCCGCGGGGCATCTTTCGGCGGGCTCTTCATCTTCGACAAGCTCGACATGGCCGGCAATCCGATCTACTCAGTGCAGCGAAACAGCGACTTCGTCATGACCGTGAACTCAACTGGTCTGGAGCCAGTCGCGACCGAGGTGGAGATTCCCATCCCGGAGTCGATGGTTGTCTGGACTAATGTCACGGACTGGTATGAGGCCACAGAGGCCCGTACAGGTGGCTGGGTCTACGACCCTGTTCTCGGGACGTACGTGTGGAACAGCACTGTGACGTATCAGGTCCCCGTAATGAAGTACGGGACGCATCCCGAGCGCCAGAAGATCTATCTCTCCCCGTACAAGGAGATCCAGATCAATCGGCTTATGATGGAGTGGAATAACCAGACCAATGACTGGGACTACTGGGTCGAGACCATCAACGTGACTGTCTCCTACCAGATTGACGTACTGTACAATCACACCTCTGGTACATGGTCAGTAGGAACAATGTACTCGTACGAAGGCTACCGGTACGATCACTATGTCCCGGGAACGTGGAACGAGCTCATCACGGTTCGTGAGCCATATCCCGCTGACCTGCCCGTGTTCTACGAGCTGAACGAGTCGCTGTGTTCGTACAGCGACAACGGACGATACTACGTCGTTGACTTCGTGGGTCACTTCACAGATGCAATGCCCAAGACTGAGGACTATCCAATATACCTTAATGTCCAGGTGACGGCCGCCGACGGTATGCCATTTCAAGTGGCGATGGACAACGACCCCGTCTTTGGCACGTTCACGAGCTTTGAGATGGCGCGGAAGGTGGCCATCGAGACCCCTGTGACTATCGCAAACATCCTCAACCCCGACGGCACTCCGCCTGAGGGCTGGATGATGCACGTGAACAAGGGGTCAGACTTCATCGTTGAAGGGACACTGCAGGGTGGCGGTGAGGTCGCGGATGATATTGATGGCGTCAAGTTCACGCTGCAGGCCAGCACGGGAGAGTGGTCCGAGAACGAGTCCGTCTGGACTGATCTTGACTACGTCATACTCTGCTACTTCAATGGCACAGTCCGCATGAAGCTCTTCAACTACACCACCAAGTGGAACCTTACGTACGGTCTCCACTGGGACTGGGTGGAGGAGAACGCCACTGGCTGGCACTACGAGTACAATGAGAGCGCTGACGCGTGGCAGTGGGTCTACGGCAACTACACCATGTGGAATTGGAAACAGGTAGAGGACTGGTACTGGGCCGAGTGGTTCTACAACCAGCTGACCGGCGAGTGGGTTAGCTACTTCCCTGCCCGCCACTCTCGTGAGACCGAGATACAGGGAGCCGTCTTCGCCACCGTGAGCAACTTCACGAAACAGGTCATCCTTGGTGACCTCTACGCGTCTTTCGAGGTGAACCTCAGCGACACGATGCCTGAATCCGAGTACTGGTGGGACTTCTCCTTCGTGAATCTCACCTGGTACGAGGATGAGACGGGCGAGTGGGGACTGCACGAGGTGTACTCCTGGGAAGAGGCTTGGGTGTACAGCTTTGACTACGGCGGCGACCGGGTATATATGACCCCAGTCGAGTACAACAAGCTGGCCTACGTCTTCGATGGTGGAGTTCCCACGTCGGAGATAGTCACTGGCTACGAACAACCGTACATAGTCATCGACGGTCAGGAGTATCTCGTCAAGACTGTTCAGAGTGAGGACTTCTGGACCCATGAGCCTATCACCACGATCTTCTTCTATGATCACTGGGACCACGAGAGCGACACGCCTGTCTACTACTACGAACTCCTCAACGGCACGAAGATTCCTGCGACCTACACCACATCACTACACATCTACAACGTCACCGTCACTCCCGGCGAGTCGTTCCTGACAGGCCAGGAGTACGAGTATGTGTGGGAGTACGGCGGTCAGGAATACTACTCATGGATTGACATCTACGGCAACGTGCATCAGAGTACCGACACGTCCTACCAGAGAGATCACGTCTACAACTTCACACTGTACGACAAGATTGTGATCTCTCCGTGGGAGCACACAGAGCATCAGTTCGTGCGCTACGGTCTTGATAGTGTCCTTGACATCTCCCGGTGGTGGTGGTCCAGCCGTGACGAGTGCTACTATATGACGGACACGAATGGCACACTTTACCGCGTGGACTACGACACTGACACCAAGGAGTACTATGCAACAATCGATGGCACACGCTACCGGATCAGCGCGCCAGAATACTACTGGTACAGAGAGTACAACTCCCAGTGGATTCGCCTCGTCGATGCGTATCAGCACAACTTCTGGTACTACGAGAAGGATGGTATCAAGTACGAGATGCCGTACCCCGGTGCAGGCGGACAGTCGGACTGGGATCTCAACCATTTCCAGTCACAGGGCGGAGTTGTTCCGACCAAGAAGTCGTTGATGTACAATGACACTCTCTATCCAGTCCACTGGGACGGGGCGAACAACTATGTCACCATCGATGCCATCAACTATACGGTCACCGAGCTCTTGCTGACCCATGCGACGGCCAATGGCACCGACATCTGGGATCCACAGGAGATTGGCAAGACCTCAAAGTTTGGCACCTATGATGACACTCTGACCTTCACGCATGTGGATACGGTGGCCTACGATGCGTACCTTGAGCCGTATGACAACAAGACGAACCTGCTCAAGTTGCTCAACGGTACCGTCTGGGTCGTCAATTCGACCCAGCTGATGGTCGTCTTCGAGTACCTCGCACCAAACGGTACGACCTTCCTGTCCACCGATGAGTGGCCGACCGTATTCAAGGAGAACAACATCTCCTACTATGTGTGGTGGTCACTCGACGGCAGGGAGTACAAGAGCGGCGGCTATGACCTCGACGTCGTGAACACGTACAAGGTCGAGCTCTACCATACAACCAACGATACGTTCTACTACTTTGACCTGAACTCCACGAGATACTATCTGCATGAGGTCCATCAGGGTACGATAGCCACCTACGTAGTCCTGAACGCGACGTACTCCGGTGACCGTCTCTACATGGTGAATACTTTCGACGCAAAGACCATCTACAACTTCACCTACATGGGCACACCCGTGAATGCCACCGCCAAGTGGGAGGCGATCTACCGGAGGGTACCAGTGTGGGGTCACCCCGTCGTGTATGGCCCGGAGCCCATACGGAGCACCCTCTACAAGAACGTGGATACCCTCGTATACGGTGCTCCCGACTACGGTCTGTGGGGTCTGTCACTCTGGACCACGGATCCGGAGACGGGAGCTCTCGACCTTGATGGCGACCTCAATACGCAGGGTGACCAGTACTATGTCCTTGAGGTCTACTCATCAACGAACACGTGGTCGCACGAGTGGGAGTATATGGACATCAACTTGATGTGGGATGTCAATGGCTCACAGTTTGGCGACGAGATGTTCGTCAACTCGTGGATGGGTGTCGACATGTTCGCGTGGTCGTACAAGTGGAATGAGACGTTCTACTGGTACCACGCCAGCGATATGAGCCCGGTCAACTCTACCGAGATGACTGAGATCCGCAACACGGTGTTGTCACCTGACGGTGAGCCCGCACCTGGCTACTGGGGCATTGCGTGGATGGTGAATAATGTGACTTGGGACGACATCCTCGCTGAGGCCCAGGAGCAGGGCTGGGACTGGATCTCAGAGGAGAACCAGACCTGGACTTGGCTGAGCTTCGGCATTGATCAGAGCTACGGCACGTCCTATACTGAGGGTGAGGTGGAGCACTGGCTTGGCGTCGGCGTCCACTATGAGTTCTCAGGCCTGATGATCTGGGAGGACGACAACAACGACGGGCTGATGCAGGTTGACCTGAACAACCCGTCCAGCAGCGAGCTAACGCACTACCTCATTCCGGACTCCGTTGACGCTGTTGACTTCGTCACTCCGGGTTATGGCTACGGTGACTACAATGACACGGGCCACCTGCATCTCAACCTGACAGACGAGGTGACGTGGGGTGTCACCTTCTTCAACGTCACGGGCACAGTATTCCCGTTCTCCCAGTACGGCTACTGGGACTGGTACGCTGGTGTGGTGACTGGCAGCGATCTGCGGACCTTTGACGAGCGACCAACTCGGGTCACGATTGATGAGCTGTCGTTTCTCGTCCACTTCTGCGCCAACGTGACAGAGGACATCAACAACCATGCGAGGATCAAGGTCGACAACTACGTCGGCAACTGGGACGTTGACCTCCTTGGCGGACGCAGGAACCTTGAGAATCGCAGCCTTGCACTGAACTACTTCTCCGAGGTGAACCTTGCGGACTTTGCGTTCAAGGCCAACGGTAGCTTTACCGACACTGAGAGCACTGTCGCCGCTGACACCTTCCAGCTTGAGACTGCAGGTGCCCGCTTCGCGGAGATGATAATGGGCGGAACGACGTACGACTGGGGCAAGAACCTCTCCGCCCCGTATGATGTCGTGAGCTACACCACCCCGCTGGGCACCTTCGAGCACGCATACGAGTCCGACAACGGAATGTCTGCCACCGCGTGGAGCTTCAGCAGCAGCATGTATATGGTGAGCATCGGGTTCCCGGAGTGGGACGGCTACAGTGTCTATCAGGACCCGGTGTTCATCAGCTACGTCTCCTCTCGTGGCACATCTGTAGTCGGACCATCGCCTGTCACGTTCGGTGCCCTGAGCATTGACCCGGCGTTGCCCACCGAGGGCGACACGGTCACAGTATACATTGAGATATACTCCACTGAGCTGGTCGACTCGGTCACACTGTACTACAGCACTGACGGGGAGAACTGGCAGGCGGTAGAGATGTCATCAGCCGGGCCATCCACCTACACTGGTTCGGTACCACCGTTTCCGGATGGCACGACCGTCTACCTCAAGGTCGGCGTGTCGACTGCCAGCGGCTACTACGAGTCACAGACCTACTCGTACACCGTCGGTAGGGGTGGCCTTATGACTACCGAGACATCCATACCCACGACTGGAGGATCAGGTATCGCCTTCGGCGGAGAGACGACGGTACTCCTCCTTGGTGTGGGAGCCGTCTTGGTGATCATAGTCGTGCTCGTCCTACGCAGAAGAAGGTAATAGAGCGGATGGGAGTTGAGGGCCAGTCCTTCTGCTCCCCCTCTCTTGCTATTTTTTCTCTCTGTTCCTTCTGCGACTGAGGGGCGTTCCTATTCCTTGACGACCTGTGGCAAGAGCTTCTTCTGGAAAAACCGAATGCCGTTGAGATGCGCCTCATAGATTGAGCTGAAAGCATCGTAGCTTATTCCGGTGACCGGGATTGCGTTGCGGATGACGAGGTAGTCCTTTCTGTCAATGCCGAAGCTCACCTCTGCAAGTGCCGCGTTCACACGCAGTACCTTGTCACAGAGCTCGCGTCGCTTCTTGGCTGGCAGCTGGCTCAGGTCGATCAATCGCGTGGTGAGGGTGATCCAGTTTGCGCCCGGAAATACCTCAATCTCCTTGGTCTCAGTCTTTCCCACGGGATACAGTGTGAACGTCTTTTTCCCTCTCTCCTCAAAGGACACATCCAGTCGTTTCAGATACTCTTTTGCAATGAACCATGTGGTGCTCACGTCACCACTTCTCCTCTCTGCTGAAACAGCACAATACTATTCCTTCTCATAGTTAGGTAAAAGTCTTCGCATACTCTGAGTGAACCATTCTTGTGCCGAGCACCAATGCTAGTGGAGATTCCCACCGTCTGGATGAACATATTCTCGGAGCATGCCCAGTCACAGTATTTCTCCTATTTCGGGATTCTCCCGAGGTTGAGTCTCAAGTCCTTGCAATCTGTTCTACCAGACCGACTGACATTGGCAAGAGTGCCGCGAGAACGTTCCTCAGAGTATGAAGGACATAGAAACGTACTAGGGCGCAGCAAACAATCTTCTCACAACGCGAGAGCGACCAGCTCACGACCCCTGAGTACGTGCGAGCCTGAGCACAGGGCTGTGCTGAGATTCTCCGTCCATTCATACATTGAACTCTTCTGGAAGTATGATTTGAACAGTCCCCATAGGGAACTCTGAATCTGGAATACCTACCTGGCTCTCTCATCCCGAATCCTGACTTTGATGGAAATGATGTGACCATCAATTGCACGAGTTGGTCCCACTGTTCTTCTGCTGGCCTTGGCGGATGGTTCCGTCAGAGTTTCTCTCATTCTGTCAGGAGCGTTTCGCGTGCCGAGTCAATGGTACGCGAGTTGAGGTAGCAGAATTCTCACCTTGGCTTGTCAACCAAGCAAACTATTCTGCAATGGTGGTTATGAGGGGCCACCAACAGCGAGAATGATTGGCACGCATTGATGCGACAGTATCCTATGAACAAGACTTAAGACAGTCCAATCGCAAAGAGTTTCTCTAGAGGCACGCGGAATGGAGAAGGAGAAGGCCGAGAAAATAGTCGCCATAATCGACTATGAGCAAACTGAGGATCATAGAGAGGTCTATGCCAATGGTGTAAGGACGTACATCCAATGGCCGCATCACCTGAAGATTGCATTCTACAACGATGTCCCTGTAGAACAAGTCAAAGAGGAGGAGATTGTTGCAGCCGGCACTGGCCTTCAACCGAGAGTTTCAAAGACTGCGTTCGAGGGGCCCCCACGGATCAAGAGGACGATTCATACAACCATCATATTGCCGTTTGGAGCTGTACGGAGAATTGCACGGATACTTGGTCAGGTAGCAAGGGAAATTGAAGAGCAGGAACAAAAACAACGGAATGAGGTGACTGATGATGTTTCAGAATCCACTGAGTGAAGAGGATATCGACAGCATTGAGACTTATGGTTCTACAGACGAGTGGGCCGGAATGAGAGTATGGACGCCAAGCGACGACTCAGACCACGAACTTGCACCTGAGTACGGGCCTGGTAGACCGATTGTGGTGATTCGGGCAGATATGGCAATGGCTCATCAGAAGATGGAGCAGAACAGTGCGCTTTACCGAGGCATACTAGAAAGGATGGAGCGCATCGAGAAGATGATGGCTGAACAAACTGAGATTGTCAAGAAGATTGCAGAGCAACTGACGATACTGACCAACACGGGCCATACAGGACACGAAGACCAAGACACCGAGGATATGCTCGACGTCGAAGACGAACAAGCCCGAGAGATGATTATTGAGTATATGCGGGAACATCAGGAGGCATGGCCACAGGATATTTCCCGAGACCTACGATTGGACTTCGCCCAAGTTATGCGTATTACAAGGACACTAGTGAGTGAGGGGGTTCTTCGCGCCGATGGGCCAGAGTGACAAAGATCGATTCATAGGTCTGGGCCACGGCGACATGATTCGAGGCGAAACTATCTACATCCAAGCCCGCAAGATTGAATGCCACAAGAAACCTCGTTCCTACAGTACCCACGGACGGAATACTGCTGAGGCCAAGAAGTCAGCCGAGGCGTGGATTGTGAAGAAACTTCGATTCCAAGGAAAGAGATGACCCTGGCATCCTCACGTTCGTAGAAGGCAATCAAAGAAGACCTTCCAATGGACTACTTCGCACAGGGATTGCGAGGGACTTGGGAAAAAGGGTTCTGCACATGAGTACCAAGTCTTGTGCGAAGGACAGAACTTGACCAGCAATCATATTTTCATCTTTGCACCATCTCCGAATGGAGAAGGGGACCATAGAAGTCTTTTCAATCGGCGCAGATACCAGTGTTGCACGCACAATGCTTCCGAATTTACCTCGGGATCCTACCTGTGTCAGGGCTGTCAGGGCGTGAAGCGCATCTATTGCAGTGAACCTCACAAAGTATTCGTTCTACAACAAGCAGTCTGCGACATAGATTGCAGCTCCGCCTAGGCCCCCACGGACTCCGCTGCGGTAGTCGATTGTGACATACTGATTCCTGATTGCCATGTGGGTTAGCCAGTACGGCCAAAGCGTCGTTCGAGTTCGCTGCCTGTCACACGTATGACGGTCGGTCGTCCGTGCGGACAGAGGTCCCAGTCTGGTGTCTTCGCCATCTCCTCAAGCAACCTTGCAATCTCATTGTGATTGAGCGTTCTCCCTGCTCTAATTGCGCTGTGGCACGCCGTCACTTTGACAACCTCGTCCATAAAGTGCTCTACGGGCGTGGACTTTCCGACCTCAAGAATCTCATCAACGAGCGATACGAGGTCAGTCTCAGAGGCATGTTTTCCGAGGATCTCTGGAAGCGTTCTCACAATGACCTCGCGTTCCCCGAATCTCTCTACATCGAAACCGAGTTGGTGCAGGACATCCGACACGGACTGTATCTGTTCTATCTCATCGGGGCTCAGCTGCAGGACAACAGGCTCAAGGAGCTCCTGAACGGCAACGTTGCCCTCGTTCACCTCTCGCCTCAGCCTCTCGTAGACGACTCGCTCGTGGGCGGCGTGCTGGTCGACTATCACGAGTCCGTCAGAGGCTTCAAGCAGGATGTACAGACCATGTATCTGTCCGACGATTCTCAGACCGCCCTCAAAGAGCCCGTCAATCACCTCCGGGCCGTGCTGTTCGGGGTCCTCCAAGCTCTCTGACACGATGGTCGTCGGAAAGGTCCTGGTATCGGCGAGCCGACCTGTTCGTCCTGTATCAGATCTCTCAGGTTCAGCCTCTGCCTCTCCTGCCGATATTGCCATCGGAGTGTCATGCTGCACCTCAGGCGGGGCCGAGGTGACATACCCGCTCAGGTCCTCCTTATGGCCGGCATCTGGTTCCTCGGCCAGCGCTCGTCTGATGGCGTGATGCACAGCCTCGACGACCCTACCAACGTTAGCGAATAGGACCTCTCTCTTTGACGGATGTACATTAACATCGACGTCCTCCGGAGGTAGTTGAATGTCGATCACAAAGGCCGGGTACCTCCCCCTCATCAGGAGCGTGGCATATGCCGCCTCTGCGGCACGGCTCAGCCGGAGATCCTCTATCGGTCTGCCCCGGACAGAGACGTACTCGCGGGACCGGTTACCACGTGAGAGTGGCGGCCTGACAACATAGCCAGTCACCCGGATATTGTCAACCGAATGATTGACAGGCGCAAGAGCAGCAGCTGTCGTGTGGCCCCATAGATATACGATGCGCTCGCTCAGTTTCTGACCCGCTGGACAGTCCATCAGGGTTTCGCCGTCACGTGTGAGCCTAAGACCAACGTCAGGCCGTGCGGCGGCGTATCGCCGGACGAGATCTGTCACTCTACCCGCCTCCGCGACTGGGCCCATCAGGCTGTGTCTTCTTGCAGGGACCCGTTCGAACAGCCCCGTGACCTCGACGGTAGTACCGACGGCCCGGGAAGCGGGTCGAATCACTTGTTCAGTCCCGCTCAGGACTACAAGCTCTGTGCCGATGTCCTCCTCGCGTGCCCGTGTGACGATTCGCAGCGTGGCCACCGCGGCTATGCTGGCCAGCGCCTCACCGCGGAAGCCGTAGGTCCGAATTGCCTCTACGTCCTCGCGCGTGCGAATCTTTGATGTTGAGTGACGCTTCACGCACGTCGGGCAGTCCTCGCGCAGGATTCCGTGACCGTCGTCAGAGACCGAGATGAGGTCGAACCCCCCGTTCTCTATGACTATGTCGATAGTTGTTGCGTCTGCGTCCAACGAGTTCTCTATCAACTCCTTGACCACCGAGGCGGGTCTCTCAATCACCTCGCCTGCAGCAATCAGTGCCACGACATCTCTGGGGAGTTTGACAACGCGACCCATTCTCTCACCTCGGGCCTCTGGTCTGTACCACTGGTCACGAGTCACGGCCCTCCATAAAAAGTGCTCTCAAAGATGCTGTTCAACGAAGCACTCCGCATCAGGTGAAGCCGGCCAGCACACAGGGATGCTGACTGTCTGCAGGGTAGATGCCACTGCACACGTGTCGGTCCTACCCTGCACGTTGCACGACAATCTCATCGAACATCTTGCCTGCATCGATTGGGCTCACGCCGCCGTCTGCGTAGGTGCGCAGACGCTCCGCGTGGGTCCTCTCGAATCTCTTCAGAAAGATGCGCTCGAGGACTCTGGCCTCTGAGGCATCCCTACTGCACAGCAGCGCACACGTGACATAGTCTCCGTGTTCGAGAAGCACGGCGATGTCTTCGTGGACGATGGACTGCAGCGAGCCACTTGTGTCCTGCCTGAGCTCTTGCGCAAAGGCTGAGACTGCCGTGATCAGACCAGCGACCAGCGTCGGGTTGCTGGTCAGGCGTGAGTCGACGTAGCTTGAGAACACTTCAAGTCCTGTATCACGCATCATCACAATACAGCCATATACATCGAAATGGATTCTCTTCCGCCTTGCTGAGGGTACGACAATCTGACGGACAAAGGACCGGAAGCGAGCTATTATTGTGGGCGTGGACTCTCTGATGTCGAGAGCCCCGAGCCGCTCCTCGACCCTTGCACGGAGGACACCGACATCGTACCTGTTGCAGAGAGCCAGTGCATCAGTGAGGTAGCTCCTTGCCTGTTCTCTGTTGCCATTCAGTCTGCTCAACTCTGCCCTCAGGAGGTTCACTTGAATCAGGAGGGCCGGGAGGTCCTGCTCTCTAGCAATCTGCTCTATCCGAGAGAGCGCACCCTCTGACCTGAGGATTGCCTCCTCGCTGGGGTTGTCTGCACATTGTGCGAGCTCGGCCTCGGCAAGGTTAAACAAGATTTGGAGGATGTGATAGAGGTTACCGATGCTCTCCGCCAGCTCAAGTCCGCGGTTGAAGACGCGTATAGCCTCGGAATAGTTGCCGGTCTCACGAGCGAGGATCCCCCTGACAAGGTAGTATCTTCCCTGCTCCTTCTTTGAGTCGATCCTGATAGCGTACTGGCCGCCTCTCTCAAGATAGTCGAACGCCTCGTCCACCCGGCCATTGAGAATCAGAGCCCGGGCCATCTCAATGTAAGGTGCCGGATGGCTACCGTCTTCTGTACCAATGGCCCTCACCGCCTCCGCGGCGTACTCCAGTGCCTTTTCAGGTTCTCCTACAGCCCCATAGAGAACTGCGAGATTCATCAGAGGCGTATGGGACCTCATTCCCATTGCCCTGTTGAACTCTATTGCCGCTTCGTAGGAACGAATCGCATTGTCGTACTCTCCGAGAGCGGCGTAGTTGAAACCAAGGTTGTTGTACAGAGTACTCTTGTAAGACTCCGCTCCTGTTATGTTCACGAGGTCAGCCACTCTGAGGTACACAGCCACGGCTTGTCGTGGATCGTCAAGGTTGAGTCCCAGGCTAACAAGCGCGCTTAGCTGCAGTATGATGTCTCCGCTCTTGACCGCCATTTCTAATGCTGTCTCTGCATCACGCCTCCCCATTTCATATTCTTCCCATTGGTACCTGAGTGAGGCACGCTGGGATATGATATCTCCCAAGAACGGTCTCAGATGTGGACTAGTCTCACAGAGGTTCAAGGCCTCATCGAGGGCACTTGCTGCAGCCTCTCTAGGAGCTATGCTTGCCTTGAGCACTTGCGCCTCGACCTTGATTGCCTCATCAAACGGGTTCTGAATGACAGCGTCCATTGCGTCGATGACATCCTGCGTACTGGGATGGAGGCCCATTACATTACGCCCCCATAGAACCCAAGCACGTATCTCCGGGAAGTCCCCGTATCGGTCAGCCAGTCTGCGCAATGTGGTAGGGCTCTTTGCTAGATATCCGACACGCAGGGCGAAGATCACCAGCTCCTTGGGCACATTGTTCTTGCAGACATAGTCAGTAATCCTGCTGGCCAGGTCCGAGACGTTCGTGGACTCTCGCACGATGTTCTCGACCAAGTCACGAGACTCATCAGAGAGGAATGTGTAATACCTCGTTATGGATTGGTACTCCTCCATTCGAACTTCCTTCTCTGCGTATGTTTCACCTATCTAGCAGTCCTATGTGAGTCTTTTCCAGACAGCAGTGCGGTGCCGGGATATCACGGCATTTTCAGAGAGTGCGGGTCGAGCTCTCCTGGGCCCAACATCTGTTATGTTCCGTGTGAAGAGACGCAATCATAATCACCTGTTCCTCGCCCTAGAGAACTCCTCGATTCCCCCGACGAACGTGCTCTCCACTTGAACCTCTCTTATCCTCTCAGGGGGCACGCGTGTTATGTCCTCTGAGAGTACGACAAAGTCTGCGCGCTTGCCAACGGTGATGCTGCCCACGATGTTCTCTACGAACGACGCGTAGGCACCCTCAAGGGTGTAGCAACGGAGGGCCTCTTCGACGGTTATCTGCACATTGGGATTGCTGTGGGTTGTGGCGCACCAGATGCCGTAGAGTGGGCCAAAGGGCATGCCGTCAGAGCCGAAGCAGACTCTTGCGCCGTTGTCCAGTGCCACCCTGAACATGTTCATCATCTTGGCTCTCTCGGGACCGAGGCGTTGTTCGTACATCCCGCCCTCTGTCTGCCACTCGCCAATAAAGTTTGGCTGCATTGACAGGATGAGCCCCAGAGCTGCCGCCCTTCGTATCTGCTCCCTGCTCATCATCTCAGCGTGTTCAATGCGATGGCGTTGCCTACGAGCGAGGGCGAGTTCTCGCTCGTTCAGAGACTCGAATGCTCTTAGCAGTATCTCAATCGCGCGGTCGCCGATTGCGTGGGTGACTGTCTGGATGCCGCCCCGAACCGCCTTTCTGAGAAACCTCGTCATCGCCTTTTCATTGATCAATAGTCTACCTATGTTGCCAGGGTCATCAGCATAGGGCTCGCTCAGTGCGGCGGTACGGGCGCCAATCGAGCCGTCCATAAAGCTCTTCACGCCAGCCAGTCTGAACATAGGTCCGCCCAGCCCTGAGGTGAGGCCTAGAGCAACAAGATGCTTCATCTGGTTGCCCGGGGGGTTGACGATAAACCTCGCAGTGAGTCGCTTCTCCCTCTCGCACTCAAGAATGGCGCGTAGATACTCGGCTCTGATGTTGTCGACGCAGGTAGTGATGCCGTACTGATTGACGAGCTTGCTCCCCGCCACGACTCCTGCCTTTATTGTGTCAAGATCCGGGCGGAGCCTGGCAAACAGGTCGGGGATGTCCCTGAATACTCCGATGGGCTGTCCCTTGGAGTCCTTCAACGTACCCTCGTGGTCCAGCGGCACCTTCAGCTTCTCCATCGCGAGAGTGTTCATCGAGGCGAGGTGAAGGTCCACGCGTTCTATGGCGATTGGATGTTCGGTGGAGACCTCATCAAGGTCCCTCGCCGTCGGATATCTCCTCTCGGGCCATCGGCTCTCGTCCCACCTGTGTCCTCGAATCCACTCCCCCGGTGGGCGCTCTTGGGCAGCCTGTCTGAGGGTCGCTTTGAGTTCCTGCAGCGACTTTGCATCGCTGAGGTCAACATATCCGCGTCTGATGCCGGTACTGGTGACGTGAGCGTGGGCGTCGACGAATCCCGGCACAACAGTCTTGCCGCCCAGGTCGATGACCCTACGTGCTGACTGAACGAGGTCGAGGATGTCGGTATCACTGCCCACCAGGAGGAACTTGTAGTTCTTGACCGCTATCGCCGTTGCCTCGGGGTTCTCAGGGTCCATTGTGATTATCCGGCCGTTGAAGACCACAAGGTCCGGCTCCAACCTCATTCGGACCACAACTCCTGACATGCCATACGGACGCTAATAATACGTTCTCGGACGTAGGGAGTCCCTCTCACTGTCCGTCCTTTGTCTCTTGGACCTTCCTCGAGTCGTCGAGGAATCTCTTGATGCCCACGTCCGTGAGCGGATGGTTGACCATCTTCTCCATGACGGTGGGTGGTATCGTGGCGATATCAGCACCAATCAGGGCGGCCTCATACACGTGAATCGGATGGCGGACACTGGCCACGATGACCTCGGTGTCATAGCCGTAGTTGGAATAGATCTGCACCACATCGGCGATCAGCTGCATTCCGGTGTGACCGACATCGTCCAGCCTGCCAATGAACGGCGAGACAAATGTCGCTCCTGCCTTTGCGGCCAGAAGCGCCTGGTTGGCACTGAACACGAGGGTCACGTTGGTCTTTATGCCCTCTTCTGCGAGTTTTCTCACCGCCTTGAGTCCCTCCCAAGTCATCGGTATCTTGATGGCTGCGTTGTCAATCCAGCCACTCATCCTTTGGGCATCATTCACCATCTTGTCTGCGTCCTCGCTCACAACCTCAAGGCTGATGGGGCCCTTGACGAAGGACGCAATCTCCGTGACTATCTGTCTGAGGTCACGACCCTCTCTCGCCACGAGTGTGGGGTTGGTCGTCACTCCGTCGACCATTCCTCTCTCGTGGAACCTTCGAATTGCCTCTACGTTGGCTGTGTCTATGAAGAACTTCATCTCAATCACTCCAGTGCCTCGACGATCGTTCTCAGCTCCCGGACAGCACCCTCGATGTCCTCGGCCTTGAATACCGATGACCCCGCGATGAAGTGTCTCGCCCCTGCTCTGTACAGCTCTGCGACATTGTCCCGCGACACTCCGCCATCGACTGCAATAGTGACGCTGGGCTTCTCCTCGTCGAGCAGTCTTCTCAGCCTCCTGATGCGCTGTAGCGCGGATGGGATGAACTTCTGTCCGCCAAATCCCGGACACACGCTCATTATCAGCACGGTGTCAACGTGGTCGAGTAGTGGAATGACGGTCTCAAGCGGCGTCCCGGGATTCAGCGTGATGCCAGCTCGTATCCCGTGGTCCCTGATCAGCTGTACAGTCCTATAGATGTCATAGGGTGCCTCCACGTGCGGATAGATCAGGTCGGCGCCAGCCTTGACAAACTCCGGCACATACTTGTCGGGGTTGACAATCATCAGATGGACGTCCAGCATCACATCCGTCATCTCGTTCACCGTGCGGACGATCATCGGCCCAAACGAGATGTTGGGCACAAAGCTGCCGTCCATTATGTCACAGTGCAGGGCATCAGCGCCACCCCTCACAGCGGCTAGGACATCCTCTCTCAGATTCGCAAAGTCCGCAGAGAGTATCGACGGGGCGATTATTGGCTTCACTGAAGGGATCTCCGATGGGGCTGTCCTGATTGACGGCTCTACCACCCGGCAATTAAGCGTTGTGAAAAGTCACGTCGAAGTTTCGCGACTAGGCAGGACCGTCAACCAGACGCTCTATGCACGGCTTCTCCCCTCATTTCTCGCGAGAGCGTATCTCGTCTTGTAGCTCCTTCAGTGTTAGCAGCGCGTCAATCGGCGTGGTCCTGTCGAGGTCCAAGTGGCGGATCCGTTCTACTATGGGGTCATCTATGACCAGCGCCTCTAGGGTCGTCTGCTGCAGCTCCTGCCCGTCGGAACCTGCAGCGGAGCCCAGATCGACAACATTCTCCCTCTCGATACGCGACAGTATCTCGCGAGCTCTCTGCACCACTGGCTCCGGGACACCAGCGAGGGCTGCGACGTGGATGCCGTAGCTCTTGTCAGTTCCTCCCTCGACGACCTTGTGCAGGAAGACGATGGTGTTGCCAGTTTCTCTTGCGAGAGTGTGGACATTCTTCACGCCGTGATACAGTCGGGCCATCTCGGTCAGCTGATGGAAGTGTGTTGCGAACAGCGTCCTCGTCTTCATCTGTACGATCCGCTCAGCAACGGCCCAGGCCAACGCCATCCCATCGAATGTCGACGTCCCCCTCCCTATCTCATCAAGGATGACAAGGCTCCGCCTTGTGGCACTGTTGAGGATGTTGGCCGTCTCGATCATCTCGACCATGAACGTGCTCTGCCTTGCCGTCAGATCATCAAATGCGCCGACTCTCGTGAAGATACGGTCCACCAGACCTATCTCGGCTGACTTGGCTGGGACGAATGACCCCATCTGAGCCATGATGACGATGAGAGCCGCTTGACGCATGTAGGTGCTCTTTCCTGCCATGTTCGGGCCAGTCACTATCAGGAGAGTGATGCCGCCGTCGCCTATCTCCAGGCTGTTTGGAACGAACTCATTGGGGCCGAGTATCATCTCAAGCGCCGGATGACGGCCATCGACGATGCGGATTGCAGTGCCCTCCGTAACGTTCGGGCGGACGTACTTGCGCGAAACGGCAACGTCTGCCAGAGAGGCGATGACATCGACGAGGGCCACTGCAGCAGCATCGTTTCGAAGTGCCTGTGCATTCTCTCTGACCCTTGAGCGCAGCTGCTCGAAGATCTCGTACTCAAGCCTGTTGATACGCTCCTCTCCCGCCAGAACAGCCTCCTCTCGTCTCTTGAGCTCTGGAGTGATGAATCTCTCCACATTTGCGAGCGTCTGCTTGCGTTCGTAGTCGTCCGGGACCATATGCAGGTTGGCCTTCGTCACCTCGATGTAGTATCCGAAGACCTTGTTGTAGCCGACCTTGAGCGACTTGATACCGGTTCGGGCCCGTTCTCTTGCCTGAAGCGACGCTATCCACTTCTTGTCATCAGCTATTGTCTTCTTCAGCTCATCTAGCTCTTGGGAGAAGCCCTCCCTGATCATCCCACCCTCTCGGACGGTGGCGGGGGGGTCATCCACAACGGCTCGCTTCAAGGTGTCGTATAGTTTCTCAAGAGGGTCTATCGTCTCTGCGGCCTCGCGCAGCAAGCCCGATTTGCAGCCAGCTAGAGCATCGCGTATCGGAGGAAGACGCTTGAGGGCATCTCGGAGGGCTGCAAGCTCTCTGGCATTTGTCGTGCCAAAGAGTATCCTGCTCGTGACACGTTCAAGGTCCCCCAGAGGTCGGAGTGTGTCCATCACGTTGCGTCTTAGAACAGCCGACCTCGCAAGGTCCTCGACCGCGTCCAGCCGCTTGTTGATCTCGTCAATGTCCAACAGTGGTTGTAGAATCCACCGCTTGAGCAGTCTCTTGCCCATTGGCGTGACAGTTCTGTTCAACACGCTCAGCAGGGTACCCCTTGTGCTACCGTCCCTCGCATTTCTGAGGAGCTCAAGATTGCGCTGTGTCGTGGCATCTAGAACTATATGACGCTCAATCGAATAGGTCCGCAGGCCGCTCAGTGTGACCGGGCCTGTCTTGTGGACCTCCTGCACGTATGCGAGGATGGCTCCCGCTGCGCCCAGTGCTGCTGGCCAGTCGCTCACACCGAACCCGTCCAGTGTGGCCACGCCAAAGTGGTCCTTGAGCCTCTGTTCGGCCGAACGGGCGGAGAACTCGTAGTCGTTCCTAGCTGTTACACGGGCTCCTATCTCCTCAAGAAACTTGATCAGAGGCGCCCGTTTGGTCTCGCTGCTTGGGACAAGCACCTCGGCTGGGCTCAACCTGCTGAGTTCGTTGAAGAGCCTCTCTCCCTCAAGGTCGCCCTCGAACTCCGTGGCAATGAACTCACCAGTGGACACGTCGACTGCGGCCACACCAACCCGTCTCTCGTGCGCGACTATGGCAACGAGATAGTTGTTGGTAGAGTCCTCAAGCATCGACGACTCCAGCACGGTCCCCGGTGTGACCAGCCGGACGATCTCTCTTCTGACCAGCCCCCTTGCCTGGGAGGCGTCCTCGACCTGGTCCGCAATGGCTACAGTGTAGCCCGCACGTATCAGCTTTGCAACATATGTGTCGACTGAGTGATAGGGGACGCCGCACATCGGCCATCTCTCCACGCCCTCCCCACGGGCGGTCAGCACAATGTTCAGTATCTTGCTTGCTATCTTGGCATCCTCATTGAACATCTCATAGAAGTCCCCAAGCCTGAACATCAGTATGCTGTCAGGATACTGGCGCTTGAGCTCAAGATACTGCCTCTGCATCGGCGTTAGTTTCTTGACCATTGGGACCTACTCATTCTCCTGTTCTTTCTCTGTGGCTCTTCTCGTCTGTTGGCGTGAATAGAGAGAACTCAGCTTTTCTTTCTGTCGATTTGCCGTTCGAAGACTGGCCGACTCTGTATCGTCTGAAGCGCCTGAACCACGGTAGGGATCGCGATTGACCATAGCCCAAATCGCTATGGAAGAGAAGGGCAGTGATTCTGGAGTGTGAATGCCTTCCGGTGCTGTGGTCACGTTCTTGCTCTCAGAAATGGGAACGCCTTGTGGACAAGAGCATCCATCTCGTCGTAGTTGAGAGTTTCAATGGCATCGAGGGCGCTCCTTCCGCCAAGTTTCTCCACGACCATGTCCGTGAACATCTCAGTTGACCGAGCGAGGATGAGCGAGATTCTCTCGGATAGCACTGTGACGACGTGGTCTTGCTCGGGCCGATTCTCGATGTCGATGGGCTCATCGGCTCTGTGCACCCCAAGGACAGAAGGAACATCGAGAGGATTGAGCAGGCCGTCAACAGCGCACTGGACTTCTCAGCGCTCGACCTGTGAGCCTCGCCTTTTTCACAGTGGCGTGCGTTGTCTTGTTTTTCTCAGCTGGGGTCGCGGGGTCACGCCGCTCTGTGCGAGGCTACTATGCAGCCGTACGGGCTACCACTCACCTGAGAAGAACACCAGCCACGCGACCACGGCCTCAAGGTGTCTGGAGATGTCGTCATCTGTCCTGTAGAGCGTCGAGCCGCTGAACCTCATTATGCTATCGTCGCTGAACCGGAACTGAGTAGAACCACCGTATGTCATCAGCCCGGAGTCGGTGTACCGTGCAATGGTGCTGCCCGAGAAATCGGTCACATAGCCGTCTCTCACGCGGCCGAGCGTGTTGCCTGAGGAATTAGTGACCGTTCCGCCAGAGATTCTACCAAGTGTGCTCCTTGAGGAACTCAAGATTGTGCCACTCTCGATGTACGCGACAGTCGATCCGCTGAAGGTCATTATTCTCATTGCGTAGACCTCCGTTCCTGTGGTCTTGGTGCCGAGGGTGACGCCGAGGGGCAGCCTACATGCGGCACCAATCCTATTTCTGACACAGTGAGATAAGCCTCTTTCTGTTGCATACTCGGAAGCGAACAATCCGAGCCGAGAGCGTGCGTGTGGACCACCTTTGTGGTTGTGTGCGCCTCGGACTTGGCTCAGAGCCGCAGAGCCTATTGTTTCACCTGTGACAGAAATGCGGTGAACATCTTGGCAAGCTCGCCTCTGTGTTTGAGCTTGGAATCCATGCCGAGCTCCGAGAGCGCCAGCTCCGGGTGTCCCTTTATGAACATCAGGGGGGCCCAGTAGAGGCCGACGACCTCCGGCATCACCGCCTTGATTCTTCCCGGGTCGAATCCCTTTCTCTTGTAAGAAGAGGGGACCTCGATGATACGCCCCTGTTCCACTCTGGCGGACTCGGCCTCCTCGCGGAAGTTGTATGCTGCAGTGAAAAAGTTGACAGCATCCTGAGGGCTCACCATAGGAGGCAGGACAATTGTCCTCGGAGGTACAGAAACGGGTCCTATTCTCGATACTGCTTCGAGCGACTTCTCAAGAGGCTTGTCTATCAGCTTCTTTCCTATCGGCGTCATACAGGCTGGGTAGTCTCCAGCCGGGAAGCCTCTGTAGACCGTGAAGCCCGCGTCCACGAGAACATAGAAGCTCTCCATAGTCCCTTTCTTCCACCACAGCATACCGGTCTTCAAAATCGCATCCACGTGAAGCAGGTAGAATGGATACATAAAGGGCGCCGCGGTCGCGACTCCTCGTGGGTCGATGATCTTTATCTCCCTTGCCAGGACCGCCATCCTCAGCGAGTCCACAAACCATGCAAATTTCTTGCTGTCAATGAAGTCGTAGTACCACGTCTGGTCAATGCCCGGTCTGGGCTCGATACGTCTGAAGAAGGTCGCATTCGCAAAGTTCTCTAGAGCACGGATGAATGACGGCAGGTCTTTTGCACCAAGCTTGATGAACGTCGCAACGATACCGTTCCACGTCATCAGTGATGCCATATCATCGTCCAGTCCGGCCTCCATCGGCACCCTGTCGATGACCGATACTTCGCTCAACTCTGCCAGCCTGCTCTTCAGATTGTTGAGCTTTGTCATCGTGTCCTTGACCCAGTCCTCCTCGAACGGCTCGCCTGTCTCAACGGATCTCGCAATGTTCTCGTACACCTCGGCGGCAAGACGGAACCGCTCCTCCATAACGTTGTAGTACTCAACCCTCTCACTCAGGCTCCTGTCGGTTGACACGATCAACATTGCAGAGCCTATCTCGTCGGCGAGAGCCCTGAGGGTGTTGGCGCATCTCATAAGACTCTGTTTTGTCGGAACCTCGGTGAGACGTACAATGTCCATCAACATCGGTATCATCATGGCCTGAAGCCTTAGCTGGATGATCTGTATCTGGGCCTGCGGCTCTGGCACGAAGCCGAGGAGTTCAGGTGAGCCCAGCTTCCGTGCAAAGTCCTTGATTGGCTTCCCCTGCTCGGTGGACCATCTCTTTCTTATCGCCAGGTCGGGGAACTTGGCATAGATGCTGAGATACACCAACGGATAGTCCATCAGGTCATCGGTGTTGCCAACGATGTTGGCGAACTGAGTGAGAAGTTCGGGGTAGAGCTCTCTCTTGAAGTAGAGCCTTCTCATCCCAAGATCAGCGCCTGACTGTCCTGCGACGCCGATCTCCATAAGCCAGGAGCGTACCTCTCTCTTGAACTCCTCCAGGTCTTGGTTCAGACTTGAGACGTTGTTGACGTACCCACAGTAGGGACACTCGACGACATCATCACTAGCCTTCACCTCAAGCGGTCCTCCACAGACCGCACATGCGTATGCCTCGGCCATCTCTCACTCTCACCCCATTGTGTGCACGGTGGACTCCAAGCGTCTCAGGCGACGTTCTAGCTCCTGCACTCTTGCCATCACCCTCGCGGCCTCCTTTCTCGCCTGAGCGAGGGCCTCGTTGGATATGGCAGTGTAGCACGGTTTGCACACCACGAGCCTGTTCGGCTTGACACTCCTGACATCCTCCTTGTTCTCCTCCAGCAGCTTCACAAAGTAGTTGCTCACCTGTGCCGGCATCCACACAAGGTGAGAGGCTCCCTTCACGCGGCGGCCGCAGATCCAGCATGTGAGCTCCACTCTCAGACCGATGAGCGTGTTCTGGTAGATTGCCTCTTTGTCATGGAGGCGGGCTGAGCGGAACGCTCTCACTGCCATCATATAGTACTCGGCTGCGGCAGAGGGATCCTCGTCGACAAACCTAGCTCCCTCTATGACTTGCGCGTAGCCCTCACACTCTAGTGCCGCTCTGCGACCCGTGATTCTCCGCTTCAGCGGCGAGAGATACATTGAGAAGATGAGCATCTCGTCTCCGATGTTCATAAACAGGTCCACAGCCTGCCTGAGCATATTGTGGTCATTCCTCGACAGCCCAATCGCCATGGTCTCGATGGCCTTGAGCTCTCTGAGTATCCTGAATGTGGAGAACTCACCAAATCTGCCGCCCGGAAGGGCCATGACCAGCCTCCTGTCGCCTATCTGCGGTGTGAGCCTGAGAAGAGCGCTCACGGTCCCGGTCTTCATCGGGTCCTTGCCATCCTCAATCTCGTCGAGAAGCCTGTAGAGAATCGAGTAGAACTGGAGTTCGATGGCAATCTCCGGTTGCAGCTCTCTGGCCTTCTCCGCCAGCTTCTCATACTGTTTGGATGCCTTTGAGAACAGACGAATTCTTGCTGCGTTCTCGGCCTTCTCAATCTCCTGTGAGAACTTCATCAGAGCCTTTTGGGACACAGACAATCCAACCACCCTTTCTGCCTCAGGACAAGATGCCAGGCAGTCACATCGAGAGGTCAACGACGCCTATTGATGTCGAAGATTGATATGGGTTGTGGTGACATTGTGCAAGGGGGCGCATTGTTTTATATCCCCGTTGTGACTCTCTACTGTGACCATCGTCGACGCAGGACCCGGAACTGCACATGTTCCGTGCCTGACCAAGACGACAGGATGGTGTGGCAGATGGCGGAGAAGAAGCTTGTAGGAGAAGTGACTAACTACTTCGGAAAGATTGGCGTTGCAGCGATAAAGCTAGTCGAGCCCATAAAGGTGGGTGACAGAGTGAGATTTGAGGGGGCCACCACCAACTTTGAGCAGCAGGTGGCCTCGATGCAGATCGACCGCAAGCCCATCGAGTCTGCGGAGCCCGGGCAGGAGATTGCCATCAAGGTCATGGAGCGCGTCAGGCCTCACGACAAGGTCTACCTTGTGTGAAAGTCCTGAGACGTGGCACGGGGGACACTGCCTGACATCCCCGTGCCCGAGGGCGCTGTGTCAACCGCTCCACAGTGCCCCATCGACAATCTCAGGGGCGCTTATGCCACTGGCTCTTCTGCTCGCGAGGAACCATCTGAAGGCGACGACCACAGTCACCACAATGCCCGCGAGGGCGACCATCTCCAGCAGAGGTATCTCCACGGAGTACGACAACAGGTCATCCGACGGGTCCAGCGGGTCCTTCCCTGCTTGAATCTCTGCCAGATCGTTCTCGCCGCCGCCATCAGTGTCGGGATTGAGGGGGTCCGTCCCGTAGACGTTGTTCTCGAGATAGTCTATCAGCCCGTCGCCATCGCTGTCGACTGGGAACGGGTATGAGTCAATACTTGCTCCCGTACCTGGGACCCGATAGGACCCCTCGCCACCATAGTCGTCCCAGCTGTTGCCTACCTCCCTTCCATCATCCCATGAGTTGTACGTTCCGTCATCGTGCCCGTTGCCCATTGTGTTCCGAGCGAAGACGTTCCCCCAGATTCTGACGTAGGTACAGAAGTTGTCGAGGGTGACACCGTACGCCTTGTTGTCAGTGATGTTGTTGAATCTAATGAGGCCTTGAGTTGAGTACTTCAACATAATGCCGCTGCCATTGCACCCGAAGATTGTGTTTTCCTGGATGTTGAAATCTCTGAGACTCACGCCGACAAGCCCAGCAGAGGCATTGCTCATCCTGTTGTACCTCACCGCGAGCTGTTCCGACTGCTGGGCCCAGATGGCCGCAGGCCCCGATGTGACGGGTGGTACGATGTCCTCGTACTTCTCCGGGCCCTCACTCAGGGGGTACCCTCCTGTGAAGTTGCATTGCTCTATGGTGTTCTGGTAGTCATACCTCGTTGAGATGCCCGTGAAGTCGTCTATGAAGACGCACCCAGAGACTGTCGCGATCATCGGGTTGCTCATATCAATCCCAACGAAACACCTGTCGAACGTGGAGTTCACAATTGAAAGGTTTCTTGTTGTTTCAACGTATATGCCGCGAGCCGCCCCGCCGACTTGGACTCCGCTCACAGCCACGCCATAGCTGTGCCCTATCAGGATGGGTATGTCCACATCTGAGAAGGAGAGGTCCGTAATCTCGACATACTCTGAGTCCGCAACTATCACTTGGCCATACTCCCCCTGAGGAACACTGACGTGCAATGCGTCATCCAAGTAGAGAATAGGGCGCCCCAGAACGGTGTTGTTGACCATCTCGTACGGCCAGCTGTCCTGCTGGAAGCCGACGATGATCCCACCCCTGCCCAATGCATTGTTGGAAAAGCGGACATTCCTGCCGCCACAGTCGAACATAGGGCCACTGTCAGAAATGGTTGCCACGTTTCTTGAGACGTTACAGTCCTTGCAGAGGCTCGACCCAAAGAAGAAGTACTGAGCATCACCTCGGCATTCCTCGACTGTGACATTGGTTGACTGGAGGAGGTACACGCCCATGTCGCAGGAAGTGAATTCGCTCTCCCTCACTACTATGTCATTGCCAGATGTGATTGCCACTGGGAGCATGCAGTCCCTCGCATCGATGTTCCCGCAGAGGAGGTCGGTCACCTCTGTGGCCAGAATCGACCACGTGAATCCTATCGTTGTGCAGTTACGGATAGTGCCCGAGGTGATGTTCGTAAGGCCTATCCCCGTGACCAAGTCCGTTCTGTCGACCTGATTGACGAGGACACAGTCCTCGATGACAAAATGGGCATCAGTGTTGGTGATGTTGATTGCAACCTCACTCGTCCCGATGTGGAGGCCACTGATCACATAGGGGTTGCTTGCCGTCCCGTTGCCCGGCCAGCCCTGCGCCTCAAAGTCTTCGTTAGACGTTATCAGTATCGGGGCGTGCGTCGATTGTGCAGTCTCCATCGCATCGCTTGGTCTGTAGCTCGTCCTCTCTACGGTGGTGACGCCGTCCTGAGAAATGGCGGTCGCCAGTGAGAGGCTCAGGGTAAGAAGCATTATGAGAACGAGTTTCAACCGCCACCCGCTCACTGAGAAAACCCCCGCGCACCTTCGGCCTTGACCTTTTAGGATTTTTGTTTCCCCGAGGCGCTGCTCATACGCCCACTCTGGACTGGCTCTGACGGGCTGATGCGCTCAGCCGAATTGGCGGCTCTTCTCAGCGCGATGCACTCTCCAACAATCCCCAAGACCACCACGGCACACACGACAGCGACTAGCGGTAGCAGAGGAATCTCGATTGAGAACGACTGGAAGTCGTCTGAGGGATCCAACGGATCTCTTCCGGCCTCTATCTCAGAGAGGTCGTCTTCGCCCCCGCCGTCTGTGTCTGGATTGAGGCTGTCTGTGCCATACACGTGGTTCTCCTCGTAGTCGCTCAACCCGTCGCCGTCACTGTCAAGAGCTCTGGGATACTGGTCTATGTTTCCTGCGAGACCGTCGACAAGATAGGGTCCCTTACCATCATAGTCGTCCCAGTAGTTTCCCATCTTGTCCCCGTCATCCCAGGAGTTGTACTGGTGGTCATCTCGAGCGTTTCCCCTCATGTTCCTGGCAAACACGTTACCCCACGTTCTGATGCCGTCGCTATTGAAGTCCAGCACGACACCATATCCCTGGTTGTCAGTGATTGTGTTGTAGACGATGACGCCCTGGCTCGAGTAGTTCAGGAGGACCCCATCGCCACCGCATCCGACTATTGTGTTGTTCCGCACCTCAAAGTTCGTCAGAGCTACACCCAAGACTCCTGCCGACGCGTTGACGATCCTGTTGTACCTCAGTGAGAGGCCGGAACAGTGGTTTGCGCCTATTGAGGCGTTGGTCAGGAAGCTCTGCAGGACGGGGTACAAGTGTGGAGTGTCGATCGCAGGAGTACTTTGGACCGCTGAGAGGGCGAACGGGCGGCCCTGCGAGGCAGAGTCTTGAAGTGCGTCTGCGGCATCGTACTTACCAACGAACTCGCAGTTCTCTATGTCTACATCGTCAACTACGGAGAGAAAGATGCTTCTCACATTCCTCGCGAAGACAGTATCGCTTACCGTGAGCCCTATCGTGCTCTGAACATCAAGAGCAAAGAGGCAGTCGCCGAACGTAGAGTCCACGACCGAGATGTTCGTTGTCATCTCGACATACAGTCCCTTGCCACAGCGGTCCATCTTGATTCTGTCTATGGTCACACCGTGGCAGAACCCTATCTCAACGGGAACACTGATGTCCTGAAACGACAGACCGATCAGGCTCACATCCGTCGAGTTGTGCATTATGACCTGACCGTACTCTCCTGTCGGCACGCTGGTGTCAGACACGTCAGTCAGGAACAATATTGGTCGGCCCAGGACAGTGTTGTTGACCACTGTGTGCAGCCAGCCGTCCGAGCCCCCGGCGAAATACAGTCCTCCTCTCCCGAGGACATTGTCCGAGATGAACCAGTCTGTGCCGCTGAAGACCGCAATCATACCGCCCCTAGGGTCGGTCACGACATTTCTCGTGACGCTACAGTCGTCGGACAAGAAGGATGTGATGAACGAGGCCGGGGCATCCCCCCTGCATCCATCGACCGTGACGTTCACTGATGCCAGCACGTACACGCCCATCTTGACTGAGGCGAACTCGCAAGCGCTGACAATGGCGTCACTGCTGAAGCTGATGTCCGTGGCGAGCAGGCACCCCGTGACCTCCACCATCTCAACGAGAATGCTGCGAGCCTCGGAGAGCATCACGGCCGTGGCGAACCCAACGAAGGTACAGTTCCTTATGGTGCCGAATGATGCCTTTTCAATGCGGACTCCCGTTCCACTGAGCGAGGGGTCTACGTCGTTGAGGAACATGCAGTTCGCGATGATGAAATGGACGCTCGTACCGCTCACAGACAGTGCGACATCGTTCGAGGAGATTGTGAGATTGCCAATGACATAGGGATTCATTCGTGTGCCGTTCCCTGGCCAGCCCTGTGTCTTGAAGTCCTCGTCCGAAGAGATCACTATCGGACTGTGTGTCGACTGTGCCCCGATGACCGCTGTCTGTGGCGTTGTCGGCTGTACCGCATCATCCGTAACGATTGGACTGGCGGCCGCCAATGAGAGAATCAGTGCAAGGAGCGCGAAAAGTATTGCCTCCGACCGCAGCCCCACAGGGAAGACCCGAGCGGAGTGCCCTGTCGGAACATTTAGTCTTTGCGTGCTCATGTTGGCGAGCTTCGCCGACGGTTGGGCGGCCGTATCCCAATCAGCATAACTAATATTGACCTGCTCTTTGACGACTCGCACAGGGACCGGAGGCATGCCGGGTGACTGAGACGTTTGATGTCGTTGTTGTTGGAGCAGGGCCAGCAGGCGCCACTGTGGCTGCTGGTACAGCAGGACGTGGTCTCTCTACGATCCTTCTTGAGCGAAGGAGAGCCCTCGGCGAGCCTGTCCTTTGTGGCGAGCTGCTACCCACTCCATCTGAGATGGGGGACCTGTTCCCCCGCTCGCCAAGAGGCGTCAGACTGACGGATGTCCCACGCCACCTTATTCTCGACAGGACGCGCACGATCCGACTCATCTCGCCTCGAGGCCGACGCTACGAGTTCCGGTTCTCCGCCAATATCATCGACCGCGCGAGGTTCGACCCATTTCTCGTCACGGTTGCTGAGGATGCTGGTGCCGAGCTGAGACTGTGCAACACGGTTGTCAGGAGGAACAGGGACAATACTGTCCTGGTGCGTACACCCGACGGTATCAGCGAGATAAGAGGACGCGTAGTCGTGGGCGCTGATGGACCGGTCTCAGTGGTGGCACGCTCAATCGGGGTGGAGTACAAAGACCCCTCAAGCCAACTGAGCCAATCCGCCTCGGTGACTCTTGCGGATGTCGACACAGACGTCTCTGTCGTCGAAATGTTCTTTGGCTCTTCTGTGGCCCCAGGCGGGTACGCTTGGGTGATTCCGAGGGGCCCCTCTGAGGCCAATGTGGGACTTGGGCTGCGCCCCGCCTTTGCCGCTCCGGGCGTTCCACCCCGTCGCTACCTGCACCGGTTCATCCTGAGCCATACCTTTGTGGCCCGACGTCTGAGGGGCGGTCGTGTAGTCCGACAGATTGGTGCACTCATCCCTGTTGATGGACCCGTCGAGCGAACATACTCGGACGAAGGTGTACTGCTTGTCGGCGACGCCGCAGGTCACGTGATGGCCTCCAATGGCGGTGGCATCCCCACAGCGCTGATTGGCGGTGAGATAGCCGCCGAGAGTATCGTCAACCATCTTGAGTTCGGGACCCCACTGAGCGCCTACGAGAAGGGGTGGAAACAGGAGTTCGGCCGTGAGCTCTACACAGCCCTGTCCATCAGACACATTGCCGACAAGGCGATGACGACGGATGCGGTCACGGAGGTCACCATGCGTCTGGCTGGGACCAGGCTGCTGGAACAACTTATACGTTGCCGGCTCCCGCTACCGGTCGACATTGCCTCCCGCACTCTTCTCCGCGCTTTGATGTTTCTTCTCTGAGACCATGTCCCGTTCCTAGTGCGCCCTGAGGACGACAAAGTCAGCGAGCCTCTCAAGAAGATGTTTCTTCTGCAGGTCTGCGCCTCTCAGGACGGCCTTTGCCTCACGTGCCAAGCGCCACGCCACCTCATTCGCGTGCGCTATGGAACCGGACTCCTCCAGGACACGGAGAACGTCCTCATACGAGTTGGATCCGAGTGCCCTCAGGCACTCCTCGCGAACAGGCTGACTGCAGTGTTCGAGGCAGTGGATCACCACGTAGTTGCTGGTCTTCCACTTCAGGTCTGAGAGGACCGACTTGCCTGTCACATCGGGAGTTGATGTCAGATTCAGAACATCGTCACGAATCTGGAATGCCAGACCAATCTTCCGAGCGTACTCCATCAGAGCGTCGCGCTGCTCTGTCGTACCACCTCCGACCACTGCCCCGACACCTGCCGCTACCCGCAGAAGTGATGCGGTCTTTCTCTCCGCCATTGCCAGATAGCGTCTCACACTGACCGACTCGCTATCAGTGATCTCCATCAGCAAGTCGGATGCCTCGCCCTCACACAGCATTATCCCCGCCTTTCCTATCATGGCGAGGAGCTCTGGAGTCGCCCTCTCTCCAATCAGGCTCATCGCCTCTGCAACGAGAAGGTCTCCCGCGAGGATTGCAATTCTGGTCCCGAACTTTCTGTGTGCGGTCTCGACACCTCGCCGTAGGACGTCGTCGTCAATCACGTCATCGTGAAGAAGGCTGGCGGTCTGCACCAGCTCCATTGCTACAGCGAACGGCAATGCGTCCTCAATGTCACCTCCGACCGCCTGTGTCGCCAAGAGGACAATCAGAGAGCGGAGCCTCTTGCCCCCGGCAACAAGCAGGTGTCTGGCCGCCTCATAGAGTGAGGCAGGCTCTCCGTATAGGTTCTGAACAAACTCGTCCATCGCCGTGTTGATAGCCGATATTATTGCTCCGAACTCCTCGTCGGCGGTGAGATCATCGATTGTGAGCAGGCCTGTGGAACCGGCAGCGAGACTCGTGTCGCGCTGGTCGCACTCGGTGCGAGAATCCCTGTCTGTCGACATCTCTCTGCCGGACATGACGCTACCTCTCCGGATAACAGGCGACAGTGCTACGTGACGACCGCCTCTTAAAGTACTTGTCCTGAGGACAATGTGGAATCCGCCCTGAAGGGCATTGTCTCTTGGTGTAGGCCCAGGGGATCGTGCGCGGTGTGACCCCGAATGCGTTACTATGCCGGCCCTGTTCCATCAATCTTTTATTCTTCCCGCCTGCTGCTCCGTCGACCCACAATGACTGGCGAGAGAGCCCCAGTAGAGCCGAAGCCCGGGAGGCTTCGAATCTGGATACGTGAGATGAGGTTGAGTTTCTTGACGGCGTCACTCGTTCCCGTGCTGCTAGGAACCGCAATTGCTTGGGAGCGGACGCACGGCCTGAACCTCTGGTTTTTCTTCCTCACTCTTGTGGCGGCCGCCTGTCTGCATCTCGGCGCAAACATCGCCAATGACTACTTCGACTACAAGAGTGGCGCCGATAACGTCAACGAGGGTTTCATTCGACCCTTCAGTGGAGGCAGCCGGGTGATACAGGAGGGCCTGTTGAGTCCCGGCGAGGTCCTCGCGGGGTCATTCGTCTTCTTCGGCATTGCCGTGGCAATCGGCTTCTACCTCTATCTCCACCTCGGTTGGGTGATAGTTGTCCTTGGGCTGATTGGTGCAGCATCTGGTTTCTTCTACACAGCACCCCCAGTCAGGCTTGTGAGTCGGGGGATTGGAGAGATATTCATCGGGCTGAACTTTGGCATCCTGATGACGCTTGGAGCCTTCTTCGTGCAGACACAGGCCCTTGACTGGGAACCAGTCTTCGCCTCGCTCCCGGTGGCACTACTCATCTCTCTGGTGTTGTTCATCAATGAGTTTCCAGATATGGAGGGCGACAGGGCTGCTGGCAAGTACACGGCTGTAGTGCGTCTGGGTAGGAGGCGAGCATCAGCTGTGTATGCGGGTCTGATGATCGTCACCTATGCTGTCATAGTGTTGTTCACGTTCGTTGGCCTTGTTCCGTGGACGCAGCTCTATGGTCTGCTCACGGTTCCTATCGCGGCCATTGCAATCAGGACTGCACGACGACATTACGATGAGCCCCTGAGAATGATACCTGCGAACGCCGGGACGATTATGACCCATCTGTTGACGGGACTGTACCTGACGGTTGGCTATGTTGTGATTGACATGAGGACGCCACTACTGGTATACGTTCTCGTTGCTGTGATGCTACTCGTCTTTGTAGGGCTGGCAGTCAGGACTCTGCTGCGACCTCCCCCGGCGCCTCAGCCGTAGACGTCGTCGAGTCCGTCCCAGGTATGTCCGAGAGCCTCTGCAAGCAGCACGGCGAGGTCCTTGGACTTCTTCTCAGACCCGGCCTCTGGTAGTCCTGTGTTGATGAAGTCCACACATGACGGGCAGGCGGAGATCACCCAGTCCGCATCCGTCTGCTCGATGTCGCGTACTTTCAGCTCGTTTATCTTCAGACAGAACTCCTCGTCCTGTGCTCTCAGAACACCTCCTGAACCGCAGCAGTACGAGTTCTCCCGGTTGTGAGGAAGCTCCTCAAATCTGAGTCCGGGTATGTTCTTCAGTACAACTCTGGGCTCCTCATAGATGCCACTGTTGCGCCCAGCATCGCACGGGTCGTGGAATGTGACCGAGACCGGGAGGTCCTTAATCTTGCCCTCCAGCTTGCCCTCCTCTACTAGCTTGGCGTAGAGTACGGGACCGTACACGATCTCAAATTCGTGATCAATGCCGAGAAGCTGGTGATACTCGTGATGCCACATCTTGTAGCAGCCTGGACAATTTGTCACAATCCGCTTCACACCGAGCTTGCGGAACTCCTCGATGTTGTGTAGAGCGAACTCCTTCGCGCCCTCGAAGTCGCCAGTCATGATCAGCGGGGCTCCGCAACACCACTCGTCCTCTCCAAGAAGCGTGTATTCGATGCCGGCGTCATCGAGAATCAGAGTTGTGGCAATCGTCGCCTGAATGGCAATACCGCGGAATGATGAACCGCATCCGACGAAGAACCCGGTCTCCGCAGGCTGCCCCACTTTCTCCAAGAGCGCATCCTCATCGGGATGCCAGTATGACCATCCCTCCACACGGTCGATGTTCGGCTGGCCCTGCACGTTCCGTGTCTTGATCAGGGTCTTCTTCATCATCTTTAGCTGCTCCGGCCAGAGGTTCAGCTTGAGGAACTCACCACGCAGAAGTTGGTAGATCTGGACAAAGGGTATGTCTACTTGACACACCTCCTCACATCCGCCACAGAGGGTGCATCCGAACACGGCATCGCGAAGACCCTCCAGTGCCTCGCTGGGTGAGAGCCTACCCTGAAGTAGCGCTCGTGCGATGATCATCTTGCCCTTGCCTGAGTAGCTGTCCCGGCGCTTGACCTTGTAGGTCGGGCACGCACCGTGACCCACCTGACAGAAGCTGCACTGGGCACAGATGAAGGCCATGTCCTGAAGGTTGTACTGTTCAAGCATCTCGAAGTGCATTGGGGCCTGCCTCTTTGACCTGTTGTCGTTCTTTGACCGGGGAAAGCGGCCCTTGCCCACGTAAATAGGTTTTCCTAATGCGACGACTGCTCCATTATATCTTTATTCAACCACTTGTTTGA
The DNA here is from genome assembly GCA_029855935.1 of Candidatus Thorarchaeota archaeon. Taxonomy (GTDB): domain Archaea; phylum Asgardarchaeota; class Thorarchaeia; order Thorarchaeales; family Thorarchaeaceae; genus B65-G9. Next base: position 22,945 of record JAGSHN010000017.1, on the reverse strand, counting down.
ATATCGTGTCCTATGACAGGGCCCCATCTGAGGGGATGACCCTGCTGAGTATCTGCACAATCGGACGACTATTGCCGACTCGCTATCTTTTTATTCACGGTCTAGGCCTGACAGGAACTGAGTCTTCGAAGGCTCCCACATTGACCTCGGGCGTGATACCGTATGGGACTGAAGAAGGATCAATTGGAGCGCCTGAAAGCGATATTCGGTGACCGGCTGATCACAGAGAAGTACGAGCTTCACATCCACAGTATGGATGTAGGTTCACTGCCCAAGCAGGTCGGCTGGCTGATGAACAACAAACCTGATGCACTTGTGCAGCCCGAGTCGGTGGACGAGATTGTCGCGCTCTTCAAGTTCGCCAATGAGGAGCGCGTGCCAATTGTCCCACGTGGCGCTGGCACCTCAGGCTACGGCGGTGCGATTCCCAGAAAGGGCGGCATCATTGTTGATATGCGTAGGATGGATCGCGTGTTGAGTGTCGACCCCGAGGGCCTGACGGTCACAGTGGAGCCCGGAATCTCCTGGGCGCACCTGCAGTTTGAGCTCAATCGTCAGGGACTGGACCTGCGCACCTATCCCTCATCGGGAATCTCGGCCACGGTTGGAGGTTGGGTGGCTCAGGGTGGTGACGGTATCGGCTCGCTGAAGTACGGCAACATCAACGAGAACGTCGAGGAGGTCGAGGTGGTCCTCCCCAATGGGCGAATTGTGCGCAGCCGCGATACCGACCTGTTCTGCGACACCGAGGGCATTCTGGGGATAATCACCAAGGTCACGCTCAAGGTCAAAGCTCTCACCCCCATCAAGTGCATCGTCGTCAGCTTTCCTGAGAACTACCTGATGACATTTGCAATCGAGAAGATTCTGGAGGAGGGTCCGCTCCCACACACAATCAAGTTCAAGGAGAGCAAGTACGTCGACCTCAAGAAGGAGATCTGGGAGGGCCCGGGCCCCTATCCCTATCCCGTTCATCACTGTGTCGCGCTCTTTGCGTACGATGGTTCCGATGAGGAGACCGAGGAGGGCCTCGAGGTTGTACGCAGGGTGGCGAAGGAGCTGAAGGGCAAAGTCTACGACGAGCACGTTGCGGAACACGAGTGGGAGCAGCGCTTCTATCCAATGAAGATCAAGAAGCTCGGCCCGTCGCTGGTCGTCGGACAGGCCTTTGCGCCATTGGAGAATCTGATGCTCATCCTCGACGACTTTCAGTTCGAGCAGGCCTCAGCGCGGGCAGGCATGGACGGCTACGTGACATCGAAGAACGGGGTCACGCTAATGGGCTACTTCCTTGAGGACGAGCGGCGGTTCGGCTTCATGCTATCTTGGGTTCAGAGCTTCGTGGTCTTCAAGATTGCACAGAGGCACGGGGGTCACGTTCATTCGACCGGCATCTGGCTGGCGAACTATGCTCCACAGTACTTCGGCAAGAGGCGCCTTGCACGGATTCGTGCCGCCAAGCTCAAGTTCGACCCCAATGAGGTGGCGAACCCGGGGAAGGTGTTTGCCTACTGGCTGCCTCTTGTACTCAGAGTCGGCAAGTACTTCATGTGGCTTGGCTACGATCTGCTGAGGAACGGCTTCGGCCGGATGGGGCCAATCGTGTTGAAGTGGCTGCAGAACCTGCCACCGATCAAGTGGCTTCTCCGATGGGGTCGTGCTCACAGTCCCTGGCCAGTACAGTTCGGTCTGGGCTGCTGCATGGTCGAGGGGTCCGCCGCTGTGGCTCCACGGTGGGACACTGAGCGGTTCGGTATGCTTCCGCTGTTTGGTCCTCGTCAGACTGATGTGCTGTGGATATCCGGTTCGCTGACGAAGAAGATGGCGCCCAGGCTGCGCCGAATCTACGAGCAGATGCCTGAGCCAAAGTTTGTGATATCGTTCGGTCAGTGTGCTGCGAGCGGCGGCATGTTCTGGGACGGCTACTCTCTTGTCAAGGACCCCGAGGAGGTCGTTCCTGTGGATGTCTATCTACCGGGGTGCCCGCCGAAGCCGTCAGACTTCATACGAGCCCATCTGATACTTCAGAACAAGATCCGTGCTGGCACGACGCACTGGCAGATGAAATACGAGAACCAGGATGCCATGGGCTTCCTGAGATAGACCACAGGGAGGAGATAGAGAGATGCATCTACGAGAGGACACCGACTACTACTGCATGGTCTGGCTTGGAATGGCCATACTGGGCGCGTTCTACTTCAGCTTTGGCTATCTGTGGCTGACTGGTACGATCACGCTCAACATCCTGACCGCAGTGCTCCTCCCCGTGCTGGGTCTGCCACCGGTGATGGTCTTCCTCTACGTGGGATACCTTCGACCAGTTCGCGGCAAGGCCAAGACGACGATGTTCGGCTTCTCCGTTGTGGCATCACTGTTCTACGCAATCTTTTCTATGTCTGTGCCGGCCGAGTGGGGCGGTGGCCTTGGACTCGTCTTCTGGGGGATCATCGGCGCTCTGGTCACGGCAGGCGGTCTGGCAATGATACCACCTCTTGAGGATGCGGTCACGCCAGGCCTACTTGACTACTCAAGACTCTCGTACGCTGGACGCCCAGCAGTGCGTTCGGCTGTTGAGGTGTTCGTGGAGGAGCCGGAGGAGACGAGAGGCAGTGAGAAAGAGGGAGAAGCGAGAGAGCCTATAGAGAGGACTGAGGAGTCGACTGCCGAGACGGGCAAGAGGGACGAATCCGAGTAGTGGTTGGGCCCGTGCCGTGCTGACTGCCGCGAAATGGAATATGAGATCGAATCACTCTTTGAGCCATCGCAGTGGTGCAGTGACGAGCATTGTGCCCAGGCCAATCCATATGAACATCACAGTCCCCATCTGACCCTGCAGCAATATGATATCGAGATATGCGTGAGTTCCAGCAATGAGACCGCACAAGGCAGTGAGTCCGAGTCTTGCAGGTCTAGAGCGGCCAAAGGGGGCAACGAGTGCGAGCAGGATGAACAGGCCACCACTGCCAACAAGCAATAGCGAGGCAAGACTGCTCAGTCCCACCCATTGATAGAGTACTAGAAAATAGAGGCTCACTAGGACAAGTCCGAGAAACAATATGACGTAGTAGGTGTAGCGCCTTCTGTCCATCGACGACACTTCTCGGTCACCACTGGACAGTCGAAGATTGATGCACCTATTTAATCTGTCCGTCGTTGTGGTCCCCCTATTATTGGGACGTCCTGCACAGTACTTTCTCCAAGCGATGTGGCTGAGTGCGCCCCATAACACAATGGCGACCACGGGTCCCATAGCGAACTGCACCGATTCCAGTGCTGGCGGCCAGCAGCGGATGGGAACTGCGAGAACAGTCGATAGCCTGCTTAGAGCATTTGGGAGGACAACTGAGGGAAATGGAAATGGAAATGGTCCTGCGCTAGCGGGAGGCATTCCGCTATAAGGTCACTACTCCGCGCGGCAGGACCTTGCGTCTGAGTGGCTGGCATCAGAGGGACAGGTGTTTCGGAGCCATTGTCTGGACCGCCGGATGCGGGGACGCAGGGGTACGTGCTACCCATGATTGTATCTGCTGTGCTTCAGCCCCTGGCAATGGCACACTAGCCGCATGTCATCCGCACTCTACACAACCAATAAACGCGACTCTTCCATATACAATATGGACAACCTGTGGCTCCTCGGGGAATGGCCCAGGTTTCCACATTCCTCTTGCGGCTGGGTCCTCCCATCTCCGAGAAACAGCAGCCTACATCAGCAAGAAAACGAGCGGACATTCACGCTGGGCCGTCCGTTGCAGGCGGCGGTAGTGGTGTGGGATTCGTGCTCCTCCCCTGAAGCACCTCTATGTCCATGTCCTCAGCCAGCACTCGCGCCTCATCTGCTATGTTCAGAGTGACCATCAGCACCCTGTCGGGATTGATTCTGTACTGCTCCCTCAGAAGCCTCGCCACCAGGTGCAGATGAATGATGTCCTCCCTCTTCGCACGGGCCTTGTACTCTATTATCCATGTCTCCCTGCCCTTGTAGTAGATGTCGATGTCCGTCGTGTAGCCCTTGCCCAAGACAGAGCCATCCCTGTCCTTGACCTGGATGTGCTCAATCCTTGCAGTCTCGATTCCCTCCGCCTCCAGTACTCTTGAGAGAAGTCTCCGGACAGCGTCCTCAGCCCGCTTGCCGTACTTGCCCGACAGGTCCGCAATGTCAGCCTGCATCACAACTAGGACTTCCTGCATTGCCTCGAATCGTCTGTCCATTGCCTCGAAGCGTTCGTCCATCTGTCTCTGCATCGCCTCGAATCGTCTGTCCATTGCCTCGAATCGTCTGTCCATTGCCTCGAAGCGTTTGTTGCTCTCTATACGGAGTTGTCGAATCTCCTCAAGGACCTGTGTCAGCTCGTCACGCCTGACGTACGTCGATGGGGCTATGATCTCAAGGAACTCCTCTCGGAGAGACGGTTCTCTCCTCAGCGCATCCAGTATCCTCTTGGCGATCTTCACCGGATCCTCATTGCGTTCTGCTTGTGTCATTCTCGTGATACTATCATCTCAAGAGCATTTAAGCGTGGTTCTCTGCGAGGGAATATCTTGTTCGCGTCCTCTTGTCAGGCGCCTCAGAACGGCTCGGGGTCCCTAGACCGATATCGAATCACCTTGCAAATCCCTACCCTGTTGTTGCATAAGGTCATTGTGTGGTTGGGTGCAAGGACTTGGTTTCTCATTGCCGTGATGGGGACGCTTCTTGATGCCGGTCCAGCATGTGTCATTCTGCACTGTCAATTGCCTGTCGAAAAGAGAAAGTCTGGCCTTTCATAGGCATGGCAGTCCCTTCACTCCATCATAGTACCAGCAACCATAGACGGCTCGATTGGAGCACTTCTGAATCTAGATGTGGAAAAACACAAGACTCGGTAGCGGATTGACACAGTGCGTCGAGGAGTCATCAGGCGCATCGTGATTCTGAATCACCAGTACTATTGTCGGAATTCCGGTGGGGATGTGAGGTCACGACATCAATGTGGTAGTAGACCTAGGCGGGCACACTTCAACTGCGACAAGATCGGGCGGCCATAGTGATCTTTGCAATCAGAATCGTTGTTGGCAAGAACCAGTACACGGATCAAATTCGCGGCCAGCCCTCGCACCTATTGCCGTGGTAGCACTCCTTCCTGTTTTCTTCTTCCGCAAGGTCAGTGGGGCCAGTGCGTGGGTCGACAAAAGGTCATAGTCACATGGCGAAGCGTTTTTATCACCCATAGAGCCACGACGGAGACCAAGAACCAGGCTTGGATGACCTTCTTACACGGCAGCCTGGGCGCCCAACGAGTCGGGTACCGGGTTGGCCGCAATTGACTGACCGCCTGTGACCTGCAACGGAGCTGGACTGTAGTGCGACTGTTCATCGACTTTGTGCCTCTACTCTTATGGATGGGCCTTGTCACAGCACTCGTAATCGTGATGCTGCTTGCATCGTGGGTCCTGCGTCCGCATGTCCTCCAGAACTCGGAGAAGACATCCACCTACGAATGTGGCGAGGAGCCTCTCGGTCCGGCTCGGATCAGCTTTCCGTACAGCTACATCATCTACACGGTACTGTTTCTCGTAGTGGACGTGATGGGCGCTTTCATGTGGCTGTATGCGGTCTCAGCACTGAGGACCTCGGTGTTCGTTGTGTGGCAGGTCGTAGTCTTTGCTGCGGTCATAATGGCTGCTGTGATGTTTGTTCTGAAGATTCTACCAAAGGCGCAGATGACGGGTCCCGAGGTGGTAGCCCTCTATGAGGCTGCCAAGGAGCAGGCCACGGGGTTGCATTCGGAGGGATGAGTTCACGATGCAAGAGGCTGAGATACTCTTCGAGAATATCGAGTTCCTGCTCATCGCGGGTGTGGTGATAGTCCTTGCCTACTTGGCGCTCGAGCATAGGGACATCGTCTATGCTGCGTTCTTCTTCGGCTTTATGGCCACGGGGGTTGCAGGGATATTCATCCTGCTAGAAGCCCCGTTCGTCGCAGGGCTCCAGATAGCCATCTACACTGGTGGCATAACAGCACTGATCATCTTTGGTGTACTACTCATCCCAAGGGCACAGGACTCGACACTGGAAGTGCTACATTCACCCCGAATGCGGAAGGTGGGCTTGGTGCTCTCCATCTCGGTTGTAGTCATATCAGCGCTCATCGCGCTGCTGTTTCCATGGCAGGAGAGCATCCCGCCTGAACACATCCCGTTGTCGCAGAGTCTCGAGGGACTTGCTGAGTGGCTCTGGGGAACGCACGCTGTCTATCTCGAGATAATTGCTATGCTTCTCTTCGTTGGGCTAGTCGGTTCTGTCGCGATCATAAGGATGGAGAAGGAGGAACAGCTTCGTCCGAGAACGGAAGACTTCTCCCTCCCGATCCCTGAGGAGAGTGAGCCCGAGAGCGCCACATCTGGGATGCCAGTCCTTGAGGCACGTGACGTTAAGGAGGAGAAGGAGGTTGAGTAGATGGTTCCGCTGAGCTGGTACATGGTGCTGGCCCTCATACTGATTGGTATGGGTGCCTACGGGATGGTCTCCAAGCGCAATCTCATCAGGATACTGATCAGTGCCGAGATCATGGCCAATGGGGTCAACATCGCCCTCATTGCGCTGGCGTTGTACGGACCATTCTTCACATTCACGGCCCAGGCGCTTGTCATCCTAGTCATCGCAGTGGCCGCAGCCGAGACCGCCCTTGCAATGGTCCTGATGCTTCTCTACCATCGCAGATACAGGACCGTGGACCTGGGGATCCCGGTCACTAGAACGGAGGAGGTGTCGTGAGGTTGGCGCCACCGACTACACCGTCTGAGGTAGCGGCCGAGCTGATGCGTCGTCATCCCGGTGTTGAGGCCCACAAGATCGAGGGCCAGACCGCAGAACTCACAGTACCTGCAGGGATGATTCGTGATGTCGTCAAGTCCGTCGATGAGCTGCTCCCTCACGCTCTACCTGAGTCTATGTTCGGCGTCGACCTACAGGATGATCGCTATCAGCTTATCTACTACTTCTGGTCACACGATATCAGAGTACTTGTGCAGCTCAGGGTCGAGCTGGAGGGTGAGGAGCCGGAGATTGACTCGGTCTGTGACATATTCCCAGGCCTTGAGTGGCACGAACGGGAGACTCACGAGATGTTCGGGATCGGCTTCAGAGGCCATCCCGACCTGAGACCACTGCTTCTGCCTGATGAGCTGGTCGGGAAGTATCCGCTCAGGAAGAGCTTCCAGCCAGACCGGAGGAGGCTGGCCGAGTCTGGACTACCGCAGCCAAGACCACGCAGACAGGAGGCGAACAAGGAATGAGCCCCGACATACGCGACGAAGCTGTTGAGATGTGGTTCGGGCCCCAGCATGTGTCGGCCCACGGTTGGGCCGCCAAGCTCACGGTGGTGGGCGACTTCATTGTGGAGTGTGACCCTCACGCTGGCTATTTCCATCGTTCCGCAGAGAAGGTCCTTGAGTTTCGTACGTTCAAACAGGGTCCTCTCGTACTTGAGAGGATGTGTATGCTTGAGGCGTTTCTTGCCGAGTACCCGTACATCAGCGCAGTGGAGCAGATCGCGGGCGTGGAGGTGCCCGAACGTGCGAAGGTCCTCAGAACGATAATGATGGAGGCCAGCAGGATACACTCGCTACAGTTCTGGTGGGGTCAGTTCTCGGCAGAGCTCGGTCTGTTTGCTATGACACTATGGCCATGGGTGGACCGAGAGTTCTTCCTGGACACGTTCGAGGAGCTGACCGGCTCACGGCACGCAGTCTCCTTCAGCACTCCCGGTGGCGTCAGGTACGACTTCAATGAGAAGGTCCTCAAGAAGCTTGACAGGGCGCTACAGCGACTGGAACAGCATCTGCCAAAGTTCAAAGACATGCTTCTCCGCAGCCCGACCTTCAGAATGCGGACCAAGGGCATTGCACTATTCAGCTACGAGGATGCTCTCAGGTGGGGCCTCAGTGGACCGAACATCAAGGCCTGTGGCGTGCCTATGGATCTTCGCAAGGACTGGCCTGACCTCAACTTGGCGTATGACCTTGTCGACTGGGAGGTGCCCGTTGTTGATAATCCGGACCATCCCGGTCAGAGCGATGCGTACGACAGGATGGTCCAGAGATTCCTTGAGGTCGAGACATCCATCAACATAATCCGGCAGCTGCTGCCGCAGATACCTGAGGGGCCTATCGTCGACCCCAAGGCGCGGGCCAAGACGAACCGTCTCCCGGCCGGAGAGGCCTATGGCCGGGTCGAGGGGACACGGGGAGTGACGACCGTCTGGCTCAAGACGACAGAGAAGGCGCAGACACCGTACCGAGCGAAGATTCGCGGGCCGTGCTTCGCCTCCTACTACAGCCTGAAGCATCTGGTCCCCGGGTCGACGTTTGCTGACTTCATTGTCGTGTTCGGCAGTCTGGACCCGTACCCAGGATGGTGGGACCGGTGAACGGAGGGATGACATTGAACGCCTTGCTGTTGCAACTGTTCGACAACATTGACATCATTGGCTGGCTGCGTGGAATCCCGGACTGGATCCATGGTATCATTGTCTGGGTATACACGCTGGCAGTAGGCGTGTTCAACTGGGCTTGGGGTGTCTTTGTCTGGGCGTGGAATCTCGCGCTAGACAACTGGCTGCTGCTGTTCAAGGCAATAGTCTTCCCCGGTCTCGTCTTCGTCCTGATGCTCATAATCTTTGACGTGTGGTTCACACGAAAGGTGTGGGGCCGTGTACAGGCTCGTCGTGGTCCTTTCCACATCGGAAAGTACGGAGGCCTTCAGATCTTCGCCGACGCAATCAAGCTCATTTCGAAGGAGATAATCATCCCGCGTGGAGCGAAGCGGTGGATGTATCGGCTTCTCCCGTCCTTCCTACTGCTAGTCGTGCTCACGCCCTTCGCCTTTGTACCGTGGACCAGCGAGTGGGTGATAACCGACCTCTCCGTCAGCCTCGTGCTCGTGTTCGCGTTCCTGACGGCCGTGCCTGTCATCTCTTTGCTGACGGGCTGGATAAGCGGCTCGAAGTACACCCTAGTCGGTGGATTTCGGGCGGCAAGTAACCAGTTCGCGGCCGAGATACCGCTCATAGTGTCCTCAGTTGGTCCCGCTCTTCTTGCAGGCTCGCTCAGCGTGCTGCAGATATCGCAGGCCCAGACGCACCTCTGGTACGTCGTTCTGCTGCCCGTCTGCTTTGTCACCTTCCTCGTCTCCGCAGTCATCAGCATAGGGTTGGTGCCCTTTGACGCCCCTGTGGCGGACTCGGAGGTCATATTCGGCTGGAGGACCGAGCTCTCGGGAGTCTACTTCACGCTCACCTACTTTGCCGAGTTCGCCAAGCAGGTCCTCTACTCCGCGCTTATCGTGGCGCTCTTCTTCGGCGGCGAGTACGGCGTTCCCGGCTTTCCGCCGTTCCTGAACTTCTTCCTCAAGTTCCTTGTTGTCCTCTTCGGGATGATCATCGTTACGTCGTCCTTCTACAGGATTCGACAGGACCAGATAGTAAAGTACAGCTGGAGGTATCTCCTCCCGCTGTCAATGCTGAACATCATAGTCGCGCTGCTCGTGCTGGCGTATGTGCCGGGGCTCGCTGGCATTCTCGCAGGAGGAGGATAGAGAGATGGGAATGATTAGAGTTCTGGGCGATATCTTTCGCGTGCTGAAACACATCGTGCGTCAGACGTTCTCACGACCCTTCACGTACTTCTATCCCTTTGAGGACCGCGAGTACCCGGAGCGCACACGTGGCCGCCACATACACATTCGAGAGAACTGTACGGCGTGCGGTCAGTGCGTCCGCGCGTGCCCGGTCGTGGCCATCCGCATCGACAAGAGCGACCGCAAGTACGAGAAGGACGCCGCCCTTTACTTCGACTACACGAGGTGCATCTTCTGTGGCCTGTGCGTGGAGGCGTGCCGGTTCAATGCCCTGTTCCACACTCCAGTGGTCGACCTGAGCGAGCCGTCACGTGAGGCCTTGCACTACGACCCAGAGAGAATCGAGACACTGGAACGCGAGCCGCTTGAATGGCGAGGCAGGAGGTTTCGTTGAATGCTGTTGAGTGGATTCTCATTGATGTCACTATCACTGATAGTGATGTTCCTCGGCGCACTGTTCATCTACATCTTTCGTGGAGCATTGGAGCAACGTGCTGGCACTGCAGCCGCCGTCTTCTCCGGCCTGTCAATGCTCTTGATGTTGCCGTCATTCTACCACATAGTCGTCTTCAATGAGCCCATAATGGAGGTCGTCGAGTGGTCCTCAGTGCTGGGCAGCTTTGGTCTTCTACTCGACGGCGTTGCGTTCCCAATCACGTTTGCAGTTGTTATCCTGGGTTTTCTCTCCGTGATCTATGCCATCGGCTACACGAGCCACACAGAGAACAGAGGGACATTCTTCTCCAACCTTCTGTTCTTCATAATGGGTATGCAGTGGGTCACACTGGCGACCAACCTTGTGGAGTTCTTCATGGCTTGGGAGCTGATGCTCGTCCCGTCGTACTTCCTGATTCTGTTCTGGGGCATTCCAGAGACCCGCAAGCGCACGGCGATGAAGTTCTGGCTCTACACTCAGTCAGGTGCGCTGGCCATCCTTGCGGGATTCGCTCTACTGTACGCCATCACCGGCTCCTTTGTAATGACCGACATCGGTGTGATCCTCACATCAGAAATGGCTCTGAGCACTATGAAGCTGATATTCATACTCCTGGCAGCTGGCTTTCTCGTCAAGATGGCGGTGTTTCCAATCCATTGGTGGCTCCCGCCAGTCCACGCCGAGGCCCCGACACCAGTGTCCGTACTCCTGTCAGGTGCGATGATTGAGACTGGTGCATACGCCCTCGTCAGGTTCGGAGTGATCATGCTCGGTGCCGCAGCGCAGGCCCTGTCGTTCTGGGTGAGCGTGCTGGGTGTTCTCACGATGTTCTATGGCGGTCTGATGGCGCTTGCACAGAAGGACATCAAGAGGCTGCTGGCGTATTCGTCTGTCTCGCAGATGGGATACGTCCTGTTCGCTCTCGGTGTAATGGCCTCGTACGGCCTGCAGGGCGGTCTGTTCCATCTCATCAATCACGCCTTCTCAAAGGGGCTGCTCTTCATGACCGCCGGCGCGGTGATTCACGAGACCGGGACTCGAAACATCGAAGAGATGGGAGGTCTCTCCAACAGGATGCCGGTAACTGCATTCACAGCGGCTGTTGGGGCGTTCAGCATCGCTGGAGTGCCACCGCTCTCAGGATTTGCCAGTGAGTGGATGATGTTCAATGGCGGCTTTCAGGCTGCTCTTCTCGGGCCTGCAGGAATTGGCAGTATGCCGTTCTTCGTGCTGTCTATTCTTGCCGTATCCAGCACAATCGTCAGTGCTGGCTATATGCTGCGTTTCGTGATGAAGGTGTTCCTTGGCCCGCTGCCGACCAACCTTGAGTCGGTGAGGGACGCGCCGAGGTCGATGACAATTCCAATGGTGTTGCTCGGTGCGCTGATTGTGTTCTTCGGTGTCTTTCCAGATGTCGCCGTACACGTCATCGCCGGGGCCACGCAGGGCCTGTTGAACATAGTTCCGTGAGGTGAGCCAAGAGATGCTGTTCGGACTACCATATTATCTCCTCCTCGTGCTGCCCTTCGTGGGTGCGCTGCTCGTCCCCGTATTTGGACGTTTCAGCGACCGTCTTCGAGACTGGACACCAGCGCTGTTCATGGGCGTCACAATGATCCTCGCGTGGTCGCTGCTCTACGACATAGGTTCTCCTAAGGGTCCCACCAGCTGGCCGTGGATTCCGTCGCTCGGGCTGAACTTCGAGGTTCTCCTAGACCCACTGTCCGTCATCATGACGGTCCTCGCGAGCACGCTGTGCTTCCTCATCTACGTCTACTCCACAGAGTACATGGCTGGTGAGGAGGACCGTGACAGGTTCTTCTTCCTGATGCTCGTCTTTGGCGGTGGGATGCTCACACTCGTCATCAGCAACAACCTCCTCATCGCCTTTATCGGCTGGGAGATAATGGGCTTCTGTTCCTACGGACTGATCGGCTTCTGGAATGACAAGAGAAATCCACCGGAGAGGGAGCCTGACGGCATTGAATACTCCAATCCACTGCTCCAATATGAGACCGAGGGCGAATACAACACGCAGTGCGGTACGAAGGCCTTCATTGTCACGCGCATCGGTGACGCCTTTATGCTCGGTGGCATTCTGGTCCTCTACGCCTTCACCGGCACCTTCTCGTTCTCATTGATGGCCGAGAACTATCAGAACTGGTGGCAGGTGCTGGCCGCCACGGGACTTGTCCTGCCCACATTCCTGCTGATCTTTGCAGGGGCCATCGGAAAGTCCGGTCAGTTTCCGCTGCAGGTCTGGCTCCCCGAGGCGATGGCTGGCCCGACATCGGTTTCCGCGCTCATCCACGCGGCGACTATGGTCAAGGCAGGTGTCTACATCACTGCACGGTTTCTCGTCACGATCGCCTCGGCCTCGGAGGTCTCCCACAGTGAGGCTCTCCTCTCACCACTTCAGCTCGTAGGCATTGAGGCTGCGTCGTCATTCTTTACGATCGTTGCAATCATTGGTGCAATCACTGCTCTGATGACAGCCACGATGGGAATGGTCTCCAACGAGCTGAAGCAGATCCTCGCGTTCTCAACATTGAGTCAGCTCGGCTACATGATGCTGGCGATAGGCACTGGCGGTCTCCTCTCACACTATGAGCCAGCCTTCGCGGCCGGAATACTCCACGTCATCAGCCACGGTGCGTTCAAGGCGCTGCTGTTCCTCGCCTCGGGAGGAGTCATTCACGCCATCCACTCAAAATACGTCACCAAGATGGGCGGTCTGAAAGAGTACATGCCCAAGACATTCAAGGTGATGTGGGTCGGTGTCCTCGCCCTCTCCGGTATTCCTCCGTTCTCAGGCTTCTGGTCGAAGGACTCGATCATTGAGTACTCGTACGAGCTGGCCCTACACGAGACTCTCGGGTGGATCTTGTTCGCCTTTGCGGTCCTCGCCGCCGCCTGCACCATCTTCTACAGTATCCGACTGATGGGCCTGACATTCTATGGTCCGCCGAAGTTTGAGGCTGCGCACTCTACAGAGCACAGTGAGGAGGAGACCGGTCCGCTAGATGAGGAGGCCGGACATCATCACGCAGTACCCCACGACCCCGGTCCTGCCATGATGGTCCCGCTGTATCTCCTTGCGGCCTTCACTGTGGTCGCCTTTCTGGTCTACCCGTTCGTGCAGGCGATACTGGCAGAGGAGGGTCCGCTGACGATGGAGATGTGGACCGAGGTCCTCACCGAGATGATTGTCGCGAAGTTCACCACGGGGCTGTTCCCGTTTGCGCTCACCGTCGGCGCGCTCTTCCTTGGTGCTGTTCCCAGCTACGTACTCTACATCAAGAATGCTGACCGGCCGAACAACGTTGTCGGTGAGAGAGGTCTGTTGCGCAGGGTCCACACGTTCCTCCGCCACAGGTGGTACATCAACGAGCTGTACTACTGGATTCTCTATCAGTTCCTGCGTTTCGTCAACTGGTACAGAGCGCGTATTGATGACCACATCATCGACGGCATCGACTTCAAGTCGGCAGATGCGGCCAAGGGCGCCTCCACAAGGCTCCGGTGGTTCGATGACCACGTGGTTGACGGGCTCGCTGAGGGTATTGGCACTGCCGGCTACCGAGTATCTGATGAGAGTCAGGAGATTCAGACAGGCCGCATCAACGACTACGTGGCCGTCGTCATATTCGGCCTCGTGCTGTTCCTGATTATGCTGTTCGTCTCCCTGGGGGTGATCTGAGATGTTCGAAGAACTCGCCTCAATGCTGATGTCAATGATCCCCGGTAATCCCCTTGCGTTCCTCACACTGTTCCCCCTTTTCGGAGCGGTTGTCGCGTTCCTCGCTGGAGAGCGAGGCTCTCGGGCGGTCGCCCTACTCGTGACCCTCATCGAACTGGTCCTAGCTCTTGCTCTGATGGCGACCTTCTCTCCCACGTTTGACCCGAGCGAGCCGAATGCTGGCATGCGCCTACTGTGGAACTTTGTTCTAGGCACGATGCAGATAGACAGTCACACAACTCCCGTGCAGGTCTATCTCGGTGCAGACGGCCTCTCCGTTGTGATGGCTCTCTTGTCCAACATAGTGGTCTTTGCTGCTGCACTGAGTTCCAATCACATTGAACGGTCCCGGAATCTGTACTATATGCTCCTTCTGATGCTTCAGACCGGCCTGCTCGGTGTGTTCTTCTCGATTGACCTGCTCAGCTTCTTCATCTTCTGGGAGCTCGTGCTCATCCCGATGTTTTTCATCATCGGCAGGTGGGGCGAGGAGGGCTGCCAGCACGCTGGAATCAAGTTCTTCATCTACACGCACTTCGGCTCGGCCATCATGCTGATCGGCTTCTTTGTCCTGTACTTCGCGTCCGGACTGTACACCTTTGACATGCTTGTCCTTCGTGCCTCCGGCCTGCCAATCGACATTCAGATGTGGTTCTCCATAGCCGTGTTCTTCGGCGCGGGCGTCAAGCTCCCTGTCTGGCCTCTGCACAACTGGCTCCCGTGGGCACACGTCAAGGCGCCTACACCCGGATCCGTGATACTCGCCGGTATTCTGCTGAAGATGGGCGGCTATGGCTTTCTGAGGCTTGGTGTGTGGATGGTCCCAGAGGGTTTCTCTGTCTTCAGCGTCGTGTTCGCCGTGCTGGCAATCTTCACCTGCATCTACGCGGCCTTCGTCGCAATGGCCCAGTCGGATCTCAAGAGCATGGTGGCGTACACCTCAATCAACCACATGGCATGGGTGCTCCTGGGTGTCGCTGTCGGGTCTGCTCTCGCCCTGCAGGGAGCCATCTACATGATGTTTTCCCACGGTGTCATCATCTCAGTATTGTTCATCGTGGCTGGCGAGGTCAAGCATCTTGCAGGCACCAGACAGATCCCTGAGGTGAAGGGGCTCGGTCGTACTGCGCCCCGCCTCTCGACAGTGTTCATCCTCGGTGCGCTTGCGGCATTCGGTCTGCCTGGCTTCAGTGGTTTCCTCGCAGAGTTCTTCACACTGCTCGGTTCTGTGCCAGTGTACATTTGGACGGCGTTCATCACTCTGGGAGTATTCCTGACGGTCGGCTATATGCTGTGGACCCTCAACAGGATGGTCTTCTCCGACCCCGATCCTGAGGCCGAGGTTCACGATGCCCCGCTGCGTGACCTCATCGCACCAGTCCTCCTGCTGGTACCGGTGATCCTGCTGGGCCTCTGGCCTGACCTGATACTGTCGATGACCGCGCCCTTTGTGACTCTCGTGACTGGAGGTGCAACCCCGTGATACTGTCGGTCCTTGCTCAACTCGTCAGAACAGTGTTCTCTCCGTTTACACAGTGGCTTGTAGGTAACATCCCTGCCGACTGGCTCGGGTCGGTGCCCGTCTTCACCATTATCGCCTTTGGCGTGATTGCTCTCGCTGTCGGTCAGCGAACAAATCCACTGCCTGTCAGTGCCATTGGCCTGTTGCTCACAGGGCTGGAGACCGTCCTCATCGACAATGATGTCTACGGGTCCTCTTTTGGCGGGCTCTTCGCGCGCAGTCACTTTGCCGACCTGTTCATCTGGATAATCCTGGTTGTCGGTTTCCTTGTGCTGCTCTCAAGCACGACCTTCTATGGCGACCGGGCCACGTTTCACTCGTTGCTGCTGATCTCGATTGGTGGCACGATGTGGACCGTGATGGCGACCGACCTTGTGGCACTGTTCCTCGCTTGGGAGCTGATGTCGATGCCGACCTATGTCCTTGCCGCGCTTGGTCCGAGTCGGGCTGCCGTCGATGGTGCGGTGAAGTACTTCGTGATGGGGTTGCTCGCCACGGTGCTGATGCTGTTCGGTATCGCCTTGCTCTACGGACTCACCGGGACGACGGACATAGCGGCCATCGGAGCGGCGCTCCAGTCGTACTTCTCCTCGCCCACGCTCGAGCTGTCTGCAGTGGCCACATCCCTCTTGGCAATGGTGCTCTTTGTCATCGCCTTTGGCTTCAAGATAGGAGCCTTTCCGGGCTGGATGTGGGTGCCGGACACGTACAGCTCCGCGGACGGGAGTCTCGCAGCATTCCTGGCGGGCGGCACGAAGAAGGCTGGTGTGGGTGCGCTGATGCGGATAATGATCGTCGGGTTCATCGTCGTGCGACTGCAGTGGATGCCCCTCATCGTCCTTGTGTCAATCCTGACGATGCTGATAGGCAACATTCTGGCACTTCGTCAGCAGAACATCATGCGCATGCTTGCGTACTCCAGCATCGCGATGATGGGCTATCTGTTCATCGGTCTTGCTGTCGGTACGCAGTTCGGCGCTGCAGCCGCGATGTTTCACGCGTTCGTTCACGCGCTGATGAAGACCTCAGCCTTCATACTCGTCTGGGCGCTGACGGTTCGCCTCAGACGTCAGGTCACGTATGACGAGCTTGTGGGGCTGTCCTCACGAGCCCCATTCGCCTCTGGCTTGCTTGCGGTGTTGATGCTCTCGCTCGCAGGGATGCCTCCGACTGCTGGGCTGCTATCGAAGATATTCCTCTTCGGAAGTGCAATCGAGGTCGGGATGTGGTGGCTCGCGCTGATAGGTACTCTGAACTCCGTCCTGTCGCTCGGCTACTACTTGCGTGTCCTTAGGGTGTGCTATATGGCCCCTCCTGAGGACGCGGAGCGACTGCGCCTTGCGCGTGGACCGCTTGTTGCCGCCACGCTTGGTGTCATTGGTGTCCTAGTCCTCTTCATCAATCCCAGCATCGTCCTCGACTATGCCAACATAGCGGCAAGCCAGCTGTTTGGCTGAGTGTGCGGTTCGGGGTTTCAACAGCCGGCGCGCTGGTCAGAAGAGTATCGACAGACAGGTCAGTGCGCCACTGCACTTCTCGAACTCCGACATGTCTAGCTCGATCACATCCAGGCCGGCATCACGCAGGCGGGCAGCAGTCACCGGATGGCCACTTGCCACTAGCACCCGTCCGTTGATGGCAAGCGTGTTGGCGGCATAGGCCTCCTCGGGTGGAACTACTATCTTCTCCAGTCCGTCGAATACCGCGTCATCTATCCTCGGTCTTGTTCCGATGACAAGCTCATCGCTGACAGCAGTCACATCCGACTTAAGATGGAACATCGCGGGATCCCGAACGGTGTCGACACGGACACACAGCCACTCCTCCATCTGTCTCACTCCGTCAAGCGTGGTCCGGCTTGAGACTCCGCAGACGAGTCTCTCCGTGAAATGGATGACATCCCCTCCCTCTATTGTGGCCGGAGGGGTGGCCCTTCTGATGTGCAGGTGTTCAGCGAGGACCTCTTCAACGGCGTCGACCTCTGCTCTGCGGCTGGGAGGCCTTGGTCTGCAGATCAATGCCCTACTTTCGTGAACAACGGCCGTGTCCTCGACGAAGCACGAGTCGGGTAGCGTCGGCTCCGGTGTCAGTTCGACTACATCGAGTCCAATCTCTCTGAGGGCTTCGACGTACGCTGCGTGTTGTCGTCTTGCCAGCTCAAGGCTGAACTGCTCTCTCATCGGATGATCTGAGATGCAACCCCCCATCGACGCCGAGGGTGGTCTGACCAAGGCTCTCCTGTACATCTTGTTGACCTCTCTTGCTCAGCTCATCCATTCTCCGAGATACGCTTCAGTCATCAGAGGCCGATGCCCCGCGGAGACGCCTGTTCCGGCCGCGTCAATTAACGGTTGTTGTTGTCACCACTGGCTCTCTCTCGATGGCCAGACACCAGTCAGCGCGGTCTGAGTCGTTTCCAGAGTGCACTAGACGGTCTCTGTCTGCCAAATCCGACGATGTCGTCCATCTTGACGATCACTCGGTCCAGCCAAGGCAGATGCTGGGTGACCCACAGAACGACCCTGTGGAGTACGTTGTTCGGCTTGTTGTAGGGGCACGAACGTATGCAGTTCGCGCAGTCTGAGCCGTTGCGTATCCAGAAACCGTAGCAGGTCTCGGGGTTGATGTACCACTTCTTGACACCGGAGTTGTTGGAGACAGTCTTGCCAGTCCAAGACCTCTCTCTACCATAGGCTATCGACTGCGAGGGACACAACCGCGCGCACTTTTCGCATACCTCACAGAAGCGTGTCACCGACTCACAGAATCGTCTGTCTGGAGAGTCCGGCACCAGAGGCGCGTCGGTGAGCACGTTGGCGATATGCACGCGAGAACCGAACTCCTTGGTGATTAGAAGGCCGTGTCGCCCGTACTGTCCCAGCCCGGCGTCGATGGCAACAGGCACGCTCAGCGCAATCTCGTTTCCACAGGGAATGGCCACATACCCGAGTCTTCTGATGAACGCTGCCAGCTCGACCTCGATGAACGTCATGACAGAGTAGCAACGCCCGGTCTCGGCTGAGGCAGCGAATGATGGGGAGGTACTGATGGCATCATAGTCCATCTCGACTGCGACGACCACCACGCGATTGATACTCTTCGGGACACCATAGCTTCTGCCCCTTCTGTCCCCCGTATACAGCCATCTCCTGTCGACCCTTGCCACACCGACAAGAGCTCCGCCCAGAAACAGCGCAGCACGTTTGACCATTCTTGTGAGCTCATCGGGTGTTGCTCGCGCGCGTCTGCGGGGAGCGCTCATCTCCCTTCTGGCACGGTCGATGTCGCTGTGGGGGTCGCGTAGCAGGTTGTGGATCTTCCAGGCTGCCATGGCGAGTTCGTGAGTGAATCTGTCGTATCCGGTCATATGTCTCGCCAGTGCTTGTTCAGCGCCGGCAAACTCATTCATACCGAAGAAAGGGAACGTCTCGTCGTTGTAGACACGGGCGAATATCGTCCTGCTCTCGTCAAATGGCGCATAGTCTGAGGCCACCTCATAGGGGCGGTAGTCGGTCCCAGGCGTGTCTTCACTGGCTGTACGACCCTGCTCCGTTCTTGTGCCACGTCTGGTGTCCTCGACGTTGGAGACCCTCAGGGCACCAGCAGGGCAGGCCCTTACGCACAGAAGGCATCCAGTGCATCTAGCGGTGTCGATGACAGGTCTCTTCGTGTCTTCTACGATGGAGAGTGGTGCATCGGCGCCACGCACCGAGCGACAGACTTCGAAACACTCGTTGATACAGTCTGCACTCGCACACAACTTCACGTCTACCAGAACGGACGGGGGCCTCATTGCACGGACAGTGCTGATAATCTGAGTAAATAGGCATTCTATGTCGGTAGCCTGATTGCCGAATTCTCTTGCGTGTCCTCCCGAGCGCATTGCATCACGTGACATACCTCATCCAGTCAACAATGGCCTGCCGGATGTCCTCAAGTGCCTGCTCGTAATCCACCAAGTCGATGATCACTGTCTGGAACTCCTCAGCCCGGGCACGCATATACCTCTGAATCGCTCGAGCGGCCTCAAACTCCTGTGCCCGCTGTTTTGGGTCATCGGTGATGGTCGTCAGCCCGCTGCTCCTCTGCTTGTCAAGGAACATGGCTCTGTGCGTGTCGCAGTCTGGGTTGATGAGCACCTCCATCACCTGGGTCTCGTCGATGAAGTCGCCCGGAACAAGATGCACACCCTCCACTATGCACACTGCCCCCTCGTCAATCACCCTCTTCACGGACTGGCGGATGAGTGGTAGCAGCAGGCTGCGCTGCGCGAGGAATCCCCTCACCGCGGGCTCGAGTCCCTCAGGACCGGCCTGACGATATCTGTGTGCCTGATACGTGTGGCAGAACAGTTCTGGCGCTTCATCTCTGTCTGTGGACGCCCTGACCACCTGTCTAACACTGTCTGTCGAGATGACTCTTGTCGCACCGAGCATCTGCACAAGGTCAAGAAAGAGCATTGACTTGCCAGTGGCAGACGCCCCCTCAATGGCCAGAATGAGGGGCGGAGCCTCGCCTCTGGAGAGCATGCTGTAGTATCTCAGGACAGTTCTCAAGTCTGGCACGAGATTGGATGACAGCTCTTGTACTGCCTGAAGAGCGGCCCTATCCACTCCATCCTGACTCAGGACATCGCCGTCGCCACGCGTAGCAGAGTCCCGTATCTTCTCTGAGAGTTCGCAGGCGAGTGCCGGTGGCAGTCCGGCAAGACGGAGTCTACCCGTGAGAAGCACCTGTGGATAGGGGACCCTAGGGCCTTGACCGCGTTTGGTACCTGTCAACTTCCACCGATACGAGCGCCAAGAAACCCCCTGAAAACTTCTGCTGTGGGCCAGTCTCTCAGAACTCGTGCTGGTCGTGGATCCCGCGGATTCTATGCACTGGAGGTCCTCCTACTGGTATGATGATGTGCCTCCTCCTTCTCCTCTTCTTGACGCTACCATCGCTTGATGTACCATCGGCAACACTGTCCTCTTCTTGTTTCATCCATGCGAATGGCAGACTCATATCCTTGCCCCCCGTGCTGACGGTGGAGGGCGCATCCGTCTTCACAAAGACGCCTCTCGGTCCTCGGACGAGATACATACTGTGGTCGTTGAGGCGTACGCGTGCGTTCCTGAGCAGGTAAGACTCCCCGCACTCGACCAGATCGTGCTCATCGTTCCACAGGACCAGTCCTATTCTTCCCGAACTGTCAGCCACCACGCACTCCGTGACAAGTAGTCGTCGACCAGAACGTCTGGCTGTCACCAGTCTTGGCTTGCTCTTGGACACTACCGTGAAGATGATGCTGAAGTCGCGCATCTCTGGCCTCAGGTCCGAGATGCTGACAGTCCTGTCCTGCCTGTCATCATTATGTCCGCACACTATCGTTGGCCACCTGTATGGGTCGCGTCTTGATGGTCTTCCACACTCAGATTGTGTGTCTGGAGACCCCTAATAAGCGCCCCTTGACCGCAGCGATGTCTATCCCGCGGCCGCTCTCCGTCGCAGATTCTTTCATAAGCGGTGATGCGCACGAGCCTGTGGACTTCACGTCAGGAACCGCACCAACCGAATGCACTTACGACAGAGGCCGTCTGACGATGAGCGGTGAGCCCCCTGCAGTATTGATAGTCGACGATGACCCAGCGATAAGGGAGGTCATTGCCACAATCATACACCAGCTGAGAGAAGATATCCCAGTGATTCTGGCCAGCGACTGCATGCAGGCGATTGACAAGGTGGGCCGGAGGCGGTGGCGCAGGAAGAAGGTCCGCCCGCTCGTCTCGCTGATTGATGCCCGTCTCCCACTGATGGATGGATTCAAGTGCGCCGAGACACTCTCTGACAAGGGTATCAAGAATATCGTGATCATGTCGTCGTTCCTGGACCCCGACCTTGTCCCGAAGGCCGTTTCTGCAGGTGCCGACACGGTGTTCAAGAAGAGTCTTGGCCCAAGGCAGCTGGCACTGGCCCTCGTTGCGATGGTCGAGGCGCTCGAGACCGAGTCATCGCTTGGACACGCAGAGAAGCGATGAATGCTCACGTCTGAGCCACGAAACAGGTGGTGTGTTGTGGGTGTTTCGGTCAGGAGTGGTGGACTGCGTGAAGGGCGTTGGATTGGCAGACCTGGATCCTGTGACCGGCTGATTGGCTGACCACAGACGATGTGGGACCGATACGCGGAAAAGCCATTAGTGGGTCCTGTATGTGGGTCTCGCGCCCTCCGAGATGCGATGTGGAAGGTGTGTATTTCAATGCGACCGAGGACTATACTGCTGCTGGGTATCTCTGTGATGATGGTCATAATGCTCGTGCTCTCACCACGCCCTGTCGCGGCTCAGGATGAGAGTGGCTGGTTTGGTGACGACAATCTGCAACTGTTCGTCAGTATCGACGGTGTGAACATAACACAGGCAACCGAGACGAATCCCATAGTCATCCACAAGGAGCAAAACCAGACCTTTGTCCTTGCTCTCAAGGTCATTGGGTCTAGAGCAATCTACAATATCAGTGGTGGAATCGGGTTCTACTATCAGGGGATAAAGATCTTCACCCTTCTGATTGAACAAGAGGTGATAGCGGAGGTTCCGCCGGGCGTCGAGATGCCCCCGCAGACCTACGAGATAAATCTCGCACAGGCCTTGGCACTGAACGCTGGTGGCCTGGGTCTTGACTTGGCAACAGGGCTGTTCCAGACCTCCGTCGACATCGGCTATTATCTTGCCGGAGACGACTACTCGGGCCCACCGACTCATCACATTGCCACCGAGTTCTACGTACTGATGCCAGTGGAGGATCCAATGCAGGTCCTCACGTCGGCCGCAGGGGTTGCTACCACAGTCGCGACGGTCGGCGCCGTCACCGGCCTCGGCGGTCAGATATGGTCAATTCTTGACGGCCTTCAGACGGCTCACAAGCTCAGGAGCATCCAGAAGAAGGCATCGGAGATAAAATCATTGCCCAATCTCGCGGTGCTGGGTGCCCTACCAATGCTGATGACCGTCCTTGCCAGTATCAAGATGCGAAGAAAGAAGAAGACCGAAAAGGTGTCAGAGTCGGTCCAGGAGTATCGGCTCAAGCAGCGCCTCAGAGAGGTTGCACCCGCAGCGTGGCCAATGGACAAGTGTCCAAAGTGTCGCCGACCGTGGAACAAGAAGCTGAACATGTGCAAGAAGTGCAATATTGGAGAGGAGGAGGCACGACAGGCCTACGCCGACCTCCTGGTGTCTAAGGTACCGAAGGCGATAAAGGTCCTCGGGAAGAAGAAGTCGCTGTCGGTACGGAAGATCGCGAAGAAGACAAAGTCGTCGCAGTACAACGCGGGCGTCATCGGTGCTGCGATGGTCGACGTAGGACTTGTCGAGGTCACAAAGGTGGAGACACCCATCCGGAGCTTCGCCACGAACATGGCCGGGCTGGCGTTTCTGATCATCACGTGGCAGCAGCTTCTCGGAGGAGCATCCAGCCAGTGGCAGACGACGCTCACCATCGTGGGTGCCGCGTTCTCTATCGCTGTAATCATCGCTCTCTACTTGGCCCGTAAGATGCAGATCGAGAAGATTCGGGCTGAGGGCGAGGCCGCTCTTCTTGAGGCCCCAATCGAGGCCCCGGCCGGAGAGGGCGCTGAGTCAGAGGGAGGGCTGTCTC
>JAGSHN010000009.1 GCA_029855935.1 Candidatus Thorarchaeota archaeon | reverse complement strand
GCTTGTAGCAGCTGGGGCTGCAGCAGTGGCAGTCGCTCTTGTGGTGGTGTTCGTACTAAGAAAGCGCCGCGGCGCCTAGCTCGTCACAATCACAGACCACGGGATGGTGTCACCCACGCGACAGAATCTGCAAGCAGTCCTCGGGGGACCTCCATCCCGTGGCGGCTCGATGTCTGGCGGCCAATGGCACTGAGAGTCGAGCTATGATGGCACATTGCAGACATTCTCTACGGTCCACCGCATCGCCCAATGGCTACATTCGCAACTTCCTTCAGAACCTCCTCAGGAGATATGAGTCTGGGGATTGGCCTCAGCTCTCCGGCATTGCAAAGGTGATAGTCTGACGATGTGCGTGAGCCCAACGAGGGGAGAACAGGAAGCGAAGGACGCACCCAACACCCGTTCTTGTTCAGTTAGCAGAAGGACGACGGAAGCCTGTAATTCAAGTCTTGCATTGTCTTTCCGTGAACTGGTCTGTGCGCTATCAAACGCCCTACCCACAATCAGAGTGTCTTCGGTGTCAGAATCACATTCTGAAAGTCCTGCTTCTCAATGAAGGTCTCAAACGTCTCATCTATGGTGAGAAACCAGCACATATTGTTCAAGGCGATTGCGTACAGCAGGTTGTCAATCATGTCTGTGTGCCCAAGTTCGCATAGTCTCAGCGCGAAGAGGTAGTCTTCAGCACTCGGATGAAGAACATCGTAGTAGCCGGTCTTTGTGATACTGAGTAGTCCTCTTCGAAAGATCGCTTCGTCATACTTGCCTTTTCTGATTAGTCCCTTGGCCAGCCATATGCATTCAAGGAGACTTGCTTCAGAGTAGAAGATCTTCTCGGTCCGGGGATGTAGTTTCTGAAGTGCATCATTCACTTCTTCCTGCACACGGATTCCAAGAGTTGGCAGGAGGAAGGAAGTGTCAAGAAGAATCTTCCGTGATTCTGGACTGCTCCTCACGACTTATGGCCTCCAGTTCCTCAAGACCCACAGTAGCAAACTTCTTCCCGTGCAGTGCCAACGTGACAGGGTCCGGGAGCGGCTCGATGATGATTCTGTTGTCCTCGACGGTGATGAGGATTCTCATCCCTTCTGTGAGGCCCACCTTCTCGACCACCGCCTTTGGAATGTATATCGTATGCTTCTTTCCGACTTGACCCTCAATTGCCAGACTCAAGACGCATCACCTGAAGGTCTGTACTGATTCTGATGGCTACATATGAATCTGAATTGAGATAAACTCTCCGCAAGAGAGACGCCACTCCAAGACAAGACAACACGATACGATTCCGTGAGGACAACACAACGGCTGCGACCGGACCGGAGCTCCCTCAACGTCTCTTTGGCCTAGCCGCGGCTATCCTATCACCGTGGGGCCAGCCGGGACAAACAGAGCCGCCTCAGTCTGCAGACGAGATTGTGGTCTGATGTTGCTGGTTCTAGAGTTACACAAGTTGAGAAAGGCCGCGCTTTTGGACCCGCAGAACAATCACTTGAATCTCTACGCAAATCGAATATTTCGGGACTGGCACCGACTCCAACCGGGACTTGTTCAGATATATGTAAGTATTCTAGAGACTATAGCGGACCTCTGCTGAAAAAGATTGAAACTACCAGCTTGACACACGACACTTTGATATAGACGGATCCGACAATGAGGAACCGGGAGATGAAGAATCACTCTTCATTCTCTCTTGTCTGGTGGGATGGTGATGGCGACTTGAAGAGGTGGTCTCTTGCCCTGCTTGTCTGTGTACTGGTGCTGACCGTGCAGATGCAGTTCCCGTGCGGGCCAGATCCTGTCAGTGCGTCAGACCCCCTCAATGTTACCAACGCTGGGGACATCGCATCCAACGAGATTCATCACGCCACGCGTCGCCAGGCAATCATCGATTTTGTCATGGCTCTCTACGATGATGATCTGGATGTCTACGATGGTGACTATGCCGTGTTCTATGGGTTCCTCACGCAGGCTCCGTGGGACCCAAGGATTCATCACAACCCCAGCCCCGACAATGTGTTTGACGGATATTTCGTTCTGAAGAGGTTGAATGCGACTGACCTCATTGACTGGAGCAAGTGCAAGAATTTCCTCAAGAGCCTGATCAATCTAGACCCCGAGAGTAGTTTCTATCACCTTCCTAACTTTACAATTGATAGCGCGCCTGGTGTCGGCACTTGTTACACAGCGGCTGAATACTACCCTGAACTGGGACTGGAGGAATGGGTATTTCCGAATGAGATTGCTCACTTCCTGAGTAGTCTGCAGAAGACAGATGGTGGATTTGGGACAGCTCCCTTTTCCGATGAGATTGCGGAGAGTGCCACAATGATTGGCACAGCCTTTGCACTCAGAACGCTCAGACGTCTGGGACGCCTCGATATGATTGACCAGGACGCGGCTCTGAACTTTGTTCTCTCCTGCTACAGAGACGATGGTGGATTCTCCAACACGCCAACAGATGAGTCGCTCGTGGGTGCTGTCCCACTGGGGATAATGGCGCTGGAGGCACTGGGACGGACTGACCTGATCAGGACTGAGGAGACAACGAACTTCACGCTTCAGTTCCTTGACAACAACACAGGGGACGTACCGGACCATACGATAGTCACCCTGTATCGAATACTCTGGTCGCTGGACCATATGGGGACACTGGACAGGGTGAATCTCGATGCTGTGTTGACGTGGGTACTCGACTGTCAGTCCGCACAGAATGGAGGGTTCGACCCCGTTCCGGACCACATGGATGAGTGGGAGGAGAAGCTCTATTTCACGAAGGTGGCGACAGACATTCTTGAGTTGTTGGGACGGATTGACCTTCTCGAGGAGAACATAACAGTCTTCCATTATCCCAAGCACACGATTCCGGATTGGTACATAGAGTTGACGAACAGGGAGTTTGGGAACTCAACCAGTACCACCACTGCGCTGGGAGGAGGATCGTGGGGTCTTCCATCAATTGACGTCCTGAGTGTCATTGCACCATTCGTGCCGGGACTTCTACTTCTGACTCTGATCGCCTCACCTGGAGTCTACATCTACTACTCAGAGAGACGGAGGAGGAGATTGAGGCGGCTGAGAAATAAGAAGAAGACATAGACAGGGCGCAGCTGACGCAATCGACTATGACCTCCCAGATCCGTGAGAGGCCATAGGGAGGAATCTGAGCCAAGAGTCTTGAGACAACGCAACCACTGCTTGATGGCGTCTGTCGAGTATTTGAAGGCGCTTTCTATCATCCTCTTGACTCGCTCATAGAACTCCACACTCATTCTAGAGCCTGCAGCATCGAGCCGCTTGGAGTATCTCAAGGGCCTCGGCCTTCGATGTCTTCCCCGTTTTCACGGAATGAATGAGTATTCCCAGAGCCCCATTCGCTCTTCCGCCCAGAGCTCTGCAGACGTTTCAAACTCTTCTGTCATCTGTTGCAACCGTATGGCCGAGGTCGAGCAGTGATGCAACAACATCCGAATCTTCTGTCTTCTCTTTGTCACCGAGTATTCGTAGTGCTCATCTCCTCGAATCCGCGGATGGCTTGAAGACCCTGACATCCCCAAGGGCACCCTTTGTGGGTTCTTTCGTGATCTCCTTCAGAACCCTCTCAGGAACCAGAAATCTTGGGAGCAGCCTCAGCTCTCTAATATTGCCAAGGACTATGAGAACAGTTGAATCCGCTATGATCATTCTAGGGCCTTGACCTCATCTTCTATCTCATCGGGCTCAATCTGAACAAGCAGTCCCTTTTCTCTTGCCACTTCAAACCATTCAGCAAGGCTCAACCCGGCAATTCTCGCAGCCTGTTTGACGCTCACTCTGTCTGCAGCGTAGAGTTCTATGGACTTCTTTAGTCTTGACTCTCTTATTCCCTCTTCCAGTGCTCTTCTCAGTGCTTCATCCTTACTCATTCCGAGAAGCTCGGCAAGTTCCGATATCTCTCTCTCCGCTATCACGTCTTTAAGTTGATTTGAGGATTGATAACTCTTGGGGATGGGTTTTTCACCGGTTTGCCCGTTTTCCCACTGGTGCAATTGGCATCACCGCGGAGCTTTCTACCAGTCCTTTGCCTAGTATCGTCCGACCACAATCTCCTGTCCCGATGAGAGTTTGAGAACGAGTTCAGTCTTCGGCTTCCCCCGCCAGAGCAAGGCGAGTGTGAAGAGGTGCACTTGACCCACGGAACCCTTATCTTGGGCGACAAACGGCTGGGACATCACGTTCTGCACAGTGTGGGAGAACCGTGAGACTTGCCGTGATCATCCCCGCCTACAATGAGGCCTCAAAGATAGGAACAGTAGTCGCCTCAATACCACGGAGTGACCCGGGTGTCGATCATACGGAGGTCATTGTTGTGGATGACGGCTCCGACGACAACACTTCAGAGGCTGCAAGGGCGGCTGGTGCAGACGTTGTGTACAGACACAGGCAGAACTGCGGTGTCGTCAACGCCTTTGCAAGTGGTGTGACCATAGCACTGCACAGAGGCGCGGACATCATAGTCAACATCGATGCTGATGGTCAGTTCGACCCGGATGAGATACCTCGGCTGATAACGCCAATAATTGACGGCAAGGCAGATGTCGTGCTGGGCTCGCGGCTCCTCGGCCGGGCTGCCGACAGCATTCCAACGATCAAGCGGATTGGCAACCAGATCGTGAGTGCGATAGTATCCGTGTTGGTCGGTCGCAGAATCTACGACACCCAGTGTGGTTTCCGAGCGATGTCTCGTCGGGCCGCCGAGGCGATGGACCTGATGCGCGTCTTCACCTACACGCAACAGATGGTGATGGACCTCTCGCTCAAGAGGATGAGGATTGTCGAGATGCCTGTCTCAGTCACGTACTCGAAGAAGCGCAGGTCACGTGTCGTGAAGAGCATCCACAGTTACACATTCAAGGTGGTCGGTGTGATGCTCGCAGTGATACTCCGCCGGTTTGGCCTCTGGTTGGCAGTGCTCTTCGGTCTGAGCATTGGCTTCGGGTACCTGCTGCCACCAGTCATTCATTGAGTGGCGGAATCTGTGTCGCTGTCACGAGACCGTGAACTATTCCTCTTCCTCCTCCGACTCGCCAGCGTCGTCCTTGAACAGGTCGTCGCTCTTCTTTCTCATCCGTGCCATCTGTGCCACAGAAAACGCATCTCTCGCCTGAGGCGCCGCCGAGGGAGCTGCGGCTGCCTGGACCTCTTCCTCCAGCGTGAATCTCTCCTGACCGATGACGCGTGCCGCCTTCTTGAACCTCTTGGCAGCGGCTGCAGGCCTCACCTTGGCCTGCTCCTCGAAGAAGACTTCCAGATTCTGAAGACGCGACTGAGCTGCATCTGTTGCACCGAGGAACGACTCCTCACCGGCCTTCTGGACGGCAAAGGCGGCGGGTATCTCTGGGTCGAGCGACTTGAGGACATCTTCCTTCTTTCTTGCCACCTTGAACTTCTTGGTCATCACACGCATTCGTCGTGAGCCGTCAGGCGCAGTGTACTCCACCTGAATTTGGACCGGCACCTCGTCGGCGTCAATCTTCGACTCAGGAGCGACGCTGAGGTACAGCTCTGTGTCCTCTGTTATTCCAGCAAGCCTTGCCTCCCGTGACTCTCTCAGCTCTGACTCGATGGCCCGAGACACTCCAGCAACATCCTCGACGCGGATCGAGGGATGAGATATCAGGCGCACGACAGCGTCACGACCGAGGACGCGACGACCCCCGAGCTCGGCAAGCGACCTGTCAAGCTCGCTGGGTGTGACGAGAAACATCTGGCCTCCTGTCGCAAGTGGCATCGATCCGAGCGTTCGCAGCTCCATCCCTGAACCTGACTCGATGCCCACGATGTCGACGACGGTCCCGGACTCTCGAAACATATCGCCCATCTTGGAGTAGAACTCCGACGCCGGAGGCACCTGCACTGCCTCAAACGAGCCGATGCCCTCATTGGCCAGACCGTCGGTCAAGACAATGACCCGGTCAATCCCCTTCATCTCGGCCATCGCGTACGCGGTGACAACAGCAGGCCCCAGTGCCGTGGATGCCTGAGCGTAGAGTGAGTTCACCTGTTTCCTCAAAGACTCGATGTTCTCGCCCACTTTCACCAGACGGACGCCGTCCGAGATTCTCTTGGCCTCCTTGATCAGTGCATCGATGCTATTGTAGGCCCCAGGAGGGACCGTATGCACCTTGCCTCCGATCATATCGACTATGGAGACCTCTGTGCTGAATGTGATGAGGCCGAACTTGGTGGCAGGGGAGTTGCTCGCAAGACTGTTGAGCGTCCCAAGAAGACTCCGTTTCACTGCCGCGAGGTTCGCTCCCTGCATCGACCCGGACACGTCTATCACAGCCAGCAGGGAGCCCATCTTCAGGTCCTGGCCCTCGACCGTCGTCTCCTCCTCAGGTTTCTCCGGCTCCGAGATGACAATCTCTGTGTCCGGTCCTGCAATGATGATCTCGTCCTTCACGATGTTGAGTGTGCCGCAAAACCTGCACACGAAATGCTTGCCCACCTTCGGGTCTTCCTTGATCTCGGCAACATCTTCCACAAACGCACCGCACTTGTAGCAAGATATCGGTGTACCAACAATGGTCGACGCAGCAGAGTCCACCCGCGATAGATCCAGGCGGAGGACGAAGGGCACCTCTGGGACGACGTCTCGTGACGCCGGTATTGCCTCGGAACTTGCTCTGAACAAGCTTCTTCTCAACTCCTCTCTTTACAACCGTCAATCTTCAGAAGGCTGCCCATATCAACATTCGTACGGCAGATAGGGTCTCCCCGCCTGCGCCGTTCTCAGACAATACAGATGACCGACACTCAGCCCTGGGAGCGGGCAATGAGATCGCGACCAGAGATGACATCGTACCGGCCATCGGCATAGGCACGAATCCCCAGTCCACCGAGGTAGTTCTCCCGATCGTCGCGTTGCAGCGCACGGCCGAGAACCAATCGCTTCATGACCATTATGGCGAGGTCGTGTGTCACGTGGATGTGCAGCTCGCTTGGACCCGCGTTGATTGCCCTCTCGACGGTCTCTGCGAACAGATGTGCCCCGTACTCCTGCAGGTCTTGAACGCGTCCCGTGAACTCTCCGTCTGCCCAGCGGTTGACAAACTCGTGGACATTCAGTCCATCAGGTTGGAGTTCCGCCCACACCATCCGGTCAGTGTACTCTGGCATGACAAGCACAGGTAGCGGATCAATGTCAATGAACTCCCCACCAGCATCCCTGAGACCCTGTGCCATCATCTCGGCCGTCTCGAAGCACCGTGGGACAAAACTGGTGAAGAAACGGACAGGACGGTCGGTCGGGAGCCTACGTCCCATCTCGTAGGAGGTGATACGCCCAATGTCCGTGAGGCCTGCGGCGAGAGTCACGTCGTGACTGTCAATCTGAGCCCTGTGCGAGTGACGCAGAATGAGCAGAACCACCTCACGAGGGCTCTGCGCGCGGAGCCAGGCCAGAAGCATTCGTGCGTTAGTGAGCCACGATGTGTCATTCCATACATCTTCGCTATCCATTCTGGTTCACCTAGCGCCTGTATTCGGGGCAGACTGTGCTGCACCTTTCGGCCGCTGGAGACTCTCGGCTGCAACCGCCCATGTCCTCGGCAACGCAATGTCCTCCTCGATGTGGCAGCACCCCAAAGGATATTTGTCTGTCTTCAATGCACATATGACCAGATATTAGGATGTGCCATAGATGAGCGTCGACGCAAGGCCCAGACTCATCGGTCTCCTGATAATGCTTGCTCTTGTTATCATCTTCTATGTGAGCGGGCCTCCGTGGGACTCGCCATCAGGGGCGGCGGCAATCTATTCTGCGCTTGCATTTCTGACGATGATTCTCTCCGTTTCGCTCTTGGAGCTTCAGCGGATTGACGATACGCCCTCCAATGCAGTCCTTGCCGGGACGGCTCTCACGGGATTCGTGGTCCTGGGTGCGTCGTCGCTGATCAACATAGCGAAGAGCGCGCCGCTGGCGGCTCACGCAACGACAGAGGGCATCTTCACGAACCTCGTGGCACTGACAGTCGCCGCTGTTCTTCTAGTGGCATACGTGCGTCTGGTAGGGAGGCAGTATCCTGAAGACACCTGGTGGACATCTATGCGCATCGAGCTGCTGATTGTCGCAGTCGGCTCCGGAGTGTCATTGTTCGGGTCCGTCGCTGTGACGTCGGCACTGCCTAGCGATGCTCTCGTTATTCTGGGGCGTGGCCTTGGCGTGACATCCGTTCTCTGCTTTGCTCTTGCCTCTGGTGAAGTCATCCGAAAGCGCCATAGTTTCCGCATCATTCAGCCTTTCAGGCTGTTCATAGCATTCGCGGCGATGGCCTGTGCGGCCCTGGTCCACACTGTCATAGTGAGCCAGCCCTCATCGCTGTGGGTCATCTCTATGGGCCTTCTAGCTATGGGCTTTGTCTATGCCAATGTCGGTGTGATCTCTCCGACCCTGATGGAGATGGGCGTCTCTGCGCGACGAAGCTATGCTTTTGCCACAGTCGTGCAGGCCATCATCGTCCTCCCAGTTGTGCTGACCTACGTGTTGAATGCGTACGCGCCCACGAGCATGATTCAGAACGCTCCCGTGTCATTCCTCTCGCACTTTGCCGCTGCTGCGATGGCTGGTGCCTGCACGTACCTCTTCTATCGGAGGGGAACAGCTCTGCTGGCGCACTGGCACAGACCTCTAGCCTTTCTGTTCATGTTCTGGACAGTGGCCGAGGGCACAGTCGCTGCCTCTCTCTTCTTGCCGTGGTACGGTGGCAATGAGACAATCGTCCCCTACCTGATGGGATCGCTGTTCACCTTTGTACTGTTGCTGTCAACGTATAGGCACGCGGTGTCGCCAGCTGCTGCGGGAGGGGAACACTGGTCGCTGGCCTCCGTCCCAATCTACGTTCTCGCTGTGGTGGGAGTGCTTGTAGGGACTGAGGGAGTGCGACTTGCCGTCAGCAGAGTCATGCGGTCTTCGGAGCTGGGTGCTCTTGAGTCAGCCCTGATGTTGGGCTTTGCCTACTTGGCCCTGTACGCACTACTAAGACTATTCTATTCGATGCAGATATTCTATGGCGGGCGGCTCACCTTCGACGCAAGCCTCGCGGCTCTCAATACCGTGTGGGTGGTCGTGACCATTCTCCGGGCCAATTTTGCGGCCTGGACAATTGGCTGGTGGACAAGCGAGCTCCTCCTGTATTCGGTTGCAACATCGAGTATCCTACAGCTTGTCAGGACGTATGCTAGGGTGGTGAGCGAGTCTGACGAACTCAAGGAACGAATGCTCCTTGAGGAGAGCGTCACTCTGCCGGCACTCGAGGAGATCACTGCTCTGGTCAGTGACTATGTCGAGGCGATGGGGTCGGAGAAACGTGACGAGGAGCGTCTTGAGCTGTCTGCAAAGGCACTCAGTGGCCTCTCAAGAGCGCAGTCGCTGCTCAAGAGCGCCCAGCTCATTGCCCGACGTACTCCAGTCCCAGAGGAGGAGCTCTCCACGATCGATCTTGTTGATGTTCTCGAGTCGATCATAAGACTGGACACCTTCGGTTGCGCTGCAGAGTTCGACACAGAGCACGAAGAGTGGCTGGTCAAGACCGATCCTGCCATTGCTGATGCCATAGCGGGTGTACTCTCGCTTCTACTGAAGAGGATTGGCGTCATTCGGAGCGTCCATATCCGCAGGGTCCCAGAGCTGGAGAAGAACAGGCTCCGACTGCTCGCCGTTGAGATTGTCATCGAGGTCGAGGCAGAGAATGCAAGGGTCAAGAGAGATATGCTGATTCGGTATGCCAGTGGCCTCAGTCAGACTGGGACGGCTCTGACACAAGCCATGTTCATAGTCGAGGCCCTGGGAGGGAACATCGGATATGCCTTTGAGGCTGAGAGCGGAAATCGCCTCTCTGTGTCAATTATGCTTCAGCTTCCAACGACTAGAGGCTCGGGGACGCAACGAGAAAAGTAGTCATCTGGCACAGAGTGGAGACGAGATCACTAGAGGGACTTGCGGCGGATGATGGCTGCTTGAATTGATGTGCGATTACTCTCCCGATTGTTCGAGGAAGCCGAAAATGGATGCTTGAGTACTCCTTCGATCTTTCGCCAGCAGTCTGTTGAGAACAGATTGACCGTCCTGCTTGAAGTATTGCTTCTCTTGGATGTATTCTGCAAGCTTTCCTTCCCTCTGAACTCTCTTCTGCAGCACCCTCAGTTGGCCGTTTGTGACAGAACCACTGATTGCGTAGCTCGTCTTCTCAGCAGAGCTCCTCCGCCTGTTGAACTGAGCGTGACCCGCTTTCCGGACGAAACTAAGCATGTCTGTTCTGACCCGGTCAAGGCACACGTTGGCGATTGAGGCACGATCGGGCATCAAAGAGCGGAAAAGTCGTATGTTTCTTTGGTGACAAACTTTGCAAGATTCAGCTGCTGAATTACCAACGCGTGGCGCCTCGACAGTTCTTCGAGTACTACGGGGCCTGCGTGAAAGTCATACTTTTCGAGTAAGTCAAGCAGCAGTTGGCAGTTCCCAATCTCATCCTGTGATAGAAAGGCTATGTAGAAAGAACTATCGCTCACTACAACCTCCGTCGCCGTCATTGTTCCACATCACACCGTTTCGCTCGTTGAAGAATGGCTTTCCGTTTTTCTTCGGGAACAATGCCTTTTAGGATGAGCCTATCAACAATTTTGCCGGTTCTTGTGAGTATCTTGTGCAACAATGCAGATCGCTTCGAGAACCCCCTGATGTTTTGGTCAGTATATACAAGGAACAGCAGTTCATCCCATTCGAGTTTCGAATACAGATTGACAACCAGCCTAACTGCACCTAGCAAGGCCAGCACATCATTATCGGTCTTGGCCTGCTTCTCAAGCTTGCGCATAATGTCAGCGTATGCTTCTTCTCCCACCCTAGTCAGCCTTAGGTAGCCCCCTTTCACATCCTCGGCTTCCGAGCGATTCTTTGGTGGTATGTATTCCCAATGACCGGGGAGGAACTCAGGGGCCCTTGCCAGTTCGTTGACATCAAACGAGAAAGGCCCCTTCAGGTGCGGCTCAAAATCCACTAGTTTTCGTATTTGCGGACTAAACCTCCAAAGGCAAAAGAACATCTTCTGGAGATGGAGCATTCTGACTTTGCCGTCGCTACTGCCTAATATCAGCAGTATTATGAGCTCCGCGTCTCTCGTATCAGATGACATCAACATCCCTCAGTCCGAGCCTCTTTGATGGGCCGGAAAGGACTGGGTTCGCCGTGTCCAGTGAGAACCTACTTCAATATGTGTTTCTTGTTGCAATCTTGCTTCGGGCACGCATAGTCTTACTAGCCGCTGTCTGGTTCTACAGATTCAATATATGAGGACCACTATAGATGTCTTACTGTCGGTGTAGTTGAACAATGGACTGTGACAAGTTTAGGAGTCGCCTCTCGTGCGAAATTCGCACATAGAATAGAGTTAATATGCGACCGCTGACCTACAGGGGAGGCCGGAGGTGCTACTATGGCGTCAAAAGAGCTTCTTGAGCTGCTGAACAAGGCAATCGCCAGAGAGATACAGGTGTCCATCCAGTACATGTGGCAGCACGTCCTGTGGAAGGGCGTGGAGGGTTTTGCCGTCAAGGACGAGCTGAAGTCCATTGCCATCGAAGAGATGAAGCATGCGGAGGCCATTGCGGAACGACTGGCCTACCTCGGTGGGACACCGACAACGAAACCTGACCCTATCTTCGTCGGAGAGTCGCTCAGAGAGATGATCGAGCGGGACAAGAAGGACGAGGAGTCGGCGATTGAGCTCTACAATCAGATAATCGACAAGGCGCGAGAAGAGAGGGATAACACGACGCGCCGCCTCTTTGAGCAGATCCTTGCTGATGAGGAAGAGCATCACGACGTCTTCACTGGGCTGCTCGAGAAGAGCTGAGCGATACAAGTCTATTGCAAGTGGCCTAGTGGCCCTCGCCATCGTTCGAACCGACGGCGGGGTCTTCCAGGCCACAGGGCTTTTTCTTTTTCCAATTCCGCCGCCCGATACGGCGGCAGTCTTGAGACCGCCGGAGAGCCGCGGGCCAGCCGCGACTGGAAGATTGAAATATATCGATGGATGCCGACGGGCTCGACCAATCGGGTCAACATAGCAATTCCAACCGGTGATCATCATGCGAATCGCATTTGCCTCAATCAACGAGGGTATCGACGGGCAGCTCTCGCCACACTTCGGTAGGTGCCCGTATTACGTGTTCGTGGACGTTGACGGTGAAGAGGTCCAACGAGTCGAGACGCTTCCAAACCCCTTCTACGAGAACCACCAACCGGGAGCGATTCCACAGTTCATCGCACAGCAGAGGGCCGATGTCGTAATTGCAGGTGGTATGGGACCACGTGCAATCAGCTGGTTCCAGCAGCTTGGGGTGACACCGGTGACGACTGCGCCCCGGAGCATCAGGGAGATCCTTGACGACTACCTTCGCGGACGACTCGAAGGGGCGGAGTCTTGCGAGGGCTCCGAACACGAGGGCCATCACGGCCACCACCACAGCCATCATCATTTCGACTGAGCTACCTGACCATCGTGCCGTACGGAGCGTGGCCTAGCGCGGTGGGTCGATGTGGACCACCTTTGTGAGCTCGCGTGAGGTTGGGCATTGCAGCGCCGATGTCTATTCTGTGTGACGGGGCCTGCCACGGGGGAGAAAGAATGGCGTACTGTCCTTGTACTGTCGGTAGGCCCCGCCGAACCTCTGTTCGAGTTCCTTCTCCTCGAACAGCCGGACGTATGCAAGAAGGAGCGCCGTGAAGAGCACTGTGAACACAATCGACCATGAGGAACCAAAGAGGAGTGATAGACCTAGGTACTCCACAGTGGTACCAAACGTCATCGGGTTTCTGCAGTAGGAATACGGGCCATCAACGAGCAGTCGCTGAGGCGGTAGCTTTGGTATTGGCGTTCCGCGTCCCACCGTATACTGGTACCACACCGTCCACCCTGCAAAGCAGAGTCCGAGGACTGTGACCACCAGACCAAGTGCCTCACGGAACGGTACCCAAGAGATCCGTGCTAGCGGGACACGTTGGTCGAACCACAGCCCACCCCAGACAAGAAGTACAGGTAGAACTAAGGCAAACAGGATGGCCGCAGGAACAAGCGCGGCCAGCCTCTTCTCCTGTGGGATTCCGTCTGTGCCCGTGGCCATTGACTCATCAGAGGACAATGTCAATCACGAGAATAGTGATATGTCAGATTGACAGATAAAGAATGGTGGCCGGGCCAGAGATTGGCCCGCTACCTCAGTAGTGAGACGACTCCTGCGACTCACGCAGGGACATCTGCGTCCTTGTATTGCTCGGGGTCCTGGTCGAAGGTCTTCTTGCAGTACGGCGCGCAGAAGTAGTAACGCTTGCCCTCGTAGTCACTGTAGAGCTCTGCGGTCTCGATGTCGACCTCCATCTTGCAGATTGGATCGATTGCCTTTCTCGGCCCCTCGGGTTTGGCCTCAGACTGCTCGGCCTCCGGGATGTGCTCATACGACTTCGGCGAGTAGCGTCCAAGAAGTAGCGAGTTGCTGACTACGCTCACGCTGGAGAAAGCCATGGCCAGCGCTGCGAACTCAGGCTTGAGCACAAGCCCGAGCACGGGGTAGAACGCGCCAGCTGCAATGGGCAGCAGCACAAGGTTGTAGACGAGGGCCCAGAAGAAGTTCTGCTTGATCTTTGACATCGTCTTCTTGCCGAGCTCTATGGCTGAGACCACGTCCATCAGATCGTCCCTGACAA
Source organism: Candidatus Thorarchaeota archaeon (assembly GCA_029855935.1). GTDB lineage: Archaea > Asgardarchaeota > Thorarchaeia > Thorarchaeales > Thorarchaeaceae > B65-G9. The sequence continues at coordinate 45,412 of JAGSHN010000009.1, read as the reverse complement.
GAACTATGTCGCCAGCCTCCAGCGAGACGTCGGTTCCTGAGCCTAGGGCTATGCCCACATCAGCCTGAGCGAGGGCTGGTGCGTCGTTGATACCGTCGCCAGTCATTGCGACGACCCGTCCCTCTGACTGCAGTCTCTTCACCTCAGCCGCCTTGTCGCCAGGCATGACCTCCGCCAGCACCCTGTCAATCCCAACAGAACGTGCAATCGCAAGAGCAGTCCGTTCCTTGTCGCCTGTTATCATCAGAACGTCAAGTCCCATCTTCTTCAACCTGGCAACAGCCTGCGCGGAGTTCTCCTTCAGAGTGTCCGCGATGGCAAACAGCGCCAGCGGCCTTCCATCCCTCGCAGAAAAGACGGTTGTCTTGCCCTCCTCTTGAAGTCTGACAACCTCATCCTGGAGGGCGCTGATATCAACGCCGTTCTCTATCAAGAAACGGTCGGTCCCCACAAGAACGTTCGATCCCTCAACAGTTGCGACAACTCCCTTGCCTGTGACGGAGTTGAAGTCTGTGGTTTCGGGAATCTCTATGTTCGCGGCCTCGGCGTACTGGACGATTGCCTCAGCGAGAGGATGCTCGCTGTTCTTCTCCACTGCTGCCACTATCCGAAGCGCCCCCATCGTATCAACTCCCTCCGCTGGGATGACATCCGTCACCGTTGGCTTTCCAACAGTGAGAGTCCCAGTCTTGTCAAAGACGATCGTGTCCACTCGTGGAATGGTCTCAAGTCCAGCCCCGGTCTTGACGAGGATCCCGTGCTCTGCACCCTTGCCAATGCCGACCATGAGTGCAGTTGGCGTGGCAAGACCCAGCGCACACGGACAGGCCGCGACAAGTACGGCAATCATAAAGCTCAGGGACCGCACCCAGTCCTCGGCACCAATGAGCAGCCAGAACAGAAAGGTGCCCACTGCCAGCGCGATGACGACCGGCACGAAGACTCCCGCTATGGCATCTGCCTTCCTCTGTATCGGTGGCTTCTGGGTCTGTGCCTCCTCCACAAGGCGGACGATCTGCGATAGCACAGTATCCTTGCCGACCCTCGTGGCACGAATCCTGAGAACTCCGTTCTTGTTAATTGTCGAGCCAATCACCTGGTCGCCGACCTTCTTGCTGACCGGTATCGACTCGCCCGTGACCATCGACTCATCGACCGACGACGACCCATCAATGACCTCGCCATCGACCGGGATCTTCTCGCCCGGCCGGACGAGCAACACGTCGCCGACCTCGACGTCCTCGATTGGTACTGTGATCTCCTGTCCGTCTCGAATGACCACAGCCACCTTTGCCTGCAGGTCGAGAAGCTTCCTTATTGCCCTCGATGTCCTGCCCTTGGCAAGCGCCTCCAGGGTGCGTCCGAGGAGGATGAATGTTATGAGAAGGGCTGCCGTGTCATAGAACGCAGTGTACCCGGTGAGGAAGAACGTTGCGGCCACCGAGTAGAAGTAGGCTGCACTCGTGCCGAGCATTATCAGCGTGTCCATGTTCGCCTTGCCGTGTCGCGCAGCACGAAGACTTGAACCGTAGAACGGATAGCCCGCGACAAACTGGATCGGTGTCGTCAAGATGAAGTTCACAATCTCTGGCGACACGCCCGTCGGGAGGAACGGAGTGACCAGTGTGGGCGCCAGTGTGATGACCATCACCGGAATGCTCAGGATGAGTGAGAAGACCAGCAACCTGCTGTAGTACTTTATCTCTCTCTGACGCTCGGACATCTCACGGTCTGCAGCTCCAGCGCCGTGCTCCTCAGCCTCGAAACCGAGGTGACTCAGTGTCCTCTTCAGCATCCTGAACGTGAGCAGACTGTCGTCATATTCCACAAGGAGACGGTCCCTGTCCTCATACCGGACGACATCGATGACGCCATCGAGGTCTCGCAGCGTCCTCTCTATCTCGTCCCACTGTTCGGCCGACGGGCTTGGTGACAGATTGATCAGCATCTTCGCTCTGACCGCTCTGTATCCAGTCTGTTCGACTGCCTGCTCCAGCCTTGTCCTGTCGACCTTGTCAGGGTCGTACTCGACCACTGCCTTGCCATCAAGGAGGCTCACAGACACCCGTATGACTCCGTCCTGACCCGCAATCGCCTTCTCAATCGTACTGACACAGGACGCGCAGTGCATTCCCTCAATCTTCACTGCTGCACGTGCCTTCTTCTCTGTCGTCTGTTCTTGTCGTGTCTCGCTCAAAAGACCTCACCGGCACAGCCGTATGTAGGTACGCCTCGCCCCGCACAGTATATATCCCTTTTGATATGTTCCTCTCGATACATTCTCTCGATCGGGCAGGGGCCACGTGACCTGGGGCGACACCCGGGCGACAGACAGAGCAGGGTCCTGACAGGTTGTAGAGCGTGTTGGATGGTGGACAAGTGCTCATGTCCCGACGAGAGATTCGCACCTCTTAACCAAAGGCGACCAAGAACGCCGGCACTTCGTCGTAGAGTCCCCAGCTGATACCAACCACGTCAAGGTCGCGTGCCTCGTGGGACTGTTTCACCTCCCCAAGCAACTCCGCTACGTACGGGACCATAGACTCGAAAACGCCCATCCTTACCGCCTCCAATAGCGGTGACTCGGACTGGTGGATGATTCCAATCTTTGCGTCCGTAGCCACTCTCCCCGAGACCTCGGGGTTCCTAAGCAGCGCTCGGACTATGTCTTTCCCCTCCTCCGGAAGGATGCCAAGGTCGTCCACACCAATCCAGACGACAACAAACTTGGCCTCTCTGGGCTGCCCGCCCCCACGCTCCAACGCCAATCCACTCCATCACTCGTGGTCTGTTGCGCCAGCCGGGACCAATCTTTAGACCGACTATCTCTTGTCGTCAACGGTCACGATGACAACGGGAATGTCCTTGACGACGAAAAAGCTGGACTTGCGGTACTTTAGTTTCTCAGGCGAACCGACCTTGAGCAACATAGCGATGACGAAATGGGCCAGCAGGTCGTCGTCGTCCTCTCTTATGGCACGCGTGATCTTGGGTTCGTAGCTGTATAGGATACGAACTCGCGCGTCCTTGCCAATGTCCTTCTTGATCTCGCTCTCGTCCAGAATCATCTTCAGCAGCAAGCCGTCAGGAATTGGTAGGTCCTCAAGCTCACTGACACCAAACCAGACAATCACGAGGTTGGCCTTCTTACCAAATACCAATGATTCAACGCTCCCTGGTGATGGTCCCTCGCCCAGCACAGCGTCGGAATACGACGCCGCACATCGTTCCCGAGATCCAAAGTGACCCTCAGGCAAGACGAGAAGACCTGCCTCCTCGACCGTCCTGGCCGCCTCAGACCGTGCCCACCCTGCTGAATGCAGATACCACGCGACTGCAGAATCCTTTGGTCAACGAGTCCTCTTTGATGCCAGTGTGACTATAGGAGTCCAACGCTGATGACACAACGACCAAGAGGAGACCGATGGCTGTCAGTTGCACTCGTCACACGAACGATGCGAGGGCTGTACGCTTCAGATAGGGCAACATCGTTTATCTATCTTCTCCGTACCGAGTGGGCTGTCACCCTCGCCCATATTGCCTCAGCGATTGGGCATTCATCTAGCGCACGTCAACCAACGAAGACAGCCGTCCCGCCGTCTCGTCGTATCGCCGAGCACTAGGGATCTTCATCTCAACTGCACCCTGTGGGCAGATATCGACACACCTTCCGCAGCCCCTACAGAGACCAGTTATGTGCGCTGTTCCGTCACGAATCTCTACTGCATCGACAAAGCAGACATCCAAACACCGACCACAACCAGTGCACCTATCGTTGACTCTCAGGGTCACTCCGGGCATCCTGTTGACCTTTTGGGCCAACCGCCTGTCCATCTTTGGCAACATGGTCCACAGACAACAACAGGGACAGCAGTTGCATACAGTGAGCAGCCTATCACCAGGGCCGACACCCAGCCACAGAGTGTCGAGCTTGTTTCTGCCGACCATATGGACCAGTCCGGCCTCCTGACATCTTCTGATATGCTCGTGCGCCTCCTCCCTTGTCACAGGTCTGCCCAGTTCCGGGTTGATCCCCCTTGCGGCCTCTCCCAAGAACAGACAGCCGTAGTCAACTGGATAGTCTCTGCAGTTGGAGGCAGACCTACAGATGCAGAAGTTCATTAGCCACAGGAAACTGGCCTGGTCTATGAGGCGATGAACAATATCTGAGGGCAATACTGTGCTCTCAGGTTCGTCAAGGCGCTGGCGGACTTGAATTGTTTTCTTGACTACTCTGTCCTGAGGTAGGTAGACAACATAGTCCTGCCAGAAGACGAACCTGTCTGCAATCCAGCGGACAAGCGGGAACCGCGTGAGCCGTGCTAGCCATGCACGGTACGGAAATGCCTGTGTGAGCATCCTGACAAGCCAGAGAGGTCGAGCCATGCTGAGCGGAGCACACCCAGCCCTGATATGAGTGTCGATTTCAGCCGGGGTGGCCTCTGAGGGGAGGGATTGAAACGGCGGCGCAACACATCTCACTAACCTAATAAGCGTCTTCACCCATGTATTCGTGGGGTGGTACATCCTATGGGTGTGAGAGAGACCTCGTCTAATGTCGAGCTCACAAAGCCCCTCGCAACGCTCTATGCCTCAATCGTTGTCTCGCTATTCATACTCTTCGTACTCAGTGGGCTAATATCAGGTGAGAACTCGGTCACCAGACAGGTTGCATTGACGCTCGGCCTGTTTGGCACACTCTTGTTGATGCTCTTCGGTGGAGAGATAGCAAGAGCACTTCAGAAGGCGGGGATGACTCCCGTCGGCTTTGTCGGCTTTCTACTCTCAAACCTCCTCTTTGGCGCCATGTATCTGGCTCTCCTTGCCGATCTCATAGACCTCGGCGCCAGGCCTGAGACACAGTCGGTCATCGTCATCTATCTGGCTGCTGGGATTGTCTGGTATCTGATTCTCATAGTCTGGACTATGGTAGAATGGTTCAGGTCAAGAAGAGACTGAGAGTACAAGAGTCTACGAACACTATGTGGTATCTGGGTGAATACATCAGGCGAGAGAGCTTGGTGAGCTGTGACGAGATACGACGACTCGTCGAACCGATATCAGTCCGTGCGCGGTGTGAGGACATATGACAGAAGATCAAGAGGAGAGGCCTCTGAGACTGGCCACAGCATGCATTCTTGTGTTCTCGACCATCCTCGTTATGGGAGCCTTTGTGGTCCGAGAACAGTACGTTATGGACGAGGCCCACCTGTCACCTGATGATCACATCTACACCGTGGTGCTTGAAAAAGGCCACAGATATGAGCTAGCGGTCGCGATTCGCGACATCGAGAGGTACCGGGCCGAGGCCTCTGCGGATGTTCGCATCTTTGTTCAGAACAGGCTGGTCTTCGAGGGATTTCTCTCTACGTTCGACGTGGCGAAGAACCCGGCCTTGGATGCACACGCCAGCATCGGTCGGATATGTGTGCTGAACCCCACCGAAGATGTCAATGTTCGCGTGGAGGTTCGCATGTACGACGGCGACGAGTGGGAGGTCAAAGTCTACAGGGATATCTCACCAGTCATCGAACAGATCACATCGCACCCAGACAGCATTCTGCTAGGCAGCATACTTCTCGTGCTCGCAGTCTGGCTATCGCCCGTCATCAGGCGCAGGCTCTGGTCAGACAACGAAGGTGGACAGAATCAATCTGTGCTGCTGGCTCCGACAGATGAGGACTCTGTCAATGAGGCGACTCCAGACCCGGTGACGAAGGAAAAACGATGACCCTTCGTAGTTGAGATGCGAGGCCCGCATATGCTCTTCTCTGGAGCATCAGTACCCTCTCGGATTCTGTCTTCTGACCATACAGAGCAGCACGGGCAGAGGCAGCCTGGAGCTTGGAACTCTGCAAATGGACTTCGACGCAGTAGTCAACTCTGTTATGAGCAGACGGTCGGCATCAAGCGGGGTCTTTTCCCAGAAGAAATAAGACCCAGACACAACGGACGCGTCGTGAGTGGGTGTCTTTGGGTACGAAACACAGGCTTCATTCCAGGTCTTGCCTCTTGCTATGCGCTGGCCTGGTAGCATTGTTTCTGATCGGCACACTGGGTAATCTGGCAACTGAGTCTACTCCTCTCCTTGACGGGACCTGCACTGGTCGAGACTATGGGGGAGAAACGCAGATACTCTTGCCACAGCATATGGTTTCTGCCTACAGTCCTCACGGTCCAATCACTATCACCTCCGATGCGGACTTTGCATCTCAGGGCTGGCCGGGAAGTGGTACCGAGGCGGACCCGTACGTGATAGAGGGACTGAATATCACCACCAGCGGAGGCTGCATCTCCGTATCAAACACAACGGCCCATTTCGTGATACGCAACTGTCTGCTCACAGGAGGCTCCTCAGGGGATGGCGTGACTCTGGACAATGTGACCAATGGAATGATAGAGAAATGTGTGATCTCGGGAAACTGGAATGGTGTGCGGTTGTATTCCTCCTCGTACAACAGTGTGCTCAACAACACCATCTCAGACAACTCGTACCACGCTGTACATCTCGACTCGTCCGTGAACAACAGTGTGTTGAACAACACCATTTCACACAACAGTCGTGCTGTGCACTTATACTCGTCCTCGAACAACACCGTGATGAACAACATCATCTCATACAGCTCATATCGTGCTGTGTATCTCGACTCCTCGAACGGTAACAGTCTGGTGAACAACACAGTCTCACGCAATGGCGATGATGGTGTTCACCTGCACTCCTCGAACAACAACCGCCTGTCGAACAATACAATCTCACACAACGGTGGTGGTGTGGGACTGTCCTATTCCTCCTCGAACAACATCTTGGTGAACAACGTGATCTCAGGTGGTGTGGAACTGCAGTCGTCCTCCAACAATAGTCTGGTCGATAACGTGATTCTGGACAGCACGTATGGGGTGTTCATCTGGTACTCACAGAACAACAGCATAGTGAACAACGAGTTTGTGAACACCGGACTATATGTAGATGGGACCACTGTCACACACTGGTTGCAGACGGTCACCTCTGATAACACTGTGAACGGAAAACCATTGGGCTACTTCTCTGGGCTGACAGGAGGGGTGATTGATGGCAGTCAGTACGGTCAGGTGATCCTGGCGAACTGTACAGGTGTGACGGTACGGGATGGCGTGTTCTTCAATACCACGGTGGGTATAGAGCTGGGCTTCTCCTCCGACAATACTCTCACGAACAACACGATTTCACACAACCCATATGGTGTGTATCTGTCGGACTCCTCGAACAACAGTGTAGTGAACAGCAGCATTTCAGACTGTGATGCTGGTGTGTTTCTATTCTCCTCCTCTCGCAACACTGTGATGAACAGCGCCATCTCAGACAACTCATGGTTCGGTGTGCTCTTGTTCTCTTCCTCCTCCAACAACAGTGTGGCCAACAACACAATCTCAGACAACTATTATGACGGTGTGTGCTTGGACTCCTCCCCCAACAACAGTTTGGTGAACAACGAGTTTGTCAACAACGGACTCGAGATACGTGGGGAAACGCTATCGGACTGGTTGCAGACTGCAATCTCCGACAACACCGTGAACGGAAAGACGCTGGGCTACTTCTCCGGGTTGGCAAGAGGAGTGATTGATGGCGGCCAGTATGGTCAGGTCATTCTGGTAAACTGCACGGGGGTCACAGTACTTGACGGCGTGTTCATCAACAGCTCACTGGGAATAGAACTTGGCTTCTCCTCCAACAACGCTGTGGTGAACAACACCATCTCAGACAACTCACGGTATGGCGTGTTTTTGCGTTCTTCGTCGAACAACATTGTTGTCAGCAGCAACATCTCTCGCAATGGTGACGGTGTGTGGCTGTACAATTCGTCGAACAACATTCTGACGAGCAATACCATCTCAGACAACTCTGAGTATGGCGTGTATCTGTACTCCTCCTCAAACAACCGAATCTACCTCAACATTCTTGCTTGGAATGGTAACAACGCATACGACGCGGGGTCAGACAACTACTGGAACACGACAGGGATAGGCAACTACTGGTCAGACTACAATGGCACGGGTGTCTACGTCGTCGGACCGTCTACGGGCTCGGTGGACTATCATCCAAGGACATGGATCGACACCACACCTCCGACCATCAATCACCCATCAGACATCGAATACGTTGAGGGTGCTGCGGGGCATTCAATCACGTGGAGCCCGTATGACGACTATCCCGCCAGCTACGAGGTGTACCAGAATGGCACTCTCATAGAGTCACACGGCTGGCCAGGGGGTTCCATCACCATTGACACGGACGGACTGAGCATAGGTACATACAACTATACGATAGTCGTCTACGATAAGTCAGGAAACTGGGCCAAGGACACAGTGTTCGTGACTGTGATAGAGGCTCCAGACAGCGACCCGCCGACGATTGACCGTCCGGCTGACATCGAGTACGTAGAGGGAAGCACAGGTCACTCGATCACTTGGAACCCAAGCGATGCGCACGCCGCGAGGTACGAGATCTATCGGAACGGCAGTCTCGTCTTCGCCGGCACTTGGACGGGAGATCCGGTGACGGTCGGTGTGGACGGACTCAGCGCGGGCACCTACAACTACACCATAGTGGTCTACGATGAGTCAGGAAACTGGACTAGTGACACGGTGTTTGTGACCGTGCTTGCCGTGACGGGCACTACGACAGGCACGAACACGTCCACCAGCACTACCAGCGAGTCCACGACCTCCACCGCTGCGGCAGAGTGGCTTGGAGGTCCCGCCGCGATACTGGTCATAGTGGGGGCCGTTGCCACAGGAGTCCTCATAGTGCTCGTAGTCACCGGGAAGCGGCGCGGCTGACGAGCGGAGGATACCTCCAGGGGGAGGGGATGGTCCTGTGTTGAATCACGGGCCCGTGTGTCAGGCTGCAGCTGACTGGAGAGCCGAGTCTAGATGAGCGACACTGGCCTCAGCACAACTTCAGAGACGAGTGCGAGGCCTTGCACTATGTCAGCCGCTCCCGCTGGCGGATACGTGTGAAGACTTGTGACCGCGCGCGATCCCACCACCCGCCGGTTGGCAGGGCACACGATTGCCGTTCTGGCAACACGGACTGCCCAAGCGATGACGAAGGAAACAGCCCATAAACAGAGCTCAAGTGCATAGCGAGCTCGACAAGATCTATAACAGCGCTTTTCTCATCTGTTGCTTTGAGCTACTCACCGGGGCACGGAGCCTCAGTGTCTTGTCCAGCGATGAGTTCTGTGAGACCGAACAAGGGACTCGTGGTATGGCTCTGGAGGAGCTTGAACGACGAGTATCAGGCGAAAAAAAAGCGGAACTATGCCCTCGGCACGATATTGTTGATGGCTGGACCGTTGGTGATGATTCTGGTTCTGGGCGGTATATCACAGGACTCATTCAGCCCTTATGTGATCCTACTACCGCTGGCCTTCTTGGTCCCGTGCGTAGGGACTGGCGCGGCAGCGTTTGCCCTTGCGACCCAGGACGACATCTATCTGCGAACGATAGGGTTCCTTCAGAGGATTCACCCGAGCCCCCTCATCACAGAGGACTTTGCAGTGGCCGAGGTGGTGGATGTCATAGTCTTTGTGTTGAAGAAGTCGGAGGGGAGCCTGTTCTTCACCTGCATCGACACACTGAACGCTCTGGCGACGAACAGAATTCGCGTCCCAGGGTTCATTCCAAGGTGGGGGCGCACGAAGATCGCCGACTACTCTGTCCATCGTCTTCAGGGGCGGTACTCGGTCCCGACACCCAACGGAGACATAGTGACCTGTGACTGTGTCCTCTACGTGCTTCCCATGCTGGGCCGTTCCTACATCGTTCGCGTCCCATCGTTCTCCAGAGAGCGACTGTTGCAACTAGTCCACGAGATTGCAAACGCAGAGGCTCAGAAATGCGGTGGCGGTCTGAGTTCCTTGTGAGGACATCATCCAACCAACCCTAGCAGGTTCGCCTCGATGTGGCACAAGCTAGTAGTCATAGTCTTTGAGCGATTCATATGGCAGCTTACCAGGAATCCGAGGCCGATGGCAACGCCAGATTCGCTGACTCAAAGCCTCTGCGACTAAGGTATTCCAGTCTCTTTCTGAGAGGATATCCCATGTACGGCGTCCCGTATCCGTCCTCGTACAGTCTGTGCAGCATCTCGACATATCTTGGAAACTCGCGCGCCAGCCTGACATCCAGCTCAAAAGTACTGTGACGGAACCAGACATAGATCACCGGGAAAATGACGAAGATCCACGCGAAGAACATGATCAAGGTCTGGTCTACATCCAACGAAAACGTGCTGGAGAAGAAACTGGCCAGCATTACAGCAATCAGCACAATCAAAGACCCAAATGAGAGAGCGAATATGAGCCGCTCATACCGTGACACCAGGGCCTCTCGACGAGTCTCGTAGAGAATGTACGGAGCCAGCATATCAGCAGTCCCCAGGAGGTCCACAATGTGCGGGACCAGTGCCAGCACTCTTTTGCCGGATAAGGGGTCGGGTGAGTCGTAGACAGCAACATACTCAACACCGTCCTCACCGCGGAGCGTCCTCACCGACATTCCTCCTCCGATTGAGCTGCTCCCAATGAGCTTCTCTATCTCCTTGTCCAGCTCCGAACGGCAAATCTCCTCCTCACGATCCGCATCGGATCCGTTTCCGGGCTTACCAGACGCCAGAAACTGAGTCACAACAAATGTCAGTATGAATGGAATGCCTGCACCCACGACCAAGAAGATGACCGAGAACACTATTCTAGGGGGAGTCGAGAACCCGATTACCCTGACGACAAAGATGAGTGCGAGGATTGTGGAAACGAACGCCACAATTGCACTCCTCTTGAGGTTCCGGAGTGTCTCGCTCTTCGCCTCTTCCTTGAGAGCTGACGCCTTTCTGTCCCTGTACTCCGCCACCTTCTGGTCACTGATGGGTGCCTTAGAGAAGAGTCTGAGGATGGCGACTGGTGGCGGTATCTCATAGAGCTCCTCGACCGTCTCGAGAGGACCATCACGGTAGCTCCGCCGAGCAAATAGGATGACGATGAGAACAGAGAACAGCATGATCGCAACCAGCAGCACCATCGTGGAAACGAAATAAGGTATTGATGATATCTCAGAGATCGTCCTGAAAAGGAAGAAGGACTCGGAGGATAGGCCTAGAAAGAACGCTCCCAACGCTACCATGAGCCTTCTGACCGGGTTGGAGTGATAGGCCCCGGCCAACTTGTAGGCGACAACGACCTCGGCATTCTCTGGGTCCCGGACTATGTCTCGCACTGCCATATCAGAGAGCAGGACAGCGGCAAACACGAGGTTCCGCGTGGCCATACAGGTAAGGCGGTCCGACTCGCGAGACCAGACCTCAATATGGTCCGTGATTCCCAACCTCTGAGCCGCGCGATCGACTATCTCTGTCACCTTGGCATTGTTCAGAGGATGTTGGAACCGCGCCCTGATGAGTCGCTGGATGAACAGATTGAATAGTACGGCGACAAGCAGACCAAGCACCAACCACGCCAACGGGCTCACGAGGCCCGCGCTATAGTTCCATAGAACACCCCAGACAGCTCCGACAATGATGCTGATCTCCCCAAGATCTACGTCGAACAGAGGCGCTGATTCTTCGGCTCCCAGATAGTACTGCCCAGGCATTGGCGACGCGTCTTGCCCCCGTCGTGGCCTCTCAGATTCGGGAACAACGACGCTGCAGAAAAGTCTGTCGGACCATTTGGTGGCGGGGTCACCGCATCTGCAGGGACCTGGTGAGAGGAGAGAGAAAAAGGAGAGGGGGAAGAGTGGGAGGGTTGGACCCCCGAAGGGGTCTCGCCACCCTAGCCTGCTCTTCTCTTGCGAATGACATAGGCTGCGGCGACGAGAATCACCACGCCAGCTGCGGCACCGCCCACGGTCAGGCCGTTCGTATTGAGCCAGTCCGTGATTCCGGCCCCGGCTGTCGGGGCGGAGGACGGTACAGACGGCAGCTCCGAAACCACAAGCGCATTGGTGGTCATCTCGCGAACGGTGATGTTCAGAAAGCCACCATCGACGAGCGGGTCCCTGTCAATGTTGATGACCAGCGCTACGCTGTCAGTCAGAGAACCGAAGCCCATTCGCATATCGGAGACTGTTCCCTCAACAGTGTAGCCCATAGAGGTCGAGCTGTATCCCAGCATGCGCCCGTGGAGATCCTCGAACAGAGAGACTTGAACCGCTGTGACATCAGAGGTGCGTATCGAGATATTGTACCACCTGTTGGGGTTCACAGTGACCCGCACGAGATAGGTCTCAGATGCATACTGAGGCTCGCCAAGCGTGAAAGAGTGTGTGTCGATGCCGTAGCCAATGCGCCCGTCGAGTTCAGCGGTACCGTTGAAGGCCATAGACTCATAGTCCTCAAACACGAGGCCAAGGGCGTGAGGCTGACCAACAAGAGAATTGGTCACGAATCCGTCCGTCGCGTTGAGCGTATCATACGGCTTGAATGCGACTATGAAGCTGTCACCATCGAGATATACACCCGGTATCAGACCCAGCGACACAGTGGTGTAGTTGGTCCCCAGCGCGGCCCAACCGAAGCCCTCTCTGAAATGCCCTAGGGGGTCGGTGTACACGCCTGCCGGGTAGCCAAACTCGGTCATCACATAGGTCCTGAGAGTAGTCAGAACCTCAGCGTCGGTCTCCAGCGTGACGTTGAGTACATAGCGCTTCAGCGCCTCCGCAGGCAACCGCACACCGATGAGTGACGAGTCGTCTACGGGAATCGTATCAGCAAGAGCAACGACTGGGGCCACAGTGAACCTGTAGATCCCACTTGCCCCCGACCCATCAGGCGTGGCCACGAGCATATAGTCTCCAGCGGGAACGTAGGTCACTCCGGCGCTCGAGAACAGACTGGAGTCTGCCACATATTTGTATGTGTAGATGTTGTTGACGTAGCCGTAGATTCCCCAACTGAAGCCGCTGGACCATTCGGTCGAGTTGATGCACAACACCGAATCTGTGTCCAAGTGCAGCCTGAAGGCCTGAATGCCCGAATGCCCCTCTGTGGACTCGATGTAGAAGTCCTCTCCAGCTGGTATCTGAGGCACATCGACGAGCTCGTTGAGGATGGTGTATTCGACGTTGTCAAGGCCCATCACTGTCACGTAGTACGAGCGATTCTCTATGCCCATATACCACCAAGTATGCTCCGTCGGCCAGAAGTAGTCGACATAGCGTATCCAGCTGGCCTGGGACACGTTTCCACTGACGAACATCACCGGTTCGTGAGTCTCGTAGGTCCCGGTCCGAAACTCAGGATAGTTGAAGGAGTAGACAACGCGTCCAATCGCTCCGTCTGGTGGTGTTATCTTGAATGTGGCCACCGACGGGATGCGCTCCTGGTACATCACCTCCCCTGAGGAGGAGTTGACCATCCACTCGCTTCCCTCAAGTGTTCCCCTTGCGACCTCGCCGGGAGCCAGCTCAATGGGTGTCGTCTGGACAACTGTGACCTCCAGTCCGGGTAGCGATTGATATTCGCCCACCACCCAGAAGTAGAACCTGTACAGCCCCAGTCCGTCGAAGGGAATTGGCATGACCCCGATATCCGCATCTTCGAGGTAACCCTCGCCGCTGATGGCCTGGCCTGAAGGACCTACAACTATGAACCAGGTTTCAACACCGTCCTGCAAAGACTTGACAATCACGTTGTAGTACTCGGCAGGAGTGGTTACATTGAGCAGACCTATTGTCATCCTCCCGTTCCGTGCAAACACGGTGCTGGTCTCGCCCACGTACAAGGGGAAGTAGTAGGCATCCCAGCCCATTGTTGCATCGAGGTCGTTTGTGAGATTCGAGATTGTCCAGAAGCTTGGAAGAACCATTCCGGCGTCAAGCCAGCCACGTGTGTCGAAACTCGCCGAACTCCAAGGGATAGTACGATTTGCTGGTCCAGCCAGTGTTCCCGGGTCCCGGGTCATATAGTCGAGGGAGAGGCTATAGGCCCGGTAGCTAATGTCGTGGTCGTGAGCCAGCCAGAAATGAGGACCAAACCAGTTCAGGTTGTGGGTGTCCATAGTGCCGTAGATCCGTCCGTCACTCTCTCTTGTCAGATGCTGAGAGCCTGAGAGGGTGGCCGGGATCATGGCTGTGGTAGTACTCAGAGCTGAGGCCGCTGTGCTCGACAGTAGTAGCGCAACGGTCACGATTGCCATTACAGATAGGTATCGTTTCATTTCCATATCTACTCACCTCGTCTGTCAATTCCTCGGTACAAGGCGCACACTACGCTGCCCTCCTTTTACGGATGTACCTGACCGCGGCGATCACCACGATGACGCCAATGATGCTGCCGCCAGCAAGCATCAGCAACATCGGGTCCACACCTAGCCCAGGTGGGGTTGTTGTTGGACCAGTGGTAGTGGTTGGCCCGACGAGGCCCGGCCACGGTGGTGAGGTCACAGTCACAACAACGGTGTCGGAAGCACTGTTCTCGGCACCGTCGTAGACAGAGATCGTGAACTCGTAGTGTCCGACCGAGAGGTTCTCGAGTGGCAACACGATCAGACCACCGGACCACGGCCCGGAGTCGTACTCCGTGCCATTCAGCTGAATCACGTATCTCGACGGGTGGTCGTCAGACGCCGTCCACACCACCGCTGCGCCAGCCGTGCCCTGGTAGATGGTCACATCAGGAGGACTGTCGACCGTTGGGGCAGTGTTGTCGACAAGCATCCTCACGTTCGTCGTCATTGTTGCCACGTTGAGGTCGATGTCGCGTACGACGATTCTGAGTGTATGGTCACCCTCCGACAGCACTGACGCAGAATACGTGACTGTATCACCAGTCCAGAGACCCTCTGCAATTGTGGAGTCACCCTCGTAGATGGTATAGTTTGCCGGGTGGAGGTCAGTAGCCTCCCAGGTGATCTCCTGCCCAGGGGCTCCTACGAATCTGGTCACATAGTCAGGACCGTCGAGCACGGGTGCCGTATTGTCGTAGACGTTGATGAGCAGCACGTCGGTCACAGTGTTGTGATCGACATCATAGACCGTGAGTACCAACTGGTGGACGCCATAGGCAAGCCCTCCAACATCGACCTCTATGTCCGCGAAGTTCCAAACGCCCGACGCATAGGGCGCTCCGTCAAGAGTCGCATTCCAGCCTGACAGAAGATCGTCGTATGCGTACCATGTCACGACGTACTCCTCGGTGCCCTCAGCGTAGCTCACGTCTGGGGGACTACTGAGAATCGGTGTGGTCGGCAAGTAGGTAGACGGATATCGGTCGACCGAGAAGCCTCCCGGGATGTAGTAGTAGCCCGGACCGGCATAGTCATCCCACCAGTTGCCAACGCTCACGCCGTCGTCCCAGAAGTTAGAGCCTGTGTCGTATGCGTTGAACATGTGGTTTCCTACAAACACGTTGCGGTAGACAGTGGGCGAAGTGACAAGAGCCAGTCTGACGCCGTATTGAGTGTGCCAACTGAACGTGTTGTTCACTATCACCCAGCCACTACCCGAGTTTCCGTTCACACCAATCCTTGATCCCTCGAAGTAGCACTCCGTGATTCTGATGTTGCTAACGCTCCCGGAGGTAGAGACTCCGTCGAGATTCATGTAGTAGAAGTTTGAGCCGGTGATGTTCCAGCTGGAACTGGAGCTGAGATAGATCCCATACTGGGCCTCCGAGAAATAGCACCCGTTGACCAGCCAGTGGTTGGACTGGAATGCAAAGAGGGCGTTGGAGGACATCTGATAGATCTGCGAATCAGAGAGGGTCGCATAGTCTATCTGGCGGAAATACATTCGCTCCGCGTGTAGGATAGTCAGCTGCTCCATGGTGTAGCGATCTCCCACCTCGGCGTAGATCGCGTAGCCGTTGTTCCCGATGTCAGATATCTCAAGGTCAGACAGGGTCACGTCATCAGTGTGACGAATGAGCAGGCCGTAGCCGTTGGACAGTGCTGTGATAGAGCCATCCTCTATGGTGATGTTTGCACTCCGCACGGTGATGATTCCCCAGTATGCCTCGCCGATGGAGAAGTTATGGACCGTTATCCAGTCTGAGTAGTATGCGGCCACTCCGACCGACGGACGGAGCCATCTTCCACCGTTGACGTCCACATACGTGCAGTTGATGAGAATCGCTTGGCCGTAGTTCCAGGCGTGGAGTGCATAGCCCATCTCGTCGACTTTGTAGAACACGGGGAGGCCATTGACAATGTTGCCAGTCATACTCACTCGATACTCGTCAAGAGCCTGATCGTGCACAAAGTAGAAGCCGCATCGGTAGAGCCAGTTGCTAGTGAAGTTTGTTCCAGCAGAGTGCGACACCCAGATGCCAGCTCTCCCAGCCATAGATACCGTGTTGTTGAAGACAAATGAGTTGGGGCTCTGATCAATCGAGATTCCGTCATACATGGGTTGGCTGACAAAGTTGTACCGTACGGTGAGGTTGTCTATCGCATAGAAGTACAGTCCACCGGCTGAGTCCCAGACTCCGTTGTACTCAGCCAAGACTCTACCATTGACGCTCCCAACATTGACCCCCGTACCACTACATTCGCGGGCGCTGTTATCTCTCACAATCACGTCCCCGGCGACATCATCAACGTAGATTCCCTCGTTGATCACATCGGTCACATTGTTGGAGGCTATCGTCACATTGGAGCCCTGATAGAACTGAATCGAGTTGGTCACAGTCTCTACGGTGTTCGATACAATCGTCCAGTTGTTGCACTGTGCGGCATCGGTGGCGGTCTTCACGTTCGAAATGGAGTTGCCCTCGACGGTTGTGTAGTTGACGTTCGTTGCAGACAATGCGGTCCCATCAAAGTTTGCGAAGGTGTTGCCGCTGACCGTGACACCAGAGCAGTCGGCCAAGTCGACAGCAGTGCCAACATTACCATTGACGACCACATTCTGAGCAAACGTGATGTCCCCGCCCTGAGATACGGACAGAACTGGTCCCTTGGTCAATTCACGGAATTCGGAGTTGGTGACGATTGCATGGTACGACACTGGTATGGAAACTCCCGCAAGGAACGAGTCCACGAGAACATTGTCAATCAGTACGTTGTCCGTGGAGCCCGATGCCGACAGCATAGTATCGCCGTCATAGAACTCCGATGACCGCACGGTGACGTTCTCAGAGCTGCCAGAGGCGAATATTCCGTGTGAACTGACACGAAAAGTCGAGTCCTGAACCGTGGCGTTCGGGGATGATTCGAGATACAGCCCATAGCTGGAGCCTGATATCTCACAGTGCTGAATCTGAACCATCGCTGAGTTGAGGGCGTAGACAAAAGCGGATGATGACGTGTGAGAGACACGTTCGAAGGCGACGTGAGAAGAGTACGCAAGATAGTACCCGTTCCACGACGAGTGCGAGGTCGAGATAACGTCCTCAAATCTGCACCAGTCAGAGTCGTATAGCAAGACCGCGCGATAGCTCTGCGCCGTCAGATTCAGGAATCTGAAAACCGTGTGTGGTGATGACCAGACATGCAAAGCATAGTCGTTCTGAGCGGTGACCTCGGTGTATTGCACACTGGTGTAGTTCGCGCGTACCAGGTATATTCCCACATCGGGCGAGTTGACCGTCAGGTGGTCGAGTGTACCGTGAGTCACGTTCTCAAGGTAGACGGCCATAACACCACTGCTGATCTGATTGACAACACAGTCTGTCACTATGAAGTAGGCATCTGTGTTCCATATGCGAATCAATGGCTCGTCGATATCGTATGTGATGTTTAGCCCAGAGATGACATACGGGTCATCAGATGTGCCCGAGCCGGGCCAGCCTTGGGACTGGAAATCATCAGTCCCGTCTATCCACACAGGCACATGTGGTGTGTACTGCGCAAGCCTCGCGCCGATTCTCATTGGGTTGAGGTCAGCAGGTTCGGAGCGGTCATCCGCCCGAATCAGACCCGGGGTCAGCAGAACCGGAACAGTCGAGGCTACGATAATCAGAATGAGAAGCACGGCTGCACTTCTCCTCAAGTCAACAGACACTAACTAATCCTCCTTTTGATTTGGCATGCTGTCAGGACCGAACTAGGTCCCTCTTGATTCCTTCAAGGGTGAGCAGTGGATTCTAATAAATGATTTCACTGAAAGGTCTCAAATGCAGCCAGCTGTGGACCAGATACTGAGGCAGCGAGTCGGGAGTGAGGTAAGTCTCGGCGGCCGGGCAGCCACGACGCGGGTAGCTCACGGAATACTCCGGCAAGTAGGACCTGAAGTAGTGGCTTGATGAGAACAGGCCAGACTCGGCTCAGGAGAATGCTATCAAACATCGCAATGAGACAATCGAGCATCGCCATCTGTATAACCCCCACTATGTGTTTGAATCGGACTAGAAGTAGACTTGAGGCTACTGCGTCATTTCTGCGCCCTCTTCGGCCTCTGAGCCGTCGCTCCATCGCATACTCTTATACGGAACGAATGCGAGGGTGAGGTGATAGAGTTGGGAGAAGGGACACCGTCCAAGGAGTTTCACAAGCGAATAGCCATCGAAACGAACGAGGCCGTATGGACAGTTCTGGATGGGGCGGCGCCCGAGTTGGAAGACCTTGACAGGGCGCTTGGCTGGGCCTTCACGTCTCGCTATCACTGGGAAGAGGCCGGAACGGTTGTGAACATCGCTCGCGCCGAGTATATGATCTCAAGGGTCTACAGTGCAATGGGACAGGGCGACCTCGCCCTCAATCACGCCGAGAGATGCCTGGACCTGATTCAGTCAAAGAGCGAGATCGCCATCGTGCGTGCTGACAAGAGCCTTATGTGCAGGGAGCCAGTAGCCTTTGCCGACTTTGACATTGTGTTCGCATACGAGGCATTGGCACGAGCGTACTCAGCGCTGGGGCGGGCGGAGGAGTGTCAGGCGTATGTGGCCCTCGCGAGAAAGGCGTTGGACGACGTGAGCGACCCCAACAATCGCGAGGTCTGTCGGACTGAGCTCGATAAGGTACGATGCCCATAGAGTATGAGCAGCAGTTCCCCTGTCGGCTCCGACCAGTGAGCCCATTCTGGCCCCCACCCGTTGCTCCCCGAACCTCTGCGGCATAGGCAGAACTTTGCTCGTGAGACTTATTGCCACGCAGGGACTCATGCTCAGCATAACTCATTGGGGTTTTTGTCTTGAGAGAGGTAAAGACACCACTCCACGTCTTTGATGTGGAGAGCAAGTTTCCCTGTGTCGCCGCAGACGAGAGATACGTCTATGCCGGGGCGGACAAGGGCGTTGTGCACGTCTGGAGACAGGATACGTGGGAGCTGGTGACAGAGCTGAAGCCCAAGGGCGAGCATTTCACCTGTGATGTGGCACTTGGACACGGGCGCGTCTACTCAGCGAGCGGGTATCACGTCTACATATGGGAGAAGGACTCTTGGAACCTATATGCGAAGGCGAAGGGCAACGCGACTATCTTCAAGGTGGCCGTCGGTGGGGTCCTGCTGTACGCCGCTGAACAGCCACCGGAGAAGGAGGGTCTGATCAGAATCTGGCCCTATGAGCTTGAGGAGTTGGCCGATACGTTTCCAATCAAGAGAGGTGTCGAGGGACTCTTCGTTGATGACAAGTTCCTCTACTGCACGTCGGCGATGGATGGAGTGATGATCTGGGACATGACCAGTTGGAAAAAGGTCGCCGACATAACGGGACCCAAGGAGGGCGCATTCGGTGTGGCTACCAGCGACAGGTACCTGTACGTTGGGTGGCTCGACGGACCGATATACGCCTATGCGAAGAGGGCCTGGCAAAAGGTGGGTGAGCTACAGGGACACGACTCCTTTGTCACCGATATGGCCACGGACGGAAAAGTAATGGTGTCGGCCTCGGTGGATAAATCACTGAGGGTCTGGGACCTCAAATCAGGCCGATGTCTGGCCAGGCTCGGCACAGGATCCCTGAACTACTACTCGGTCGCGATTCATCGTCCCTACGTATTCGCGGGGACCCAGAAGACCGTAGAGGTCTGGGAACTGCCGACCGCGTAGTTCTCATCACGGTCATTGAGGTACCGCACGCCGGTTCTCTCCTGAGAGCGCCGACTGCGCCTTCTGGCCCTCACGACCAGGACACCGACAATGCTGCCAAGGATTACGCCGACGTACATAATGACGAGCACGTCCCTCAGAGGAGACCTCTCAGGAGTCGTTGTGCCGATAGACGGCTCGCCAGTCGTCTCTGTGGGTGTGCTTCCGCCCGTCGGGGGATAGGTGGCAGTAGTCGTGACCGTTGTCGGCCACACCTTGGGGAAATAGTCCACCGAGCCGGCCGAGCCGGGGATAACGTACACGCCCGTTCCGTTGTAATCTGACCAGTAGTTTCCCAGTCCTGTGATGTTCCAGTGATTGCCTGTTCCGTTGTCCTCCGCGTTCAGCCCATTCCAGGCGAGAATGTTGAGGTAGAGCAGATTCTCCGACGACCCATCAAGACGGATGCCGCGATCATGATTGAGGAGGATGGTATTGTTCACGAGAGTGTTGTCTGATGAGACCACCAGTCTCACACCATCGCGACTGCTGTAGGAGACTGTGTTGTTGATCACCTCCACGTGAGAGGAGGCGCCTAGGAAGACCCCATAGCCGCCATTGCTGCGGATCGTGTTGTCCACCACGGTATTGTTGGACGCGAGTGACAGCGACACACCGTGGCCGCCGTTCTCGGAGATCTCATTGTTCACGACACTGTTGTTCGACGAAGAGGACAGCTCCACACCGCATGCATCGTTGTGCGAGATGACGTTCTCCACGATACTGTTGTTCGAGCATGAGGACGACAACTCCACGCCGTGAATGCCGCTGTAACAGACCGAGTTGTTGAACAGACTATTGCGGTCTGAGGAGGAATACAGCTCTATGCCGTACCAGTAGTTGGACAAGAGCGTATTGTTCGCCAGCCTGTTGTCGGAGGACGACCGCAGACATATGCCATTCCACGAACTATGCGAGACTATGTTGTTCACCAGAGTGTTGTTCCGTGAGTTTCGTAGAGTCACACCTTTGGCCTTCCCCCATATCTGGCATCTATAGACCGTTCCGTGTGTCACATTCTCGAAGCGGACGCCATCCCCCGAAGATCCACCCGTGAGCAGACAGTCGCGAATGACGAAGTAGGCTCTCGTGTCCGATATGACAATGCAATCCCCGTCTGTGGTGATGTTCAACGCCCCAATCACATAGGGGTCGGACTCTGTGCCACTGCCCGGCCATCCCGCAGATTCAAAGTCCTCGTCTGACGTGATGACGATAGGACCGTGCGAGAGGTAGGTCGACGGAGCCGACGACTTCGGGAGTGTAGAGCACTCCGGGTGGGAACTCGCAACAGCATCAGCGTCTGTGCTCACCGAGAGAGGAAGCCACAGAACGCCGCTGGTCAGGACTCCCACCAGACACACCATCAGAGCGGTGATGTGTAGGGGAGAGCGAATGGTGTGATGGCATCTCCGTATCAGGACCAATGACACGCACACCCGCCGGTTCTATGAGAGTTTCCTACTATATACGCTCCGAACAGCGTAGGCGGCATCTGTGGACGAGCCTGGCAGAGGAAATGCTGATGTCTGCCATACGCAGCGCCCCGGTAGGACACTGGCCGGACTTCCACTCCATCCGGCCTGCGATGAATGACTCGGAATAGTTAATTGAAAGCGGGGGCATGCCTACGGGAGGAACTCACCCTATGCGAAGATGCAAGAATTGTGGAGCCGAGATTCCTGACGGGGAGAGAGTATGCCCGAGCTGTGGTCGCCTGAGCATTCCCGCCGGGGCATTTCGGTTGGGCCACGAACCTGAGAGCACCGTGCCATCTCCAACAGGTCCAGACTCAGAGACGCCGAGTGCTGCACCCGATACTTCAAGTGGCAAGACAAGGCCGACCAAAAAGGCGAAGCCTGACTCATTCTTCGGGCTTGCGCCAATTGTACGTGACGAACCTCCTCCATCGACCTCTCCGCCTCCTGAGCCCGGTACAGAGCAAGAGGCCCCGAAGCCGCCATTGTGTCGGTGCGCCATTCTGCTTGTTGCGTTGGGACTCCTCTCGATGTTGACGATATTTCTGTGATCCCGACGCCAGGCATTGGACGGGTCTCTGTCTACACGAGTGTCTGGCTCAGCTTGAAGACGGACTGGTGGAGTTGCACCGACGCATATTCGGGGGCAAAACCCGGGTTGGCCGGGCTGGACAGAGGCCTTGAGCATCGGCTGTCAAGAGTGCCTACGACCTTGGTTGACGTAGCCGGTCTCTCAGCAATAGTCGCGCCGTCCGACTTCACTCTATGTGCAAGGCCAGTCTGTTCCCGGGCCTATGTTGGTAGGCAGAGCATCCTCAGAGTGTCTGGCTTTGTGCTAGGTGCTCCTACACTGTCCGCTTGGTGCGGTCAAGATCAGTGTCGCGCTGCAGGCCAAGAGAGGGCCAACAGAGGCGAGAGTCCGTCACGCCTGCACGGTATCTTCTCGTTCTGCCTGGTCGACAAGTCTCCTAAGTCTCTTGGCCTCGGCGACATATTCCCTGACCGCTGGCATATGAGCAATAACCAATCCGATTACAGACAGAATTGTCGAGAAAAGGTCGATTCTCACTAGGGCAAAGATCAGAATGCCGACCAAGGCCCATCTCAAGACCTCAAAGCCTCTCCAGTCCCCCACATCGAAGACCCACCTACTACCTGCCACGTAGACAAATGGCAGAGCCCAAGAAACAACCATCAGGAAAGCGTACAGGGGAACGTTGCCGTGGAAGAGCATCATGGTCGTCGCCCATATGAAAGAGCCAGGCATCACTTCCATCAGCAAGAAGAACCCTATCCAGACGTAATATCTATGGTCTTCCGCAGCAAGATGTTTGCAGACTGTTATTCCCTTGGTGGCTCTTAAGCCCTTCATCCCGAAGCTGACTGCCTAGACCGGCTCAGTCCTTGCAACAACTAACCCGTGACCTGAAGGATCCCATTACGTCCTTGGTGACCTGCGCGAGCGTATCACGGAGTGCGGTTGCTGACTATCTCCCGGCCCCAATCGACTCCGTTGTATGTGAACATCGTCAACAGGCTCGGCTTTTGGGACCACCGGCCATCCTTTGGAAGGCCTCGTCACTGTCTACCCATTTCGTCGAGCTCCTTAGCACGTTCCTTCATCTGACCAAAGAAGTCACTCAGATCTACGTTTCCGCCGCTCAGAATGACGCCGACCCGCTTACCCTCAAGGTCGTTTCTTGCCGTTCTGAGAGCAGCCACCGGGACTGCTCCTGATGGCTCCACCACCAGCTTCATCCGCTCCCAGAGCAACTGCATAGCCTCGATTATCTCTGTCTCGCGCACAGTGATTATGTCGTCTACATTCCTCTTGATGATCTCAAAGTTCACTGACCCGAGAGAGGTGCGCAGGCCGTCGGCCAGAGTCTGTGGATTGACGCTTGGTACCCATTCCCCGCTCTTCAGACTTCGACAGGCATCGTCGGCGTTGACCGGTTCAGCCCCCAAGACGGTGCAATCAGGCAACAGCGACTTGGCCGCGATTGCGGTACCACTGAGCAGGCCGCCGCCACCGACTGGGCAGATGATGATGTCAAGCGGTCCGGCGTCCTCGATGAGCTCCAGTGCGGCAGTCCCCGCTCCGGCAACAATCCGTTCGTCATCATATGGATGGATCAATACGTATCCGTGTTCCTCAATCAGCCTGCGGGTCGTGGTCTCCCGTGCCTCCAGAGTGGGCTCGCACAAGATGACCTCTGCGCCGTATTCTCGCGTGGCTGCTATCTTTGCGGGCGTCGAGTTCTCTGGCATCACGACGGTCACTCTCACACCGAGCAGAGAGGCTGCAAGGGCGAGGGCCTGCGCATGGTTGCCCGACGAGTGCGTGATCACACCGCGGGCCCGCTCCTCCTCGCTGAGAAGACTGACGGCATTGTATGCGCCCCGGAACTTGAAAGCGCCCACGCGCTGCAGATTCTCGCACTTGAAGAGCACCCTGCACCCGGTCATCCTGTCAATCGTGCGGGAGGTCATTATCGGTGTCCGATGAGCGACGCCTCTCTGCCTCTCGGCCGCAGCCCTGACGTCGTCTATGGTCACCGTCAATCTGAGCGCACCTCACCAGAGAGACTATCCCCGATATCGCTCGTACGACACAATCTTCTCAAGTGGCTCTCTCGAGCTCTTTGCAGTCTCGGCAGGATGGCCCACGGGAAAGGCGCACACCACCCTGAGATCCCTGGGGACGCCCAGTATGTCTCTGAACTTGTCCTCCATTGGTGTGTCACGCACACCGACCCAGCACGTGCCGAGGCCGAGGGCGTGTGCAGCCAGAAGCATGTTCTGGACTGCGTTGTGGGGATCGCAGAGATGGTACTTCTGGTGCCTTGGCAGTATGCCCAAGACGACTATGACCACGGGCGACTCGCCATGAACCTCCCATAGGGATGCACCTCTGCCAGCCGCCTTCGGGTCTCTGCATTTCTGATGACGATGAAGTGCCACGGTTGCCTGTTCGATGCCGATGGCGCCCATCGGCCCGCCTCGAGAATGGCGTGTATCTTCTCGTCCTCAACGGGGGTGTCCCGATACTTGCGAATGCTCCTCCGCTCTCGTATCGCCTGTAGTACGTCCATTGTCATCACACCCACGGAGTCGCTCTGCAGGATTAATCCTCCGCTCAGGGCCACGGGCAGCAGCCTGCAGCCTACACGCAATCTGTTGGACGGAAGAGCACTCGACTGGCAAATGCTTTGCTGTTTCCCCGCACTAGAGGCCGTCCTGCGTCACGATGATCCAACAGAGCGAGGTAAGCTGTCTGGGCAACTTTGAAACCTTTTGACCGATAATTAGTCAGCTTTTCTTCTTTCCCTTGTATCTCGAGTATTGCTCCAGAAACTCCTCCAGACTCAGTTCTAGGTCTTCCCTCACTATCTTGCGCAGAAGCCCTTTTGGAATGGTCTTGGTCCCGTGAATGGGGACAGTGGTCACACGCCCGTCATTTGCCCTCAGTCGAACGTGAGATCCCTTTTTCCTGATAGGTCTGAAACCCAAATATTCCAAGAACTTTAGCAGTTCCTTACCATCGACTGCGGGAAGCTTAGGCATCCTGTGAAACTTCCAGTTCTCTGAATCCCACGAACCTGTTGAGCTCTTCGACCCTTGTTTCTTCAAGGCACATTTCTATGACTTCTCTTATGTTTTCCATTGCCTCATCAATTGTTTCACCATAGGAGTGGCAGCCCCGAAAAAGTGGGCAACTTACTATATAGTACCCGTCCTCATCGACTTCGATGATTATGGGCAGACGCAATTTCTCCATCTCTGTGCCTCAACTAGGTCTTGTACCTTTTCAGTTAAAAGATATTCCGACTTCACCATGCGTTTCAATCTCGTATCAATGGGATTGAGTTCTTTGCCGGTTGGGACGCCTGTTGATACGATCATCAATCTAGCCCGTCACACCAACTGGCAGTCCGGGCATCATTATCGCTGCCAGCCTGAACCAGTCTGTAAAGAATACTGGTCGCCCCCTGTTGTGACAAGAAGTGACCTCACCAGCTGATTGCGGCTGCGCCAAGAAAGTCCTGCTATCCCTCCCAGCACAGAAGTCGAAAGACTCCAGATACCTCCGGCAACTGGAGTTCATCACATAAGCCATACTTGACTACCCGGGACAGAAATAGTCCAAGCATTCTTGAGGAGCAGCTGTACGGAATTAAGCCACGGATGCTGACGACAATCATATGCTCGCTTTGAACTTCCTAGAGCGTATCAAACGGGGCGTTTCCGTGAAGAGCCCCATTCTGCAACACAAATACATAATATGGGGGGGATTGGTATGACCGTCAACCCGTTACGGAGGATGTTTCGTTGACCAAGTATTGGGTCATTGCGCCCTACGACTCGACAAAGACCAAGGCCTTTGAACACGCTTGGAAATATGACCTGGAACACGGTATCATTGCAATCGGTTGGCTTAGGCTTGGTGACGTATCAGGGCTGAGTGCTGATGAACTCAGGCAGAAGATCAAAGAAACATATCCCGACAAGTCTGATAGAGGCCGGTCCATCGACTTCAGCGCTCTCTGGAAGTTCTTCCACGAGATAGAGGTGGGGGACAAGATCATCGCAAGGCGCGGTCGAAAGGTCATGCTGGCGGTGGGGACTGTCACTAGGACCGCGTACTATGACAAAGAGAAGGGCATAGCTCGGGTTGGCAGTTACGATGACTACTACTACCCCAATTTCATCGATGTCGAGTGGGAGGAGAACTATGTTGAATTCGACTGGATTGCGTTTTCCATGCATACGTTGGCCGGACCATTCGATGACGAATACTACTACGCGAGAGTAGAGAACACCCCGCCGCCGGAGCTGGAACTACCCGAGGAGGGTGGAGAGTCATTCATGTTTGAGAGCCATCTGGAGGACTTCATTGTTACCAATTTCGACAGGATCTTCGGTCTGGACTACGAGATCTTTGTTGATGAAGATGGGGTCCAGGGAAAGCAGTATCCTGTGACGAATGGTAGCGAAAGGATAGTCGGTCGGGTTGATATTCTGGCTAGATGTCTGCGTGACGACAGCTTCTATATCATAGAACTGAAACGCGACTATGGAATTCAGAGAGCTGTCCGCCAGACTTTGTGGTACATGGGCTGGATGAAGACCAATCCCTGTCGAAATACGCAGGGTGTCAGAGGTCTTACAATATGCGCAGAACGAAACGAGCGTCTGGAGTATGCCCTTGAGATGGCCCGTGATTTGATCGATGTCAAATCCCATTCAATCCACTTTACATTCGAAGAAACAAAACTGAAGTAGATTGTTAGGCTCCCAATGGCATCCGGTTATCCGGACTCAGGGTGTAGGGCTGAAGCTGTTTCAATCAGCACTCGCCTGCAGCCGGAAATGTGGGACAGAAGAGGGCCCGTCGAGGACGAATCCCTCTCCATCCAGGCGTTTCTTGCTGGAGCGGGTCAACGGCGTCGTCTGGCACTGACGACCAAGAGAACAACCACAACACCCACGGCCGCGCCGCCAGCTACTAGGATCATCATCGCCGTTGCTCCTGCGAGACCTCCCGGTGTCGTGGTGGAGGTCTCGCTGGTGGTCTCGGTGGTCGTGCCTGCAGTAGTGGTGGTCGGCGTTGTTGTCGTTGTGGTGGTAGTTGTAGTCGTGGTGGTCGTCGTTGTGGTACTCTGTGGCACCACCGCGACAAGCACAGTGTCACCCGCCCAGTTGCCTGAGGCATCATACACCACCAGCGTGAAGTTGTACACTCCCACAGTCAACCCATCAACATTGACAGTGACTGTTCCACCTGTCCAGCTCCCTGACTCGACAAGAGTACCGTTCCGATAGACCTCGTAGCTCGCAGGGTGTGCATCACTTGGAGCCCACGTGATCGAGTGCCCGGTGGTTCCCTCGACGTACTCGATGTCCGACGGATGGTCGATGGTTGGAGCGGTGGAGTCAACGACTGTCACAAACACTGTGTCGCTGGCCCAGTTGTCCGAGGCATCGTAGACCACCAGTGTGATGTTATAGGTGCCTGCACCTAGCCCATCGACATCGATTGCGATAGAGCCATTCGTCCAGCCTCCATACTCCACTGGTGTGCCGTTGCGATACACTACGTAGCTGAAAGGATTCGCATCAGAAAGACTCCACGTGACAGCATTCCCAATGGCCCCCTCCACGTACTCGAGGTCAACCGGATGGTCGACTGTTGGCGGAGTCGTGTCATTCACCGGCCATATCCTTGGATGATAGTCCACTGAACCCGCAGAACCGGGGATACTGTAGACACCCGTGCCATTGTAGTCTGACCAGTAATTCCCCATTCCTGTCGTATTCCAGTGGTTGTCTGACCCGTTATCACACGAATTGTTGCCATTCCAAGCAAGAATGTTAAGATAGATCCAGTTGTTCGAGGAGGAGTCGACATACGTACCATGCCCAGAGTTGTTTAAGATCATGTTGTTCATCAGACTGTTAGAGTCCGAGGAGGAGTACATGTACACGCCAATACCATCATTGTCTGATATGGTGTTGCTCACCAGACTGTTGTAGTTCGAGGCGGACGAGATTTGCACACCATTGTCACCGTTGTACGAGACTATGTTATTCACCAGACTGTTGGAGTCTGAGCAATAGTGCACCACCACACCATCATCACCATTGTACAAGATCGTGTTGTTCACCAGAGTGTTGTTCGAGGAGGAGTATGTGTATACACCATCATTATGATTGCTTGAGATTGTGTTGTTCACCAGAGTGTTGTTCAGTGAGGAGGAGTACGTGCTCACACCACAATCACCGTTGTACGAGATAGTGTTGCTCACCAGAATGTTGTTCGAGGACGTTTGCACACCATCATCACCGTTATACGTAATCACGTTGTTCACGAGAATGTTCCCCGAGCAGTATATGTCCACACCAATCCGATAATTGTTTGAGATTGTATTGTCAACCAGAGTGTTGTAGGTCGAGTCGTAGGACATAGACACTCCATCATTACCACCGTGTGAGATGGTGTTGTTGACCAGACTGTTGTAGCTTGAGGAGTACTTGACCAACACACAAGGACCATCATTGTCCAATATGGTGTTGTTGACCAGACTGTTGTAGTTCGAGTCGTGGGACATAGACACGCCTCTCCAATGATTGCTTGAAACAGTGTTGTTCACCAGACTGTTGTAGTTCGAGGAGTCCATATACACACCATCATCACCATTATTGTACGAAACTATGTTATTCAGCAGACGGTTGTAGTTCGAGGATCCCATGTACACGCCACCATCACTATTGTGCGAGATGGTGTTGTTCGCCAGCGTGTTGTTCAAGGAGGAGACCATATTCACACCGTACTGTTTCCCAGAGATCAGACATCCCTCTACCATTCCATAGGTCACATTGTTCAGACGCACTCCGTGTCCTTGCGAGCCTCCTGTGAGGAGGCAGTCACATATCACAAAATAGACCGTTGTGTCTGAGATAGAGATACAGTGTCCGCTGGTGGTTATGTTCAGCCCCCGCATCATATAGGGGTCAGCCTCAGTCCCACTCCCCGGCCACCCCTGCGACACAAAGTCCGCATTGGAGGTGATGTTGATCGAACCGTGAGAAGTGTAGGCCGACACCATGTACGGCACAGACCGGACGAAGTCCTCACTGGTGGGACCACCGGGCGTGCGGGACCGGCTATTTGCCGAAACGGGAGCACTGGCAGGGCCGCCAACAACAACATCTGCCAGAAAGAGAATCACGAGAAGCGTAGACACAGCGCAGCCTAGAAGACGATAGTATTTCCACCCCGCAATCAAAAAGGGCCACATCCAGAAATTCGGCGTGTTGCCCTGTTATTAATATCTTCTGGGAACATTTCCTACCAAGCTGGAGCACCGTCAGGGACGATGTGCGTATGCTCCACAGAGCAAGTATGATGTTGATGATTCGCCTGACTCGACCGAGCCTACTTGCCAAGAGGCTCCTGCTAGAGAGTGCCAGGATTTCCCCCACTCTCTAGCGTCCTTCCAAAGGGAGTACTTTCTTTTCCTCGACGCTCACCGTCTTGTGGAACAGCAAGAATACGAACCGTAGTGCTTCTCCGCTCTCATATCGGCTTCAACATGTCCGTTGTCATCGTTTCCCACAACCGTATAGACAGGATTGGTCCCCCGTTCTGTCGCACAGGCCGCTCACTATCGCATACGGGCCATTTATTAGAACGAGCAGCGGATGTGGCATAGTACGAACATCTGTTGCCCCCGGGGAAGAGAGAGATGTCTGCAGAGATTGAAGATAGAACACAGTACGACTGGTTCAATGTGGGTCGTGTGCACGAGCAGCAGGGCAACTTGGAAGAGGCGATAAAGGCCTACGAGGCGGCTATTGAGATGGATCCCGGATTTGCAAAAGCCTGGTACTACAAGGCTCGGGTCCATCACAAGCTCGGCCAGACGGAGAAGGCACGCGAGGCCGCCAGAAAGGTCCTTGAGCTTGAGCCCAAGTGGGAGAAGCACGTGAAGGACCTCCTCTGAGCACGGTGGAGGCAGGCGAGCGAGGTCGGAACGAGAGATTCCATTGCCCCTCGCGCACAGTGGGTCCCTGGCTTTGAGAGGTGGCCTGGCCCCTGACTGGCACTGCTGTCAGTTGTGGTCCCGACTCCGCCATATGCTGAGGATGTAGCGACTGGCTCAACACGGTAGGGAGTGGCGAATGCACTAGACCTATGTTCTACTGTAGCAATCTGTCTGCTGGAGTCAGTCAACATATGGTCGTTGAAGAGTCCCACGCTTTGACTGCGAAGATCTGGTCCCCATCGGAGCGTCTGTCCAAGCGGGGGTGGAATCCTAGGGAACAGTTCTACTCCCTCCACAGGCGTAGCGAGACCAACGAACCGTATGCCTTCACAACCGGGACCAAGTGGGATGAGCTGTACTCGTTCCACGACTGGTCGAACGAGCCGGCGATATACCAGTTTCTGCCACCCATCGACGGGACCTTCAAAGCAATGGCCGTGAAGGTGAGTCCACCGGAAGACTTCTGGGACCACGAGCTGCCGACGGTGGTGACTTTTGAGCCGCAACTCCTCCATGTGAAGGGGACATTCCACGAGATTGACAGGCCAACGGCGTACGTTCAGCTGGACCGCGTCTACGGATGCTCTCTGCCAAGGCCCGGAGAGCGCGTGGACATTCCGATGCTTCAGAGGGTCGAGTTCACTCCGCCTCAGGACTGAGAGGTATCTCCTTGGTTGCGACGCTCCGACGTGTCGATGCATCTCTTGCCCAACTAGTTCCATTACGCCAGCAGCGCCCGTAGGAATCCCAGTGCGACCTTCTGCAACGCGTCGCGATTCGTCAGGACCATTTGCGTTGCACCAAGTATCACCGCCGCTGACCTACGCTGAGGCACTGTGCCATTGTACTCGCGGGGGTACGACGACCAAGGGGCAGACATACTCAGGGCTTCAACCGAGCAACGAGGTCGTCAAACATCTGTATCTGCTCGGTCGGGACCCTGTCCTCGTTCGTTGATTCCGCCAGCTGTGCTGCGGACTCGTAGTCGAGGACGAGCTCTATCAGCCTGTCGCCCAGCTCCTGTTTCATCGCCTCGAACTTGGCCCCGCTCGTACCCTCTGGAATCGCAATGACCGCCATGTCTATCATTCCCGCCTCTATGGCCCTCTTCAGTCGCCTTGCGGAATAGTACGCGGCCACACCGGCGCTGCGGTTCCAGTTCTTGACGTTTGGCACCTCCACCGCGAAGGTCCGACTCGACACGCCGTCTGTGATCTCCATCATTGCAGTGGACTCGCGCTTGGTTCTCCCCGTGACGGCCTGCAGCTGTATCTTCAGCCCGTTGCTCTCGGCCCGCAACTGGATGGCCCTGACGATGGAGCCAATGACAACGCTCGGGGTTAGCTTGACAACATAGTCAGTCGTCTTGACCTCCGTGACCTTTCGACCGAACAGGATCTCGTCCATCCGCGCAATCAGCTGACGAATTGCCTCTCGGGGAACACCCCTTGACCTGTCAAATATCGCGTCAAGGTCCTTCTCCGTGAGGGGGAAGTACGGATTCGGTGGGACCTCGAGGTTCTTGTCGTCCCAGTAGAGCTCCATCGTCTCTCTGACGAATCTCGCCACGTGTTCCCGGCTGAATGGCTGGAGGGCAATCGGGACCTCCATCCTGGAGCGTAGAGGGCCATCAGCAATGGAATAGATGCGGTCCCAGATCTCGGACAGGCAAGACGCGACAATGCAGACATTGGTGCACTCGTTGTACACACGCTTTATCACCTCGAGAAACTGGCGCTCGCCCTCCTCGCCGTGCGTGTTGTAGGGGCCCTCCATCTCGTCGATGAAGAGAACAATGGGTCTGTCGCTACCCTCAAGCAACAGCCTGAAGGTGGCCATCGTGATGTCGTCATCCTCGAGATATGTCCGAACGTCCAGCTCCGCAAGCTCTTCAGGACTGAGTGCCTCGCCCAGAAGCCAGCGCCGCGCAAGATTCTTCTTGGACTCAGCCAGACGATACTGCACCAGTACCTTCACCGCATCTGCAGCAACTCCCGGGTACCGGGCAGCCGCCCTTCTCATTATGTCCTCAAGCCTGAATCTCTTGCGGATCAGGCCCTGCAGTTCACCGTACTCATCGAGCAGAACGTCGGCCATCCCTCCAAACAGAAGGTCGCCTAGCTCGTCGACGAGGCACGCATAGAAGTGTAGTGGCACGCGGACTGGCGACGGTGGTGAGGGAACATAGACAGCCCTGTACGGCCCGGCCGGGGAGTCCGCCTCACGGTCCTTCAGGACCCAGTAGAGGTGGGTCTTGCCCATTCCCGCATTGCCCAGAACGGGCTGGAACCTAGGAGCTCTATCAGAACGTACCATCCGAATCGCCCGGTAGATGGCACTGTCTGCCTCGCTGTGTGGATCAGGGATATCGACAACGTCCGGCGTGTCTCCGCGCGACACATATCTCTTGAAAGGCGGATCCTCTCTGAGCACTTCGAAGTACATCTCAATGTCGTACGAATCGTCATCAGAACGGTCACTCATCTCCATCTCTCCAGACCCCGTGGACCTCCTACGTGGCAGGGCCTGCTTCGGTGTTAGAGGAAACATCATTATGAATCTTTCAGACCGCGCGCGATTATGCGCGGTCCAATCACCTGCCCAGAGCCGACGAGGCTGAGTTGAACGGTCCTACCGGATAGGGCCTCTCTGTCCTCAAGAGCATAATAGTCCGAGAATGCGTCTCTGGTAGAGAATGACACGTCCTCTTCAGCGCGACACTCCCCGACGATGGCTGTTCTCAGAAATGGCACTCCGGCTACAGTCCAGAAATGCTCCATTCGTGTGTAGAGAATCACAGGCTCGCTCTGTCAGTAGTCGTACGTGGTATGCCGTCACTCCCCTTCTGGGTAATCAGCGGTCCTCAGGGCATCCCCTCTACTGTTCCGGTCGTTTCACAATTGCGGCGATTGACCATCTGCTTCGAACGCGATTCTCTCTACGGTCCCGGACAGTCTTGCGTTAGGCACCGTCGCGTTCTTTTGGACGGTCGTTCTCGAATCTTGGCCGGCGAGCAACGTGAAATTTCCGGGCATTCTCAATCTAGACTTTTAAGCAAGGCCAACAAGAAGTGACCCGGGATGGCGCTCGGAAACAGTGCCGTAGGCCGTTCCAAGGCGCGGGACGCCTGTCGCGTGATACACAGTAGCTGGCGAAGAGTCAGACGAGAGATAGAGGTTGTGATTGAATGTTGCCGGACAACGTGAGAGCCGAGGCGGGGAAGATTCTTGCCACACGCAGAGAGATAGTAGTGGCCTACCTCTACGGTTCCTCTGTAGGGTCGGCTCAGTATGACGATATCGACATTGGTCTGCTGCTTGACGAGGAGTTCTCGCCGTCTGCGCTCTATGAGGCCGAATTGGCGGCCGAGCTTGAGAGGAGGCTTGGCGGGAAGTTCGACGTCAGAGTCCTCAATGGCCGTCCCGTTAGGTTTCTGTTTGAGGTCATCAAGACCGGAGTGGTGCTGTACTCGTCGGATGAGAACAGGCGGGTGGAGTTCGAGGTCAGAGTCATGATGGAGTATTATGATATGAAGTACTACTTTGACAGGTACGATGAGATGAGGAGACAGCGATATGTCACGCGAGATCATAGAGTCGAAGATTGATGTGATTGAGAGGAATCTTCAGTTCCTGCGCCAGTACTGGCGCGTGGATACGGATCAGTTCCTGAAGAGCTACAAGGACATTCAGGCAGTCAAGTACTCGCTGCTTGAGGCAATTGAGGCGTGTATCGACATTGCCGCACACATTGTTTCTGCCAGAGGTCTCCCCCGCAGTGAAACCTACGCCGATCTCTTTGTTGCACTGGGAGAGAATGGCATCTTGTCGAGTTATCTTGCGGCGCGGCTTGCGTTGATGGCGAGATTTCGCAATCTTCTTGTTCACGGGTACTCTCAGATTGACAACGTCCGTGTCCTTCAGCTGGTGAGAGAGCGGCTCGCAGACATAGAGGACTTCGTTTCCCAAGTGCTGAGAGCAACAGGTTGAAGACACAACCCGACGCGAGTGAGAGTCGTGGTCATAGGCTCTGGCAGGGCACCAGCTCTTCTCTGGCACGCACATAGCAGCGTCTGTACGTGTTCTTGCCGTGACGATCCCATATCCTGTCCTACCGAGTCTACATTGCAATCGGCGGTGTAGTACCACACTGCACGTTCTGACCTCCCATTCAGTCAGATTCAAACTCGCCCACCGTGAGCCCGCGTCTGATGTTGGGCCGGGCTGCAATACCCTCACTGTTGTTTGGTATGATCTGTGGTCATCTGGGCCCGATCTACCGGAGGTCGGTGGGATCTGATTTCGTTGGTCAGCGAAGAGCGGTATCCTACCGTCAACTCTGAAGTATTGTACGTTCGGTCGAGCAGGCTATACGTCCTGCACTTGAGCAGGCAACACTTATGCCGCTGAGAGGTTTCGGGGCCCCGACCATACTCTCTGTGGACTTCCCACTGACCACGGACCGACAGACCTCTGATGAATCCACATCCGCAGGAATACTTTTCTAGCCATACGGCATAGTTCCTGTTGTTGTTGAGTCCTCACAATCAGAGCGCTGGGGCGGCGAGCGGAGTGAGTGCAAACGTAGGGTACTACCTGATACTGCTCTCGTGTTTCGTTCTGGTCTTGATGATCCAACTTGCCAGAGTGTCTGCGAATCCGACTGCCTCGCCTCGGCTCAAACAGCTGGGCAGGCTATTGTTCGGCGATACTGGACGGGCGGTATTTGTGTTCTATACCTCGGAGATGGGCATTCAGGTCGGGGTGATGGTCCTTCTCTTGCCGAGGTTTTTCTCCACGACCATTCTTGAGGTCCTCACAGTCTCCGCAATGGTGGCAGGTGTCCTGTCGGTCACAATACTTCTCTCTATCCTGTTGGCCAGCCTCTTCAAGCACGGCGCACAGGACGAGGAACCGTTCACCGATGAGGATCTCACGTAGCGCACCGACTATGGAGTTTCCGGACTCCTATCACTGCAGACAAGAATGGTTAAGTGGAGGGACCCCCTGCTGAGCTGAGAGTAGCCTCCTCCCCGAGGTGATACAACTGGACACAAGAGAGGACCTTCTAGCTGTCTTGGCCATACTCCTGGTCATAGTCTCGATGGCGGGAGTGGACGTCCTGATCATTAACGAACCCCTGAGGGCGGTCACAGTTCTCCCAATATCTCTCGTGCTGCTGCTCTGGGGAGCTGCTGTGATGAGACTGAGAGGTGAGCGGGATGTACGCTGAGATTGTGACCGCGACTGTCATGTTGGGCTGTCTGCTGTGCATCATCCACAGCTGGAGGAACCAGGACATCTGGTTCACGGTCGCCTTCTTCGTCGGCGGGTTTGTCTTTGGCATCGTCAGGGAGAACATAGTCTCGATGATGGGAACTCTCTACACGTATCCGGATCACCCGCTCTACATTGGCAGTGCGCCGCTGATGATGGGATTCGGCTGGTCAGCGTCGTTCTACGCGAGCTGGGTCATCTCCGACCGTATCCTTGATGCCTTTGCACCTGGCATCAAGGAGCGCTGGTGGGGTAGTCCTCTCTTCAGCGCCATCGTGACGGGACTTCTCTCCATCCCCGTTGAGGTCGCGGCTGGTGCC
This sequence comes from Candidatus Thorarchaeota archaeon, assembly GCA_029855935.1. GTDB lineage: Archaea > Asgardarchaeota > Thorarchaeia > Thorarchaeales > Thorarchaeaceae > B65-G9. Next base: position 9,788 of record JAGSHN010000009.1, on the reverse strand, counting down.
CCTCAGACTCAATGGTGGGTCTGGCCGTCGAACGTGGTCCTCGTGATGTGGGAGATGCCCGCACTTGTGCCATTCGGCTGGGCTGGCGCTGCGTTCCTCTTCCTGTTCTTCTTCCAGAGAGTCATGGCGAGGGGCCACAGTAGAGAGAATGCCCTACTCTTCATTGTTACAACATTGCTCGTCATTGTATTGCATCTGACCTACGTCTTTGCAGTGAGGACGGCAATAGTCGCGGTCGCGGGTCTGTGAGCCTGCGTCCGGGCTGAGCCGTCATTCACGGGAGTACTGGGCACACTACGGCGTGGGAAGAATGCGGCTCAGCTGGGCACAGCACCAGTTGTACCGAAGGCCTGTGCCTGGGTGAGCGACTGGCGATGGTCAGGTCAGAGGAGGCGCCAGATCACTCGAGTCCGAGCTCTCGCCTCTTCTCTTCCTCGACCCGGGCGAGCTCCTTGTCCTTCTGGCGCTCGAGTTCCTTCTCTCTCTGTCTCTTTGCCTTCTGGACCTCTCGCTCCTTCTCCTTCCTCAACTCTGCGACTCGTTTCTCGCGCGTCTTCTTGGCGTTGCGGATCCTCTTCTTGAGCGTTGCAATCTTCTTTTGCAGCTCCCTCTTCCGTTTGAGCCTGTTGTTCTCCAGCTCGTGATAGGCCTTCTCAGACCTCTTCCACTCCCTCTCGGCGTCCTTGGCACGACGCCAGAGATCCTCATATTCAGCGCGCTTCTGCTTCGCGAGCCTGCGCGCCTCCTCTATCCTTCTGTCGTATTCGGCGTCAAGGCCAGCCAGTTCGTCTTCAGCCGCCCTGAGGTCACCCTCGAAAGACGCGATGTCAGCATCAATCTTTCGAATTTTCTTGTCAGAACTGAACTCGTCCTGTGGCATAGGAATCATCACCTGTCCGGAACGGCCACTGATTAGCGTTTCGATGCGAGGTTCGGGCACGGATGATGCCTGAGAGGTCAGGATGCCACCGACTGGCCATAGGCCTGAGAGTGGCGATTCCTGTGCTAGTTACTATGGTGGACGGACGTCACATTGAAAATGGTCAAGGGTTGCTCAAGAATCTCTGGAGACAAGGCCACGAACTTCTGGTTCTCTCTCGTATCGACACAGAGAGCCAAATCCTACGAGCCAGGAACAGCATTCTGAGGTCAAGTGCGCCAAGGACTAGGGGGCAATACGGTTGCCTGAGCTGCGGCCGCACAGGCTCTGGAGAGGTTCGCTCCCAGAACTACGTCAATGGAATAGCTTATCTCACTTGCCGTTCCGAGCTCGCACTCAAGTAAGGTGCAGGGTTACCAGCTATGTCAGCGCTTGAGAGTGCAAAGAGATCTGCAAGGCTGCTCCAGGTCGCGTGGGCAGTGGCAGTTCTGTTCTCCGAGTCGGTCTTCTGGAGTGTGGTCCCCGCATATCGTGAGCACGTGCTGTCGTTTGCACTGCAGTCGGACACCCTTGATATCCTTCACCAGATGGGGGTCTCCGTTGACGGGTACGTCAAGATGATAGTGCTCCGCGATGTTATCATAGCGGGGGTACTGGGGATCGTAGGCGTAGCCCTCTTCGTCAAGCGAAGAAGCGATCCTATGTGTGTACTCGTTTCTGGAGCGATTGTTCTCTCGGGAGTCGCCTTTTCCTCAGTGTTGCGAGTCCCTGTCCCTCCGCCGGCTTCACTGTTCACGATGGGGGCAATCGTCTTGGCAAGGACGTTTCTCTTTGCGACTATGCTCGTCTTTCCAACGTGGGAGTTCAACCCGCGATGGACGCGGTGGTTGCTCTTCGTGTGGGCTGCCGTTGCCACGCTTGTTGTGTTCTTCGCACCCGGGCTGGAGATTGTGGTGTCCCTAGTCTTCCTCGGAATCGTGATCTTGGTCCAGCTGTACAGGATGCGATATGTCTATGGAGTACTTGAGAGACAGCAGACAAAATGGCTGATCGTGGGTATGGCCTCCGTACTTGCGATGACCGTGAGCGTCAACGTCGGTCGTTGGATTGCCGCCATTCAACTCGGCCCCGATGCTGCCCAAGTCTTTACGGACCTCGTCCTCGTCATGGTTCTCCGTCTCCCGGCGGTTGTCATCGTTCCTGCTACGCTGGCAATATCTGTCAGTCGGTATCGTCTCTGGGACTTGGAAGCGATAGCGGCCAAGGCCACGATATATATTGCCTTCTCACTCTTCTTTGCGGGAATGCTCTTTGCTGCGCTAGTCACTATCACCTACCTCAATTCGATTGGAATCCTAGGTGGTCAGTTGTTCGTCATCCTGACGGTCTCTCTGACCGCAGGAGTTGTCGCACAGAGGGCATATACGGTCGTTGCCGAATTCCTCAATCGCGTCTTCTTGCCCGGGACCGTTCAGCTCGAGCGTTCTGCCGAGGAGTTCCTCATGGCAATCCGGACAATGCTGGACCTTCCCCAGATCGCATCATCGACCATCGATGTTGTGATGCAAGGTCTCTCTCTCAAGTCCTGCAGCCTGTACATCGCTCTCGATGGTCGGCTTGAGAGATATGCAGCGCGCGGCCCTTCGCCGCCAGAGCTCCCGCAACCCATAGTCGGAGAGCTCAGGGAGACTACCACGATGGAGCAGCCAAGAGATGGAGAGGCTGGGTCGGGTGTGTCTGCGATTGTGAGCCTTGTGGCCAGTATGGGTGACAGGCGCGAGTTTGTGGGAGTGCTGGTCCTCGGTCCGAGAACAAATGGGCGCGGGTATTCGACGCGCGAGGAGCAGGTCGTACTGGCCATCGCGAGGGAGGTCGCGGTATCCCTCCATGCAAGTACACTGGTCCGGCGACTGACGCAGACTGAGGCGCGATATGAGAGCGTGGTGATGGCTTCACCTGTGGGGATTGTCGTCTGTGACGTATCCGGTTCCATTCTGCTTGCGAATGATTCTGCTGCGCGGATAGCCTGTGTCGAGAATGCAGATGAACTGTTGGGAATGCCGCTGATGTCGGTCTTCAGAGGCGCTGATGATGGTGACTTTGAGTCGCGGGTCAGACGCTATGCGCGTGACGGACTTGGCGAGCCTGCGTCCTTCGAGACCATCCTCGTGTGCCCCGATGGTAAGCGGACCCCGGTAGAGGTGACCCTCTCGGCCATTGGTCATAACGAGTCGGACGAGAAGACCTATCCGGGATCAGAACCGGGTCTTGTTCTCGTCATCCGCGATGTCACTGTGCGAAGGGAGTATGAGGACCGTCTTCGTAGGGCGAACGAGAGAGTGGAACTGTACATCGACCTTCTGCTGCACGACGTGACCAACCAGCTTCAGGCCATTCTCGGTGCGACGGAGCTTGCGATGGACGCACCCGATATTGGGCAGTCCCGCAAGCATCTGCAGGTCGCTCTTGACGGAGTGGAGAGATGTATCTCCATAGTCTCGAAGGTTGGGTCGGTCCGGGGTATCACGCGGGAGAAGCTCAAAGTCGTCAACCTGAAGGCCTCGCTTGAGGAGGCGCTGGCTGCCTTCCGTGAGCGACATCCCGATGCCATTGTCAAGGTCCGGTTTGACGTGGACACTGCATTGGTGAACGGGCTTGAGTCCCTCTCTGATGTCTGGCTCTCGTTGCTTGAGAATGCGTACGTTCACAACCCGTCCGACGAGCGACGGGTGTGGGTCAGGCTGACTGAGCGCGGCGACTGGTTTGAGGTCATTATCGCCGACAACGGCCCCGGCATATCAGACAAGCGCAAGGCCACACTGTTCGATGTTGGCCGGAGGTTCGGTGGTGTGAGCCTTCACGTTGCGAGGGACATCGTCGACGTATCTGGTGGCCAGATATCGGTCGAGGACAACTATCGCAGAAACGGTGTGAAGGGTACCATCTTCCGCGTCCTCCTTGGTCGTGCAGAACAACAGAATGTCGTCGGAGATCGTGCTGTGAGCAAAGAGGCCCGACAGTGATTGTGGTACACAATGGTCTTCGCGCGGCCAGAATGTGAGGCCCCTTCCGCCAGCCCTGTGATTGGCGGGGAATAGTACACCAGTGGGTCTGCTCCTTGGGGTGAGTAGCTGGGTGTGTGGGCGTGCAGACAAGATTCTTGGGCGGGGCCCCGAGGCAGACTGAGTCCAAGGGCGGTGTGGGGTCTGTCGCAGGAATTGTGTCAGTGATGCTCATTCACCTGGTTCTGCTCCTCACTGGCATTCTTCTGTGAGTGGCAATAGCAATCATGTAGGCGTACTCGTTCTATGGAGGGATTGGTATCTTCAACTTCTTTTGTACCTGGATTGATACATTGGAGCGCGCCTCGCAGATGGCAGTCCTTGCGTGGACTGTCATCTACATCGCGCCTATCGTCTTGACTGCAATGGGCCCTTCACAGGTCATCAGACCTCCCTGTTGAGTGCGCAGGATGTCGGCTCGATGATCTTCACGGCCTCTGTAGCCATCAGGATGCTTGTCTTCCTCTACGGCCTTGGCACAGTCGTCATCGTCGTCTTCACCATTGCGCTGCTCGAACGAGTGCGGGATCTCAGGCGTTGGTCGAAGGACCCTGACGAAGAGGCCCTCTTCACGGTCTATGGAGGCTACCTTCTTTTCGTGGAGTACACGACCGTGGAGACGTCGGCGCTGATCGCCACAGGCGTTGCTGACCCAATTCTGGTGATGATCGTCGGCGGAGCCTTTCGCGCTAGTGTGGTCCGGTTCCTGTGGGCGTTCTGTTCTGCCCTTGCCATAGACTGGAAGATGCTCTGGGAGGGCGAACCCACACCAGCGGAGCGGCTGATGCCGGATACAGATCCCGTGTGGAGGTTCGTCATCTCGTCAGTGCTGGTGTTGGTGATGGTAGTCGGTAGCTTCGTCATCAGTCCAAGTATGTCGATAGTAGTCGGGATGGTGCTAGTCGGGACTACTGCTCTTCTGATTGTAGTCCTCACTGAGAGCGCAGACCGCGTTGAACGGACCGAGTACTGAACGGACTTGCTCCGGGGGATTCTACTCTGGTCAGTACCGCAGAACCTCCTACTCTCTTCGGGAAAGACTAGTCTTCTCCCGTATAGCCTGTATGCTGATACACCGGAGAATAGGGGGATACTCAAGACTCAGGGTCAGGAGAATGAAAGCATCCCGGCCCTTCTCTTTCTAAAGAGTTGAATTGAGATGAGGAACACTACTCGCTTGATTCTTCTGCTGGTGCTGGTCCTAAGCCCCCCCACTATTGCGCTCCGCGGTATGCCGCTGGCCCAACCGAGGGAGCAGACCGTTCCGCAGAGCGCTCTTGACGGGACTGGCACCGTGCCCTCCGAGCAAGTTCAGGGTGACCTGATCGTCCCCGTACTACAGGACGAGACAGTGCTCTCGGGAGCTCAAGCGGACAAGAACTTCGCCTCCGTTTCTCTCGCTCTCAGTTCCTCAGCGGTTTCCCCGACTCGGGCAGGCACAGGAACGATGCGTACCCGGCGGTTCAACGGACGTGTTCAGCTGGACGAGCGGACACTGGCCAATACAATCAGTCCAGTTTCCCCTTTTCCCTAGGTCACGGAAAAATTAAAGTCATTTTTCTCTCTCTGCAGCTTGAGAGGCTAGGAATGGGAAGGGATTCACCACCCTGAGGCAAGGACAGAGCCACTTGCCGCCCCATTCCTGCTTTGAGAGTTGATGAGAGATGAGAAATATCGCACGCATAATGCTCCTGCTAGTTCTGATTGTCAGTCCACTGACGGTGACTATCAGCAACGCGCCACTACAGCAGACTACGACACAACACTCTCCCGAGAGGAGCGGTGCGGCCACGGCTGAGCAGGTGCAGGCCGACCTTATCATCCCTGTACTCCAAGATGAGGCCGTCAGCTCTGGCAGTCCCTTCACGAACTATGATGGCAACACTGTCCGCGGGGGACTCTTTGTCGGCAAGGCTGTTGGGAAGACCGCCCGTTCTTGGCTGATGTTCAATCTGAGCAGTGTCGACGCACATATGTCGAAGGTCTCGGTCACACTTCACGTTCACCTCAACGACGAGTACAACGAGAATGACGACCTACCAATCGGCGTACACTACTGCGCCAACGACTCGTGGAGAGATGACACGATCACGTGGGACAATCAACCGCTCTTTACCACGCCCGCACTGGATGTCATTGATAGTCCTGCGGCTCCTGACATGTTCGTCAAGGGCAACTGGTACGAGTTCGATGTCACAGAGGCGTTCAATCTTGCTGTCACCACGGACAAGGTGCTCACACTCGTCCTTGCACTGACCGATGAGGCCTCAGCAACGGGCGATTCCTGGAAGTATTTCACCGAGACAGAGTACTTCAAGTTCAACCAGTCTTACCTCGCAGTGACCTACAACACTCCTGCCGTTGTGGGGCAACAAGTTGATGGACGATCCTCTTCCAATCCTATGATAGAGTATATTCAAGACACGACTCCAACGCTCTCATGGGCGACGGTCGACGCCGATGCGACCGATCGCCAGACGGCGTACTCGGTCCAGGTCTTTGACTCACCGGATTTTGGGTGTCCTCTGTGGGCAACGGACCTGCAGTACGAGGCGTGGTCCACATTTGTCGGGACGGCGCACCACAACCTCCATCCCTTTGCGACGACGCAACCGATCAGGTGGCAGTACAAGATACCCGCTGGACAGATTGACAAGTCCGGCGTAATAGACAAGCTATACTTCTACTCTGACACAGTGGGTACGGCCGTGTTGCACGACGTCGAGATATCCTTCACTAGCATCCCGTATGACGACGCACTGACGACGGACTTCGAGGGCAACTTTATGGGGATGCACCGTACGGTCGTGCTGTCAAGGGACACCCTGAACCTGACATCGGAGGATGGCGTCATTGAGGTCGACGTGGCTGACACTTTCTGGTACGGCACTGACTACTCGTTGCTGATTGAGATCCGTCATACTGGCAACACGGGCGACCTGCTCCCAATCTATGTCCAGACTTCGACTCCTTGCTATGCTGCTGGCCTGGTGGGGGCCGGAGCCAACACCGAGTCCACAGCAAGCTACGCCCAGGCCAGAACCCACTCCCTCAGGATTGAGTTCTCCACAACCACCGTCTTGTCATCCGCGACAGGCCACAATCTCTTCCCATTCGGCACGGACCCTGCTCAGCCGGGACGATTTCAGGTGAAGTATCCCAAGTCTATGATATCGCAGAGAGGTTTCATCGACCGCATCTACTTTGGAAGTGACGGAAGAAGCGACAATGTCACATTCGAGAACTTCAGGGTGCGTATGGTCGAGACTGCGGACGAGGGTCCGCTGGGTGACGACCCGGAGGCCAACCTTGGTGGTGCGACCCCTGTCACCGTGCTGAATGAGGAGACCTACTCCGTATGGAGCACCGGAATGACGGCCATGATCGATGTTGAACCAGTATTCGAATACCAGGGCCTCGGCTCTCTGATAATCGACATTCAGTGGGACTCTCTTCTCTCGGGAGAGCTCACCCTACGTACCGCTTTGAACGCTGGTGGCTCACGATATTTCAATGTGACATTCAGTCATGGTGTTCACAGCGAGGGTTCTGATAATCTCACCTACGCAATGTGGCTTGACTTCGAACACCGGGAACAGTCCATCGAGTTCGGTGGCACTCCGCTCAACAACAACACAGCCTACTGGTGGCGAGTACGGGTTAGGGACACTGCCGGGTTCTGGAGTGACTGGAGCGTGGAACGCTTCAATGTCACAATCGTGCCTGCGCCAATGTTCACCACTCCGGAGATATCGCCTGCCTCTCCACACGTCGGTGAGACAACGACAATCTCCCTTGACGTCACACATCCACTGGGGATACATCAGGTGCTGATTGAGATCGATGGCGTCAACTACTCGATGACAGCCAGTGGTGACACCTACTCGTACGAGTGGACACCAAGTGCTGCAGGGACGTACAACCTGTCAATCTATATGGAGAGCCTACCCGGCACGTGGAATGAGACGTGGGTCCAGATTGAGGTGCTCGCGGCCACAACTACTGGCACGACAACCGGAACGGGCGGCGTCCTTCCAGGTGGGCTGCAGGCGTTGATAGACCAGTACCTGTATGTCATCGTAGGGCTGGTCGTCATCGTCATCGTAATCATCGTGCTGGTCAAGAGACGCAGATAGCACAATCTGGCGAACAGGCGTGGCACTCTAGATGCCGCGCCTCTCCCACTTTCTTTTCCAAGTCGACTACTCCGTCTTCAATAACGGGATGGCAACCTCGTACGCGGACACGAGCATTGTCCGGCACCCTGTCGTTGGCGGTTTTCCGACTAGTACCCCGTTTGATCTTGCCTGTGCAAATGGCTCCCATACTGCAAGAGTCCTTCATCCATTTGATAGGCTGTCTACCGTCCGGCTCTATCTGGCTGACCTATCGAGCATCCATACCAGGGTCGAAAGACTATCTACGATCCGCGGAGTCTAGGTTCAACCGGGAGATACTCTGATGGCAACGAGAAGTGTGCTAGAGAGTAGTGTGGCCTACGGAAGTAGCAAGGGTTCTGGGGATCATGCTCCTAGTTGTGACGCTCAGCTTGTTTCGGTTCGGCATTTACCGCTCACCCTATGGATTCTCACCCAAGAGCAGCTATCAACAGGCAGGAAGTGACGAGGCAGTCTTTGAGAATGTCACCTGTGTTATCCACTCGTATGACTATAGCACTTGGATAGCTCTTACTCCGGGCAAGCTAGAATATCTCGATGCCTCTATTTGTACCGGGTACGGGGTCATTGCAGTAGTGGACGTCTATGATCCGGACGGAATTGACACTGTATGGATCGTGGGTGAACGGCGGTCCGACGGACTCGTTGTCAGCGAGGCCTTCACATGGATGCAGGGCAATGAACCCCCCCCGTCCGGCATATGGAGCCCCGGAAGTCACAAACAACAGCTATTGCGGTGGATTCCGCGCCAAGGCACTAGACACCGACGAACTGGAGTCTTCGGTTCTATTCAAATGACACCAACGGTGAAGTGTCGGTCTCCGCCGAGTATCGCATCCGTGTGTATGTGACCTTCCCCTTGACTACAGTAGAGCCTCCGACCACGAATACAACAAATAGTTCCGTCACTCAAGTGAATCTGGGCTGGGTTGCTATTGGGGGAGTCGGAATCGGGACAGTGATGATTGCGCTTGTGTTGTGGCAGAGAAGACGAGCGCCGTAGTCAACTCTCTCCTGCAGAGTGCGGCATTGCATCTCGCAGTCCTGTGAACGGTGGAAACACTCGTCTGCGAGAACGACCAGTTCAAAGACCGCTCCAACCAGAGTGAAGGGAGAATCCGCCTCCTCATCGCTGAGAGCAGGGAGGTAGTCATCCAGTGGCCTCTTGTGGCAGTGGACGTTCTTCAACCAGTCCTCTCTCCTGTGGCCCTCAGGGAGAGCAGGGGGTCATCTTGCACCATTCTCAGTCAACTATGCAAGTGTGGACTGCACCGCAGAGTCGAACGACGCCCCATCCGCGGAAAGGCCGACTCTCTTCGCCAGTAGGTAGAGTATGTCAGACCGGGAGGATTCCTTGGCTGTAGTCGGGTGGAGAAGAAATACAGTGATGGTACCGAGAGGTTCCTGCGGAGACGTGTGATACCCTCTGTGTGTTGTCCTGATTCTGGACTAAGGCAGGGTGAACCTGTGTGGCAGGTCCTCTGGATGAGTGGTATCATCTGACCACACGCTCGTCCCCGGAGAAGAGCTTCCTATCTTGATCGGCTCAGGGAGGGCGAGTCGCTCTCGGACGGTGAACTCCGGATAGTCAGTCCAAGAACTGCGACAAGGTCCTTGTCTTGATAGGTCAATCTCCATAGATCAGCCAGAGTGAAATGACTACCAGGT
>JAGSHN010000023.1 GCA_029855935.1 Candidatus Thorarchaeota archaeon | reverse complement strand
GACTATCACGTTTCAACCCTACTTCTAGTCCGATTCAAACTCTGCTTCTCTGCTTCTATGCTTGGCTCCTTGATTCGTTTCAACCCTACTTCTAGTCCGATTCAAACTGCAGACACTGCTCTCTCGAACATCTGCCCTACTGTCGTTTCAACCCTACTTCTAGTCCGATTCAAACGTGCTCAAGAGCCCGTGCTCGTGATTGAGCGCGAGCTGGTTTCAACCCTACTTCTAGTCCGATTCAAACAGGTCCAGCGCCTCGCGTAGTAGCACCTTTGTCCTGGTTTCAACCCTACTTCTAGTCCGATTCAAACTGAGAAAGGTCATAGGCCCCCCCGTGGTGACGACCTACGTTTCAACCCTACTTCTAGTCCGATTCAAACACTCCGAACGTGTCGTACTGTCCGTTCTGTGGGGCGCGTTTCAACCCTACTTCTAGTCCGATTCAAACCGCAGGTATTTTCACCCATTTTTGCCAAAATAAGCGTTATGGTGGTCGCTGTGTGCACCCTGTCCTGGAAACCTCTAGTTGTGCACGGTGGTGTGACGCGATACACATAGATAGGCCAATGGCATCGGATCTCGCACAGACGTTAGCCTTGAGTTGTTCTAGTCCCTAACCCGGCTTCTCGATCATATTGGTGGGCCTTACGCTTGCCAGTCCACGGTCGCTCCCAACTCGCACCTGATGCCCCCAGGATGATCGATTGTTGGCAAGATGAGACATAGTGCCGCCCAGCCCGTGGAGTGACAGTCAACCGAACCTGCGTCCCTCGGGATTTGGTGTGTGCCGATGCCACTACAGTCAGACCAGCAGATGCCGTGACCTATCGTGTTCCAGTAGTTCTCTGTTCCGTCTTTCTTTGAGAGGCCACTCAGGCCGAAATGGTTGGAGTTGATGAGATTGTCCGAAGCGTAGGATCCGCCAGTCCATAGCTGCACTCTCTATCGGCCACAAACGTATCGTTGACCACCGTGCTGTAGGACGGGTGGCCGCGATACAGAGCACATTACCGGTCCAGCATAGTTGAGTTGTCCGTGATAGGTGTTGTTGGGCGGCGGATACAGATGCGCAGCGTAGTCACTGGGGGGGAGTTGTCTGTCAAGTAGCTGACCGAGGAGAGTGCTATCTCGACGGCCGTGGGGGCGTCACAGGGGGAGCTGCTCTCGGGAGTGACCCCAGTGCAACTGGCAAGGACCGTTTCTCCGTGCTGGGGTTTTTTGTCTCCACCTGCAAGGTCCCAGGAATGTTCCGGTGGCATCCCGCTCACAGTGTTGCCAGAGGTTATTCTGCGCTCCAGGCCTCGGCTCAGCCTCAAGGCCGGTCCGGATCCCACGCACCTCCCCCTTTCCGCAAGAATAGGCGTTGATGGTTGCTCAGTGCACATAGTTCCGGAGACGTGTAGTTGTGAGTGCCAGCCTGTCAAACCGTGTCCTGTGTCATCGGCCCACGGCAACGGGGTGGACTCCAGCGGCCCTACTCAGACGGAGTCGGTTACCCGTGCGCGGCGATAACCTGTGCCAGGGTTGTTTCAGTGCGGAAGAATCCCTCGAAGGGCGTACAACGAACCCTTATACCTGAGAACGCCACCCTTTCCTACTCGGGCAAATGTCCCACCGAATTGGTGTGTCCAATATCGGAAGGCACTGCTGAGTGGTGCGACGGTTGAGGTTCCGAGTGACACTTGCACCGTGGAGGAGGAACGGGCGGCCGCCGAGGCTGAGCTACTCGTACCAATACGGGATAGCCGCGATGCTCTACGACCTGCTAAGGTCCGGGGGCCCCGAGTACGACGCGCTGCACGCGAGGCGCGGGTACAAGTTCTTCACGTTCTCAAGACTTGAGGCACCCCGAAGGCGGGCCACACCGGAGGGCCTCGTGATTTTGAGCAACGATGCGTACCTCTGGTTCAGCAGTCCCGACGCCCACCTGGCACGCATCCTTGCCCACGGGATCACGATGTCGGAGTCCGTGGAGTTCGGCGGTGTCCGGTTCTCGGTGCTTGGTCTGTCGTCACCGGGGAGGATTACCTTTACGGACGAAGAGGTCACATTCACCACGCTGTCGCCAATTGTCCTGCGGCGGCACGAGGAGACGCCGGCTGGTCCCAGGGTCATCGATATGGGGCCTGATGACCCCGAGTACGCCGAGCGCCTGATGCTCAATCTCGTGAAGAAGTACACTGCGTTCTACGGGCACCCCCCGAAGAGGACACCCTCGGTGGTGGACATCCCGAGGAGCAAGAACGTACGGATTGAGATCAAGGGCACGTTCCACAAGGCCCACCTGATGGACATCACGCTTGAGGGCTCGCCTGACGTACTCGGGTTCGCCTACGACTGCGGCCTCGGCGAGAAGAATGCCATGGGCTGCGGGATGATTGCCTGCAGGAGAGGGAGGACGAGGTAGGTCACGGCTATGACGATGCGGGGTGAGAAGAAGTCGGAGGCTGGGGGTAAGGCAGGCGCAGGCCCGCTCTTCTCGGTGACTGGAAACCCCTTTGTCGACTCGGGCCTCGCAGCAATGTGCAGTCTGCTGAATGTTGACCATCCGGGGAAGGTGACACGAGCGGCCATTGAGAAGAAGATTCCATGGCTCGTGGACGTATATTGCCACGAGAACTGGACAAGGGTCTTTCAAGGGATGATATTTCCGAACTCGAAACTGGGCAATCCCTCAATCAGGAATCGCAAGGCAGAGTACAGGAAGCTCCTTGACGGGCTGCTCGATTCGCTCAGCCCGCCGCATAGTAGTGGTAGTTGTGTTGCATGTGGCCGGAGAGATGGGCAGCGCGTTGACAAGACGATGGTTCCCCTTCTCGGCTCACAGCCGATGGCCAATTTCTTTGCGGCGTGGAGCACGGGAGAGCCATTCTGCGCGAACTGTCTCTTGGCAGTGCAGTTTATGCCACTGGCGATAGAGAAGATCGGCAGGATGCAGTTGGGATACCGCAGGTCGCGCCCGATGCACCGCAGGGCGCTGCTAATGCACACAGTGAGCTGGGAGATACTCCTAGCATACGCGAAACGAAATACCACAGAGGCCCTGAGGATCGCCGCTGCAAAGGAACCTGGCATTGTTGATATGGGGTACAAGGCTGGCGCGACACTGAATGCGATATTTTCGGCTCTCACGGAGATTGTTCAGGACCCCGATGTACAAGTGATGCCCCTCGATAGGCTCATAGTGCCATTGAGGTTCTACACGTTCTCCTCTGATGGTCGAAACCCCATTCTTGAGTTCTACGATATCCCGTCGGCTGTGGTAGACTATCTCATAGCCGTTCAGCGCAGTGGACTGGCCAGTCAGTGGGATCGCGTTGTCGCAAAGGGATTCGTCGTGAGGAAGGAGGAGGACCCCAATGAGGCCCCGTACATCCGTGAGAATCAGGTGTATCGCCGGATTGTAGAAGATAGGTCGATTCTTCGGTACTTCTTCGAGGATCGACAAAGAATGACCGTGATAGGTAGTTGGGAACTGGTATCACTCTATCTGAGGAGGTTGAGAAATATGGACGAGGAACGCATTCAGACCATCAAGGATGTGGCAGACAGAATCCTAGAGATATGCAAGGCTGAAAACTCCCTGAAGCTGATTCAGATACTGGACCGTGCAAAGTATCTGGGACAGTTCCGTACGGTCCTGCTCAGGATGCACAAGCTCACTGTTGCGAAGAAGGGGCAACCGCTCCTGACCTTTGACGAGCTTGTGGACGCCATACTCCCCGATGAGAGACAGTGGAGCGAGGTGAGGGATCTTCTCCTCTTCAGAATCTATGAGGCTGGGGCGAGTTGGCTCTCGGATTTCCTCAAGAAAGAGGAGGACGTCGAGGGCGATATAGAGGAACTGGTTGAAACAATGGAGGTGGAATAGAGATGCCAAAGACAATACAGGGTCTTGTCCTTGTCGACACGTGGGCGTCTGCGCTCAACAATGCGGGCACCGACGTGTCAGAACGGACAGACAACATCGTGAGGACGAAGGTGTTCTGGACCAATGACGGCCCCCGTCCCTACGTGTCGGGACAGGCCTGGAGATACTGGTGGCGGGACACCCTGGCACGAAGGAAGGGATGGGAGCTCTCCCCCATCAATCGGGAGAAGAAGATAGCGTACACCGCAGCAGACCCCATCAAGTACCCGGATGATGACATCTTTGGTTACATGCGGGCTCCGAAGAAGACTGGCAAGACGGGCTCCGCGCTGACGAGGCAATCGGTGCTCAAGACGTCGGTGCTCGTTTCGGTAGTGCCCCATCGTCCTACCGCAGACTTCGGGACTTTCTCTCGCCTGGAGGGCGACCCTGTGCCATACGAGCACGAGTTCTACTCCACGGTCCTGAAGGGCATCTTCTCGATAGACCTTGAGTCAGCGGGAGTGTTCAAGGCAGTCCAGACGGCGGGGAGTCAGAACCTGCCCAGCGACTACGAGGTCCCGTCTGAGTACGCCAAGGTCTGCACAAAGCGCAGCGACGGCTACTTCGAGCTGGTCAAGGAGATTCGTGTGAAACGTGTGCGGGACGTCATAGAGGTCCTGCCGTTCCTGGAGGGCGGCGCAATGCAGGCCCGACACCTGACTCGGGTCGCGCCCAGTCTTGTCATCCTTGGGGCATTCAGGACGGGGAGCCATCTGCTCTCACACGCGGTCACTACCAGAGACGGTGCTCCCGAGATAAACATCGCCTCTCTGCGTCAGGTGCTGCAGGACTACGGCGATGAGGTCCTCTCTCCGCTGTTCATAGGCCGAGAGGCGGGCTTTCTGGACAGTCAGGCCGAGCCACTGGAGAAGCTCCAGGCCGAGTTTGGCGAGAAGGTAGTCTTGGGCTCGGTTGTCAGCGTTGTCAAGGCACTGTCGGAACGCATACCTGACCTCATCGACTAGGGCTGTGAAGAGGGTGGTCACGGTGGAGGCTGTACGTGCAGAGATAAGCTCGTGGACCGCCTCGTTCAGATATGCCGGTTTTATGATCGGCAGACAGCCCACCCTTCCTCTCCCGCCGCCGTCGACCGTGTACGGCCTGCTCTCAGCAACGGCCGGCCGCATCATCACTCCACACGACACCTTTCTGGCCTACACCTTCACCTCTCGCGGACGCGCGACCGACCTTGAGAGGATACTGGAGGTGGAGCCGGGAAAGGGTGGAAAGTGGAACGTCATCAGGAGGGAGATGCTGTTCGACTGTCACCTGACACTCTACGTGGACACGGAGATGGAGCAGCATCTGAGGAGGCCGCACTTCCCGCTGCTGTTGGGCCGCTCTACTGACCTTGCGACTGTGGACTCGGTGGAGAGGGTGGACCTTGAGCAGGTGACTGACAAGGAGGAGAACCTCTTCGGGCGAGGACTGTACGTGAGTCCTCCGACAGGATACCGCTGGGCGTTTATGTACGCTCTCCCACTCTACTTCACGGAGGAGATCCCGCGGAGGGCAGTAGGTACTAGGCCGTTCTATCTGATCACGGACACTTATCGGGCACGAGGAGAGGGAGTAGTAGACCCCGATAGGGGCATTGTGATGCAGATGTTTGACCCACAGACAATGGGGCTGACATAGACCGATGGTGCTCCTTGCAAAGCCTGACGAGACCCTCAGGGACCACACAGTGAGAGCACTGGGCATTGCCGAGAATCTCGTGGATATCGGATGTCACGAGCGAATCTTCGGCCAGGGCCTATACGACGTACTCACCTCGGCGGTCGTCACACACGACCTAGGAAAGGCTGCTGCGGGCTTTCAGAAGACTCTGAAGGGCGGCGGACACTGGGGCTACCGTCATGAGATCCTCTCCGCCGCTATACTCTCCCTGCTGAAGTGGCCGTCAGAGGACTTCGGCCGCGAGGTCGCCCTCACCGTCCTCTCCCATCACAAGGATCTTGACACACTGTGGAACGGCTACTCCACGTTGCCCCGTGGAGCGGGAGGCTACGAGAGATATCTCAGGTACCTTGGAGAACTTCATTCCACGTGGAACGAACTCGTGGGTCTTATCCCAGAGCTCGCCGACAAGTGCAGCCGCGTCAGTCGGACTGCTGCGGACGCGCTGAGGACCATACCGAGAGACTGGGAGTCCGCTCTGGCAGAGATGAGCGAGCCCGACCCGTTTGTGAGATACGTCGGCGACTACCGCCAGCGCCGACCGCAGATCACAGGGCCAGAACGGACACGGCTCATGGGCCTACGGGGCCTGATGCTCACGTGCGACCACCTTGCCTCAGCACACGCTTCGTCACTACCCCGCGTCAGCTGGACCGAAGTCTTCAGTGGGTTCAACCCACGGCCGATACAGCGTCTGGCAGCAGGACTCACCGGCCCGGGCATCATAGTCGCGCCAACGGGTGTAGGCAAGACCGAGGCTGCGCTTCTCTGGTCTGCGAACAACGGTGCTGCAAAGCGAAGAGTCCTGTACCTGCTGCCCACCACGGCGAGCATCAACAAGATGTATGAGCGGCTCCGTGATATGCTCTCTCAGGGCGACACGAACCGGTTCGACGTTGTCTCCATGCTCCACCATCGTTCGGCACAGTTCCTCTATTCTTACTATGCTGAGGAGGACTACCAGCGGGCTGGTGTCGACCCGGCCTACTTGGCATCTGTCGCCCGGAAGATCTACTCTGCCGTCAAGGTGACGACACCGTACCAACCCCTCAAGACGCTCTTCGGAGTGCGTGGGTTTGAGATGGGCCTTGCTGAGGTCACCGGCGCTCTCATTGTGGTAGACGAGGTCCACACATATGATCCGCACACGATAGCACTGATCCTGTTTCTCCTTGAGGTGGCCCGGGAACAAGGGTCTGACATACTGCTGATGTCTGCGACGTTTCCATCATTCCTCCGACGTGAGTTCGCACGTCATCTGCGGATTCCGGCCGACAAGGTACTCATTGACTCTTCTCTCGATGAGAGGGTCAGACACAGGGTCCGTCTGATGAACGGCGATGTGATGCAGCACGTCGACGACATCACTGAACGTGTTCATGAGAATCGAGTCCTCATCGTGTGCAACACGGTCAACCGGGCGCTCCAGGTCTACGATGATCTCGTCGAGAGACTTCACTCGGCCGACGTGACGCTCCTACATGGCAGGTTTGCCCTCAGGGACAGGATAGAGCGAGAGGGCGAGATTGAAAGCTCAGGGGTCCTCGTTGCAACCCAGGCCGTCGAGGTGTCTCTCGATCTTGACTTTGACGTGCTATTCACTGAGCCAGCGCCAGTCGATGCCCTGCTTCAGAGGTTCGGGAGAGTGAACCGTCAGGGCCGGATCAGACCTGCTGCTGACGTGTTCGTCTTCTCTGAGGGAGGTCCCTACGACGACAGGGTGTACACAGCAACAGAGAGGGTCAGTGCAACTCTGAGAGAACTGAGAGAACGTGATGCCGGTGATGGCCTGCTCCTCTCAGAGGCTGGTTCACGGGCCATAGTGGAGGCCGTCTATCGCGAGGGCTATACAGAGGAGGAGCAGAGCCGCTTTGAGGGCGCATACGACGCCCTCAGGAGTACCTGGGAGACCGTTGTGCCAATGGCAAAGCCCCGCCGTGACGAGTATATGCGTCTATTCGACTCTGTCGAGATAATCCCGTCCTACTACGAGGAGGAGGCACAGGAGGTCAGCGGACAGAGATGGTTCGACCTCCCGCAATACATCCTGAGCGTCAGGAGGTACGTGTTTGGCACAATTGTGTCCGAGAATCTCGTGCGTTATACGCTCAGGGGCATGCCGGTGTGCGACGTGCCATATGACCCGAGGAGGGGTCTCCTTGTGAAGGAGTTGATGCGTGATGAGTACAGACCGTCCGATGAGTTCATTCTTTGACGAACTTACGATGGCGGGAAACCCTGTTGTGCGCGGGTGGTCAGGCATCAACGGCACGATGATAAACTACTTGGTCGTCTGCGAGCGAAAGCTGTGGCTCTTCCTTCACAGGCTCGGTCGGGAGCAGGACTCCGAGCTGGTACGTATCGGGAACCTGATACATCAGTCATCCTTCTCGCGGGCCGAGAAGGAACAACTCATCTTCGGTCAGATCCGACTCGACCATACGGCAATGGGAGAGCTCGTTCTGGTTCACGAGGTGAAGAAGTCCGGTGCGTATCTAAGGGCTGCCCGCCTCCAGCTCCTATTCTATATGTCTTATCTCGAGGCCCTCGGCGTGCGCTGTTCGGGAGTCATCCACATCTACTCGAACCGGCGCACACAGGAGGTGGCCCTAGATGACGACGGGCGCAGAGAGGTACGTGAGGCGGTTGGGAGGATAAGGGAGATGATGCAGGCCCGCACCCCACCACCAGTCCCGGAGAACGCTCCCTGTCGTCACTGTGCATATCGGGACTATTGCAGGGTGTGATGAGATGAAGAGAAACCTGTATCTGACCGCCAACGGTAGGCTCCTGAGGAAAGAGTCGACACTGCACTTTGTCAATCGTGAGGGTCGTACAATCATCCCTGTTGAGCAGGTGAAGGCGATATATGCTGTCGGTCACATCACGCTCACATCGGGGGTCATCTCATTTCTCTCGTCGCTCGGCATTCCCATTCACTTCTTCGGCCACTACGGGAACTTCGAGGGGTCGTTCTATCCGCGCAGGAGACTGATCTCTGGATATGCCGTTGTCAATCAGGCAGAGGCATATCTCGATGCTGACAGACGGCTTCTCATTGCTGGAGAGATCGTGCACGCGTCTATCCAGAACATGGTCCACACGTGCCGTCAACACAAGACGAAAGGCGAGCCGCTCAGCCCCGCTGTGGACAGCCTGGAGGAGTGTGCTGAGGAGATAGATGACTGCAGATCCGTCCCGGAGCTGATGAGCGTCGAGGGCCGCGCCTGGGGTATCTACTATGAGACATTCGACCACATCATCAAGGACTTTGAGATGGGGCCACGCGTGCGGCGCCCACCAAACAATCCTGTGAATGCCCTCATCAGCTTCGGTAACTCGCTCCTCTACTCAGCAGTCCTGACGCAGCTGTACCACACGCAACTGGACCCGTCGATAAGCTATCTGCACGAGCCGCTGGAGCGACGGTACTCGCTCGCCCTCGACCTCGCTGAGGTCTTCAAACCCGTCCTCGTCGACTCTGTCATCTTCTATGTCCTGAACCTGAAGCTGATCACTGCGGAGGACTTCAACCAGGAACTCAACTCCTGCCTGCTCGCGGACACTGGCCGGAGGACCTTCATCCGCAAGTTCGAGGACCGGCTACGCGAGACAGCGAGACATCCAAGACTGAAGAGAAAGGTCTCCAGAGAGTACCTGCTCAGACTGGACGCGTACAAGCTCCTCAAGCATGTCTGCGAGGGCAGCGAGTACTCCCCCTATCTGGCCAGGAGGGGGTGGTGACACGTACGCCATCGTCGTCTATGACATCGAGGTCGAACGGATAGACAAGGTCCGCGCCATCCTCAGGCGCCACCTCTTCAGAGTACAGAACTCGGTCTTCGAGGGCGAGATATCCGAGGCTGCACTCAAGGCGCTCAAGGTCGAGCTCAAGGGCGTCATCAAGGACGATTACGACTCCATAATCTTCTACATCGCGAAATCAGAGTCCGTCATCAGACGCGACGTGATGGGGATTGACGCGACCGTCCGCGACTTCATAGTGTGACGATCATCTCTCCTGCAATCTGACCCCGTGCCCGGCTGAGCCGTGCGGCCGATTGTTCATCTGCCCTCGCAATCTCTATTCCACGGTGGCACTACCCCTCCAGTTCACTCCCTCGCGATACCAGTCCTCCCACAGGTGAACAGCCGTTCCAGATTCATCCTCCGTCCGACTCACGTACGACCTTATGCCATCCCTCTCCTACCGGCGCTACTTCTAGTCCCATTCAAACAATATTTGTCTTAGCAGATGATATTTTGGATGAGCTGTTTCAACCCTACTTCTAGTCCGATTCAAACTCCGCAGCGCATCGAGAATGTCACCTCTGGCCTTCTGCCGTTTCAACCCTACTTCTAGTCCGATTCAAACCTCTCGACCGCCCTTCGGGCAACATCCTCGCAGAACGGTTTCAACCCTACTTCTAGTCCGATTCAAACTTTTACGGAGATTTGACTTATAAGCCACCCGTATCATGTTTCAACCCTACTTCTAGTCCGATTCAAACACGAGATGATGAAGGCTCTGATGAAGGAGGAGGAGTGTTTCAACCCTACTTCTAGTCCGATTCAAACAAGAGCGGTGAACGGGTGAGCCCGCTTCTCGTCATGCGTTTCAACCCTACTTCTAGTCCGATTCAAACCAGCACGGCCCTTCCAGACATCGAGCGCAACATCAAGGTTTCAACCCTACTTCTAGTCCGATTCAAACAGGGGGTAGACAGTGTGACAGCAGTGACAGGGTTGAGTTTCAACCCTACTTCTAGTCCGATTCAAACAGTGCATACGAGGAGTATGCGAATGTCAGGGCCAGAGTGTTTCAACCCTACTTCTAGTCCGATTCAAACTCAAGGAACGGAACTATCTGTCGCGGGCATCCATCAGGTTTCAACCCTACTTCTAGTCCGATTCAAACGCATGATCTTCAGCACTTTCTCCGCGTATGTTGCGTCGTTTCAACCCTACTTCTAGTCCGATTCAAACTATTTTCTAATAGATAAGATTCCATTGAATAAAGAGGTTTCAACCCTACTTCTAGTCCGATTCAAACATGCTATAATCAGCGTGCTAGACACGAACTGGAGCGCGTTTCAACCCTACTTCTAGTCCGATTCAAACGCCAGATAGCACTCCGCAGCGATCTTCTCGAAGTCCGCGTTTCAACCCTACTTCTAGTCCGATTCAAACCTGCAACGGGCTGGACTGGGACCTGTCGCTGGACTACGGTTTCAACCCTACTTCTAGTCCGATTCAAACCGCAGGTATTTTTACCTATTTTCGCCAAAATAAGCGTTATGGTGGTCGCTGTGTGCACCCCGTCCTGGAAACCTCTAGTTGTGCACGGTGGTGTGACAAGATACACATAGAGGTTCAATGACCGCATAGGACTCTGCGTGCAAGCGCCAGCTCAGAGATCTTGACCCGGTGTGGCCCTCCGTCTGTCCACCTCGGTCAGGTCAGCGGGTCTTCGTAGAACGACCGTCCACAGAGGCGCCTGCGAGTCAACAGGGCTCAAGTGTACCGGATTGCCGTGCGCCCGTGTTTGGCCTGCGGGTGCTGGTAGCCAGTGAACAGCGACTACCGTCTCAAATGCTGTAGCGGCTCGGTGATGGCGACTAAATCACCGGCCGAAAGACCGTCGTAGGTGTACCACGGGCTGTCGTCACGGAGTGGTTGCAGTCCTCTATCTGGGTCTCACCGACGAGGGGTTACCATTTCCCCCGTGAGGTCTGCATTATTGCCGACTCAGCCCCGTTGAGGCGCTCTTGCTCTACACTTAGACACTTCCTCAGGGTCGGGGAGGATAGGCCTGTCACGCCAGAGTCGCAGGTTCATCCGGTTTGTCACTGGATTGTGTCCCAGGTAGCGCGTGCAAGTTCTCTCGGGTGCGTTGTCCCACTCCAGCATCACTGACAACTTCTTCAAGCGCGGGATCTCCCAGAGCTTGTGACCCCCGGTCTTCACGCGGCGGGTGACCCACGACTCAAACACTCTCTTCAGCCTCGTGACCTCTCCGTCCTCAAGTCGTGCTGCTGGTCGCGCAAGACGACCCGCCTCGTCAAACAGGCACGAGTAGCACTCAACCGGGTCGATGCGATAGACCGTGGGAGTGATCCTCACGCTCCCCATACCGTAGGGCTTGACCATTCCAATCTTGTGCCGTTTTGTGGGTCCGAGGTCAAGAACGGTGAGCAGCGCTCCCAGTTCGATATCCGTCAGGTTGTTGAAACGAATTCTTCCTCTGAACCGCGTCCCTCTCCTGACAGGACGAATCACCGTGTGTTGCTTGGGTTTCTTCAGGGGTCTTCGGAGAGGCCTTCCTGCCTTGTCGTGCAGGAAGATCTCGCGGTCCGTCACTCCCTTCTTGTGCCAGTATAGCTTGTAGCCTCGTATCTCCGCCTCGTCATCGGACCAATCAAGTAGATGCTCCTCCGGATCATCCTTTGCCTCCGGTGTCTGCTTGAGATAGTGCTGAAATGCCGTTGCCTTCGGACCGGACAGGACTAGCGGGACCCGTCTTCCGTCATTGTTCTTATAGAAGGGTGACTTTCCGTCTTCACCCTCCACCCAGTATGCATCCTCAAAGACCAGCCGACTTCGTATTGCAATGCTGCTCTCAGATCCGTCTGTGTCATTGATCCTTCGTGCGGTACCAAATACCACCTCGGTCAGATCAAGCCCCCCGGGCTTCTTCAGTGCCTCCGGTACGTGGTCTGACACCCTTGAGTCATAGGGTATCCGAAACATCCGGCAGGGGCCGAAGAATACCAGACTATGCGGATTCTCTTCAGAACGGTAGTCCTTGCGTGTCAGATAGAGTAGCGCGTGCTTCTCGCGGAGCACTCGGGTGGGAAGGCCACGCTTCATCTTTGCGTCTTCATCATACAGCATCCACAGGTCATCCGGTATCGGAATGAGCCTGTCATCGTTCTCCTCAGGCCCGAAGATAGCGTAGCAGAATTCTCGTTTCGGAGCCTCGCCACACTGCAGGATGTGAATCTCTTCAAGACCCTCTTCTGGCGATTCGAACAGTTTAGTTGACGCAGGTAACTCTATCTCGTTGCTGTTCTTGTCCTCATCCAAGTACGAATCAAGATCAATGTATCTCACTATGCTCCTCAGATTCTCTGCGCCTTTACTCTTCAACTTCTCTCTTGGCACCTCACAGTGCTCACCTTTGGGCATCGTCTGCGCAACACAATCCACAGGTATCTTCACAATGGCTATCCCGTGAGGCTCCTTTGCGGGACGGATGTACCAGTCCTTGCCCTTCCGCTCAAGGAACCCCCCATGGACCTCTCCCTTGGTCATCAGCTCCCTATAATGGTCCCCAAGTGGGAACCTGTCGGCGACTGCCCTGAAGACGAACTGCTTGTCGTGGAACTGCTGTCCCGGCATGAACTTGCTGAAGGACACTATCTCAAACAGCGTGCGAATCGGTCCTCTAATGCTGCTACCGGGAATCACGGGTCTGTCCGGATCACCGTGATGATAGAAATGCTGAAGTTCCGGATTCCTGAGAACGTCCGACGGCAATGTCTTGTCAGGGGGCGGTGCACAGCGAATGTAGATGGGAGTTTCGGCCTCTATCTCAACGTCTATCCAGCCGTGGCACAGGTCCGCGTGAAAGTGGTCTCCAATTTGCCACACTGGGCGTCTCTCGCCATTGAGGTCGACATAGAACTTTTCGTCATTGTCCACCAGTATAGGTTCATTCGGCAACGGAACGAAATTATACGGCGCCGTGGATGATTTGAGTTGGTCCTTGCTCTTGGAGTGTCCATTCGGACCACGCCCTTGCTTGGCCTGACTCTTCTTCCCCCTTGGGGGTCTTTCCTTTCCGCCTCTTCTGTCGCCGCGCGAGCTGGCTTGCTTCCTGTGGCGCATCGAATCACTAGGCCATCCATGTTTCACTGGCACTATCATCAACCTCCTATTAGATCAACAAGCCGGGAAACCACCCGTTTTGTTTCTCCTGTTTCAGGGTCGGACCCAAAATAGTGTTTGACGACAAGGCGTGGCCTACGAGAGAGTCTACCGGACGTATCAGGCTCAACACTGACGGGAAGAACCTGCTGACTGCCCGACCTCCCGATGACCAGCGAGAACCTGTCAGAGGACCTTTCGAGGGTGTCGCCTACAAGGAGGAACTCCTGTTCGCACGGCTCAAGCCACTCCGGTCCTTGGAATGAGGGCTGATCAGCCAGGACACGACCAATTAGTTGTTCCTCGTGGCGCCATATTCTGACCTCGAGACGGGGTCCAAACATTCTGACGCGAAGGAAATTGTCGTGGGTCGGTGAAACGAGCGTGTCGGGGAACACGCTTGACGCGAGCGTCCATCTCCCATCCTGAATCTTTCCCCACACGATGCTCTCCGTTGTGTAGACCAGTGCCCATCTCAGTCCATTGACAAGGTCGTGGTGTGACTGATCTGCAGGTTCATCCCCACCTAGCAACCAGTCGAGAAGGTCGTCTGGATTCTCAAGTTCCCGAATCTCGAGTCCCATACAGTCCACATTTGCTATCATCTAGCGTTCACCCCCAACGTTCTTGCCAGCCCCACCGAGGAATTCTGCCACGAACTCTTCAAGCCGTGCTGCCTCCTTGCAGACTTCCCCCGGAGCCACGGTGATACCGGTCAAAGTTTCATCATCGAGTCGAATCTCTTCTATTGTGAGTCTCCCAGTTGTGATGCCCCGTCCCACGGAACTCTCACCCCCAATCTGCAATTGACCTGTCACAAGGTCTCTGAACACAAGCAGAAGCAGTCCGATATCGGCCGCAGTGGGATTCCTCACCTCGATAGTGAGAGAGAATTCTCCGCCATAGACCAGTCTCTCGGTGAACAGGAGTCCGTGCATCGATCCACCAGTGAACCTATCTATCCGTACACGGGTGGGCTGAAGGCTCTTTGCTGATTCTATGCTGGCCTCTGTCACCTGAACACGAGATCTGCGTGCCTTCTCTGTGTCACTACCAAGTTGCGGCCCGAACAGACTGTCTACGAGCCTGCGACCATCCTCTCCCTTCACTGTCTGGGCAATCTGGAGTGCTCTTGTCCTCAACACCCCGGCCAGAGCCGTTCCACTGACCACGGGCTGAGTCCCTGAGAGTAGGTGTGAGGCGTCGGGGTCGTCGGCGCTGGTTCCCGGTGAACGAATTATCAGTGGACCTCTAGCGTCCAGCTCCAGACGAAAGACTGCTCGTTGCCGCCTGTCTGGGAGGTCCTCTACTGTTTTGTCCAGCTCGCTGGAAACCGCATCTCGAATGCTTTTCCTTGCATCACCGTCCAGTGGTCTTCGATGGTCTGTTGAAACCCAGTCAAGCCACCCTTGTTTTGACCTGAGGTCAAATCTCTTCACCCGCCAGTCGCTGCAGACGCATTCACCAAGACCTCTACTCTTTTTCATCCCGAATCGGATGTCGCCATTCTCCAAGCCCTCCAGTGCCTTGACCAGCTTCTCCAACAGAACAATCTCGTCATCGGACGCTTCAACGACGAGGTCAAATCGGATTGGGAATTCAACCCCCGCCGGAAGAACCTCGTATGTGAACTTCTTGTGTTCCTCTGCGGTACCAGTTCGGCTGTCAATCGCGACACCGTGCCGAATCTCTGTGAGATGGCATTTCTCGGCCACTGCGTCAAATGCTATGAGCGAACTCTGCCACGGGTCCTCGCTCTCGTGAGGGGAACCAAACAGGTCCGAGATATCGATGTCCGAGTCCGACTGGCCATATCCTGCAAGAACATCCATAAGATAGTTTCTGAGAGCACCAGCCAGCGTAGCACCGGGAATGAATGGTTCGCCTGAGTACTTTCTCCGCAGAATCTCATTGTCGAGAATCTCGGACTCTAGTGCACCGCCAATCAGGACAGGGGATCTCGTCGTTAGTGTTCCGGTGATCACCCAACGTGCCACAATGGAACGAACGCCGCCATCATCTGTCATAGTCTTGTCGATCTCTAGTTGCCCAGCTGGATTCATCTTACTTGTCACGCCTCCTGATGTTGGCCTTGTACACCAGTGCTCCGAGAAAGGCCTCCAAGAACTTCAGGACAAGGTCGCGTGTCTCTGGAGTCCTTGCTTCGTCCCTTATGCCGAACTCCCTTGAGATTCTCTCGGTTTCAATGATAGTTTCGAAGTACTCGCGGTCCTCAGGATGTTTCGGCCTCTCTCTGCGCCCTTCGGCAGCCCTGATGATCTTTCGAATGAATTCTCGCAGATTCGTCCTTGTGCCGCTTGAGCACGCGGGAGGTCTGAACTTTGCTACCTTCAGCTGCTTCATCGCGTCACTCTTCAACTGCTTTTCCTCGTTATCTCCCAGCCATTCGCTGAGCGTCGCAAGCGCATTGTCCTTGCTATAGAGAGCGCTCAAGAGCCTTGAGAGCAGGCTCGGACTGGGAAGCCTCTGCACTCCGTCGGCAATCATCGACGCGCGAATCTGGCACTGGCGGACGAGCTGATTCCAGATGATTCTTTTCTCAATTTGAAGTACCAGTTTTGGCGGGCTGCCTTCGGGTGCTACTGGTTTCTCGGTCGGGGCGGTCTGGAGTGACAATCGATTTCGGGCGTGGGCTAGGAACACTATCCGGCCAAACCCCTCATTTCTGCGCAGTCCTAGACCACGATCTTCTATGTCGAGGATTGTCTGCTCATCAATTGTATCAGTCGCCCGGAGAACAAGAACCGAGCCTGCAGCAAGAGCCCATTCCTGAGGTGTCTGAAGCCTCCACGTCCTGTTGAATCCTCCGATGAGCCGTGTACCTGAGAATATCGCCTGCAGATCGGCACGTCCTTTGAGTTGCCTTAGGAGTTCGGTGATGGAACTGTACGGGTCGATCTCGCCGGTCTCGTGATTGACTGAAACACAGTCAGATAGCAGTACGACTCTGAAGTACGCTCCGGTATCAATGCTCCTTGCAACATCCCGTCTCCCGGTCAGAAGGACTTCGCGCCGCACAGGCTGCTGCCACTCTACAGTGGCCAGGCCTCCGTAGCCGCTGCGCTTCGCGCGTCCGAGCAACAGAGGCTGCGATGTACACTCCCTGAGGGTGTCCACAATTCTCTCGGTCTCCGCTCCATCGCGAACATAGATTGCCCCGCAGAAGTCTTGGTCGCTCTCCAGATATTCGTTCCAGTAGACTGTGCCTACCTGATTCTCGTTCTTGCCGTGGGCAAGACCCGCCTTTCGGTCGCGCAAGTGATGTAGCCGTCGTCCCATCGCTGGCGTGTACAGCAGTACCGACGGTTCTACCAAGGAGCAGAAAGGTCTACTGATCGGAACAAGACCAGCGATCTGTGTATTGAGGGCTGCGCGGTCCCAGATGACCTCCGGGTGACTGTATTTCTCTCGTGCGTAGGAAACTGGCGTTGGTAGGAACCTCTTCTGATCGACATACGGGTACGCATTGAGGAACCTAACCTCATCTGACAACACAATCCTATCGAATAGGTCCGGAGCGGTCTTCTTCACCCGGAAGGCAAGGGCACCGCGTATCGTTGAGCCCGGAATGTATGCCATAGACGTCGCGCAGGACGGGTCCTGACCAATATCACGAATGATTGCTGGGGCGGTAAGATGCAGAACAAACGGATAGTAGTTACTCATTGTCCCCCCTCCAGTCTGGCCAGTTTCCTTGTCTGGTGCAAACTGTTGTCGAGAAGCATTCTGATGTGGCCCAGTCCCCGGTTGGAAGACAACCCGGCCTGTCGGGTACCCAGAGCGCAGAGGGCAAGAACGCGCAGGTCGTCCTTTGTCGGTTCTCCGAGCCATTCCAGATGGCTTCGCAGCTTCACACCTCTCAATATGACACGAGTGCTACGGAGTGTCCCCTTCTTCGGTGCCCCTCTGACACGGTCAACAGCCGTCTGAGTCCGAATGTCGGTGAGAGCCTCAAGAACGAGGTCGGATGTGAGGCGTGTGCCCTTCGATAGGCCGTATAGGACCCACTCCCTCACAGCAGGTTCGAGCAGAGCGTCACCTATGCGGAGGATACAGTGCTCGTCAAGGCGTTTGGGTCGTCCGAGCACCCGTGCAGCAGCCTCCCACAATGAGGGGAAGCAGTGATGCATTGATAGCCAGGTATCTCTCAGTAGCCCGCGAATACTCTTGCCGGGAATGAACGGTAGACCAGTTTCATCGTGTGTGACCTCTCTATCGACAGTGACACCAGTGTCGCCGCCGAATGCACTGTCAGAAAGGAGCTCAATCGTCAACTCACGGGGAATCAAGTCATCATCACCTCAACTTGAAGTACAGACTCACCAGCTCCACCGCGTCAAGGACCGGAGTCTGATTCTTGAAGTACCCATTGCCTATCTCGGCTGGCAGCCTCAGATTGTCGCCGAGTCGCTTCCATCGTTCGAGCAGTCCTTTGACAACATCCTCGCCCTCAAGTGCTGCCTCTCTCAGCCTGTAGACCTTGTTGCGACGCTCGGCCCAGGACCCGGTCTGAAGGCCGTTGGGACCACACAGGAATGTGTCCGATAGCCATCTCCAAGACAGATACTCGTCATCATAGTCAAGCGGATATGGACGACATGTGAACCGGTATGTTGTGAACTCCTGTGATGCCGATGAAATGGGTTTCAGGTACCGCGCACGCAGCTCCTCGATTGGTCCGATTGACTGCCCATATTCGATATGCCAATCAAGGGCTGAACCAGCATAGTCTGCGGCGTGGCGCCACCGCTTGGCGTTTCTGCAGAGCTCCTCGGAACGCTGATAGAGTCTGAAGAAAGGCGTATGAGTCCGTCCTATCGCTATGCCCGCGCAACCAGTGATCTGACCGACGCCCTCTATGTTTCCTCTCTCAAACTCCTCCAGAGCTGCTGCCGCAAGATCAAATGCTATACGAGCATCACAGACTATGGTCAGGTCATCGCCTCCAAGGACTATTGGGCGTAGAGGCAATGAGAGAGTGCCGTCGTGATAGAGTAGCTCGAATTTGCTTGTCGCCTTTGCGTGCTGGATGTAGTAGTGGCGACCGTCGTCCTTCTTCTCAGCGACTATTGACTTCACAACTCTCTGGACGCATACCCTGAATGCTTTTGCAGCTATGTTCTTGATCTGCTCAGATGTGCTTTTGATGCGCGCCCTTGCTGTTTCCTCTTTCTCCCCCCTGAGGGTTTCCTGCATCTTTCGCAGTTTCTCACCTGTATCGTTCATATCTATGTGGACAACTGCCATCAGGCTCTTCTCGGTGCGGCTTCGCCCAAGGTGGTCTAGGTCCTTCGGGAATTCAAGTTGAACCTCCTCACCACGTATCTCAACCTCAGTGCTAGGAAGGAACCTCACCCACCTCTCATCAGACTGGCGCTCAAGGTCAGCAGCGCGTCGAGCCTTGACAGATGCAGAGATGGGTCTTGTCTGGTGAGAATCGTCTGGAAGTGGAGGCTCGACGGGCACGGAGTTGGTACTCTCCCGGTCGAAGGCGACAGCTGGCTGGCCGGTCTCATAGCAGGACTCGGTCACGCCAAGACCGCCGAGAGGGAGTTGTCGCCTGCGGCGAAGCTTTAGCAGACTCATCTGCTCGCCCAGGTCCTCTATGGTTCCGATGAAGTCGCCATTGCCGTCATAGTTCTTGTGGAGAATAGCAGCATCCAGACCCGGTGCTTTGTCGAATAGCCAGCGAGTATATCTTCCCGCAAACTCCCGTGCGTCCTCCATTGCCTCGAATCGGATCAGTCCCGTGCCTCCTGCACTGTAGACAACCTGGCCTGAACGTTGCGCAAAGTCAGAGAGAATTTCAGTACTCGCTTTGCGTACGAGCATAGACCCGGCAAGAATATCCCTCAGCCGGTTTGACTCAAAGATGAACCTCTGAATTCCAAGCAGGTCCACAAGCGTTAGAATACCCATTTACCATCATCACTCCTATGACTCAATCCATCTCCTCAGAGAATCGACCTTCTTCTTGGCCCCAGCGAAACCCACCCACTCCTCAATGTCTGACCGGGAGAACACCTTGAAGGCGATAGGATCATTCCAGTGTGACTTGACACTACTCTCAAGATTGTAGGCTTGGTCAATGAGTTCGTCAGAGCTCCACCGACTCGGACTTGGGTTCATAACTATGTCTATGGGACTAACGAGAGCCGCCCTTGCGTGATTGCCCCCAATCTGATGAGATCGCAGAATGACCTCGAAGGCTTTTCTCTTTGCGGGATCATATTTGGGTCCGATTGTGCAGGATAGCACGAAGGTCTTGTGGCCCCTTATGGCCACAACATCGAGTTCCATCCCGGGCGCGTGAGGTGGCGCAATTCTTGCTCCCCAATATACCTTCAGAGGTGTATCAAGTCTGTGCTTCAAAAGGCCTGCGACCCATTCCTCGAACCAAAACCCATCAGCAGTTCGATCTGTCTTCTCCCCGCGTTCAATCGCTTCGAGATACTTCTCGACCTCTTTGTCAAGTTCACGCATTCTATCGGCATCTGGTAGGGAAGACCTCGTTTCCAACAGCCGGAAACCGTGCAGTCTGACAAGCAGGTCGAGTGACAGCTCCGTAGTGATCGGGACATTCTTGCCATCACCGAATCGGAGTACGTCCTTCTCAGAGTCCACATAGCACGCTCGGCTGAGAGTGCCTCTGTGCTGAGACCAGGCACGGTAGACGTTGACGGCCATGACCTTGGTGCCACCAGTGTAGTCGAGAAAGGCATTCGACAGTCTGTCGGTGACCACCGTTTCGCAGCTCAGAGGGCTGGTCGCATCTCTGATGAACAGTAGTTCCGCGCCGATGTTATACTTCTTGTACTCTCGTTGAAGCCGTTCCGCCACAGGCCTTGTTTCGTCAGTACACAGGAGATAGACGATATTCGGCCGGAGCGTGGAAGCGCTTATGTACAGCGGGAGGGGGTTGGAACCCACGAGCTGGATCAGTTCGGAAACATTAGTTTCATTCTCAGTCATCATTCACACATCCATTGATCTGAAACGCCTCGCCCTTGACGAAGGGATTACGTTTCTGTTCCTCCAACGGTCTTCTGTCGACCATAGCATAGGTCTTGGTCTGTACCGCGTACGATCTGGCCATCTCGAGAATCGCGCGGACAGCCTCACTCATCATTGTGGTCCCGCCCGTGATGTTCCCGATGACCACCCGCGCGGAGATGATCGTGTCCTCCGCCCTGCTGACGAGCGACGGTATCTCCTCGAAGCCTGCGTGAGGGTCTTTGACGTCAAGGACTGTGGTTTCGGACTCAGGGAAACTGGCGGCCTCTAGGACCGACTTCAATGAACCCCGCGACTTCTTTGTCACAAGGGCGATGAGATGGTCGGGCTGGGTTGCCAACAGAGCGGTGTAGAGGCTGCCAATCGAGAGCCCCAGCGGGCTCACCAGTATGTGTGCAGTCCCCTGCTGCGGCAGCTGTAGCTCGTCAAGGCCCCTGCGCAGCACTTCAACAAAGTTCCTGATGTCATCGTCCAGACCTGTAAGACTGACCCTGTTCTCAGTGAAGCCACAGTGGGCCATCCTGTTTCTGTGATCTCTGATTCTTACGAATGCAGCCAGGAACTCCTGTTGAAAGTCGGTCAGCCTGTCTCTGAGGTCCCCTCTCTTCATCATTCGCTCCATTGACGATAGAAGATAGGCGGCCTCTTCTCTCTCGCTCCTGTCAAGCCATCTCTCAGACGAGCGCCTGAGCAGTATCAGATTGATTGCCGCCTCTCGGAGTATGGCCACGACGTTCGCAATCTGGTTGTGCGAGAGCGCCCACTCGGTGACGCGAATCTGGTGTTCAATCACCTCACGTGTCAGAGGAATCGTGGCCTTGTTCCTAGCAAGCAGGGAGCACGAGAGTTGCTCTCCCACCTCAGTCAACGAGTCAATGAGTCGCCAGAAGATCTTGGCCTCTCGCAGTTCTTCCCTGCGCCGATCGAGTTTGTCCAGAAGTGACTTGGCTGCGTTACCAAGCTCTATCGGCAATGCCGCACCAACGAGGTTCGAGAAGCCGCTCAGACACTTGCGAATGTCATCTACCGTCTTGAAAGGTTCTCCTCTAGCACGTAGCATCTGCACCCTCCGGTCCAAGATTCTTGCCAAGTACCCCGTATCACCGGAATCTACAAAGGTTCTGACGGCATATGCCCAGTCAATCATCTCGTAGGCCGGCGTGAGCTCGACAATCTCGTACTCGTCCCTGGCGGGGTCTTTCCGGTGAGCATAAACAACGTGTTCCACTTCAGCCCCTTGAAGTTCCTTCAAGAAGGCGAGCGCGGCAAAGTATAGGAGCGGCTGAGATCTGAACCCGAAGGTTATGTCGAGGGTTATGCGAATATCCGGGAGATCAGAAGTTGCAATCTCTTCCACAGCACCGACAATCTTGTCAATGGCACTGTACTGATCACCCTCTGTCAGGGGCTCGGGAACCGGAACACGCCTTGCTTGTCTGACTCCCGCTGCTTTCTTGAACTCAGCAAGGTGTTTCTCTGATCTCTCGGTGACAAGGACAATCAAGTTGTCGAAGGGTCCCAATAGGTCCCGAACAGCCAGTCCCGCGAACTTACCTTGCCAAGGAGCAGTGTCCGAGTTGTGAAGGCGGTAGGTGCTCAACGAGTAGCCGCGTGACGGCGCGCCGAGTGAAGTAACCAATACCCTAGTCATAATACGGACACCCTAGGCCGTGGTATGTTCACGCTGTGACAAACGGCTGCCTTCTCCGCTCCCCTTCGCATATCACGAAATGGCTACACGGTACAGTATAAAGGTTAGGTGTTCGTATGAGGTACGTAATCCCATCGCGAACGGTTCAGACTGGGGAGTTGCTTGCGGGGATGCCACTCGTCCATCGGAATGGGAAACACGCTCGAACTTCAGGGTTGCTGCACGAAGCTTCCGTTACCGCTGGTACTCACGCGCGGCTCGGCCGCTGTACGTGAAGAGATTCCTTGACTAGGAGAATCGCCACGGGCGCGGGTTTCGCATACGCAGGCCCGCCTAGCAGGCCTTGTTGTGAAGAGCCACGAACCGCGCCATAGTTCTCAGAACAGTCTTCTCTCGATGTCCTCGAGCCACGTGTCAATGTTGGGGTGGGGCGCCCACGTGCCGTGGTAGAAATTCCAGTCCTCGATGAAGGCCCCGAGCTTCCATCCCCCGTACAACGGACTGTCGAGTAGGTGGATCTGCTGCGGTTCGGGGACAATGTCTCCGACTATCTTGGCAAGTCTGGTCACGCCGTCAGCCGGGAGGGTGACCCTGAACAGCATTGGCCCCTTCTCGGTGGACTCGACGTATGTCTGCGGGAGGCGAAGTGCCAGATGGCCCATTATCTCCTTACCGCGGTCAGCCTCGACTATGACGAGTGAGTCAGCGGTGAGCCCGGCGTGCCTGAGCTCGTACATCTGGACGAGGACTCGTGTATCTCGAAACTTTGTCATCTTCTCGACGACGGCAGATGTCCGGCAGCGTATCTTGTCTCTGAGGCCGCGGATGGTCGTGGTGCCTGCTTGGAACTCTGAGAGCAGGAGCGCGTCGGTGTTGTCGATGTAGCGTAGCGGCTCGGGAGGGGCTGGCAGTTCCAGTGTGGGTAGGCGCTGATTGCCGCCGCTGCTGATATGTCTGGCCGCGAGCCACAGCGAGAACCAGTCGATTCTCCACCGAGCCGTCTCTGTGTCGTAGTAGTCAAAACAGTACTGTCGCGCAGCGCGGACGCGGTCGAAGGTCTGTAGAGTGAATCCTGACCGTGCGACACGTCTGACAGCTGTTCTGACCGCGCGCAGATTGTGGTCATTGTCAGGAACTGCAAGAGTGATGAGAATCCCGCCTCGACCGCCTATGACCCTCCACGACGAATACAGAAAGGGACAGCTCCTGAAGAAGTCCAGACCCTCGGCCTGACTCACAACTGCTGGCTCTATGAGAATATGCTGTACGCGAATGTTGAGGGCACGGAGCGAGAGCCGCTCGAACAGCCTCAACTGTCCGCGGGCGGTCATCCTCTGTACCACTTTGCCAATCCAGTCTGGAGTCATCCCAAGACGGGCAGCAATCTCCTCTCGTGTGGTACTCGCATCACGTAGAAGGGCATCTGCAACGGCAATCTCGATTCTGTTCAGAGGAATGGTGAACTCTATCACATAGCCCATCAGGTACCGCACCCAGTCGTCCAGAGAGAGTGTCACACCAGCACGTGCGAACTTGGCAATCGCGTTCACGAGGTTGTCCAGTGCACGCGACCCCTCCATTCGTTCAAGCTGATCAAATATGCGAATGGCGTCATAGACGGCCCCTGTGGGCAGGCGGATTGACTCGCTGGAGGCCCGCCAGCGCTCGGTCCACTCCTGCTCCAGCTGTCCGCGCAGGTTTTGCCTTCCGAATTCGCAGGCAACGTCGAAGACAACGTTGTCATCAACGACGCCAGCTGGGAGCATCAGTCGAAGGGCCTCTCTTGCGAGAAGACCGCGTATCAGGGGGGCCGCTGTCGACGTGAGATCCGGAATCATCACAGTGTCCTCTCGGAGCTGCACCTCAATATTCCACGATTGAGGCCAGGCCAGAGATCCCGTTGCATCGTCGATCACGATCTCAAGTGATGCGAGACTCTCTTCCAGACTGAAGCGCTCCGAACACCTTCGCAGGGTCTCTCTCCACAGGTCCCTCAGAGCCGTCTCGGTTCGGGCTATGCTGGGGTCGGTCAGGGCAGCTTCACCTGTCTGCATCCCTGTCCCGTTTCCATTTGCGAGCCATCTCAAGGACGGCCTCGCCCAGCTCTTTCGAACGGACTCTGGTCGGACGGCCCTCATCGACCTCCACGTAGCCCCAATCGCTCAGAACCTTGATGTGGTCAGATGTGGATGACCGGGACAGATTCACGGCTTTCGCCAGCGCCCCCATAGAGGGAAACCATTGCTCTTCTTCGCTCTTCGCCGCGCGCCGGCGCTCGGCCAGAACGGCAAGTATTCTCTTCTTAGGAGCACTCAGCGATTGCCTAGTGATAGGGAAGACGTTCACGACTTCGACGGCGCGGCCTCTACCGTCCTCCTTGACGAGGAAGAGAACAGACTTTGTGAAGGCCGCAGCTGCGTACAGGGCCGCGCTCATAATGCGGGTTCCCAGCGAGGGATTGTACGTGAACGTTGCCTTCGGGTACTGATTGACAATTTTGACAGCCTCACACAGGACGTTGTGAAAGCTCCACGGCTCGACGCGTCTTAGGTCGACCGGGAGTGAACCGGACCTCTGAATCTCCTCTTTGATCCGACGAGCGTCTTGCTCTATCTCGTCAGTGTACAGTATGACGAGCCTATCAGCCGCCCGCTTTCTCAGGACGAAGTCAATTCGCCCCTGTTCATTGCGACCGAGTGTCGCAATCAGAATTGTTTCCTTTGCCAGCGCTTACCACCTACTACCTATGTCCGTATTTCGGAATACAGTCCGAACATCGTCCCGTATGCCGAATTTCGGTCGTTCTGTTTCTTCTTCCTTTGAGTCATATTATGCCCGATAACAATGTTGGGTGCAATCGGTCACTACTGGCCGGACGAGCCCGTCGACCCACCGTGGTCTGAGTAGGCTCGTCCGGACATCTCTGGCTATTGCCTGTAGCGGACCAGCGTTGCTGGTCCTACACCCCTTTTTTTCTAACCTACTATTGTCATTTTCGGCTGTTTCTTGCCTGGACGGTCTGACTCTCTCAATCTCAAGAAATCGCACAATGATACAGCGATGCGGTTCACGACACTACTTGCCCGTGATAGGGACCCAATCGTCGGCCCACCTGCGTCTCTCATACGCATCGGCCCTCCGTGGAAACTACGAAGACCCACAACACGGGCGAATGTCGGGCTGCGTTTCCCGTAACAGGGCTGGGACGCAGGTCACGTAGATGTTCGACGCAGAGAGCAGGAATTTGTGGCCGAGGGGCGGAACAGGGACGGTGCATTATGCCTGCACCAGAGGGCAGGTTAATCTAACGCGGGACGTGGTAGTCTATGATTGAGGTGAAGCGGAAGACTGGTTTCGGTAGGAGGGTGGACCCTCCGAATGGCACGATTCGTATTCTCTTAAGCTTTGAGGATGATGTCGCGCGCCGACCGGTCGACTATGTGTGGCCTGCCAGTCCGGACACTGTCTGCAGGACTCGCTACTCGAGTGCAGCCATAGCGGAATTGTTTGGGCCGTTTGATGTAGCTTTGCTGGTAGTTCCTACTACATATGGAGCGCTTCAAGACGAGCTGGAGGGACTCAGACGGGACGGACACGTGGGTACGTGGTCGATGGTGGAGAAGGGCTGGGAGGCCTGCGGAGCAGGGGTACTAGACGTTGTTGATACCGTAATTACCGTCCTGAAGGAGACAGCTCTCGGAGGGACTCGCTGTCGACTTGTTGTGGATGTGACAGGAGCAGACAAGACCGAGCAGTGGGCAACATTCGCCGCACTCTCCTACATCGTGACTCAAGAGGACATGTCAATTGAGAGAG
Organism: Candidatus Thorarchaeota archaeon; assembly: GCA_029855935.1. Classification (GTDB taxonomy): domain Archaea; phylum Asgardarchaeota; class Thorarchaeia; order Thorarchaeales; family Thorarchaeaceae; genus B65-G9. The sequence goes on along the minus strand of JAGSHN010000023.1, from coordinate 109,491 downwards.
TCCTGAGCGCAGAGCAGTCGTCCGCAAGAGGGGACTTCGCTCTCATTGATCTCACGCCCTTCGTCACATTCATCGAGTGGACCGTGGCTGTAGCAGCCTTTGCCGATGCTCAGCCGACCCGTCGGCTCGCGCGTCTGTTTCGAGATCTCGGCACGGCCCTATCATACTCCGAACCGACGAGTCTCTCAGTCGGAGGCATCAGCGACCATCTGGAGCGGCTGAACAGAATGGAGTGGAGAACGCTCTCAGAAGCGGCCACCGAGCTTCTCACGGATCTCCTGAGCCAGGTGTCCGACGCGGAGATCGCGGGGGCATTCGACCCGCCGCTGAATCACATCGTCTCGCGAATCAAGGAGTTTCTCACTGGTGCGACAGGGTTGGCTTTGAATGACGCTGCTCGGAGAGACTATGGCACTGGCACGGATGATGATAGGTCGGAAGGGGAGACCAGAGCCAGCCTCCATCGCTCCTCAGGGGGATAGGATCACCACTCGTATACCAATCACTTATAGACAGGACATCTATGGCTGAAACTCATTCGGATGTGAGGTTTGTCAACTTGCCCGACCCGGTCGCAGTAGTCGGAATAGCCGCTGAAATCTCAGACGTTCTGTGGCGCCTGAGAGATGGGATCAACTGGCTGAGGGGACGAAGGCGAGTCCCTGTCCGTGCGTACTATCCAGACGCTCGACCATCCGCCATCGTTGTCAACTTCAGCAGGAATGCGACTCCGGCAGTAGCAAAGATTGGCTACAATGTCATAGGAGAGATTGGGAGGCCCGACCGTCAGATTCCCACGTCCAAGATGACTTGGTGGGCCGAATCCGCTGCCGCTGCCATTCGTAGATTGACGGAACTTGAGAGAAGCGTTGCACCGTCTCTGTCTTCGGCACCAAGAGTGCCTATTGCTCTGGCACTGGCCTGCCCGACGGTCGTTGCGTTCATAATCGGAAACCTTCTGGGCCACAGTGACCAGTACACCCTGCTACACTGGGATGGCCAGAGATACGAACAGATGGAGCACATCAACTGGGACCGCTTCAGATCAATGCAGTCTGACAAGACATTTGAGCGCGATGAGAGCGACGAGACACGTCTCACGTTCTGGGGCCTGCCAGTCGCTGGTGACGACGTACTGCTCTCAGCGTTACTCGGACAGGTGGATGTCAGAGAGGTCGCTGAGCATCTGCGTGGGAGGAAAGTGGCCATCTCCATTGCCGTATCGCGTCCGACAAGGGCGGTTCTCGTCAGAGAAGGATATGACGTGGTCGTGGAGATTGACGAAGGGGTTCATATCGACCCGCCGAACATCACGCACGCCTCCGAGTACATTGCTATCGTGATTGAACACATCCTTGAGATACTCCCCGCGAGACAGAGGCCGTATCTCGTCTTCGCAAGCCCTGTCGTCGTGGCGTTCCTTGTTGGTAGCCTGCTGTCTCATACCCGCTCATTCGATCTCCTGCACTGGAATGGAGAGAGATACGAGAGACTACGCCGCCTCAGTGTTGACCGGTTCAAACGCGAGGTCCAGAGAGACGATCTGCTCGGCCGCATAGAGAATCGATGATCACGACATCCGTTCCGGTGCTGGTGTATCGAGGACCCGCATTCCGTTGGCTGTACTAGTCTGCCATTCCGTCCCGTCCTCATACATCCACGCGAAAGAATCACGGTTCGACGAGATGTGCAGCGACAAGAACAAGGTTGCGATGGAATGTTCCATCTCAATTGCTAGTCCCACTCAGACCCTGACCGTCCGGAGATGCAGGCAAAGCTAGCTCTGGGCTAAGTCCTACTGTGGTCCGATCCTGGCCTCGCCTGCTCCACACCCCCTTCCCAATCCCGAAGCAGGTTTGAACCCTAGTTGTAGTCCGATTCAAACGACCGAACAGACCGCGCAACTGTCTGGCCACGTGAACAGTTTCAACCCTAGTTGTAGTCCGATTCAAACCGTGACGAGGTTCTTGAGGGAGGAGGAGCCGAGCGACGTTTCAACCCTAGTTGTAGTCCGATTCAAACGGTCCTCGATGGCGAGGTCTTTCAGGCCTCTCTTGGGTTTCAACCCTAGTTGTAGTCCGATTCAAACCAGCCCAAGAACACATGGAACACGCCATCCTCCAGAGTTTCAACCCTAGTTGTAGTCCGATTCAAACCCTGCTCGTGGATATACAACACCAACACAATGATTCTGTGTTTCAACCCTAGTTGTAGTCCGATTCAAACTCCCCTACTGGGGGAACCCAGAGGACGTCCGCCTCAAGGTTTCAACCCTAGTTGTAGTCCGATTCAAACAATGGCGGTAAGACACTTGACGCATTCCGCGTCTTTGGTTTCAACCCTAGTTGTAGTCCGATTCAAACAAACGCGGTGAGGTCACAGGTGCATCTGATTTCTTCGTTTCAACCCTAGTTGTAGTCCGATTCAAACGGATTCTGGCACAGTTCGACCGCCACACGCGCATCGTGTTTCAACCCTAGTTGTAGTCCGATTCAAACACGAGTGCGGCCACCCCATCTATGACTCTCCTTTTCTGGTTTCAACCCTAGTTGTAGTCCGATTCAAACATTCTCGGCCAATTTCACGCAGATATAATATGCAATGTTTCAACCCTAGTTGTAGTCCGATTCAAACAGCAGAAATCGATGAGGCCCCCCGCTATCTCAAGCAGGTTTCAACCCTAGTTGTAGTCCGATTCAAACATATATTTCAGCGTTGGCGGCCCGACCGAGAGACTGGTTTCAACCCTAGTTGTAGTCCGATTCAAACTCAGAGAGGCAGACGTGGACCCGAGAGGAGAGTGAGGTTTCAACCCTAGTTGTAGTCCGATTCAAACCGCAGGTATTTTCACCCATTTTCGCCAAAATAAGCGTTATGGTGGTCGCTGTGTGCACCCCGTCCTGGAAACCTCCAGTTGTGCACGGTGGTGTGACGGCGTACACATAGAAACCGAATGATGACATCAGGCCATGCGCACTGGTACCTGCCTTATCGGATCCTGCTCTGGTCCGGAGCCCAGGCACCTCAATCAGACCACCAGGTCCTACAGTGATGTACCATTGCGCACGGGAGGTGTCCACGGGTTCACGGGTTCCTGGCCAATTTGCTACAAGCAAGACAATTCTACAACACCGTCTAGCGACTAGGCACAAGCACGGGCTGGGGATCACATTGAACACCAGCCTGACCCGAGGCCACCTCTTTCTTGGTTGGCACTCTCGTACCAGAACTACGCGCTGCAAGAGACCCTCTCTGAAGAGCAGACCGTCGTGCTATCTCTATAGACAACTGTGGCCATTTCACCGACTAGGTACTCTGCTCATTCACTGACACATCCACTGTTTGGAGTAGTCTTCAACGTGTTCGAACGAAAGATATCGCTCAGTATTCGCTACCAAAGGGACCCCCGGCCAGACCGAGAACGAACCCTTATGAGGCTGAAGTCACACCATGGAGAGTCTGAGGACCATGCAGTTCGAAGACGTGATACGGCGGCTTGAGGAACTTGCCAATCCTGAGGCAACGGCTGGAATGGCCCGTTTTGGCATCACTCCCAAGAAGACCTACGGTGTGCGAATCCCAGATCTACGCCGTCTGGCGAAGGAGATTGGACGGGACCACGATCTTGCCCAGAGGTTGTGGAACGCCGGCTCCCGGGAGACAATGATTCTTGCGAGTATGATTGACGACCCCGCGTTGCTGACTGAGGAGCAGATGGAGGCGTGGGTGCGGGACTTTGACTACTGGGAGATCTGTGATCAGGTGTGTCAGAACCTGTTCGCGCCGAGCGAGCTGGCGCTGAAGAAGATCCATGAGTGGAGTGAGCGGGAGGAGGAGTTTGTCAAGAGAGCGGCGTTCGCGATGATTGCATGGCGGGCCTTCAAGGACAAGTCTGCGAGCGACGAGTTCTTCGAGCAGTTCTTTCCGCTGATTGAGAGGGGCGCGCAGGATGACAGGCCGAACGTGAAGAAGGCGGTCAGCTGGGCTCTCAGGCAGATTGGGAAGAGAAATCTCCACCCGAACGCACGTGCGATTGAGGTTGCCGAGGGCATTCGAGAGACCGGAACGAAGAGCGCGAAGTGGATCGCGTCAGACGTTCTGGGAGAGTTGACAAGCGACGCTGTTCAGAAACGACTACGAGAGAAGAGACGTCGATAGGCTCCACCGACTCTGCGGGTCTGTGCCACCAGACTGCGGATATTGTCTCGCGGCCCTGCCAATCAGGACTCCCACTCCAGGCTGAGAATACCCCTCATACGGGAGGGGTTCTTGAGTCATTCCACTCCTCTGTTTCCTGTGGTCTTACAGCTCTGCACCGCAGTTCTGGCAGTGAGTGAGACCCTGCTCGTTCTTCGCTCCGCAGTAGGGACAGACAACCAACACGACGGCATCGCGACCAGCCGTTGCCGTTCCGGTGGCCCTCACGAATGTATCGCCACGGATGTTTCCGGAGAGTCGTCCCGCACCAATCGCATCAATGACCACATCTTTCGCGGCCTGCGGGGGTATGCCTGTCTCCTCTGCAATCTCCTTCATCGATATCTCATAGCGGGAGAGGGCAAGTCCGATGATCTTCTTCTCTGTCTGGTTCGTGGCTCTCACGCACAGGTAGGGCCAGAGAATGAGGGTCAGCAGCAAGAGTTCGGTGGAGGCGTTTGCCACCACCATGCCGCTCTCGTCAAGACGATAGACGCCCGGGAAGTTGGCCCAGCGCACGCCAAAGACTCCATTACCCACCAGAATCGCCAAGAACAACGTAATGAGTCCGACGACTGCGAACAAGGCATAAGCGCGTCCAAGTCTGGACTGAGTGCCAAGTGGAGCTATCGCCGCGGACAGCAACATGAGACCACCTATGATGATTCCGAGCACTCCCGCAACTATCCCTATGGCCTCAACGACCTCAGGATTGTAGACCGTAATCCCGACTGCTCCAAGGACCAGATATGCGATCGCCACAATGCGGAAGGGCCACCTGCCAAGAGAACCTGACGTACTACTCACTCTTCAGAATCTCCTCTCACTCACTCAAGACAAGAGCTAGGCAGCGGTTGGCGCGTTCGCGATATAAGGGTTTGTTGGCATACGCTGGGTCGTTCAGCCTGCATGACCGAGACTCCCGCCGAATGCGAATCCGAGCGGATCTCCCACCGACTGACGGCTTCATACAGCCTGAGGAACCGGACAGAGCATCCCGTTGTCGTATCGCCATTCTCACTCCGACCTGCCCCTGCTCACGACCTGAAGGTCGTCTCGTGCCTCACTACTGCACGACATACAGGTCTAGTCTACAGCTTTGCACCACAGTTCTGGCAGTGGGTGAGACCCTGTTCTGTCTTTGCTCCACAGTACGGACAGACGACCAGCACAACGGCGCTGCCAGCGGCTGCAGCTGCTCCAGTGGCTCTCACAAACTTGTCCCCGCGGATGTTTCCAGACAGCCGTCCCGCAGCGATCGCATCAATGACCACGTCCTTGGCGGCCTGCGAGGGTATGCCCGTCTCCTCTGCAATCTCCTTCATCGATATCTCATGGCGGGACATGGCGAGTCCGATGATTTTCTTCTTTGTCTGGCTCCTGGCCGTCAGGCATATGCAGGGCCAGAGAATGAGGGTCAGCGGTAGAAGTGTGATGGCTGCGTTTGCAACCAAGATGCCAGTGGCGTCGGGATAGTAGGCACCCCAGTACTCATCCCAGTAGATGCCAAACACTCCATTGACCACCAATATGACTAGGAACAGGACAACCAGTCCGATGACTGCGAACAGGGCGTAGGCGCGTGCCAGTCTGGACTGAGTGGCAAGTGGAGCTATCGCCAAAGACAACAACATGAGACCGCCTATGATGAGCCCGAGTCCTCCCACAATCACTGCTGAGCCGACATGAGTCTCAGGATTGACAAAGGTGGTACCGACTGCTCCAACGGCCAGATATGCGACTGCCACAATGCGGAACAGCCACTTGTCGAGAAAACCAGCTGTGTCACTCACTCTTCATAGTCTCCTCTCGCTCATTCAAAAGAAGAGCTTGATACTGATTCGCGCGCCTGTGATATAAGGGTTTCTTGGCACCAGCCGGCCGGTCTTGCCTCCCGGGCTGAGACTCCTGCCGGATGCGAATCCGAGTGAATCTCCCACTGGGAGACGGATCTGTACAGCCTGTGGAACCGGACAGAGCATCTCGTTGTCGCATCAGCATCCTCACTCCCAGCTGCCCCTGCTCACGGCTCGTAGTTCGTTCCGTGCCTCATTTCTGCAATGTGTTCAGTGATCTGTCCACATCTCTGGGCCGGAGTTCTGCCGCTGACGAAGACCCTGTTCTGTCCTTCCCTCGCAGGCTTGCTCAGGGCACGTGGTGGGGCGCGTCCGTTGCCGCCTTTGCCGCTGCAAGCATTGACATTGCGGCAGTTACAATAGCACTGCATCTAGGCAACTCATCCGCTTGACGAGCGCACTTCGACCCCCCACACGTTGGTGCCTTCGACTACGGCGTGATGAGATAGCCGCGGCTCATTTGCCCTGTCGCCGTTCAACGACACCACTGTCGGATCTCGCCCGGCCCCAAGGGTGGCTGAGTTGCGCTGCATGACCCGCGTTCACACGTTGGTGGTGCCACAACGGGAAGCCACATAATGACAATCGGAAGAGTCTCTGGAGAGGTGTCCGCACAGTGACTGTCCCTGCCCGGTTGTCCATCACCGTCAAGAGCGGTTCGATTCATTGCGGCGGCTGTGTTGCACGAATTGAGAGGGTGCTGTCAGCCACGTCGGGTGTACTGCGTGTCGCTGCCGACATCGAGAACAGCACTGTCCGGGTGGTCTTCGAGCCAGAGAGAGTCAGCCGGGATGAGATTGCACGGATTCTCGACCAGATGGGCTTTCCTGTCGTCTCGATGAGCGATGAGTGAGAGCGCTGAGTCAGGAGACGGTGTCAGTCGATGAGCGAAACCGAGCCGAGCCGCGAGAGGTTGTTCCTGAAGATTGGTGGTATGCAGTGCTCCTTCTGCACCAGCACAATTGAGGCCTCCCTCAAGCGTCTGAACGGAGTGACACGCGTTGCAGTGAACCTGGGTCACGAGGAGGTCCTTGTCGAGTATGATCCAGGCCGGGTCAGGCCGCTGGACGTGAGGGATGCCATCAGGAGTGTCGGGTTCACTCTCTACGACCCCGATCGGCTGAGGACTTTCGAGGAGGAGGAGGCCGAACTCAGAAGGGAGAGGGCCCGGATGGCTGTGTCAGGGTCGCTGACGTTGGTCGCGCTTGGTCTGATGGTCGCTATGTGGCTGGGACGGCCAGTGCCTGGCGGGCCTGTCCTGATGTTCATTCTGGCCGCGCTCAACATCTTTGGCCCCGGCTGGTATATCCTCCAAATGGCTGCGTCCTCGCTGAGGAGGGGGATTCTGAACCAGCATGTTCTCCTTGAGTGCGCGGCGTTTGGTGGTCTGCTGGGAGGTGCTGTCGGCTATGTCATCACCCCGTGGCCCGCTGCCGACTTCTTCGGCGTCGCGGTATTTGTCACGTCCTACCACATCCTGTCGGGGTATGTCGCGCTCGTGGTCCGGACACGCTCTTCTCAGGCCATCAAGAGACTGATGGACCTTCAGCCTGCGACGGCACGTGTCCTGAGAGATGACGGTTCTGAGGACGAGGTGCCTGTGGAGCATCTGACCGTGGGCGACAGAGTGCGTGTCCGGCCGGGTGAACGTATACCGACTGACGGCGTGGTCGAGGAGGGGCACTCCACTGTTGACAACAGCCTTGTCACGGGCGAGTTCATCCCGGTTCACGTTGAGGTCGGGGATGAGGTCATAGGTGGCGCGCTGAATCAGGACGGCTCGCTTGTGATCAATGTCTCGAAGGAGGCCTCGGAGTCGTTCCTCCAACAGGTGGCGACGCACATCCGTGAGGCACGTGCCCTGAAGCCGAACATCCTGCTTCTTGTGGATAGAGTCCTGAAGCACTACGTCAGAGTGGTTCTCGGGGCGGCCCTCCTCGCCTTTCTGCTGTGGACTGTTGGTCTGCGGATGGTCTCCGGCACCTACGACCTACTGAGGGCGATCTATTCGACGCTCGCTGTGCTTGTGATGGGCTACCCCTGTGCCCTCGGAATGGCGACGCCCTTGGCAATCGTGCGTGGCGGCGGCCGAGCCGCACGAAGAGGCGTCCTCATAAGATCAGGGCAGGCGTTCGAGGTGCTGAAGGACATCGATACGGTTGTCTTTGACAAGACGGGGACTCTGACACGTGGCAGGCCGTATGTGGTCGGGGTGGTGACAACAGGCTCGTTCAGCGGCGAAGATCTTGTGTCACTGGCAGCCAGTGTCGAGCGACTGTCAGAGCATCCTCTGGCGAGGGCCATAGTCGACTACGCCATCGACAACGGACTCTCCTTTCATGACGCTACCGACTTTGTCTCCACAAGAGGTGCTGGCGTGAGCGCGTCTGTCGGCGGTCGTTCCGTATGTGTGGGTAACTCACGGTTCATAGAGCAGATGGGGATTGACATCGCGCCCGTGCATCAGCGGCTTGTCGAGCTACAGGAACGTGGTCTGACCGTAGTCATCGTTGCTGTGGAGAGGTCGATCTCGGGTCTGATAGCAATCGGGGACCTGCTGAAGGAGGACGGTGCAGAGACCGTCCAGAGATTGCACGAGATGGGTATCACGTCGGTGATGATCACCGGAGACAACGCAAGGACAGCAAGGGGTGTGGCGGAGGAAGTTCGGATTCACTGTGTGTATGCCGAGGTACTCCCGGGCGACAAGGCTCAGAAGGTCCGAGAGATCCAGTCCGAGGGCCACAGGGTGATGATGGTCGGAGATGGCATAAATGACGCCCCTGCGTTGATGCAGGCTGATGTCGGTGTGGCCGTGAGCTCTGGTACTGATGTATCAATTGAGTCGGCGGACGTGGTCCTTGTGGGTGACAGGATTGGCGGTGTGATAGACACGCTGGAGATTGGGAGGTCCAGCTATTCCAAGACCGTCCAGAACCTGACGCTCGCCTTCCTGTTCAACGGAATCGGTGTGCCGGCGGCCGTGCTGGGCCTTGTGCATCCTGTCTGGGCGATGGTCGCAATGGCGGCAAGTGTGACGACAATTCTGTTCAACTCCTTCGGCGGGCGGCTGCTGGGCAGGGATGCTGGACAATCCGGCACGTAGACAGCCCCGCCCTCCAACAGTCCACCTCACGATGCTGTTCGCCCTCGCGCGTAGTCATTCTCGTTGAGCAGGATGGTCCTCTAGGTACTCAAGTAGACGCTTCGTCTCGCAGCTCAAGAGGACCATATACTTGTCACCGGCACCGCAGTAGAGCAACAGTCTGCCTCTGTGCTCTATGGCTCCTGTCGGAAAGACCACAGCAGGAATGTCGACGGGATACTGGTCATCTCCATACAGCTCGTACGGCCTATGCGGGATGTAGAGCGGTCTGTTCGTCCGATAGAGTACCCTCCGGGGTTCGTCTGGGTCGAGCAGCGCCGCGCAGACAGAGTATCCTCGCTCAATCGGCCTGTCCAGTCCGTAGACCCGACAGATATGGCCATCAATCTCGCCAACTGCGTGGTATATGAGAAGCCATCCCTCGTCCGTCTTGATGGGCGGAGGCCCGGGACCGATCTTCTCAGTCTCGTGCGCGTGCGCTCCCGCCCTCAGCAGGAGATGGTCCTCCCTGTGCGTGTAGACGCGCTCCCACCAGTCCTCGTACTTCTTTGGCTGCAGGAGTTCCTGACCACCGTTCTCAAGTCGGGCGATGTAGATGTTCGGATGAAACCGGAGGAGGATGTGAGCCCCTCCGTTGTCATCAAAGATGGGCACGGCGTTTCTGCTGTCGAACGCCCTGATCATTCCGTGATAGGTGATGCTCTCAAAGTCCTCTGTCGAGTAGATGGCCACACGGTCTGCATTTGAGCCCTTGAATGGCGGCTTGACCTTGCCGCACCCTATCAGCAGGTACCTGTCCTCAAACGGCACGATGCGGATGTCCTCGATGCCATAGGTGAAGTCGCTGTGTTCGGTCCCGTCGCCACGGATGATCGTTCCCGTCGGCGCGAAGTCGACCCCGTCGTCACTGGACAGTACCCACACTTCGGAAACATAGTTGTCAAAACCGGTTCTCTCCCTGCCCAACCTCTCGTCATAGAACGTGATTCTTCGGTAGTCTCTGTGACAGCGTGGGGTCAGGATGGCTTGATTCCCGTGCAGAACGGCACCGCCATTGAAGACGGCGCCAAGCTGCTCGTTTCCGTCCTCCTCTGTTGAGGTCAGACCTATGTCGCGCGGATGAACTACTGGGTTCCCCTCGAAAGAAGAGAGCCGGAAGACATTCTCCCCATTATCGAGAGTGACGGTCTCTCCGGGACCCGTTCTCCTGATCGTCTCGTCGAATCCTCCTTTCATTCTGTGAATCACCTCTGTCTATGAGTGCGCTCCGATTCCGTTCAGTGACTCTCCTCCTTCACTTTTTCGTATACCTCGAGGTGCCTCTGTGCAGTCTTCTTCCATGAAGTCTGTTCGCGGTACTCTTCAGTCCTACGCGTGATGTACTTGTTGAACTCACTGTCAGTGAACAGGCGCAGTGCAAGCTGGGCGAGCTCGTCGGAGTTGTGAGGGAGGATCAGCAGTTCGTCGCTGATGTTCGCAAGCTCCACGAACTTGGGGATGCGCGAGGCGATGACGGGCCGTGCCGCGCCGATGGCGAGATGAAGCGAGCCCGACGCCGAGCGGTCGCCCTCGTAGTACGGAAACAGGACGACATCGCAGGCCCTGAAGAGGTACGGGACATCCTCGTTGGGATAGAATCGGTTCGGGAAGATGACACTCTCCTGTAGTCGGAGCTCGGCTATCCTCTCCCTGACGGTGTCCACATATCGTCTTGCCTCCTCGTTTGCGTTTGAGGCGAGTCCACCCGCCACGAACAGTCGCGCGTCAACACCCTCATCGATGATCTTGCGCAGCGCCTCCACAGCCACGTGCAGACACTTGTGGGGCTTGACGAAGCCGAACATCAGCATTATCCTCGCATCCTCGGGGATGTCAAGTCGTCTTCTCGACTCGATAGGGTCCTCATCGCTCAGCTCAGTACCGTGGGCTATCACAGATATCTTCTCTCGCGGAATGCCGAGCCGCTCAAGGATTGCCCTCTGAGAGGGGAGATGAAGAATGACGTGATCAGCGCGCTCGGCTATCTCCCTTGCGTACTCCTCGTCCACGGGGCCTCTCTCGCTCACCTGTGCCGGCCTGACACAATGGATTGTGACGACCTTGCCGATGGTGTCCGGCAGGCTGTCGAGGAGGGTCGGCAGCCTCTCGTCGAAGGAGTAGATGCCGTATTCGTGCTGGATATGGAGGATGTCGATGTCGTCGGTCCTGCTGAGAATCTGCTTCACGTAGTCCTCCCTCCTGTTCCAGCACGGTACTACCGTGAGGTTGCCATCGCGCAGGGCCTCGGCACCGTCCTCTGCGAGAACCGTGATCTCAAGATCTGGGTCGGCCTTCCTCAGTCCCCTGACAAGGTAGTCCGTGTACGTCGCTATTCCGCATTGCTGTGGCAGGAACGTGGAAACAAATGCAAGCCTCATCTCTTCTCACTCCAGTGCGCGGCGTGTTGAGCAGCTGCTGTTGTCGATAGCGAAGCGCAGCTCACGGCTGAACACATCTGGCAGTCTATGTGAACGGCAAGATAACTCTTGCACAAGCGTCTGAGCACTCATTCGTTTGCAAGACTGACGGATGGCGTACGCCCATCTCTGAATGACTCTCCTCCGGGTTGGGAGACACTATGAGAATGCCCTATGGGGGTCGCAATCGAGATGTCCTGAGACCCCGGTGAATACGGATAGTCACCGCCTCGCCCGCGGGATCAGCAGCGCCCTTGTGAGTCGCATATTGTCCTCGGTCTCGATGAACTCTTCCGTGTACTGCAGGCCGTCGTATCTTCCAATCACGTACACAGTCAGTTCCTCTTCCATCCGCTTCTCTGCGTAACGAATCACCTTGCGAATCCCTATGCAACTCAGTTCATCAAGACCCATCTCGGATTGCCTCCGAGACCGTCTTCTCCATGCCACGGCTATGACAACGACAGGGAGAACAATTATGACTACAGAAACGACTGGTGCAAGAGCGGGACCGACCAAGAACTGCACGGCAGAGTAGACAGCGTAGAGAACAATCAGCACGAGCATCACACACCCCTCGTTTACGTCAAGCGCCGAATCGGTCACCACAGCAGGTACCTGTATGACATCCCTCCAGTGAGGGACCTCGCGTTGCACAGCCTCTGCCCACCATTTCGATAAAGGGGCGTCTGCGGCAAGAAGAACGCGCACAGTCGCCTCTGCAGCCGCGCCAGAGAAGGGGTCCAGTTCCATGGAGGTCTCTCTCTCGCTGTCAGAGATCAGTGGCGGTGACAGCCCGTTACAGAGTCTATCGAGTAGAGCGATGGCTCTTGCAACGTCCTCTCCTGTCGGACGTCTCGACTCGGTGCTCCCGCGTGTCAGGACAATCAGGGCTCCAGCACCGAGACCCACAATTGCCAAGGCGATACTTGTCAGAATGGCAACAGCAGCCCACATCGGGAGGTCGGCAAGGTGCGGCACTACCAGAAATACTGTAGCGACTCCGCCCAACATCGTGAAGACAACTATGACTATGAGCCCTATGGCCTCGCGCTTCTCCGAGTCTTGCAATACTGATCCTCCCGCGCCAGTCAGCAGCGTATTGTCTTCTGGCAATTTCAATATTGGCACGTCAATGAGGTCGTGCCTGCGACTGTGAGGACTCATCTCGGACGGCTATGATTGGGTGAGTTCCGCTTCCCGTTTCAACCAGACCTGTGTAGTCTGGGACTTCACGCAGGCATCGGAGTTGGTTCTTGCTGGAGACCTGAGTATGAACAGAGGACCTCGTTCTTGCGAGGCATTGGCGGCGACGGAGCGCGATGGTGATTCGGACCCGGTCGTGATCCGTGAGTTCCTGCTGTACTTGTCCGTGGTCCTCGTCGATGAGCGGATAGAGCCGTACAACACACGGAATCTGGTTGCGGGAACATCGGGACACTGTCTCGCCGGCAAGACGACTGTTGGTCTATGAGCTGAGTCTCTCGGCCCTCTGCAACAGGAACCCTCTGTCGATGCGGGTGTAGAAGAGGTAGACAGGAATGCACTGAACGACCGCGAAGATTGGTATCAGTATGGTGAATACTGCGGACATCAGTGACTCGCCAGTCGCGATGAAGAGAGCCGCGATAGAGATCACGAAGAGCAGCGACGAGATTCCCGAGTATCCCTGCAGGAACTTGGCCGGTCTAAGCCACAGAGGCTCATACGTCGCGCCAGCAACGACGCCAGTTCCGACTCTCTGCTCCTCGTAGAGATTGCAGTCCTGCAGGATCCAGACTATCGACCACACGGCGACCGCAAGCGGAATCAACAGGCCAGCCAGGGTGATGGATACAGGCGGCGCGTACCTTGGGTCGCCCACGTCTCGGACGAACATCTCGTAGTCCGCGTCGGTCATGAAGAGATGCGGGTCGACGTAGTGGATGATGATTGACAGAATCCCAAGAACAAGGAACGCCACGAGAAGGCTCCTCCTGAGATAGACATCCGAGTCGTTTGGGTCAGAGGTGGGGGGCGCATAGACGATGCGGCTGTCTCCCTCAGCCATTGCCGTTCTCAGTCTCAGATAGAGAGGAGTCACTCCACGGAGCGCGAGATATGTGACGACAATGCCCACGACCAGCGGGATGACGTAGACCACGAGAAGGAAGTGGTATCTCGTCTCCAGTCCCAGCAGTGGAACGACCGTACTCCATTCTGGGTTTGTCAATGAGAAGGCCGCGCTGAGGACCACACTGATGCCGTACACCACGATCAGACCAAAGGCCGTCCGACTTGATGCCAACGTGCTTCCCTCCCCTCATACTATGTCTGTCACATCTAAAAGGATTCGTCGTACGACTGGCTGAGAATGGAGAATGAGCGGTATCACTGCGAACCCTGCGATGGTAGACTCTCTGTGGGCCTGACCACTCTGCTGTGCCAATGTCTCGGGCGTTGCCAGCGCGAAACCATTTGCGAATAGGCCTGCTGGGTCAGGGATCAGCAGCGCGTATTCTGAAGTATCTGGCAGTGTGCCAGTTGCGGCATATGTAAATAGAACAGTGCACGGAATGCGACTGCAGGGCCTCAGCGGTCGCTAGTCGGTCCGGGGCTCGACAACCTGAGTCGCTATTGTAGGAGCCAGTGATTGCATGGACTACGCCATCCTGATACCAATTGTCTTCTTTCTGATTGCATTTGTATTCTCGATGTTGGGGATGGGCGGGTCCCAGCTCTACATTCCCATTCTCTTCTGGTTCGGGATGGACTTCAAGACCCAGGCAATTCCCCTCGGGATGCTGCTGAACGTGATCAACAGCTCGTCGGCCGCCGTGACATACCATCGGAGGGGGCTCATCGACTGGAGAATCGCGCTGCCGTTTGGACTGACGATGGTCATCTTTGCACCCATCGGAACGTTGCTCAATATCGCTGCTCCCACCGATGTCCTGCTGGTTGTGTTCGCGCTGTTCACGGCTGCGGCGGCACTACTGATGCTGAGCGGGTGGAGACCGTCGCGTGATGAGTTCAAGTCCCGCGAGAGAATGGCCATTGGTCTGATGGGTGGTGCTGGGCTTGGACTCATCGCTGGGCTGATTGGCAGGGGCGGCGGCAGCTTTGTGGTGCCACTGCTGTACATCGTCGGACTGGATCCCAAGATTGCAGCAGCGACATCGGCGTTCATCGTCAGCTGCTCGGGGACGTCGAGCTTCATCTCGCATATGGTCTTTGCCGCCGAGCCGCAGTGGGACATCTGGATTGCCTGTGCAGTGGCCGTGTTTGCGGGGAGTCAGATCGGGTCGCGAGTAATGGCGCATCACGCAAGGCCGAGGCACGTGCGTGCGGTGTTCGGCGGTGTCCTCCTCACAGTTGCAGCAATCTTGCTGATACAGGCACTTGCTGGATAGACGTATTTCCTGCGCGAGTTGCACGCTGTTGCTACCAGAGTGGCTTGGTTCACGCTTGTCGGTGTGTTGGCCCTCGGACAAGACGTGCTCTCGTTGACGCTGTCCTGCCCCCCATCAATCCCAGTTAGGCCGGTTCAATCCTCGGAGTCTGCCTACGTTTCAAAGGCATCGGGAATCCCAGTCTGGCAAGTATCGTAAGTGGGACGAGGTTGCATCTAGAACGCTTCATCGAACGATCAGAACATCTACAGCTGATCTTGCACTCCGGAGTGTCGGGTTCCATTCAGACATCTCTGTCGGAGCACCCGGATGTAATTGTCTGACAATTCTGGTCCGAGGGTTGCTGGGGTGTTCTCGTTCCTATTCTAGCCTAGCCAGTTTTTTATGCTTGAGGTCAAAACAGTAGATGGGTAGGTTCGTTGACAAAGCCGCAGACAGCCAGTTCAATTCCACCGGACTTGAAGAACATACGGGATGTCATCCTCCGGATTGGCGGCGACCGCATAGAGTTCATCGCAGTCTTCGGCTCCCGTGCACGTGGCACTGCTCACTCTCTGAGCGACACCGACATTGCCATCAAGACGACCCTGCCCGAGGTGGATGACAGATGGAGGCTGTTGATGGAGCTGGTGTCCGCATTGAACGGCCCAGAAAAACGGGTCGATGTCATTCTTGTCGAGGACGTAAACTGGTCACTGAGATACAAGATTGCACGGGATGGCCTGGTCCTTTTTGCGAGAGAGGGGGCGTGGGAGAGGTTTCTCGCCGATGTGATGATTCACTACCCCGACTATGCAATCTTCGAGCGCCGGTTTCTAGACCAAGTGATGAGGTCGATTAGAGATGGCAATTGATCGACGGTTTGTACAGCAAAGACCGCTGTGGGAAGATACAGACAAGAACTTGACGTCAGCCTCAACAAGGTTTCCTACCAGAAGATGTGGGCAAGGTGGGCAAGCCGTGGCACACGTGGTAAACTGACAATCAATTCACTACTGAGCTACCTATCCCAAGATCTAATCGAGTGTATTGTCTATCGGGAGATGAGTCACTGGAAGGAAGGCACGATGAACGGTTCTAGAGAATGATGGGAAAGAGATTTGCCCATTGGCTCCCTCGACATCACGCCTCACCTGTGTCATTTGCCGCTCTCTCTGAATCCTGTTCTGCATCCCTCACGTTCTCGCAGGAGAAGTACATTGCAGTCGGCGAGAGCCAGTGCACACTGGAACTAGATGTCGGAGTTTGTATGGTTATGGAACACCATCGACTCTCCGGAGGATAGGGAATTGTACTATCACTTAGCGAATTCAAGTGCATCCTGAAAAGCTACCACTCGTATCGGACCGCCGGATTCTGGCTGAGTCGTGAATATTCAACACTGCCGGATGAAAACAACTGAACCAGATACTCAAATAGTGCCTTGATTGTCCGCAGAGCGATATACGAAACTGGCAGAACCTTCAGCGCTTCTGTCAGCGCCTTTGTTGTTGACCCTGTGGCCTCGTATGTTTCCTTGAAGGTTCCTGCGGCAATGAGCAAAGATATCCCAATCTCGGGCGCATCCAAGAATATATGGATGATTAGGCCGCCAAGAGTTCGTGGGTCGCCATAGTCTCTATGGAGTGTCCATCTGTCATCGTATTCGCGTAGGTGAAGGTTCCCGGGGCCCCTGTATTGTGCGATTGCTCCTTTTGGTTCCCCCAGTATCGTCTTTTCAAAGCCAGGTGGAACCGTTGGCATCATTGTCTTCGGAATCACAATGTCTCTGTGCATCGGAATGTTTCTCATTCTCATTGATTGTCACTCCCAAACAGTGCGTCAATTGCTGCCTTCCCAAGCACATACAAGAAATACGCAATCAGAGCTTCCACGGCGTTTCCTATCGTCTGAGGCTGAGCATATAGTTGAGATGAGGAGTTTTTCATCCTGTTGACCTCTGTAACAAATGCCCCTATGATCTGCTGAATGAGTGCGCTTCGGCTCGGAGCCGCCCCCCGCGCCACTAGACCGTCTATTATCCGCAAGTGGTCTTCCGGGACCGTGATGAGGATCTTCTCTTTTCGCGATCTTTGTATGCGCATTATACATCGGGATATCTATGGATACCTTTGGATATAAGATTTGTGCTTCCTTCGAAGAAAGATAGCATCGCCTCATCATACAGAACGCAACACCATCTCTTCGTCCTAATGTGCGATGGCGACTAGTCACGTACTGAACAAATACTGTACGCACGAGTCGCACCCGACCAGGTGCTCGAGTATGTTCCCACCCCGCATTGTGACGTCCGTTCTCACATTCTTGAGGGAGCCGTGCCCCTTCTGATAGCCGATGTGCGCACGTTTCTCGTGGCTATCGAGAGGCTGCTGGCCACTGACAACTGGCAAGCGGGGAAACAAGCCGCTCGAAGCGAAGACCGAGGGCACGCTGGTTGCCACCCGGTGGTTGAGCGTGTATGCGTTGAGTTTTCTTGGTTACCCCAGACTACACCAGTTCCAACTACGGGACACCTGCCTGACCCGCTCCCAGATGACATTGATGAGAGTACCGACGCCCTCGGCTATCATTGTGGGCTTTCTCGTAGACTGTCAACGAGCTATGTTCTTGGGTCGTGCTTGTCGGCCTGAGGAACACCGCTGATACCGGATATCCAGTCTGAACTCACTTTGGTGGGAATCTATAATACCCGCCCGAAGAGAGAGAACTTGATGAAGATAGAGCAGCTTCTCTGGTGGCTTGTCGCTGGCACCCGTGGCGGTGTGAATCGCGCGAGAATTATGTTCCTTCTTCACAGTCGACCCTACAATGCCAACCAGCTTGCGGAGCTGCTCGGTCTGGACTACAAGACAGTCCGACATCATCTGGCGTTTCTTGAACGCCACGAGGTCGTTGTTCGGGAGGGGAGCGGTTACGGATCCCTCTATTTCCTCTCTGAGGAGGTCGAGGCCTCCTTTGACAAGTTGACCGAGATTTGGGAGAGAATTGGGCAAAGGGGTATAGGTGATGACAGTGGAGATTGATAGCGGGACTATGTCTTCGAAACGAATGAGGTTTGTTGCCATCATTGCGGTCGCTCTGCTGGTGGGAGTGTTGGGTATGGTACTGGCAAGTGTCGTTCTGCCGCCGCCTCAGGAGGAGCCTCGACCGCCGCCGCTGGCTGATCCGGCCACGATGAACGTTCTGCTGAATCTCAAGGCCCTGCTCTCGTTCTTCAATATCGTTGTGGTCCTGGCGCTGACCGCAATCTACGCGGGCATATATAGGGAGATCAAGACTCGGTTCACTCTCGGCCTGATACTCGTGATGGTGTCTCTCCTTCTGTACGCTCTGGCCTCGAATCCGCTGGTGCATTTGGTGTTCGGATTTCGGGCGCAGGGACTCGGGCCGTTTGTCCTGATTCCGGACTTCTTCACCAGTGTTGCGCTTGCTGTGTTTCTATACATAAGTCTGGACTGAACTGTGATTTGGGAGAGATTTGGGTGAGAGCTGTAGAGACTTCGGCAAACTGGTATATGTGATCACGAGATTCCTGTCGTGCTATGACGGCCGAGGAAGCACCTGCCCATCGCGACTCGCAATCCGGTGTACTGCTGAGCAGGGAGAACATCTGGGCGTACGTGAAGGTCACACTCGGCATCGTGTTGATTGTCGCCTTCTACCACATCCTATTGGGTCCAGCCCGCGCAGGGCCGCCTGACGGTCGCCGACCCCCCTCGGGTTCTCCAAGACCGCCTCCTGCTGGCGACAGTAGCAGGGCATTCAACAGCTGGCCGCTGTGGGGTCAACTGGTGATTCCCTCCCCTCCGGAGATTGTAGTCGCTCTTGTCGTGTCGGCTGTGGCGGTGATTGGTCTTGTGTATCTGCACAGGCGAGGGCGGATATCCCTGAGTCCCTGGCTGGCGGCTGCTGTCGGAATGATATCCATCATCGCCACGAGTCTGATTCACGGCTGGGAGATTGGTATTGTGCAGCCGATAGGCGGTCCCATCGAGATCTTCAACGACGCGGTCCGAGTCCGCAGCGTCATCGACTTCATCAGCAACTACGAGACACTCCAACCCACGCTAACGGTGCACGCCCAGACTCATCCGCCCGGGGCAGTACTGGTGATCTATGTTCTCTGCCTTGCGTTCGGCTCCCCGGGGATGATTGCTCTCGGTATCTGCGTCATATCCTCTGCTGGCTCGGCCGTCTTCCTCAAGGGGTTGGTTCGTCAGCTGTTCGACGAGGACATCGCAGGCTATGCTGCCCTTCTCTACCTCTTTCTTCCTGCTGTTCAGGCCTACTATCTTGCGAACATCTATGCGATTGTCGCAACACTTGTGCTGGGCCTCACCTACTTCTATCTTCATCCGGACCGGAGGGTGGCGTTTGCAGGATCTCTTGTCTGTCTGTTCCTGCTCACCTTCATCACGTTCCTGTCCGCGTTCGCGGTGCTCTTCCTCTTTGCCTTCGAGACGCTGAAGGCCCTGGCAGGAACAAGAGATGGTGCCATAGTCTCTCGTGTGGTTGAGGTCCTGAGGTCGATACGGCTTCCTCTGTTGTTGAGTGCCTGCATTGCTGCGGCATACGCGTTGCTGTCTCTCGCAACTGGCTTCAACTACATCAACGCGTTTCTCTATGCCAGCTCGCTGGAGAATCCGAACGGCCTCACGCTGCTTGCCAATCCGATTGAGTACGTTGTGACGAGAGTAGAGGATGTCATGGACATCATGATCTTCTTTGGCCCGATTCTGTCCGTCCTCGCCTACAGAGGCCTCCTGATGATGAGGGATGAGGCAGGGCGCGATGGGAGGGGGCTCAAGAGATATGCTCTTGTCGTCGCGGCTCTTATTTCCCTGGCCATTCTGTTCCTGGCTGGAACGCCTAAGAAGGGCGAGACAGCAAGAATCTGCATGTTCATTCTGCCGTTCCTGCTGATTCCCGTTCTCACCTACATCACGGGGACGGGGATGAGCACCAAGGAGCGGGCTATGCTGCTCGGTTTCGTATTCGGTCAGGCCGTCTTGCTTCAGCTGTTTGGTCTATGGGTGTGGTAGGGATAATCAGTCCCCGTGCGGAGGAATATCAGTGTCGACAGAGCGCCTTGCAGAAGGCCCAAGGAATTCAGTAGCACTGGAAACATCCCTGCGAGTACTCGCTTCACGAGCAACAACGACTGAACCACTATGCCGAGATGATATCGCGGATGGCCCGTCTCTCGAACTCTCTGAAGTCAAGATACTCAACAATCACTCTCTCGACAAAGCTGCACCTTGTCTCTTCGTCCCTGGAGATCAACACTTCTCCCTTGATAACGGCGTACTGGAAACACAGCGGGGCGTCGTTCAGGACCCTGAGGTCAACGGGCAAGTGGATCTCCCTCTCCATTCTCGCTGCGAGCCTCAGACCAAACTTGAGGTAGTCTGATACGCGGTTTTCGTCGACAAATACGGCTATGTCGATATCTCTGAATGGCCCCCTGAGAAAGCTACCAAACACGTAGGCAAACACGACCTCATCCTGTTGGAGCAGGAGCTGCCTGACCCTGTTGAGAATCTCTTCTCTGCTAGCCAATGTACTCACTCACCCTTTGCACAAACATCTCGATGTCGCCTATGTCATCCCTCATTATCTGGTAGACCTTCTTGTCATCTACCTTCCGATTGATGTGGGCAAGTGTACTCGTGAACTTTGCCATCTCCCCCAACCTCTCGGCCAACTCTTTTGACAGGATGCCCTGTTGGCTCAACAGCGCAAAGCAGTCGGCGCAGGTCCTGGGGACTGTCCGCGTCGTCCTTGTGATGATGTGACTGCAGACTGAGATGCATGCCTCCATAATCACAATCAATCTGTACTTTACCGCATCTACGACGTAGGGGTCAGACAGGAACTTGTCGAGGCCCTGTTCCACAATTGCCCTGATATCGTAGACCCACCTCTTGATCTCGGCCAGTCGGCGTGTGACAAGATCCTTGTCAATCTCGGTCATTCGGCTTCGCTTCGGGCATGGTGGTCAACGGGTGGTCATTAACATAGCGACGGAACTAAGCCCTAGTCAGACTCACACGGTAGGTCGGTTCTTTTGTGGAGGTACTGGTTTCTCACGTACAGGAACAAAGTCCGTCCACGCATGGGGGTTTCTTCGGTTTCCTGGATGAGTCTGTTCTGTGCTGACTTCAAGCGTGCAGCATGTCGCAGGAAGCATTTGCCCTCTCGGGACTCTGCGCAGTTGTGATTGCGGAGTGGACCCTGCTGCAAGCGATATGGTGAAACTCGACTAACCAGCACTCGGCTTGGACCTGCTTTTTCTCTCTCAGCTGAGCTTCAGAGAGCAGAATCGAAGTCCCAGCTATGTGTCGCTAGTCATTTGGGCGTGAATGCCTTCGCAGGACAGAGCTTTGCGTCCCTGTCCCCAGGGACCTCGTGGCCAAGGCAGTCCCCCTTCGTGTCGTCGATTGGCTTGTAGAACTTGCAGTCCCTACACGTCGGCATTGCGTTCAACACCTATCCGCTTTTCTTCTCTATTGGGAATGGCCTCGGTTTCCCGAGCCGATGTTGGTTCACGGGTGCCATTTGACATCCGGGGTCCGAACCCCGGCGGGGGGCCGTTGCGGCCAAGAAAAACATTGCGTGCATGTCACCGGCTCGGGTCTGGCTACAGTTCGACAGATGACGGATCTGCCGCGGGGAGACAGCGTATTCCAATGAGGTGGCGTGCTCCGGCCAAGCCGGGGGCCGAATGGGCGTTTTCTGCAGGGGTTCAGGGTAGCCTTCAGGTCAGATTCCAGAGGCTGCAAAGGGAATGAACGTCGCGTACTGATCTTCACATCGGGACGGAGAACAGCGGAATACCAGTACGGGGTTGTTCGTCGTGAACCGTCATAAAACTCAAGTGGTTCTTCTGTTCCTGTTCCGTTGTGGTGACTGTCCAAGTGCCAGACGAGAGAATGCTAGGTCCTGCACTGCTCAGTCAGTTTCGCGCCAGTTGGGATATGCTCCGACAGGCTGTCGACAAGGTTCCGGACGGGTTGTGGCATAGGGGCTCCAGAGAGTGGTACTTCTCACTGACTGCCTACCACGTGGTCGAGACTATGGACTTCTACTCAAGGGACACGCCCGAGGGGATGAGATGGGGCGGACATGCGGGATTCGAGTGGTCCGAGGATACTGATGTCGAGCGTGAGGTTTTGCCCAAGATCACAAAGGAGATTGTGATCAGCTACCTTGATGATGTCTCGGAGCGTCTGACCACCTACCTCTCGTCTGTTGTTGACGCAGACCTTCGACCTCAGGATGGCTTTCACTGGTTCTCGAGTATCTTTGAGAAGCTTGTCTACCTGCTGCGACATTCGATGCATCACACTGGTGAGCTGGCGAGGATGTTGCGCGAGTGGGGCTGCGAGCGGGTGAAATGGGTCTAGTGAACGATGAGCCCTGTTCTCTGGGATCGTCGATTCGGGTACTCGTTTGCCCTGTCGTCCCACGCCCACTCGGTCGCGCGAGCGGAATGTTCGTTGGCTCACTCTATTCCTTCTTGTCTTGACTGAAGCCGCGAAAGTCGACGGGTGACAACTGTAAAATAGGAGCAGTCCATCTCTGTTGACCACTGTTCATCTGACTGTCGCAGTTGAGCTGGAGGTGTTGCACAAGATGGAGAGAGAGGAAGCGATACTTGAGGAACTGAGAGCAATACGAAAGCTGCTTGAACCGCCGCCGCCTCCTCCACCGCCGGAGGGGTTCTTGGACGAGTTTGTGGCATTCCTGTCCAAGTACAAGGTGCTCGGGCTGGCTGTCGCGTTCATCCTCGGCATATATCTCGGTCTGCTGGTTCAGGCCCTTGTCGATGACCTCATAATGCCTGTGATCAACTTCTTCATCCCGGACATTCCCTGGGAGGAGATATCGGTCTATACCTTCAGAGTGGGGCATTTTGTCGGCGAGCTGATCACGTTCCTGATTGTGGCACTCGTCGTGTTCCTGCTTGTCAAGGTCGCCTCGCGAATTGGTATCGAGTAGTGTTATCGTTCGACAGTGCCGTGAGGTGCTGTCCTGCCTTGACCCACTTTGATACCATTCTTTCCTGCACTAAGGACTTCACTGTCTTGAAATAGGGCGTGCGCCCCCCTCGGGAAGAGGCCCAGGGGCGCAGGACACGACCGGCGGGGTCTGGGGCCAGCCGGAGGTTCCCTGTTCTAGGTGGTGACGCCCTCTCTGAATCCTCTACTTGGCCGTGTGAGTGTCCTACTCCCCTCTTGATCTCATCCAGAGAGGGCAGCTCGAATCGCCGCTGATATCTCTCCCACTCCCTCCGGTACGTGTACAGATACTCTCCTATCGCTGGCGGGTCTCCGAAGACGACCACATAGTTATCGAGGATGTCAGCAATCACGACTATCGGCAGGTCCTCGAGAATCTGGATGTCATACCGCTCCGGCGCTTTGCTAAGGGCATCCATCCTGAGCCTCCAGTGTGCGTCTGCGTCCTGAGTCCGCGTGATTATTGCAATATCGATGTCTGATTGAGGCCCGGCCTGACCTCTGACCGCAGAGCCAAACGCTATGACCTCCCATCCCGAAAGAAATGCCAGTTCTCGCCGTACCTCCTCAAGGTCCACCAACGAGTCCCTCCACTACCTCAACATACTCCCGCAGGATTCCGTCGACCTCTGATATCGATTCCATCACGCGTTGTTCGTCTATCCCGTTGTATCTATGAATCAGGACATTCCTCAGTGCGATGCAGCGCAGCAGGCGCTGGGCCAGATCTTGGGTCAGCATCCCGTGCTGAGTGAGGACACCTACATTCTCCGTGTCGCCCACTGGTACGTCTCTCAAGTCTCGGACCAGCATAGCTGCAATATCCATAGCACTCTCGATTGCCGTGATGATGTTGTAGTATATCCCTCTCAGGACCAGACCCCGTGGTCTGGAGGGCCTGCTGAATAGTTCTTCGAGTGCAGACAAGATCCGGCGAGTCTTCTGTCTGTAGCGGGCCAGTCTTTTCGAATCAATCTCCACGGTCATCCGCCTGCAACGTACGTTCCTGCATCCTTTGATACCTGTGTCGGTCATCCCTTATAGAAACCATAGTTGCTGCGTGCACAGACTACTGGTGGAGAATCGCGTGAAACGCCCAGAGCAGCAACGACGCCACGGAGGACAATTCGTGTGTGGGGCGACGGCTTTGCTAGAGGTCATCTGGAATGTGGGTTCGGTCGTATCGCCCTCGAATCAGTTCTTGGAACTGTTGAGAAACGCGGCTATTTGACGTCCATCGTGTTTTCCTTTGCCCACCCGGTCATGCGAGAGATACGTTCCACGCGTCGCCTTATCGTCTCCCTCTGTCTTGAAGTCATGTCACCGTAGCACTGTCTGCGTCAGGCTTGGTCAGGTCTTGATCTGCGAAATTATCTGTCGAGCACGTTCTTTCAGCAACCCCTCCTCTGTGAAGGCGTAATTTATCCAGACGCCATTTCCAATCCAGACCCACTGGGGATTTGTTACGTATGACCTCAAGAGGCTCACAAGAGGACTGCTCGGGTCCTCGATTCCCAGTCCGTTCATACTCACTTCGAGGTAGGCAATCTCAACGAATATCTCGACGCGTGTGTCGTTGGTCATTGCGTCGATGTTGTCCTGGAGACAATCATCCCATTTGTGGTCCCCGTCTTTGACCTGTACCTGATTCGATACAGTCAACAGCTGCTGTCCAGTTTCCACATCATAGTATCCGTCTTCGAGTCCTGAGAGTCCCACGCGCAGGATCGAGTCATCAGAGGAGAAGGAGAGAGAACTTGGCATTGTGAGGGGAGTGTGCATCTCTCTGATGCACTCTCCGGAGGTCACGTCCCAGAGCCTTACGCCGCTCTCACTGGCGCCAGATGCCAGCAGCAGGCCGCTATGAGAGAACGCCAACTCGAATACACCACAGGAGTGACCCCTCAATGTCCTGAGGACTGTACGTGTTCGTACATCCCACAGATTGATCGACCCGTCTGAATGACCTACGGCCAGAATGGATTGGTCAGGTGACAGCACAGCTGAATAGGCATACGGTGGACTTCTCCCGAGAACCCTCTCACAGGTACCGCTCTCGATGTCCCACAGCCGGATGGTCAGGTCATCCGAACCGGAGGCCAGCAGTCGCCCATTCGGGGAGAATGCAACTGAGTCCACACGCCCTATGTGGCCCTCAAATAGAGCGAGACGTTCTCCACTCCTTACATCGTGGAGCCATATTGACCCGTCCGAGGAGCTGGAGGCAAGTGTCCGACCGTCAGGACTGAATGACACTGATCTCACATTGGATATATGACCCTTGAGCACGAACAGGCAATCGCCGCTCTCCGCATCCCACAGATGTACTGCGCCGTAGTCTGAGCCTGATGCCAGCAGCCCTCCGTCAGGCGAGAACGCCACCGAATTGACCCTCCCAGTACCGGCACTGAGTGTTCTGAGGCATTCGCCTGTCTTGTGGTCCCAGAGTCGTATGACTCCATAGCATAGTCCTGCTGCAATCATCGAGCCACCGGGCTGAAACGCCACTGAGTTGATCTCACTTAGTCTGTCTGAGATGACTCTGATACAGTCGCGTGTCCGTGCATCCCACAGCCGCACTGTCCCGTCCCTCGAACAGGATGCGAGGAGCTGCCCGTCCGGTGAGAATGTGACGGTCCTCACCCAGTCTGAGTGGTCTACGATGATGTCCACGTACTCGCCAGACACTGTATCCCAGAAACGGATGCTCTTGTCCGCCGACGCAGTGGCGAGTAGCCGTCCGTCAGGCGAGAATGCCACCCAGAAGACCCAGAATGAGTGGCCCTCTAGGACAACGAGAGGATGACCCGTCTGGACATCCCAGAGTCGGGTGACTTGGTCAGTACCACCCGAGGCAATCCAGCGTCCATCGGGGGAGAATGTAACGCAACTCACAGGGCCGGCATGACCTCGAAACTCTCCTATGGGGACTCGCACACCCGCGCTCCGCATACCGTTGTTCCTTGATCCGCGCTGGAATAAACCTTGTTCAGATTGGCTGGAGCATCGGTGAAGTTCTCACTCTTCATGGCCCTTGCTCGACCCACCATGGGATGTAGATGAAACGTATGCTGCGGGAGGGCTCCAGAGCGTCAAATTGGGGGCTTGATGCGATATTCCGCGTCCTGGTCGAGGGACTACCAGGAAGCGGCAATGACACCTGATGCGAGACCCCGGTGCGGGAGGGCATTCGTTGAACACGGAGTCACAGTCTTCGGGCTTGGAGACAGATGAGTCAGCCTGCTCGTAGATGGACATAGGTGTGGATTGAGGCTGGTGTATCAGTGCCAGTTCTGACTGATCTCTTGGTGCTTCGGAAACTGGGCCAAGTCTTGAGTGGCCTTCTCCGTCCGCAACCGCTCTCTTCCTGTGTGAGACCTGTCTCAGACTGCGGGCTCAAGGGCCGCACCATTGACTCCCCCTTTGTGCGTGCGATCCACGTCGGTTAAGGTGTGAGAGCAGGTTCAAGTCCGGTTGTTGTCGACACTTGCTTCGGCAACGCGGGAGTCTATACGAGAAAATTTCTTCTGTCTTCGCGCCATACATGTAATGGGGGACTTCGCAAGTGACGAGGATGTACGTATTCAGACTGCCTGACGGGAAGAAACTCACTATGGGACTTGCCTGGAGGTATGTGCCTTACTACGAAGAGTTACAGGAATGGATCAACGAGAACTGGGATGTGGAGATCGACTTCGAGACGAACTACAGCCGGTTCAAGAAGGCGATGGAAGAGATCTACGGGAGCGGACAGAAGCCGGAGCATCCCATCTCGTGGGTCAAGCGCATCGTGCAGGAGCACCTGGACTCACCTGACTAGAAGATTTAGCAATAGGCCCTTGCATAAGAGGGTCCCGTTCTGGACTTTGGGCGATTGGCGACGTATCCGAGGGGCAGCCAACTCAGAGGCAGGGCGACAGACACATCCTGTTCCGCCTTGCCTCACCGTTTTTCTGGGCCCCTCTCACGTGGTCTGGTCTGTTTGAAACTCACTTCGGTGTGATATTCGGACGCATCACGTTTCCCACTGAGAGTGATTTCTTGATTTGAAAGACTGTTCGGCGCTGTGGCCGCATTTCTGCTTGCCGTTGAGGAGAACGCTGCGTCGTAGCAGTGGCACGCACATCAGGCGAGATTTCCCCCGCTTGGTAGAACATATACCAGTGTGAACATTGATTTGGTCATTGTCTGGTGCTCTCTCGCCATACCTGTGAGGTCTAGATGGAATGTCTCCAGGGAATGTTTCACCACGCCGCGGAGGGCTGTGGAGATGGAGTCCGGACGCCTATACCGCCTAGCTGTCACGTACTTCACTCAGATCGGTGTCATCGCTTTGGCTACGGCAGCACTCATCATTGTGCTCCACCTGCTCTTTCCGGGCCTGGGCCTGTTGACCGCTGCGGGTGGAGTCATTGAGCTGGTTGTCCTGCTGGTGATTGGCCTGCTGGGAGTCGTGGTCGGACTCACGCATTTCATCTGGATTGTACGTGAGAGACGAGCCAAGTGGCGCGAGATCATGGAGAGAGTGGAGAGGGAGAGGCCCGCAATCGAAGTTGACGCTCATCGTCAGGCACCGTATCTTCTCGCGGACTCCGTGGACCGCGAAGTCCTCTCAGCCCTACGTGAGATCGGTGGCCACGTTCTTGATCTTGAGGAACGACTGTGGAAGCGTGGTATCGTCCCCCCTGGCAACGAGTTCTACCGGAGGGTCAGCAAGTTGATTCTGCTCGGCCTCTTGGCGCCTGAAAGGGACGAGGTGAGGTTGTACCTGACGTCTGCTGGAATGGATGCCCTGAATACGCCAGCTGCTCTCTTCATCACAAACCTTCCTGAGACTGTGTGGAATCACGTCTTTCAGGCAAAGACCAGCCTCTGGCAAGAACAGTGGGCGAATGTTGTTGTAGAGACGTCAAAGGCCTTCGAGGCTGCTATGAAGAGGCTTCTCGAGTCAGTGGTCGCCGAGAGACCCGATGAATGGGAGGCCATACGGAAGAGATTCGGCTCCAAGGGTATTGACAGGCTCACGGCTGGCCAGCTGTTGGGTGCGTTGAGAGCCTTTGGCGTTGTGGACCGGAACAGCTTTGAAGACTATCTTGCGGGGGAGCTCGTAAAGCTCCGAAATAGGGTACACGCCAAGGACGTTCCCTCGTTCGGGCCTGCAGAGGCTGAGAGGTGTGATATCTATTCGAGCCTCCTACTTAGGTCTTGGTTTGGAGTTCGGTGACGTGCGCACCGTCCTATACATCTATTGTGGCTGCCGGCCTGCAGCGAGAAGGTTCCTGATATTGGATAATCAGCATAGAGCATTGACCGGGGACACCACGTTCGTACACACTTCACCTCTACTCAATCTCAACCTGCTTTCCATTGATGAACACTATCTCGGGCCTGCTGTAGAAGTCGAAGGGGTCGCCTGACCATACCACGATGTCCGCGTCCTTCCCTCTCTCAAGGGAGCCGACCCTGTGTTCGATACCCAGTATCTCAGCCGGGTTGATTGTGACACATCGGAATGCCTCTTCGCGGGTCAGACCATACTTCATCGCGTACATAGGCAGAAGCTGAAAGTGCAGCATCGGAGTCAGCGAGTCAGTCTGCAGGGCGACCTTCACGCCAGCCCGTACGAGCTTGACAACTGTCTCGAAGGATCTCTCACGGGTCTCTGGCTTGCTCACCCAGAACATTGTTGGTCCTACCACCGCGGGAACACCCGCCCTTGCAATGAAGTCGGCAATCTTGTGTCCCTCGGTGCAGTGGATCAGCACAAGTCGGACATTGAACTCCCTTGCGATTCTTATCACGGTGGCGATGTCATCTGCTCTGTGGGCGTGAGCGTGCAGTGGGATCTCTCCCTTGAGCACCTTGGCAATGACCTCCATGCCGATGTCCTTCTTTGGCGGAGCGGGCGGTGCCTCACCCTTCTCCTTTGCCTCGCGTGCCTTCTGTCCGTAGGCCGTCCACTCGTTCAGGTAGTTCTGCCCATCGGTCAATGTCTTTCTCAGCAGTGCGGCCACAGCCATCCGTGTGGCCGGAGAACGCTTCTCGTTTCCGTGCACCCTCTTGGGATTCTCGCCGAGTGCGACCTTCAGTCCTGACGGTGCCAGCACGAGCATGTCCTCAATGATGCCCGAGCCAGTGGGTTTGACCACAAATGCCTGCCCGCCAATCACATTTGCTGAGCCGGGACCTGTGTTCAGACAGGTCACACCGCCCTTGACAACCTCCTTGAGCGATGGCTCGAAGGGATTGAAGGAGTCTATCCCGCGCAGTTCTGGAGTGATCGGATTAACTGACTCGTTCCCGTCCTGTCCGGCCCAACCGATACTGCCATCGAAGAGGCCCTGATGCGTGTGGGCGTCGATGAACCCCGGCACTACAAACCTTCCCTCAGCGTCTATGACCTCGGCATCCTTGGGAATCTCAACGTCGCTCCCAACATCAAGGATACCCGACTCGTCAAACACAATCGTCCCGTTCCCAATTCGTCCCAGCACGGGGCAGTCTATCGTCGCATTCTTGATAGCTCTCATTTGGGTGACCTGCAGTCTAGGTGTATCGACCATGAGAAAAGCCTTCTTGTAGACACCGTATGTGATTTGCCGAAGATTCGGACTCTTCTCCTTGGACGACAGCCTTACTGTGACTCTCTTGATGTCAAGTCGACATCGGCCATTCTGCGCCATTGATAGCGAGGCCGGTACCCACTGCCTGCGCGCGCTCAGAGTGGCCTCTCCATCAGAGCCGTCTAGATGACTTGGCCTCTGGTACGGATGCGAGGAAGAAATCTGCCAGTTCCATTCACATACGTTAGATACTCGTCGCCGAAACGTGCAATCAGGTCTTGTTCCTCGGCAACGGCTATCTGATAATAGCCTGGGATTCCGAGCAGCATCAGTCCCGTCACTACGGATGGGATCAGGAGTGACAGGCCGATGAAGCACAGCCAGTACGATAGATACGACGGATGCCTGACCACTCCGTACGGGCCATTTCTGACGAGGGCGCGGGCATCTCCCTCTCTCCACAGGGCTAGGTCGGTTCTGCGCGTCGCGCGCGACCAGAGATGAAGGAGGATTCCAATCTCAAGCACTACCAATCCCGCTGACCAGAGCCAGAGTGGCGGGTCGAAGAGCGGTATCAACAGCACCAATACCGACGAGACACCGGGAGCAAGCCACGCAATCGAGATCAGGAAGACCAGAACGAATGCCAGCAGGGTTGTTATGACTATCACTGCGAGTGCGAGAGGAGGCGTTGTCTCATCCGACTCGCGGAACGCTCCGACTCCACTCTTCTTGACTTTCTGCACCCCGAGGCGGTGGTGCCTCCTTTCAGGGATCATCGTTGCCAGTCTCAGGTGGCATTGTCCTGGACACAAGCCACATGAACAAGATACTGGAGATAAACGTGGAAGATCTTCTCGTAGTAGTGCAACCGGGTGTGCGGTACGAGACCCTCGATAAGGCTCTTGCCGACCACGGACTGATGTTTCCTCAATGATGTGGGAAGTCATGATGCGGCGAGCATCGGGGGCATCATCGCATCAGACTCGAACGGACACCACGGATACAAGTACGGTCGTGTGAGCCCTTGGATCCGTGAACTTGAGGTGGTCTTGGCTGATGGGTCCATTCTACGTGTTGGCACAAGGGCTCCGAGGTACAACATGGGCTACAATCTGGCATCGCTCTTCTCGGGCTCGGAAGGAACTCTGGGCATCATCACTGAGGCAACGCTGAATCTGATACCACGCCCGAAGTACGAGGCGAGTGTTGGTGCATTCTTCGATGATTTGGATGAACTGATCAAGGCCTCTCACGGGATAACTATGGCAGGAGTTGAGGCTGCCACTCTGGAGGCAACCGATGGCTACACGGTCAAGACAATCAATGATGTGATGGACCTCGGATTCCCCGAGTGTGAGGCAAACTTTGTGGGAGACCTTCACGCCTACGACGAGTCTGATCTGGAGCGTCGAGCGAATCTCATGGCCGATATTCTTCGAAAGCATGGCGGGAAGGATGTCATCATTGCCCGTGACCCGAAGATGATCGACACGCTATGGGCTCCTCGTCTGGCTATTGATGTGGCAGTCGTACGAATCTATCCTGGCTACCGTGAGGTGGGCTTTGCAGCTGCTGACCCCTGTGTTCCGCTCTCAAAACAGAGTGAGGCAATTCGAGAGATGGGCCGAATCATTCGGTCCCACAATATCATAGCCGCCGTCTTCTGTCACACTGGCATTGGTATCATCCATCCCGCGGTGCTGATTGACCCCGATAACGAGGAACACTGGCGTGCAGTGAAGATTGCCGAGAAAGAGATCATCGAGTATGTCTTGAGTATTGGTGGTGTCGTCAGCGCCGAACACGGGTTTGGCTATGTCAAGAACCCGTACGTCTCTCAAGCGATCGGCGCGAGAAAGTTGGAGATTGATCGAAAGATAAAGGAACTGTTTGACCCTCATGGAATCCTGAACCCAAGGTAGATGGGTCTTGACACGGAGGAGCGGGACAAGGGCACGCGACCGATTCACTCTGCATACGTCACGGACGAGGATGCTTGGAGGTAAGAAGAAAATGGTCCTTGAAGACTATCGTCATATCATCATGGAGTGCGTGAGCTGCGGACTGTGTCAGAGTAACTGTCCAATCTACAAGCAGACCACACTTGAGTCAAATAGTGCTAAGGACAAGATGACCATCTTGTTCGCTCTATTGCGGGGATGGCTTGACTGGAGCGAGTTGACCGAACGACTGTACGAGTGTACCACCTGCCGCAACTGCCAGACCACCTGCCTATCAGGGCTTGACATAGCCGGCGTCGTCGAGGCGGCTCGGGCCGAGTTGGTGGAACGCGGCTACGGGGACCCGGTCTCCGACAAGATTGCCGAGAATCTTCGTACGAAGTCGGACATGTAGTTTGAGTGGCCCCTACCACGGGACAGGAAACATTAGTTTGTCGCAAATCAACACACCACTTCACATCTCTGATCTGAGTCCTCACTCATGCATCTCTTTTGTCAATTGACATGCGGTTGATCGCTCCGCATCTTTGATCAAATCCACATTCTCACGCGAACATTCAATGGGTTGCAATCGCTGTTATGTGCCTCTCGCATTCATCAATTGGTGCAGAAAATACATTTATTCCGCACCGAACATCTCATCTGCACAGGTCTTCTTGAGCTGGTGGAGTTGGGCGATTGGAATACCCGTGCGGCATTTATGACGTTCCCAGTCATTTTCTTCACGCTAGGAGCTGTGCTCAAATGGTACTGGGCTAGTACGATTGGGGACCCACTGTATCGCACCTTTTCAGATGACATATTCTCTTTGATGGGGTTTGATATAACATGGGGAATTGTTCTAACTGCTGCATCTGGAACGGTTATCGTACTGGTAGTTTCGTCTCTCAGGTACGGCATTTCATTCTCGGGACCAGTTCGATTCCTGCGTAACAAGTTTGCCAAGTTCGTTCGAAGGGTTTCACGTGTTTCATCATCTAAAGATCACAATGAGGCTCCCATCCCGGAGGACAATGGGAGCTATTCATTCACACCGACATCAGGCTCATTCGGTGGGCAACTGGTCACCGGAGTGTTCTTTGTCCTCTTGATGGGCACTACGATATGTAGCCTCAGAAGCAAGTTCCTTGATGACATAGTCGCCCTACTATTCGGCGAGCAGGCCTATTTCATAGCGCAGAACGGATTCATATACTTATTGCCAGTATTCGTATCAACACTATTGCTTGCCATATTCTGGCGAAAGTATCGTATGGAAGAGGAACTCACTAGTGCTGGTCTACCTTACATATTTCTCGGAGTGGTTTTCATATTCTCTTTGATGACCTATCTTGCAATATTCCAGGTCATCACTAACTTTGAATGGGGCATCACGCAGCTGACCAATTATCCCAAGATGGTTCTTGATGCAACCGCTGTGCTGACAATCAACTGGTGTGCATGCATCTGTGTCTGGTCAAGCCTAGGGCTCCCGCGTCAGATCTCGCCACGCATGCTTGGTACTCTCTCGATGGAAGAGGACCTGCCGAAGAGCTACAGGGACTCTCTCTTTTCACTATTCTCACTCACTGGACGGCATCGTTTCAATAGTGGATTCTTGTTCAGTGCAGGCGTGGTTGTTTCCACGGGTGCAGTTGGCTTTGAGATTCTCTGGAGATTGAGTCAAGAGATTCTTTCAGTTGATGTCATAAGCACCTATCTTCGTGCTCTGTTCCTAGTGTCTTCGACACTGACCGCTACTAGCATTCTCTTGACGTTTCTTGCTGTATACTTCATGCTTAGGGGCACTAATTCGGTCTTTGGCGTCGCAGTGCTCGTCCACAATCATTTGCGTGAGATAACGACTCTCACCTTTGCATTTGTAACGAAGATCTTCTTTCTTGCCCTACTATTGCTGTTCCAAGAGGATGAGGTGATACGGAGTCTTGTGGTCAAACCATCGGTCCTGTTGGTCATTGACCTTGGGATTTCAATACCGTTCTATGGTATCGTCTATTCCGCATTTGAAATGTCTGAAGAGATGGACAATTACTTGGGCAAACTCACGTTGAATAACTTGATCTCATCAACGTATAGTTATCTGGTTCTGGGCGGCGGCAGTATTGCAAAACAGTTCGCGATTCACATAATTCGTGAGGGTCTGTATGAGGCTCTGCCCTTAGCGAGGCGGCGTGCAATTGATTACGGATATCGCATTGTCGGGTGCAACCAGGTGGGAATCTCCCTACGGCGAATACCTCCAGCGCAGCAGAGACGAGACATCAGCACGTATCTCCTCGAAGGAATGGTCTTCATTGATGACAACGAAGAAGAAGTGAGTTTTGTTGGGACCCACCCTCAACTAGGGAAGTATGGCGTGACCGAAATACTCCTTAGCGATCAGGAGAGAATGCTTCTACTTGTACCAACTATCGTCGAGAGCATTCAGAACCGTAGCGTAGTTCGTCGAGCAGTCAGATATGCACGAGTGATTGTTCATACCTCACCGGAGCTGGCGATAGTCTTTCCAATGATGAAGGAACTAAGGAACATATGGTCGAAGAGGGCTTCGAGCAAAGGAACCTATCCCTGGCCTGTTGTAATAGCCATCACAGATTCTTCTCGTGTGTATCGCGTCGTGCACAGTATCAATTTTGAAAAGATGAACGATTCAGGAACTGAAGTTGCCACTGGTACGTATCATGCCATACCACTGTATCTGGAACGAACCATGAGCTCTTTTGTTGGTTCGCTCGCCTTGGTTGGTTGGACCGAGTCCAAGAAACCCGAAAACATGAAAATCTTGATCATCGGCGGGTCGACCAGACGAGCATTCTATCTCTTTGAAACTATTGCGGCACAGAAGTTTAATTGCGTCTTGAACAAATCGAATATCTTCATGATACGATCACGCGATATTAGATTACTGTCGCCGAACAGGGATCACATATGCGACCCATCCATTTCATCAGGATATGTTACCTTTCACTTCCGAGACTCCCTTGGTGCAGAGAAGTCTCGGTACTCTCATAAGGAAAAGAGAATGTGTGTGTATAGGGGAACACCCAATATCGCCCTGTACAAACAGATATTTAGCAAACTAAAGGCAATAGTGATTTCAGGAGACGAGTTTCACACTCTTGGAATATTGAACTGGCTGATTGTTGCGATTGAGCATTTCAAACGCAAAACGAAAAGCCCATTGCGGCTCGTCATCTTGGCTGAAGAGGAAGCTGAGGCAAACGAATGCCGCAAATTGCTTGCCGAGTTCATGAGGAGGAAGAAGACCAAGACCAACATCATCCCTTACGTTTTCATTCGTCCAGCCATGGCGGCATCCTTTGTGTCTGCATTTGCTTTCCATGGCAAGCTTGTGGTTCATGACGAACTTCCAGAACGGCTCAGGCTTGAATCGCATTCCGGTAGCGAGGATAAAAAGGACACTGCCCTAACAGGGCGACTTCATTGCCCAATAGCACGAGACTTCGAATCACAAAAGGATGTGTGCAATGTCAGAGTGCAACGTAACTATGTAGTCGAGTCGTTCTCCGTGACCAAGACGCACGGGGTTTCGTACGGTTGCTGTGATCAGGACATTGGGGCTCTACTCGCAATGCTGCATGACGTCCTGAGCGGTCGGGGAGAGCCCGACAAGCCACAAGAACAGAAAGAGACAGAAGGGGCAAGGGCTGAGAAGCCCGGCTCGAGTGTCGTGACCACCGGCGAATCCTACGCCTACATTTCTGTTTGTCTAAAGGACGTACCAGGGGCACTTGTCTACGTTCTCAATAGTCTTGCAGGGTGCGTTTCAAGAGAGGCCAGTAGTGATGACTTCTACGAAACATCGTTCGGCCGTAGCATCTTGAACATATCGATAACCCCCTGTAACAAGGACATTCCGCGAAGCATGATTCAGTTCGCTTGGGAATCCCAAGGCTCAAGGCTGGAACTGGGACCCATGGTTGAAAGAGTTGTCCTAGTGACGGGTAGAAGTGATAAGTCAACGGACTCGCCTTGGAATCACTTCATGATCAGACTGAAGGATCACCTACGAAGTGGGAATGCAGAGCGATGGAGTCTGCTGATGAGAAGTCAAGGGCAAGTCCAAGTGATAACTATGGGTCTGGAGCGGAGCAAAGAGACCACAGATTGTGACCGCGCAACTCCGGTGTGCAAAAACATGAGTTTGAGATCTTTCTGTCCCGTAGCCGGGGCACTCGACTTGTCCCTTTCCTTGGGCGACGCGAACGGCGTCGAGCCGGGGAAGGATTTCGCGGACACTGCTCGACTAGATATCATCTCATTGAGCACTTCGGGATACTGTTTCTGTTTGCCCCCGTCGAGGGAGTCACTTAGTTCAACACATGACTCTTGTTTGGGGAGCGGGAACAGTCTAAGGCACGCTTGGGTTCATCTGGTGGCTCGATTGAGCGGGTACAAGTTTCAAAGTAGTAAGTAGTTGGCTAACGCAACTCGTTCTTGATGTTAAGTTCCTCCGGTCAGTGTGGATTGGCATTGTTCTACTCCAACTCTTGAGAAGGTATTTTAGTGGATTGTAACAAACTACAGTCGGAGGATGTAGTTATGGGAAGGCAAATGATATTCTTTCTAGCCACGCTAATACTGCTCAATTTGGTTGTCCTTCAACCAGCATCGGTACATGCTACACCCGCTGACTCAGATGGCGTTAGTGGGTTTGTATTCCATGTGATCTCAAACGAGAACAATCGTGTCAACGCCATTCTTGACGGAAGCATTGATCTGATCTATGACAGACTCTCCGACCAATATCCGTCGCTCACGTCCAGTTCGGAAGTGAGTGTAGTGGGTGTTCCGAGAAATGGATATGGATACTTGACTCTAAACTGCAAGGCATGGCCGCTCAACTATCCTGCACTAAGAAGAGCGATTGCTCTTGCTGTCAATAAGACTATGATTGCAGACATGTTCAGTTGGGGCGCGGACCCAGTCGATGCGGTGCTCCCTGTCGGCAATCCATTTACTGCAGAAGGAACCTTCGCTCGGACTTACTATGATGCCGACTTGGCTGCTGCTGCATCGCTTCTTGACTCTGCCGGGTTTGTCGATACCAACAGCGACGGCTACAGAGAGGCTCCGAACGGTACTGCCTTCTCAATTGAGATAATCTCTGCAGATACCTCTGGTTCTCTTACCCACAATATCCTCTCTCACGTTCAACAACAACTGGATGCGCTGGGCATCCACTCAACACTCGAGTATGCATTGGACTGGTCCTCGCGGATATCTGTGACTCATGACTACGGGATTGCTTTTCTCGGAAAGTCATTTGACATGCTTGATCCATTGGTTCTATGCGAGTTCATGAGTGATGGATTTGCGAACAACCTGGCGACTGGTCAGTTCTCAAACGCGACCTTTGACTCTAAGGCAGCGCTCCTAAAGGCAACACTATCTGAAACGGACGCTGCGACCTATGCCGCTGAGTTGCAGCAGATACTGTTTGAACAATGCCCCATCATTCCCCTCTACACTAACTACTTCAACCATGCATACCGTAATGATGTCGGAGGGCTGAGTTCTCATGCTGGAGAAGGTCTCACGTCACGCTGGAGTCTTCTGCATTCATACTTCGAGAGCACCGCGAGTGACACCGACAACTTGGACATAGCGATTGCCAACGACATATTCTCGTTCAACCCAATTGAGTCGTCAAAGGGGCAGAGTGGAGTTGTCAACAATCTGATCTGGGACCGGCTCCTCATGATCGATGATGCCATGGAGGTCCATGCGGGGCTTGCCACGAGCTGGGCGTTTCAGCTGCCCGGTGCAGACCCTTCACTCTCCCCTGGTGAGATGGCTATTGTCTTCACTATTCGCAATGACTCGGTGTGGACGGATGGAAGCCCCGTGACAACACAGGATGTGGCAGCGTCTTTCAATTTCATCGCTGATAGTTGGTTCACCACCAATCTGCACCTGAATGATCTGGACAGGGCAGAGGTGATCTCGAACGAGACCGTGAAGGTCGTCTTCAACAGCAGAAGCTTCTTCCATCTTTGGTATGCAGGTAATGCCCCCATTCTTCCGAAGGCAACGCTTGACAAGTACAATCCTGACAAGATCGACCTCTGGGACCCGGTCCCTGGGCCCTCGGGTGATCTCGTGACATCAGGACCCTATATGGTTTCAAAGTATGTTGCAGGTGACTACA
The DNA here is from genome assembly GCA_029855935.1 of Candidatus Thorarchaeota archaeon. Classification (GTDB taxonomy): domain Archaea; phylum Asgardarchaeota; class Thorarchaeia; order Thorarchaeales; family Thorarchaeaceae; genus B65-G9. The sequence continues at coordinate 71,764 of JAGSHN010000023.1, read as the reverse complement.
TAGCACTGGTACGGAATCCACACTACTACCTTCAGCCAGAGAATCTTCCCAACACCAGCATCAGCACTACGACGACATCCGGAGCGACAAATCATACATCAGGAAACTACACGACCCCGTTGATGGATGTCAACCTACTCACCATGGGATTTGCTGTAGGAGCAGTCGTCGTCGTTGTGGCGGTTGGAGTCATTTTTCTCAGGCGTGAGTGAGAGTGAAAGATGGTCCAGTGTTAGAATCAGCTCCCTTGGATGACCGTGGCTTCTAGATGTTCGTCTTACAAGAGGGTACGCCCCATAGATCAGGACTACTGCAAACTGTGTCTGATAGATATGATAATCGCTTTGAACGAGGGAATGTTATTTTGTATTATATTCCATATTAACTCGACATCTATTCCAAAATACGCATGAATAAGTATGTCCCTTAATCCAGCAATCATGCGCCATTCCACTTCAGAGTTGGTTTCTTTGATCTCATCGGGGATCTTTTTCGTGGCCTATCCCATAGTTTCAAGGTTCCTCACTACTGCATCCTGTATCTGTTCATTGTTCTTGAACTGATTGAACGTGATTCCATCTGTATATCGTTCTATTTTTTCGATGGCCGTGATGATATCCGTGAGGTACGCACTGTAGTCACGAGGCATATTCCACACTTTCCATGATATACGGTCTTAGTTCTGGTTTCAATGCCTCATCAAGCACAAGATCCACTTTGCATCCAAGTAGATCCTCAAGGAAAAACTTGAGGTCCATGTAGTTGTCAAAAGTCTTCATTCCCTTTTCAAATCCTATGAGAATGTCTATGTCACTATCTGATTGTTGCTCATCCCTAACATATGAACTAAAGATGCCAATCTTTCTCACTCCGAATTTCTTGATGGCATCCATGTTATCTTCTATCTTTTTCAATACCCTGGTCTTGTCCAGCATGGGATATTCCCTGACATACAGTTATTGTCTATTTACTTAATGTTTGTAGTGGTTATTTGACGGCGCCTGTGGTCCTCATCCATGCTGAACTCGCGTGATCATATCATTTGCTATGATTGACTTGCAAACCAGTAGTCATTATGTACTGGTTTGCAAGTATGTGACTTGCAAAATCGAGTTGGTAGAATGTACTAAGATGAACGAGGAAATCCATTTTGGATTCAAGAGTCTCACTCATGTTTTTGACAAGGCGTTCATCGAATTGGAGTCTGACCATCTCAAGTGCATCACATTTAATGCGAATTTGGACTACGTACTCTCTCTCCTAGAAACATACCCCTCTCTTGAGTCAATTTCAATAATCGCAAATAGTGAACATGTCGTCCACTCAGGTCATCACACCGAGAAAATTTCAAACTTGATCAGGAATAACATTCTTAATTTGTATTGGGCCTCAGAAAACTTGGCTATTATCCCAACCTTTGGAAACTACGAGTGCGTCTACTGACTGTTTCTTTCGAATCTGGTATGTTCAGGCCTACTGCCCCTCCACCCGTAGGCTCTGCAATCAGTCGGAAGAGTCCTGTAGATTGACGTAGCGTGCATGTTGATCTGGAATAGCACCTACGTGTCCAGTGCCGTTGGTGGGGGAGCAGAAGATACGACATAGTGACCAGGCCTGTCGAATTCACAGCGGCCCTCTGAATGATTTGGATGGAACATAGAGTGTGAAATGTGCGGTGAGGTGTGTTCCGTTCTTGTAAACGTTTATAGGTGATGTAGACATATGCCTGATTGGCATCTCTATGACGGTTGCGTCTGTACGCCTCACGAGAGAAGAACGTGAATTCTTGGAACGACTGATTGCAGAGGGGCGGTTCTCATCGATAAGTGAGGCACTAAAGGCAGGAATTCGTGAACTGATGTTGGAAGACAGGGTCAAGTCTTTGCCGTGGAAGAGCTTTGACGAAGTCCGTGCCTACTTCTCCCAGAAAAAGGAGCGCACGAGAGGTCTTGAGGAGATTTATGATGAAGAGGACTCCAGTATGCCTTGAAGCCTCAGCCCTCTGGGATCTCGTAATGGCGAGCCTAGTGAGAACCTTGTCGAATTCTGTCTGACCACTGACAGTCTATTGTGTCAGACATCTTCGTGGAGCATACTGGAACTGACACGTGCAGTTCAAAAACGAGTGAATCAGCGCGAACTGACGCAAGATGAAGGGGCCTCACTTCTCGAGTTCATCGAGATACAATGGAATCGGCTTATGATCAGGAGGCACCTCGTTGTGCATGAAATAGGCAATAGATTGATTGGTTCGACTCGTCTGTTCATCACACAGTATAATCTGTATGCATCTGATGCACTACATCTTGCCACTGCCATAGATTGCAATTGTGGAGTATTCTTGGCGGATGACTTTCATTTCAAGCGGCTATCTAGTGTTTCAGACGAATTTGGTATATTGATACTTCCTGTTCAGACAAGTATTGACGAGTTCACGGCACGTGTTGGAGACCTTGAGTAGACCTTTCGAATTGGGACTAGTCGCCCCAAGATGTGACCGAGTAGTCGGGGGTCCGTGAACGACCCACTTGTCTGTATGTCTAGATTGTGTGATTGTATGTTGAAAGACGCCGTGTCGTTCACACCTGTCCGATCAACAACCGCTATCAGGTCATCCTCAGTGTAGGTCCACATAAGGATGTCCAAGTCCCTTGGGAACTCGGGCTGGGCCTTCTTGCCGCCCATTTTGACCAAGGGCCTTGAGATTGTGATTGGTCCGAGTCCTACGATCTGCGTCGGAGGGGTCCCACTGGTCGCTGATCAAAGGCCATCCAAGTCTACACTGAAGAAGGTCAATTCGTCTCCCGAGTGGGCACAGGCCATCTCATACCCGCCGAGGAACATATCTTCCTCCTGTTGCTCCAACGCGTCACAGGAAGCAGGGATTGACTTCCAGACCCTAGATAGTCGCTGCTGGCCTGGAGGGAGATGCAGCCCAAGTAGCCTGAATCTCTCCCTGCCGCTTAGAACCCTTGAGTGCAGCAGCCATCGGGTATCTTGGTGCAGGTTGCCCAGAAGGGCAGGGGACTGGTTGATGGGCGAGATCTCCAAGAGATGTAAACGCGAATAGTGGAGTCTGTCTACTCGGGGTATCCACCGGGAACCGTATCTGTGTGCCACGATGTGTAGAGAGTCATCGATAGGCCAAACACACTCATCTTGTATCTCCATTTGATAGTCGCATAGTATCCTTCATAGAAGGCCGGATGGATACTGTTTTGCGCATGAACTGGGTCCCAATCGCCATAGCTAGTCATATAGACCAGATCGCTGTGCTTGACCCAGGTCCGGCCGTTTCTCTCCCACCATTCCAGATAGACTGAAAAACCGTGGCCATAGAATTCGGCATCATAGCTGGTGAGCAGGTACCCGGTATGTACGGAAGAGGCAGCGACTGAGAGCGGATAGATTCTGCAGTCGTAGGGGGAGACTATTCCATAGCCATAGAGATGAGGGTCGCTGGCAAAACGATATTCCGCCGTGTTCTCAATTATACCCTCTATGAAGTCCTCAGGGATTGTTGCAAAGCCCTCTATGCTGTGCCAGAGTTCGAGAAGACAGGCAAGGCAACCCGCAGCCATAGGCGCGGCCGGACTGGTCCCAGTACAGTGGTAGTTGCCCCCGTTCTCATTTGTGGTCGTCATAATGTCGACTCCGGACGCCATGATCTCAAGACCATCGCGGTGAGAAGTCCCTTTCCATTTCGTAGATCCCTTCTTCTTTTCTTCAAACCATATCTGACCTGCGTGTCTTGGCCTTCCCGGTTTATCGAAGTCCTTACCGTAGTTCTGATATTCCTGATCGAAGACAGCTCCAACACTGAATATCCCATCGAAATCGGGGGCAATTCTTGCAGGCCAGGACACAGGCTTATCATAGTCGTTGCCACTTGAGATGAAGATTGTGACCCCCTTAGAGGCAAGTGAGCTGAGATACGTTTGTATTGACATAGCTAGTTCGTAGTTTCTCTGGGGAACTTTAGAATTGCCAATACTCATAGAGAGCACATTGACTCCATATGTGGCATAGTTCGCGTCAAGGTCTGCAAGTGACCTATTCACTTTGTCCCAATCAAGCCTCCAGCCCTTGCCCTCTTGATACCTCACCGTGGCATAGAATACAAGTCTTGCCTTGGGGGCAAACTGCAATGCAACACCAGCCATCTCTGTTCCGTGACCGACGTGATCTTGCAGAAGCGGACTGGACCAGCTGGTTGTCTTTGATAGACTATAGTCATCATTGACGCAAACGTATTGTACCAACTGAGTGTGCAGATCGTTTGTGAAGTAGCTATGCGGATAGAGCCCGCTGTCAATGATGGCAATGGTGATGCCATCTCCATCCCATCCAAGACTATGAAGTCTGTCAATCTCCATCCAACTCTTTGTCTGAGTGTCCTCTAGGAATGGTTGCCAATCGGAACCACCACCTGATTCACCCGGAGGTGCGACAAGGAATGAGTTGTCACAGCTCAGATTGGTAGTATTCACGGACAGGGGTCCCGTGTTGGCTGCGGCAGGAATGCCGATCAGGGAAACAATGACGAACAGTATCACTAGCGTGGCTATTCGCTTTCTCCCGAGTTTCTCGCTCCCGTCAATGGTGGTCGTACGGCTCACTATGACACACCCCTACGGGTAGTTACTCGTCACTGCACGCATATTTTTTTTTTCGGTTCAAAGACTGCAACAACAATATTTCGCAGGAAAGACTTAAGGAAAAGCGCTTGTTTATTGAGAGTGGGACTGGAATCTGGATATGGTCAGAATGACACAATATGAAGGTGCTGGGGTCTGGAGATGAGGAAAGGCTGTCACGATATGCTGACCAGAGGGGGCCTCGTACTCATAGTGTGTTCTATCCTAGTGGTGCCTACGGGAGCAGGCCTTGCCGTCCGGACATACCATCACGACTCGGTCTCAATACCATCATCTACCTATGCGATACATAGGGTCGCAGGAACCGGGAGCGGCCCTCCGCCGATTGAGAGATGGCGATTCTCTTCGAGAGGCCATTTCTGGCATCCCCCAATGGCTGCGGATGTCAATGGAGATGGCCACCTTGAGGTACTGATAGGAAGCGGGGACCGAAATCTGTACGTGCTGTCCGCCAACGGCTCACTCCTGTGGAACTTCACAACCGAGAGGCCCGTGTACTCCGGAGGGGTGAGCACGATGCCGACGGTAGCGGATGTCACAGGTGACGGGAGGGTCGAAGTATTGATTGGAGCCCGAGTCGGAGCGCTCTATTGTCTGGATGGTCAGACGGGAGAACTGGTTTGGAGATATCAGACACTGAGTGGCAATGGGCTGTTCCCAGGTATCTATGCCTCTCCTGCAGTTGCACAGCTTGGTACCTCTCGCAAGAAGGTAGTCCTCTTTGGTGCAGAGGAGGGGATCATCTGTCTCAACGGGGCAACTGGAACATTACGGTGGAACTACAGCACGCCGTACCCCATCTGCAGCTCGGCGGGAGTGGCCGATATTGACGGGGACGGTGAGCTGGAGGGGGTCATCGGGTCGAATGAAGACCTGATACGTAGCTTTGACCTGCGGTCGGGGCGGGTCGAATGGGCAACCGAGCTGAGAGGGGGGAACTCTGTCATCTGGACGAATCCGAGCCTTGTCGACATCGACGGAGATGGAATAACTGAGATCTTCGTCATAACGCTTGCGGGACAGTTGTATCGACTGGAGGGGGACACGGGGGAGAAGACCCTGCTCGGGACCTTTCCCTACACAGAGGGGTCGCCGGTCGTTGTGGATGTTGACGGGAATGGAGCATATGAGGTCCTTGTCCCGGAATATTACGGCACACTCTATTGCATGGACGCACTTGATGGGACCCTGAGATGGGGCCGTGATCTTGACCGCAATCTCCAGGCCGCTCCGGCGGTTGCGGACATAGACCTTGACGGCCGACTTGATGTTGTCGTGGGAACCAGCAGAGGCCTCGGAGAAGACATACTCTACGCATGTGAGGCTCGAAATGGCGCTGAGAAATGGTCCATCCCCATCAATTGCACGGCCTTCTCGTCACCGCTGGTCACAGACCTTGATGATGATGGTAATCAGGAGATTGTGGTCGGCTCGGGGAACGATGTTCTCTGTCTCGGTGTCAGCCGTGTCAATCAGTATGCGTACGTATGGCCGTGGATAGGAGAGAGAGGAGGTTCTGGGACGGTGGGCAACTGGACAGATCACGATGGTGACGGTCTGACCGATACGTATGAACTGACGGCGGGAAGTGACCCGCGAGTCAGAGACACCGACAACGATGGTGCCTCAGACTACCAGGAGTTTGTCAGCTCGACGAATCCCCGAGAGCCGGACACGGATGGCGACGGTCTTCCGGACGGATGGGAGATCTCCAACGCCCTGAATCCTCTGGACCCGGCAGATGCGGCTCAGGACAGTGATGCTGACGGCCTGTCAAATACAGAGGAGTATGCAATAGGCTCAGACCCGTGGAGCAGGGACTCTGATGACGATGGGCTCCGCGACTATGATGAGGTGGAGGTATACGGGACCAGTCCAATCTGCAATGATACGGACCACGACGGTCTCAGCGACTATGACGAAGTTGAGGTCTACGGGACCAGTCCGACAAGCAACGACACCGATGAGGATGGCCTCAGTGACTATGAGGAAGTCGAAGTCTACGGGACCAGTCCAACCAGCAGAGACACGGACAATGACGGGCTCCCCGATGCCTGGGAGATTCAGTTCAATCTCAGTCCATTTGTCGATGACGCAGAGGCTGACCCAGATGGTGACGCGTTGTCGAATCTCGGAGAATACCTGACGGGGACCTCACCGCGTGCACTCGACAGCGATGGTGATGGTATTCCTGATGGTTGGGAGGTTGCCAACGGTTTCGACCCTGTGAACTCCACACTCCCCCTCATAGAGAGCGTGCTCTACGTCTCCCCAATACTTGTCAGTCTGGGTGTGACCAGTATCGCAATAATAGCACTGACTTACGGGTTCCGTGACAGAGTGCGCCCACGAGCGAGGACGCGGTCACTACCTCCGTCATCACACCATCCTCAGACAGAATCTCCACAAGACCCAAAGAGTGAGGACCAGACTCTACTGGACTCTTGAGACTGTCGTGGCAGATTCGGAGTCGACAGTCACATACGCGTCTGTCCCACGGCTGACTGCGCGTCAGTCCCATGGCTGCGTGCTGCCTTCATCGTCTATCTCTCCGGATACGAGTTCGTGCAAGACCTCTCGTTCTCTCTTTTTCGCCTTCTCCAGTGCCCTTCGTTGCATCATCTCTCTGCGACGCAGTACCACCACCGCAATGACCAGTGGCAACACGGTCGACAGGACCGCCAGCACAATGGGTCCACCACTCATTGCCACCGCCGATTCGGCCCATCCCTCAATCGCCTCTGCGAGCGGCACGTTCCGATCGCGCGGGTCGTATCCGCGTGCCACCTCCCAGCCATCGCCAAACCCGTCACCGTCTGTGTCCCAGTTCAGGGGATTCAGACCAAGCGCAATCTCCTCTGCCGTGGTCAGTCCGTCGCCGTCGAGGTCCAGTCCCGCATCGCGTCCATCCAGTGGATTCAGTCCTGCACGAACCTCCGTCCCGTCGTCAAGGCCGTCATTGTCACAGTCTGGATTTAGTGGGTCGAGTCCCATCTCCAACTCGTATCTGTCGGTCAGACCATCGCCGTCCGTGTCGTTCAGAGAAGGGCTGGTACCGTACAAGTACTCGAAGTGATCGATGAGGTCGTCCGCGTCACCATCTGCGTGATCAAGAAGTGCAAACACTACGACATCATCCCGGAAACCAGTCGTGTTGTCAAAGGCACCGCGTAACGGCATCCCATCAAGTCCAGTGCCTGCAACAAAGACCGTCCCGGTGCCGTTCACCACCAGCGAGTACGCCTCATCGGGGTAGGGACCTCCAAGACAGGACGCGTAGAGCACCCGACTCAGGTCCGGAGACATCTTCATCACCAGACAGTCGCTGTGACTCGAATGTGTATGAGGAAGGGTGAAGGTCCCGGCCACTGGAAAGTCCTCAGAGTCGGACCAGCCAGCAATGTACACACTCCCGTCCTGGCCAAGAGCAATGGCTGACGCATAGTCGTCATCAGAACCACCAATCAGGACCACCTGCCTTACCTCCACAGCCCTGTCGAGGGTGGTTTCAGCATCCTCTTCTGACATGCCCATCCTGAGTAAGAGTACATCGTGGCCGCCCTGATTGATGGGCGGCTCCTCTTCGGCATCATCAACCGGGGCAGGCAGGTCTGTCGAGTTGCTCCATCCGGCAATGATCACACTATTGTCATCGGTGACTGCGATGCCGAGGGCGTTCTCCTCTCCGCCACCGCCCAGCACGAGAAGGCCATCAAGCACTCCTGATCTGTCCAGCCGGGCAACGAAGACGTCTGTGCCGCCGCACGACCCCCATCCGTCGAGCGTGCTCTCGAAGAACTCGGAATCGGTCCAGCCTGTCACCCATATTGCCCCATCTGCGTCCATCGTCACCGCCTTGCCGGAGTCGCGCCCCTCACCACCAAGACATCGTGAGAAGACCAGTCGGTCGTTCAGACAGTCGATGGCCATGACAAAGACGTCAGAGGGGCCAGCGCGATAGCCCCAGTGAGTACTCGTCACGGGGAAGTCCACTGAGCTGGTGCTACCCACCACGTACAGAATGCCATCAGGACCCAGCACGATTGAGTAGGGGTAGTCGTAGCCCGAACCACCAATGAGCGTCGAGAATAACATCTGTCCATCGGGCGAGTAGACCACGACGTATACGTTGTCATTTGTGCCCGGCAGCCATGTCTCGTTGGCATTCACCCGCGGAAAATTCTGACCCCAGACGTACCCAGCGACGAAGATCCGTCCGTGCTCGTCGACGGCCATGCAGTCATTATAGCTGTACGAATCTTCGTTGCCGATGAGCCACGAGCGCATCGGTGGCTCGCACGGGCGCGAGAACGACACAACGAAGCCAATTGGGTCCCGATATATGTCTGGTGCCTCAGGGTCCGGAAAGTCAACGCCCATAGTCGATCCCGATACCACTATTGACCCGTTGGAGAATAGTGCAATGTCACCGCACCACTCGTGTTCGGGAGTGCCCAAGAGTGTGGACCAGACGAGCGGCTCTGCAATGTCGAGTTGAGTCTGTGATGAGGGGTACAACCTCAGAGACGTGGTGACAGGAACTGCAAGGCGCGTCCTGTCACGTACCGCCTGCACAGGTCCATCAAGATAGTGGCCGCTCACATCTGACGACGGGACAGGAAAGGGCGGGGACGGGACGGATGATGGATGAGACAGGGATAGGGGAACCGACGAGACGGGAAGTCTGAGCGTGCCTCCAAGCAGGAGCAGAAGCACGAACAGAGGCGTCACCGAGGACCTCGAGACGGCTGTCACGAGTATAGGGGACCGGGTGGCAATTTGACGCGCCCCAGGTGCGGAAGAATCGGAGTATTCCTCTGGCTCCCATCCCACGGCGCTCTTCACGGTTGGGGAGCGTCGTCGTGGCACCTGGCTGTGTCCGGAGGAACGGAGGAGCTGTCGCCTAGCATCGTGTCCTTCTGATCCGCTGGCATCGGCCCGAGGGCCATGCTTGTCCATCAGGACCCCCGTTTCACTTTCCCGCAATAGCCGCTACACCCTTCAATGATGACGCTGGTACTCACGCACTCTCGTATTGAGCCCGTACCTATCCGAGTTGTTGATTTGTCTCCTGTTCTTTTGTTTCTTGTTGAAGGCTCGCTGTGGCAAGGTACTGAGGTGTCTCGAAACGGGAGAAGGGGCGATGTCTTGTGAGTGGTCCTGCTCGAGCTTCTTGACCCAGTGGCCAAGTCTTGAACAGAGCCCCTGTGCTCTCTCAAGTTCCTCATCGTCCCTCTCAAGCCGGCCAGATCTCACACCATTCAGTGTCCCGTCGACTGGAGACTCGAGATTCCAGAGACTTGACCCGAGGGATGAATTGAATCAAGTAATGCATAAATTCCCTGGCTGGACTAGTACTCGCCGCGCAGGCGTTTCGCCTCACGATTGAAGCTCGAGAATCGCTCCGGAATTGGAGGACTGACCTGACAAGTCCATTCGTCGAGGTGTTCCCTATGCACTCCACAAGGGCCAAGATTCTGGCTTTGATCGTAGTTCTCGCGATTGCCCTGGGATCGGTCGCGTTCATGATTGGCCATCTTGAGAACGAGTCCCCCTCGGAGGACGAGGATGGGTCTGAACACGGACTCCTCAGCGACCCCCGACTCAATAGGACTGCCAGCATATCGCTCCCCGTGGATCTCGACAGTCTGGCCACGGACTCTCCTGAATTGGGTCCAATTGGTACGTGGGGCTATCATGGTGGCGGTCACCCAGAGGGATTCGACCACACTGCGTTCAAGTTTCATGACACGAGTCCCGTCTATGCTCCCGATGACGGTGTGGTTGAGAGCGTCGAATACGTGGGGAGCGACGATATCAGGATCGTGATATTCCACAACTACACAATGGCAAGCTGGTTTGACCACCTTGGCCAGTTGCTCGTCGCGAAGGACGACTATGTGACAAAGGGGCAGGTCATCGGGTATTCGAGGTCGTACGCATCGTATTCGATGGTCGACTGGGGGCTTGTCGACTTCAACAACAAGACTGGGCCTATGTTCCCCTGGTTCTCAACAGACCCTGAGACCGAGGGTAGCTTCGTTCCGCCCTTCTCCTATCTCAGCGAGTCAGAGAGGTTGCAGGTCGAACAGATCTTCAACGACAGTATGCTACAACCTTTCCTGGACGGAATAGATGTCCCCCGTATGAGCAAGGCGGAACACCGACTTGTCAACCCGGTCTTTCCTGTGCGGGAGGGTGAGGACGACATTGCAGGAGTGTGGGTCTACAGCGGCCTGTGGGACGCCGGCGGTCCTCCTGAGATTCTCACCTTCATCCACGCAGACACACAATACTTTGGGAGAGTTCAACACGCCGTCTACTACCAGCGAACGGCTAGTGGTGGATCCGAGACGTGGGAGGCTGAGTATGACATAGACACCTCTGTCACCCCTCACAGGATCCGGCTCCGCTTCACGAGATTCGATCCCAACTTCCCACAGACAATCTACGGGATATATGAGGTCTATACCTCGGACTCTCGTCCTCATCTCCGGATAGAGTTCAGCAACGAGACGTACCCAACAACCTTCTCAGACTCCGCAGTGAAGTACTTCATCCGCTCGAGGCTCCATCCGGAGAACGAGGCGAATCTTCCGTCGACCAGTGCGCTGCATCTTGCACTTGATGATCTGCTGGAGTCTGAGAGTTCAGGTCATCTAGTCGGATGGCAAGTCCTTGTTCCAGAGATCACGAATCGTTATAGACGGCCCAACCCGTCTCTATGAATCGGCCCGGAAGAGAGCAATGCCATCGAGGTCACTGCATCTGTCGACACCGTTCTCAGGGAACCGGCCGTGACGACGTTCAGGGTGACGCCCGGCGAAACGGTGAGTTGTCCAGAGAGGTCTGGCTCTCAACTTGCCCCACTGAGTGCATATCACACAGTTCTCTCGACCCGCTTCATCAACGCCAGCCTGGTCATACTCTCGTGATCGGCCATTGAGACCTCGACCGACCAAACCCTGTGAGCATCCTTCGCCGAGAATCACGTGTGATAGCCCACCAGCCGGAGATGAAGAGACCGCCTAGGCGGCGTTTCATCGTAGGGGACCTTGGATCTCCCCCCACCGTCTGAGATTACAATCTGCGACAGCATCTCTACTGTACGGTCGAAGTCATCGGCGCCGACGAAGGCAGTCTGCAACCTCGACTTGCACACGAAGACCACGGCCCGAGCTATCTGTCAGCGAAGTGGATTGGGCAGCGAACTGCCTAGAACGACCATCGTGCCACCGACCAACCACGAGAACCGCAATGTCAAGACCCGTACCGGATTCGACGAATCATCTCACTACGAATCAGCTCAGCCCGGCGGGCCATAAAGCGCGAATAGTCATCTTGTTTCATTGCCTCGAAACATTCATCGTCTATCAGATGACTCTTCAGCATATCTCTCGCATCGTCCTCCTCCCCGCCAAGAGCCTTTATGATCTCCCGAACATACTCGGACGGGCGTTTATTCGAGATATCTCTATTTGTCGTGTCGGTAATGAGTGTCCGGTTGAGTATTGAATCAACTGAGCGTCTATCTCGATACAATGATTTCGGAAAGATATGATGGTCATTGAGCAAGCCTAGCTCGGGACTCTGTCCGGTTAGGAAGTCCTTTGCACCAGCCAATGAGATGAGGCAAAGTATGGCTTTGTAGGTACCGCCAGTTCTGATGTTCTCGAGCTTGTGACTCGAAACACGATTCGCCGCTTCAGTGACAACACTTGGTTCTTGGGTACCATCCTTCAGCCATCGACATACTTGGTCATAGTCTTGCTTGATCGCTGTTTCGCTGGCCCCAGCATACCTTGCTGTGAAGACGGAACTCCAGTACCAAGCGTCCAGCTTGTCAAAGTCACTAGCAGTTCCGCACTTGGCCAGAAGAGCAGCGAGAGTGACAATTGCCGACCGATAAGGTAGGAGATTTGACTTGATTGCTCCATAACCGTTTCTCGTGCTTGTTGCACGGTCGAGCGCCTTTTCGAGCAGTTCCGTGGCTTGTGACCATCGGTCAGATGTAACACTCAACTGTCTGGAGTCAATCAGGACTTTCTTCTTGACCTCCTTGCCTTGGAGAAGAGCCATCACTTGGAGAACGTATTTGGGATATGTTTCATCATCCTCTTGACAGAACTGCTGAATTGTAGGAGATGCTGCATAGAACTCCCTCCACAGTCTGCGGAGGTTTACTCCTCCCTTCATGTAGACTGCGGTAGCTAGTGCAAACACAGAGAGAGCAACACCTGTTCGGTTGATTCGCTCAAAGAGGTCGACGACTTTGACGAGGTCCCTCTCCTCCAACTCTAGAACCGCAACTTGGAAATTCAGCACGTTTTTCAGTCTTTCTCGGAGGGCTTGTTTCCGTTCTCTCACCTGAGCCTTTTCTATGCCCTTCTCCTCAAGGTAGTCCGCGTAATCGTCCAACCACCTTGAGAAATCTGAGTCTGATTTCAGAACCGCGAACGGCAGAAGATGATTCTCGAAGAGGTATTTGCGGAACTCTGAATCGTTCAGAAGGTTGACAAAATCATGTTTCTGAATGAGTTCTCTAAGTCTAGCTGCACCTGACGAGTGAGGGACTTTTCGACTGCTCTCGTTCTCGGACCAGTCTTCTATGAGATCCTCCCAGTCGATGTCGCCGACGTGACAGTTCTCAATCCTCAGGAGATAGCGTCTGGGATATGACGCCCCTTTGGGTGTGATACCAGGTGGCGCATAGAGGGCATAGTATGCCGCAGTTATCCTTTGTTGCCCGTCCAAGACAATTCGATCGACAGTCCTGTCATCTGGCTCTCGTGGGATTTGCGGATTGGCCTCGGGAACTCCCTCGAAATACCGTGTCTTAAAGCTCTTTGCCGCATCACCCCTAAGAAGGAGGAACGTCCCAATGAAATACCCGTTCAGACATGAAACGAGAAGATCCTTGATGTCGGAGTTCGACCATACGAAGCTCCTCTGGAACTCCGGAAGGACGTAGTCGCCTTCGTGAACCCGTTCTAGGATGTGCTGGATGCGCAGGAAACGTGAGTTTAGTGACTCGCTCATGGTGATCGCCTCAATACGCGAGTTGTTCTTTGGGATTGCTACAGACCAAGCAGACTAGCCGATTCCCGCCTGCAACACGTTGACTCGTGCATAAAAATAAACCTCGGTGGAATGGTGAAATATGCTCGGGTACCCCGCAACGTCAACGTAGCCTGTCCAATTGGAACAGAAATAGGGCTGCTCCTGAAGGTGGGTTGTGAGGATCTGACGTGGGCAGGTGGTCGAGCCAGGAAAACTGGGAAGAACGACGTGCGATCAGAGAGAACTCTTGGTCTCTGCAATCTGGTGAATTGGGATGAAGTTCAACCTGGGACGATACGTTTTCCTTTGAGGTCAAACGCGGGATCCACTTTGGTCTTGCCTGTTCCCTAAATCTATGCGGTGTGTTCAAGCCATAGGGGAGACATAGAAACTGATTGTGAGAATGGGATCTTTCTCCGACGGAATCCTTTCGATAGCTCACAGTAGTGGATTTTCCCAGGGATGACTCCACATTGAGGCCAGCCTGTCTATAGAAAGAACCAACACGGTATCTGCGTTGCGCTTCTTGTCGGCAGCCCGTCGGCCTTCCTGTCACATCCACACGGTGACCTAGGTCACGTTTGTCCATTATGGTCGTGGAGAGTCCGTTACGTCTGGGATGACGGACGTGACCTCTTAGGCGGTTTCTTTGGTCAATTAGCATCCTTGGTATTGATAGGAGAGAGAAGACAGATTTCCACTGCTGTCCTGGGCGCAGATCGTTATGTCAATCCCGTCGGATGACTGAATATCGTCTGCGAAGATTGCCCGGCCGTACGTGCTATTGTCCCAGAAGATCGGGTTCACGATCCTATTGAAGAAGAAAGTATTGTTTCCAACCGAGACAGTCATGTTCACGTCGGTGACGAAGCCCAGGACGTCGGTGACCTCGAATGTGATCAACAGGCCCTCAGTGCCCGTTGCTATGGTCACTCCCCCTATCACAGGCCCTTCGGTGTCAATCATAGTGTCTTGAGTTCTCACTATTCTTATTGTCTGGTTTCTTGGCTTTGAATTGATTAGCAGGGTTCCATTGGTCAGGGTGAAGTCGCTGCTGATTCTGCCGTCATCGTAGACTACTATCGAATCCCACTCTTTTGGAATCTCCACCCTGTATGTCAGTTGAACTGGGTATCTGGTGACGTTCGCGCTCGTCACCGTTCTGAACATCACTTCGCTATCATCGTATGAGAAATCCTCTATCGTGGTGTTCGTCCTCAGGATGTCGTATGCGATTGCCTCGCCCCACGAGGCGTACCACGTGTCGTTTCGGAATGCGATCTTCTTCAGCTCATCAAACAGCATAGCGCGTTCGGTCAGGTTGAATGTGGCTAGGTCGGTATGGCCGTAGATCTTGAATGCGCGATTGCCCTCAAGCTTGGTCATCTCGTAGAACCTCTCCGCTAGTCTGTCCATATTCTCCGAACTGAGGCCGTTGAGGTCGAAGGTGGAATGTCTTGCGTTGCCCCTGTGCTTTATGGGCCACGTTCCCAGTCTGAGAATCCCCTCCGGTATCGTACCACGCGCCACGTCGACATATCTCAGTGCGATCTCACTGGTAATGGCATTTGTTGAACCGTACGGATATGCTAGGACTATCGGCGTGAATCCATAAGTGCGTTCGATGTCGACTATGCTCCGGGAGATCAGATATTCACAGTAGGAGAGGTTGGCGAGACCGGTTGCCTTGTGCTCTCTTGTGTGAGACTGGATATCGTGGCCCCTGAACATTATGTCCAGGCCCCAGAACTTCTTGTCGGCTATTCTGCTAGTCACGACGAAAGAGGTGTGTTTGATGCCCAGTTCGTCTTCGAGGAACGAGAAGTCCATATCATTCACACCATCATCCCACGACACTAACAGTGCGTACCTCTTGTCGTTCTTGAACATTGTAATCACTGGGGCGGGCAACTTGAGGTCAGAAGTCGTCTCTGTGATGTTGGAATCGTACTCCCCAAGAATCACGACGCCGTACCATGCCACGACTACAACCAGGACCAATGAGATACAGGCAGCCCTGCGCATAGAAGATCTCATTCGTTTCGCAGGTTCTTTCACTCCGTATTAATCTCTTGTTCTGGCCTTGGCGTGGATGGAGATGGCGTCGGCATTGCCACCACTGCACACCTCAGTCCCAGTCGCTGGTCTTGAAGTCCCTAAGGCGCGGTGGTACCGACCCCCTGTGAGATACTGAGAGGTCCCGACCCGAGTACGTTACAGTATTCACATAGTTGAACTCCAATTCGTCGCCGTGGTTGCAGATTATTGCAGCCTCGATATCTGCAACACGCTTCTCAGATCTGCGCTGTCCAGGTTTCAGTTTGATTCTTCCAAGATAGTACCGAACCGATCTCTCACCATATTTCTCGTAGATGGCATCGATCGCTGGCTGCTGTTTCAACCTGTCCGCAACATACTGGCGGAACGAATGTCCCACGTAGAGCGTTCTTGGACCACGTCTTGGTGGTATGTGTGCGATGGCATAGAGGTCCTCATCGTCGTCGTAGCCCTCCTCCTCAATGACCTCATCATACGTGAAGGGCCCTCTCCACAGTACCGTGTAGTGTTCCATAATCTCAAACCCCTCTGTACTTTGCCGACATGACGATACTGAAACATCATGCTATTTTAGGGCCTCGCTCGGCCGATTCGAGCTAGCTGTCAGGGAGAACCGTTACCGTAACTCTACCGGGCGATGTGGCATAGCAAGCCAATCTGTACCCGATGTCGACATAACGCGATACTGGTGCAGCCAGATGCAAGCCTGCGAGGGGGCTGTGCAGCCTTCTGCCTCCGTTGGAGCATCAAACGAGGCCGCGTGACTATGGCCACATATCTACTGCGCGTCCCATTGGTCTCTCCGTGGAACCTCCTCCTATTCTGGGGAGGAACACGCCGTTTCGACTCTTCAAAACCGCACCCCACTGGGAAAGGCGGCCTGCTCGTAGAGAGGCCAGGCTGGCGAAATGTTGCAGATACTATGGTCGTCGAGAGAGTCAGCGAGAGCGTCAGTCTTGGTGACGTTGTTCCGCCTAGTTGCACATTCCTCTGAACTCACAGATCCTTCAGTACTTGTTCTCAGTCTTTCTGAGTCCCTCTTCTTCGACCGTTATCGGCAGCATCTCACAAAGTTCTTGCAATGACCAGTCTGCATCGTCAACTTGAACTAGGTTCCACTTGACTTGGGTTGCACTCTTCTTTGATACAGCCACAACGTAGACACCTTCAACAGTGTGTCCCTGTTGTTCGAGCATTGACTTGTATGTCAGGAGCTGACGTTCGTGGTGTTTCCGCAGGAACTCACGCTTGAGCCTCTCTTCAGAAGTGCCACTAGGGGGCAGATAGTTGGTCTTGACGTCGTAGACGTCGATCTTACCGTCGGATCGGACAACTGCTATGTCGATGACCCCGCGGAGCTCGATGACTTGCCCGTCCACATCTATGGTTCCGTAGATCTCCCTCTCTGACAACACTCGATCTCCCTCTGATGACCTCAGACCTATCTCTTCTGTGAACTCCGAGTACGAGGTGATCGCATTCTGGAGCCTCTTCTTGTCGGGGCCGGTGAGGAACTCAGCCTGATGGAGCACGGTGAGAGCGCTCTCAGTGGAGCCCGTGGCATAGTCAAACTCTGCGATCATACTGTGTAGGACAGAGCCGAAGGCCGGCGAGAACTCGCTGCGTTCAACCTCGTCGCACTTCATCCCGGCTGCGCCCATCAGTGTACCGTACTGGTGTCGGCGCGGACACAACAGAAGACCGTAGATATGAGTGGCATCGATGACTCGGGGCAGGAATCTGCTCGCGATCGACTCCAAGACAGGGTCCCGACGGTATATCACCCTCAATGACCTTGTGGGTAGCGACTTCCGGGCCTTGGGTGGCGAATCCAACTCTTCAATCAATCCATTGGTCCTCCGCAAGGCCTTGGCCTCGCGAACCCTGTCCCTGAAATCGTTGTCCCACTCCAGTGTGCCTCCGCCCTTGTTGTTGTACGGGTGGAATAGATCATTGCGCGATTTGTTCAACGCGACATAGTAGGTGCGATTCCTCTCCTCGTCTTCGGCTGTATACTTCAAGCTCCTCGAGTGCTATCTTCCACCAACGGGCAGCATATGCCTATCGGCTGCCGACTCTAGAATCATTTGAGAGCTGAGCCCAGCGCAGCTGCTGTTCCAACAGGACAATCCCCTGGGGCATCCTCTGTTTCCGCCGGACAAGCCCTCTCCCGCGAGTGTTGGCGCATGCCAGCGGAGTCGACACCATAGACAGTAGCACATCACATTGCTGGAGGTAGTAGAGGACAAGAATTCGAAGGAGCCAACTCTCAGAAACTGAGAAACGACAGCACGCTACAGGGTGGGCGTTGTCTTGGAGGGCGTTTCCCCGATTCGCTGGCGCAAGCACAGGCCAGTTCGAAGCATCCATAGGACTGGCGAACCAGCTCCGCAGTTCAGCCAGCAGTTCATTCCAAATCCTTATACGTTCCCGAGATAGTACCTCAACACGCGCCAAATTCTCCGAAACAAGTTGGGAGGTTCCCAACCTATGCGACCGAAGGACACAACGAGGATCCGAAGAATAAGGGTGAGCAATTTCAGGACCTTCAATGAAACGGAGATTGAGTTGGGCGACTTCAACGTGATAGTCGGACCGAACGCCTCAGGAAAATCCAATCTTATCGCCCTGTTCCGGTTCCTCAAGGATATCACCACGATGGGGTTGGAGAACGCTATTTCGATGCAAGGTGGAGTGGCCTACTTACGCAATCTTGCCATAGGTTCTTTGCGTGACCTGTCCATCCAACTCTCACTCGAAGCAAGAGACATCTTGCGGATATCTCGAGATGCCTATCTCTCCGTCAGTCGGTACGATTACGAACTCTCAATCAGGTTCTACAAACGCAAACTGGACTACTCGGGAGTGTCGGACAAACTCACGGCAGTGTGTGAATACGGGACTCGCCGGCCGAACGGTGGTGATGCGCTCCGTGGAGAAGTTCGCAAAGGCACTATCACTACTATCAATGATGGTCGCAGAGTGACGATGGAAATGTCTGATTCCCTCTCGGACACACGCATAGAACGCTTCTTCTACCTGTCTCTAGCGCGAGATATGAGATATGCTGCCCGTCCGCGCCCACGAAGACTCTCCATTGAAGATCCAGTCCTTCTTTCACCGTTCTATTCGAGCTTGGCACACTATCTGCGTAACATCTCTATCTACGATTTTGATCCGCGACTTATGAAACGTGCAACTCCCGTCACTGGCAAGACCGAGCTTGAGCCAGACGGTAGCAATCTGCCCCTGATTCTGAAGCGCATCTTGGATAATAAGCGAGACCGGGACCTGATCTCGTCATTAGTGAAGGATGTCCTGCCACTCGTAGAGGACTTCACGGTAGAGAGACTTCCGGACAAATCGCTTCTCGCCAGCATCAGAGAGATCTATTCACAGAAACGGTTCCTGCCAGCCTTTCTGATCTCAGATGGTACGGTGAATGTCACAACGTTGGTAATCGCATTGTATTTCGAAAAGAACCCTCTCGTTATCATAGAGGAGCCCGAGCGAAACATTCACCCTCTACTCATCTCGAAGATTGTGAATATGATGAAAGAGGTCTCGAGCCGAATGAACAAACAGGTGATAATTACAACGCACAACCCCGAAGTGGTCAAGCACGCTGGTATTGATAACCTTCTCCTTGTTACGCGGGACGAGGATGGATATTCGCAGGTCACGCGTCCAAGAAATGACGAGGAGGTAATGGCGTTTCTGGAGAACGATCTCGGTGTGGATGACCTATTCGTGCAGGGCATTCTGCAGTAGCGGTGTCGAAAGAAATGTCGTCTTTCTATGTCTTCGTCGAAGGGGATGACGACGAACGCTTCTTCAGGAGAATCCTTTGTTCACGTCTTGAGAAACACTATGATCGTGTTCAAATCGTCAAGTACGCTCAGATGGAGAAAAGGAAAATTCGGAAATTCATTCATACCTTGGAACGGAAGAGTACTGAGTATGTCCTTGTTCGGGATCTGGATCGCTATCCCTGTGTGACGGCACTGAGAAACCAAATAGCCGGACGATATGGGATTGGGGACGAGCAGCGCATAGTAGTTGTCATACCCGAGATAGAGGCGTGGTATGTCGCGGGAATTGAGAGAGAAATTCTTCGGCAGATTGCTGGTGTCAGGAGGCTCGCGATTCCGCCACGTGTCACAAAACAGTGGTTCAATATCATAATACCGCAGTCGATACCGCGTTCGGTATTTATGAATAGAATCATCGAGAGATTCGACCCCTCGCTTGCACAACGTAGAAGTGAATCTTTCAGGTACTTCGTGAGAAAATTCTTGTGATGATTCTCCTCAAGGGGCGATGCCAGTTCTCTCTCAGCGCAGTTCGACGAGTCGTCACGCGGATGCTGTGCTCATATGCCGCTGAAAGCCCGATGAATGCCTGTTCAGAGGGGACGCCGCCAAGGGACTGTGTAAGCTCCGGGTGTACCAGCGCCTTCATTGCCCCGATGCTCAGTTTCTTCCTGCCCAGGCTAGTGTACTGGCAGATTCAGCCTGCCCGAAATCACATCTGACCCGCCAAGCTTGTCGCCACTCTTGGCCTATCGAGAGAGGCTTGGCGCCTAACCTGCCTCACTGAGTATACATCACGCAGTTCTCCAGTCATCCTCAGTGCCGGCCTGTTCACACTCTTGGGGTCGATCACTGAAACAAATGACCGAGCACCCTCCGAGAGTCTGGTTTGGCGTTTGAGATTGGGCCACATTGCTTAGGGACCTTGGAGCAGCTTGTCAAATACCCAGCGCAAGTCTTTAGTGCGGGGAAACAAGAACTCCGTGGAAAGGGAACAGGGTGAAAGTACCTATTGGAGATTGAAACAGTCTTCGTCCGGGCACCTGCCTTTGCACAGATGCTCGGGTATGCGATTGAGGTCTACAAGCGCGAATGTACAGGTGTATTGATGGGCGACATCTTCGGTTCGGCGGGCAAAGTTGTGGTCAACTCAGTTGTGGCTCTCCAGTCCTCCGAGCGACGATACACATCAGTGGAGCCGAATTTCCGCAGATATGCCCGTATTGAGGAGGTCTTGGCGTTTCTGTCTTGGGACTTCATAGTCGGCGAGTTTCATTCTCACACCGACTTTGGGGGAATACCGCCGACCTGCCGCCTCAGTGAGGATGACCGCGAGTACATTCGCGAAAACCGTGAGGACGGTGAGGTTGAGATAGTTGTTGCCCTCCGAAAGAAGAAACGGGCAAGAGGATGGAGATACGTCCGCGCAGATAGCATACTGCGAGGCACCCTTGGCGAGTACGACGTCGAGATTGGGGCCTACTTTAAGGCGAGTGAAGATGACGACGGGACTCTGGCGGAGATCTGGGTTCCCATCACTCAAATTGCAAATATAGCGGCCGAGGAACATCTGTCCCCACAACGGGGCTACATCTTCGGTGAGATCCCCGAACAGTTCCCTCTACCGCGATACAGGAAGCTGGTGCGACTTATCCGGATGTATGAGGACAAGCTCATACGGACCCAGGACCCCGACGAGGGTGAAGAGCTATTAGACGAGATCACGCTTCTGATGAGAGAGATTGCGAGTATCTCGGAGATATACGAGTAGTGGGAGCGTTTGGTTCAGGCGACGCGTCAGCGCTGACTGGAACTTGTGCTAGCCCCTGTTCCGCCTTACCGGACACGCATTCGGGCAGGCCCAGGTATTGGACTGCTTTCATTCGCCTACTGGCTGAACGCTCTGCAGCCTTGTTCGGCACAGCCCCTTCGCTTCGCATCGCATTGCCGAGATGTCACGGCTCCGCTTGGGAAACTTCCTCTGGCGGTATCAGGCCCTGAAGCGTATTCAATGACTTCGCTTTAACGCCCACCATCTCCCTGAACGCGGTCACCACTTCCTCCTTGGAGGTGAAGTAGATGATCTGCCATCCCTCTTGGGCCAGCTCCTTCAATATGCTTACCTGCTCACGTAGCCTACCCATATCTGAGGCCAAGAAGGGATCATCCATGACGAAGAACCCCGGCTCTTCTCCCAGAATCTCTTTCGCAAGCGTAATCCGTACTGACAGATAGAGCTGGTCGGTTGCTCCCCTGCTCAGCTTCTCAAGGGGAATGAGCTCTCCTCCGGCCCGACGGACGTGGATTGCTGACCCGTCCCTGTTCACCAGCACCTCCGAATACGCCCCCTTCGTGATTCTTGCGAAGGTGCGGGTTGCAGGTCCATCGGGTTTGAAGAGATTGCCTATTGAGCTTCTCTCTTCATTGCGCACCTCCTTGAGTATCTTGATTGCCTCTCTAGCGGTATCGGCACGGGTCTCGACCCGATCTATGAACTCTTCTAGTTTCGACCGAGCTGCCCTCAGTGCTTCAAGAGAGCCTATTTCCAAGCCCCCATCACTGCCGGAAAAATCAGCTCTTAGTACATGGTTCGTTGTGCGCTCAAATTCCTGAAGCTTATCCCGGTAGTACTCAAGTTTCTTCTCATATCCCTCAATCTCTTCGCCGAGTTCGCGCATTTCTTGCCTAACTCTCTCGTACTCTTCTGAATCGAAGTTGTCAGCATCAATACCTTTGTGTGCCATGAGTCTCATTTCGATATCGTTTCTTATCGAAGGGAGATGGTCCTCGGGGTTTGCATCCATTGGCAAGTTGAACTTGTCTGCCAAGACCGACCAATGTCCTATCAGTTTGTTATGGACCTCGTCCGCGCGGTCCAAGACGCTTCGGAGTTTCTCGCATAGTGCATCCACGTCATCGCATTTGATACCAACAGCCCTAGCCTCCATCAGAAGAGTGTGAGCCTTGGACCTAAACTTGGCTTCGTCGTCCTTGATTGACAGAATTCTTCCCACGTGAAGCGTTGTCAGGACTGCGAACACAACTAGACCTGCTAGAGCCAACGGATTCACAAGCACTGCCAGAACCAGGGCAATCATCGACAGAAATGCAAAGACGAGTACCGTTCTGGACAAGAATTCAATCTTTTCTTTGCTCGCCTCAATGAACTCACACTCAGCCCTAGCCTGTTCTGCCTTTGTCCTTAGATTGCTGATTTGGCTCCTGTCGTATCGCTGTCGTTCCTTCAAGAGTCCCTCAATGACACTGATACTGTTTCGAATCTCAACAGCTTCGTACAGCTCTTTGGCTTGCTCAAGTCGCTCCCAGTGTTGTTTCAAGATTTCTAGTCGGGTCTTTTTCCTGACAAACTCCCATTCCAATTCCTCATATTCATGCGTTTCCGGTCTTTGGAAAAACTCCTCAATCGCGTTCAACAGTTTGCGGGCATCTCGGACACGAGTTGCGAGCTTTCCCGTGTCTTGACGATCCGTGAGTTGACCTTTCGGTGTTATGCGTCCCTCTCTCTCGAGTTCTTCTATTATCTTCTCGATCTCCGCAAGTCGTGCTCCCGATACCCGATCCACAAGCGTTTCGAAATACCTGGGGGAATCGTGAGTTCGAAGGTCCGAGTCTCGAATGATGAACACGTTTCTCAGGTCGTCTACTGCAAGTTCGGTGTCATCCATCTCGATTACGTCAATCAATGACTTGGAGCCGGTGAGCTCTATTTCTTCGCCCCCAATCTCTATGATTGCGTACCCGTTGGGCTTTGACTCGACACGGTCGATGTCCCATCTCT
Source organism: Candidatus Thorarchaeota archaeon (assembly GCA_029855935.1). Taxonomy (GTDB): domain Archaea; phylum Asgardarchaeota; class Thorarchaeia; order Thorarchaeales; family Thorarchaeaceae; genus B65-G9. The sequence continues at coordinate 48,377 of JAGSHN010000023.1, read as the reverse complement.
GGATTCTCTCCCGTCCAAGGAGGAGCTTGATCAGGGCATCTATTGAGAGTGTCTTGCCGGACTCGTTCGGGCCGTAGATGAGATTGACGCTCTCCTCAAACGTGAGCCTGCGGTCCCTCACGGGTCCATATCGGATGATGTTGAGCTCTTTCAACCTCATAGGTCAAGCTCCCCCTCTTCCGCCAGTCGAGACACGACCGTGAGCATCATCATATCTACCCTCTCCTTGTCGTCGATCCCATCATCATTAAGAAGTCGCTGCTTGAATCTCTGATATATGGGGTATCGGAGGATGTTCTCAATGCCACGGACGCGAAAGTCAACGTGAATTCCCCCGGCTGCAGCCTCAATCTGTTGTTTCAGCTCAGCCTCTGGCATCTCGGTGAACCCCTTCGCGATGACCCTGACGTCACAGTTCTTTCCTTTGTGATGCTTGGCCCATTGTTCGATTTGTTCGACCCACGCCTTCTCTGTACCCGGCGAGATTGTGACCTCGAGCTCATCACAGTAGAACGTAGAGAGCTCTATGGCCTGCGTCTTCTTGCTCTCAGTGTCAATGAGATAGGCGGATCGCCGCCCTCGCTCCTTCCTTGTCAGAGAGACTGGTGACCCCGGGTAGACGAACAGTCCTCCGCTTGCAAGCTTCTGTTCGTGCAGCGAAGAGTGAAAATGGCCAGCCAGGATGTAGTCGAAACCGAGCCCGGCCAGCTTGGCTGAAGACACAGGCATGTAGCGAATCGCCTCTTCTTCGCCGAAGCCACCGCTCCCGAGGCCGATATCGAGGGTGCAGTGCAGCAAGAGGATCTTCGTGCCTGTGAAGTCCGAAACTTCTCGAATTCGGAGTGCTACATCATCGTCCAGCCTCTCGCGGAATGGCACGCCCGCGATGAGGAGGTCTTCATATTCTCTGACAGTAACAGGCTTATCGATCAGCGGGAACACATCATTGCCGTAGAATGTATTCTGGGTAAAGGCCGTGGCGTCGTGGTTCCCGGGGAGGACAAGGATCTCAAAGCCGTTTTCGGATAGCAGATCTCTTAGCTGTGGCCGCAGTTCGTTTGCATCTCTGGCAGAGTCAAACATATCACCAGCAATGGTGACGATATCTGCGTTCTCTTGCCTTGCCACATCTAGAATGTGTTCGAGGGCTTCGAGTGTGCGCGGGTTGCCCGCACTGAGATGGAGATCCGACGTGTGGAGTACCCTCAGAGATGACCCCTCAACGATTGTGTGCCCAAGGGGCATTTAGAGGTTTTGGCACATAGCCTGTCCTACGTCTATGGGAATCTCGGGGCTATTGCCCGTGTCGCGTCCATCGTCGGCGGATTGTCACCGCTGGGAACCTCTCGGCATACGAGAGAGGTACTGTCTATCCGGACATACTCTGAGGTTTCTGAGAGTCGTAGTCGAAAGGACTTCGCATCTTGGCGTGACTAGACGAACCTATTGTTCAACAAGCTTGACTATCTGTGTGACAATCTCCTCGATTGTCTGGCATCTTCTTCCCTGTTGTGCGGCCTGATTGAGAATCTCCTCAATTGCAGCAGCTCGCTTGACTGCGGCGTTTCTCTTCATTCCGTGCTCCTTGCGCCACCGCTCCACTATGGGATCGAATACGTCACCACCAATCTCCGTCCTAATGGTTTCCTCAAGGTTGGTTTGCAGACAGGCATACGTCGAAGCAATTGTGCCCGGGGAGCCATTGGCTGTGCCAGTCATCAGGCGGAAGAGCTTTCTGTTGTGAGGATCGTCCTGTCCGGAGCCCCCGGACTGCGTGTCGGCATCCCAGACAAGGTATATTGGTATGTCGAGACTCCTGAAGACAACGGCAGGACCGACTAGGCTCCCTTTCCCTGAGCACGGGAGCACAGATATGCCCAATGCCTCAAGATCGTGACCCAGCATCCTTGCCACTGCAAGGATAGCCGCCCGATCAGTTTCTCCCTCCACGAGGACCACTACATCAGCAAAGAATCCCTCGTTCAATTGAGGGGTCATCACTGCTCTCAGCCGCGACAATACTGATTTCTCACTATACGTTCCCTGAGCCTTGCCGTCAATCTGCTCTAACTCACGGGCCAGAGTGTCAAGATTGGTCGAAACAACCACTGTTTCGGGAGGTGCGTTGGTCTGTGTCTTGATCTTTCTCAGCTTGCGAACTCTGTGGCAGTTTGCCATATCTACGAATAGAGGCGAGTGTGTTGTACAGATAATCTGGATTCTCTCAGCAGCACCAGGAAGCCCATTTTCTGCAAGATCGACGAGGACTCTTGCCAGATGGCGCTGCCTGTTGGGATGCTGATATGCCTCAGGCTCTTCAATTGCGATGATGAAGGTTGGTTCGTTCGGCGTTTCGTCTGATCCGAGCCGAGTACGAATTCTGGCAAGGAGCTGGAGCATCGCCAGGGTCAGTGCCCTCTGTAGGCCGTGACCGCAAAGCTCCGCAGGAGAATAGAACTCGTCTTCTGCAAGCCTTACGGTAGCTCTTGGTGCTGGAATCTCCGGATCTGTTTCAACGTCCCAGTCTATCTCTACGCTCCCGCTTGGCACGTATGTCTGCAGAATCTCCATCAGTTCGGATTTTATCTGTTCCAGCTTCTCCTCCCGGATGGGACCAATTACCTTGCGATACTCTTCTCTTACGAGATTCTGAAGATCTTGCCAGCTGGGGGCATCTTTCAGAGTACTTCTCACGACTATGTCCATTATCTCCGAGAACGGACTTCCTTTGCCTTCTCTAGCGTCAAGGGCTGCGTCCCTCACGGCCGGCACAAGAAAGAATCGTGTTCCTTTCTCCAGGACCCACTTGCCTACTGCGGTATATCCGAAGAACTGGCCATCGTCCTCCCTAATCTCACATCTGTCCGGATTCCTATCCTCCCAATCCTTGAGCGCTCCTTCAGCAGCATCCTTGTTGGAGTACGGAGGGAGTTCTCTATATTTGCCCTGACGTAGCGCATTGTACTCGCGGCGCAGATCCGACCCACTTGCCCTACGAAATCCATCAAAGTCGGGATTGCATTTGTGAAGCCCGTGGTATTTCGCCGAGCCTCTCCTGGGAGGCCATTCCAGTTTTCGAGTTATGGATAGCTCGTTGTTGTGCACGTATCTCTTGTATAGCTCTAGCTCGTCATCGTCCAGCTCCGAGAATGTGACCGTGATCGTTATGGGTGTGTCCGTGTCTCGGCCGTAGAAGTCATCCTGTGCATAACTTGGCGAAGTGGAATAGAACAGGTCGAGGGCCCTGAGAAAGGAAGACTTTCCAGAGCCGTTCGGACCAACGAGTATTGTGAGGTCCTCGCAATTCAGGGTCTGGTCCCGGATGCATCGAAAGTGCTTCACGTGGACTGATTTGAGTTTCACTGCATGCAGCCCTCCTACTGAGCAAGCATTGTGACGTTGCTCTGCCTGATATTATTTGTCCTTCGATGGTAGGCTCTTCCGGAGTGGTGCCTGTAGGCGGTCAATAGGTTTCAAACTGCTTCAAGGGGCACAGCTTGTCGCGCATTGAACATAGTTTCCCAACGGTTGCTCCGAATTCACTTCGTCGCCTTCCATCGGAACGATGAGTCGTTCTTTCGGGCCCCTTTTGCTTCGGCCTATGTCGGTTGGCCAGCAAGTCCGAAATGACACAATGTTTCAGCTGGTATCTTGTCGTCCGTCCGTCTTGTGATGCTCTTTCTGAAACCGCATCTTGGGAAGCATTCTGCGAGCTTGTTTGAACTTGCACGATGTTCCCCTGAGAACCACCTCGGCAACTGCTGTGTAGCCGACAGATTGAAATACGGGCGGCGGCCGTCTTTCTGGTCATAATATCAGACTAGCTAGGTTTCATATTTGAGCGAGCAAACCCCGCAATTAGCAATCTGATTGCTACGGGTTTGAAACGGGACAGGTAGGTGGACATGAATGGACAAAGTTGAAGCCAAGTGTTCGGGTGTTCTTGATGCTGTTTGCTGTGCGCTTGAAAGAATGGACCAAGAGTATTGTCAACTATCTCACTATGACTATCAGCAGATATCGTCTACTAAAGGGCAGAATAGTGCTGCAGAGTTGAAATTCCTTGAACGCCCTATCGCATACGAGTTCTACCATCAGCTCCGGTGTCTGATTGAACAGCGAGTTGTGGATTTTGGCGGTGCTATTGTGCAGGGAGAAGTGAACAAAGGTTACCAACACATTTTCGATACTGGACGAATACCGGACTTCATCATCCACGTCAAGGGAAAAGATCAACTGAATCTTGCAGTGGTGGAGTTCAAGTTAACAACAAACCCGAGAGGCTATGGAGAGGACTTTGAGAAGCTGGTGGAATTCAAGAACAAGTTGAGCTACCGTCACCTGATAGAGGTCATTCTTTTGGTCCCAACTTCTAGAGGGGGACGAGATCAGAATCCCTTGGAGAAAGCGATAGATGACGTGCAACAACTAGACGACCGACAAAAGGATGGACACCGGATAGACGTGTTGTTTTTCGACCTAGGCAAGTGGAAGGTAGTCAAGCGCTCCTCAATCAGGAAAAAGAGAGGAAAAAGAGGTCTGAATAGGGTCCTTCTTCGGAGATCTCTGGGTTAGTGACAGGCGTCTGCGAAACCCGATGGCTGGCCAACAGCGAGTCGTTTCTTTGGAGAAGAGCACTCCAGGGACAGCGGAAACCTGAATTTAGCGGGCTGATTTGATGATGGAGTTCCAATGCCATAGTCGATTCTTCGACCAAGGCTGTTTCTAACGCTGTACTCGTGACCGGGTCGAGTCGGGGTCTCCGCCCGTGCTTGTTGGTACAATCAGGTCCTGCGTCTATCCCCGCCACGAGAAGACGGAACGAATGCCTGAAGAGTCGTAGAATAGGGCAGATTCTGGAGCTGCACATCGTACGGGGAGAGATCTTCTCCGAGCGATGACTATGTCTTTCACCTTGTGTTTGCAGGCGCGCTTGCTGTTGAACTGTCACATTTGGAATTGGTCCCGGAGTTTGACTACTCTTCCACTTCTACCGCGTGTACCCGGTGGCAGCCGCGGGCACTTTCACGTTCTAGATGTAGACCGTCAAGTGTGTCCGTTCAATGAGTTTGAGTATCTTTTCTCTTGAGGACGTGGCCCGCACTGGCGTTGGTCAACTGTCTGGCCCTCATACTGCTGTACCTGATGTGTCGACGCTTGCTCTCTCGTTGCACATCTGTGCACAGAGTTTGCATTTTCGTGACAATGTAGCTAAGCAAAGGGGCGGCTCAGGGGCGTGCGATGCCTTGGTCTTCGGGAATGCCGTTCTAATGAGAAAACCGGTTTCTTACGTGCCGCCCAGTCCGCTCGTGACATAGTCTCCTGCAGCCCTCTATCGAAAGCCTTATTGTTCGGAGAACGAGCACGTCCCCACCGAGGGAGCTCCCCGTGGGATTCCACATAGAGAACTTGGGCCCGATACGATCGGCGGATATAGAGATTGGCGACATAACTGTCGTGTTCGGGCCGCCTAATACGGGGAAGTCGTATACCCTCAGAGCCTTGTATGCTTCGACTCTAATGCTCGATGAGCACGCACGCGAGTTTGAGTTCCGTAACCTACTAAGTACGTATGATGTGGACTATCCGCCTCTGAATCTGCGAAACTCGCTGAGGGCTTTGTACGCGCTGGTAGCGTTGTACGCGTTGGGCCTTGAAGGCTTAGAGAGTCAAGTACCGAATCTCGCTGAGGTTTTCAGAGAACAGACTGGTGCGGAAAACGTTCGCTGGCGCTCCGAAGATGGCACTCTCAACTTTACCATAGAGGCCTCTGGCGTCATTCCTGTCGATAGTTTGCTGCGGCCCAATCTAGACTTCTATCGGGATATCGTCTTGGTGAGAGATGACTCGAAACTGGATAGTTCGGTATCAATGCCGGAGTTCCTTGACTTGATTGCTGAGAGTTCTACGGAGCCACGTAGTTATGCTGAGAAATTTGGTGACCTGAGGAGGAATACGATCTGTCAAGCGAACGTTTCATTTGACCTGAAACCCGAAGGAGTAGTTGCAATTGCTTTGGAGCTCAGATTCTCGATGAGGGCCAGCAGTAGGGCGGTTGAGAGGGTCTTCTCGAAGAACGTGCTGGACGAACTGAAGAAGATTGCTTCGTCGGCAAAGAGTCCGGAGGCCACAGTCAGTCAGATTCTCCAGAGGGCCAGCAGGCCTGGCTATGTCCTAGGTTCCTTCCTTCCCCACCGTATCCAATTGTGGCTGGATGACGTGCTTCTGGAATTCGTAGACGAGTCAATATGTCAACCGCTCAGGGCTGCGTATGCTGAGTCATACGGTCTAGAGGAAGTACGTTTCATTCCATTCGGACGAAGCCTCGTCATCAACCAGCTAGAACTCCTCTCGCAAGAACCGATTCGAAGAGACAGACGTGGCTACAGCACACTGTATGAGTCAGATGTCGTTCTGCATTCCTACATATCGTGGCTGAGCCTGGGCAGATCCAAGATTGCCGACGGTTCCTACGACAAGGAAGCAATTGAGCTATTTCTTCCGGTTCTTCAAGGCAGACTTACCTACGAAAGGGCGAAGGGTCTATTCTATTCCACGGGTGCGTGCGCCGTGCCAATGAACTCGGCCTCGGCCCTGGCCGGAGAAGTTGCGGGAATTCTGTTGCCAGTTCTCTCGACGCGTCCAAGATCAAGGATCATCATAGAGGAGCCCGAGGCTCAACTACACTATGCCGCTCAATTGCTGATGGGGTTGACTCTGGCGGCGCTTGCAAGCAAGTACGAGCACCAAGTGGTTTTCAGTACCCACAGTGACCTCATCGTTCTTATCCTAGCATACATAAAGATACACCGACCCAGCAGCGAGAAGATCCGTGAGCTGATAGAGAGGCTCCTGGAGATGCAGAGGGTGCCTGTTGAGGGCGGTCCTCTTGAGCTTCTGTCAGAATACGCTGCGCGAGCAGGGGATCTTGACATCCGGTTCTACTACTACAAGCCTGAGAAGGAAGGAGTTGAAGTATCAGAAGTTCCCGCAGATGAGCTAACAAAGCACATTCCCAGTCTGACGGATGTCATAGATATTCTGCTGGAGTGGGCGCTAGGCTTAGGAGACGATGAACGTGCCGGGGACGACGAATGGGCCGAGAATGGAAGCCGAGTATGAAGAGAATGACTGCAAAATCATCCTCAAGGGCGGTCTGCCCTTTCTGGTTCTCAACTTCGAGAAGTACGCGGAACTTGGGAGAATGCACTTGGCCCATTGCGATGTAGTCTACGTTATGTTCGAGGATGACAAATGCACCGCATTCCTGGTGGAACTCAAGAACATTGCTGAGGAATCAACCTTTTCTGAAGCCATCCGCAGTCTTGATAGCAAGTTCAAGGAAACTGAAGGATTTCTTGGTGGGTTGCTGGACTGCATGGGCGTGAGAAATCCCAACTACCGTCACATATTGGTTCTCCCACAGAACATATGCGATTTTGTTGCGAATAACTTGTCTCTGGTAAAGAGGATTCTGGGAACGCCTAGTTTCCCTTTGCGGATAGTACCTTGCGGCTGCAGTATCTTTGACGGATTCACGTTGATTGGCTAGACAATCAACGTTTGTTTCTGATGTCTCGCCTATGGTGACAAAACTCCCATAGTTCTACCTGCGCCTTCACCCATTCCTTGGCTGTCTTGCAGTTGATGTGACTTGGCTAGCAGTCGAGCGTCTGTGTCTATCCAATTCCCAGGGGCTTGGTGATTTCTGGCAATACGGGCATTCTTCTCAAGCCCCTATGTGGGCTGAGCCTATCAAAGCGCTCGGATGTCTTTGCTATCCAGCTACTTTTCAACTCTGTTGACCTGTGGGCAGGCGGTGCTGTTGCTTACTCTCGTCAATAATTGAACTGCCTACGTGAACGGTTGGCTCAAGCAGGAAGAAACACGTTGTGGAAGCTGGGAGCGCTAGGCTTGCAGCCTTCTTGGGTTCTCCGATGATGTCAAAGAGTTTGACGATGACACCATTGCTGCGCTTGAACAGGAATGAACGAAGTCCGGTGGTTATGCACGTTTGCTCCCCGATACGCTTGGAGTAGCCGAGAGGTACTTCGACCCGCTACCGAAATCTGCTAGGCGGAACGCTCGGTCTAGGAAGGATATGGCAATGCCCGTGTGCATACGATTCGTAAGGTAGATCGGGTTGAGTAGCTCAGCTACAGCCACACTGAGCTTTCGTTGTGATAGCAACTTTGCTCCTCGGACCACAGGCAACGATACCCCCTCTGGGAGATTGTTTGGTCAGTCATCTTGTTGTGCGCAGCATCAATTTCGGAGTCACTATTAGGCCCTCAGGCAATGGAGGGCTTGACTGCGGTTCGTGGTCGGGACCGTGTCATTGTAGCCCCAGCCGTTTTCTTGACAGTGGATTGAAATAGAAGAGTTGCGGATTCCCTCAACTGGCTGCCAGGATCGCACAAGTATTCATATGGTGTTCGTACCCTGTATTCTGCTCATTCGAGCGGGAAAGTGGGCTGACAACGAATCTTGGGGAGTATGCGAACAGTGACCATGACGTCAATCACGAAGAATACGGTGCTCGTACGAACTGGCGTAGCCGAACGGGCTGCCAAAAGAGAGGGCCATACATCACCTGTGAGTTTCACGTTTTGGAATTGGATTGGAATACGACCATCTTGCGAACGTCAGGGCTCAAGAAGTGATTCTGATCTTGTTCTCTGTTTGTCTGGAATTTCATCCTCATTTATTCCGTATTGCAATCGGGGCACATATCGCAACGTGAAGAAGTGTGGCGCTGGGGTGTGGATATCGTGATGAAGTTCGAGGTTCGAGACCCAGTATACGGCTTCGTGAAGTTCAATGAGTGGGAAAAGGAGATCATAGCACACCCATCTATTCAGCGACTTAGGAGAATACGCCAGCTTGGTCTGACGGACATGGTGTATCCTGGTGCAACTCATACTAGGTTTGAACATTCACTCGGGGTCATGCGTCTGATAACGCGAATGTATGACTCGATTATAGGAAACGAAGAAAATAGGAGAATACTTCGGGACAATCTAGACTACGAGGAGGCTGGCTTCAAGAGGGACCGCCAGATTGTTCGTCTTGCTGGGCTTCTTCACGATCTGGGGCATCCGCCATTCTCTCACGCGTCCGAGGAACTGATGCAAACGAATCCGACCACTGGAAGGCAGTATAAGCACGAAGACTATACTGTCTCAATCATCAATGGACCACTGAAGCAAGTCATCGAAGACCATCCCTTGAACCAGAACTACGGAATCCAATCTGAAGAAATAGCAGACTTGATAATCGGGAACCCCAAGAGGCTCAAGGGAAGACTATTTTGGAAGGTTCTGATATCAAGTCAGCTTGATGCCGACCGATGTGACTACCTCCTGAGAGACTCTCTGCACGCAGGAGTCAAGTATGGCATCTATGACTTGGAGCGACTAGTTGTTACTCTTGGACTTGGTGTCGATCCTGAGACCGGCGATGTTGTTCTTGGCGTAAGGAAGGGTGGATGGCACATTGCGGAGTCATTGCTTATTTCTAGGTACCATATGTTCACCCAAGTGTATTGTCACAAAACTCGACGAGCATATGACTACCTTCTTCAACAGGCACTGAAACAAGCAATAGTCCAACTTCCATCGCCAAAGGACATCCAAGACTTCCTGATGATTGATGACTACTCAGCGTGGGAGCTCATGAGACAAGAGGCGCAAGATGAACTAACAAGAATCATTAATAGAGACCACCCCCGAGTTCTATATGAAACAAGGGGTCTTTGCATACAATCAGAAGAACAGGATAGGCTGAGCAGGCTGAAGTCAAAGCTCTCCGCAAACGGAATATGGTACTGGGAGGATAGTCTTAGAGAGATGAATACTTGGTATGGGCTTGAGAATGAAGAGATTCAGGTCATTCAGAAAGAAGAGGGGCGTATTTATCCTCTCTCAACGTATTCCCCCATAGTGGAAGCACTACAAGGCAAATATGCAAAGACGAGAATCTATGTCAATGCGTCTGATCTGGAACGAGCAAGGGATACTGGAGGTCTGTGAAGAGATGAAGAGTCTGCTAAAGGGTCCTGCTCTGGTCTACTATCTCGTAAGGAAATTATATGCAAGACATCCTGACAAGCAAATAGGGAGAACAAAAATCCAGAAACTAATGTACTTGTTTGATGCGAAGGGCGGCACGGACCTTGGGTATTCGCTGTATCACTACGGACCATACTCTCCGAAGGTGACAAGTTTTACCAACTTGGCTCAGGCAATGGGATGGCTTAGGATCTTGTGGGACTCTGACAAGGGGTATTTCATTTCTCCTAAGAGAGAAGCCGAGCTCGCTAGTTTCCTAGCCGAAAATGAAATGAAGGTGATTGATACGCTAGTCGAGGAGTTTGGATCATATACCGCAACACAGCTGTCAGTGATTGCCACAGCGCTGTTTGTGAAGAGAGTGTTCAACGAACGCGACTTTGACACGATTGTTGACATAGTAGCAGCACTCAAACAAAAGTACTCGAAGCAATGGATTAGAAAGGTGCTTGAGTCAGTGAGTCTGTTGAGATCTTCCCGCAACTCCTAGGGCCGCAATGGATTGTTCCTCTTTGCGTATTCTCTCTTCTTTCCTCACGGGTACTCGTTCGAAGACACGTCCGAACAAGATATTTGGCCTACTCCTCTCGACGAACTGGTAACATTCACGCGCCTTCAAGAGCCACTACTACCATTGTGACTATCAAGGCTGAGAGATTGGACTGCAAGGCTCATTAGCTCTTGTCCTCTTGTGGATATGGTCACGATTCTGTTCGGTCAGCATCAGAAGAGCATAGCCCTTGGAGGCTCAACTTGAGATAGTCATTCGTCTCTGGCTTGTCGATCTCATATTCTGAAGAGCTGTGCTGGGCCATCCCGCTGGGCGAGCGCGGATGGCGATTTGAGGTCCACGGTGTCATACATTCGGTCAGCGGAGATGAACATAGGATGAGGGATATAGTCCCACGCCTCCGGACTCTTGTTGGGCTATCTAGTAGCTAGCTATCAAGGAGTCAAGGCTCGAGTTGCCCCAATCTGGGGGAATTAGCCTCCTTTCTATAAGAGATTCATCCGTCGACTTGAGATGAAAATTGTCGCTATGTTCTCATCGTAGGGCATTGCAGAGGCGTATGCGCAGACAGTACGAACTCTCAATTGCCAGAGCCGATAATGAATACGCGCACAAATCAAGTCATTGCCCCGAGCGTGATATGAAGAGATGAACAGCCAAATACAGTAGCAATCTCCCCCCGAGGCCCCAGATGAATGAGCATAGATCTTCTGCTCTGCTCCTGACGGGGTATATATAGTTCAGCCATTATGAGGATAGTAGTAAAAGACAGAGGAGTAGTTCCTAGTGAGTATATTCAAGGACGAAACAAGCTCTCTACCAGAGATTTCTTCTGAGGCGATGGCTGTCTTTGAAATAGCCGAGCAACTCCTGAGAGAGGTGCATCCACAGAACTTTCCCATCCCGCTCAAGGGTATGCGTCCGGAACAAGTGCGTCGCATTGCTACACACATATTGCATCTGCTGGATGAAGGTTGCCAACCTGACAGTGGTCTTATTCAACATTTCTTTTTCTCCCCGGACACCGTTGACACGGTGCCGACCCTCCGCACCCCCCAAGACGTAGTGGAATTTCTTCGTTCAATGAATCAAAGCTCGCTAGCTCGATTGGCTGCGGACGCGGTGGAGGCATGTCAGATCGGGCATATTCCGTCGAAGGACGAGATAGTCGCCTTGACCAATGAGTTTCTATGGCGAATGCAACAAGAAGGCGGCGAAACGGCTCTGAGGGTTGCAGTAGCTCTTGTCTTGTTGCTGGTCTTTCTTGCCCAGTGGATAGACGATGCTGGCGAGATTCCTCCTCCAGCTGATGACTGTAGAAGCGCTGCGATGGTAGGCGTTTCCATTGGGAACAAGTCTAGACACTCTTCCGAAAGTGATATCAGACAGCTGACCGTGCCCAGCAAATCCTCGATTGTTGAATGTGGCTGGCAGCACGACCTATGTTCTTCAGTCGATGAAAGAATGTTGCACCATTCCACAGAGATCGGTTCGGACAACCGTTCACACAGAATGGCAGTAGAGTGTATTTCTGACGGCAGAATGTCGTTTGACCGTGGTCGCCAAGAAGGCTCCTCAAGAAGGTTGGTTCGGTTGCTTGCTGAATTCGCAATACGCATAATCAAGGCGGTCAAACTAGAAGGAGTTAGCATACACAGAGTAGAATGCGTGCTCAGGAAGGTTATAGGCTATGTTGTTGTGGGCTTGTTTGAAGAACCTTCCGACAGACCAGAAGTCATAGATGTGCTGACATTTCTCAAGTTCGAGCAGGATCGTTGGCAAATTGAGTACAGGTCGCAAGAGCAGCAGAATCAATTGCTCAGTTGTCAACAACACTCTGAATGCGAACAAGGAAACTGCGATGAATATCTCGGGCGCAGACGCGTAGGTGTTGGAGGATAGTGTTACTTGGCAGGTAGGAATTCCCTTAGGCCCATTGGTCTAAAGCCATACATACGTCGAAGTGACCAGGTCAGGAGCACCACGGCTGTAGTATTGCACGTCTTTCAAAGGAGGGCCGAAGGGATTAAGTTAGCTACATCATCCTATGTTATCCAGTGTCTACCATAGACATCCCCCATTCTGTTTTGATTGACATTGTTATGTGGGTGTTTGAGACTGTCGTTTCAACGGCTTTCTTCAAGTTGGCAGAGTTGCGAAGATTGACCTCTATGCAGATTTCCGAGTGTATGTGCTCATTGGGCTTGCTCTACCTACTGACTCGAAGAGTGTTGAAACGAGTACGCGACATTTGAGGTACCTGGTGCTCTATCCTGCGACTTACAGACACGAACTCCTGCCTTTTCTACCAAATACATCCACCAATCTGCAGGATCGTTTCTAACACACACGTGATGGCGAGTGACGCTGAAAGAGCACAGACTGCTTCCGGTATTGATCTGATATGGACTTTCATTCAAGCCCTGCAGGACAACTCGATTCGCTCCTGATGTGTCTTGGCGACGCAAATATGGCTTCACATAGTTTTTAGTTGATGACATAAGATTATGATCAATGAGGTGCAGGCCTATTGAGCGGAGAATACTATGTCGATAATCTGTCGGGAGCAAGACTCAGGCGTTGCTATGAGATCGCCTCTCCACGGGTGCAACGATACCTTCAGAGTGAGATTAACCACGTCAAGTCGTACGTACGTTCTGGTGACACGATCCTCGAACTTGGCTGCGGCTATGGTCGTGTGCTTGCAGAACTTGTTCAATCCCATGCAAGAGTCGTAGGTATCGACATTTCTCTGCCGAGCCTCGAACTTGCAAGACGGTACGTTCCAACGATTCACACCCCCGCTTGTGATGTTGCCGCAATGGACGCGCTCTCTCTTGCGTTTCCAGACGGATGTTTTGACATTACTGCCTGTATCCAGAACGGGATCTCTGCCTTTGGAGTCTGTCGGCAACGACTCATCAAGGAGGCTGTGCGAGTCACGCGATCCGGCGGGACCGTCTTGTTCTCAAGCTATTCCGACGAGTTCTGGGAACATCGACTCGAATGGTTTGAGCGACAGTCAGAAGAGGGACTGCTGGGGGAGATCGACCACACGCGGACCTCTAATGGTACGATTGTGTGTAGAGATGGTTTTGTTGCTACAACCGTGACGCCTGCAATGTTTCGCTCGCTGACTCGTGATCTTGACGCCGATGTCAGCATTGTAGAAGTTGACAGGTCGAGTATATTCTGCGTAATTACACCACGATGAGTATGTGACTATTCTTTACTCAAGAAGTCGGGAGGATGTTGTTTCACGTCTGCTTTCAGTAGAATTGGCCGATTTGAGTAGAATTGACTTTGGGAAGGTTGTTTTTCACTAATGTTCCCATCAATTGTTGTCTGAACCCACTCATTTTCAGTTGCTTGATATTGTCCTTTTGGGATGAATTGTATTTGTTGTCGGCCATAATAGTGAAATCTGCTGTGTTTATCTCTAGGGGCTCTCATCATTTCCTGTAGCAACGGCAAAATTATCTGAGCGAGTTCGGTTTTTCTCGTCGAGTAGATAAGGCAAGCAAACAGGTATCACCGGAACCAAGGACTAAATCAACAAATTGGATGAATTGAGATTGTTCATGCAAATCTTCTATGTCACCGACGTTGTATTTTCAATGATCCGAGTCAACAAGTACTATATCTTCTTTGTTGTAACCAATATTCCAATTTCGAAATTATCCAACTTTTGTGGAGTATGCCATGGAAAGTGTTTGTGTGATTGTTGACTACCCCTGTCGTGATAGATTGTATCTATGACAACTGATGAATGGTCAGGGAGAATATCCACATTTGTGAGGACATGATTCCTCGGTACGATTCCACGATTTGAATCACATACATCGCCGATTCAGCAATTCTTGTAACAGCGTTTTTCTTATGTCAACCGGTACAAGTAGCGCTCCTGGATATATCCATTCGCCCCAAGTTCCTTTGTCCTTACTTCCTATGATTTCGTCACAATAGACTTCCATATGGATTTCTTTGGTTTCTGATCGCCGATGCTAAGTCGTGTGCCACGTCTAGTCATAGTCTATTTCCCGTTCCTCCCTAGGCCTCGGAAATTTCACCGAGCCCGTGGCTATACGCATCTTCTCAATGCGTATTTCAGGCGTTCGATTATCACTAGTGAGAAAGTGTACTCTCACACGTTACGGTTGCTATTCACTTGTCTATGGTCCATTCCTTGCTACTTGATGATCATTCTATCACTCACATCCTTTCGATTTTTCGACAACAGTTTTCCCGCACACCTTCCTTAATACAGTATTTTATGAAACCGTAGATTGATAGACTTGCCTCATGGTCCCCATACAGTTGCGGCATTCGAGGAACTTGTATTTGCGTCATACGTCACATAGCGTGGCCCGAATCTATCATATTACGGTCGCATTAGATTTTTCCTGTTCTGAGTAGATGGAATCCATTTGTCTGTATTCGGTTCTTGAATATGGATGGGGGGCGAGTCTGGGGGACACGCGCTCTTCCATACTCGCGATGTGTGTACTGCTAGCTTCGGGCGAGGTCAATCCCCCTTATTTCACCACTTTCTGATCTCGCAGACCCTATAACACGGTATGTGGGTATGCCGCAGATTTGACTCTCTCGCTGGTGACAGAGGTCAGCTGATCGCATGGTGCATCTCACCAAGGGGCACTTAGGGAGCCATAACTGGAATAGACGTTTGTGAAAAGAGGGACAATAAGAGAGGGCCGTGGAATGGTAGGCAGAGGACCGAGCAGCGGAAGATTTGTAGTAGATTCACTTTAGGAAATGAAATGAAGAAAAAATAGAATGATTGAAAATCAAAGACCCTCGGGACATCGGCTTTTCGAAAAATCGTCAACTCGGTGGTGGTAGGTCGGTAGGCAAGGTGTGGCGCCTGTGATAGTGCTGTCCGGATCGCTTTTGCTACAGGGCGGACGGGTTGAGAAGGCGAACGCCTGGGTGAGTGCGATCTGGCAAATATGACGGACTCCTCAGGCATCCGGATTGGGGCCTTTCGTCGCAACTATCCAGTCGAGAAGCCTGATGAACTGTATTGTTCTACCGTCCCTCTCGGATGTGTCCGTGTGGTCCCAAGTGACAACCGTGAGGTTCTTGCAGCCGAGTTCCCTTGAGGCCTTGATCAGCGAGCGTTCTTCTCGCTCTCTGGTCCTCTCATCACTCACGTCATAGGAGACCTGGATGAGTTCCTCGATGCCCTTGCGGCTCTCAACAACGAAGTCCACCTCGTTCTGCCGGTGGTCTTGCCAGTAGTATATTCGGCGTCCGGTGCGGAGGTGTTGCTTGTAGAGATGTATCGCAACGACGGACTCCAGTCTTCGAGTCATGGATTCCCCAAAACTGGTGAAGGGCTGAAACAGACCAACATCGACGGGATAGACCTTCTTGGGCATCTGGAGAATCCCCCTAGCGGATCTTGAGTAGCGCGGCAGGGCGAAGATGAGGAAGGCCTCTTGGAACAGCTCAAGCAGTTCCATGAGTGTCTTCTTGCTCTTGCTGATACCTATGCTCTTGAGAAATCTTGCTGCCTTTGTGACCGAGAATATCTGGGCAAGATTCTTCATTACCAGGTTTCGGAATATGCGCGCCCCTTCGATGTCACGAACTCGGTGGCGCTCAACCACATCCCGGAAGAAGATGGCATCCACATACGACTCCAGCAGATCTTTCCTGTTCGGAGAGTCCGAGGAGAGATAGACACGTGGGAAGCCTCCCCACTCAAGGTACCGGTGAAGGGCTGCGAGTGCACGTCGTCCGGTCGCCCCCTCGTGATGGAGTATCTCACCGGGGCTGAACGGGAAGACCACCCTTGTGATGCTACGTCCCCGCAGACTGGTAGCGATCTCACGGCTCAATAGTCTTGAACTCGAACCGGACACGAAGATGTGAAAGCGACGCATATTGTGTAGTCCCCGCAACCAGGAGGGCCAGTCATCGATTGACTGTATCTCATCAAGGAACAGGACACCACGATGGGGAATGAGATCATCGAGTACGTCAAGAAACTCAGGATAGCTCACTCGACACAGAGGGTCCTCAAAGTCCACATACACCATATCTTCCTTTCCGAACTTACGCAAGAGGTCATTTGAGATCTGGAGCATGAAGTACGTCTTCCCGGCCCGCCGCGGTCCGACCAAGGTCGTGATCTCCTCTATGAGATGATAGGGAATGTCGCGTCTGATGCCCTCGAACCTCTTGTTGCGCCATTCTGTGGTCGCTCTCTTGATATCCCGTTTCCCCATAGCTCTGCAGGAAACAGAATTCGGATAAGAAGATGTTCTAAGAGAGCTCAAGGGCAATAGTCACACTACCGTTTTTGCAATCTCTCGCGAAACTCGTAGCAGCACGACACCGCAATGTTCGAATCGAACACTGAACCGTCTGTTTCTGGCAGGGTTCTCAGTTCAGCGCAAAGGTGAAGAGGGAGTGCCTACATCACATTAGTTTCTGCTATCCCTGGCTTAGATGTATGCCGATAGTTCGTACCGTTCACTCATCTTTGAGGCACAGTTTGCTATGTAGGCCAATCTGGCAGGCAGAACAGGCCCACTAGCCACTGTGAAAATAGTCGCATCGCGGGACAATGAGTCTCCAAGTAGACTGAGCCATAGCGCACCGACTAGCTGAGTCAGGAGGGCTCCAATCATAGTGTTCAAGAAGTGGTCCTCACTCGTCAAGACGAATGGCCGCAAAGAAGATGGGCAGCTCGCCACAAGTTGAAAGAACAGGGCGAGACCTGTGTCGTCTGCCGGGCCGAGGCCGCTACCTTACGCACTGGGTAGACGTCCGACAACAACGCCCCCGGGAGAGTCGTGATTGATATGTCATATAGTCAGCGGGCTCCAAGACTACTGGCTATGCATCACGATTCTCAAGTGTGGCATTGCGGAGGTACCCAGCACTGGTGCAAGAGGCGTCTGCATTGAAGATGATGCCGCACCAGAACGACTTAAATCCCAGAATGCCGGATAGTCGAAGTAATCAGCCGCACAAGATCCAGTCATGCGCCAGAGAAAGAGAGAAGAACGGGGTTGTCGGACATTGTGGAGCGCACTCCTGATTATCGTTGGCTCAATTGTGACAGCAACGGGCGCGGTACGTGGGGCCATGTACCTCCGAGAGAGATACGGGATACACCCTGCAGACTCCTATGATGTGGAGGGCCTCCTCAAGAGGAGAGGTCTCTGGGAGCTCTTTAGGTCAGGAGGCCTTCAGTGCGTGATATGCCGCAGTCCAGTGACATTCGCGAACCTAGGGACGATTGCGGAGGACGAGTCAACGGGTGACATCGATTTGATCTGTCGGAAGCCCGTGTGCCTGAGCCGATATATTGCCGAAGTCGAGGAACGGGCCCTAGACAGGACTGCAGACCCCATCTAGTCGTAGTCGCCGCGTCGGGAGGACTACCAGATGGGGGGAGAGATAGGACTTCTCATAGCAGCGGTATTGGTCATTCTCACGATAGTTGCGGGATGTTTCGAGTTCGATGCTCATCGTGTCTTATCCTATCCGGTTCATCGGTGGAGGATGCGTAGGTTCGCAAGAGAAACTTGGGATCCATTGATAGAGGGTATTGGGCACCAATTGGAAGAGGTCTTCGACCCTGATGTCCTCGACGATACCCCCACGGTTCGTGCGAAGATAGGCGATGGGAGGCCAATGCACTCCACGAAGCGCCTGATACACTATGTCAGCGAGGATGAGGTCAGAAACAGAGACGTCGGCCATGACACGCTCGTGTCGGTGACGAAACGTGTTACAGTGGCAAGGACAGAGCCCTTTCGGCTATACCTGCCCCGTCAATTGAAACAGGCCATCGACACCGTCGCCATAGCAGAAGTAGTATGGGAGGTCGAAGAGTCTGCTATGGAAGAGGCTGACATGGCCGCAGAGGAAGAGAACGTTGACCCCATCACGGAGCAAAAGGTCAGAGAAATGCACGCCGCGGGGGCCTTGGTGCCCTTCGTTAGAGACGTGCTAGCTGAATGTCAGAACCAACGCCCGGACGGAAGAATTCGTGACCGAATGGGGCGTCTATTTGAGGAGCGCTATAAGAGGCTGCAGAAGACGATCCGGGCACTGGTGCTCCAAGTATCGAACAGGCAACTGGAATACCATGAACAAGGACTCAAGGGAGTGTTTGCACCGGGCCCTATCGAAACTCCGTCGTCCTACGCTGACTGGCACATGTTCTTCTGGACTCACCGAGAGGGAGTGGCTGCCTATGCCCAAGTGGACGGTATCAAGAACGGCGACTTTGAGGGCCTCTGGAAGCAGCATGCAAAGACTCTGTTCCAGATTGAGGGGATGACTCAGGACGAGGTGTACAAACTTGTTTCGGACTGGGTGCGTGGGCTCGGGGGCAAGAAGGGCCGTCGGAAGAAACGGGTTACTGAGGGCACACCAGTAGAGGTGGCCCTAGTCTTTATCGAGGACCTGAGGCACTTCTCGCACCCTGTCACCCCGAAGGAGTACAGGCACCTCACAGGAACCCGATTGACATACTTTGGGAAGCTGACGCAGAAGCAGATGAACGCCCTGCTGCGACACCGTAGTGAGTGACTCCCCTTTGTTCACCTCGACGGGCCCGAGAGATGTGAGGGGGATACCAGTAGTTCGTACCTCCACGACAGCTGCGCACGACATCATCTTCGGACGGGGGTCGTGGAAGTTAAGCATTGCACAGCGTGCAATGCAGTCTACACACTCGGGACTTCTAGGATATGGGCCGGGTTGCTGCAAGTACCCGTGCGAAAAGCACTGCATATCTTGACATGCGAAGTCATCCCAAAAGAAATGACGACTTTGTTCCATCGGGTCTGTCGGGCAACGCCACATAGTCGGTTCCGACACGGTGGACGTACCTCTTGTACTCCCATGTAGAGTCAGCTGGGTAAACAGAAAGCTTGTATCCTTTCTCGTACGCTTCTTCAGAGAACTCTCTAGGGCCGGGCGTGTTTCCCATCCAGCGTGAAGTGCTTTTCCGCGGGGGCTCCTCGGGGGCAGGATCTCCGCTTCCATCCAACGGTTGCATCCCCCTGAGATACGCGTCAGACTATGACCTAGTTTCTTGGAAGTAGTGCGACACTAGAACGATAGACTAGAGCCCTGTGGCGCTTGTTTCCGGAGCTGTCCGTTCTCTGTCCATCGCAAAGGCGAAAAGGGGATGCGCCCGTGATATCGCTTGCTAGTGATGCTATCGGAGGTAGAATGGATACTCGCTGTTATCAAGAGGGTGCTTGGGCGCGAGGAGAGAGTGACGGCGGCCTATCTGTTCGGGTCGGTTGCGTCCGGCGAAGCAACACCGATGAGTGACATAGACGTCGCCATTCTCCTGAACGACTCTTCTCCAGATGTCTGCCTGCAGATGACAAGGGAACTCACAATCCGCATATCAGAGGCCCTCGGCTCTTCGCGGATTGACGTCGTGTGTCTGAACCACGCCGACGTGGCGCTCAGAAACAACGTCGTGAGACGTGGCATCCTCTTTCTTGACCGGGATCCTATGTTGAGAGCAGAATTCGAGCGTCGTACGTGGGACGAGTATGATGAGATGCAGCGCATCTGGATGATGTACGATAGGCATATGGTCCGACGCTTTGCTGGGCGGCTGCGAAGGATGATTGATCCAGATATGCTGGTTTCAGGAATCTCCATCACAGAGCAGGCACTGGACGTACTCACGCGCGTCAGGGAGGGGGGTTTGAATGCGTACTTCGCCTCACTGGAGACCCGGTTGATGGCAGAGCGAGCTCTTCATCTCGCAATAGAGTCGTGCATCGATATGGCGGGCCACTTGGTGTCAGCAAGGAAGCTGGGCAGACCAACAAGCTATGTTGATATCTTTCAGATTCTTCGCGACAGAGGACTGATTGACGAGGACTTGGCACGAAGAATGATGTCGATGGTTCGCTTTCGTCACAGGCTTGTGCACCTGTATTCGAGGATTGACAATGCCCTTGTGTTCAAGCTCATCGATGAGGAACTCGATGACATATCGAGATTCGTGAATGCAGTCATTGATCTTGCAGACATGAATGAAGGGTGAGTCTCGCGGCCGTGTTGTCTGTCAAGACATCAGTATCTACCAATACTCCTTCGTCCACCTCTTCACCCTTACGTCTTCAAATTCCCCAGCCAAAGGCCCCTTCAACTTCTCCCTCGTTCTCTCTCTTCTTGTTGTCAAATAGCTCTCCGCAAGTTCTTTGAGGAATCTATCCCAGTCCTTGTCACCTTCCAGAGTCCGGAGCACTTCATTTGCGTCCTTCTTGATTGTAGTCGTGGTCGCCACAACAATTCTGATGGGAAGAACCCAAGCTAGACTATGCCCCGAGGTCCCTGTGATTGAACAAAGGTCATCAGCCATCACAGAGGCCGGCACGCCGTCCTTTGTTTCGCCAATGCTAGATTCGACACCAGACGCCAGAGGCCTAGGCTAAGAACTGCCTGAATTCTCTCCGCTCGCCTGTGGCCAATAATGAACGACCGATGTCGCCCGACACTGACACCTATAGCCCTGCATCGCCAATCAATGAGGAGTCTACACTAACTGAACTCTTGGGGTAGATTGTGACACGGCAGGCCTGTTTCTCGAAGATCCAAGTGTGCTCTCAGATTGTTAGCATCACGTCCGTAGAGGATCTGCTCAGCACTCGGTGGTCCTCGAAGAAGACGGTGATTGTCAGGACGTCTCCCTCCTCGGTGCCGCTTGACTGAATCTCCACTGCAAAATGCTACTGCTCCATCTTGCCAAAGTAGCCGTCATAGTCGGGGTAGACTCTCTCACTGACAGCCGCTTCGGAGTGGTCGATGGGCTCTATCCCTCGGAACCTTTGTCTCAGCAGCATTGTTCCTTATCTAGTAGATGATCTCTCCCGTGCCTGAATTCAAGCAAGAGAACACCAGAGAGGACCACAAACATACTGTCAAGGACAAGAAAAGTCGCCAGCAGGTCGTAGGGCGCCAGATAGATCTCCAGAGCGCTATGAGACCAGAGTCCCCCCACCATGAAGATTGTTCCGATCAGGATAAGGGCCAGTGCCAATCTGGTAACATCTTCCCTATTCGAGACGTGTGCCAATGGAAGAAAGACGGACCAACCTAGTGAAAGTATCAAGACAATGCAGATGGTCCCAAACCCAATACCAGAGGTCCGAAGTGTAGATATGTACCAATGCACAGCTGCCACAAGTGCTAGAGAAACCAGTCCCGTCCACAAGAGAATCCTTCGACCATTGCTGGAGAAACTGATACTTCTCTTGTTCATCACATCCACCATTGCTCTACGAGTTCTCTGTCCCAACTCTGCAGGAAGTACGAGCACCAGCTGTAAAGTATCCTATCGATAGAATCGTGCTCCAATAACCATCAATCTAGCGCTCCGATTTCGCTTAGGGATTCATAGCACGAGGGCATCAAATCTGTTGTTGCCGATTCGCAGGCTACCTATAGCTAGTAGTTCCGCAGACATCAATCACCATTCCAAGCTGTGGCCACAGCATCAACTACCATCTGGGCTGATCTTCCCCCTTGTGCAACATCGGCTTTAGGTTCTATGCGGTTGTTGAGATACGTTCTCCGTAGCTTCTACCAGAAATAAGCAAACCTATTCCAAACAGAAAGACTCCTCCACTATTAATCATCAGGAGACCGGGAAGAATTGTTCTGGGATAAAATACCGCATGAAGCTCATTAGAAAAGTGAAACACAAAAATCGCGAATGTTAGGGATGCAGCTAGAACAACTAGAATAGTTCTTGAGTCGATAGGACCATGTCGAGATATGCATTCACTTGCCAAAGTGATGCATCCCGTGTCAATTAGCACAGAAATGACATATGGCACCCAGAATCCCGTAGAATGGTCCGGAGTGCTCTGCAGTAGAAAGACGACAATCTCCAATGCCAGAGCGATCAACATGAAGACCCTGCCCATCAGAATGTAGATGATCTTTGTCTTTTCTTTGACACCCATTTGATCCCGACTCCAGTTCTTCTTCTGATCTTACTATGGATTTCCCGACCTTGGTGCGTCAATAGATGTGCAGTCACCAATTTGTAAGTAGTCCGTCGCGAGAAATGCTGCAGCAGCAATTGGCAATCCATACTGTGGCCAAAGTACCAACCACCATGCGTTGCAGAAAACCAATCACTAAATGCCTTGCCCCAACACCACCAAATGCATCCCTCCTCATCATAGAGCTGGGCTTGAGTTGCACAGCCAAGTAGACCACAAAGTACGCCGTCCAGAAAAGGCACCAAATACCGCTCCTCCGCCTGGCTCGATCAGGTTTCCAATAGATGCTCCGATTGCTGCGAAAACTGCTGCCCATCCTGCAGAGACTATGTGAGTCGCTTCATCAGTACCAATTTGATTGTCGAAGGTCTTGCTTACATCGGTCGCAATAGTCCAACTATCCCACGTGTTGATCTGGTAACGGTCACGAATGGGATGATGATACTTGATCGGACATAGTGGTCCGGTCACCTAGGACTCTCCGTCCGCCGTACTGAGGGCGATTCTCAATTCATACTTGCAAGAGGTGCAGGGAGGGCCTCGGATCGGTGTTCTCGCAATACTGAAATACGCGCGCGGAGACTAGGTAGATGGTGTTGCCCCTGTCATGTCTGGCGACCCTGCGGGCATCAACCCCGCGGCCGGGCAGCCGGATGTCTGGGGGCAGAGGCCTGGTTCAACTGGGCCTCCTCGGCACCACCTTGGTCTCCGCCTGCGCCGAGACTCAGAAAAAAAAAAAAGAGAGAGATGTCGGGGCCAGCCGGGGTGCTGTCCCTCGACGCTCCGCCAACGCCGGTTCTTACGCCGGGCGCCACGGAGGAATTGGCCAAGGATCTCCTGGATTCACTCCATTCACCTCCGTTCTGTTGTGGACGACCAATGTCGCCCGACAACCACTGGCCCGGGAATTCGATTAGCTAGTCCGTCGAGAATCAGAAGATGTAATAGGCCCCTCCTTCCACAATACGAACAGGAAAATGCCCGCTGGCGACGAACCAAGGACGGGAATTCCGATTCGTGCGGGGGCCCCGTTCAAACGTATGGCCATTGAGGATATGGTGAGCTCGCTTGTCGACATCTGGCCCGAGAAGCGGCTAGAGATTCAGGCGGTCGCCGAGGCCGCAGGTGAGCTCGCCCGTGAGATGGGCGCGTATCCGGGAACCATTGCGTGGGATCTTGTGTGCTTCCGGACTGAGCAGATGCTGTCCGAGTTGCTTGCACTTCCCGAGTGCGATCTTGGTCGGTGGGAGGAGCTGTGGGCCGCGACCTCTCGCGAACGCGACTACGGCGATGGCCGCGTCTATCGCCCACCATTCGTATATCGTTCTCTCCTTGGATTTCGAGATGCGTTCGACAGGATGCGCGAGATGTATCAGAGGCGAATTGAGGAGGCTGGGCCTGCCTTCAGGGAACTGTTCATTCAAGACCTGTTTGAGTTCCGGTCTGAGCGCGTTCCGACACTATCCCAGAGCACCCTTCTGGTATTTCGCACCGCACTCGCGTACCAGACAGTCTCGCCGCAGAGGCTTGCGGCTCGGCTCGGGACCTCCAAGGGCTATGTCTCAAGAGTACTGAACAACCTCCGACGGCGGGGAGTCCTGTGGACGATACCGACTGTCTCGTATGCGGGCATCGGGCTGAAGACGGTCATAATGGCTCTTGAGCTTGAGGATCACTCGACGCGCCTGCCTCCATATCTAGGGAAACAGAATCCCTGGCTCTACAACGTCCTTCGGACATCAACCGGGGAGAGCTTTGCCCTTGTGAACATAGTTGTACCGCGCTGGTGGTCACCGTTCAGAGAGGGCAGGATGTGGCTTGAGAGCCTTGCCGACGCACCGGGGGTCGTGAGAGTCACCGCGGGGGAGCGGGACGAGAGCCTATGCTGGGCGAATATCGACTATGACCTGTTTGACGGTTCGCAGTGGGCGGTCTTTGAGACATTCCATAGGAGACTACAGGACGCGTTCGAGAACCCGCCGCCTGTGCAGTTGACTGGACGCCAGCTCGACCTTGAGGGCTTCGTGCTGGACGAGAGCTATCTGGCCGTCATCGATGCCATCCTGAACAAAGGTCTGACCTCGGTGAGGGACATAAGGCGGAAGGTCGGCCGGAAGTATAATACCGTGTTGGGAATCGTGGCCGACCTACGCTCAAGGGGTATCCTGTGGGAGAGGGTGGTTGCTACCACCGTCTACGCTCCCGGTTCGCTCTTCCTCGTCATTCACAACAGCGACGTCTCACTCTATCGGCGCATCTGTCGGGCTCTCTCCTTCCTGCCTGAGCTCTACTGTCAGAGAGCAACGAACGGCCTCAGCACGGTCATCGCCAAGGTCCCGGCCCAATATGCCAGATGGATATTTGAGGACGTGCGAATGAAGTTTCAGGAAGAAGACTGCCTGCTCAGCTATCACGGAAGCTATCATCTCTTCGGATGGAAGCTGCCCGTTTCCCGTTGGGATGCAGACGAGGGAAAGTGGCGTGTGATGACAGATGACTTTGGACCCTAGGGATCGACAGAGGGTAGTACTCTCAGCCTCAATCGCATTGCCTGAGATGGTCCTTGAGCGAGAACGTCTCCGGCCTGAGCTGTCGTTTCTCGGATGGCGGGAACGACTGTGGAGGAAGTTTGAAGGGGTGCTTCGAGGCACGGCCAGACTCGACGAGCGACTATTCGTACACGGCGTCGGGAGGCTGAGGTGGCCTCTCCGAGGGCGAAACCTGTGCAGATCTCTTCACTACCGAGTCATATGTGATGACTACTATGTCTCATATAGAATGCCGATGCCGCTCGTGGCCAAGAAGATCCAACACGACACCGTCGGCGCAGAGCACTTTGATCTGGTGTGGTCTGTTCGTCTCTATCCTTCCCTCTTCGCAGAGTACCGACTCCAGATCTCTCCGAATGGTCCGTATCTGGTGGATGAGTCTTGGCTGGGAACTCTGCATAGTGAGTTCAACTCCCGTCTTCGACTGGTCAAGCGATCCATTGAGAAACTGTTGTTCGTCGGGCGTCTGAGAGTAGGCCGGAGGTTCTCTCCCACCGAGAGAGTCGAAGTGTTTGCCCATCGAACCAAGGTGGCGGCCGGGGCTGAGCCGTTCTCAAAGATTGAGGTGTCCTTCCCGGGGCTGCACACTATGAGCATAGTCATACGACCCCATATATCCCGAGAGTTTGAGAGACGGGTCACTGACGCGGCCTTACTAGCCTTTGCTCACAGGAACTCCATTCCTGCCATCTGGAATCTTCTCCGCACCAGTGGGGACTCGTCTATGGTGAAGGTCCGTGATCTCCTTCAGTCCCTCTATTATTCGCTCAATCCTCTCAAGTATTCTGTGCGGGTAGACTTCTACGAGAATGCGCTTGCCTCATCGTACCAGAGACACGTCTACTCTGAGGTGGCCAATCGGCTACGCCTGCTGGAGAGATTCAAGAAGCTCAAGAGAGAGGTGCGTGATTTTGTTCAGTCGCTGTCTGTCAGAGAAGTGCTTGTCCTTGCTGATGTGGCGCCAGATCTCCGGGGAGCGATAACGTCATACTTCAGGCAGGGGCATTCTGATACCGCCAAACTTGAGATAGGTGGCCCCATGCTCACAGTTCTCGACTACCTCGCGCTTGCCTTTCTTCGTGATGACTATCTTGTGGAGATGGACCCACAGAGATATCGGATTGCCGACGAGCTGCTGGGAGCTAGGACGGCCAACCAGATTGAGAGAGGGGCCTCGAATCTTGTGGCGAGTACACGGCGCCGATATGAGCGGGTAAGGAGGTCGGATCTCTACCCCGTCCCCGGACCCACTCTGGAGACACTCCGAAATCTGAGACTGATACTCTATCTGCAGAGTCGTAGGACCTCATCCGCGCTGTCTTTCCGGGTCAACACCGAGAATGGGCTCATCGTTGACAGACTCCTCTCCCTGCGCGACAGCTTCCTCACCAATGATATCCTCAGTCTTGGTGCCTGAGTCCGCGGGAAGTAAACTCTGGAACCCTCGGCGTCGTCCCATGTTCCCCTTATATACAGAGCCGGGACGACGCTGCGTGAGTAGTTCGGCCGGATGACGCCGGTGGATAGCCCCTCTCCCGGCCTGCCGTTCATAACGCCTCCCAGGAGCATGTTCCTGTGTCCCGAGTGGCGCGTTGGAGCAGGTGTCATCTGCTGGCGTCGTCCGCTGAGAACGGGGCATAACGGAACTAGGTTGGGCGGGGGAGACCTCTCCTCCCTACGGTGGCTGCATCATCTGCGCCACTGGCCCACTTGCTTCAGCCAACGGAGGCACGAGCGACCCATCTGGAGCGACATATGCTTGTCGGCAGTCCGTACTTCGACCCGAGATCCGGTCTGAGGTCTGTATGTTGTGTTCCGACCTGACCTTGTTGCCGGTCTACCCGTCGTGGGGCTAGTGAACTGCACGAGTGCCGAGTACTGTCACCGCCTTCTCTTCCACACAACTCCAATCATTACGACAACGAGTATGCCCATGACGATTCTGAAGTCATTGGGGTTGGTGGGCGATAGAGAGATCATAGCCTCGAGACCGTCAGGAGCGAAATCGCCGTCAGTGTCTGAACAGTTGGGCAAGGAGCCGAGAGCGAACTCCTGACTGTCGTCAAGCATATCACCATCCGCATCGCCGACTGTGGGGTCAGTGGGGTCTAGGCCAAACTGGACCTCCCAACCATCAGGCATTGTGTCGCCGTCGGTGTCGGCGTCCCTCGGGTCAGTGCCATAGTCGTATTCGAGCGAATTGATCAGGCCGTCTGAGTCCGTGTCCTCAGCGCCGTCGTCAGGGTCGAGTGGATCAAGGTCGTGGGCAATCTCCCAGCCATCCGGACAGTGGTCGTTGTCGGTGTCTGGTCTGTTCGGATTCGTTCCCGCGTCTTGCTCCTGTAGGTTCGTCAGGCCGTCAGAGTCCGAGTCCTCATCACCCTGTCCGGGCTGAAGCGGGTCCAGACCGACGTACTGCATCTCCCAGCCATCAAGGAGACCATCGTCATCCGTGTCGCTATCGTGCGGGTCCGTACCTGCAATGTACTCATCCCCGTTGGTCGCGCCATCATTGTCGGGATCGTCCGTACTGTCGTCGACCAGAGGATTGAGATTGTTTGCAACCTCCCAGCTGTCTGACATGAGGTCTCCGTCTGTGTCCCAGGAGTGGGGGTTGGTACCTAGCTGGTACTCCTCAAGGTTCGTGAGTTCGTCCTCATCGTTGTCATCGTTCGCGTCTTCTGCGTTAAGTGGATCAAGGCGGTTGCTGAGTTCCCAGCCATCCGGCATTCCGTCGTTGTCTGTGTCGGGGTCAGTGGGGTCCGTGCAGTTGCCGTACTCAAAGATGTTGGCGAGTCCGTCCCCGTCCGGGTCGTCCCCAGCATCGCTTGCATTCAGGGGGTCAAGTTGGTTCGAGACCTCCCAACCATCTGGCAGCCCGTCATCGTCTGTGTCGGCATCGAGAAGGTCAGTGCCATATGTCACCTCGCTACGTGCCGACATCATGTCGCCATCTGCATCAATAGCGCTCGTGTCTCTGAGTGGAAGACAATCAAACACACCACCCGGATTCTGCCAGAAGACACGCCTGCCATATGTTGCAGGATTCAGACAGACGAGTCCGTCTGACGACGTTGGGGCCAGAAGGTAGAAGTAGTCCTCGTTCTCACTGGGACCGCGGGGGGCAACTACAACGGAGCGTGGAATTCCAAAGTAGTCATTCAGGTCCCACAGCACCTCACCCGACCTGCCATCAAGGGCACGAACGTGGCTTCCATCAGACTCGGCCACCACGACATCCAGATCGCCATCGCCATCCACATCCACGATTGTGGGTACTGAGGCCTTGTTCGTTAGCCTTCTTGACCAGAGAAGAGAACCTCTGTCGTCGAGGTTGTAG
Source organism: Candidatus Thorarchaeota archaeon (assembly GCA_029855935.1). Classification (GTDB taxonomy): domain Archaea; phylum Asgardarchaeota; class Thorarchaeia; order Thorarchaeales; family Thorarchaeaceae; genus B65-G9. The sequence continues at coordinate 19,884 of JAGSHN010000023.1, read as the reverse complement.
CAATAGACAGTCTTGCTCGACGAGGCGATGACCTCCAGATGGCCGTCTCCATCCACGTCTCCGGGAACAATTGCTGAGGCCTCACAGTCGATACTCCAGACCAGTGCGCCGCTACTGGGTCTACGGACCTCAATCTCATCGGACAACATATAGAGTTCAGGTTCACCATCCTCATCACCGTCGGCAAGAAAGACACCCTGCGGAACATGGCCCCCACCGGAAGCACTCCACTTCACCGAGCCGTCATATCCGAGACAGTAGAGATTGTTCTCGGTTGGGACATATATCTCGGTCCAACCGTCGCCGTTGAAATCGCTGATCACGGGATTACCGTACAACCACACACCGCTGAGTGCCGTCCATAGCACTGAGCCGTCTGACACGTCAAGACACGAGAGGTTCCCGGATCCTACCAGGAGTTCGTAGTCTGCATCGCCCATGATGTCGTAGGCCGCGACCAATGTGATTTGATCGCCGTTCTGCTTCTGCCAGAGCAGTTCACCTGTTCCGCCATTAATACATACCAGTCTGTCCTTGTCCTGCGGCTGATCCGTGATTGCAACAATCACGTCACTGGTGCCGTCTCCGTTGGCATCTGCCATTGCAATGTCGCTGCTCAAGATCTCACCGCTACTCGCAAAGTCAAATGTCCAGATTGTTGACCCGCTCTTGGCATTGGCACATAGAATGCCGTCACTAGTCTCTACGACGAGCTCCACGTTGCCATCTCCATTCAGGTCGTGAACAACGGGCCAGTACCATTGCCTCGCACTGTCAATCGACCATTCCTCACGAGGTTCAAGAATGCTGTCTTGTGTGGCATAGGCCGACGAGATGGCTGGAATCGCCTGAGTCGCACGGGCGTCCCGCCGGGTTGGGGTATTGGTCGGGTCAACCGTCAATGGCGACGGGTCTGTACTGAGTCTTGTTGTCACAAGGAACGAGGAGAGTATAGTCACAAGCAGCGTCAAGATGACGAGTCTCCGTACATGTAGTCTGTGGTGGTGGGTCATTGGACTAGTCTCCTTGATGTTGCTTGAGGCGGTCATTTGTGGCCTCAATTTATCTGTTACTCCACGAGATCGATTGTTGGCACGAGAGTGCGGGACTTTACGCCAAGAACAGAGTGCCACCCTGCTGCGTGGTGCATAGTTGTACGTTCTACCTCCGGGGACCAATCAGTCGGCCGTGAGAAGATCCAGTCGCTGCAGCCTGCCCTCATCAAGACTGTGGAGAACGTGCTGCTGGGTACGACGCATGGAACGAGGGCGCGTGGTGCGGTCATCGTATTGACAGTGGCCGATGTGCGGCGCATCGCGGGTGTTTGGACATAGGTGCGGAACGGAAACCTCTTGTCGATCACGAACGACAGGGTCGAATACACCTGCCGGACCTACGTTCCGGACACGCTAGACGACATCGCACAACTTCCTCCTGTCTCTGCTCGTCACGGCGGCGCACCCCGTTGGAATACCATTCGGCTGATGGACCGGAGGGCTGGACGATCCTACAGACAGGGTGGATCTCAAGGTGCAATGTGGTTCGAGCGTGTTTCTCCGTTCGTTTATTCCTACACTCTGAGGCCTTTGTTCACTACCGAGTAGTTTATTGTGTGGAATGCGCACCCGTGTGATGGTGTTGAAATGCAGACTGTGCTACTCGACCCCAACGACATCCCCTTGATATCGTCAGAGATAGTCATAGTCGCGGGCCTGGTCCTTGCCACCATTGTTGCGGTGTTCGTGGGCCGCAGGCACGCGCGTCTGGCGGACGGAGGATGGCAGCTGATAGTGCTGGGACTTGTCTTCTTGGTTGCCCACGGTGTCTTCGATGTCCTTGACACGTTGCAGCTTGACGACTTCACGGTGAATCTTCTGAATCTTGCCGACGGTACGACCTTCGTGTTGGGCCTGCTTCTCTTTGCGGTAGGCATCTATCAGATAGCGGAGATGGGTGCCGGGGAGTGGGGGGTGTGATGGCGATGATGCAGGGAGTGACCGTGGAGTTTCGACCGCCGACTGATCCTCTTCAGATTCTGAAGGCATTTCTCGATGTGGGAACGGCCGTGATGTTCGTGATCCTCCTGCTTGTGATCATTCACGCGGCGCGGCGCTATCCAGTGCTGGAGCGGAGAAGCACATTCTATCCGCTGATACTCTTTGCGATACTCGGAATGATCAGCACGGCAATGGACGCCTATGACGAGTGGTTCTGGTTCACACCGAGCAGCTTCTACAATGAGGTGTGGAAACCTCTCAGACTCGGGCTGTTCCTCATCGCCATATTCATCTTGGTGTTCGCATTCGAGCGGTTCTACAGGTTCTCAGAACGGCTCTTTGGAGAAGATTAGATGGAACGGAACATTGGAGTGGTCTACATAATTCACAGGGACGGCATTCCGCTGCTGACGGTGGGGCTGTCTGGCAGCTCCATGTCGAGCATCCCGTCATTTGATGAGCTCTTTGGCGGGTTCATCAGCGCAGTGAACACTCTGATTCAGCAACTGGGCCACAGAGAGCTCAGGTCCATCTCGGTCGAGGACGGACTGCTTGTGTACTCGTTTCGTGACCCCGTGATCTTTGTCGCCTACACAAACGACACCGACAGCGAACGCTTTGCCAACTATCTTGTCAGGCAGGTGGAATACGAGTTCTTTCAGGAGTTCGGTGATGTGATACGCGATGAGGACATCTTTGTTCGCCCTGACCTCTTCCGTCCGTTCCGCCTCACCGTCATAAACCTGTACGAGCAGATGGAGCAGATCGAGAGGCAGTTCCCGCGAGTACTGGACTTTCTGCCCGAGTTCGTCCCACTGCACTACATCTATATGATAACCAATCTCGGCACAGATATGACGAAGAGCTTCCCGGAGGGGACCATCGCGGCCATCAGAAGACTGCCTCTCTACTTTGGAGAGGCGACAGATGTCCAGCATCTTGTGGCGCAGACGCTTGGTAGATACCTTGGATCTCACGTGGCGGTCGACCGCCTTGGTGATTTCGTGGTGACCCCCGAGGACACGCTGAGACTGCTGAACGAGATCTCTGTGTGCAGGTATGACAGGGACAGGGAATTCTTCGACATCCCGATATGTCCTGAGTGTCGGGGCATCACCGCAGACGAGCCGCTATGTTACTTCTTCCTCGGGTTCATCGAGGGTGCCATCGGGAACCCCAGCGTAGAGGTCAAGGAGACTGCATGCAGAGCGCGCGGGGACAAGACCTGCCGATTCCAGCTGACCCGCACCGAGCGAAGAGTCTGAGTGCCCGCACACTGTCGGTCAGTCCTGTTCGTCATCCTCCGGATTCAGGAAGTAGATGTAGAATATCACTAGGAGCCACAAGAGAATGAGGACTGCTGTGAGTTGGAGCGTCATCACCATATTCAGGCTGACAACAACCAGAAGACCAAGAACCGCTGCCAGCACTGCACGCACAATCCATGGAATAGCCTTGATGCTCTCCTCGCCCGGTAGCGGCCTGTTCTCCATCCGCACCCTGAGCCCTAGGGCGAGTCCGGCGGAGCAGACCCATACGATTCGAAGCAGGCTGATGCCGCAGACCGAGCCGATGATGTCATCGACGGTGGGTGTGAGTACTCCTGCGACAAGGAGTGCGGTGGTCCGCAGCGCCAAGAATTCCATCAGGATGAAGTAGCCGGCGCATGTCAACAGGAACGCCTTGGTTCCCTGAGCAAGGTCTTCGCCCAGAACGCCTACCACCAGCCTGTGTATTGCGAGGCCCGCGCTGATTGCTACAACGCAGCCAACGCCGTAGAGGAATGCCGCCGCCCGTACAGCTGCAAGCACCAGCCGCATCGCGTCTATGATCAGTCCGATGACTGGGTCCGCAAGTATCGACTGCCCCGTCGTTCCTTCAGGAGTCGTGAGCAATGGTGCGAGGAGGGGTAGGAGGCAGACTACTGACCAGATCAGAAGCACTGTGCGCGCTGTCACTCTCTCTAGGCCCGTCATTCTCAAGGTGAGATCCATCAGGCCGAGCGCCCCATAGAATTGGTAGACGATCGAGAGGAGCACCGAGAGTCCCAGTATGAGGGTCATCACTCCCGGTGTCACCAGGTACAGAAAGAGCAGGGCCGCAATCAACCCCCAGCACGGACCCCACTCGCCGCAGAAGTAGTCGAGCCTTTTCTCCTCAGACACCAACAGACCCCTAGCCCGGCAATCGACCCTCTTCGCAATAAGTCGTTCTCCGATGTCTACGCATTGCGATGATTGTCTTTGACCAGTGCACCGCGCAAACGGTCCCAGTGCTGCTACAACTAACTCTTATTAGATGCCGAAACCACTCACGTTCCTAGTTTTTCACCACCTAGGAAGAGTGCTGGAAAATGTTGCGCAGATTCTTTCTGCTCTTCATGGTCATCGTGCTATGTGCGAGTATGGCAATAGCACCAGCCGCGAGTGTTGCGGCTGCGGAATCTAGTCCTGACCTGTCGGCCTCGGTCGACTCAATGCCGATGCGCCCCACCGTCAGGACCGATGTGGTCCGGTCGGTCAAGGGTGGCAATCTGCCATTCGGTGGATTCGTGAGGAACATCGGTCAGGTCTCGGATGACAACATCTACTATTATCTGGAGGGACGGGCTGCCAGCGTGGCATTCTTGCCGTCGGCAGTGCGGCTGGTATGGATGGACGACAGTGGACGAAGGTTCTCAACGATGTTGTCGTTCCGTGGTGCCAACCTAGCCCTGCCGGAGGGCCTGAGTCAGAAGATGCATCGTGTCAACTATTTCATTGGCAGTCGTCAGTACACCGATATCCCCACGTTCGACCAGATAGTGTATCGGAATATCTACGATGGTATCGATCTCTACTACTATATGACGGACCGCGGATTGAAGAGCGAGTTCTATGTCCGGCCTGGTGCTGACCCAACTCAGATTGAGGTCGTGGTAAGTCAGGGGCATCCGCTCATCAGGGGCGATGAGATACTCTTTGAGAGCGATGGTGTCCCCACATATGGCGAGTCAGGCCTGCTCGTTCAGCAGGGCTCCACCGTCATCGAGAGCCACTTTGTCCAGCTTGCGGCCGACTCGTACGGATTTGCCGTGGGTGACTACGACCCTCACAAGCCTCTTGTGATTGATCCGCTGGTTGTGACTATGAGCACGTACCTCGGCGGTAGCGCCAATGACTACATCAATGACGTAGTCGTCACCAGTGACGGGATATACGCGGTGGGCTACACGTACTCCACCGACTTTCCTTTCAAGAACGCGTATGACTCGACTGTGAGTCAGTCGGACATAGTCGTCACAATGCTCACATACGACGGCCAGCTCGTGTTCAGCACGGCCATCGGAGGCTCCAGCAACGAGTACGTGGCTACTGTCGGTTCACCAATCACTGTCGACTCCAGTGGCAATGTCTACGTGGTCGGCTCGTCAACAAGCACTGATTTTCCGACAGCTAGTCCCTATCAGGCAGGTCTTGATGGCGGCAGTGATGTTGTCGTTGTGAAGCTCAGTAGCAACGGCTCATCAATCCTGTTCTCGACCTATCTCGGCGGCAGCGGCGACGACTGGGCAACGGGAATTCGTCTTGGGAGTACTGGCCGAATGTTCGTCACTGGCGAAACGGCCTCTTCTGACTTTGACCTGAAGAACGCTATTGATAGCACCTTGAACGGATCACGTGATGCCTTTGTGACGGTATTCAACAGCACAGGCAATGGCCTTGTCTTCTCCACCTATCTTGGCGGATCAAATGAGGACAATGGCTACTGTCTGGATGTTGACAGCAGTGGAAACATCTACGTTGGAGGCCGTACTCTGTCGACCGACTTTCCACTCCTCAATGCCTTTGACTCGTCTACGAGTTCGTCATGGGATGAGGGATTCGTCACTGAGATCAAGTCTGACTTCTCCGGATACGTCTACTCATCGTATGTCGGAGGAGGCTACGATGACCACGTCAAAGCCATCGTGGTAGACTCCGCGGGTGCAGCCTACGTCACCGGATATACTGAGTCATCGGACTTCCCCGTTGTCAATGCATACGACTCCTCGCTCGGGGGTTCGCGGGACGGATTTGTAGCAAAGGTCGCCTCTGGTGGAGGCTCCCTCTCCTACTCATCATATATCGGCGGCTCGGGCGACGAGATTATGTATGACATTGATCTGGCCTTTGGCACGGAGCCTGTGGTCGTGGGATACTCTTCATCGTCTGACTATCCCCTCAGTGAGGAGCTGATGAGTCTACAGGGCAGTCCTGATGGTGTCATCACCCGCTTCTCCTCCGACGGCCAGTCACTGCTGTTCAGCACATACTACGGTGGGAGTTACGACGACTACGTCGTCGGGCTGGATGTTGACAGTTCGGGCAACATCACTGCGACGTTCCAGACAACATCCGACGACCTGCCCATTGTCGACGGCTTCCAATCGACACCTGGCGGTAGCTGGGAAGGCTACGTTCTGCATCTCTATAACGACACACAGGCGCCGACCATTCAGCTGATCTCCCCACCCGACGGCAGCATTCTGAAATCCGGGACTGTGATCAACCTCACAATCACGGACAATGTCGCCGTTGACACGGCGCTCTATCACTGGGACTCCAACGGAAACTCCACACTATACGCTCCCTACAACGTCTTTATGATGTCGGGCGATGGCCCACACACGCTCTATGTCTATGCCAATGACACTGCCGGCAACTGGGCGTCAACAAGCTACACATTCACCTGCGATGACACGCCGCCCGCTGTCAGTCTGACATCGCCCACGAATGGAACGGTTCAGTATTCCGGGACTCTCGTCCAAGTCTCAGTCTCTGACGCACATCTGACGAGCGCCTACTATCGGTGGTCCACACAGAGTTCGAACAGTTCTTGGACGTCGCCCTATGAGACGCGAATACCATTCGCAGAGGGATGGGCCTATCTCTACGTCTATGCCAGCGACGCAGCAGGTCATGAGACCGCCTCTGTGTTTGCGTTCGGAGTGCGTGTCGACTTTGGCCTCCTCTTCAGCACCTATCTGGGGGGTGGTAGCAGTGACTCAGGCTATGACATTGCAGTAGATCTGTACGGTTATGCCTACGTCGTCGGCTCCACCCAGGGCAATGGCTTTCCTGTGGACGCGTACGACACTACACACAATGGCGGACTCGATGTATTCGTGACCAAGTTGGACCCGCGCACATCATCAGTGGTGTGGAGCACCTATGTGGGTGGTAGCGGGGACGATATCGGACGTGGCATCTTTGTAGACAGCGATGGCAACGTCTATGCCACCGGACTGACCTACTCAAGTGACTTTCCGACCGTGAACGCCTATGACTCGACCTACTCCGGCTCTGGAAGCGGCACGCCCGATGCCTTCGTGCTGAAGCTGAACTCCAACGGCAACGGTCTGATCTACTCCACGTACTTTGGCAACGACACTACTGAGGGCCACGCTATCGCAGTGGACACCTCAGGGCAGGCGGTCATTGTGGGTGTCACGAACACGATTCCCGTTGTAAACGCCTACCAGAGCACGTCAGGCGGCTACAGTGACGCCTTTGTGACGAAATTCAACTCCACGGGCAACGGTCTGATCTTCTCGACGTATCTGGGCGGCAATGGTCTGTCTTCCGACCTTGCGCACTCGGACGAGGCCAATGATGTCGAGTTGGACGGTAGCGGCAACATCTACGTCGTCGGAACGACCTGGTCCTCGAACTTCCCAACCCAGAGCGCCAACGACACCACGCTTGGCGGTTCGTCGGATGCGTTCGTGGCAAGTTTCACTGGTGCCGGAGCAATCCGGTTCTCCACATACCTTGGAGGATCCGGCGTGGAGTATGGCACGGGCGTGGCCGCGAACATTGCTGGTGCGGTGGTGGCAACGGGCAGGACCGCCTCTAGTGACTTCCCCGTCGTCGATGCCTACCAGAGCACAAATGGTGGGAACTATGATCTGTTCATCACGCGCTACACAGGCTCCTATACGTCGCTTCTGTGGAGCACGTACTTCGGCGGGACCTTTGGCGCATACGGCGGCGACGCCTGCTTTGGTGCCGACAACGATGACGTGCTGGTCAGCGGCACCTTGTCTGACGTCAGCGCGCCGCTGTTCAACGCCTTCGACACTGTCGCCGTGAACTCGGAGACCACTGTGCTGCACTTCAACAGCACAGGCGGGATGATGATGGCAACTTACCTTGGCGGCTCACAGAATGAATATGGTCGTGGCATAGTCGCGTATCCGAATGGTACGGCCCTAGTCACAGGTGAGACCGCGTCGAGCGACTTCCCGATGAGTCGGCCATATGATGACACTCTCGGTGGCTCCAACGATGCCTTCATCGCCGAGGTGGGTCTGGATAGGACGCCTCCGAGCATCAGCCTCAACTCGCCACCTGATGGCAGCACGAGGACACCCGGGACTGTGATAGACCTGGGAGTGAGCGACATCGAGACTGGCGTCTATGAGGTGCTGTACGCTTGGGACAGTGGCTCCAACGCGACGCTGAGCAGTCCGTATGACCTGACATTCCCGACGGCTGAGGGCCTGCACACGCTGGACGTCTTTGCTGAGGACAGTGCTGGTAACTGGGCGACCGCCTCGTACCAGTTCACCACCGACTCCACTCCGCCGACGATCACGCTCAGCTCGCCCGCGAACTCCTCTGTTCACAGCGAGCCCGTGACCGTCGACGTGAGTATCGGCGGCGGTGATGTCGATACCGTTCTCTACTCGTGGGATGGAGCGGCATCTCAGGTCTGGTCGGCACCGTATGACACCGTCATCCCGTCATCCGCGGGGCAGCACACACTGTCTGTCACGGCCAACGACACAGCCGGGAACACTGCCTCTTCGACCTTTGTGTTCTACATCGACTCGGACGCGCCAGCCATTGCTCTTGTGTCACCGGCAAACTACACGTTTGTCACAAGCTCCGACGTTGTTTCGTTGTCCGTGACGGATGACCATCTGGCACTTGTGCAGTTCAGATGGGACACTGATGGCAGCAATACCACGATATCACCGCCATACGACATCCCGGTTCCGGCAGGCGATGGCGAGAGAAGCCTGTTCGTCTACGCAAGTGATGACGCAGGCAACGAGGCGATGAGCCGGTATGTGTTTCGTGTGGATGACCACCCGCCGACCGTGTCCGGTGTTGATGAGATGACGGTCACTGTGGGTGCGAGCGAGTATGTCTCGTGGGATCTCTCTGATGTCTTCCCTGACGCCTACTCGCTCTACCGGAACGGTACAATTGTTGGTCAAGGGCCCTACCTCTCGCCAACGACGGTACAGGTGCCACTGTCGGGCCTCGCGGCCGGAGTCTACAACTTCACAATCGTGGTCACCGACCAGGCAGGACATTCATCATCCGCCACGACAATCGTTCATGTCGTAGAGGAGAGTACCACCACTACGACCACCACGACCACCTCGACGACGACGGGGACCACCACGGGAACAACCACGGGGACCACCAGTACAGGCACCACGACGACCAGTACGGCTCCTCCGTCCGGAGGACTCGATCCTGTTGTAATTGTAGGAGTCGTGGCAGCCGCAGGCATTCTGGTGGTTGTGATAGTCATCCTAGTCAAGAAGCGCCGTAGCGGTAGCAGCGCCTCGGAGTGAGTCTGCGGCCCATGGGCGAGGGCGTCCGAGGTATCGGGCGTCCTCCTCCCTCTCTTTTTCCTCATATTCCACTTGATGAGTCAGCTAGCGTACTGCAATCGTATTCTCTCAGACGTACCGTCAGTGCGCCAAGGGTTAACTCTCTAACCATTCTTACGATTCGCACCACGCGGAGAGACACTGCGTGCCACATCGTTGGCCTGTTCACGCAGAGTATTCGGCTCTATCTCTCGCCTGTCTCCGCTTGTTCTTCCCGTTTGCAATGGGTATGACGCCGATTGTTATGGCAAAGGTCATCGCGAGGGTTGCCTAGTCAGTATGGAGCCGAGGCTCGGGAGGACTGAGCAGTAGCATTCCGGCGACAAGAGCTATCAGCAGGGCTCCAAACAATACCTCGCCTGGGTCTTTTTCATCCATCGTCTTGAGAAGATGTGGATGAGCACCACTCTCCCTCTTGCTGCCTCAGTATCGTTCTGAGATGGAGCACATAGCCGCCCACGGTGATTCGTCCAGAAACATCCAACTCCTCTAGAACTGCCAACGACCAGGCAGAACCACAGGGGAGGAGCAAATTGGATCCCGAAGAATCAATGTGTTGTCTCTGTGCTGTGGGGTCCAGACAAGAATAGAATCACTCTTCGTGAGGGGGCACATCCGACCATAGCGCAGCGCTATGGAGATCTCATGGTCCCCGACTCTGTCACTGGTATTCAAGGGATACGTAATGGAGTCCCCTCTAGGAGCATCCCGTACAGATACCTCTGTTCTGAGCCTGTGACCCGGTGAGCTAGAACGTGACAATCTGCCTGTGTGCTTGGTCGGCCCAGATCTTGCGAAATCTGTAGAAGTACTCAAAGAGAGCAGGAACATCTCTACAGGCAATAATGACGTGCCTTGTTATCACGCTCATCTTCATGTAGAGTGGTAGTTCTTCAAACAGCCACACATCATAGATGTCCGGATTGAGTCGTTGCCAAAGTCTTCCCAGAAGTGTGGATTTCTCCTTTGGTTCGGTGACTCTTGGGGCAACTACACACACATCGATATCGCTCTCTGGGCTATTCGCGCCGTTGGTTCTTGAGCCAAAGAGGAGAACTGCTTCAACACCGGGAATCTCTATTATCCATCCCAGTTCGGCTCTCAGATCATCGATCTCTGGCGCAACCACTTCTCTATCATCTCCAGACACTTCTCAATCTCCGGAATCAGTCTTCCGATACTCTCAAGCATCAGTGGCACGTCAATCCCGTTGTATGAATGGACAAGTCTGTTTCTCAGCCCGTTTGCCTCGTGCATTGCTCTTCCTGCCTGGGAATCAAAGACACCCAACTCTACTGCTCTATCAATATTGGTGTGATCATCCAGTGGTGGTTGTGAGCTGTCTCTCAGTAGCATTGACAGAATGTCGGTTGTAGACTCTATCGCCTCTTGAGCCGCCTTCTCGATTGCCAGGATTGTTCTTTGGTCATCGAGTAGGTCTGGTTCCTCAAGCCAGGTACGGGCAAGATTCAGTCGGTCACGGGCGTGTGCAAGTTTCACCATGTATCTTGCTCTTCTGTTCGAATCTATTGTCTACCACGTCCTGTCCTCCCTTTCGAGACTATCGTGTATCAGGTGGCTATTAACCTTGCCGCTATCGGAGAGACGAACAGCTGGCCACGAAGTGAGTGGTACCCTGTCCAATGTGTGCGAACACTCTACTACTCACGATGCAATTGTTGACAATGTGGGTGCCGACTGTCTGCAAGAATGTACGACACCAATTTATGTCTGAGGACCAATGTGCACAGGATGGTGTATGAGTGTTTGTGACCGGAAGAACCCGAACTGTTGCGGCGCTGTTAGTCTGTACCGTGCTCATCGTTTCGCTGGTTAGTTGGGTATATCTCACATACTTTGCGGCCTCTCGTCGTCCGAGTCATACAGTCCCTCTGGGGAGGGGACTCGTGTATACTGATCTTGATGTTGCAGACCTGAATGGGGACGGCCTTGACGATGTCATCGTTGCAGGGTTCTCTACACTGGAGGTTGTATTCCAGAACAGAACAGGCGGGTTTGAGAATCCAAAGGTCATCGCCACTGGTTTCATAGAAGACAACTTCGGGAGGGGTTTCGTGTTGGGGGACTTCAATGCTGACGGATTCGTGGACGTGTTCTCGGCACGTGCTGCGAGTGTGAATCCAGTGTTTGTCGCATTCAACGATGGGGCCGGTGGGTTCGCTCATAGGGAATACCACAATTTCTCTGAGTGGTCCCTCCCGGGATCTCGCGGGATATTTCCATTCCACTCCGGCAACGCATCCGTGACCAGTGTTGGACTCGCGTCTGACTACAGTATTGATGTGCTCTCTCAGAATGAGACCGGGGCCTTTGTCCCTACAGTTCACTATTCATTGTCAGAGATTCCACACAGTGCCATTACAGAGGACTTGGACGGAGACGGTTGGAGTGAGATAATAGTTGTGCAATACGATGACAATCTGACCGTGGTATCGCCCACTCGCGGACTATGGTTCTGGACTAATGTCTCTCAGTACGTCGGACCGAATGAATTCCCGTGGTTGACGGTGGCAGACATTGATGGCGATGGCATCAAGGACGTTGGAGTAGCATCAAATCAGGCCTATCACAGAGGAGCACTTGTGTTCTTCTCTGTTGTGTCGGGAACAGATGAGCCTGTCACGTCAGTTGAGTACGGTGGCCTCGCCGTGACCGGAGTGACCTCAGGAGACTTCGATGAAGACGGGGATGAGGACATAGTACTGTCGTCACTGGGAGGTTCGATCTTCGTACTGGTCAATGATCAGACAGGTGAGCTAACGTGTGAGCTGCTCTACTCTGGTCTCAAAGACCCTCATTCTCCCGCATTGATGCGTATACGGGCTGGTGAGCAACTACGCCCTGCGGTCATAGTCATCTCACAGACTCAAGAATGGTATGACCTGAATGAGATGCAACTGGTTGTGATTTGGAAGGACTAGTCCTGAACGGGTTGAGTCACGTCTTGAGATGCTCTGCCTCCGTTCTTGTCTCAGCCAAGGCACTGCACGCCCCGCCTCACCAACGAGTTGGGTCATCAGGCCTGGCACGGGGTCAATCAGCTCGGTGTGTCGCAGCAACCGTCTGTTGAAGACTGATATTGCGTGATGCGGCCCTTACCCGGCTGCGCAACTTCCCCAGCCGGATGGCGAATGTGAGGCTGCGGGACAGGCTGTTTCGGGTAATGCTGGCCCGGGTTGGTATGCCGCGAATGAGACGTGCCGTCGAGCTCGACCTGAGCACGTCACGTCTTCCCGGTGCCATCACATCCCTTGAGAGCTCTCCATCACGATTCGACATTCCGCTCGGTATGGCGGAGATGGCCTCTTCACGAACGGACCTGACAATCAGTATAGCGTTCGGACTTCATCGACTCATGTCCCTGCTGAGGAACAAGCGCATAGCGGTCGAGTCGATTGCCACGAATCCCGAGAGTCCTGTCACCGAGATGTCGGAGGAACTCAAGCAGAGGACGTTGGGACTCCTACGGTCGTTCGGCGTGACGATTGTGGGGCACACAAGGCTACCGAGGCGTCCCATCTTTCGTGGAATGGGCGTTCTGTGCACAAACGCAATTGTGCTGGCTATGGAGATGGACCGTGGGAGAATCGAGATGGCACCGAGTGCCGAGACCGCAAGAATGATCCTTGAGACCTACGACAGGCTCGGTATTGCAGCAAACAGGCTCGCTGAGTTCCTTCGCTCCAACGGTCTCGCTGGCCAGGCGAGCCATCCCCTTGGCGGTCTGGTCCTGTATCCGCCCTTTGCTCAGCTCGCTGGCCTGGGTTGGGTCGGTCGCCACGGACTGTTGATCACCCCAGAGCTCGGACCGCGCGTACGTCTGGCTACAGTGTTCACGAGTGCGGAAGACCTGCGATTCGCTGACGATGGTCGACACAGGTGGATTCAAGAATACTGCGAGCGTTGTGGGAGATGCATCCGTGACTGTCCTGTTGAGGCAATCCTTGAGGAGCCTGTGGTCAGCGGGGACCGAGTCACACACATCGACAGAAACAGATGCTTTCCCTACTTTCTTGAGAACTACGGCTGCACGATCTGTGTCAAGGTGTGCCCTTCAGCCGCCGGCCGTACTCTGAGATCAAGTCCAGTCTTGTGGGTTGACTGGCTGTCATCAGAATGGTCGCTGTCGATAGCAGCCTCAATAGTGTGAGAAAGACAAAAGTGCGTTGTCCCTCAGAGTTCACGCAGGACGATGCCTGACCTCCGGATAATCTACGTCCCCCTGCACGACCATTACAACGTCGAGCCCGTAGACGGGAAGTACTGCAATGCGATGGTCGCTCACTGGCTGGTCACTTGTCCTCATAAGATACTGCTGGAGATAAGCGACGAACGACTTAGACCCCTCAGGGACAGCTATAGAGCTGGCAGGGAGCCAGACCCGCACGATGTCTTCCTCGCCAAGTCCTATAACTGGTTGATGGAGGACCTGCTCCAGGAGGAGGGAGGGAAGAGGTGTGTGCTGAACATGTTCGGATGGGACCTCACCGATGCAGAGTACGAGGTCTTCAACAGGGTCGGACTCACCGATGAGACGCGGAGCAGGCTGCGGGAGCGCAGAGTGGAGCGTCTCCTGAAATTCATTCAGTACGGCACCTTCGTCCTAGTAATGGGCGCAGCCCACAAGGCTGCGATGAGGGAGATTGCAGATAGGAACGGATGGGAATTCGAAGTGCGAAAAGTCTGCGCGTGCGAGAGCTGGCCGTCAGTTCCAACAACTGCCCGTTCGTCTGCCCCCGCCGAGGACACAGACTCTCCGTCACTGGCTGATGCCATTCCCCGTGACTGAACCTCCCAAGTGGGCCCTAGAGGCCGTGTTGCAGAGCATCTGGTTTCGGTGTGGCAAGCACAAGAGATGATCCGTGGCGAGATAGTCTCATGTCAATCTGTTTCTCCTTTCGGCTGGGCAGCGGTGTTCCTTATCGTAAGGCGGTGATGAGGACAAGATATATCAGCCAAGATACGAGGATGGTCTCAAGGAGCGGTGTTCTACTGAATGACACGGGTTCTCGTGGGGAGAGATATCTTGCCAAGGCACAGCCTAGTGTGATCTGGAGTCCACCCCCTGTTCTCATATCCATGAGCCTTCGGAGTGAGTCTTGAATTGGACACTGATGACACTGTGGGGGTCCTTGCAGAGCCCATCACCGCAGAGCAGGCAACGGAGATTGTCGAGAAGGCCTTCAATAAGAGAGGGGTACCTCCGCCGGAGCGCATCGAGGTCATACTTGACCCGGATGCTGACACGCCAGCACACCTCACTGGGACAGAGAATCATCTCACGGTCTTGGCCAGGAACGAGGCAGAGCTGAGAAGAGTCGTGGGCCGCTATCTTCTCAGCCCCTCGTGGAGATCCATAGACTGGCTGCTAGCAACAAGACCGAGGCTCTACGTGAGTATGGCAGTGTTGCTGGTTGTGTTCTTTCCTCTGGTTCTTCTCCCCGTCGGGTTGGTCAACAGGGATCTGGCACTGCAGTTATCTTCTCTTTTCGAGGGCCTAGACGTCTTGTTCGGGTTCGTGCTTGGGTACCTTGTCATCACACGGCGACCTCGACTGGTCCTTCGCCTGGCCCGCGAGATGGCAGACATCGACTGCGTGACAGAGTACGATCCCAGTGAGTACGCATTATCTCCTCTCGGACTGGGGGTTCAGTCGCTCATAATCATCTTCTCAACCTGCATCGGCATAGTAGCATTGGTGGCGCTTCTCTCCCCGTCGGACAACACGATTCCCGTCACGTTGTTTCTTGTGGTCGCTATAGTAGGCCTGTTCTTCTACTGCAAAGCCCATTATCCGGTGGGTGAGAACGAATGCACTAGGGGACTGCACGGTGGAAAATACGCTGCGGTATCTGAGGCTCTGACGGAGGCGTTCAGGAGGGTCTTCTTCTCATCACCGTTCAGAGAGGTACTCAGCGAGGAGAACGGCGAGTTCGATGACATTGAGGTCAAGTTCCGTCGCACGAAGTTTCCACAGTATCGCCTCTTCTACGATTACGTGACAGACCGGACGCTGAAGATTCGATCGTGCGACATCAGCGAGCCTGCTGCGTTCCGTCTGGGCGTTGCCACGGTCGTTGCTCGTTCGATGCCATTCTACAGGGACCTGAGCTTTGCGTGGAGGACAATCTCATTCTTGGCGTGGATCTACGGTCTGGCCGCTCTCATTGCCGTGATGACCTCCTACGCGGCCCACAATGCCATCGTTGTCGTGGCTGCTGCCTTGGTCGCAAGCGCAGGATTCTCGGTCCTCTGGTACAAGGGATTCGTGCAACAAGAACAGATGCGTCGTACCCTCCCGACAGCGCTCAGGGACTCAGGGTTCTTCAACGACTATCAGGTAGAGTTCTACAGTCAGGCTCTGTTCCCCAGTACCCGCGCAGGGGACATCAAGTCAATCGTGGGATATCACCTGATGTTGCTGTTACTGTCTTGGTTGATCATCGCCACCTCAGGCATCTATGCGTAGGCATTGACGCGACCCGACGCCGCCTTGCGTGTCTAGGTCGGCTGCCTGAACGGGTCCAGCTGTTCGCCTAGGGCGCCAAAGGCGACCTCCGCAACATCCTCCATGCTCCGCGGAATGACCAGAGTCTCGTGCAGCATGTAGCCCCTCGATGTCACAAGAGTCTTCTGAGTCCGGACTGTCCCCGGGTACTCAGCCAACAGGAACGCTCGGACTGGGCATAGCGCCTCGTCACGAACTAGGTTGATGACCGCCTGTATTGTGGATCGATTCATCTCCTCGAGAGTCGGTGAGGCGAGGCGTGTCTCAACGTCTTGCAGGGTCTCGAGTGCTTTCTGTCTTCGTAGGCCATAGACCAGCAGCAATGTCCCAATGACCATCACGAGAAAGAGGCCCACGACGACCCACATGTAGACCTCGCTGGGCAGGGGATAGGTGGTGATGATGAGAGGAAACAGCCTCGCTACGGCGCCTGCCACCGCCGCAATCACCAGGAGGGCCGCGCCGGCAACCACAGATCTCCTACCCTCTATCCCGGACATGCTTGATATGATTGCCGAGTACCACTGCTCTCCCAGTTCCGGGAGCAGCCGCCTGACGTACAAGGCAATGGTGTCAAAACCAGTACCCGTCCGGGTCTCGGGGGGCTGGTGGCCCTCAATTCTTCCCACTTGAGGAACACAGTTGGTCAGCATATCCAGGAACTGCAGAACTGCCGACAGGCCGAGCCTGTCAATGCCTCTCACGCCCATCGACAGCGCCATCTGTCTGCTCCGATACGCATTTCTCGCAACAGCAGTGATGGCCACAACCCACGGAGTTGTGAACACTGCGAGGGGCACGAGGGGCGCTGGGCGTCCGATGTCTGTCATAGAGAAGACGAGGAGAGCAAGAATGCTGACGGGAAGGAGGGCCGTCAGTGCAAGGCAGAGCACTCTGGGACTTGGGTCGATCTCGTCGTAGGTCCATACTCGCTCCCCACGCAGGTACGCGCGCAGAGCTTCCGCGCATTGTTCTATCGGGCTCAAGCTTTCCTCCTCCACGTGGGTAGAGTCGTCATTTCTCCATCCTCATCACTGCCAAGGGAACTACTGGGACACCCACATTGGGAGAGCAGTTCTGATAAAGAATTCTGCGGAGCTCGGGTAGTTGTGTTGGCCGACAATAGTTCTGGGTCTTGCGCGGATTGAGCTGTTCATTCACGTCGTGCGGCCTCTCGAAATGCAACGATTCTCAGGTGACACCTCAAGCTTATTATGTTCTCCAGACATCCGCACTTTGCCTTTCCCGAACAAAGAGAGAACAGCAGAGAGATGAGACAGATGTCGTCCGTGGTTCGTCGTATAGCTATCGCGTTTCTTCTGACACTCGTTCTTGCCGTACAACCTCTTGGCACAGTGCAGCCTCAGACTGCGACCCATCCAATGAACGGCAATCCCGAGGCGACCCCAAGGCCGGCTGTGATCGACCTTGACAGGGTCACGTGGCAGACAAACCAGATTCCGTATGGTGATATGGAGTCCTGGGATAATGCTCACACCCCATCAGATGGGTTGGCCTACCGCTCAACGGAGAAGTTTGGGTGGTATGCCAAGTCTCCGTGGCCAGTGAAGAACGGCACCCAGTCGCTGGGGATGCAGGTGCGTACGCTGGATCCCCTGCGCCATGCGGAGTTCAGAGTCACCCAACAGTCGTGGGCATATTGGTCAGGAGCGACCAATGTCACTCTTAGGATGAACTACTATATCGACCAGATTCCTGCACCCGGTGACGGCGACGCCCTATACGTGCAGGTGGAGATGGGGTCACCGCATCGGACTATGTACTATTACCTTGCTGGAACGACAAGCAGCTCCAACGACACGTACCACGGCTACATTGTTCTCAACAGTCCTGTTGGTCAGTGGCTTACAATGTCAAGGAACGTGACTCAGGACTACATTGATGTCTTTGGTGAGCCGTCGACGGAGTTCCGCTTGTTCCACATCTACTTGGTCGGCGTGACGGCCACGTACGTGAGAAGTTTCATCGATGACGTGTACCTTGCGAACGGCACGCTTGTGAAGATTGGTGGTTCACAGAACTTCGGTGATTTTGAGCCGGGCGGTACCGGCTCTGCGTGGTACTGGTCCAACTCGGATCCGAGCACAATCTCGCAGAGCAGCCTGAGCGCAGGCGGCTCTTGGAGTATGAATCTGACGACTCTGTCCAACGGAAACAGCAGCCTGGCGTATTGGAACGTCTATCCTGGTAAACTGTTGACCAACACGAATCCAGGGTATCTCTCCCTCAACTGGAGGCTGGAAGACTACCAGCCTGTGTCCAAAATGGTCGGCGCCTATATGATGATCACGTACGAGAATCGCACTGGCGAGGACTTCACGATGTTCTACTACTTTGCCTATGGTGATTCGCTGGCTGGTCCCGGCGGGGGCGCTGTCAGCCAGTTCGTCGACAATGCCAACCATACCGGCGCGTGGCACTATGTGCAGATTGATCTCTTCCACGACTTGAGAAGATTCAACATCACCGAGGAACTGTACATCCGCAGGATAGAGTTCAGGACCTACGCCATTCAGCACAATGCGAGGATTGTACTGCTCATCGACAACCTAGCCCTCGTGGCACCCACCACCAACGACCCCGACTTTGAGGACCAGCCGCCCGTCGGAGAGATGGCCACCGCCTGGAGCGGGGGCAGCATTCTCCAGAATCCCCATCTCACAGTGACGAATGTGTCTGTGAGCGGTGAGAAGGCCCTCAACCTCACGGTCACAGGCGGCGACTCGTTCTCGGAGATGCAGTCCTTCGGTGAGTTGGAGCTCAACAACCGTACCGAGCTGTTCATAGACTGGAACTGGTGGCTGTGGGAGTTCACCAACCTCACCGATGATGTGGTGATACTCTCGGTCTACACAGATGAGTTCATTCTCGGCTACGTGATGGGCAATGGCTCCGATGCAGCGCGTACCGGCGGCTGCGATGGCTACCTGATGGTCGACTCGGCCGGAATGACTGACGGATGGCACAATGCCCAACGTGACATCTACAAGGACTACAAGACAGTCTTTGGTACCGATCCTAACACAACGATAAGCGGCATATACCTGACCGCCTACTCCGACTCTGACGGAAACGTGACGCTCCTGCTGGATGACCTGTACATCTACGAGGACCCCGCCCCGACCCTTGAGAACCTCACATTCGATCCCTCGAGGCCCACTCCCGACAACACCGTGTGGGTCAACGTCTCCGCGTACGATCCCAATCTGGAGACCGTGATGCTGCACTACAGGGTCGATGGTGGCGCGTGGACAAACGTCACCATGGTAGAGATTGAGTCAGAATATACTGCCTCCATACCAGCCCAGCCGCTGGACTCGCTCGTCGAGTTCTACGTCTCGGCGCAGGACAGCTACGGGAAGGTCACAACACTCCTCAACGGCACTGACTACTTCCAGTATCAGGTCGTGGCAGCCACAACCCCGACGACGACCACCAACACGACAACGTCAACCGCTACCACGCCTCCGACCACCACGACGACCACTGAGACCGGTACTACAACCATCTCGCCTGCCGGCGGAGGCGCCCTGTTGCTTGTAGCAGCTGGGGCTGCAGCAGTGGCAGTCGCTCTTGTGGTGGTGTTCGTACTAAGAAAGCGCCGCGGCGCCTAGCTCGTCACAATCACAGACCACGGGATGGTGTCACCCACGCGACAGAATCTGCAAGCAGTCCTCGGGGGACCT
>JAGSHN010000016.1 GCA_029855935.1 Candidatus Thorarchaeota archaeon | reverse complement strand
CTGTGATGCTGCGCCCTGCTTCACGAAGTCGGTTGAAAGATCGAAGCCTCATAGAAGAGGATTGAAAGTTAGGGTTGATGGTGTACTGACGTCTTACAATCAACGCGTTGAAAGATCGAAGCCTCATAGAAGAGGATTGAAAGCAGCAGTGGCGGGTCAGTGGACCCCACTTAGTGTGACGT
Organism: Candidatus Thorarchaeota archaeon; assembly: GCA_029855935.1. GTDB lineage: Archaea > Asgardarchaeota > Thorarchaeia > Thorarchaeales > Thorarchaeaceae > B65-G9. The sequence continues at coordinate 233,344 of JAGSHN010000016.1, read as the reverse complement.
TGAAAGATCGAAGCCTCATAGAAGAGGATTGAAAGGTTGGGAGGTCTTGAGCACCAGTACGACATCAAGCCACGTTGAAAGATCGAAGCCTCATAGAAGAGGATTGAAAGGGCTGTCAGTGTGGTCTGGTAAGCGCCTGTGGCCACTGTGTTGAAAGATCGAAGCCTCATAGAAGAGGATTGAAAGCCCAATCTGGACGGGCAATAGAAAGGCGGGGGGCGCGTTGAAAGATCGAAGCCTCATAGAAGAGGATTGAAAGTTGCATTCGCGCTGGGAACGGCCTTCGCTGCAATGCATGTTGAAAGATCGAAGCCTCATAGAAGAGGATTGAAAGTATGACGGTTGTACTCTGGCCGTTCTGGTCAACGACAGTGATACCGTTGAAAGATCGAAGCCTCATAGAAGAGGATTGAAAGCAGTCATCATCAGACCCCCTCCGTCAGCGAGTCTATCGTTGAAAGATCGAAGCCTCATAGAAGAGGATTGAAAGTCAATCTTGTGACGTTCGATGATATTGTTCTCGTGCTGTTGAAAGATCGAAGCCTCATAGAAGAGGATTGAAAGCGTAGTAGTGTAGACTAGAACCGGCTACTTCGAGCTGGAGTTGAAAGATCGAAGCCTCATAGAAGAGGATTGAAAGTTGATGTTGGTCTCTCGGCCACGCTCGGTGCGGGCGCGGTTGAAAGATCGAAGCCTCATAGAAGAGGATTGAAAGTGCTCCTGTCGCTGTATTCGATCTCGCCACGCTCTCCGCGGTTGAAAGATCGAAGCCTCATAGAAGAGGATTGAAAGTCTTCAGGCCCAGCACGGCCTCAGCCTCTACGGCTGCGTTGAAAGATCGAAGCCTCATAGAAGAGGATTGAAAGAGTGTCAATAGCGCGCCGATCAGCGCTCTGGCCTCAGCGTTGAAAGATCGAAGCCTCATAGAAGAGGATTGAAAGGCACAGGAACAGACCAAGTGGCTCAGCACCGGCACAATCGGGTTGAAAGATCGAAGCCTCATAGAAGAGGATTGAAAGGTGTACGTCACAGGTGTGGCTAACTTCAAGACGAATCAGTTGAAAGATCGAAGCCTCATAGAAGAGGATTGAAAGCTGTCAACGACACCGCCCTCAGAGTGACGGAGTTCTCCCTCCGTTGAAAGATCGAAGCCTCATAGAAGAGGATTGAAAGCAATGAGCAGTGTCTGTCGATTCTTCAGGTCTATCATCTGTTGAAAGATCGAAGCCTCATAGAAGAGGATTGAAAGCAGAGGGCGGATTTGCGTACAGTGTCTTTGGTGGCAGGTTGAAAGATCGAAGCCTCATAGAAGAGGATTGAAAGCAGAGGGCGGATTTGCGTACAGTGTCTTTGGTGGCAGGTTGAAAGATCGAAGCCTCATAGAAGAGGATTGAAAGTGTAGTCGCACAAAGTCCTCGACCGCCCAGCGCAGATTGTTGAAAGATCGAAGCCTCATAGAAGAGGATTGAAAGGCCCGTACAGCCGACTGGGAGTCGAACATCGACAATCGGCGTAGAAAGATCGAAGCCTCATAGAAGAGGATTGAAAGGAAGACGCTCCTGCGAAGACTTCGACTGGTACAACCACTGTTGAAAGATCGAAGCCTCATAGAAGAGGATTGAAAGAGTCTTGGCAGGACTGGTCACCACCCACAGATTGGGAGGTTGAAAGATCGAAGCCTCATAGAAGAGGATTGAAAGGCCTTCACTCCCATTTACCATGACAGGCAGTATCTCCGTTGAGAGATCGAAGCCTCATTGAAGAGGATTGAAAGGACAGCATAAGAGAGAAGATCGTGAACAAGGAGCCAATCGTTGAGAGATCGAAGCCTAGACTAAGAGGATTGAAAACGCTGAAGGTGTTCTACCTAGTGGCGGAAACGCAGGTATTGAAAGATTGAAGCCTCATTGAAAGGGAGTGAGAGTGCGGTTGGGAGGAGAGAGGAAGTCACTCTCTTTGGGAGGATTCTACCAATCAGCCGGAGGGGCAGGAAGGGCGCTCAGAAACTCCGTGAGGTTCTGCCCCATATTGGCGGGAGAAACCTTTTAGGTAGTGGATATGAATGCAATTTCGTGCACACAGTCGTGCTCGGGGAAACCAATGAGAATCGGAGAGCCAAAGGTAAAAAGAATTTGTATGTGAAATTGGGAACAGAGGGATGCATTGTGCCACTGACAGTCCTGGCTCCCAAGACTCCAATTGGATTCTAGATAGAAGCACGGTGCTGGTGAGATGTGATGGACTGGAGAGGAGCTATGGAATGCCTTACCATGGTCACCACCATAGTCATAGCTGGAGTCATCGTAATGGCTGGAATCGAATCAATTCCTCGAATCATGGTAGTCGCTGAAGAAAGTCCCGCAGCATTCTCGCTTATCGTGTCGCTAGTCAGCCTTGTGGTGACGGTAGGGTGGAATCTTATCATCTACTGGCGTACGCGTGATCAGTACTTCCCTGTTCTGAATGTCGAATGGCCAGAAACCTTGGTGGACGATTTGATAGCAGACGGTCTAGTCATACTAACGCTGAGAAACGATGGCAAGAAACGTCTAGTTCCGACAACAGTCAGGATTAGTGCGTCCTACCTATCCAAACCTATCGAGTGCACGCTTGATGATGACTTCATAATGCCCAAAGAAGAAACTCAGTGCCGAGGAAAAGTTCAACTTCCGCCGCCGGGCAGCCACGAGTTCGAGATTAACGTAACAGATCGATCCGGTCTGTCTTGGACAAGACATCACAGGTTCCGAATGCCAGACCTACGCGAAATCGCTGTGGAGCCTTCTACGTAGTCTATGAGCAATTCACCGTCCTCTAGATTGAGGGGGCTTACGAGCCGCCCGAAGACAAGAAAGCCAGGGGCATGCATAAGACACCCGAAATAGCAGGAAAAGAAGGCTACGAGAGTCTTCGCATATCTTTTGGAAGATTTCAAAACCACGCACAAAGGTTAGCAGACATTTGACAAAAGATATCTGGAGCCTGCTCATATGGTTCCATTGGCCTCACCACAACTGTGTGTAGGTACCCAACATGCAGAGAGCGGAGGTTATGTCTCTGTTACTATGGGGCAGGGATTCCGTTTTTGTTCGCCAATCTGCTCACCAAATCGGGCGTGCATACAGAAGCAATCGTTTCAGCTCGCCGTGTACGTCCAACTTGTGAACGCCTGACTCCCCACGTGAAGCGTCGGCAGGGTTGGGAAAACCCCGTTATGCGGGCGGGCGCAGAATTGAGAAACCTCTCCAACCCGCGGCCGAGTTACTGGCGGTCCATTTCGCATAGGTTTCACGTGCCCGGATGTGTCAAGTCGGAGAGTTTATGCCGCCGCTGTGTGGCCAAGAATTGCGTCTTCCTGCGACGCAGCCTGAAAGTGAAAGAGGAAATTCTTCTGCGGATAACAAAATAAGAAGAGAAGCATAAGAACACACGTTAGCGTTTCAGTTCGATCTCTCGATCTATCCAGCACTTGCCATTCTCGACTTTTGCCCACTGTTTTCTGTGTGTACGTCCACTTCGAAGCCCCCTTTTCCCCTTCGGCCGTACTATGGAGGAGCCGCGGACGACTAGGCGTTTGCCCACGAGACAGTCGCCCTCGTGAACCGCACATCCCCTATCTTCGGGCTCACCGTACATAGGAGTGTCATTGTCTGTCACGTGGTCCCACGACTCCCTCGTCTTCAAGCTGTTCTAGAATCCGGCGCACCTGCTCGTAGTCGAGGTCAAGGTCGATGGCAATATCAGATGGATAACAGTGCTTCTTATCGTGAAGATACTCGAGAATCATGTTTTTTGCCTCTTCGTCGGTGACGTCTTCGACATTCTCCTCCGTCAGGTAGTCAAGGAGTTGGTCAATCTTTGCTGAGAGTGTGTCGATTTTCCTATGCAGGCTCTCCAAGAGTTCGCGCGTTTCGAAGAAGCTAACGACATCAACGGATCCGGTGATAACAATGGCGGAAATCTCCATGGGTTTACGAGGAGGCACATCCACGAACACCAAGTTGTAGGCCGAGGGGGTTGACTCGTCATACTTGACAGTGGTGATCATCACGTGACACCCCCTACTTGTGTTCCTCTGCGATACGGGCGAACGCATTGGCGAACTCCTCGAACGTCTTGGGTGGAACCCGGAGCCTCACCAGGACCCTCCGTACAACCTGTTTCGGACCAGAGTAGGCCATCTCTGTTTCGCTGCGTCTCTGACCATCTTTTTCGTAGATTACCTCTCCGCGGATTGGGTCAATGGGCTCGTCGATGTAGAAATCGAGAATCGTGTGATACGGGGTCTGGACAATTCGGGCTCCACTGGCATCGAACGTAGGCAAGTCCTCCGGCCGCAGATATTCAATTCTAATGACTGGCTTCTCCTCTTTCCCCTGCTCGCTCATTAGAGGCTCACTTCGAACAAATCTCTGTCGGAATCTGGCAAGGCTCGTCCTAATCAAGCTTTTCGTGATGGCGACCTGTGCGGAATGTTGGAATGGAGAAGCCCCATTGTAGTTGAAAAGTGAATAACCGCTCCATTGCAAACTTCTGCACACACTTTCCGTAAGTCGCTTTGTTGGAATCATCGACATAGATTGGGTAGCTACGTCTGTCGATCTGCGGAGCTGTAGTCTGGCAGCAAAGGTGCCCACAGCCGCTATCTCTCACGGCCCGTATGAGTCGACCGCCAGATTCGTAAGCCCAAGCTCCAGTCAAGTTAGAGGTGAATCCACCGGCGCCAAGTTGGCACCAGCACTGCAGAATACCACTCGCGGAAGAGCCAGTACGCGATCCACCTGTCACAGCGGTTTGTACGTTTGGGTTCCGGAGGGCGGTCGTCGTCAGGAAAGACATCGAAACGTTTCTTGGTCGTGGGAGTCACCGTCATTGCATCGTCATTCCTCTACTGTGCTCATTTCTCCGAATGAGAAGAAGATGACTATCAAAAGAGGTGGTGCGATTGGGTGGGTCAACGGGAACAGGTCCGGTCCAAAAACAACCTTATCCCAGTCAGTATACATAGGAGTATAACCCCCATAACGGACACCATAATACCATCCTTCACTCTTGTGCGGGCAGAGATTCTCATCCGACCACACTTCCCATAATTGCAACGAACAGCCCCAGTAACCCTATGAATGTAGATGGCACCATTGCTCTTACGTAGATGATAGAATGACGTACAATCATAGCTGGGTGGCGTAGGTGATCATCAATCCCCCCACATCATACCTGTCGCTGGCTGCCGGGACCAGAACACACGGAGTGAGAACGATGCATAGACCAAGTCCCTATCGGATATACGTCACCGCATCCTGCGTGAACTCGCGGGTGGTGGATGTTGTGTCCGCGAAGGTCTGCACGCGGATTGTGTGATCATTGAGCATCTCGACGATGAGCAGTCCCACTCGTTCCCCGAGGACGGGACTCTGTCCCTGAACGTACTCATACAGGATGTATGTGACGTTGCCGGACTCTGGGGTGACGTTCTCGGGTGCTGGTCCCACCGCGGCATATGCACCATAGGGAAGCCCCTCCGCACCGCCCACACGCCGACCGATTGAGATCATAATCCTGTTCGGCTCAAAGTTCGAGTAGACGAATGCCAGTGCGTAGCTCTCGTAGTCTTCGGCGGCCAACAGGTCATCTGGCGCTGTCGTGAGCCACCAGTTGCCAATCAGTCGCCCCGGCTGGTCGTAGCAGAACACCCCATCCTTGTCCTCAGAGTCCCTCGCGACCTTGGCGTACAACGTCGAGCGGATTGGCTCCTTGAAGTACTTCAGCGGCGCGTCCGCGTGGAGCTTGTCGTCGGGATACCGAGTCGTGTTGGCGAAGGGATTAGCCAGGTCCTTGTTCAGCACGCCGAGGTCGAATGCCGATGGCGGTGCAGTTGTCCCCAGCCTCTGTCCCGCCTCCAGCCAGTCACCCACATTCACACCCTCGTCAAGACGGACGTGGAAGAAGTAGTAGCTGAACGTGCTGGTGACACCTATCGTTATGCCCTGGTCGTCGCCAAAGTCCTCAATGCGCAGGACACGACCAGAGACGGGGACCGTGACCTCAAGCTCGGTGCCATCGTAGACGAAGTAGATGTGATCCGTGGGCGTGGTGTGTCCCGGCGGGTTCAGGTTCCCCAGAGGAATGATGTACATTATTCTGTCCGTCGGCAGCGGAGAGTATGTGAACTCAAGCGTCCCCTCGGGGAGCGACGGGTCGAAGATGTCCGGCCCGCTGTTGGGATTCTCGCCGTTCGGTCCCTCAAACGGAGGCCCCACGAACAGTGCCACAACAATGGCCATCACCACGATGACAGCAGACACCGCCAGCACGACTGACCTGTGGCTCACTGTGACACACCCCTTGCACATCACAGACCTGCAATCAATCGCAACAACAGAAGAGGATTGCATCAGACCTGTATAACCGTTTTCTCGACGAATACTCAACGTGGGGAGCCTTGCGTCAGGTGGGCGTCAGGGGAGGAGTTCCCACACCTCGTAGTTCTCCGTCACGAAGACCGGGGAGCAGTTCTCGCGGAGAGTCCTGATGAATAGCGACGGGGCGAAGTCCGACTCGGATACTGAGCTGATGTTCAGACCCATTCGCGTGACGAAGAACTTGAGGCGGAGTTCACGTATCAGACTCTGGGCCGTGGAGTTGGTATAGGACATGTTCATCAGGTTTCGGTAGACGGTCTTGGGGTCTGAGCCGCCATAGAAGATTCGAGCACCATGCCACTCGGTGACGGGCTTGAGAACCATCTGCCGGTATACATCCGACTTGTCAACAAGACCTACGACCACCAGAGCTATGCCGTGGTCATCCGTAAGGTAGATGAGTCCTGTGCTCGCCCCAAGGCGTGCATCGAGGAGCCACGAGTAGGCCGAGATGGTCACCGACATATTCGGTGCATGAGAGGCGAGATAGTTGGCGACCTCCATCTCCTCGGCCGTCATATAGCGAGTGACACCGCCTGCATCTGGAGGCGTGAGGAAAGTCTCGGCGTCAACGAAGACGACAGAGTTGAATGCAAGGGCTAGACAGAGCAGAGTGAGCCATATCTCTCTCCTGCCCAGCAGTGTTCGAAGCCGGGGCAGGACACGCTGGCCTGACAGCAGGAATTCGGTCAGCCCGATGGCGATAAACACCAGTCCGAGGCCATAGGCAAGAAGGAGCAGTTCGTCCAGAGGAGTGACGAACCTGTCATAGAACCAGTAGTATCCAATGGTGGCCGCGCCAAGGAGGATCACGCTCAACGACCGTCTTCGCCGAGAGACTCCAAGCAGATACTCGATACCGAGGAGTCCAAAGACAAAGAAGTTTGCCGCGAACAGGAACCTCGCGTAGATGAAATTAGCGAGCATTGGAAGAGCCGGCAGTGTGATCACAATGAAGAGACCAATCCCGTGCCAGTCGCCATCGACCTCGACTCTCCGCGAATGGACAGCCAGTGGAAGAAATGGCATCGCAAGTGCAATGACACCCCAGTCGGTCCAGTAGGCACTCACAAAGGCGAAGAGGTAGTCCGCGAGAGGACTATGCGTCGTGAACGAAATGGATAGGATAGGGCCAAAATAGAACATCAGTGAGAGTATGTAGCTAAAGAAGACTCCTCCGGCGACTACAAGCGTGAGAACAACCGTTTCCAGGCGACCAAGTGTCAGCCAGCGTCTCAACCTTCGGAAAGGGGCTATCGCAATCTTGTGAAATCGAGCAGTTGCAGTCCGCCCCCAGTGCAGAACGTAAGGCGATAGTACAGCAGCCACGACGAAGGCAAAGAGAACAAACGCCATCCGATGAAAGAAGTTGCTGACCACAGCAAGAAGAGTGGCGCATAGGAGTGGCCGTGAGCGATGGGTCTGCGCGTGAACCACAAGCTGTTCTAGAAACAGTGGAATGATGGCCAGTACAGGCAGACGCGCGGTCATCGTAAGGTACGAATACTGTAGCAGTATCGGATAGTTTGCATACATAAACGCCCCCGCCGCCGCGGCAAGCTCATCCCTGAGCAGGAGGACATTCAGACGGTAACTGAAGAAGACAAGCCACGGTAGAATGAGAAGACTGTACGTGAATGTGGCAAGCTGAAAGTCCATCCCGCTAAGGAGAAGTGCTGCGGCGGTCAAGAGGACCGAACCAACAGGATACGGACTGTATGGAGTCATACTGAGCAGATCAAGAGGATGGGCGTACAGAAGCGTGAGATCTCCAAGAAGAAAGCGTTTTGCCTCCCATATCAAGAGTAGCCCATCGCTCCCGGTGAAACCGCCCCAGAGAGGCAACCGCAGTATCGCAGAGAGGAACATCACCAGCAATAGAAGCAGAGCTGTTCGTCTTGTTGTGGCCTCTGATTCCGGAGCGGGTGTTTTCATCATCTCGGAGAGGCTCTGTTTCGGCACCAATTTAACGTTTCTCCAGAGCGACCTCGCAGTAAAGACCGACTCGACAGTCATCTCGCCCACTCTCATATGAAACTCTTTAAGGAGGGGACTGAGATGGGTTGTGCAGCACGCGAACTATGGTCGTCTATCGTCGTCGACCGTAGGGCCACTCTGTGCAACGCTTGGGCGTTGAACACGATGGAAGCGATCTGCGTCACTCGTGCTTGTCGGATAGACGGTGCGAATCAATGGCCGCAGAGGACGGCCGAAGTGAAATACGAGGAACCTGGAGCACTGATGGACTATGAGAGTCCTTCTTGCCATAAACTCGGAGAGCCCGTTCGTTCCCATCTGGGTGAAGGCGTATCTTCGAGCGGGCATCTCCATTGACATCGTATCGAGGTTCGGACTGCTGAGAAGCCCGCATCGCCAGAGGGTCCTCGATGCCTACAGGAGGCTGAGAAATGCCGATGTCAGGGTACTCGACTCATCAAGGTCCGTCCGCCCGACAACACCGATGGAGTACCCTCGTGTGGCGCTCAGAGTAGCGGCTCTCACACAGAGATACGAGTACGATGGGATGCATGCCCACTTTCTGCAGACCAGAGGATTTATGACACACTTCTCAGCGGCCCGAAGGACGATACTCTCGCCATACGGGTCCGATGTATTCAGACCTGGTCTATGGGGATGGAGCGCGCCAAGGCCCCTTGTGAACGCTGTCATCAAGAGCGTCATAAGGACGGCCGATCTAATACTCCCCACCTCGCGTCATATGGCACAGTACCTGACCGATGTCTTCGATGCGGACTCCTCGCGAATGTTCACTATGCCGTGGGGTATAGACCTTGACGAGTGGCGCAGTCCATCACCGAGAGCGGTGAGTCCGTCAGTCAGAGAGATGACGGAGGACCTCAATGGGATTGTCTTCATCTCCTATCGCACTGCAAAGCCGGTCTACAGGGTACACCTCCTGCCTCTGATACACCACCTGCTGCTGAAACGGGGCATAGACTCCACGTTCATATACTGCATGAACACACACGGCGATGACCCCTACGTGCAGAGAGTACTGGGCCTCATTCGACGGCTCGGCCTAGAGGATAGATCACGAGTGGTACTTCGACCACTGAGTCCTCCCGACCTTCGATTCCTGCTCGACCGCTCTGACTACTTCTTCTCCATCCCCACGTGGGACCAGTTGGCGCAGACTCTTCTCGAGGGGCTGTACGCTGGTGTGGTTCCCATCGTCTCACCGATGCCAGCCTACGCTGACGTGTTCGACCACGGCGCGCAAGGTGTGATCGTCGAGCCAGATCCTCACATCGTGGCACGGAGGCTGCAGGAGGCGATCAATGCCCGACTGCACGAGGACGAGGATATGCTTATGACCAACCGGAGGGTCATCGAGGCCCACTACAACCAGATGAGGAACATGGGACTGATACTCCGCCGAATAGTGGATGTGCTCTACGCCTGAGCCGCACTCGCAAGTGTAATAAGCGAGCGCCCTTCCGCCGTGACAGACACGAGAGAGTGGCCAGCAGACAATGAACAGCCAGGACAACGCCTCAGACCGACTGACACATATGGCCGAGGAATCACTGAGGGGTGGTACGTCTCTCGTTGCCGGTGTCGGCATCTCCACGGTGATCAACGGTCTGGGATCCATAGTCTTGGCACGACTGCTCGGACCAGACGACTACGCGACCTACGGGCTGGCACTCGTCTTCACCCTCCTTCTCACACACTTTGCCACCTTGGGCATCGACACGGCCATCGTCCGTTACATTCCCAAGCTCCGCGAGGAGGGCCAGACCGACGATGCGCTCGGTGTCTTCAAGACTGGCATCGTACTCAGACTGCTCGTCGGAGCCGTGTTCAGCGTTGGTGCCTTTCTGGCATCGGACTGGTTCGCGACGGTCATCCTCGCACGACCGGAGATGGGATTCCTTGTGCGCTTCGCCAGCATCGCTATGTTCTTTCAGGTTGTATTCTGGCTGAGCTTCTATGGACTTCAGGGCCTACAGAGCCCGGGTCGCGCAGGGGTCGTGAAGACCGTTCAGGTCCTTGTGAAGGTACTGCTCGCCATCCTGCTGATCCTGTACGGCCTCGGGATTATGGGCGCGCTCATCGGATATGTCATCGGCTTCGTCATCTCGTCGGCCATAGGCGCAATCATCCTGACGCGAAAGACCCGTGCTCTCGCGGGAGCAACGACTGTCCGCGTGGGATGGAGGTACGCACGCCCGATACTCGGGTTCGGAGCACCCCTCTATGCAGTGACCATTGCCACTGGCTTTGTGCCACAGTTCAGGCTCGTGGTACTGTCCCTCTTCGTCACAAACTATGAGATTGGAAACTTCATCGCGGCACTGAACGTGACGACAATCTTGACTGCTCTATCCTACAGCATTATCTGGTCGCTACTGCCTGCCTTCTCGAGACTGGCCAGTGTCTCCACAGGCTCAGACTACGGTCGCGGATTCAGTCTTGCGCACAAGTATGCTGTGCTGATTGTCGTCCCCGCCGCCCTTGTGATGATGACTCTCGCACCGGAGATAGTCGATGTCCTCTACGGAGCAGAGTACGGGGCCGCGGCACTGTTCCTTGCGCTTCTCGCCTCCATGTTCCTGCTCGTCGGAGTGGGCAACGGCCTCCTTGAGAGCTTCTTCAATGGGATGGGGGAGGTCTGGCTGACAGTGGCGCTGTGGGGACTCTATCTTGGGACGCTGGTCACCATTGGGGTCCCGTTCACTATGTCCGCGGGAACAGTCGGCATAATTGCGGCCGATGTCCTCTCAAGACTGTTCGCCTGCGCGACTCTGACGATCTATGCCTGGCGACGCGGACATCTAACAATCAATGTGTCCTCAAGCCTGAGACTCTACCTCAGTGGGGTCAGTGCCGCTGTCGCCACGGTACTATCGAGGCAACTGGTTCACGTGGGACCGCTCGGCTTCCTCATCATTGGTGCTGGCGTGTTCACTGTGGTCTACTTCACTCTTGTGCCGCTCTCGGGGGCAATCGACGTCAGCGATGTGGAGAGAATCAGAGGGGCCTTCGGAGGACTACCAGTCGTTGGTGTGTTCGTCAGGGCGGCTCTCTGGTATGTGCGGCGGCTCCTCCGGGCGAACGACAGGGACACGATTGACACTGCTAGCGGGCGTGAGGGGCGAGAGAGATGAGGGCGATGGCCCTCCTGTTCTCTGAGACTCGGCTCCCGGTGCCTGACTCCACACAGCGACCTGTCCTATCTTGACAGAGTCCCCGGGGTCGCCCCCAATGGTGACTCGGAGGTCGCCAATACCCGCCCCGTCAAAGACAGAGAGGTAATATCCCTCGCCGATTGGGGTGAGCTCATCAATGAGGCGTCCTCTACTGTCGTATGCCGTCACGTTGAGAACCTCTGCCGAGCCTGGCACAATCTTGCAGACGACGAATCCGGGACCAACTGAGAGGTCAAAGAGAGAAGACCTGTGAAGCGTGGCCACTCCGCTCTCACCCTCTATCCTAAAGACATTGCGCAGACTGTTGTTGTACAGCGCACCCGGGCCGTCCACTGTCCACCCATCTGCAAGGTTGTCCTGGTACCAGCGACGCTCAAACGTCGCGTTGAGAAACCTGAACACGCGAACGTGGGCGGGTCGCTGCTCACTCTCTGGCAGGACCACAACCTCGCGCATCGAGAGAACATCTGGTGCAGACTCGGACGAGAGATACATCCGGAGACTGCCGACATCGACAGGCAGAGTATCGCCGACCGTCAGCTCGCCCTCGTAGAGAGGACTGAGGACGGGCCATCGGTGCTGGCTATACCAGTCGAGCACTAGGAAACTCGCATTGTATTCTCTGACCAGAGACGTGAGCTCTCGCAGAGCGACCGTCGTGCCCTCATCCGGATGTTTGAACACCAAGAAGGCGGACTGCCGTCCGGTCCACCACGCGAACTCTCGCGCACGATCAGTGAGGAACACCGAGCTGGGATCACCCAGCTCGTCCACGCTCTCCCTCAGACCAGTCCAGCTGTAGAACCGTTCGGAGTTGGTCAGGTTGAGTCCCACGGGGTAGGCGACGTAGCCGGGGACAAACCCGATCAACAGGATGACAAGAATCGCCCTCCTGTTCCAGTGAATCGAATGAGGAGATGGCGAGAGGCCTGATGAGGAGGACGGAGTCGATGACTCGGCCGTATCCACGTGCAGGACTGAGTCGAGGAGCCACCCTATCGGGATGAGCGCTACCGTCACAGGACTGAGCAGAAACCGAGCATCAGAGTACACATAGTATGGTGTGAGGACGCTCTTCTCCATTGCCAGCATCTCAAGGATGACCGCCGTGCCGCCGAGGACGACAACGACGCACAACACCAACATCCAGAGAATGCCGTCGCGGCGCCTGACCCAGAGGCCGCGTGCCCAGACATAGAAGACAGGAATCGACAGATGGAACAGAGTGAAGAGTGCAAGAGCCAGCACAGTGCCCGGACTGGGAATCAGGCCCAGGAGAAAGGAGTAGTTGAAACCGCCGTTCCACAGGAGATGGGTGTGCGATGCCTGCCTCAGAGCCTCGGCAATCTCCACAGATGGACCGAATAGAGGCGCTTGGAGAGAGTAGAACCACCATAGATAGCCCACAACAGGCAAGAAGGTGACAAGGGCGTGCTGTAATGGCCCGGCACGAGCAAGACGATGCCGCTCTGCCAATGCAAGCAGCAACACCAGCAGGACGAGAGCCAGCGGGATGATCAGACTCTCAGACGCCACCCAGACCACAAAGATGGAGATGCCCACAACCGCGTACTGCAACGACGCGGAGGGGCTCTCTCGCCTGAGAGCAAGGGTGACAAAGACAAGAGTCGCAAAGAAGATGTAGAAGTTCGGCATCCAGATGCTCTCGACCACACCGACAACGACTCCTGCCACTGCCTCCGACCGGACACGCCTCAGCAGTCCGTCAGCGAGCAACACCCAGACGAACAGCAACAGTGACAGACTAGTGATCTCGGACCCATAGGGGACGACGGAGAAGAACACAAGGAGGGGATGGACCGAGGTGATGACGGCCGTCAACTCAGCCGCCCTCTGACCAAACATCTGGAGGGCAATCCGATAGACGAGGTAGATGAGTGCAAGACCGAGGATTACAAGAATGGGAGACGGACCAAACAGCGAGGGGTCGACGAGAAGAAACGACAGCGCGAATACATAGGATACGCCCTGATGCGGAATGAGGTCCACAGTGTCGGAGTAGGCTGTCACAAGGTAGTCCCCCTGCACATCCGACCTGAAGACTCCAGCAGTGATGTTCTCTGCGTAGTCCGCGTAGAGAGCCGCATCGGGGGCGATACAGCCCTGAGCCAGAAAGAGCAGAACCACACGGACGGAGATCCCAATCGCCAGCCATCTGATCAGTGCGGAGTCCACACCGAGGTTGAACAACGCTTCGTGACTCCGTGCCCGCCTGTGGGGCCCGACCGTTGTATAGAGAACAAACGAGATGATGGCCGACATCAGCAGCAGCCATATGCCCAGAGAGGACACTGGCCCGCGAAGAGCCGTCAGCAGTAGCAGCAGGTGCGACTCGATGACGACCAGGACAAGGCCCATGAGCAGATTGGTCCAGAGGTTGTGCAGATCCTGTGGAAGCACAACCGAGTTCAGAAGGCTCCCGGGAATCAATACGAGAGCAGTCAGCCCCACCGCCAGTGATAGAGGACTGAGGAGATCCAACCGGGGGAGGAACAGGAGAAGCAGAAATGTCGCTCCTGTCACCACGCCAGTCAGCGCGAGACGCCCGCCCGGGCTGATGCCTGCCCAGTGAGCGACCAACCGTTGAGTTGGTAAGCGACTGGAGACCTCCAAGACTCAGACCTCGTGCTCAGACTCCCAGTCCCGGGGAGTGACAACAAGACGATGGGCACGGCTTCAAATACGTTGTGACGATACCAGACCCACACTATGGAAACGGGCACGACGACGTTGCGACAGGCGCGAGACCCGAACAGGTGGCGTTGAGGAACTTGCCCGGACCTGTGTCAATTAGGAACGCATATTAGGAGAGTGATGGGGCGACAGAGTATCTCGCTGTATCTGAGTGTGCCGCGTCCCGACAGGCTCAGAGGCCGCTCACCACGATTGTGATCTCATATTGACTCACTGACAGAGATGGAAGCGACCGGCGTGGTGTCTGAGACAGCGGCTTCGAGGGATGTGCCGATTGGCACCCGCATCTTCGCAGCAAGAAGCACACTGGCTGATTCAAATGACCAACAGACGTAGACGCGTGGCAATGGTACTCTACGGGTCCCTGCCCTTCGACACACGAGTGAAGAGGGAGGCACGGGCCCTCGCCAGCGCTGGGTATGAGGTGACCGTCTATGACACTGACTGGTTGATGAGAGAGGTCAATAACCTCCAAGGTATCCGTAGAGTCTCCGTCACGAAAGTGCCAATTCGGCGTCGAGCCTCGAAGACCCATCTGTTGAGATTCTGGATTGCTGCCATTCGGGCCCTGCTATCCCGGAGGGGCCAGATTGACATAGTCCATGCACACGACCTCACGGGTCTGCCACCCGCTGTGCTGCTGAAGATAGTCTCGCCAAGAACGAGGCTTGTGTACGACTCACACGAACTCTTTCCCGAGGCCGCACTGGACAAGGTGTCCAAGGTGGCGTACCTCGCATTCCTCGTTCTGGAGCTCCTCTGCGGGCTATTTGTCGACCGGGTGATCACAGTCGGGCCGTTGATAGCCTCGGTGCTGCAACGTCGGATACACGCACCTACTGAGGTTGTCATGAACGTCCCCGATGTGCATGGCATAAGAGAACGACTCAAGGCTGTCCCCACATGTCAGCCGACAGAGATCCACAGGCCAGTCAGAATCGCCTACTCAGGCAACGTCCTGCTATACAGGGGCTACGAGGAACTTGTCAGTGCTGCCGAGATCCTCAAGCAGAACAGCCCCGGCAGGTACGAGTTCTGGATAATAGGCGGCGGCCCATTCCTTGAGCGGCTACAGGCAATTGTCAAGGAACGCGGCCTAGAGGAGATGTTCGTCTTCACAGGACAGGTCAGTTTTGAGGAACTCATCTCGAAGACCGCACAGTGCGACCTCGCAGTTGGACTGTACGGCAAGATTCGGAACAACAACCTCGCCGTTCCGAACAAGCTCTTCGAGTATATGATGCTCGGAATCCCGATGATCTTCACAAGACTCACCCAGTCCCTGCCAATACTGCAGAGGGTTGGAGCAGTCGTGGTCAGCAATCCTATCATCTCCGAGGAACTCGCAGAGGCAATCCGTACACTCTCAGAGGACACGGAGCTGCGCCGCAAGATCTCGGAGAAGTCGCAGGAGCTAGTCAGGTCGCGGTTCAACTGGGGCCGAGAGTCCGAGAAACTGCTTCGTGTATATAGAGGTCTAGAATGACTGACCGCTCCGCGTCTGAACAACAGACACCATAGCGATATGATTGCTACGGCACGTTCTACGTTGGCGGGCAGACGCTCCACGTGCCAAGACCATCGGGGGAGGAGAGAGACAACAGGTGCCCTCTCCTCTGGGTAGACGACAACGGTCAGACATCGAACTGCTCAGACTGCTCTCTCAGCAGTCTCCTCTCTGGACGGGACCTTCAGCAGTCGAGCATTGATGGCCACGATTACAGTGCTCAGGGACATCAGGACCGCGCCCATTGCAGGGCTCAGAAGGATGCCCATGAAGTACAGCACTCCCGCGGCGAGGGGTATTGCAAACGCGTTGTAACCCGTTGCCCAGACAAGGTTCTCGACCATCTTCCTGTAGGTTGCTCTGGCAAGGCCAAGGATGGCAACAACATCCCGCGGGTCGTTCCTCACGAGTATTATGTCCGCGGTCTCGATTGCGACATCGGTGCCCGCGCCGATGGCGATGCCCACATCAGCCTGTGCGAGAGCAGGCGCGTCATTGATACCATCGCCGACCATTGCGACCGTCAGGCCCCGCGCCTGAATCTCCTTGATCTTCTCGGACTTCTCGTGAGGTAAGACCTCAGCAAAGTAGTCATCAAGACCGAGCTCCTCAGCGACCCACTTGGCAACGTGTCTGTTGTCTCCCGTCAGCATCATAGCGCGGACGCCCATCCTCCTTAGCTGTGCGATTGCCTCCTTCGACTCCTGACGTATCACATCAGCGAGGGCGAGAGCACCGACAGTCTTGCCATCGACAATCACGTACACGACCGTGTGACCCTTCTTCGAGATCTCCGTCAGTCTCTCGTTCTCCGGCAGGCCACCGTGCTCACGGACGTAGCCCGGACTCACCACCACCACCTCGTAGCCCTCGACCCTGCCCGTCGCGCCCTGTCCCGGTAGAGCCTTGAAGCCATCGACCTTCGGGGGACGAATGCCACGCTCCTCGGCTCCTCGCACGACACCCTGTGCAATGGGATGCTCGGACTGAGCCTCAACGGATGCCGCAAGACGGAGAATCTCCGAGTCTTGCATGTCCGACAGTGGTATCACCTCGGCCACCGAGAACTGCCCCTCTGTCAGGGTCCCGGTCTTGTCGAAGACGACGGCCTGCAGGCCGCGGGCACGCTCGAAGGCTGCTCGGTCACGTATGAGAAGACCGTTCTGGGCGGAGGCCGTCGTCGATACGGACACGACAAGAGGCACTGCGAGGCCCAGAGCGTGTGGACAGGTAATCACCATCACCGTCACTGCCCTCTCTATCCCGAACTGTAGAGGCTGGCCGACACTGAGCCAGACCGAGAGAGTGATCGAACCGACAACCAGTGCAATCACGGTCAGAGCAAATGCCGCCCTGTTCGCCAGGTCCTGTGTCCTCGAGCGGCTCTCCTGTGCCTCACGTACAAGGTCGATGACCTGAGCGAGATAGGTCTCGCTCCCGACCTTTCTGATCTCAATCTCGATGCTGCCATCACCGTTGATGGCACCACCAATCACCTCATCGCCGGGCTGCTTGTCCACAGGACGTGACTCGCCTGTGATCATCGACTCGTTCATGCTCGTGCGTCCCTTGATCACAACGCCATCGGAGGGAACGCGCTCGCCCGGCTTGACCAGTACCACGTCGCCCTTCTGCAGTGTTGCAGCATCAACATCCTCCACGGTCCCGTCAGGCCTCACAAGATGAGCTGTTGTCGGTAGTAGCTTGACGAGCGCCTCAAGCGCCCGTGACGCGCCCATCACTGAGCGCATCTCAACCCAGTGGCCCAGCAGCATTATGTCAATCAGTGTCACAAGCTCCCAGAAGAACATGGTGCCCTCAAGACCAAAGACCACGGCCGCACTGTAGATGTAGGCGACCGAGATGGCCACGGCGACGAGGGTCATCATCCCGGGCTGATGCTTGCGCAACTCGTCTACCAGTCCCTTCAGAAATGGTAGACCGCCATACACGTAGACAAACGTGGAGAGCAGAAACAGTACGTACAGGTCACCTGGGAATGACAGAAAGTCAAGGCCAAGTAGAGTCCGTACCAGTGGTGACAGAATCACGACTGGCGGGGTGACTATCATCGACACTATGAAGCGCTTCCTGAAGTCCCTCGCCATCATCTTGTGGTGATCGTGTCCGCTGTGACCCTTCTTGTGAGCCGGCTTCCCGGCCTGAGCATGCTGCCTGTGGTCCATACTCTTGTGAGAATCATTCATCCATCATCATCTCCTCAGTCGGCCGACCCAAGGCAACACCGAGAATGACCACGTGTCCGTGGACCGCCACGGGGGCAGTTCAAGGGTCACGACCCGCTCTGGCATGTGAGCCCGCCGATACTCTCATCGACAATGTATCGGGTCAGATATATTTATGCCTTTGGGCCTGTACCGCGAAGATCATTGCCCACCGTGCTAGATATATCTACACCGATATATTTATAGATGAACACTGCGACTGGTGAGTGATGCAGACGGTAGTGGCCTGCATATGGCACTTCACAGGTCCTAGGAGCTCGCGGGAAGCCGAACCACCGATACTCCGCGGGCAAGAGTCGAACAAGTGCCGCGCTGTCACTCACGTCGACGCACGCCGAGGTGAATAGAAGACATGGGATGCGGACACAGATCGCGAAGAAAGCGGAGATACAGGGTGGAGAGCAGTGCTGCTGAGCAGCCTGCACCCGATACCGTTGTGGTACTCCCACGACTGCCTGAGCGGTGCCCGAACTGCGGAGGCTCTATCAGTCAGAGCACTGTGGAATGGGTCGGCCCCACCACTGTGAGATGCCCGTACTGCGATACCCCGATCTCGCTCAAGTTCGAGCGGATGACGTGACAGAGGGGCAGGCAGGAAACCACCGGTCCCGTGCCGATGCCTCAGCCATCGGTGACAACTGCCCTTAATACGGTGTGTTGCCCACCTCGGGCCGGGATCATTCTTGACCCGGGGACAGAGAAGCGTCGTGATGATAGCGGAGAGGTACTGGCCTGAGATTGGCGGGGTCGAGCGCCATCTTGAGAGGCTGTGCTCCCTGCTCAACAGACGCGGATACCGCACGACGGTGATAACCAGCTCGGCCAGGGAGGGGGTAAGGCGGACGGAGGTCAGAGATGGCACAGAGATAGTCAGAATGCCCCCTCGATGGAGTCGTGTGCCACCGCTGGCCACACTGTGGATGTTCTTCAACAGGAGGTTGTGGAAGAGAGCTGACATTATTCACATCCACGACACGTTCCCACTGCTCTTCTGGAGCCTGCCAATCCTGCTGTCAGCAGCGCGACAACGCACTGCTGTGACCTTCCACGGATACGAGCGGGATCCTGTCCCGTCACTCTTCGTCTTCCTGCGGCACGTGGCCAGACGGCTCGTCCGAAGAGCGCTCTGTATTGGCTCGTTCATCGAACAGTGTTACCGAATCACCTGCGATTATATCACACTTGGCGCGACAGAGCGCGTAGAGGTTCCGAAGACGGAGAAGAGAGAGGGGGGCATCATCTTTGTCGGTCAGCTACGACCTGACATCGGCATCGACGCCTACATTCGGGCAATGAGCATACTGAGGGATAGGTGGGACGTGGAACAGCATCTGACAATTGTGGGAGCCGGAGAGGCCGAGCGAGAACTGAGGGAACTCGCAGAGTCACTTGCCGTTGACGTGACATTCACAGGGAACGTTGCCGACCCTCGCCCGTTCTTCAGACGGGCCTCTCTGTGCCTCGCTGGCGGCTATCTGTCAATTCTCACAGCGATGTCGTACGGCGTACCGGTCATCGGCTACGCGAACACTCCTCTCAGGTACAGGTATTTCAGGGGAGTCCTCGATGCGGGCGGACCCATCTCCATTCAGACATCGCCAGAGGGCATTGCCAGACAGATTCGGCGTGTGATGGAGTGGGATATGCAACGGTACGCCAGCCTCGTGAGGAGGTGTGTCGCATTCGCCTCCGCACTCACCTGGGAGAGCCTCGTCGACACCTACGAAACGCTCTGGGAGTCGTTGCTCCGGCCCAGGTAGGCCCACTCGATTCGTGCCAGTACGCCGTGCAGAGGCATAGGGAGGATGTGACGGGCGACCCTGAAGTCGATTGGCTGCACCTCCCTGACGACGAAGAGAAGGACAACATAGACGAGCAGAGCAAGAACAGACCACAGACCGACCGAGAGAAGCGTCGTCGGCCCCACGATGAATATGACAAGGGACGCAAGGAGAGATGCGACGGACAGCCGTGCCACAGTGGGGCCAAGACGGGCGAGCTGGCGGACCCCGAGGGAGCGGGCCCGATACAGGGAGCCGACGAACAGGAGCGTCACGTATACGCATCTTGTGATTGCCGCTCCAAGAAGACCAAGCAGCCCTGTCAGGAACCAGCACATCACTACCTCTATGGAGATTATCAGAATCCCTGCGACGAGGAAGAACTTGGACTCGCCCATCGAACGCAGGACGGAGTGTAGTGCGTAGACAATGCCCCACGCGGCGTACGAGAAGATCAGGATGGAGAAGGAGAGTGCCGCCTGCGGGAAGTCCGCGTAGGCGGGACCGAACAGGGCGCGGATGAAGAGATACGCGTTGAGGCCGCCGATGAACGCCGCCGGAATCAAGATCAGCAGGACGTACCTGAACAGGGTGGCGACAGCCAGCCCAACATCCTCAACACGACCCTCGGCCTCGCTGCGCGCTCGAATCCGTGTCAACACGGGATACAGCGCCGTGGACAGACCGAGGGAGACAAAGCTCATCATGAACAGGATGCCCAGCATCACATCGTAGACTCCAAGCGTCGTCAGGTCGGTGAGCATCAACAGGATCACACGGTCAGTGTTCTGAATTGTGACATCTATCGCCTGAAACAGCAGGCTCGACAGAGCAAACACAAGCACGGGACGCATCTCGATAGGCGCACTGGACATGTCACGACTGCGCACGATGGAGAGTCCGAACACGAGGACCGCAGCAATCTCCGCAAGGAGCCATCCCGCCGCCACACCCTGTACTCCAGCGCCGGCAATCACAAGACCGACCGTCGCAGTGACCCGTGTGCCATCGAAGACTATCCGGCCCGCAGCAAGCCTGCGCACCTCGTATCGAGCGAGAAGCACCGAGTCGAGAAAGACCTCCATCGCTGAGAACGGGCAGATCAGTCCGACCAGACGAAGAACAAAGATGTCAAGAACCGTCGGTGGTACGAGGAAGGGCGAGAGGACGAGGAAGAGAGCGACAAGGACCGCAGAGGTCAGAGTCACAATCGCCACCGAGCGGCGGACGAAGCCCCACGCCCTGTCGGGTCTGCCAGCGCTCTCCTCTTGGGGGATGATGAGTGGGGCCGCATGATTCAGTCCGGCGGCGCCCAAGAATTGCATCACTCCGTAGATAATCGCGAGGACTGCGACCTGACCCATCTCCGACTGAAAGAGCAGACGCGTCAGCACCATGATGTTGACGACACGCAGCAAGCCGGACACCAGCGACTGTCCGAGCAGCGCTGTCGTTCCCCTGCTTGCCACAGACTCGTCGATTGACATCACAGCACTTCCGAAGATGGGTGGAGGGACGATGCCTTGCCCCTCGTGAATGGCTCTGAAAACCCTTTTCAATGTGATTGGGAGCGGTGGAGTGATGCTCCGAGTGGTGATGATATCCCCGCTGCCTCCTGAGAGAGCAGGGGAGGCCCCGTACACCGAGGCTCTGATCCGTGGTCTTGCAGCCAGAGGAGTCCGCATCTTCGCCATCGCGGGACCGGGAGCAAGAACAGACGGGTATCCCGAGAATGTTAGGGTGTTCCCCGTGTGGCGGGGAGATGATGTGCTGTATCCCCTCCGTCTGGCACGGCTGATCAAGAGGCTACGGCCACACATTGTCCATGTCCAGTTCGGCCCCGACAGACGCATCTATGGCGGGATGTTCGGGGAGGTCATGTTCCTCCTGTTGCTTCTGTTGAAACTGATGGGAATCAGAACGACTCTGACATCACACTCCACTTGGATGCCAGAACAGGTGGCTGAACGAATCAGCACGTACCGTCTCATCGGGCGCCTCTCCGTTCTTGCCCCCGCCCTGTTTCGGCTCTACGTAAAGGTCATGGACCTCGTGACCGACACGATTCAGCTCAGCACTGCAAGACTTGGCTCGACTCTCCGGACACGATTCCTCAGAGAGTACGGCGTGGCACCGGAAAAGGTTCTGGAGATCCCTCATCCGTGCAAGAACGAGGAACTGACCGTTTCTCCCGACGAGGTGAGGCAGAGGACTGGGACCACCGGACGTGAGGTTGTCCTCTCCTTCGGATTCATCCGACCCGGGAAGGGACTCGAGGTGGCCATCCGTGCAATTGAGAGGGTCAGATATCGTGTTGACAACGTCCTGCTGCTCATCGCTGGCACGCCAGTAGACCGCGCCGGACGGATGTATCTGGAGGAACTGAAGACCCTCGTGAGGGAGAAGCAACTCGGCAGGTGGGTCAGGTTCGACACTATGTTCGTTCCGGAGGAGAGAGTACCAGACTACTTCGCGTCAGCCAGTGTGATACTCCTCCCGTATCAGGAGAGTGTCGGCGTGAGCGGACCAGCACACAACTTCGCGTCGTACGGCATTCCCATTGTCGCAGCCGATGTCGGGCTGCATATGAGGGAGAGTCTGGGTGGGAGCCTCGTGCTCTTCCGTATGGGGAGCCCGGATGACCTTGCGAGAGCACTGATTGAACTGCTCATCAGCAGCAAGTCACGCGAGAACGTCTCTCGGAGACTTCGTGATTATGCACGTCAGGAAACAGTGGATCTTGCAGTGGAGAGGACCCTGCAGTACTACAGGGTCACGCTCCAGCGCGACAGGGGTCGCCAGATGACCGGCCGACGGTAGATCCTGGGCTTCAAGATGGAGCAATTGACGCAATCATCGGATGGGCCGGATTCCGGCCTTGCCAATTCCTCTGTACTCGAAGCCCTTCTCCTCGACTACCTTCTGGTCAAAGACATTCCGTCCGTCAACGATTATCGGCGTCCGCATGATGCTCTTGAGCCGGTCAAGGTCTATGTCGAAGTACTCCTTGTGCTTTGTCACGAGAACGACACAGTCGGAGCCCTCGCACGCCTTGTACAGGTCGCGCTCAATCTCGTGTCGCGTGAACTCCCATTGGCGGACGTAGGGGTCGTGAATCCGGACGGTGGCACCCTTGCTGTGAAGAGTCGATACAACTGTCGCAGCCGGAGTGTTCCTCGTGTCATCCGAGTTCTCGAGGTAGGCCAGCCCAAGAACTGTCACAACCGCCTCCTGAATGTCGACCCCCCTAGCGGCAAGCGCGTTCTCAGCAAGGTTCACAGTGTGGACGGGCATGTGGTTGTTGACCCTGCGCGCCAGTGAGATAAACTCGGGTTCGACCTTCCACGATCCATACTCGTAGACGCCGTATCTCAATAGCCACGGGTCCTTGGGGAGACAGTGACCACCAACACCGGCACCGGGGATGTGCATCATCCTGTCAGGACGGGCGTTGATCAGTTCGATTATCTCATAGATGTTGACTCCGAGGCTCTCGCAGACGAGGGCCATCTCGTTCGCAAAGGCAATGTTGACATCACGGTAGGCGTTCTCAATGGTCTTTGCCAGCTCGGCTGAGAGTGTGTCTGTGGTGTATATCTTCTCCTTCACAATCTTTCGATAGAGTTCGACAGCGCGCTCAGTACTCCTTGGGGTTATTCCCCCAACGACACGGGGCATGTTGATGATGTACTCGAGTAGCTTGCCGGGCATGACCCGCTCGTAGGAGAATGCGAGGTCAAAGTCGACGCCACCTTTCAGACCTGACTCTCGCTCGATGATCTTCTGCACGACGTTCTGCGTGGTTCCGGGTGCGACCGTCGACTCCACTACCACAAGTGCACCCTTCTTGATGCGCTGCCCGATGTTCTTGCTCACCTCACGGAGAGACTCGTACTGGGGCATGTTGAGAGTATCTGTAGGTGTCTGTACATCAATCAGGATGATGTCAGCATCTCTGAGGACCTCGACATCATCAGTTGCTCGAAACGTGCCCTTGGCAACGACCTTGGCAATGAGTTCGTCGAGTCCAGGCTCCTCGCCCTCGAACGGTGACTTCCCGGCGTTCAGTACCTCTATCTTCCAGCCGGAGCGCTTCGAACGTCTCTGAAGCCCTGTGACGTTGAATCCCTCGACATCGGCGAGGAGTGCGGCCGCGGGTATGCCAACGTAACCCATTCCTATGACGACAATGTTGGTGGTCATGACTTGTTCCCCTGTGAATCTCTTGTTACGCGCACGGCTGGGGCCATTGTTGAAAAAGCTTGTTCCCCGTACACGAGGGGAGAAAGACTATGCCGCGTCATTGGTGGATTGCTTCTTCAAGCGCCTATGAGCCGAACTTCGGCACCCAGCCAGCATACCCCAACAGTAGAGGGGTGACATCCATTCCTCTTATGTGACCCAACGCACCCTGTGCGGCATCAATCTCTGAGAATGCTGTGACAGAATCTGGTCTGATGAAGTCGCTCCAGAGGACAATGGGCACCGGGTCACAGGTGTGGTCGCCCACACTCACGGGGGTGGTATGATCGGCTGTTACGGCCACTACTATGTCGTCAGCCACCTCATCCAGTATCCGGCCGACCATAGCGTCAGTCCGCTCGATGGCCAAGACCTTCTGTTCAGGGTTGTGGTCATGACTTGCGTTGTCGGTGGCCTTGATGTGCACAAAGACATAGTTGTAGCCCTGGCGAATGGTCTCGATTGCCTTTGAGGCGATATTGCCGAAGTTTGTGTCGATTGTTCCCGTCTGACCCTCCACATGGATATGGTCCATTCCGACGTACCTCGCAGTACCGATATAGAGAGCACCACCTGCCAGCACTGCAGCCCTTATCCCATATCGCTGCTGCAGAGTGGGCACCTCTCTGTGCTTGCCCGGGCCTCGGAGGAGGATGATATTAGCTGGCGGAAGACCTCGCTCCACCCTGCGTCTGTTCACTTCGAGATCTTTGAGGCGCTCGTGGCTGAGTCGGACAAGCTTATTGACAATTCTCGCTGTCTTCTCAGCACCGGGAACAAGCGGCCGCGCCTCAAGGACGGGCTTGCCAGTCTCGTGGGGGTCGACATCCGAGATCTCGGCGGACAATGAGGGACCGCTCAGTACGAGCGCGCCACGATGTTCCACGGTGTGCACGAAACGGACCGTCACGTCCTCGATCTGGAGCCCATCGAGAGCCTCTTGAAGCTCCCTACCCTCCTCGGGAGAGATGTCACGGCCGGCACGCCTGTCAATGACGGTCAGATTGGAGTCCACCGTGGCGAAGTTGGAGCGAAACGCGACATCACCGGGTCGAGAGTCGAGGCCCGCACCTAGCGCCTCCAGAGGCCCTCGACCAGGATATGAGTCAATGGGGTCGTAACCAAAGAGAGCGAGATGCGCAGTGTCACTACCCGGAGTCTGACCCGGAGCGATGACATCCATCAGACCGTTCATTCCAGTCTGGGCGAGCCTGTCGAAGTTGGGCGTGTCAGCAGCCTGGAAGGCGGTCTTTCCCCCAAGCTCGGGGATTGGACGGTCGCCGGCACCGTCCATCACCACAAGAAGCGCCGTCCTCTTCTCGGTCATCTCTCAATAGTTCCTCCACGCAGTCCTGAAGTCGTGGCCAGGATAGCCGCAGTCACCGCTGAGAATGTCGTAGATCTCAAGCAGGCGGTTGTACTTCTCCACACGGTCACTCCTGGCGGGTGCTCCAGTCTTGATCTGTCCGCAGCCCAGTGCAACAGCAAGGTCGGCGATGAAGGTGTCGCCAGTCTCTCCGCTCCTGTGGCTGACCACCACGCCCCACTCGGCTGCGTTGGCGATACCCGCAGCATCAATCGCCTCCGTCACTGTACCAATCTGATTGACCTTGAGCAGGAGGGCTGTCCCCGCCACCATCTCGACGGCACGACGGACTATGTCCGGATTCGACACAGTTAGGTCGTCGGTCACCACCTGTACCTTCGTCTTTCTCACGTACTCAGCAAAGTCGTCGAACGCGGTCTCATCAAATGGGTCCTCCACAGTCTTGAGAGGATACGTCTTCTCAAGGTCTATGTAGAAGTCGAGCAGTTCCCCCGCGCTCATCTCTTGACCATCGATTGTGTACGTACCGTTCTTGTGGAATCCACTGGCTGCCGCGTCGATTCCGAGAACGACATCGTCGCCGGGTGAATAGCCGGCATCAGAGATGGCACGCACTATCTCGTCAAGGGCGTCGCGGGTGGATCTCAGACCAAAGCCACAGTAGCCACCCTCATCACCAACGTGCTTGGCCATCCGACCGTACTTCTCAATCATATTCTTGCCAAGGACGTGGTATACCTCACTGAGGCATCGTATGGCCTCGCGTATGTCGCTGGCCCCGACCGGGAGAATCATGAACTCCTGAATGGCCAGGTCGTTGCCCGCGTGGGCCCCGCCATTGATGACATTCGACATCGGGACAGGCTGAAGGTACTTGGCCGGCTTATCAAGAACGCTTGTCCGCAGGTACTCGAACAGCGGAAGACCGAGATGCGTTGCCGCAGCGACGGCAGCCGCCATCGAGACCGAGAGGATTGCATTAGCGCCCAGCCTGCCCTTACCCTTGCTCGGGTCGGCTGCCAGCAGGGCTCGATCCACCGCCCTGAGGTCAGTGGGGTCAATACCGCGTACAGCCTCGAAGAGGGCGGTGTTGACGTTCTTGACGGCCTTGAGAACACCCTTGCCGCCGTAGCGCGAGCCCCCATCGCGGAGTTCCACAGCCTCGTTGACACCAGTGGACGCGCCGCTCGGTACCTTGGCGACACCAACGCTGCCATCTGACAGCGTAACGCGTGTCATCAGGGTCGGATTGCCCCGTGAGTCCAGAATCTCAATCGCGTGAACCTTCTCTATGGTGACCATCTTGCGTTCATCTCACAGTCATTGTCCGCATGACATCACCGAGTGAGGCGGAGGTGACATTTATGCTAATCCATCTGTCCACTGCACATCTGGGTTGTGGGCGAGAGTTCGTTTCAATTGTTTTCCAATGCACATGCAACAAGCACTAATACGCGGATGTTGGTGAAACAGACTGTACAATTGCGAGACGATGTTGAGATGATATTTGATAGAACCCGGTCCAAGATTGTGTGCACGGTAGGGCCCGCATCGAGATCACGAGATGTTCTCTCGGGAATGATTGAGGCCGGGATGGACGTCGCCAGGCTCAACCTCTCGCACGCCGACCATCCGACCGTCCGGAAGACGTTCGACCTCATTCGGTCCCTCGATGACACCATACCCATTCTCTTTGACCTGCAGGGACCGAAGATACGCATTGGGGAGCTTCGTGAGCCCGTCGTGCTTGAGAGAGGACAGGAGTTCATCATCTCAACAGAGGACTTCGTGGGGGACGAACACAGGGTATCGATATCACACAAGGAACTCCCGCAGGACGTGAAGCCGGGTGCAACGATTGCGATTAATGACGGCATTGTCAGACTACGGGTCAAGGAGATACGTGGTTCAGAGGTGGTCACTGAGGTCACACACGGCGGGCCAATCTCGAGCAGGAAGGGCGTCAACGTACCTGGCATCAAGTTGTCCTGCGGAATTCCAACCGAGAAGGACCTCAGGGACTTGGATCTTGCGGCAGAACTCGAACCCGACATGATTGCACTCTCCTTTGTCACGGATCCCAGCGAAGTTGTCCACGTCAAAGAGATACTCAAAGCGAACGGGCCCGCCGACGCCAGTATAGTCAGCAAGATTGAACACACGCTCGCAGTACAGAACTTCGATGCCATCGTGAAGGAGTCCCATGGCGTGATGATAGCCCGTGGCGATCTTGGCATCGAGGTCCCGATTGAGGAGGTGCCAGTACTTCAGAGAGAACTGATCAGGAAGGCCAATCTCTGGGCACGCCCCGCCATCGTGGCAACGCATATGCTCGAGTCGATGACTCACGAGCGGGTCCCGACACGGGCCGAGGTCAGCGATGTTGCACACGCGATTCTGGACCGCGCGGATGCTGTCATGCTCAGCGCCGAAACTGCGGTCGGTCACAATCCGGTGGCCGCCGTGGAGATGATGAACCGCATCATTAGACGGGCTGAGCAAGAGCTTCCGCAGGTAGACCCGCAGGCGATAACGTCGCCCAATAAGATGATTGTCGAGATAATTGGCAATCTTGTATACAACGCTGTGTGTCTCATCCCCGACAAGGTGGGAGGGATTATCACTGCCACAAGAACCGGGTTCACCGCACGGTGGATCTCAAAGTTCAGACCGCCTGTGCATATCTTTGCAGTGACTCCAAACCGACGCGTCGTGCGCAGGTGTAGGTTGCTCTGGGGTGTGCATCCTGTGCACTACGAACAGGATATTGACAATGTGGACGACCTCGTGAAAGAAACGGTCCGTGTGATTCACAGTCTCGGACTTGTGGACATCACAAAAGACATCGTGTTCACGTCAGGCACCAGAAACATACCTGGGCGAACAAATGTCGTGGCCGTCTTCCACGTGAGGGACCTCATAGACTAGGAAACGAGCCACTTCCGAACACCTGACTGCGCAGCCTTGCCGGGGGCATGGCCAGAAGGGACAGTGGGTACAGCGTGTTCCCGAAAGGGCAACTCGCCACCCTCAACCCTTACCAAGCAGTCATCCTGTCAAATGAGGCTAGAAAGACTCAAAGCAATGCAGTCGCACCATACACGGGGGATACTCAACGTGGAAACCGAGGGCCAAATCGAAAGCAAAGATCTTGTTGCTCTATTGAGTTGAGCACTGGTCCTTCCTCTTGCTGTTCAGACGGGGCGGCCCGCCGCTCTGGCACAGCTCTCGGGGCCAACGTTTCAAACTGCCGAGTTCACTAGAGGGTTCGGACTAGCTGTAGCATTGTGGGCATAGTTACGCCCCCGATATGGCCAAGGTTTCGAATCTTGTTTTCAAGTCCCAAGTAGGACCGAAAAGATTCCCGTTGGCCAGGTCCAAAGCGGCCGGTATCAATCCCTAGTCGAATAATTATGTGTCTGCGCGAAGAAGTGATTCCTGATTCGACATGGTGACGCTTCAAGCCCTCAGTAGTAAGGACGATGCCGTCGGCTAGGTGGAGAATGATACGCTCGGTAGTCAAAGCGAAGAAACCGACAGCCTGGGCAAGGAAACGAGCAATTGTGGCACAGTGTATGCTCATCTCAATCCACGGGCTGCGATTGTCATACACTACACGAGCCGGCCTGTCGAACAGATGGCGATAGACAACACAAGCAGCAGTTGAGAAGAAAGGATACAGGTAGTGCAAAACATCGATTTGCTCCTACTTCCCGACCCCAACAAGGTGAGTATGACCCAAAGCACGAAATGCAGGTTGCCACTTATTGCGTACAGGTCAGTTCTCGACCGAATCACACGGATGTTCTCTGTAGAGCAAGCGATATCAAACCCTCTTGGCACCAGCGCCGTGACACGGTCATCGTCCGTCGTGGTCATGGGCTTTACTATCTTGGGAAGAGCGTCCGTCACAATGGGACAGTTATCGAAAAGACCCTATAGCACTTGCACGAAACGTTCTAGAATCGACCCACCTAGGAGAGCATCGCAACGCCAATCGAACGTTCCTTGAGAAGTCATGGTTCACGGCCGCGACAGAGGCTAATCAAATCAGATGCGGTACGTGACCACGTAAAGCGCCGTAGGTGACGATTCACCCGACGCGACGATGTTTCGATCCGCATTGGATTCTGCAACAAGTGCTTCATTCCTTGAATGAACAAGGCCACATCTCCGACCTGCACACCGACACCAGTTGTCCCATCAATCATTGTGTCGAGCAATCCCCCGCTCTTGAAATACAGTACTGGTGTTCCGAGGGCTACCGCCTCAACCGGTACGATTCCAAACGGCTCCCTGATTGAAGGGTATGAAACTAGGGTCGCGGTGCTATACTCTCGGTACAGGTCTTCGCGGGAAACAGTCCCGAGCACAGTAACTCTGATATTAGGATACTTCCTACGGACTCTGCCAATCATCTTCCGGTACGTAGGATAGATGCGGCCAACAACTCTAAGATTCTTGGCAATACCCCGACGGGCCAGCGTGACAAACGCTCGGAGGGTGTATTCAAACCCTTTCAGGGGCGTCGAAGGCGATACTGACAGAACCCTCCCTTCAACTCTGTTGCCATATGATTTCCCTATGATGTTCTCGTCAAAGCCAGGAAACACACATGTAGAATCCCTGCCAAAAACACGCCATATCTCTTTCCGAGTAAAGGTACTGTTGGCAGCAATGGTTTCTATTATCCGCGCCGACTTAATGTCGTACTTTGAGTACACTGCAGAAACCAATCGGGCCCTGAGTAGGTCGTTGACATTGCCAGCAAACACATTTCTAGAATGAAAGTACGGATAGGGCTCGTGACACATCCAGACACCATTCCCGCCCAGATCTGCTAAGACCGCATTGGTCGGGAAGTGATTGGCAATTATGGCATCTGGTTTGAGCCTTGAAGCAACAATCTTCATTCTGCGGACAACCAAGGGTATGCAAGCCCAGAACCAAGGACTCTTTGCCGACCTGTTGAACACGGAAATACAGTCTATTGCCGGGTCCAAGTTGTAGATATCTCGATTGATGACAGCAGCAACTATGAACACCTCATGACCCAGTCGGGCCATCCGGTTTGCAACCTCTTGAATAAAGTGAGCGGCGCCTCCGACCATCGTCATATGGGATTGCATGATGACTATTCGCACTTTTGTTCACCAGAAGGGGGTGTCTGTTGGCGATACGGGATGAATCCCCCAGATTATCTTAAAAAATCCCCCAGTCTACCACTCCGTCTACCTTTCCACCGCTCCTGCAAGAAACGAGTGCCTCTGCTATGTGGCTCCCTCATGACAAGTGCGATTGTTCGAGCAGGGCTTGCCTGTATGTAGTCAGCGCAAAGTTAAGGCAATCTATGAAGGGATACTCTAACAATGATCCACCTCACAGAATCTTGCTGTTCCAGAACCACACTGTTTATGGTATTCACTTTTTCTCCTGCCTCCCATCACTCCTAAAGAAATGAGTTGTGAGGTTCCTACTGCCGAGCAGTCAT
The DNA here is from genome assembly GCA_029855935.1 of Candidatus Thorarchaeota archaeon. Lineage (GTDB taxonomy): Archaea > Asgardarchaeota > Thorarchaeia > Thorarchaeales > Thorarchaeaceae > B65-G9. The sequence continues at coordinate 202,439 of JAGSHN010000016.1, read as the reverse complement.
TGGAAGAAAAAGGGAACATAGGCATCGCCACGGGTCACATACTTGAACTCATACGAAACGGCGAGCAGCATATATGTGCGATCAAACGGGATTCCTGTAGCGTACTCCGACCATATGCTGTGGCTCACGCTCACGGTTGGCGGAGCTAGCAACGTGTGATTGACGGGGTTCCAAGTGACAACGATAGGCCGCATCATCCGGTTGAGTACGTAGCTGCGTATCTCGTCTGTCTTGTTGACCACTGTGATGGAGTAGCTTCGCAACACACTACCAGAAGCATGGTACACTCCGTCGGGAAGCTATGTTGGCAGGACCAGAGCGCACATCAACTAGATTCGCGAACCGAGGGAGTAGTAGGAGATGCTCGTTCGCCCCACCCATGGTTGCTTCATAGTTGACTCCTGCTGACTGCAACTAGCATTCTGCATCTAAAGACCGCAGGTGCCTCGGGTCGATTTCTCACATACTCTTGCCAATCTAGGCCAACCCTGCTAAACGTCTTCGTAACAGACTCTTCAACAGAATGCGCCCCGTTTGTAGCTATGACAAAGACGTCAGGTTCCTTGGCTTGCAGGATTCTCCACTTAGGTTCCACATATCTAGGAGCATAGCCCCAATCTAGCCTTGCATGGATGTTTCCTAACGGCAACTCCTTTTCGAGGCCCAGTGCTATTCTTGCAACAGCGTTCGAAATCTTCTGTGTGGCAAGATTCGTTCCATGCAAAGGGAACTCATAGTTGAAGAGAATATCACTGCCTGCAAACATGCCGCGTCCCTATCGGTAGATATCCACGATGCAGTGTGCGTACAGCTTGGCTGGAGTATGGGGTGAAACAGGTCCAAACGCGCGTTCTTTGGTAGACTACACTTCTGTAGAGGTTACGTTCCCAGATGGTTCGCTTATCGATGGCTGATAGGACCGTACCTCAGGGTTCACTTGTCAGATGGTTTCGAGGACACGAGTTACTAAGCCCTGTAGTATCGCCAGTAGCAATCGGCTGTCCAAAGAAAACCGCACAAATCTTTGAGCTGCAAGATGATAGGCTTCATCAGGTTGCGAGATTCTCACCGCCTCAACCGGCGAACCGGCACTATCCAGATCAGCGGAGATCAGATGAACCTTCTGAAAAAACGCCGAGATGTTGGAGTTTCCAGAAACTAGGGGCCGATAGCCGTCTGTAGGTCCCGTAGACTTCATAGCCCTTTCCCAAGAGTAGCTCCGCCAAGTATGCACCATCCTGCCCTGTAATGCCTGTTGTCAGTGCACGCCTCATCAGCAGTCTTCCCAGTTCGGAAAGAACTCTATTGGCTTCTGACACGGGTGCCGTCTACTACGGCTTCTACGAAGCACTCAAAACGTAACTCATTTCACAAGGTACAGTTGTGAACCCTGACCAATCAGAACTCTGCATCAGACTCGATTCTTTCCCAATTGTCAACAAACCACTCGTGCACCTTCGCTAGTCCATCCTTGAAGTCCACCTTGGGTTGATAGCCGATAAGTTTCTTGGCCTTTTCAATAGATGACAAAAGCCTTTTCTTGACATCCCAATCTCTTCGGCCCACATACACGACCCCGCTGTCGTTTCCAGTCAGAGAGTTCACGGTTTCCGCCAACTCAATCACCTTGTGTTCCTTGCCCGATCCAAGATTAATGGCCTCTCCGACTGCCTCCTCCCTGACCCCCATCGCCAAAAGTCCAGATACGATGTCTCCGACGTAGGTCCAATCCCGCGTTTCAGTACCATCTCCAGTTATTGGCAGGGGGCGCTTGTGCATGGCCCAATAGAAAAAGTTGGGAATGACGTTTCTGTATCTTCCCGGTACTTCTCCGGGTCCGAAGACATTGAAGAACCGTGCATTGACAATGGGCAAGCCATACAGGTTGTGAAAATAGTTTGTGTATAGCTCTCCGAGCAGCTTCGTCACTTGATATGGAGTGTGAAGGCTTATCGAGATATCATCCTCTTTGAAGGGAAGCTTCGAGTCTAGACCGTAGACCCCACACCCTGACGAGGCATAGACAAACCTTTGCACCTTTGCCAAATGGGAATATTCCAAGACCTTAAGTGTTCCCAGCCCGTTTACTAGCAAGTCGGTTTCAGGATTGTCCACTGAGTTTTGGTTGGCAAAATGGGCAGCCAAATGAAACACATAATGAGGCCTTTCCTTAAATACTCGCTTCAGCATCTCGTCATCCAAAATACTGCCCTTGACAAAAAGGATATTGTCTGCTCGAGGGATATTCCACTCATAGGCACTAGATAGATCGTCAAGGATAATCACTTTTCTTGCTTGTAGCCCGGAAAGCGCTCTGCTCAGGTTTGAACCTATGCAACCTGCACCACCCGTCACCAAGATGACTTTGTCTTCGTACTCGCTCTCGATGGTCATTTCTCAATCCTCAATCTGGTATACTTGTCGCATCCAAGCCACGGTTCTCCTGATTCCCTCTTCTGGAGGGATACGTGGGTCATGCTTCAAATCCTTGATTGCCTTCGAGCAGTCCACATGTTTAACTCTTGTGGTGAAGGGTTCGGCCTCCTCATAAGAAACTATCGAATCGTCACGCCCGACTGCCCGAAGTACCAAGTCCGAGTACTCTTTGATGTCCTTCTCCCATTCTGGTCTTCCAGCAACGTTGTAGACCTCGCCCGGCACAAAATTGTCAACAATATTGGCAAAGGTTCTGCACGAGTCCTCGACATAGTCAATGATGCGTCTATGACCCATATAGACTACATATGGTTTGTTGAAAAGGGCGTGATAGATAAACTTCGGAATGAACCCACGATAGGGGGTATAATGCTCGTGTGGACCGTAGCAATTTACTGGCCGAACTCGGACCGTTTCAGTTCCAAACATCCTTGCCGAGTTTATGCACATCAGCTCTCCTGCCCACTTTGAGATGGCGTAATCGTTCATCTGATAAACTTGCCTTATTGGAACTCTCTCCATTACGTCTTCGGTCATTATTCCGTCATAGTCGCCATACACTTCCGCACTGCTGAAGAATATCAATCTGAACCCGAGTTTTTCCTGTAGCCGTATCAAGTGCTTTGTACCAACGACATTTGTCTGCCAAAGGTTCTCATAATAGTCCTCCCCGTTCCAGCGGCCATACTCCGCCGCTAGGTGATAGACGTAATCAAACCCGTGACTCTCAAACACTCTTTCCAGTTGTCGGTAGTTTCTTACATCGGCGCGGACATACCCGTTCCTATCAGTGTTGTACAGATCGGCTGCAATCACCTCGTGCCCCCTTCTCCTCAATTCGTTTACTAGGTTGGTCCCAATAAAGCCTGCTCCGCCAGTCACAAGTATTCTCATTGCTTCCATTCCTAACCCTCGTTCTAGCACCTGTTCCAGTCTGCTACGAGTACCTACTAGCTGCCGCTCCCGTCGGGGACAAGCCCCGTATAAATACTTCGCATCTGGATACATCTACGTGCACAAGCAGAATCCCATAGACCGCAATGAATTCTTGAACCAACCAGGAAACGACGCGGCTATTCCCTCGTTATCATTCTACCGGCACCGTGTGTTGTCAAACCGCGCGCTCCTTGTCATTAAGTTTGGTGCGCGGCCGTTCCTTCACAACCTTCGCGGGTGCACCCACCACAACCTTCCAATCAGGCACATCGTGCAGAACCGCAGAACCTGCGCCAACCACCGCCCTTCCCCGATGGTGACTCCGGGCATAGTTGCGGACTGGCTCGTATACGACTGCACGTTCGCATAAGGGAACCATGGACGAGATTATCCTCTTGCCGTCGCCCCAGGTTTCACTCGAACTCTAGACCTTTGTGCCTGCTGAGACGGCAACATTGTTGCCAATATAGAGGCTACCCGCCCCGCTGAGAACGCATCCCGAACATATGTGGCAACAATCCCCGATGTGGACGCCACGACCCGCCTCGATTCTAGTAAGGGAGTCAATCATCACAAACAAGCCCAAAGAAACGCGCTCCGGATGGTCGATTACTACGTAGGGACCGATGATGCAGGTGTCACCCATCCGTCGAAAGTGTTTCCTATAGTATATCAGCCTTAGTCCGGAACCGGCAACGTATGTCATATTCCTGATGATACTTCGGAACGGATCCAATGCAAATCGCTTCAAAAGGGATATCTTTTGGAGGAATGTAACTTCTCTCGCAGGGTCTATCAGTGCCGCCTATATTTCAGCACGTGAATGCTAGACGAAGTCCATTCGTTTCGACTTGCTCGTATCGTATTATCTTGTAGAGGCCCCAACAAAAGCCTCGGCCCAATCTGAAACAGCCTCACGAGAAGTGCTTGCTAGATACGTTTCAGAGGAGGAAATGTAGTACAGAACTAGACGCAGCGAGTTTCAATAGGCATCAGACAGATTGTCACGTGCGCAAACGTAGTGCGCTCATATGCCGACTCAACCGAATGCACTAGAACGGGAACTCTGAATTGACGGGGACAATTTGGCTCATAAATCGGTTACTTTTAGTAGCCATCTCTCAAACACCATCAATACGGTGCTGAAATTGTCTGTTCAAAGAGCGAAGTCCGGAGTTTATCTGACCATATACGGCGCACTAAGCTTCGCAGTCCTCGGATTGGGAGCTATAGTCCTAGCCCGACTATTGCTTCCTTCGGCCTATGGACTATACTATATGGCACTAATCCCCTTCGCAATCTTGGCGCCGCTACGTGACCTCGGTGTGCCAATCTCCGTGCAGTATTATACGTCCGCAGAGAAAATGGGCACTAGGATGCCACCGGACACAATCGGTACCGTTGCACTAGTCTGGGAAACCTGTACAGGCCTGGTTGTTGGCTGGCTGCTATACTTGTTTTCATATGCTATCGGAGAAACTGTAGGAATTCCCCAGCTTGCGCCAGTCGTTGTAGCGTCTGTCCCCTTGATAGCGTCCTCGGGACTATCAAAGGTCGCCTATCATTTGTACGTGGGTCAAGACAAAGCAAAGACTGCAGGGATGATTCAAGTCGGAAGTGCCCTAGCAAAGGTAGGTCTGAGCGTTGCCTTCGTGTTACTGGGTTATGGCGCGCAGGGTGCAATGATAGGATATAGCGGATCAGCACTCCTCACCGCTGCGATTTCTGTCCCACTTGTCGTCCGGTTTGGTTCTAGGCGTGAGAATGCATCTCCAATGATTCCCTTCAAGACCCGTTTACGTATGCTCATAGAGTATGGAGCTCCAATTGGGGTGTCGCTCGTAACGGCCAATATTGTGAACCAAGTACTGCTTATTGTTGGTGCACTTGCCCTTACCACATACGAATTTGGACTGTATTCGGCCGCGAGCAACTTGGCATTGAACCTGAGCGGAATATTCATCCCCGTGATCTTCACATTTCTCTCGAAGTTCACGGCATTCAGTCCGAAAGGCTCTGACCTCAGAAGGGTCTACATTGAGGGGATTCAAATATCTACCTACTTGAGCGGCGGCTTCAGCGTGTTCGCTGCAGTATTTTCGGTTCCCCTAGTGGCACTTCTCTACACACCGGAGTATCTTCCCAGTGGGGGTGTCCTTGCGCTCCTAAGTCTGAGTCAATCTCTGTTGATACCTTGGGGAAGCCTCTGCAGTGGGCCCCTCTTGCTTGGACAATCAAGGGTAAACTCATATTCCAAGGTGAATATGCTTGTCGCTCTGCTAGTCTTGCCCTTCTCCTTAGTCGCCATTCCCCTCTATGGCTACTACGGGATGGCCTTTGCAAGCGTGTTTTCACAGATCTGCCTCACTGTAGGATTTGCCGTTGTGCTCAAGCGAGAGATGGGAATTCAACTAGATGCAAGAAAGAGCATCACTATGACTGCTTCGCTGTTTGCTTCTTTCGCCATTGGATTCATAATCCTCTGGGTTTCTGCCCCGGCGGGACCGTTACTTTCTTGGAGCATAACCGGAGTCCTTCTGATCCTAACGCTGTTCATCGTACATATTGTCAGTGGCAGCATCACGCCAGCAGACGCAAGAGTATTGAAACATCACCTCTCCTTCATCCCATTTGCCTCCTTTGTCATACGTACTATGGAGAGGATTGCCTATGTATGGGAGAAACATAGAAGTAGTTTCCAAAGTACGTTCAGGAGGGCAGTTGACTAGCTTTCACCTCATAGACACACGAATTACCAGCCGCGAACACTTTGTGGAGGAAGCTGTAGTTGTCCCAGTACTGCTGATACGTAACAGCATCTATTGCCCTGCTTCTTACGGTTCCGTTCCCTAGAAAGTCAAGAATCGCCCAAAAGGAGGTGACCAGTATGTACCGAACGCCATACGTCGCCAGCAGCTCACGCATAGCAGTTTCGTTTTCGGGATGATCCCATATTGCTCTCAGTACTTCCGCCCGATATCTATCCATCGCAAGACCATATGTTGTGTTGAGAATGCCGAAGGAAGGAAGAAAATAGTCGGTGTAGGACATATAGTTGAGAACAAGATGCGTATCATCGTGGACTTGACCAAGGAATTCCATACACCTGAAGTCATTCTGTGCATTCGGATCGCGGTTCAGCCAGTTGGCACGGAACTGGGCATCGAAGAAGAGTACCCTTGAAACTGAAGGAAAGATCAGAATTCCGATGATGAGGAATGTCAAGAGCTGAAAGCGACCGGGAGATTCAAGCCAGTGAATAGGACAGGCAGAAACCCCCCTTTGGCTGACAAGGGTTGTGATTCGTTCGCAGGCCAAATTGAAGAACTCCATAACAAATACGTAGGATGCAAATGACACCACTAGGGAGAGGCGATTGGGCAGAAGATATGAGAGGAAGCTCTCAAAAAGAGGAGGAACAGTAGAGAGAAGAAGTGAAACAGTTAGGGCAATTGAAACGAGGGCAAATCTGTCACGCCGGTTGGAATAGTAACACAGAGCACTACCAAATGCCCCGATGATGAGAATGGGCAACACAATTCCATTGAAGAGATACAGCGGTGACAATGCATAGGTATAGAAGACGTGTCGACTACTAATCCAATACTGGAGATACGGAAACTGACCCGTCAGACATGCACCAATAGCGACTAGTAGAAGAGAAACGATAGCTGATAGAAGCTTCTTCCCCCTCCGTAGTACTCTGGAACCTTGTTTTCTGGGCATCTTTAGTACAACAACTAGGAAACAAAAACCCTGAACCACAGCAAAAGGCGGGTACGTAAACAGCAAGACTAGTGCAAACATGGCAAAGCCACTCATAGTCTTAAGATTAGCAGCAAGTGAGTTATCCAATCCCTGCCTCGATAACAGTAGGAAAGAAACCAAGCAGATTTCCGTCCCCAGTAATACTGGATATGTGCCATTTAGGAAATACTGGACTGCTGAGAAATGCGCTCTAGAGACAGGGTGAATATAGAACGCCAGAACGAAAGCAAGTAGCGTCAACCAAAGTGACTCGGTGCGGGCGTACGTTACCCATGCAATCCCGATTGAAATGGTTGCCATCACAAAGCACGCCGCTATGAGCATAACCTCTCCAACATAGAACCCAGTTGTCATCCTGAGCCCTGCGACAAGCAAATGAAATCCTAGGGGATACAGAATCAGATGTGAGGAATACGGCATATAGTCTACAGGGTATCTTTGTTGGACAACAATGGTCTCCACCATTCGACCGTGATACCAAGGATCCCCGGGGGGAGGCCAGCCAAGATACAAGGCTACAACCGTGTAAAAGGTAAATGCGAAGAGTGCTATCGCTGAAAAGAACACGTTTGCTTTCGTGAAAAAAAGACCAGAATTCGTTTCGGGACCCCTTGCTGCTGATTGCAAGTATTTTGTGGCCAATACAGAAATAGTTGTAGCGCTCAACGGCACTAGCCAAAAGGTCCAGACTGAAAACCAAATTTGGGCAATGCACCACCAACACATCAGGTTTACGGGTATTCCGGCACAAATCATCAGAACGACATACGAGAGCACATTGGACCTAGTTGGTACTCGACCCAAGAGAAACCTTACGAAAACAAAACCACTTGGCAGGTTGATTAGAACTAGGAGTATGGTCACTGTGATCGCTGACACGGCGGAAATCATAGTATCGGTTCTCCTCCTTTCGTTCCACGACCGACTATATTCCGCTCATAGATACATTTGTCACTTTTGGTAATCCTGCCTTGACAAAGAATCAATGCTCGAACTACCCAAAGATCTCCGAGGAGCTATGAGGCCTAGTTTCATTCTCACGGATGGTTCTTTCCAGAAGACGCTCAAATCGACGTGTGAGTTTGCACCAATCCAGAGGCCTAACAAACTGAACTGCGCTTTCGGAGATTTGACGCAAGATTTCAGGGTGCGATTGAAGTTCTATTGCCAAGTCAACTATCTCACTAGCAGAATCGACATACAGAACCCCGCTGTTGCTCCCGAACTCCTTGATCATTCCTGGCAATTTGGTAGTAATCAACGGCTTTCCACAGGCGAGATACTCGTAGGTCTTGATTGGCAAGGCGTATTGCATTGTCTTGTTAGCCTGGGCAGGCAAGAGCGTGAGATCAGCAGCAGCCACGTACATCGGAACATCGTCGTAGTCTACCCAATCTACCAACACAATTCTGCCTCTGGCTTTAGGCTTCTTCCCGAGCTCTTCCAATTCACTGAAGAGCTCACCCCGACCCAGCAGCAGCAATTTCACGTTCGGAGCATCAGATCTTTCAATCAGCTCTTCCGCAAGTTCCTTTAGCCCACTAAAGGGAAACATATTACCCATAAAGAAGAGGACGATGTCGTCGTTTCGAATGCCATATCTTGATCTAATAGCCTTCCCGTCTATCTGAGGATTGAAACGATTGAAGTCAACACCCGCACTCAGAACATGTATTCTGTCCTTTGGCGTGCCGAGGCGGTGAACATACTCCGCGAGGTACTTGCTAATGACAAAAACCTTGTCAGCGTGGCTCGCTAGATACCTCTCAATAAACAGTCCAACACCTCGAAATAGCCTTTCTGGGATCAGCGAATGTAGGCTATCTATCACGTAGAATACGAAGGGTATTCCATACTCCTTTGCAACCCTCAAGGATACTAATGAACTCAGAAGCCCCCAGCCGACAATCACGTCTGGCCGGAACTCAGATATCTGCTTTCGAATTTCAAAATAATTGAACAGTAGAGTAGTCAAGTAGCAAAGTAACGGGATTCTCAGCATTGTGGGTCGAACTACCAATAGACGAGAGGTCGACACAACCTTTCCAGAGGCATAGTATTCCTTCCGTCTTGCCAGGATACCCCCGGTCAAGTTTCGTTTCCAGAATGTTTCATAGTCAATTATTCGAATGTGGTGCCCCATAATCTGTAATCTTTCGAAGAGATGATGTTGTTGATGAGGTCCTTTGGCACCCCAATCGGCATCTTGGACGACAAGTATTCTCATTGAGTGAACCGCCCATTAGGAGTTACCGTAGCAGAGGAGTCCCTTTTGAAACGATAGAATAATGTTGCGGTCGAATACTGGAATGAGGATCCAAAATGGCAATTTGATATGGTACGGACAAGCATTCACAAGTCTGTTTCCTATGTGGCGTCATTAAGAACCGTCTGTATTGAAGCATAGATTGAATCGGCTACCTTGTCCCAAGTGAAGAGCCTGAGGACTCTCTCTCGACCAATTCTGCCCATCCTCCTTGCCGCTCCCTCGTCTTCCGGAATGCGAACAATAGAATCAGAGAGCGCTTCGACAGCGCCATGTGGAACTCTGAGTCCGCACCCCCTATTGCCAATGTCATCTTCGCTTCCGTCGCCATAACAGTCGATCACGGGAGTTTCGCAAGCCATTGCTTCCTTTGTTGGCAGGCTGGCTGCCTCGTGAAGTGATGGTTGAACCACGATGTGTGCCAGTGAGTAGTAGTACGGAAGCATCGCATCAACGATGAATGGTAGGAACTCGATATTGCCAAGAACAACCAATTGTTCGGCTGGTGAAACAATCTGAGCTCTAGCTGGCGCCACTTCACGGCTGCCCAAGACGAGCAGCCCAGCACTTGGGGATTACTGTCTTGACCTCGGGAGGAGCGTTGGCAAGAACGTCGGTTTGTTTCGTGTATCTGTAGTTTGTTGAACGTAGAACAATTTTGAAGTCCTTGTATCTCTTATAGGAGAGGGGCTATTTCTCATTCAGAGGTCAATATCCACCCCTTGTCTAACTACAGCCGGGTCAACGCCGCAAATCTTTCTGAGCGGCTGTGAAGTTACTCAGTGTAGGCACTTTCTTACACGCTATTGTACCGGGAATGTCATACTTTCTGAAAGGAATCCCGGCAAGTCCGATGAGAGTCTTCCTCACCCAGGACAGGCTCCGTAGAGAAACGGAATCATGAAACGAAACGGAAATCTCGGAACAGACGTTTGGAAACTGCTTTGAAATCGTTGACGCGACCCAATTTGTGGGGATGAAAGATGCCAAGTATATGCCAACGTCGCTACTCGTTTCTTTGATGACCTTCACGTTCTTGCGTAGGTAATATGGGAACAATGCCCAGTACCTGGCGCTGCAAAATGAGATGCCAATTGTCTCCGGAATATGAACCACGAGAACACGTCTTGAGCCTTTCCGATTTTCTCAACAAATAGATTGGGAGCGCTTGCCACTCAGACCCCTAGCCACCTCGAACAGATGGCGTGTTCCACCCATCCAATGCACAAGATGTGTGTACAACACTGCTATGCGCACATCTCTGCCATCGGGGAAGGGGTGCGGAGGCCTTCGCTGAGCCTCTTCTAACTGTTCTCCAACGGAGGGCCCAACGGCGGAACCGTCATCTAGCGCACTCGGGAGAGTTTGGCCGCTTCGCATCTGAAGAAGCCCATTTCTATCATCAGCGATGTCGTACACTATTTGTCGCCATTCGTGAGCCCAGCTCATTTGCAAACGACATCTCTAGCACGCCAGAGATAGAACTCGCGAGAAGGCTCTTGATGATTGTATGTCAACATCCGTCCCTCAACACCCGCTTGACTGTGCTCTGCGGTCAGCAGCCGACAATAGTGCGAGATGTACTAATATGGCGATATGAGAGCTATTGCGTGGCGGGTGCGAAAGAGAAGCATAGGAGTGTAATCCGACATGGTCATCCTAGTGACTGGAGGCTGTGGGTATCTCGGGTCACGTTTGGTCCGCGAGTTGCCAATACACAAGAGATTCGAAGGTGAAACAATACGACTATTTGACAATATGTTTCGCGACAGGTACGTGTCTTTGTTTGACTTGCCCACTGAATGCAGATATGAGATGTTCCTTGGCGATGTCCGGAACCGAGAACACGTAAAGGAAGCAATGCGGGATGTGACCGTTGTCTTTGCATTGTCAGATATCACAAATGCTCCACTATCTTTTGAGAGGGAACAGCTGACCTATGAAACAAACTACCAAGGAGCTCTGAATGTCTTCGAGGCTGCTGCCGACGGAATTGTCGAGAAGATGATCTATACGTCGACAGCCTCGGTCTATGGCCGGACCCCCGGCATCGTCGATGAAACATTCGAGTGTTCTCCCATTAGCCCCTATGGAAAGTACAAGCTGATGGCTGAACAGGAGATGTGGAAGAGGTCACAAGAGAACGGATTTCGCTGGACAGGGCTTCGTCTTGGCACCGTTGCGGGCTGGTCAGTTGGCATGCGTTTCGATACTGTTGTCAACAGATTCACCGTCTACGCGTCTGTAGGCCACCCACTCACTGTGTGGGAAACCTCACTAGAGGAGATGCGGCCCTACGTTGAGATAAGAGATGTAATGAAGGCCTACCTATTCGCATCCTCTCATCGCGGAACCGATGGAGATGTCTACAATGTTGCCGCAGAGAATCTCACAATGAACCAAGTGGTGGAACGAGTCAAGCGATTCTTCCCCGATGTGAGAGTTGAGGTTTCGCCATCTCCCAGTCCAGATAGATCAAGCTATGCCATCTCTTCAGAGAAACTTGTCCGGCTTGGATTCAAGTTCGAATACTCGGTTGAGGACGGCATTGAGGAACTCAGGCAGCATTTGATGGGGATATCCAGCGTTTCAAGATGCCGCGGACAGGAAATGACATAGCTGGTCGCGAGGCTGTTTCGGTCGTCTGTCTATGACTCGTCGTGACAAGAGTCATTGAAGTCCCTCACCTGTGACAAGACTCGTGAACACCTCCTCCAAGTTCGCCGCCCTGAACTTCTCCTCGAGCTCATCTGGTCGGCCCACAGCAACGAGCCTCCCCTCGTTCAAGATCCCCACGCGGTAGCACAGTTCCGACACCTCGTGCAGGTCGTGCGTGGTCAGTACGATTGTCCGGTTCTCCTCCGAGCTCAGCCTCTTGAGCATGTTCCGTACGACCCTTGCGCCGAGCGTGTCCACACCGGTCGTCGGCTCGTCGAGAAAGACCAGTTCCGGCTCGATGATCAGCGCCCGTGCCACGAGCACCTTGCGCTTCATCCCGCCGCTGAACGCCTTGACCTGATGGTCCTCCCTCTCTCGCAGACCGACCATCTCAAGAAGCCGGTCGGCCCTCCTGTTCAGTTCCTCCTCGGGAATACCGTACAGTCCGCCGTAGTAGATCAGGTTCTCACGAGCGGTGAGCCTCTCGTATATGCCTGCCTCCTGCGGAAGGAGTGCCACCCTCTGACGGATATAGTCAATGTCCGTTGTGACATCTCGCCCCAGGACGAATGCCCGCCCCGACGTCGGTGTGAGCAGACCGACAAGGATCCGAATCAGTGTCGTCTTCCCAGCTCCGTTGGGCCCGAGCAGCCCAAAGACCTCTCCACGCTGCACGGTGAGGTTCACCTGATCGAGCGCCACGACCTCGCGCCTGCGCCCCTTCTCAAAGACCTTTGTCAGCCTCTCCGTCCTGATGACCTCGTCGGGCATCACTCTCTACCTCCAGTGTCCTCGGCGAGATGCGCTACGTGGGGAAATGGCGGCTCGCCCTTGATCTCATCTCTCAGAAACTCGTACGCTCTGCGAATGCTACCCTCGTCCCCCTCGACGAGAAGCGTCACTGATCCCTCGGCGCCATTGATACCGCCTGCTGCAATGGGTGTCGCCTCGACATCGAACAGTGTCCGGAGGGCGTCAACCTCTGTGAACGGCCGGCCCTCAGGAATGGCAATGGCGCCCACTGGTGTACCGAGGTAGTAGTCCCACGCCTGCATACCCACCCTGTCCTTGAACTCGTCGTACCTTGCCGGGATGCACTTCTCAAGTCCCACTGGCATGAGCAGATTGATACCCCGTGCAGCCACAGCCCCGAGGAACGTGCCAACGGTCCCACCCGTCTCGCTCGCAAGAAGAACTATCGGTACGCCATCGGCATCGAGGGCGTTGGCGCTCTTGATAATCACATCGTCCGGCCCGAGCTCTTCGAGAACGTCCCTCACCTTCTTGCGCTCGAGGTACTCTCCTCTGTGGAAGATTGCGTCATACGCTCGTGCCTCCGGTCTTGTCACCCACACGCCTCGGGGAACTGTGAGGCCGGCGATGTGACGGGTCTTGTCGTACTCACCGAGAATCTCCTCCACGAGGTACGAGGAAGTGGTCCCGAGGGTGACACACAGATAGCCCTCGCGGAGCGCGTGCTGCACGACCTCAAGCCCCAGCAGTCCCTTCGCGATCAGTCGCTTGCCCTCTGCCGCTGTCAGGGTCACAAGGAGCCTCATTCGCCTGTGTCCTCCCGTCGGTCGTGTTGTCGCCAGATGTCGTCGCGGTACGCGGTGATGGCGTTCTCCACTATCGTGCGCGACACCGCACGGATCGACTCATAATAGTTGTCAGTGTCGAGTGAAAGGTGCTTGATGATGTCCCTCAGACGCGGATGCGACGCTGCGGCATCGATGAGACCCACTCCCTCCTGTTCGGCCCTTGCGGTCACCTCTCGCAGAATCTCGTGCGCGACGGGACGCTCCACACCTGCCTGCGTCAGGGCGGTCACCACATACTCGCTGAAGATCATTCCCCTCGTCATCTCAAGGTTCTTCGCCACCCGGTCGGTGTATATCGTCAGGCCCTCGATGACCCGTGTCATCTCGCGCACAATGTAGTCGGTGAGGATGAATGACTGAGGGATGACGAAACGCTCTGTCGAGGAGTGGGATATGTCACGCTCCTCCCAGCTCACGACATTCTCGAGGGCCGGCGTCGCCAGACTGCGGATGAGCCTCGCGATGCCACATATCTTCTCGCACGTCACCGGGTTGCGCTTGTGCGGCATTGCCGATGAGCCCACCTGCTCGCCCCTTGCGAATGGCTCCGCGACCTCTCCAATCTCCGTCCGCTGAAGGCTCCGGATGTCTGTGGCGATCTTATCGAGCGTTGCAGCGAGGTTCGCCAATGTAAGGACGGCCTCCGCGTGGCGGTCCCTCTGAACGATCTGTGTTGTGGCGATGGGCACTCCCAGACCCAGTCGTGTCAGCACTCTGTCCTGCATCTCAAGGCCCACGGGACCGAGTGCAGCATGGCTGCCCGTCGCACCCGCGACCTTTCCGACAACGGCCCTGTGACGCGCCTCGAGCAGCCGCAGTCTGTGACGCCTCAACTCATCCAGCCAGACTGCAAAGCGTATCCCGTACGTGATGGGGACAGCATGCTGACCGTGGGAACGCCCCACAGCAACGAGGTCGACTGTCTCCTCAGCGCGTCTTGCCAGGGTATCACACAGCGCATCCACCTGTGGGAGGAGTACGTCGAATGCAGCCCTCAGTTGCAGTGCGAGAGCTGTGTCCTTCACATCATTGCTCGTCAGGCCGTAGTGGACCCACCGTCGACCCGGGCCCTGGCACTCCTCGGCTATCGCCTCGTACAGCGCCGCCACATCGTGCCGTCGCAGTGCCTCGATCTCCATCGTTCTCTCAAGTGTGACCACCTCTGGTCTGGCAGTCGCTATGATGTCCTCAGCCGCCTCAGATGGTATGATACCGAGCTCGGCCTGCACCTCCGCAACAGTGGCCTCGATCCTCAGCCATAGTGCGTGCCGATATTCCTCCTCGAACAGCCTCACCATATCGCGGTGACCGTAGCGACCATAGTCTATGGGGCAGACAGGCATCTTGAGAGTCCTCGGTCCGCCCTTGCTCGGAATCCCCTGATATTTCTGCTCATTGCCGATGCGACCATCGAGAGATTCTGTCCCAGGGCCATCAGCAGGATAGACGCTCCGTGGGAACATACCTGTGCCCGATGCTGCGATTCCACCACTATGCTGGCGAGAATGTCGCTGCGCCTGACACGGACGGGTTCGTCAACCAGTGCCCACTCGTTATCGGAGAGGTCACTACTCGCCAAGGGCGCGTCAATCAGCTCGGTGAGGCCACTGACCAGTGGCGGACGCCACGGACGTCGATGACACCCACCATCCGACGGATGCGCCACAGAGCGTGCCCTACGGAACGTCTAAAGGCCAGCTGTGCTCAGTCCACCGCAACCACAATGGAGTTGGCCAGAGATAGCGACCGGATACGCGGTATACTGAGGAGGACCCTACTGATAGAGCAGGGCAGTCTGTCACTCGACGAACCGACCCCTCGTGTGATTGGTCTTCTTGCTCACGGGCTGAGATCGTGGGACCTCCGAGCTGCTGAGCTGGCAGCTGCACGCCTCAATGCCCATCTCGTGCATCTTGGTTGGGACGAGCCGACCCGTACGTCACTCGACGACTTGATCACAGAGGCCATTATCTGCAGCAACGCCGCAGACGCAATGCTTGTGGGCTTTGTTGACACCGAAACCCTCGGAGGGGGCGTGACTGTAACAAACGCTGTGGCAGAGCATCTCTCGTGCCTCAGCGTTGTCATTCGAAACGAAGTCTATGCAGACGTAGCGGCCCTCACGCATCTGTCCCTCATCCGTGACAGACTGGGGTCGCTGAACGATGCAAAGATCACGGTGTCGTGGGCCTTCGGTGACAGATTTGACACACCCGGGACTGTCCACAGCCTGCTGATGCTGGCGCCTGCCCTCGGGGCGCGGGTCTCGGTCGTCGCTCCACCGCGATTCGGGCCGCTGAGGCGAGTCGTGCGAGAGGCCGAGAGAGCCTCGGGTCAAGATATGGTCGAGGTGGTGGAGTCTGAGGAGTGGCCTGAGGCAATCCCCAAGAGCGACGCAATGATAGCACTCAACTGGCGCAGTCTGGACGAGTTTGATGACGTTGAGAGAAACCGTGAGATGGCGGCCCAGTACCGCGACTGGTACTTCACACGCTCGTCCATCCCGGACGGGACGCTATTTCTGACCGAGCCGCCCGTCAGGGCAGAGATGGCTGCTGACCAAGAGCTTCTCTCTCACGAGTCCAATCTCACGCCACTATGGCTGCAGAGGAGTGCCTCAGTACTGGCCTCCGCAATCCTCGATGTCGTAGGCAACCGTGGAATGATATGAGCGTAGGGACGGGCCGCGGCCCACTCAGGTACGTGAGTGCCTCACAGAGGAGCATTGTGTCAGACAATCAACGAAACTTCGACTATTCCTGCAGGTATCATAGACTCTAGAGCTGTGCCTCCGCGTCGAGGGTGCCATCTCTTCTGTACTGTTCGAGTTTCTCCTTGAACTCCCGCTCCCAGACCTCCAGTTTCCTCCGAATCCTTCTCTTGACCTCCTCGTCTACTTTGACAGGATTCCCCAGGTCCATTCAGCCTGCACCTCAAACTTACTTCTCACACAATACTATCTTGCGGGCGGAGTCTTATTAGCCCTTCGAACACCCCCTGTCCTCCTCTGTGACAATTCTGATGTAGTAGCAGTCAATCCCCGCATAGGTCTCTGGGTTGAGTACCTCACCGGGAATTCCCCAGAACTCGACCTGCCGACCCCGAAACCTGAACTCGGTGTCATTGGACTCAACGTACCGATCCTCAGAACCAGAGATTAGGTAGAAGGGGTATCGTAGACGCCTGACAGCCTTTGCCGCGCCATATACTGGCTGACCGGTCTTGGCCCGAAGCCGCTTGAGGAGAGTTTCGTAGAAGACGAAGAGCAGCTTGAACAGTCTCAACCTCTGCCAAGATTTATGCAGGACTATCCAGCTCAGGTAGAGACAAGTCCCCTCGAAGGGTGGCTCGACACCCACCAGCTTCCTAGTGATCTCATCGTGCGACGTCCTCTGGACTGCCAGTACTCCAATGGGTTCCTTCTCACGACCAACTGGCTCCGTCACAAGTAGGTACGTTGTATACTGGTGATACTGGGGTACAAGCCCCACTGTGCGCTTATACAGCTCTTCGAACGACGGTACAGGCGGGTCCATATCGGGAAAGCCGTGATCCAGCCGCCCAGCACCCCTCGCACTCTGGAGGTCTGAGAAGTACTGTGTGATTGGTATGAATTCAAACGCAATATGCTCTATGTCACTCAGGCCGCTCGCTCTAGGCTGGGAAACCACAGTAGTCGACCCCTATGAGAACAGGTAGGAACAGCCTGCTGCACTTGCGCAGGCCTATCCCTTGATGAATTCCTGCAAATCCCTTTTATGACTCCCGGCGAAACTAATGACTATGTGGCGATTCCTCCGTCCGGACGCACTCCGGGTATGGCAGGATGCGGAGACAGTCCGGAGGCTCAGTAGATACAGAGGAATCATCGACGGTGAGAGATGGGCAAGGTACCTGCTCGCAAAGGAAATCCCGTGCCCCACCTCGCTGGACGCCTCCACCGAGGAACTCTGGTCAGCCCATCGAAACCTATCCAGCGAGTTTCAGGACTATGTCAGGTCTGTGGATGAGGGCGGAGAGCGGAGGCGGGATGATGTTGATGGGAGAGCCACCTTTCTCGACCTGAAGGTCGAACTCGCCAATCGAATCCTCCAGTCCTGCCACTTCTGCGAGCGGAGATGCGGAGCCAACCGTGCGAACGACGAGAAGGGCTGGTGCAGGCTCGGTCAGGAGTCGCGTGTCTCATCGGCGTTCCTCCACACGGGCGAGGAGGCACCGCTCGTCCCCAGTGGCACGATCTTCTTCTCATCTTGCTGCTTCGGCTGTGTCTTCTGTCAGAACGAGGATATCTCGACCAACCCTTACTCGGGACGAGTGGTGACGCCCAGGCAGCTGGCGCAGATCGCCGACTCGCTGGCCCGCGATGGCGCACTGAACATCAACTATGTCGGTGGCGACCCTATACCGAACACGCACACGATCCTTGCCTCGCTAGTCCATCAGGACCGGAACATCACCCAGCTGTGGAACTCGAACCTGTACTGCAGTGTCGAGACGATGCAACTCCTGCGGGACGTTTTCGACGTCTGGCTCCCGGACTTCAAGTACGGCAATGATGAGTGCGCGTTGAAACTCTCAGGGATCAAGAGGTACTTCGAGGTGGTCTCACGCAATCACCTGATGGCGTACGAGTCGGGCGAGGTGATAGTCCGGCACCTCGTGATGCCAAACCACGTGGACTGCTGCACGATTCCGATTCTTGAGTGGATAGCAGAGAACATGCCACAGTGTATGGTCAACATAATGGGTCAGTACCGGCCCGAACACAGAGTCCTCCGAGAGCCGGACACGTACTCAGACATTGCGCGCCGTGTCAATAACGAGGAGATGCGCAGAGCATTCGAGATAGCGGACGAGCTGGGCATCTGCTG
Organism: Candidatus Thorarchaeota archaeon; assembly: GCA_029855935.1. Lineage (GTDB taxonomy): Archaea > Asgardarchaeota > Thorarchaeia > Thorarchaeales > Thorarchaeaceae > B65-G9. The sequence goes on along the minus strand of JAGSHN010000016.1, from coordinate 183,903 downwards.
GCGACCTGTCAGCTGAGAGAGGGCGGCGTGGTCAATTCACAAGATTCTAAAACAGACTGAGAGTAGCTCCAGGTGAACGACGATGTGTCTAGCGGTCCCTGGTCTTGTTGTCAGCATTGATGGAGACTATGCCGAGGTGGACTTTGGAGGGGTCAAGAAGCGCGTCTGCATCAGTCTTGTGCCTGATGTGAAGACCGGGGAGTACGTCATCGTCCACACTGGCTATGCCATCGAGAGCATGAATCCCGAGGAGGCGAAGAAGACTCTCGCCCTCTTCGAGGAGATGGCCCGAGTGTCCGGAGGAGAATGATATCCTCCTCGGGTCACGACTTCTGAGGAACCTTTTTGAGCGTGGTCCCGTCCCTCGCACGTGTGAGGAGTGATGACCGACACGCTGGAGTCCATAATGGAGGAGATACGTTCCCGAGTCCATACCGAGGACACTGAGACTCAGGTCTCGCCGGAAGAGGTCGAGAGACTGAAGGCCGAGACCGTTGTGGTGCTCCCAGCTGGGGGAAAGGGAGAGCGGATTCGGGCCGAGACGCAGAATCTCGGCATCAACAAGGTGATGATCCCCGTGGGAGGGGAGAGCATGATTGAGCGTGTCGTTCGTCAGTACTCCGAGATTGGAATAGACAAGTTTGTGGTGCTCACCGGGTTCCTCGCGGAGAGAGTGGAGGAGCATCTTGGTGATGGCTCGCGCTGGGGCGTGGAGATTCGCTACTCCTGTGACCCAGAGGGACGGAAGGTGGGCAATGCAGGTGCCATTCTCAATGCCCTGAACAACGGCACACTGGATGACAGACTGACCTCCATCGTCCACAACCCAGACGATATAATCATCGGCCTTGATAGACCGTACGGCGAGGTCTTCCTTGAGGGCCACGCTCGCGGACTTAAGAACGGCTGCATAGGGACATTCGTCGTTGTCCCCGGCACCCCCTATCCGTACTCAGGACTGGTCATAGACAGGGGGCGTGTCGTTGATGTCACGAAGTACCCTATGATTGCCGTCCCCGCGCACACTGGCATAACTGTGTTCGACCCGCAGGCGTACGACTATTTCAGAAGGCTGGTGAGCCTCGAGGTCGAGTCGTCGTTTGAGAACGTCGTCGCTCCAGTGCTCGCCCGAGAGGGACGCCTCTTCGCGGTCAGCATTCCTACTGAGACGTGGTTCCCAGTCAATGATGGCAAGGGCCTGAGGCTTGCTGAGGAGGCCCTGAGACGCGCGGGTGAGGCCTGACACCTGTGACCTGACGGAGGCGCCACACAACCAGCCAGATTCATTAGACCGTGTGAGATGATGTGAAGAATTGTGTCCGGTGCCGTAGGATGAGATGCTCAGTCATTATCCCGACGCTCAACGAGGAGCAGAACATCGGTCCCCTGATTCGTAGAATCTACTCAGTCCTCGGCACGGACGGGGTGCAGGTGATCGTTGTCGATGACGACAGCACTGACAAGACGCAACGGGTCGTACGCCAGCTCGCTGAGAGGTTCCCTGGCACGAGGCTGATAGTGCGACACGGTCAGCGTGGGCTGAGCAGCGCGGTCAGGCTTGGGGCCGAGCAGGTGAGGGATGGAGCAGTGGTCGTGATGGACGCCGACCTGTCTCACGACCCCAGGTTCATCCCCGCGATGCTGAGTCTTCTGGACAGAGGATACGACGTTGTGGTTGGGTCGAGATACGTCCCCGGTGGCGAAGTACGGGGCTGGCCCGGTAGCAGACTGGCCGTGAGCAGGTTTGCAACAGTGTTGGCGAGACTCCTGTTACAGGTGCCATTGCGAGATCCGATGAGCGGGTTCGTCGCCTTCAGGTCGGCACGACTCCTGCTCGACAACGTGAGGCACGCCAACTACAAGTTCCTCCTTGAGGTCGTGGCCCAGAACCGGCATCTGCGAGTCGCCGAGGTGCCGATAGTCTTCACAGACAGGAGGTATGGAGAGAGCAAGCTGGGCGGAACAACGATCTTCAGCTTTCTGCTTCTGGTCGTCAAGCTGCTGTTCCGCCGGCGTCGCTGAGGAGAGGATACCTGATGATACGACTGTTCGACAGGGACTGCGAGTCGGTGTGTCGTCTCCTCCTCGTCTTAGCACTGGTGGCCAACATCGTCTTTGTCCCCATCGTCCGGATGGTTGGCTACATCATGTACCCGTTCTTCGCCGCGTACTATGTGTGGACCGCCGCCTATGTGGCACTTCTGACCCTGCTTCTCTGGTGGGACCGGATCACCCAGAGGCCGCTCTTGCACGACCATCGCTCTCTCGGTCTGGTCCTCGTGCTGCTCGTAGCCGTCAGGCTCGTCTTCCTCGGACAGACCAATATGATCTCCAATGATGCAAAGTGGTATCTCGACTACGGGGTCTTCATGAGCAGAGGACTGACCCCCTACTCTGGCTTCTACTTTCCATATCCACCTCTGTTCGCCTACGTCATCTTCGCGATATATGGGGTCGCACCCGCTGTCGATAGCCTCCGCCTCCTCGCCATCGCCTGTGATGCAGGAGTTGCTGTCCTGCTCTGGGCCATCGCATCGCAGCGATTCGACCGCAGATGGGCATCCATTGCGGTGGTGGCCTATGCGCTCCTTCCGATCTCTATCATCGAGTCGGGCTGGAGTGGACACTTCGAGCCGCTGGTCAACCTGCTGATGCTTCTCGCCGTGTGGTACCTCCTCAAGCAGCGGCCAGTGAGGGCCGGACTCCTCATCGGGCTTGGCGCTGCCACGAAGGTCTACCCTGCTCTCATCGCCCCTATGATGCTATTCTACCTTGCCGAGAATCGAGCCAGACTGAAGTTCGCTGCCACAGCCCTTGCGGCTGCTGTCGCCGCCTATCTGCCACTGATGCTCCTACCCTCAACAGACACTGGCTCGGCCGCCACAGGAGCCGCATCCAGCATGGCCCAACCCTCTCTACTCTCTCGCCTCCTCTCCGACCTGCTGGCACACATCACTCCCGTGACGCTGCTCATCGCACTGGGATGGGTCTTTGGGATCATAGTCGTTGCAGACTCGCTGCTACGGCCCTCGGGACGTCTTCACGGCTCAAGGTTCGACTGGACGACGCTGTTCCTCGGTGGGGTACTGGTCACGATGGGTCTGATCTCCAGCATACATCCTCTGACCTCCGTCGCGGCCACCGTCTGGTGGCGTCATCCCGCTGATGTGGGCCTCGTACGCGGGGTGGTGACGGTCATCGTCGCCAGCCTGATGATGCGCTCCTCACTGAGGCGAATCATACACAGAGAGCATGTCCGTGTCGACCAGGTGACGCTACTGTTGATGATGTCGGCCACGGTGCTGCTGCTGTTCTCTATGTCTCGTGATGTCTTTCTCGGCTGGTATCTGATGTGGTCGCTTCCGCTCTTCCTGCTCGTGAGGAAGAGGACGCTCGGTCTCACAGTCGTAATCTGTCTGCTGATGCTCTATCCGGCGTACACCCACACGGACTTCGGCGCTCTCGGTTATCAGGAACAGAGGACCTGGGGCGACGACCTCGACTCTATTGACGAGTGGTCGGTCATGGTCAACGCCAGTTCGCTACCGCCCTCCACGGTCGATGCATCGATCAGTTCCACTGACGGGATAGCGCATCTTGAGTTCGACACGAGCAGGGTGACAGATCCCTCCCTGCTCGCCAATGTCAGCATCATCTACTCTCGACCCGTAGAGATAGAGATTGACAGCACGACGGAGTTCGTGGCAAGGATTGGCGCAGCCTGGGACCCGACCTTTGGCGCCCTCGCGCACATCATCCTGAGATACTCCGGGACGTCAGATGACGGCTCCCCGATTGGTGGCGACATCATCTCTCGAAGCGCGATGTTCACGAACCTGTCCTACGTTGTCTGGAGGTACGCTTTCGTCAGCAACTCATCCGCTCCGTCTCACGGTGTCATTCACAGGCTTGAGATAATCGTCTACCCACAGAGATGCGTTCGGTCTGAGTACCTCGTCGACTACCTGTACACCACCTATGTGGGACCCCTGTATCCCGTCAGTGCGGTGACGGTGCCTGCGCTGCTGGGCCTCTCCATCATCGCATACGCAGGCCTCAGGCGCGAGCAGGAGATGAGAGCAGGGTCTGGACGAGAGGACGAGTCGTGAGCGACAACGGTCGCAGCCATTCCCTCTGGACTCGCAAGATATATGTGGAAGACGGCACTGAGTCGCAGAGCTGCTCTCGTTGCCCGCAGAGACACCACCGCGACAACGCCACAGACTGGCGGGCGGCGGGTTGTGAGAGGCGAGGATATTGGCCCGTAGTACTGGCGTTCGAAGGGTGACCGTGTTCGTCGAGCATTTCCCACCGTACCTCGGATCCGACCGGTCGGTCTTCGAGCTCGCAAAGCGGGCTGCCGCTCGTGACGTCAGAGTACAGTTCATTGCCACACAGCCACTGCGCTATCTTCTCGGCGGGCGTCCTGATGACTGGGAGTACAAGAAGCACTGGTCGAGACCCCCGCCACAGGTCCATCCCAACATCACCGCGCACTATCTTCTGGTCGGACGACGGCTCGAGGGACTCTGGAAACGCAGTCGCATCATCGCCCTCCTCATCACCATTCTGTTGTTCACCGCGTACTCCATCCGACCGATTCTGCGCCACAACTCCGACCTCATCATCTCTGCTCATGCCACACCGCTGCTGGGAGTTGTCGCACTCCTGTCGGCGCGCCTCACACTTCGCAGGCTGTTCATGGGCTGTCCTGATTGGATGAGCGCCTACGCAGCAGGCCTGCTCGGCACCTCGATGCACAGCCTCGGGCCGATGCTGCTTCACGTTCTGGAGACGCAGCTGTACAAGTGGTCAGACCGGGTCTTCACAGTTACGCACTATCTCAGACGGCTCCTCATCCACGCAGGAGTCCCCACAGACAAGATCGTCGTCATCCCGAACGGGGTCGACCCGCACGAGTTCTCACCAGATGTCGACACAAGTACCGTGAGGCGCCGGTATCATCTGGAGGGCCTGCGAGTCATCCTCTTCTCGGGACACCTTGAGGAGTGGGCGGGCGTCTCACTGATGTACGACCTCGCTGCGCGACTTGACAGGGAGTACCCCGACTCGAGGATCCTACTCGTGGGCTCCGGGGAGTCAATCGTTGAGTTGTTTGACAGACTCGTCAGCAGCAATCTCGGACATATGCTGATCCACGCCGGGCTGCACCCTCACGAAGAGATGCCAAAGTTCACAGCAGCAGCAGATGTGGCACTATGCCTCTTCCCGGACAGCCCCGTGGCTCACGCGGCCTCACCCCTGAAGCTGTTCGAGTATATGGCAGCGGGAACGGCCATCGTGGCGACGTCGGTGTCGGGTACTGCTGAGGTGCTGAGCAGTGGAGGAGGCATCCTTGTCCCGCCGGGCGATGGCAACGCGCTCTGCGAGGCGGTCATCCGGCTGTGCAGGGATGACGAACTCCGCTCGCGGCTTGGAGCAGAGGCACGGGCAATTGTCGAGAGGGGGTACTCGTGGGACCATCTTGCAGATGTCTTCCTGCGCGAGTGCGTCAGGGTCCTGCGTCGGACCAACTAGGCGGTTGCTTGACAACGTTGTGTGTCCTCAGAACACAGACTCGCGGAGATGTGGCGTTGCACGGATTGAGAGCCACTCTGGCCGCAACGGTCATAAGTTGGTGCGGCTGATATGATGGGGAACCACAAAGGTGGGACGATGTGAAGGTCCGAGCGCTACTACCTATGCTGATTCTGGCGGTCGTCACTCTTCTTGTAGCGGCAGGCGCTTTCTACGGATGGTGGCTCTCGCAGACCATATACGAGAACACCTACGCCACAAAGGCAGGGGTCGACTACTGGGCAACGTGGACTCTACGTAACAACATCTTCTATGCAGCAGCCCTGCTGACCATTCTGAGCATGATAACGCTGCCACAGAGATCGATGTTCATCACATTTCTCACCAGCCTGACACCTCACGGCCACGGTGTGGTCCGCCTCGAGACGCGGCAGGCCATTGTGTGGAGAGTCTTTGAGGCTGTGATGCTGTTTGCCTTCTATGTCTCGATGGGTGGCCGGGCCATCACAGGTCAGAACGTGGCCTTCCTGATGATGCTGATGGGCGACGGGTCAATACATGTCACTTCGTCGCAGGTGGTCACCCTGTTCTCTCTGCCCTTCAGTCCGGGAGTTTCCTCGGACTCTGTAATAGGCCTCATCCCCGCAATGGAGGCCTATCAGCTGTACGTCGGGCTGATCGACACCCTCCTGGTGACGACCGCTGGCCGCTTTGGCCTCTATCTTGCAGCACAGGTGATGCACGAGAAGAAGGACTCCTACGTGATGATCTCAACGATACTCGTGATAGTATCGCTCAGTCTGACAATGGAGATACTGGCTGTCCCCACTTGGACCGTCAATGCCGGCACGTGGATGAGCTATCTCGCTCTGATAATCGCGCTCGGTGCCTCAATCGTGGGGACTGTCATCTTTCTGATAATGAGGATCCGGGCTGGCCCCGCGCAGAGAAGGACGAAGATCAAGATCGCGCAGCTGCAGGACGACCTCGTCCGACTCGAGAGCGAGATGGGGATGCTGCGGTCGGACTACGAGGAGGGGCGTATCTCAAAGGAGGAGTATACTCATCGTCTCGGCCTGCTTATGCAGGACCGGTCAGTCGTTCGCAAGGAGCTCTCCCGTCTGAAGGTGGCGAGGTTCCTGCCCGTGCCGGAGTCCCCACGACGCTTCGCAGGGATCGCCATAGTTCTCATCATTGTGGTGGCGATGCTACCAGTGATTCAGGCCGTCTACTATGGTGTCCAGATGTCTGGTGACAAGTACATAGAGTGGAAGTTCAACTACGAGACCAAGAAGGAGATTGCCATCACCAACTGGGCCGCCGGAGTCCAGGACATGCAGATGAAGACGCTCGACGACCTTACGTCGAACGCCACGCCTGAGAGCGAGGTGGAGTTCCTCACCACCGTCCGACAGTGGGATCAGGTGGCCAGCTATCTCCGTATGAAGAACCAGATAGGCACGAACTGGATGCAACTGGCAGACTCGGACATCGTCTATCTCAAGGGACACGAGTACTGGATAGCGCCGCTCACGTTCGACTACGACTCCATTGCAGGGAACTTCATCAACCAGTACCTGTACTACACGCACACCGAGGGGCTGGTCGTACTCAACGCGTACAGCGGTGACATCGTGGAGCACATAGACCTGACCGTGCTGCTCAACCGCTCCGCCCCGATCAACTTCTACTACGGAGAGGGCGCGGGATTCTCGCATCCCGTGTTCGTCAATGTCCCCGGCTTCGAGGAGGTCGGAAACTACTCCTTTGAGGGCACACCTGACTACACCCTCACAGGCTTCGAATCGACATTCTTCATATTCACTCTGGGTCCCGATGCGTGGTCGTTCATGGGTCGGGACTTGGATATGCTTGTCGCGCGCGATGTGCGTATGCGGGTACAGTCAATACTGCTGCAGGGCCTAGAGACCGACTCCGATCCGTACATTGTTGTCGACCCGTCGGGCAATCTCTACTACGCGGTCTCCGTCTATGCCGACTACCCGCTGTCCACGGGCTATGCTCACGAGAGGTACATGCGTTTCATGGGTGTTGTCCTCGTGGATACGACCAGTGGTTACCTGACGTTCTATGCTCCGCGCGATGATGGCGAGGAGCCATTCTTCATCGATCGGACGTACAGGGAATACTATCCCTGGCGGGAGACCCCTGACTGGCTGCAGTCACAGATCAGATGGCCGGAGGACCTCTATGAGAGGCAACTCGATGTGGCATACATCTATCACGTCCGGGACGGCTTCGTGTTCAGGAGCGGAGTCGACTTTCACGAGTCACCTGCGGGGTCTGACACACGATACATCATCATGCGCATTGCTGGACAGGACAGGTTCGTTGCGATGCACAATGCCGAGTTCAGAGACTCAGCGGGACGGAATCTGGCTGGCATATACGTGATGGGCTGTGGCAACAAGAACTTCGGTCAGCTCGTCTTCTACGGCTCAGGACAGGTCGGCCAGTCGACGCTTCTGGGGCCCTCCGCAGCAGTGCAGGCCTTCGAGACGAACGACGATGTGAGGACGCATCTCCAGCTGTGGGGCGCGCATAGATTCGGCAACAGGCTGCTGTATCATCTCGGCGGTGACCTGTTTTATGTGATACCCGTCTTTCTCGAGGTACAGACATCCAGCAACAGGGTCATTGAGAAGCTCGGTGGCGTGGGACTGGTTGATGCCGAGACCGGAGAGCGTGTCCAGCTGGGGGCCAACGTGGTGGAGGCGTACTATCGTATGTTCGGCCTCCTGAACCAGACCGGTGTCGGTGAGGGGCAGGTAGGCATCGACTCTGCGCATTTCGACCCGGCAACGATCACATCAGGTGAGTACTCCCAGCTTGTGATGATGCTTCGCAACAACGACAACGTGAGCCACGACCTCTACGTGGACATCTCAGTTCTCACGGGCGACTTCTCGGTCGTCTGGCACGGTACGGAGATCACGCCAACAGTCTATCCCACGAATACGACCTACACGTTGAGCATAGGTACCGTCGGTCCGGGCGATGTCTACGGGACGAGCCCGCTCATCTCGGTCACGCTTCCTCAGGGGGTGGTCACTGCGACGTATATGGTGCTGGTGACGCTGAGGACCGAGGAGGGCGTGGTCGACCAAGTCTCGCTGTTCCTCACAGCGACGTGATGACGCCCACTCCAGCCCCGGTGTCTGTGAGTAGTGAGAGCGTCGACGCAGCGGGCTCACGCGGTCTGGCCTGCCTCTGACCTAGTCTCTGCGCTCAGTTGAGGAGCATAGACGATCTCCAAGTGTTCCTCAAGGGCCAGCCTCGCGCCCTCAAGCGTGTTTCCAATCGGACAGTTCCGACACGCCAGATCGTACAGGTGACGGACGCGCCTCTCGCTGATGCCCTCAGAGACGACCACTGTCGTCCTGACCTCCACTCTGACGAACCGGCTGCGTCCGGTCGACTCATCGCGCTCGTACACTCCAGTCACGACACTGCGCACATCCTCGGCAGGGACACGACCCCGCCGCAGTGCAGCCTGGAACACGAGATTGATGCACGTCCCTATGGACGCGAGAAACAGATTGTGCGGGCAGGTCGCCCCCGAGACGTTGCCAACGGCATCGGGAGGAGTGACAACGACAGTGTTGTCAGGCCCGAGCGCTGTTGTCAGCGCCATTGGACTCTCTGCGCACTCGATGTGTACCTCGAATGATGTGTTGCTCGTTGCTGTCCACCTCCAGTAGTGGTCACGTCGTTGTGATTCGCTGAATCTTGTCGCGGGCGTGGCGCCAGCAGTCCGCAGATAAGTCATTCGGAGTGACCAACATTCTGGGGCTCGGACGGAGGACGGGCACCCCGAGGGGCAGTGCCACTCTGCTCGCTGCTCACCGACGGTGGAGCTCTCTGTACCACTGGATAGTCCTTGATATTCCATCCTCGAAGGCCGTGACAGGACTGTACCCAAGGACCTTGCAGGCGAGGTCCAGCGACCCGACGCTCTCACGAATGTCGCCGGGGCGGGCTGGCGCGTATCTGATCTCCGAGCGCGACTCGGGAATCAGTCGTAGGATGGTCTCTGCGATGTCGATCACACGTAGGGCATCAGGACCACAGATGTTGAGCACTGCACCGTCGGCCTCGGAGACCTCCGCTGCACGCATTGTGTATTCCGTCACGTCGTCGACAAAGATCAGAGTGCGTGTCTGAAGACCATCACCGTATATCGTCAGAGGCTCGTCGTGCAGTGCCCGGTTGATGAAGATCGAGACCACACCGCTGTACTCAGAGAGGGCCTGTCTCGGACCATAGACATTGAAGTACCTGAGGATGACTGTCTCCATCCCGTAGGTTGTCTTGAACGCCCGCACGTACTGCTCGCCAGCAATCTTCGACGCGCCATAGGGGCTCATCGCACGGATGGGGGCATCCTCAGTGACAGGCAGGGAGGAGGGCTGTCCATAGACCGCGGCGCTGGAGATGAAGACAAAGCGTCGTACACCGTGATCCACCGCGTGACGCAGGACATTTACCGTGCCGTTGACATTGGTCTCGTTGACTGAGAGAGGGTCCTCCACGCTCTGCGCGACAGATGATATCGCAGCGAGATGAAAGACCACATCGATGTTGTCCGACGCGAACCCTAGCAGGTCAGTGTCACAGATGTCGGCGCGGATGAACTCAAAGTTGGGATGACGAGTAGCCTGTTCGAGGTTGGACATGGTCCCTGTTCTGAGGTTGTCTATGCCAATCACCGAATAGCCCTGCTCAATGAGGCGATCCGCAAGGTTGCTGCCAATGAATCCTGCTGCGCCAGTGACAAGAGCCTTCCTCGCCATATGAAGCGACCTCTGACCGATTGGCAGAGAGCTCACCTATAACCGTTGTCACCCCACGCCCGCAAGTCAGCAAGAAACTGTGGGCAGACCGGACAGTAGTCACAGCCATATGAGAGGACGACCCGTTCTATGAGGGGGTGGGGCACGCAGTTCCTGCTCCGTCACATTTATAGACGGCTCACCTGCGGGTCGGCGCGTCCCCTAGGAAAGAGTGCTGGCGGGAGTCAGATATGATATCGCAACCCTTGGAGTTCGTCCAACTGGCAATTCTGGTCTTGGCTCTAGGGTTTCTCGTCGTGGCAGTGGAGCATCGAAGGCTTGCCCTTGCAATCATCGCCTTTGCAGTGGGCAATGGCCTTCTCAGCCTGCTCTACTTTGTCCTCGGCGCACCCTATGTGGCCGTGTTCAACTTCAGCGTGTTCTCTGGAGCGATAGCGATACTCTTCCTCGCCACAATGAGCCTGGCGACACCGGAGGAGGCTGCTGGTGTCCCAGAGGATGAGTCTGGCACGGAGGTGACAGCCTGATGCGATACAGGGCTGCGGCATTCCTGCTTTCTCTTGTCATCGTTGTCCTCGTAGGTAGCCGACTGGTCGACTTCAGCATCTTCTCTCTCGGCGCGCCTGCAGGGCCGCTCCTGTCGCCTGATGCGTGGGACCAGATTGGTACCACAATAGGGGAGTGGCTCTGGTCCTTCCGTGTCGTGGATGTGCTGGTGCAGGCGACACTGCTGCTCGCGGCTGTCGTCGGAGCGTCCGCAATGTTTCGGTCCATGAGGGACCACAACAGGGACAGGGAGGAGGTGGAGTGAGTATGCTTGAGATGCTGCACATCTATCTCATCTTCGCGCTGCTGATGTATCTGCTCGGTGTATACACACTCGCCAGCGCTCGGAATATGATCAAGCTCGTCATCGGCATAGAGATTCTCGTGGCTGCGGCCAATCTCAATTTCCTTGCACTGGGCGCATTCACGAGCAGTCCGTCTGTTCTTGGGCCCATTGACCCGATGGTGCAGGTCTTCGTCATAGTCTCGATATGTATCGGGGGAGCGATAGCGGCCATCGCCCTGAGCCTGATCGTCAACGCCTACAGACACTATGGAACCTTGGACATCCGCGAACTGAGGAGGTTGAAGGGTTGATTGTCCCAGTGGAACTCGCCGCCTGGCTTGTCTTTGTTGTCCCGCTCGTGGGCGCAGTACTGACACCCGTCTTCGCGCGCATCGGAGGGACAGTCCGCGATGCAATGGCAGTCCTCGTGGGGTTTGCGACGGCATTTCTCGCTCTTGACCTGACCGCATCGATGGTCCTCCATCCTGAGGCTCAAGACTACGTCCTTCTGACGTGGCTGGTCGCAGGACCCTACAGGCTGGACTTTGGAGTGTTTGTCGACCCGCTGAGCGTCCTGCTGGCGGTCATAGCAGGAGGGATCGGCTCCCTGATCATCCTGTTCAGCATCGGCTACATGACTGGCCGTGATGCAGAGGGTAATCTCGTCAAGGACCCCAGTCTGACGAGGTACTACTTCTTCATGCAGCTGTTTGTCGGCGGGATGATTCTCCTTGTGATGGCGGACAACCTCCTGATGACCTTCATCGGCTGGGAGGTCGTCGGGATGTGTTCCTATGCGCTGATTGGCTTCTGGCACAACGTGACGGCGCCCAGTCCCGTCGCCGACTATAGGACAGAGGGAGAGTACAATGCTGTCTGCGGGATGAAGGCATTCATGGTCACGCGTGTCGGCGACATAGGGCTGCTGGCTGGTATCCTCATCCTGTTCATGATCACTGGCACCTTCAACTATGTGGAGCTGCAGTCGCTCGCGGGGAATGCCTCGTGGGCGGCTGGCCTCGGCGTGACTCTCTCACAGCTCTTGCCCGTTGCCGCTCTGCTGATATTCGCTGGCCCGATAGGAAAGAGCGCTCAGTTTCCGCTACACGTGTGGCTCCCAGAGGCAATGGCAGGCCCCACCACTGTCAGCGCGCTCATCCACGCCGCTGCTATGGTGAAGGCAGGAGTCTATCTCGTCGCGCGGCTTGTACCGGTCTTCATCGACATGACTGTGAATGTGGTCGGCGTCACTGTCTTCTTCCAGACCGTGGCGTGGATTGGGGCGTTCACCGCATTCATGGCAGCGACAATGGCGCTAGTTCAGGACGAGATCAAGAAGGTGCTGGCCTACTCCACAATCTCGCAGCTCGGCTATATGTTCACTGCACTTGGCGCCGCAGGGCTCGTCGCAGAGAGCGTCACGGCGTACAGTGCGGGGACGTTCCATCTGCTTGCTCACGCGATATTCAAGGCGCTACTCTTTCTCGCCGCAGGCTCTGTCCTCCACGCCGTCGAGAGCAAGTCAATGCGTGATATGGGCGGTCTGTGGAGCAACATGAAGATCACCGCAGCGACTTTCACGATTGGTGCGCTGGCGCTCGCCGGCGTCTTCCCGACGATAGGCTTCTGGTCAAAGGAGATGATCTTCGATGCACTGCTCGAGGGCGGCCAGTTCTGGCTATTCGTACTCGCCTTTGTGACCGCTATTCTGACAGCATTCTACACCTTCCGGATGGTGTTCATGACCTTCTTCGGAAAGCGGTCTGCGCACGTCGAGGAGCTGGAGGCCCACGGACATCACATCCACGAGGCCCCCTGGAGCATGAGGATCCCGCTCATCGTACTCGCAACGCTGGCCCTGGGAGGAGGCCTCTTCGAACTGGTCTTCTTCGGAGCGTTCTCCCCCATTGGCGAGAGCCTCATTCATCCGTTCGAGTGGTCGAGCATTCACCTCTTCGCAATGGGGCCACTGACACTACTCACTGTGGGGATCTGGGTCGTCGGCATAACACCGGCCTACCTCATCTATCACAGGGGGAAGGGCGACTTCTCCAGCCTGCGTGACGGCCCTCTCGGACGGTTCCTCAAGAACAGGTGGTACGTCAACACGCTGTACAACCGCGTGTTCGTGGGCGGCTATCTCTGGCTGAGCAGGGGCCTCCACAGGCGGGTTGAGTCGGCCCTGCTGGCGTTCAGCAGGACGACGCAGGAGGGACTGGACTCGGTGTCGCGCGGCTGGAGGCGTACAATGACGGGAGTACTGAACACCAATGTGCTGGCCATGATGGCGGGGATAGCACTGTTCCTTCTTGTGATACTGTTCCTGTAGGAGGCTGAAGACACGATGATGCAACTCGTCAACATCCCGCTCCTGTCGGACTTTCCAATGATACTCACGCTACTCGGCCTCACTCTCGGCGGTCTGCTGACGCTCCTCGTCGGCACCCGGTCGGAGAGAGGCGCAAGGGCGCTCTCGGTCCTCTCATTGCTCGGTGCGCTGGCCCTCAATGTCCTCCTGCTGCTCAGAGTGAATGTGTCGACCGTCTTCCATGACATTGTGTGGCTCGGCGACGAGACCCACCCGCTGGTCACTCTGGGCTTTCTCGGAGACGGGCTGAGCGCACCGGTGGCGGTGCTGATCATCTCCCTGGGCCTCTTCTCGGTCGTGTATTCCTTCGCCTACATGAGGGACCTGCACAGGCCTGGAGTGTACTACTCTCTGATGGTCTGGTTCGTCGCCGCGATGGTGGGCGTCGTCTATGCGACAGACCTCCTGCAGTTCTTCCTCTTCTACGAGGTGATGCTGATTCCCGCCTTCCTGCTCGTCTATCTGTACGGTGTCTCCGAGGACGCGGACGAACGTACACGCAACGCATTCCAGTTCTGGGTCTGGACGGCAGTCGGAGGAATAATCTCAATCTTCGCCACACTGATGCTCTTCTCGGCGACCGGGACGTTCAACATTCAGGCGCTGTACACGGCTCCTCTTGCGGCCAGCACAGCCAAGGTCGTTGGAGTCGTGTTCCTCCTGGGCTTCGGTATCAAGCTGGGCCTGGTCCCACTGCACGTGTGGGCACCACCAGCATACCGTGAGGCGCCCATCCCCGTGCTGGTCCTCCTCAGCGGCGCGATGACGAAGACTGCAGCATATGGCGTCATCCGTGTGGTCATACCCATTGTGAGAACGTTCATGGTCGACTACTCTCTTGGTCTGATGACAATCTCCGTCATCACGATGTTCTATGGGGCGATGATGGCAATCGCCCAGCGCGACCTGAAGATGATGCTCGCGTACTCCAGCATCAGTCAGCTCGGCTATCTGATGTTCGGGTACTCCACCATGACCGAGGTGGGACTCAATGGCGCGGCGTTCCAGCTGATCAGCCACGGCATCCTTGCCAGCCTGATGTTCTTTGCCGCTGGTGCCATCAAGATGCAGACTGGCACGATGGAGTTCGACCAACTTGGTGGACTCGCTCCGAGGATGCCCGTGCTCGCGACAGTGTTCGTACTCGCAGGGCTGGCCATAGCAGGCACTCCACCGATGTGCGCCTTCCCCGGAGAGTTGATGCTCTTTGCCGGTGCGGCTGAGATGATTGGTCAGGGATGGGCGTATGTCGCTGTCTTGGTGGTTGCTGTTGTGGCCACCGGCCTGACTGCGGCGTACTATCTGTGGGCGATTCGACGGACGATGTACGGTCCGGTGCCTCAGGGCCTTGAGAGTGTCAGCGACCCGCCACGGTCCGTCCTCGGCATAATGGTCGTGATGGCCTTCTTCGTCGTGGTCATCGGCATCTGGCCGTGGTTGCTCGGACAGTTCCTACAGCCCGTTCTGGCGGGCCTTGTCGCAGGAGGTTGATGACAGATGCAGCTTGACATCCTCTACATCCCGGGTCTCGGTGTCGTGATGCCCGTAGTGATCCTCGTTGTCTCCGCTCTCCTCGTGGCAGTCATCTCAGAGGCGTGCATGGTCGTTCTCAAGCGCGTGCCACGGGGCCTGCCTGACGGACTGGCGATAATCGGCTTTGCCTTCGCCGTCCTGTACTCCTACCTGCTTGGGAGCGACGTCTGGACCAACGGCGTGAGGTCCTTCGTCTGGTCATGGAACGGTACGGAGTATGGTCCGCCGATGGGCGTGGTGCTCGCTGCTGACCAGTTCTCCGTGATGCTGGTCGGCCTTTTCAGCCTGATGGGACTGATAGTGTCAATCTACTCTGTTGGCTATATGAGCGAGGACACGGGCCTTCCACACTACTACACACTCCTCCTGTTGATGGTCGCATCAATGAACGGTGTCGTCATCTCAGGCGACCTGTTCACCCTCTTTGTCTTCTATGAGACGATGGGGGCGACAAGCTTCGTCCTTGTTGCGTTCCGCAGAAACTGGGAGGGCATCGAGGCCGCAATCAAGTATCTCATGATGGAGGCGATTGGCTCGACGCTGGTCCTGTATTCAGCCAGCCTCCTGTACGGACTGACTGGGACTCTCAACCTCGGAGTGATGTCGCATCTGTTGCAGACACACCCAGACAACCCCGTGGTGCCAGTGGTTGTCGCCCTGATGTCGGCGGGGTTCGCAGTCAAGGGTGCGGTGGTGCCCTTTGCGGCCTGGCTTGCGGATGCACATCCCGCTGCTCCGAGCGGCATCAGCGCGATGCTCTCGGGAGTTGTCATCAAGGTCGGTGTATACGGCATCATACGGATGAACACGCTGCTGTTCCCAATCCATACGGTCTACTTCAACTGGCCGCTGCTGCTCGGCATCTTTGCAGTGGTCACGATGACGGCCGGCAACTTCTGGGCGCTGACCCAGAGCGACCTGAAGCGGATGCTCGCCTACAGCTCGATAACCCAGATCGGCTTCATACTGTTCGCCTTTGGGACTGCCACCGAGTTCGGTTTTCAGACGGGGTCGTTCTACATCATCAACCACGCTCTCTCAAAGGGACTCCTGTTCCTCTGTGCTGGAGCGTTCCTCCACGCTATCGGCAGTAGAGACCTTGACGACCTCAGTGGCATAGGAAAGAGGATGCCGGTCACTGCGGGCTTCTTCGCCATCGGTGTGCTGTCACTGATGGGGATGCCGCCACTCGCCGGCTTCTGGGCCAAGCTTCTCATACTGACTGCGGGCGTTCAGGCTGGCCTGTTGGTGTCCTCATACTACCTCGTCTTCAGCATCCTTGCCATCTTCAATGCCCTGCTCGCGCTGGGCTACTATCTGCGGATGATCCACACCGTGTGGTTCAGGCCTCTCTCCGAGAGAGCCGCAGGAGCGCACAGAACGAGCAGGACGATGACGTTGGGGATGGGGGTCCTGGCACTGGCACTCGTCATAATAGGCATCTACCCGGCCCCGGTGTACTCAATCGCCGAGGCGGCAGGATCAGCCCTGATGAACTTTGGCAGTCTTGTGGCGATGCTCAGTGGGTCACCCTGATTCTTGGACGGGCGGGACGACCGCCCATCCTACCCCCGTCCCAATGCATCAGGACTGACGACAATGTGATGACCACCCTAGCACTCGGTTTGGGTCTGGACTGACGCAGAACACGTCACTTATGGTCGTCGTGATCGTGATGACCGCCCCTCTTGTAGGCGGCGGCGCAGTGCTTGCAACAGAAGGCCATCTTGCGTCCGTCAATCACCTCGTAGTAGCCGCCGTCGTAGATCTTGACACCGCAACTGGCGCATGTCTCAAGACGTGGCTCGATTGCAGAGGCTGTGATTGCAGCGAACCGCTCGAAGAGCCTCTCACAGAACTCTCGCCCCTTCTTCGTCAGCGAGTATATGGTACGAGGCTTCTTTCCCACTGGGCGGTCCTCTTGCGTCACCAGCCCTCTCTCCTGTAGTTTGTGCAGGAACGGATAGAGAGTGCCCGCACTGAGATTCCGTCCGGTCCTCTCTCTGAAGGCCTTGATGAGGGCATAGCCGTGACTCGGTCCCTCGCTCAGCAGAAGAAGGATATAGAACTGGGAGAAGTCAGAGAGGATGTTGTTGACCTCTTCTTCGCTGCGATCTCTCTCTTCGCCTGTCATCGTATCTGCTCCACATCGGGGTTCAAACATCGGGACCCGGCGACGTTCGTCATACACAACCCGGATCCGTTGTCTGGACTGCGGCAGTCTGTCTCAGCCATAGACGAGCACCCAGATAAACTTCGTCTTGGCGGACTTTGTGAGGCCCGAGGAGTCCTGGCTGCCAACCCCCAGCGCCGGACCACACCAGCTCAGCGCGCAACCCTGTAGTCGGGTGTGCGCCACAGCCTGATGACAGACATCGCAAACAGTGCGGGTCCCAGAGCCGCCATCAGGAGAAGAGCGATTGCCACGACTGAATAGACTACAGCCGCGATTGCGGCAAGCACGGTGGCAAGGATGACGAAGATGAGGAAACGTCTCCAGACCCAGTCAGGCCCAAGGAGAGGCATCCTCTCGACCGTCTCGAGATCGACGAGGCTGGTAGGAGCAGCATACAGAACGGCTGCGACAATGGCGTAGATCTGGAGCGTGATGATAATCGTGACGATGCTCGGAAGCGCCTCCGGCCGAAGAACAAAGAATGTCACCGCGTAGAGACACACGATATACACACCTGAGATGATGAGCCCGCGACGCCCGACAAACACGGACTCGACTGTGAAGTGAGGCTCGCCGCGTCGTGCCAGTAGGTACGCGAAGTAGATGAGCAGAATGCTCCCCAGTGATGTCACTGCAGCGAGGCCGATGTCGCCACCACAGCCCACGGCAAGATTGGCACCGCCTATGAAGAGGAACACAAGGGCGATGATCTTCGACCTCCAGCGGGGGACCAGCCACCTGAGATGACCGGGCAACAGCACGGTCGGATGGTCTGGGCTGTATGTCAGCATCTCAAAGACGAGGACGGGGACCATAAAGGAGAACACAGGATGCCAGAATAACACGATGACAAGCGTCTCGAACACGGCGAAGCCCAGTACTGGCGCGATGAGCGGTGGAGAGTCAAAAAAGCCTGCCCAGACCACCTTTGTCACCCAAGTCTCATACAGTCCGAATAGCACACCCCATAGGTAGAGATGGGGGATCGAGGCCTTCTGATACCTGTGTGCCAGCCCGAGAAAGAACACCGTGTGCGACCAGTAGAGGGGGAAGGGCAGAATCCATCCGCCGATGTCCAGAAACCATCCGGGAGAGGATCCCGAGAAGACCTCGGCAAAGGTCATTGAAAGCAGTCCAAGGAGCAGAAGAGGTGCCTTGCGAGTCTCGCTCATAGTCCTACTCTCCCGATATGGAGCCGCACAGGCTGGCAGAGCGCTGGGCCGTGCGATGGGACAGGATGACCCCAGTATCCTTTATCTTCGTTTCCCCACTCGTGCGGCTCAATGTACTTTGTCTACATAATCGAGACCGCAGACGGCACGTACTACACGGGTCACACAAATGACCTCGCCCGTCGTCTCTCTGAGCATCTGTCGGGCGGACCAAAGTCAGCCCGGTATCTGAGAATGCACAGGCCGGAGTACGTTGTGCACCTTGAGGAGTTTAGGACGAGGAGCGAGGCAATCCGGCGCGAGAGACAGATTCAGCGCAACCGCCGTCTGAAGATGAGTCTCATCGGCCCGAGGAGAGACATCAGAGAGGTGATAGCCACCGAGCTGGAGTACCGGGAGGCCACAGAGACTCCAGTACCGCCATCCGGGTCATCGTCCCGCGTTCCGTAGACAACGACAGAACAGGTGAGGCAGACTGTGACGAGACTCGTTGTTGCCATCGATGTTGGCACATCCGGCGTCCGCGCAATGCTCTTCGACACCACAGGTGCTGTCCTAGCATCCGCCTATGAGGAGTTCAACAGCCTCTTCCCGAGCCCGTCGTGGGTCGAGCAGGAGGCGCCAAACTGGTGGACCACCACTTGCAAGGTGGTCGGACAGGTCATGAGGGCCGGCACGTTCGACCCGCACGATGTTGCGGGGATCAGCGTGACCAACCAGAGAGAGACGATTGTGCCGATAGACGCAGAGGGGAGACCGCTGCGCAGGGCAATTGTGTGGCAGGACAGGCGGACGGTTCCACAGTGCGACCACATACGGGAGCTCCTGGGCCGCGAGGAGGTCTACAGGACAACGGGCCTCACAATCGACCCATATTTCAGCGCCCCGAAGATACTGTGGATAAAGCAGAACGAGCCCGACCTGTTCGAGCGGACGCACAAGTTTCTCCTCGTCCACGACTTTGTGGTCCTGAAGATGACGGGACGCACTGTGACGGACTATTCCAATGCCAGCAGGACCATGCTCTTCGACATCAAGAGGGCGCAGTGGTCAGACAGGATGCTGGAGGCGCTGGGCATCCCGGAGGAGAAGCTCCCCGAGCCAGTGCGACCCGGTACGATTGTCGGCGAGCTGACAGGAGATGCCGCGAGACACTGTGGTCTGGCTGAGGGCACTCCTGTTGTGGCGGGCGGTGGGGATCAGCAGTGCGCGGCCCTTGGTGTCGGAGTCGTCAAGGAGGGGATGATCAAGACCACGACAGGCACTGGGACGTTCATGCTGGCATACTCGGACTCACCGCGGCTCGACCCTGAGATGCGCCTCCTGTGCAGCAGACATGTCGTCGGTGACTCGTTTGTGGTGGAGGCCAGTATGTTCACCACGGGGTCTGCTCTGAGATGGTTCCGCGACAACCTTGGCCGCGAGGAGTGCGAGGAGGCCGAGGAACGAGGCGCCGATCCGTACGATGTGATGGCACAGCGTGCAGAGAAGGTACCGCCCGGGGCGGAGGGTGTGATACACATCCCGCACTTTGTCGGTGCTGGTGCGCCGTACTGGAACCCATATGCGAGAGGGGTCTTTGCAGGTCTCGCCCTCGGTCACACACGGGCCCATCTCATCCGGGCCATACTTGAGGGCGTGGCGTATGAGATCCGGACCAACCTTGATGTCGTTCGCTCACTGGGACTCGATGTCTCTGAGATGCGTGTCACAGGCGGTGCTGCAAAGAGCGATATCTGGATGCAGATCCAGGCAGATGTGCTCGGAGTGCCCGTCATCAGGACAGAGGTGGGAGAGGCAACAGCACTGGGCGCAGCGATTCTTGCAGCGACTGGCGTGGGTCTCTTCAGTGACGTCCGCGAGGCGGCAGGGGAGATGGTGCGACTCCGCTCGCGGCTCGAGCCCGTTCCCGACAGGAGAGAGGTCTACGACAGGGCATTCGAGAGATATCGGCGACTGTATCAGAGCATCGCGGACATACGATGGGACTGAGGTGTCCGACGCGCCTAGCTGGCGTATATGGCCATCTTGTTGCCCTTGTCGAGCACGAGGATCTTCACGTTCGGGTCCTCTCTCATCCACTCGTCGATGACGGCCTGTGGGTCCTGCACCCACTGAAGATGAGCGGCCTCGACAGTCTCGCGATCCAGTCTCGTATACATCTTGACAGCGGAGACCCTCTTGAGAAGCTCGGCGAACTTGTAGGCCTTGTGCTCGTAGAGGTGATACTTGCCTCTGATCCCCTCGATCACCTCGTCGAGAGGAGCGGTCAGCTTGTTGTAGAAGTTCTCCACCGCCTTCTCGGGGGCGACACCATCCCTGCACTCTGCGATGAACAGTATCTCGCCTCCGTCAAGCACGGCATTCTTTGTCAGCTCCAGAGCCCGCTGCGCGTGGTACAGGCTCTTGTCCTGAGGATAGCCGCCCGGAGAGACCACAATCCGCGGCACAGGATCAACGACGAAGGCGGAGGTCTCATCCAGTACCTCTATGCCTCTGGCAATGACCGGACATGGCTCACCCGCATCGGCCCAGACCAACCTCCCGCCAGATGTCACAACAGAGAGAGTGAACACTCGTGCGTCACGGGTGATCATCTCCATTGCCTCCCGCATGTCGTCTGCGAGAGGATTGTCCCTTCTTGCAGGGTCCGGATGATAGGGGTGCGTGCCGAATGTCGAGCGCGCGTCTAGCGCCATTGAGTGATTGGCCTCAATTGTCTCGAAGGCACAGACACCGGGCAGGAAGTCCTTGAGCGCGTTCGAGTAGCCCGCGAAGTAGTGCGCCTTCATGTCCGCCAGCACGACATAGACATCGTGACCCACGGCGTCACCATTCACCAGAACGGGTGTGCCTCGACTGGTCCGACCGAGGTCGACCATTCCCTCCTCGTAGCAGTCGTGAATCTTCACACGGTAGTTGTGCAGACGCGCCGCACGAGCAGCCTTGTGGATGAGCTCGACGATGCGATGATTCAAGGGGTGGTCTACGACGTGAGAACCAGTCGTCACAATGAACTGGACAACGTTGGCGTCACGCAGGCGCGGGGCCACCGCATTGATCAGCTCCTCGTGAGGCTCGTCCCGCGTGTGGTCCTCCACAAGGACGCAGACGCTCTTGCTCCGGACCAGGTCCTCAAGATGCGGACCGTGGGGATTGTCCAATACGCGCTGGAGCTCTGCCTCCAGGTCGGGTACGAATTCGGTCGGCCTCGGCGTGATCACGTCAACAAGACTCTCCTCGGGAATCTCAAGCTCAATCTTCCCGTCGCCATAGGTCACTGGTACTCGCACAGCACATTCCTCTGACGCTCAGTTGTCGCATAGACAGAAAAGCCTTCGGCCTGGGGCACCCGCCAGCGGTCGCCTCCCGGCCAGTATGAACGCTGATTCGCACTCAGAGGTGAAGTCGTAGAGCCCACCGGAGAAGCATTCAAAAGAGAGGACCCGCACCGTAGGTCGAGGTGGATGAGACATGTGCGGCGCCAGAGACGACAGTGGAAGGGCGACCTTCAACATCAGCAGGATATTCCGTCAGTCAGCAAAGGTGACTCTGACGATAGAGATAGTCTCCGCGGTCGTGATGCTCGGCGCGATCGTTGCCTACCTCATTGGAGGCTCACTGGGCGCCATAGACCCGGACCTACAGGTGCTGCTACTTCTGGTCGGTATCATAGTCACCCTCCTGGTCTTCCTCGCTGCCTTCGGGGCCTTTGTACGTCTCTCAGGACGAATTGGAGATGTGGTCGTCGGACCAGGACTGGACAGCGTTCCCAGGGACACCCCGAGAGTCAAGGCAGTGATGTATACATACGGCATCCTCGTGATACTGATGGTGGTCACGGGCATCTACTCGTGGTACCTCGTCGACAAGGCGATTCTGACACCGTGGGCTGCATCGCTGAGCTCAATCTCACTGAGGATCTTCGGGCTGGCGCTCGGCGCCTTTGTGATATCGCTGCTCATTCAGATTGTCATTGCCGTAGTCGGACGCACTGCCACGAGAGTCGTCATCGAGGTCCTTGACATGGATGACGACTCAGAGTTCCGTGAGTGAGCCGCCTCACTCCTCCTCGGGCTTTGGCTCCCTGAGAAACTCGGGCTCCTCCAGTATCTCCTCAATTGGTGGTACGTACCGTCTGCGTATGCGAGAGCGCTCTTCCGCCTCCTGAAGGCGTTGCGCGGTGACGTACACGCTATAGGTGCCGAAGAGAAGGCCAGCAAACACCCCGATCAGCGCACCAGTATTGCCACCCTGCAGCCCGCCGAGTGCCTGCCCGATGACCTGACCGACCAGCATCAGGGAGATGACCGCGCAGGGTAGCTCACTGGCGATGGCGAACCAGCGGCCGAACGATCCAATGCCCCGACCCTCCTCCGTGGGCTGCGTGTCTCGGGGCTCATCGCTACGTAGATGCGATGGTGGCCGTTCTGACCGGGACCTCTCTTCTCGCTCGTCGTCCTGTGGCATGCAGGAGGTATTGCGCGTTCCGGCTAATACCTTTTTCAGCTGTGACAGTGGAGGCGACTGGTGACAGGTCGTCAAGCTTATAACGTGAGGCCCCGGTCCGCTGCATATCACCGATGGACCGGTAGTCGGCAGGTCAAGAGTGATGTCCTCCAAGGCAGTAAACGAGCTCGCATTTGTCAACGCTCGGATCAGGGGCATGAAGTCTCTGCTCCTGACCGTCAGCGACTACGAGCGTCTGCTACAGGTGCCGACGTATGAGGACTTTGTAAAGACCTTGATGGCGACGGCCTATGGACCCATCATCAGCGAGGCGCACATCGTTGGAGTGCCCTATCCTGAGGACCTCGGCCTGATTCTGGCGAGACACTTCGCAGACACTGTCCACAGTGTGGGGAAGAGCCTGACGGGTAGAGTGCGCGACTTCGCTGAGAGCTATCTCCATCTGCTCCACGCTGAGAGCGTCAAGTCAGTCCTTAGAGGAGTACACGTGGGACTCGAGCGTGAGGAGATACTCCGCTATGCGGTCTCGACCTCGCCTGAGGAAGAGGTCCTGTTCCAGAGGCTGGCGGATGCCGGCTCCGTCGACAGGCTGATAGACCTGATACCGCTGACCGATATGCGACTTGCTCTGCTCACCCGACTGCCGGCATACGAGCAGTACAATTCCACGGCCCCTCTTGAGGTCGCCCTTGAGGAGTGGGGCCTGAGGAACATCCTCAAGTCGCTCAGCAGGTTCCCTATGGCCGACCAGCAGAGGATTCGCGGGCTGCTCGAGGCGCGTGTGATCCTGCGCAACCTGCTGACGGTGCTGCGCGCGATGCGCCTGAAGCTCAGTGAAGACATTATCGGCCTCAGCCTGATTAGGTTCTCAGCGACGACAGACGCCATTTCTCAGTCAATGCGCGGGAGGAGTAACTGGAGAGAGGTGTTTGCAAGGCTCGAGTCCACAAGGTACGCAGACCTGGCGTCCCGACTGGCACGCGTCTACGGTGAGGAGCAGAACCTCGCCGATGTGGAGATTGCCGTGGAGGACTACCTGGCTCAGCGCACCAGAATCCAGATGGTCGGATATCCATTCCAGCTGGGCACAATCTTCGGGTTCTTCGGCCTGAAGTACTACGAGATTCGCAACATCCGGTCTATCGCCGTGGGAATAGAGAGAGGGGAGCCCCCGAAGACAATAAGACGAATGATAACTATGTTTTGAGGAGGTAAGAACGAATGGAGATGACAGAACGACTCAGAAGCCTGTTGATGTTTGCGGGATTGTATCTAGTGTTTGCCCTTGCAATGGCACTCATCCTCATCCCAGTCTACGCAAGCCCAGTCGCGAGCAGCGGCGTGATGCCGCTCCAAGAAACCACCACAGACAGCTCCGGGACGGCGATAAGCGGTATTGCCATCGCTGCAGGACTGGCCGTCGGACTCGCTGGTATCGGCGCTGGGCTCGGTATGGGAACAGCGTCTGCTGCGGCGCTAGGTGCCATCACCGAGAAGCCCGAGACCTTCGGTAAGAGCATTCTCTACGTCGTGTTCATCGAGGTCGTTGCAATCTACGGCTTCGTCATCGCGTACATGCTTCTCGGCTACCTGCAGGTAATCATAGCGCATTGAGATGGTGTCGTGAATCGCGTCCTGATGAACCACCTGAGTCCAATAGGGAGAAACATCCGACGTGACATTGGCCCTGGGGCGTGTCCGTCACTCCCCTTGATGGGCGATACAGGGGCAGACTTGTAACAATCGACTGCCTATCTGCAGAGGCGGCGGGGGTTCCTCCACTACCATCTCCTGTTTCGGTTGAGTGAAGTTCTAGTACTCTAGATAGTGCTGTTTCTCCGGCAGGTAGCCACTAAGAGGACAGACCACCCGCCAGTTTCCTTCTCCCAGCGAGACCTCTGCTCAGGACTCACGAACAGGGAGGGGCCGCCCTTGCTTGTCGTGAGTCACGATGGACCAAAGAGCCTCATCGCCACCGCATCTCGGATTGCGGGACCCATTCGTTCCAGTCGGGCCTCGAATGTGTTGTCGACCCATTTCCTGCCGTCCTTGGACCTGATGATCACTCCGCCCTTCGAACGTACCGACTCATCGCTCACTGTGAGGCGGACGGAGCGTCCTGTGGCCTTCTTGATGGCCTTTGCCGCTGCTTGCAGGTTGACGTACTTCTGATGACCCTCGGGAATGACAAGCTCGAGCTCGTCAAGACCAAGTGCCTCCGCGCCCTCCACAATGAATCGAAGCAGGATATCCTCATAACGATCAGACTCGGGAAGAGTCACCAGCCGCTCCTCTAGGCTCTCCATCACACTCTGGATCATCTCGTTCTTCGCCTCGAGGATTCTGCGTTTCGCCCGCAGTCTGGCCCCCGCCTCCCTGCGCCGCGCCTCGTTCTGCGCCTCGCGACGCGCTGCTGCCTCGATCTCCTCAACCCTGCGCTGTGCGTCAGCCTTGGCCTGCTCTATCTTCTTGGCCCTTGTGTCCTTCGCCTTCTGAAGTATCTCGTTGACACGCTGCTCGGTCTTCCTGTTGATCATCTCGATGATGCCGTCGACTCCACTCACTGCGACTCATCCCCCAGAATAATCCTCATCGCCATCTCGATGACATCATCCATCTTCTTCTCAGCGTTCTCACGGAGCTGCTGAACCTGCTCCTCAGTCTGACGTTCAATCTTGGCCACAGCAGCCTTCGAGGCCTTCTCGACCTCCGCACGTATCTTGGAGGCCCTCTGCTTCCCCTCGGTCTCGGCGTGCTCCAGGATTGCCTTGACCTCAGCCCTCGTCTTTTCGCGAATCTCTCTGGCCTGCTGCTCGGCGGCCTCTATCCGCTTCTGGGCCTCATCTTCTGCGGCGCCAATCCTGTCAAGTGCGTCGTCAGTCGTCTCCATAGCCCGCATCCTCTGCAACAATGACCTGCTCAGCCCAGATGCATCCTTGATAAAGATTCGGCTGGGGTCACTGTATGTAGTCCCTACACGCGAGAGGAGTCTGAACAGTCCATGTCATAATCTTTATCAGTAGTGTCCAGAGGCTCAAGACGACTCAGGTACGCAGGGAGCTTGGCTCGCTGACTCACATACACTCAGCACATGTACAGGACATACGCTTCTGGCAAGGTGATACGCACGAATGGCCCTCTCTATCTCTCCGGCACCAATGGCTGTCGCCCGCATAGTCGCCCATAAGGATCTTGAACGCGAGGTACTGCTGTCAATTGAAGAGTTCGGGCTGTTCGAGTTCATAGACCTCAGGCATCAGGTCGGGGTCCTCGAGGTGAAGAAGAGCAGCGACGAGGAGGCGGTAGTAGCGCTTCACCAGCGGATCTCAAATGTGGTGTCCGCACTTGGCCTCGACACAGGACGCGGGACTGGACACAGGATTGAGTTTGATGAGTCCGACCTGACAAACTGCCTCAAGATGACAAATGATGTGCTGAAGGCTGTCGAGGGAGAGGTACAGGACATCGACCACGAACTCGCTGTCGCACGAATGGACCTCCAGGCACAGAGGAACATACTCGATGTGGCGGTGTCACTCGAGCCCCTGAGTATAAGCGTCGAACGCCTCGGAGAGAGCGAGCACACATTCACTCAGGCGGGTACAATCGCGAGAGACAGCGTGTCGAAGCTGGAATGGACCATCCGTGAGGTCACCGACGGCTCCTTCGCAATGCGCTCGGTGGCCGTGAGCAAGAGGCGTGCTGTCGCTGTGGTGACAGTTCCCATCGAGACCAAGAATGCCGTAGAGAGAATCTTCACGGCCCTCGGCTTTGACCCGTTTGTCGTACCCGAGGGGACAGAGGGAAAGCCTGATAGGATAATAGCACAGGCTACAGAGAAGATAGAGGAGCTAGAGAAGAAGATTGACCTCCTCGAACGGCGCAAGAGCCTGATAGCGAAGGAGTGGGGCCCAAGGATTCTTGCTGCTTGGGAGCAGATGGAGATTGAGGAACGCAGGATCAATATCAAGAACTATGTGGTCTTCACAAGGCAGGCACTGAAGGTCTGGGGCTGGATTCCGGAGGCGAAGGCTGAGAAACTACGAGAGATACTGAGGCGACGCGTCGGAGATGCGTTCGAGCTGACAATTCAACATCCCGATTTCTCCGAGTACGACGCACCGACGTACCTTGACAATCCCTCGTTTATGAGGCCGACCGAAGAGGTGGTCGCGGCCTATGGTGTTCCCTCAAGACACGACATCGACCCGACCAAGATAATGTGGCTCACCTTTCCGCTCATCTTCGGCCTCATATTTGCGGATGTGGGACAGGGCTTCATCGTGATGCTCATAGGAATCATTGCCTGGAACTCGAAGCGGAAGGGCGTGGACTGGGGCGGCGTTCTTGGATATCTCCAGACGGGCGCATCGGGCCTCATTATGATGGGCATTTTCTCTATGATAGGGGGCCTTCTGTTTGGTAGCTTCTTTGGAGCAGAAACTGTCATAGAACCGATATGGCCAGTATTCTCTCACACTCTCGAGGATGGGTCAACCAACCCGTATCGGACCGTTCATCTCCTCAAGCTCGCCATTGAGGTGGGCATTGTACAGATGACGATGGGGATCCTCCTCAACCTCTACAACAGACTGAAGCACAGGGAGATAAGAGGGGCTGTTGTCGCACTGGCCTACGTCTGGATGTACCTCGGCTTTGTCAATCTTCTCTTTGGAGTGAGCACCACCAGTATCAACCCGTGGTTTGACCCCAATCGAAGGGTCGCACTCTGGATTCCACTCGTCGGTATCGGTCACGGCTCAGGTGACAATGGTGTCTACCCAGTTCTCCCCATCAGCGCCCTCAACTTCACTATTCTGTTCCTCTTTGTTCCACTGGTAATAATGACTGTGGCCTCCTTTATGGGCAAGATGGATGGTGTTGTGGAGTATCTCGAGTACTCGATTGGTATGATCAGCCACACTGTGAGCTATGCGCGAATCTTCGCACTCAACATCGTCCACCTCATCCTGAGTGGCCTGTTCATGCAGATGGTCCCAGCAATCATCGAGATACCCTTCCCGCATGTGTCACTCTTTGGGGTCGAGATAGTCCCGGCTCAGGTGTGGCATCACGGCGAGCTTGTCCAGCCGTTCCTGCCCCTGGGTGGCGCCATCATAGGTACGTTTGTTGTCGGTATTCTTGAGGGACTGGCCGCGTTTATGCACACACTCCGTCTGCACTTTGTGGAGTGGTTCTCAAAGTTCTATCACGCTGGGGGCATCCCCTTCCGACCCTATACCGTCACACGTAGGTTCACGAGTCCAATCGCCGGCACTGGCGGGGCAACGCCCGAAGCGGCCGCCCCCGTTGCCGCGGCCACGACGGCCTCCACATAGAGGCGCCAGCGCGACCAGACTGACGGGACACTACTCAACAGACCCGAGATACAGAGCGCTGAGTTCAGGATCGCCAAAGTAGTTCGGGTCCTCATCCCTGCTGAGGCGCTGCTTGTTGTCCCACGTACTGCGTGCGAGAAGATCGGTCGTCTTGGCCCTCTTGTCAACCGACTGAGCAGCCTGCAGGTTGCCGACCTCCTGGAACACTCGTGCTGCGGTGGTGTAGGCACCGACAGCCTCACGCAGCTGATCACTCGCCTCGGAGAAGAGGGAACGCGCCTTCGACTTGTCACCCTTCTTAGAGGCGTACTCGGCGAGGAAGTTGGCCTTCGCCGCCTCCAGCCGCTTCAGGTCGCCCTTGAACTTCATCACCACACCCTGCAGCTGACGGACCTGCAGTTCCACCTTGTTGTTGGCACGGATGGTCTGGTCTGCGACACGGCCGAGCTCGTCTGCAGCAGCCTCGAAGGCTGCCACTGCCTGCCTCAGCCTCTCGATTGTGTTGTCGTGGGCCGCAAGTGTCTCCTGCACGTCCTCGTCCACATCGAGCTGTATCTCGTCCGCCATGCGACGGAAGGTACCGATGCGTTCCATCTGCGCACGGAATGCCCACTGGTCCGACTGCTTTGCAAAGATCTGCGCCTCCGACGCACAGGCCGTTGCAAGGGCCAGCCGACCCATGTCCACGAGCTCTGTCGCTGTGTCATCCATCCCGATGGAACGATAGTGCTCTGCAGCCTCCTCAGCATGCAGACGCTCGAGAATACGCGACACGAGGAACTTGACTCCCGAGCCAAGCTGCGCACTCATCTGAAACTGAACAACGTACCGAAGATGGGCCATTATGGCCAGTGTCCTGTGACGAAGCCTCCTCACCTCGTCGTCCTCGGTTTCCAGACTCAACAGTATCCCAAGACTGGTGAGGCCCTCTCGCAGTGCCTCAAGAGCATCGGCTGGCTCGCTCTGCATCGCCTT
This sequence comes from Candidatus Thorarchaeota archaeon, assembly GCA_029855935.1. Taxonomy (GTDB): domain Archaea; phylum Asgardarchaeota; class Thorarchaeia; order Thorarchaeales; family Thorarchaeaceae; genus B65-G9. Next base: position 154,686 of record JAGSHN010000016.1, on the reverse strand, counting down.
GACTGCGATGTCCAACGACTTGTTGATGTCCTGAATCAGGCCCTCGCGGCGAATCCCCTTCGCCATGTCGATCTGATCGAGGATTGAGGATGAGGGTACGTCCTCGCGGTCAATCTTGTCCTCCACAAAGGAGAAGATTCTGAGATTCTCGCGTATCGCGCCTGTCAGCTCCCTTGTCTTGGAGAGCTTCTCTGCCTGACGCAGGTCCTTGAAGATACCCTCCAAGACAGCCTTTGCCTCCTCCCTGTTGTCGACCCTCAGCAGCTGAATGAAAGTCTCCACCGCGGACTCTGCACGACAGAACAACGACTGTGCCTTGTTGTGCTCCTTGTCAGACCGTGCCTGACGGGCATTGCCAGCCAGAGCCACGACATCCGAGAAGCACTTCTCTGCACGTGCAAAGGCGTCGGACGCAGACTGGTACAGCTTCGAGGCGTCCTCAAGATTGCCTGCACGCATCTGAGCATTGGCGATATCGTTGTACATCATTCCGAGGTAGACCTCGGATAGACCAGCCGTGTTGGCCTTCCACGCCCTGATCTTGTCGACATCCTCCTTCTGGACGCGTCCGCTCGACTCCAGCTTCGGGATTGCCTCGTTGTAGAGATCAGTGGCGCGTTCGTAGATGTGCGTGAACAGGATATCGCGCCAGATGAGTTCATCAAAGGGATTGAAGGCCTGTCTGAACATGCTCTCGTGAGTGATCAGCTCGTTCAGAAACTCGTCATAGAACTCGGCCTCGGCTGCCTTGTTCTTGCCCTCTATCTCGGCCAGCCGGGACTTGTCGGCCTCAAGACTCTCGCTCAGCAGCTTTATCACCATCTGACCAAGAGCGACTCGTCTCAGCTTCTCTGTGCCATCGGCCTTACCGGGGGCCGCCGTGAAAGACTTCTCCAGCATTGTATAGACGGTGGCCAGATGCTGCAATGCACGTTTCTCCCGCTCCTCGTCGTCCTCATCAGTGAATGGGCCCGAGGCCGCGGCGGCCTGATGCAACCATGCAAGGACACGTGCCATCCAGATCTCTGCCAGATTGCGTTGGAGTTCATCCTCCAGCTCAGACAGCGCCTTTTCCAGCGACTCCTTGGTTTCACCCTCTGCATGCGCGATCCTCTCCCGCAGGTAGGCTATGTCGAAATCAACGCCCATCACCTGCTCGTTAAACGTGGCGAGCTGGTCGTAGAGCTCCGTGAAGGCGTCATGCATTGCAATGCGTTTCCTCTCGAGCTCCTCCTTGTCATCAAAGTCTTGGAGGGCAAAGTCACGAAGCGCCCGCTGAGCACGCTGGTTCAATTCGAGCAGGTGCATCGTATAGATAGTCGCCTGTATCTTCTCCTTGTCTGAGGGCTCCGGTCTTTCGGTTGAGAACTCGTTGGACATCTGGCAGACCCCTTGTGGCACACTCGAATAGTACTACGGGTGTGACCCTCTACTTAAGACTAATTGGGACCTCGCAACACCTAGATTTCGTGCTATGAAAGGTCAGAGAGGGGGACGCCCCCAGAATTCATCCTCTCCGGTGATGAAGAGGACCCGGACAGCGCCTCTCCCATCGCGCTGTCTCATTGCACAGATGTCATTCAGTCTGTGTCAAGCGCACGGAAACGTATTCGCCTTCCATCACGATACTTTACCACACGACCCTCGGCCACAAGCCTGTTGAGGACCTCACTCGTCCTTGATCGGGACTTGCCCCAGCGCCGGGCCAGTTCCGCAGCCGTGAGCCCGGCATCAGCCCGTTCGAGCAGATTCAGAAGACGACCCCAGCTCGCATCCTGAAGACACTTGTCGATGCTACTGCTCACACTGTACGTCCCGGCCTTCGCACTCTCACGCTGAACCGCTCCAGTGTCGAGCCTGTGAGTGAGCGAGTTGATGATCTCGCGCAGTGTCTGCACGGTCTGGCGGAGCTCTCTTATCTCCTGCCGCAGCCGCTCGACCTCGTCATGTTCACTCAATCTCTAGTCGACCCCCCTCAATCACAACTCATAGTAGTCCCTGTAGCCGTCGAGCCTGTTGCCCCTTGCACGTCGCTTCTTGTAGGGATCTTCCGCATCGGGGACACGTAGGCCGACCTCAAGGGAGTTCTTGTAGACCTCCGTTCCCGCACCGTTCGCTGTGGCTGGACTGGGGGCCAGCTCCTCGGACTTGGCGGGTCCATTGCTGAGGACCCTGTCCGCAGTCTCGTCCATCACGTTGACATCGGTCCCTGAGCCAAGGGCCTCCTCAGCCGGACTCTTCACACTGACGGACTCAGATCTCTCAATGAGGTCATAGACGACCTCCTCGGCCTTCAACACGTTCTCAAGTATCTCCCGCGTGTCCTTACAGCACGGAGCTCTCTTGTGATGGTATCTCATTATCGTCGCCACCGCCGACAGTAATCGGCAATAATCGACAACAGTCGACAACCGACAACAGGTAGGGAGATGATATAAACCTTTGCAAGCAACGAGAACAGCCTGCTACTCGACAACAAGCGCTCTCGCAAAGGTCATGTACCCGGTATGGGCGACCATCCATGTTGTCGGACGGGTCTTGCCCTCACGGACCATTATCTCCCGCTGTAGCACCTCGAGAGTCTTGATCATCCCCCACCTCCCACTCTCTCCCAGTGCCTTGCAGGTCCGCATCACCTGCTCGATGGTCGGACTATAGCTTGCGAGATAGTGGCTCGGTCTCAGCACACGGTGCGCCTCGTCCACCACCAGCCATGGTGTGGCGAGGTCCAGCACGACGGCGTCGACGTCACTCTCGTGGATGCCATCCAGTATGTCCTCATTGTACATCGTCACATTATCGAGAAGTCCGAACTTCTCCAGATTCTTTCTTGCGCCCTTGAACATGTCCTCCCGGACCTCGTAGGTGTAGACACGACCCGTCGGCCCCACTGCGCGCGCGAGAACTCCCGTGAGGGCGCCGGACCCTGTGCCAGACTCGACAACGCGACAACCCGCGTGAATCCCGGCCTCAATCAGAATCGTACCGGCGTCCTTCGGATAGACTATCTGCGTGTTGCGCCCCATCGCGATCTGCACATCAGTCGGGCTGGGTCGGTGGATCTGGAACTCCGTTCCGGAGTGACTCCTGACCTTGATACCATAGGGACGTCCTATGATGTCGTCGTAGTAGATGATCCCCCTATTGGAGTGAAAGCCCTCTCCTGCACGGACCCTGCGAATCCAGTTCCGGCGGGCGTCAAGGAATATGTACACGAGAGAGCCGTCCTGAATGACATCCGACATAGGAATACCAGCGCGGGAGCAGCGTTTTGAGTGTAACGATGGGCCACTATCACGGCCCCCACGCGATTGCTTAAAAGCAAAAGGTGGACACTCCCGGGCGGTGGTACAATGACAAGGGAGGACATCAGACCGCCTGTCAATCTGAGAATTGCATCGATGATCGACCTTGCAAGGATGCTTGTGTCCTGGTCACAGCGAGACAGACCTGCATCGATGCTTCACTTCGAGCACAAGGGAAAGCATATCTATGGCACTCTGATATCCAACCACGGATACTATGAGATGTACGGGCTGCCCCTCTGGGTCTATGTGGAGACCGATGAGGCGCCCTCGGGTAACTTCCTGGCCTACAGATCGAGGCCGAAGGAGGAGGTCAAGTTTGTGGACTCTGTCGAGGCGGAGCCGATGGTGCTCCACCTACCAATCGTGAATCTCGCTCATATGCCCGAGATTCTCGACCTCTAGTCTCTTCTCTTCGTGGACCAGAATGTCCCACCGTGTCGTATCCAGACGAGTAGATCCCTCACGATGAGGCCGTGGTCAAAGGCGAGTTCAGAGCGCCTCAGCTGACTGAGAGGGGCCCATCGCGCGGCAGAGGCATCGTCACCGCCGCGCAGCTCTCCGCCGACAGGTCGCGCCACGAAGACAGTTGTGATAGTATGGCCTCTAGGGTCGCGTCGAGGGTCGCTATAGACACCCAGGATGGCCCTGAGGTCGACCTCAAGACCAGTCTCCTCCAATGCCTCGCGCACAGCCGCCTGCTCCACGGTCTCGCCATACTCGACAAAGCCGCCGGGGAGCACCCACCTCCCGCGAAACGGCTCTCGACCGCGCTGAACGACGACAATGCGCTCCGAGTCATCAACTATCGCAATGTCGACAGTCGGTGTGGGATTCCTATACCTTGTCAATACATCTCCCTCGGTGAGGCCTGTGCAAGGCTGAGCAGTGTGACAAGCGCGAAGATCAGGAATGCGAGCCAGATGACGAGTGTCACCACTAGAAGATTCGTCTTGAAGAATATCTCGACCAGCAGGAACATACTGACCACGAGCGTGTTCGTGGCTCCGCCAATGGTCGTGTCATTTACCACGTGAGTCAGTCTCTTGACCAGTGTCATTATCGCGACGACACCCAGAGAGGCCCAGTTGATGTAGTTCGTGAAGAGCCAGCGCATGTCAAGCAGAGGTAGCGTTCCCAGTGGCGTGATCATGGGGGGCAGATATAGAATGAGAAAGACAACAAAGAGTAGTCCCTCAAGAGCACGGATTGCGTGAGCAGGTTTCTCACTGTAGACCTCGCCAAAGACGCCCTGCTCATATTGCTGTGCGCTGAAATAGATGAAATGAATTGGAGAACACAGGCTGAGCGAGTTCACGAGGCACTGCGCGATACCGTTGGCAATCCCAATCCACGCATCTGTCCAGGCCGTGATCATAGTGTTCCAGATGACTATGTAGCGCGGTACGAACGACCAGACTATGTAGGCTGGCAGGACGACGAGGACAACAGCAAGGAGAACGTAGAACAGCCCGATGACCGAGCCACGACCTGACCTACCGCGGAGGAGGCGGTGAGTCGTCGCTCCCGCGAGAGCCAACCCACCGATGACGGCCACCGGGGCCGTGACGACTGGCAGGATGAAGAACATCATCACGAAGGCCGCGTTCAGCCCATAGAAGACGCGCCAGCGAAGCGGTACGGACACCATCGTTGAGTGCATTATGTGGACGGTGTTGGCCAGTCTATAGCGATTCAGGAAGATCAGTACTACCCACGTGATTGAGAACACCGACGGCACAACGATGAAGGTGAACATCCAGTCCCAGAGCGGCACGCCAAGAGGGGTGAGCGCAAAGGGTAGTGACCAGACGAGCGCAAAGAAGTAGACCGGTGCTGCAACGGCCATTGCCACGACAGTGACACGGGTCGCCAGCCAGTCTGGGCTCATCACATCACCACGCGAGAGCGGCAGCCACATCTCATATAAGTGTGGTCGGGGATAACTGGAGCGTGCGTCCGGAGGGATTCTGATGCTCAAGAGGAAGCTCTCAGCGGCCTCCTACGTGAGAAAGTCGCGTCTGATATTGGCTCTCGACCTCGCCGCCACAATTCCTATGGGAGGCGGCTCACTCGCAGCCTCAGAACGTGACCGTCTGGAGAGAGAGGCCCGCCAGATCATATCAGCCACCGCCGACCACGTGGCCGCCTTCAAGTTCAATCGTCATCTAGTTCTCCCGCTGGGGCTCTACGACAGGGTGCCGAGCCTCATAGATGCAGTTCATGACCAGGGGCTCATCGCCATAATGGACTGCAAGATCAACGACATCGGCAACACCAACGCCGTGATCACCCGATACTATCTTGATGCGGGGTTTGACGCCGTCATTGCGAACCCCATCGTTGGATGGACAGAGGGTCTTGATAGAGTGTTCAAGACAGCGAGAGAGAGGAAGAAGGGCGTCATCCTGCTCTGCTACATGTCCCATCCCGGTGCCGAGGATGGATTCGGGCTGCAGGTCGTGGAGGATGCCAAGAAGAAGAGGTTCGAGCCACTCTACCTCAAGTTCGCTCGTATGGCGCGACTCTGGGATGCAGATGGAGTCATTGTCGGAGCGACGCAGCCTGCCAAGATCAGGGAGGTCAGAGAGGTCCTCGGAGAGGAGATTCCCATTCTCAGCCCGGGAGTAGGGGCACAGGGTGGTGATGCGCGTACAGCAATTGATGCAGGAGCCGACTATGTAATCGTGGGTCGGGCGATAGTGGAGGCAGAGGACCCCAGGGCCGCGGCGCAGCAGCTTGCGTCGCAGACGTGGTGATCCCTATGACCACTATGCAACAACTCACTGAGAGAACAAGATGCACCGAGTTGTACATCGATGACCATTTTGTTACAGAGAGAGGGCCGTGCCCTCAGAAACAGATAAAGAGCCGGAGAGACGGGTTATCGATGTACTTGTACAGAGTTGTACATCACCCGGCATGCGAGGTCTGAAGCCCTCGGAGCGGATACCAGATGAACAAACAGAATGGATTCGCGTTGGCGACGTGGACTAGCTTTATCGCAGAATCGCAGATTCGTGCTCTCTTGAGATACAAGGTCAAGTACTACTTCGCCGGCGGAAAGCCAGGAGTGATCCCCACAGACGCCTTTGCTGAGATTCTTGCGCACCTGAGCGAGCTATACAAGGAGAACCCTGAGCTGGCAATAGAGGACCTCAACTATGGTCCGACAGGCGGTCAGCCGTGGTTTCTGAAGACGCTGGCAAGGCGCCTCCACGATGTGAGGAATCTGCCCATCGATCCCGAGACCGAGTGGGAGAATGTCACAATCACAAACGGCAGTCAGCAGGCGCTCTACGCACTGCTTGATACCCTCATTGACACGGGCGATGTCATAATAACGCCCTCACCCTCCTATCTCGGCTTTCTCGTGCCTGCTGTCAAGCTCGGAGCGAGGATTGTGACTGTCCCCACGGACCTCGATGGGATAATCCCCGAGTACGTGGAGAGAGCAATCCATCTGTCTAAGGTCAAGTTCGGCAGAACGCCTGACATGCTGTATGTCGTGCCTGACTCTGATAATCCGAAGGGCACCACACTGCCGATGTCGAGGCGGCAGGCGTTGTTCGACATCTGTGAGACCCACAATGTCCTGCTCGTGGAGGACTGCGCCTATGCAGAGATCCAGTTCAAGAAGACTCTGCCAGCAATCAAGACCCTCGACAAAGAGAACTCCCGCGTGGCGTATCTTGGCACGACGAGCAAGGAGGCCGCTGTACTACGTGTGGGCTATTCCGTGTTGCCCCCGGCGATAAAAGAACAGGTGCTGAAGGACAAGGGATACCTTGACCTGTGCACATCCACACTTGTGCAGAGAGTCCTAGATGAGTACTACTCCAAGTACATCGATGACGCAATGAAGAGGAGTGTGCCAGAGTACTACAAGCGCTACAAGGCGATGGCCAAGGCGATAGATGAGTCGTTCCCGGCTGGTGAGAGAACTGACCCGACAGGCGGATTCTTCATCTGGTGGGAGAGCGAGAAGAAGGACTTTGACAGCAAGAAGTTCATGATGGACGTGGCCATCCCCAACGATGTGATCTACGTGCCAGGGGGACCATTCTATCCGCTGACGGGCTACAGCCTGAACGAGGACGGCACCGATCTGGTCGACAGCAAGGTTCAGCCAAACACAATGAGACTGGGCTTCTCGTATGCCGATGAAGAAGAGATTGAGGTGGGTGTCACAAGACTGGGCCAGCTGCTCACCAAGGAGCTCGGGTGACCTGCATCACACGAGCCCGAGATTGACAAACTGCGTGCCGCCCACTCTCGCGTCAGGCACGTACATCCGCTCATAGGGGCCGAACAGGTCAGAGAATCCCGCATTCACCGCCCACTCAATCCATGACCACGAGGCCTCTTGAGCACTCTTCTCCGGAGCGTACCGTCCGTAGGTCCAGCTCAAGTAGGTCTGGAGGTCCGTTCGTGTCCTTGTGAGATGCTCTTTGTCAGCGTCCGTCTCAGCAGTGCCCCCATCGGCTGGTGTATTCTGCCCGAGCTGGGCGAGTCTTGCTATCATGTCACGCTCCCGCGCCCGGATGAACTCCTCAAGCTGATTCAGGATGCTATACATCTCCCCGTAGCGGCCTTTCTTCCTCAGACGCGCCACCTTGCCAACATACTTGAAGAGAGTGGACTCGTGCAGAACGGGAAGGCCCCGTGCGGCAAGGCTCTTGCCGAGTCTCTCAGCCCAGGGAGTGTTGAAGTAGACGCGCGTATACTTCACAAAGACTGGAAACGGCACCTCCAACGCTCTGGCTACCGGAATCACCTGAGAATAGTAGGCAGCCTCGCCAGGGCCGCCAACGTGGACTGCCACCGGTACCGCCGTGTCGATAATGAACTGTCGCGAGTCGACCCTTGGGGACAACAGATGGGCGTGTTCTCCAAGATCGGGATCCTCTGCAGAGGTCTCGATGACCACTCTATCGCCGCAGCCGGTACATTGGCCGAGAATCTCAATCCTGTCCCCGCGGCGTTCATAGTCTAGACGAACGCGTTGGCGGTGACAGTCCTCGTTGGGACACTCGTAGAAGAACGGGACGTACTGCCTGTCGCGCGGTGAGAGTCCCGGTCTGAGTCCACGGTCGGTGATACGCTTCGTTGTGTCACTCTGTACGGACAGGAAGACCTCACGGACATCCTCTCGGAGGAGGAGCTCCATTCCTGTGACCCAGAGCCTTCGGAGCTCGTGGGAGGAGGCGGGATACAGCGGGATACCGAGGTCGCCCTCGATGTTGAATAGATGCCCCATGATACGCGTCCCCCACTCTCCCATTGTCGTCGAACTGTGATAGGCCCAGCGAGCCATCGAGAGGGCCTGCTCAAGACGCTCATGGTATAGAGTTCTCGCAGTGCCCTCAAGGGTCTTGAACAGCGGCCTGTAGCCCTCTCGAATACTCTCCTCCAACTCCTCATACCAAGTCGGGCCAGGCAGGGGCAGGGCGCTTACTGGTGACCTCTCGTACCCCTCCGGCACGGGAACGCGGATGAGCACCCCCTCGTGACCGAGAAGAGGAGTCCTGATGTGGGTGAGCTCTGGCTGGACCTCATCATAGTCTGCGACGCAGAAGAATGGCACTGCAGATATAGCCAGGGCCCTTGCTGTGCGGACGATTGCCACTGACGTTGCCGCCTTGTTCAAGACGAACGCAGGCCCACCAAGCACAACACTCTGATGTGCAGCCTCAACAACACCCTCGTGAATGTGATCGATTGACTCTCGGACGCGGGGCGTCAGAGAGCCGAGTCTCTTGCTCTCAGCAATGAGAGCCGCCTGCAAGCGACGAATGCGCTCCTCCGAGAACCAGTCATCCCGGCGTGAGAACTCCTCCATCACCGAGGGGATGCGCCGGGCCACCGCTCTGAGCGTCACGGGAGGATCATCATACAGATACCGCACCAGGTCCGCGTTCTCTCCTGTTGCGAGATATGCGTCGTATGCTGAGGTCACGCTGCCGTTCATCGTCACACATCAGACTCCTACTCGATTACCTCTTCAAAGAGTCGCTCGTAGCGTGGCACAACTGCTGATGCTGAGAAGCTCTCCTCGACGCGACGCCGTCCAGCACGGCCCAACGACTGGCGACGGACATCGTCCTCCAGAGTCTCGATGATGGCAGATGCCAGCTCCTCTGTCTCAAAGCCCTCGGTTACCACACCATCGACTCCCGGGCGTACGAGTTCGGGAACACCGCCTGCAGGAGTTGTCACCACAGGCACCGAACATGCCATTGCCTCAAGAAGAACGAGAGGCATTCCCTCGACCGTCGAGTTGAGAACGAACAGGTCGGCCGTACACATCAGCTCACGCATGTTGCTCTTTATGCCGAGCAGGTGAACATTATCACACAGGCCTAGCTCCTCGATCCTGCGCTCCACCTGTATCCTTGTCGGCCCATCCCCCGCAATGACGAGGCGTGTGCGTGGTAGCTCGTCGACGACAAGACGCATCGCGTCTATGAGATCGACCACGCGCTTGACGGGTCTGAAGTTGGAGGCGTGAAGTATCACTCGCTCCTCTGGGTCGATCGTCTCGGTTCCGCTACGTAGAGCAACACAACCGCTCTCGACAACGAGGCGAAGCCCCTCGGCACGTCTGAACGTCTGCACGTCAATGAAGTTTGGGATGACCTCTATCTCACGCTCGATGCCAAGCTCGTTGAGCGCCTTCTGTCTCAGAAACTCAGCAACAGTTGTGACGGCATCAGCGTGCTGTACAGTATGCTTCACGATCGGTCTGTACGCCGGGTCGATGCCCAGTGTGTGCACATCAGAGCCGTGCAGTGTCACCACATAGGGGACACCAGTTATCTCCCTTGCCACGAACGCTGCCATCGCGTGGGGTATCGCATAGTGAGAGTGAACAACGTCGAGATTGGCGGAACGGCTGACGCGGACGATCTTGGATGAGAGAGCGACACCATACGGAGAACCTATGTCCTTGAAGAGCGGATAGTCAAAGTTGTCCACAAGGTCAACGTAGACGCCCTTCGGCTGCTGCCACATCAACGAGAATGGTTTCTGGTACGATATGAAGTGGATGATATGACCCCTATCCGCGAGATGTTCTCCGAGTCTTGTGGCGAGGTTTCCGGACCCTCCGACCGATGGAAACAGGTTCACTCCTATGCGCACCGAGGGCACCCACCAAGGGTCGATGATAGCCAAGATAAAGGAGCCGAATTAGGTAAACTGATTTGTGCGCTTGACAAGGATCTCACTATGGCCGACGAGCCGGTCGAGCAGTCAATCCTTGTTGTATGCGCTCATCCCGACGATGAATGCATAGGAGCGGGAGGCACCATAGCCAACCACACGACTTGTGGACACCGTGTTGGCGTCCTCTGCCTGACGGGCAACGAACAGCGAAATGCAGAGCTCAGGGCAGCCTGCAGGAGACTGGGTGCGGATCTGGTGCTGACCAGTGAGAGAGATGACTTTGACATCAGTCTCGCGCTCGTGAGAGAGGTCGCAGATGCAATCATCCGGACACGTCCACAGATAGTGATGACCCACTCTCAGGATGACTACAACAGAGCGCATGTGGAGACCTCGAGAGTGGTGGTCGAGGCAGTCGAGTGGGCGTCCCACGTCACCCAGTACGATGATGCCCACAGGGTGGAGAGAGTCTACTTTATGGAGATCAACTCGCTGATCACTCATCCCAACGTGATGGTGGACATCACCAGCAGCTACGACACTGCCCTCGACGCACTCAGACAGCACCAGTCGCAGGTGGAGAAGGCTGGAGGCTTCTATCCACGCCTGTACGATGCGAGAACTAGGCTCAGGGGCGTGCAAGCCGCCTGCGACAGGGCGGAGGCATTCACAGTGTACCTCCCGCGTCACGCGGGACCGTTCTACCATCAGAACAGTGTGCAGACTCTGCTCTGATCAATTCAGGCTGATTTGCAGGTTCAACACCCGCTTGCTCACTCGCCACCCTCGGCCTTTCTCCGCCGAGCTGCAAGGAGCGCCTTCAGCTCGCCCATCATAGCCATCGGTCCGGAGGGTGCACGTGGCGGAGGTGCCTTGGGCGCAGCAGCTGCAGCAACTGCCGGTGCGGAGGTCGGAGCTGCCTCCGGGGCCTTCGCAGCAGCACCGCCGCCCGCCGCAGCCGGAGCAGCGCGCACAGTTGCCATCCTGTTCTCAAGACTGCTCATCTTGGACTGCAGGCTCTGGAGCTGTGTCTGGAGCTGATAGACATCATTCTGAAGCTCACTTATCGCCTCGACGAGCTTCTTGGTGATGGTGCTGACCACCTCACCAAGGCTCCTGAGCTTCTCCTCTGTGGGATCTTTCAGCGCCCACTCGAACTCTTCCTTGATGAAGTCATCATCTTCGCTCATGACGTAGGCCCCGTTATCACACTTGGCAGGGGAGGTGATGCTATAAACATTGTTGGCGTCTCATCCGACAGTCTCGCGTATCGCACGCTCGACAAGTCTGGCGGCAGCAGCGACTATGCTCTCGACAGCCTTGTCTGTAGAGGCCTCACAGGTTATCCTGATGACTGGCTCTGTCCCGGAGGGGCGAATGAGTACCCAGCCATCTGACAGCACGACGCCAACACCGTCCACCGTGATCACATCGGACACGCCCTCCATCTCCGATGGGACCATCTCGGTCAGACGTTTCATCACAGCAGCCTTATGCTCGTTCGGACAGGACAACTTCGTCTTCCTGAGCGGGTATACTGGGATTGTAGAGATCAGCGAGTCAAAGCTCTCTCCGGAACGGGCCATTGTCTCGAGGACCCTGCACACGGCGAGGAAAGGCTCAGGGGCGAGATGGAACTCAGGGAATATAAAGACGCCACACGCCTCACCACCGAGTAGTGCGTTCGTCTCTCTCACCTTGATGGCGACCTGAATGTCGCCGACGGGCGTGCGAATCGTCCGACCTCCCGCATTTGCAACCGCCTCATCAAGGACACGTGAGCTGTCCACGGTGGTGACTATCGTACCATCCCTGTCATCACCACTGCTCTGCAACCGAAGCATCTCGCGGGCGAGAAGAGCTATTGTCCGGTCCCCTCTGATAATCTCGCCCTTGCCCGTGACAAACACCACGCGGTCAGAGTCGCCGTCATGTGCCACACCAAGATCAGCCCCGGTCGCACGAACAGTATTGACGAGGTCACCGAGTGTGGACTCATCAGGTTCTGACGGACGCCCGGGAAACGTACCGTCGGGCTGGCTGTTCAGACTGATCACGTCGCAGCCCAAGCGACGCAGAAGATAGGGTGTGAGCACGGAGGCAGCGCCGTTGCCAGGGTCGACGACCACACGGAATTCACGCGACCGGATTGTATCAGCATCGCATCTGGAGAGAATCTCGGAGATATGGTCCTCTACGAGCGTGTCGATCTGCGACTCGGTCCCGAGGCTGTCCCACGGTGCGGTCTTGAACTCACCACTGTTGTATATCGCCTCAATCTCGCGTTCACGCTCCGGAGAAAAGCCCATTGAGTCGCCCTGCCAGAACTTCACGCCGGTGTACTCAGGAGGGTTGTGGGAGGCCGTGATCATCACACCAGCAGTGAGGCCGTGAAACTTCGTGCCAAACGCCAGTGTCGGTGTTGGGACCATTCCTGCACGGACCACATTGACGCCTGTTGACATCAGGCCTGCGGCCAATGCCGACTCGATCATCAGGCCTGTCGTCCGGGCGTCGCGCGCCATCAGCACGGTGCCCTCCTTCAGATACGTGCCAAGAGCCTTACCCAGCCTCAGTGCCATCTCGATATCGAACTCTGTCCCGTAGACCTTTCTGACTCCGGTCGTTCCAAACAGCTTGCCGGTCATCGTGGCTCAGCATCTCAGGTGACTCTGCAGACAAAAAGGTAACTCTCACGTGAGAATACGTCGCCGATAGATATGAGTACCAGCTGGCTTACCAGAGATGGAGTGAAGGATATGCCGTTCTTCGACTATGAGGGGCTGAGGCTCTACTATGTTGACGTTGCAAGATGCGGGGAGGACTGTGGCGTTCCCGTGATGTTCGTCCACGGAGCCGGTTCATCGCACGCCATCTGGACACTGCAGATTGAGGAGTTCAGCAGGGAGAGGAGAGTCATCGCACCTGATCTGTCCGGACACGGAAACTCAGACCTGCCGCCAGAGGAGGAGGTGGACATCTCAGAGAACTGTGCGCGTGAGCTCGAGGCGCTTATTGAACATCTGATGCTCAACGACTTTGTGCTTGTCGGTCACTCGATGGGGGGAGGTGTGGCTATGGCCTACGTTCTCAACAGGCCCGCAAGAATGCCTCACGCTATGGCACTTGTTGACACCTCTGCAGACCTCGACCTGAGCCGGCTCGCCCCTGGTCTGCTGATAGAGACTGTCGAGACATACTTCGGACTGATCCGCGGGATGCTGACAGGAAGCGAGTCGCTCGCGTTCAAGATCCTGAGAGAGGAGGAAGAGGCCAAGCGCGCTCATCCCGAGATGGTCCAGCGCGACCTTCGCGCGTGCGACAGGTTTAGCATTCAGGACCGACTGCCTGAGATTGACATCCCCGTCTTCGTCATCCACGGCACTGACGATGACATAATCCCGCGTGTTGTGGCCGAACAGCTGACCAAGGCCCTGCCACGGGCCGACATCGCTCTTGTGAGAGACAGTGACCACTGTCCAATGGTGCAGCAGCCGAGAGAGTTCAACCGTCTTCTACGTGAGTTCCTGCACTGGGTGGACCGTGGTGTCGAAGTCAGACCTCAGTGAGAGAGCCTCTGAACTGGACGGCAAGATTGTCACGAGAGGCCCTCTCGCGCAGAATGACGGCCACAAAAGATTATTAATGTGGAAGACGCCCAAACGGATGAGAGTCCCGTGACATAACCAAAGGTGGCAAGGAGCCAATGAGCAGTACCTATGACTATCTATTCAAGGTGGTTGTGCTGGGAGAAGGAGCGGTCGGGAAGACGGCGATTGTCACCCGTTTCTCACACGGTTTCTTCCGGACGGACTATCGGACGACTATAGGTAGTCAGTTCGCGGTCAAGAACATCGAGGTTGCCACCGACTCCGGGAACTTCACGGTGAAGCTTCAGATATGGGACGTCGCGGGACAGTCGCGTTTCCAGATCCTCAGGCCTATGTACTACCGCGGCTCCAGTGGAGGACTACTCGTATACGATGTCACACGAAGAAGAACGTTCATGGTCCTTGACGAATGGCTTGAGGAGCTCGACAAGGCGGTTGGAAAGAGAATCCCACTTGTGCTGGTCGCCAACAAGACTGACCTGCCCGACCGTGTCGTGACGACGGAGGAGGGCCGTGCCTACGCCGAGAGGCACGGTATGCCCTACGTGGAGTCCTCTGCAAAGACGGGCGAGGGAATTCTCGATGTCTTCGAGGAGCTCGCCAAGATACTGATTGAGGCACGACGGAAGACAACCGAGTTTGGAGCATAATGCCGAACCCCGACACGTATTACGGCGTCAACACCATTCCTGCAGTGGCGTGGGCCCTCGATCTGTACCGAGAGCACGGCGGGCGCCTGAAGGACCAACGGGTTGTCGAACTGATTCTACCGGCGGGACAGCACAAGCAGATGATGCGTTCGCTGGGCAATCATGAGATCGCGGTATGGCTATCCGATAACACAGTCTGGGTACGGGCAAGATGTACACACTCGAAGAACTGTAGGACCAACAGCGAGAGAATTGACGGTCGTGACAGAGAGAGACTCAAGGCACTGCCCTGGGATGAGACTGACCAGAGAGCGTTCTTCCCCGCGATGAGGAAGTGGCTGATGCGACTGGAGCCTGACTTTGTGCTGTTCGTCCGCGCTCTCAACACGGTCTGTAACCGTCGCGTCAGACTGCCTCTGACCACCAAGTACGGAAAGACCTTCAACGAGTTCAACGAGTATCGCAGCACCAGATGGCCAAAGGATGTGACGCCACAGGACAAGGACAGATTCCTTGAGGCGCTCCTGTTGCGGGTCGCCTTCTGGATAGGTGCCGCAGCCGAGGTAGGAGCGCTGCTCGCGGACTGACGCCAGTCGATACAGATTTCATATGGGCACGAGTAGAGGGGACCTGATGGCCGACTACTCATCACTTCACAAGCGGGCTCGACACGACATCAGGGTCTGCATTCAGGCGTGGTCGGAGACCCTCAGGAATCAGCTCGGTGGGCGCATCGCCTGTATGTTCGCAAAGGGGTCGGCCGTCAAGAGGTGGGACTCGCCAATTGACTACGTCCCGGTCATCAGCGACGTCGATATCGATCTCATACTGTCAGATGAAGACGACCGCCTTGTGACCTCGTCTGACCCCCTGACCGTGGCGCGGGCATTATCACGTCAGCACGAGGAGACGTTCGCAAGACTGGAGCCGGCCCCCCTGCATCATCCGCGGACCCATATGAGGGTGATAAACAGCCTGATGAGGGAGGAGTGGTATGTCCCGCCTCAACCTGACGAGATACGACCAGTGATAGGATCGCTCCCGGAGCTGCCTGAGCCACCGCCCGAGAGAGTGCGATATGTCGACCGCTGGAGACTCGAACAGGAGGAGGGCTATCTGAGAGACCTTCCTGACAGACTTGCCTCTGCGACGGGGACCGACCTGCTCTATCTGATACTGGACCTGGCAGGGCACGTCGCGCTGACGCCATTCCGACTGCTGACCCAAGTCCAGGCCGACCCTGTGGCG
Organism: Candidatus Thorarchaeota archaeon; assembly: GCA_029855935.1. Classification (GTDB taxonomy): domain Archaea; phylum Asgardarchaeota; class Thorarchaeia; order Thorarchaeales; family Thorarchaeaceae; genus B65-G9. The sequence continues at coordinate 138,705 of JAGSHN010000016.1, read as the reverse complement.
GTCTGGAGGTTGAACCGCAGTCGCGTCCTCGATGAGCTTGAGAACGAGGGGATGGGTATCGTCGCCAATCACTATCTTGCGTTCTACGAACGCGGATGGGACCTCTTCCTGTCGGGCCTCAAGGACCACGAGACTGCAAGAGACATGGCGATCGAGGGCTACCAGGTACTGCGCACCTGCCTCAGCGAACTGGGTGAGCTATGAACACCTATCGGAAGTACTATAGCCGAAACGATAGGTCCCAGAGGGACGGTGAACGCAGGATGAGCTTGACGGTTGGACTCCTTGTCAACCCCATAGCAGGCATGGGTGGTCGCGTGGGCCTGAAGGGCACTGACGGCGTGGTCGAAGAGGCAATCAGACGCGGCGCAAAGCCCGTGGCACCCGGCCGGGCGCGGGAGTTTCTCAATGCACTGGAGTCAACGCTCGCCTATCGAGACGTGGACATACGCCTCGTCACATGTCCGCGGCCAATGGGCGCAGATGTGACCCGAGACTGCGGCCTCTCCTCCGAGGTCATAGACGTGGATATTCCAGAGAAGACATCAGCAGACGACACAAAGAGATGCGTTGTTGCGCTCTATGAGGCGGGGGTCCGGCTGCTCGTCTTCGTCGGCGGCGACGGCACCGCAAGGGACATACTTGATGCTGTGCAGGAGAACGATCTCGATGATCTGATGGTCATCGGTGTTCCATCGGGCGTCAAGATGTACTCTGGTATCTTCGTCGTAAACCCCTCTGATGCCGCAGAGGTGGTGGGCCTCGTTGCTGAGGGGACTGCGACAGCCGCAGAGTTCGAGGTGATGGACGCCGACGAGGAGGCCTTCCGAGAAGACAGGTTCATCATCCGGCTGTACGGCTATCTGAAGGGTCCTGCCGTCCCGGCACGGTTTCAGGGCGCGAAGCAGGCAAGCCCCGAGACCGTTGACGAACACGAGGCACAGGAGGCCATCGCCAGGTACATCATCGACAGTATGGAGAAGGACGGCACCTACATCCTCGGGCCGGGCACCACCGTAAAGACCGTTGCAGACCTGCTGGGAATAAAGAAGACAACACTGGGCGTGGACGTGTATCAGGCCGGCAAGGTCTACAACGACGTCAACGAGGAGCAGCTCCTCAGACTCGTCACCAATCCTGAGAAGACATGGATAGTCGTCTCGCCCATCGGACATCAGGGAATGCTCTTCGGAAGGGGCAACCAACAGATCAGCCCCCGCATCATCAGACTCGTGGGGAAGGACCACATCTGGGTGATATGTACGCCAAGCAAGCTGGCCGGGATAGAGGACAAGACTCTGAAGGTAGACACTGGCGACTCCGAGGTCGATGAGATGCTGAGGGGATACATCCGCGTGTTCACCGACTATAACGAGGTCCGTCTGGTAAAAGTAGAATAGGTAGTGCTGTGTCATTCTGTACCGTGCCGTGAGAGAGAAGATCATCCGGGTTGGTGTCAGAATGATAGTACTTCTCACTGACTTTGGCGAGTCGGAATACGTTGGCGTCATGAAGGGCATCATCCGTACAATCTGTACGGAGGTCCCGATAGTAGATCTCACCCACTCCATCTCGCCACACTCGATAGTCGAGGGCGCTTGGGTGCTGAAGAGCAGCTACAAGTACTTCCCGCATCGCACCATCTTCGTTGTCGTCGTCGATCCCGGGGTGGGAACGGAGCGTCCGGCGGTCCTCGTCAAGACCAAGAACTACCACTTTGTGGGCCCGGACAATGGAGTCCTGTATCCTGCAGCAACAGAGGATGGTATCGAACAGATATTCAGGATCAAGGTCGATGAGGGGGGCTCACACACATTCCACGGCCGGGATGTCTTTGCACCAGCTGCTGCCTACCTCTACGCTGGCGGTGTCGGTCGCCTGCTCGAGTCATATGCAGAGACACTGACCACGCCGCTGGAATTTCACCTCGAGGGGCGCGAGGGACAGGTCGTACGCGTCGACCGCTTCGGGAACATCGTGACAAATCTGCCACCGATGGACAAGACCCAGTACGTCATCAGGTACAAGGGTACGGAACGGGAAATGAGGTGGCATCGGACCTATTCTGATGCCTCCTTCGGAGAGCTGTTCCTGGTCACCGGCAGCGCAGGGACTCTTGAGGTGTCCCTCCGCGAGGGATCCGCTGCCAGCGTTCTCGGACTCACGGCGGGAGATATCATCACAATCGCGTGAGAGGCCGTCCGGGGTCGACAGAAGAACGGAAGTGGGCGCACTGGACCGTTCCACGTCGCCAAGCTAGCCAGTCCAGTTCCCTGTCCGCCCGTTCTGACAGTGAGCTCAGACCTGTTGGCGATGTGTGTCATTCTATCACAATATTGAAATATTTCGCTATCGCGGACAGGTGATGCCCACCGTCAGATGAGTGGCGTGGGCGGACGCTCGATACTGGAAAGCATGAGTCAACGGGTGACAGAGATGGAACTGATCTATATGGTTGCCCTGCTGATCACCGGGATTGCTGTTGGCGCGGTCTCGGGTATGCTGGGAGTCGGCGGGTGTTTCATAATGATACCCGTCCAGTACTACATCCTGCTGGCGATGGGCATCGACCCCAAGATAGCCATTCTTGTCTCGTTTGGGACGAACCTACTGGTTGTCCTCCCAACGGCGTTGAGTGGCTCGTACAGACATAGCAAGAAGGGAGCGGTGCTCTGGAGGCAGGCCATCATAATGGGAGTCGTTGGCGCCATTGCCAGTTTCTCGGGGGCATTTGTGGCGTCTCTGCTCCCCGGCGAGGTGCTGAAGATCATCTTCGGGTCAGCAATTCTTCTGGGGTCAATTCGGATGATGACCGCGAAGCCTCTGCGTGTTGAGGGGGAGGTCAACCAGAACGACCTCGCCTATGTGCTCGCGGGCGCCGTGCTGGGCTTCGTGACAGGGCTCATCGGAATCGGTGGTGGCGTATTGGCAGTCCCTGTGATGGTGATTCTCCTCCGTTTCCATATGCACGAGGCTGTGGGAACATCAACGGCAATGATGATCTTCACATCGCTGGGCGGGGCAATCAGCTACATGGTTCTTGGTCTTGGCGTGGCAGGACTGCCAGCGTTCTCAATCGGCTACGTCAACCTGCTGCAGTGGATACTACTGGCAGGCACCAGCGTCCCGATGGCGCAGGTCGGTGCGCACGTTGCGCATAAGATCAACGCGAAGGCGCTGAAGTGGATCTTCATCATTGTGATGATCTACATGGGTCTGAAGATGATAGGCCTGTTCACGCTTCTGCACCTGCCAATCTGATGTCAACAGACCACACTCCGGGTGGAGTGAAGACGAGACGGGCGTCAGCGGGGAGGACACGACCTGCTGAGCCCGTTCCCATCTCCTTTTGTTGGGGTCAACGTGATGTCGTGAGCGGTCCGTAGGAACTAGCCTTATCTGGACTTGAGCATGACCATCTACACAAGGAGAGGATAGTCCGATGTCCGTAGAGGATGCCATAAAGGTCGCACAGCGCCACTACGACCTGCTTCAGCAGGATGATATCAAGAAGTGGGCCGAGACCCTCACGAAGTCCAACAAGGAGGGCGCCCTCAATCAGGTATGGGGTAACTCGCCCGACTATTGGTGGAAGACCGGACGCCACTACTACGAGGAGTACGGTGTATACTACACGTTTGACCGCGTAGCAGAGCAGCGAGAGGGCTACTGCAAACTGTTCTTCAAGAGACACAATCGCGACGGCTCGTTGAGGGGCAGTCCGGTGCCAATCCATCTTGTGATTGAGGACGGTGAGTGGAGGGTCGAGCAGGCGTCGTACTAGGCCCGCGGACTGCTTGCTCGAACAGAGGCCTGTCCCCCAGCCTAGAGGAGCTGGCCACCCAGATGCCATCGTACCTCACGGTGGGTATTGGCCCAGACGATATGCCTTATCTTGAAGCGTGGTGAAATGTAGACTCGCACCTCGAAGACGGGGAACAACAACTGACACAAGGAAGTCCACAGTCATGATTCCAATCTCTGAAGTCGCCGCAAAGGCAGGAATACCGGCCGAGTACCTCGAGCCGTATGGGAAGTATATGGCAAAGATCGACCTGCGTATCAGAGAGACACTGGGAGAACGAAGGGGTCGTCTGGTCCTTGTCACCGCGACAAACCCGACAAAGGCGGGAGAGGGCAAGACGACGAACTCCATAGGCCTGTCAATGGCACTGAACCGGATGGGACACTCATCAGTCGTGACCCTTCGAGAACCCTCACTGGGGCCTGTGTTCGGAGTCAAGGGCGGGGCTGCTGGTGGGGGGAAGTCGCAGGTCCTCCCGTCTGAACGCATCAATCTGCTCTTCACAGGCGACTTTCCAGCCGTGAGCGCAGCCCACAACCTGCTGTCCGCAATGATCGACAATCACGTCTATCACGGCAACGACCTCCAGATCGATGTGAGGAGAATCTACTGGCCAAGGACAGTCGATATGAACGACAGGGCACTGCGGCAGATAGTAGTCGGACTTGGCAGAAAGAACGGCTACCCGAGAGAGGACTCCTTCGTCATCACTGCTGCGTCCGAGGTGATGGCGATCCTAGGTCTCGCAACCAACTATGACGACCTCAGGGATAGACTCGGACGCATTCTCGTGGCGAGGAGCCACGATAAGAAGGACATCTTCGCACGCGACCTGAAGGCGGAGGGGGCCATGAGCGTCATCCTGCGCGACGCGCTCAACCCCAACCTTGTGCAGACCTCAGAGGGGACACCGGCAATCATCCATACGGGGCCCTTTGCGAACATTGCTCACGGGACAAACTCCATCGTCGCGATAGACATCGCCCTGCGCCTCTTTGACTACGTGATAGTAGAAGCAGGCTTCGGTGCCGACCTGGGTGCTGAGAAGTTCATAAACATCGTAAGCAGGGTGGGTAGTCTGAACGTCGATGCTGTCGTCGTCGTGACATCGCTCCGTGCGCTGAAGATGCACGGCGAGGGTGATCTCAAGGCGGGTGTGCCAAACCTTGAGAAGCACATGGAGAACATCCAGGCCTGGGGCATACCTGCTGTGATAGCGCTCAACAGGTTCCCTGATGACACTCAGGAGGAGATTGACCTGCTTCGACGTCTGTGCGAGGAGCACGGATGGAGAATGGAGGTCTCGGAGGTCTTTGCAAGAGGCAGTGAGGGTGGTATGGACCTTGCCTCGGCGGTCATCGAGGCCACTGAGAGAGAGTCGAGCCTGCACTACACGTACGACCTTGACGACCCTCTGACAACCAAGATCGAGAAGGTCGCCACCTCGGTCTATGGCGCAGACGGCGTGACGTATGGTGACGGTGTCAAGAGAAAGCTGAAACGACTTGAGAAGCACGGCTACGGAGGCCTGCCGATATGCGTCGCAAAGACGCAGTTCAGTCTGTCCGACAACTCCCGCCTGATGGGGCGGCCCACTGGCTTCAAGGTGTTCGTGAAGGACGTTGTTCTCAACTCCGGCGCAGGCTTTGTTGTGGTCCATATGGGCGACATCAATCTTATGCCGGGACTGCCCAAGGAGCCGGCGGCGATAGGGATGGGAATAGATGACAATGGCGAGATCTTCGGGGTGTTCTAGTCAGGTACGACTCACGTCGGTAGCGAGAGAGAGGTGACAATAGGGTGGCTGCACTCGACATTGGTCCGGGTGACTTCTGCGAGGAACACGTGATAAGCGGGAAGAAGCTGGCCAAACGCCTCCGGCAGGAGATAGCTGCGGAGGTGGAGCGGCTCACAGAGCTGCACGGCGTCCCGCCGAAGCTGGTGACCATAATCGTGGGGGAGGACCCGGGCTCCAAGATGTACGTACGAATGAAGCATAGGGCCTGCAAGAGAGTAGGAATACTCTCGGAGGGATACCAGCTGCCCGAGAACACGACGCAGGACGAGCTCCTCCGTCTGATAGCGAGGCTCAACCAGGACGCGACAGTCCACGGGATACTTGTGCAGCTGCCACTCCCCAAGCACATCGACGAGGAGACCGTGATAAGTGCAATCGATCCTGAGAAGGACGTTGACGGCTTCTCTCCGCGCAACATATACAGGCTCTTCTATGGAGGAGAGCTTCTGACTGCCGCAACACCACAGGGCATTGCAATGATCCTCGACTCTCTCGGCGTCGACTTGGACGGGATGCACGCCGTGATAGTGAACAGGTCGACCATTGTCGGAAAGCCACTGATAATGCTCCTGCTGAACAGGAACATGACCGTGACCGTCTGCCACTCTCACACCCGCGACCTGCCATCCATAACAAGACAGGCCGATGTCCTAATCACCGCAGTGGGACGCAGGAAGTCCGACGAGGACCCCTACTTCATCACGGCCGACATGGTGAAGGACGGGGCCATTGTGATAGACGTTGCCACACCACACGGTGACTGCGACTTTGAGGCCATCAAGTGCAAGGCCAGTTATATCACGCCTGTGCCCGGTGGTGTTGGCCCGATGACCATCACCATGCTGCTACGCAACGTACTGGCGGCCTACTCGTTCCAGCTCGCGCAGACAAACGTTCTCACCACGTACGCCATAGATTACGGTTCCTATGTGAGTTAGCAAGAGGACTGTACCTTGGCGATATCCCAACAGGCAGGCGGCCTGAGAGTATCGATGTAGTCGGGGCAATCCACGTACGTCACCACTTGGGCCGCCTCCGCTTGCGTCTCTCCTTGAGGAGAGCACGCCTTGCCCTCTCTTCCCTGTCAGAGTTGCAGATGCACAAGAACGGCGCGCCAACACAGACCATACACAAAAGCATAGGCAATGAGCCAGCAACCGTGCCCACTATGTCCACATTGGGGAAACCCCCCCAGCCTGCCCCAGGCGAGGTACTGCTGTGCTGCCGGTTCCACTCATCAACCTCGCGATAGTAACTAGAGGGTGTCGTGTGCTCGGGGTAGCCATACATCAGAAACTTCCGGTCGAGAACATCCATCCGCCCCAGCATTGACAGGATATGGAGCGCAGAACGACAGTACACAAGGCGCTCATCATAGATGTCGGCGTCTGGGGATGACAGGAAACCACCGTGAGCAGGCGACTGACACCAGAGCACCCATTGAACAACAGCGTCGCAGTCTATCCGGTCCAGAGCATCTAGCAGATACAGTGACCAGATCAGGCGCTCTGTCTCCACGAGGGTGCCTGAGGCCGCACAACCACTCTGATTGTCAAAATGAAACAACACAAATGAGATGACATTCTCTCGGTCTATTCGGTCCGTGGCATTGAGATGGCCGAGGCACATCAGACCGGGCGGGGTCGCATAGACGTCGACAGAGGAGAAGGGGTAGTAGGAGAAACCATTGCCGTGATAGCACGACAGAACGAAGTCCAGGGCCCGGTTCCGATCGATTGCGGACGGCCGGCCAAGTCTATCGAGTGTTTCAAGTGCATCCCAAGTAGGAACTAGGTCAGCATCAGCTATTTCGTAGGCCCACTTGTCCACCAAGAAACCTCCGCTGGGAACTTGGAGATTCGACAGAAACTCCACCACTGCATCGATATCCAAGGCATCACCTATGTCGAGCTCGGGATACATGTCCGTTGCCATATTGCAGACGAAGGTATCAGAGCACACTGCCTCTGACATGTTTATGGGTCCGTACTCGTCATCCTTTGAAGGATCATTCGTCAGGCTCTGTAGGAAACGTGTACTGTTTGTCCAGTCAAAGTCATCGATATAATCTAGATATCGCAATATCACGAACGGAACGTACACGTGTTCCATGGTTGGATAGAGCGAGAATCTCGGGTCATACGGCCAGTCGTGAAGATACAGATAGAAGGTACCATACGCCGGCTGGTAGAGAGCCATCACATACTCCATGATTGCCTGTCTTCGGGTGGTATTGTAGCCTACCGCAAGAATACCACCATTGCCGTGAGGAATTGGCGTATGGTCTATTTCAGGCGTGGGAGGGACTATTGAATATGTGGAAGCAACTATTGTGGAAAGAAGCAAGATTGAGAGCCACACCGCCAATCTGACTCTATTTCTGCTCAATGTTATCACCGAGCCCCATAAGGAAAATGAATAGGGGGCCGGATGGCCCCTACTCAGCTGTGAGTACAGGCCCCTTATGAGGGGTACCCAGCGCTGGCGTGAGACTTGGCAAGTATTGATCGTTGTCGACCATATGAAAGGAGTCGTGTGCGTTACACCAGGCCTTGTAGAGTATTTCGAAGACGTTGGCCGTAGAGAGCGAAGGGGCAGTTCCAATTCTGTTTCTCGATTCTCTCAACACTTCTCCTCACTCCCAAGCTTGCCACAACAGACCCATCTGATGGTGGCCTCGTTTGAGAAACATGGCGAATCGCATATTCCCTTTTCGGTCAGCTGCGTCGCCGACGCCGGGATTGTGATGTGATCTCCAACCATACGGGGGTTCACACGATGCTCAATTGCTTGCCTACGCCTCCAATCCCACACTAGTTGTCGGTGCAGGCACATGCCCAAAGCCTTTTCAAAGGCGCCGTCTGTCGCGCGCGCGGTGAACGGCATTGAAGATAGTCGAGTGCGTGCCCAACTTCTCAGAGGGTAGACGCAAGGAGGTCATTGATGCCCTTGCGGAGGCCATCAAGAGTGTAGAGGGCGTCCGTCTCTTGGATGTGGAGTACGACTACGATCACAACCGGTCGGTCTTCACCTTCATAGGCGAGCCACAGAAGGTCAAGGAGGCTGCACTGAGAGCAGCCGAGGTGGCCGTTGAGAAGATAGACCTTAACAAGCATCAGGGGGCCCATCCGAGAATGGGCGCAGTGGACGTCGTGCCCTTCGTGCCGCTCCACGGTGTCACGATTGGCGAGTGCATCGAGCTGTCGAAGCAGTTCGCGCAGGAGTTCTCAGAGAAGTTCAACATCCCGGTATACCTATACGCCAAGTCTGCCACGCGACCGGACAGGGTCGACCTGCCCAACATCCGAGAGGGCGAGTTCGAGGGTCTGCGCGAGCTGATAGGTACTGATCCCTCCAAGGACCCCGACTATGGTCCCAAGAAGATTCATCCAACAGCGGGCTGCACAGCTACTGGCGCAAGGAACTTCCTCATCGCTTTCAATGCAAATCTCAACACGACCGACGTGCGTGTGGCGAAGGCCTGTGCTGACGCCGTGCGCGCGACCACTGGCGGCTTTGTATATGTCCAGGGCATCGGACTCGAGCTGCCGGAGAAGGGGATGGTTCAGGTATCGATGAACCTGACGCATCCAAAGCGCACCAAGATACATCAGGTCCTCGAGGTGGTCCGCAACGAGGCCCGTCGGTTTGGCGCGAGTGTCGTTGAGACCGAGATTGTGGGTATGGTGCCGCTGTTTGCTATCCTTGACGCATTCAAGTACTACGTGCAGCCAGCGAAGTTCGACGAGTCGATGATCCTTGACCTCTACTACCTCGGAGGCTTCGAGGACCCGAAGAAGAAGTCCTTCACCGAGATGTCGCTCATCGAGTTCGGCAATCAGGTGCGTCGTGCCCGTGCCACGCCAGGCGGTGGCAGTGTTGCTGCTGCGATGGGGTCATTCGGTGCAGCCCTTGTCTGTATGGTGACTGGCCTGTCACTCTCGGGGAGAAAGTTCGCTGCGATAAAGGAGGAGATGCTGGCTCATCGCCACGCCTGCGAGAATGACCGCGGTGTGCTGATGGGACTCGTCGAGGAGGACTCTGCTGCCTTTGATGCAGTGATGTCCGCGTTCAAGATGCCGGAGGACACGCCTGAACAGAAGAGGAAGAAAGAGGAGACCCTCGAGGCCGCTACGAAGCACGCTGCCGAGGTACCGCTCAAGACTATGCAGCATTCCCTCAATGCCCTAGAACACGCACGTGTGGCCGCAGAGAAGGGCAATATCAATGCCATCACTGATGCCGGCGTCGCCGCTCATGCACTGATGGCCGCGATAGAGGGCGCCGCACTGAACGTCCGGATCAATCTCGGCAACATCCGCGACAAGAAGTTCGTAGAGCGTATCAGCGCCGAGGTCGAACGCATCATCGCAGAGGGCCGACGACTCAAGGAGGAGATCCTTGAGATAGTTGAGGCACGAATGAAGGAGCTTGCCGAGGGCAAGTAGGCCACGTTGTCAGGTATTGGCGAGGATGGCTCTCCCGAGGAAGGGCCGCTCGGTCCTCATCCCACTATGGAGTCTCGTACAGTGTGGGCGCCTCGAGAGATGCGGACTCGATAGGCAGAACTTCCCGCCTCCTCCATTGCCCTCATAACGTCGACCTCTCTCCCCGGAGCATAGGCAAGCATCGTCCCACCGCGTCCGCTGCCGTTGATCTTGCAACCGAGTGCACCAGCCTCTCTAGCGACAGCAATCAATTCGTCAATCTCACGGATGGACACGCCAAGTCCGTCCCGCATTATGGCGTGGTGTTCGTCTATCATATTGCCCAGCGTGACCGGGTCGGGGTGGGGTGACCGGAGCAGAGCCAAGGCTCTGGCCGTCAGGTCTCGATTCTTCAGTGTGGCAATGGTCATCCGCCGGCACGACTTGGGAATGGCATCGGCAAGATCAAGGATGTCACGTACTGGTGTGGTACGCGGGTCGAACCCGGGGACTGCCTCGGCAAGCGCCTCGTATCCCCGCTCGATGGTCCTCCGTATCCTCTTCAGGTCGCCCACAGTGTCCCTCTTCCTCAGACCGCAATCGCCAATCACCAGACCATCTAGGACGGCGGGCAATGCGCTGACCGTGACATCACTGGCGAAGGAGATGTGCAGAAGCCCTCCGAAGGCGGACGCCGAGTGGTCCATCATCCCGCCGCTCTCCTCGAACTCGACAACCTCTGCCTGAAATGCCAGATGTGCAACCTCCATTGGGTCGACAGGGGCACGGGCAAGTGTGTGGCACGCAAGAATGGCAGCCACAGTGAGCGCAGATGAACTCGAGAGGCCAGAGCTGAGCGGGATATCACCACTGACTGTGATGTCGGCGCCCGTCATCCCCAGGCCCGCTCTCTGCGCGACCCGAAAGGCGGCTCGCACATAGTCCCTTCCGTGTCTGTACGAGATGGGCTCGTCCAGAGAGAAGGTGTCCCGTTCGCCGGTGACCTCGAACCATAGCGTCACGGTCGAGTCGCGCCGGGGTTGAACTTTCATCGTGACACTCAGATCAATCGCACCGGCTATTACATCGAGGCCTAGGTAGTCACTGTGCTCGCCAAACAGGCACAGTCGGCCTGGTGCTCGCACCACGAATGGAGAGACGTGCATTCTGCAACTCCTTTGTAGCTGACTTTTCACACAGCTGCTCTCTGCGTCGGGCTCGTGTCGCAGGCCGAAGGCAACCGCGAGAGGATGTCCGCACGACTGGCCAGCGACGACTGCGACCCATCTATTCTCCCAGAATCGCCCTTATCTTTTCTATGGCATTCTGGAGTTCGAACTTGATCAGCGCAATTGCAGCGTTCACCGGGGCTGTACCGACAAGTATCATAGAGCCGAACCCCGTGAGTATCACGCTCTTGGCGGAACCGTCAATGATGATTGTCTTCGGCCGTCCTGCTCCGAGCTCTCTGCCCACTCGCTCGCCAATTGACTGAATGGATGCCGCCATGGCAGACATGGCCCGCTCCGGAGTGCTGGTTGTCAGCAGCGAACAGACCATCTGACCGCGCATCGTCACAATGGCTGCAGCCTCAATGGGGCACCTCTGGGCAAGATCTCTCAGTACGTTCTCCAAGTCCGTAAGCCTCTGAGTCATAGAGTAGTCACACTCCGTGCAATGATCATCAGCCCTCTAGGATCTCTCGAATCCGGTCAGCCGCCTTGCCCAAGACTTCTTGGACGTTCCTCCTGCCACGCCTTCGACGTAGTGACCACCGCCACCGGCTTCGGGATCTCCCTGCCGACCACGCTCCAAGGACCACGCCCAGCCGGAATGGTCTACCGTGGACTGGGAACTCATAGACCATTGTCGTCCAATCTGTGGTGTCGATTCTTGTAACACGGGGAGTGGAGAGGTCTAGACTCTCTGCCACCCTATGCGATGTGTCCACCATCAGCGATACCATGGCTGCGAGGTTGTTGCTCAGCTGGTCGTCGCCCCCCGCTGCAACTATCAGGCCGCGCTCGGTTGTCACAACACACATCACAAGATTCTGGTCCAGCTCCCTCGTGAGGTCGTCGATGACTTGACTGAGTAGCTCGCCTTTTCCTATAGTCATTGGATCTCATCTCACGTCATTGTCTCACTGTGTAGCTTGACCTCCCATTCATTCACAATCTCGCGTATCTCGTTTGCTAGACCCTCAAGCTCGAAGGTCACCAGCCCGAGCTGTGTAGTCCTCGCAAACAGACAGGAGAGGAGGACGTTCTGAGCCACGTGCCCGAGGATTGCTGAGAAACCGGGCGCATTGCGCTCGTCCACACTGTCGACGAGCGCCATTTTGAACAGTTTCGACGGGTCAACCATCCTGATGAAGTCTTCAGCAATAGTGATTAGCCCAGCGGACAGACTCGCAATTGCCATCTCTAGTCCCTCTGGAATTGTCTCCGAGGAGGAATGGTGGGCGATGATGTAGCCGTCCACTGTGAAGACCGTGACACTCCACACGGGGACGCGCGACATGAAGCCGGTCACCGCCTCCCGTACCTTTCCAACGGGCGGGATGGTCTCGTTATCTGCTGCCATAGTTCTCACCTGAGATGCATACTATGAGGAGGGGACTGACGTCGACGTGCCGGTTTCAGCCTCGACTGCGTTGCTGAAGGCTTCGACTTTCCTCAAGAGACGGATGAGCGCGTTCTTGGCCGACTCCTGCTCCTTGGCACAAGTTCCCGTGGCCCTATCAACACCAAGCCACGTCGCCACCTCTTCGGGAGAGGCGGCGTCATCGCGGTCTTGCTTGTTGGCAATGACCTCAAGAGGTATCTCTCCGAAGGAAGCAATTGTCTCGGCCAGAATGGCGCTGGCATCCCCGATCATCCCGTAGTCCGAGGAGTCAACGACCATCAGGACCCCATCCGTGTTAGACCGCATGGTGTCCCTGACGAACTTGAAGTGGAGCTGCCCTGGAACACCCCTGAGCTCAATCTCCTTGACAATCCAGCCCTCGTACTCGCTGGCCTCCCTCTCGAACTCCTTCTTGGGGACAATCAGGCCATCGTGTGACTCGTCCTTCCGGACCCATATGACCCGACCAAGGTCGAAGCCAGTAGTTGTGGTGCCCTTCTCGCCCCGGTACGCCTCACGCATCTCTCGTTCAATCGATATGGCATCTGGGTCGAGAGTATGGATCAGAGTCGTCTTACCGGCCTGAAAGGGTCCTGTCACGTACACCTTGAAGTCGTAGGCGCGAAGGTCAAGCTTCGGCACTTACGGCAGCCTCCTCCATCAGTGACACTAGTCAGCCCAACGCACGACTATAGTATCTGCTCCATCTCACGGGCGACCTTGTCCATCTCAAAGTCGATGAGGCCGACCTTGGCATCGGCAGGTGCCGTCGCAATCAGCGTGGCATTTCCGATACTCCTGACGAGGACCATCTTCCGCTCTCCCTCAATCAGGATGTTCTTGGGAGGACCCGAGTCAAGAGCCTCGCCCACCCTATTGCCGATGGAGAGGAGTGCCGCGGCCATTGCTGACACCGCCTTGTCGTCGACATCCTTTCCGAGCTTTGCAGCCATCATCTGGCCGCGCGTGCTGACAAGTGCACAGCCCTCGACTTCACTGTTCGCAATAAGCTGGCTCAACGTCTCCGTGAGTTTCTTTATCTTCGCACTCATTGTTCATCCCCGCCTACATATTCCTGAACTCGTCTGCGCGCTCCAAATACTCCATTCTCCTGCTGCTGGGGAACATTATAAATCGGCACGCAGCATCGCCCTTGGCCTCGCACAGGACCTCCTCTGCGTCCAGGTCGATACCAGTGGCCACTGAACACCAGCCCGAGGAATATCCTGCATTGAAGTAGCAGACCGGCTCCTGTGCACTGAAACCCTCCTTCTTCCAGAAGGACGCCTCGAAGTTGTTGGGATGCTCATAGAACAGAAAGAAGTTCTCATTCGGCTCGATCACGCTCCCCGGAAGCAGGCGGACTCTGACGAATCCGGAGTATGCAGCCCATATGGGGCCCGCAGCGATTCTCGCCACCACGTCGTCCAGTCCCAAGACCGGGAGAAGACGCTCTGCCTCCGCCCTGCCGAAGGACTGCCCGAGACGATAGATAAGCAGGTTGCGACCAGCCTCGCCGAGTACACTGTCCAGCTCCTTCTTGAGGTCGATGGCGATGGCCCTGAGGCCAATGAACATGACCTCACCGCCGACGAGCCTGATTCGGCTCTCCTCCGGCTTGAACTCGAGCTGGGTCTTGAAGATCTCCTCGTACTTCGCCTCGATGCTCTCAATGAGTCCGTGCAACTCCGGTGGTGCTTCTACAGTCTTGACCATAGTCAGACACACTCCATTGACGGAGAGGGCACGCACAGCTGAAACCTATGCCACGTCCCACCGACCAAGAGTCATGACGTCGCTCCTTGCAGCTTACTCGTCAGTATGACTACTTGCTCAAGTACTGCGTCGCAGCATGTCCTCAGGAGGTCCCTGTCCGTCGGATTATATGCTATTATTCGTTGCCCACGCGTAATATATAAAACAATCCGCGATGGACTCCGGCGCACGGAGAACGTGCTGGGGGAATGCTTTCAGTATACACACACGCCACTACGATTGTGCCAGCCCGAACGCATATAACCACACCAACCTGATGATAGCCCACAACAATGATAGAGGCCATCCAACTCACAAGGGTCTTCGGCGAGCTGAGAGCGGTCGACTCTCTCACGTTCCGCGTCAATCCCGGGGAGATCTACGGTCTGCTGGGTCCGAATGGCTCTGGAAAATCCACAACAATGAGGATGCTACTGGGGCTGCTCAGGCCAACAGAGGGCACGGCACGAATCGCGGGCCACGACATCCTCAGAGAGCCTGTGGCGGCCAAGAGAATCATGGGGTATGTCCCCGAAGAGCCAGTCCTGCCCGAGACACTCACAGGCTGGGAGTTTGTGAATTACATCAGTGATATCTGGCGAATCCCACGTGGACATGAGCGCGACACCGAGATAGAGGACCTGATGACGCTCCTTGACATCTACGATGCCTGTGACGACCTGATAGAGACCTACTCAAAGGGTATGGCCCGAAAGCTCAGCCTTGTTGCTGCGCTGGTCCACAAGCCGCGTGTACTAATACTCGACGAGGTGCAGGCAGGAATCGACCCGCGGGGTGCGGCCACCATCAAGGAGATACTACTGGGCCTGCGTGACCGTGGAGCGACCATCCTGATGTCGACGCACGTACTTGAGATTGCGGAGAGAATGTGCGACCGGATTGGCATCATTCAGGAGGGGCAACTGATCGCAGAGGGCACGATGGATGACCTCAGAGAGAGAGCACAGCGACAGGGCACCCTTGAGGAGATCTTCCTCTCACTGACGGGAGGACCCGATGTGCAGCGAATCGCAAAGTTTCTTGAGGACGTGAACAACGATTGACTCTCTCTGACCTATTGTTCCTGCTGCGACTGGACCTGAAACAGCTGTTCAGGCTCCGTCAACCGCGCGGCAAGAGGGGTGGCAAGTCAAGGAGAGGCTCACTCGTGATACACTTCATTATGCTGCTCGTCGGAGTGGGCATAGGATGGGGTGTCTATTTTATCGGTACCGCCATTGGGTGGACCCGCCTCCGGCCACTCATACTGAATAACCTTGAGTTCGGCAACTTCGTCTTCAACGCGATACTCCTCTTTGGGTTCATTGGCTCGGTAATGTACTCAGCAATGATCGTTGCCAACAGCGCCCGGATGGAGTACGTTCTCACGATGCCAGTGGCCACGCGGACAATCTTTCTTGAGAAGACGCTTGTGCTGGTCTTTGCCGTGTCTGAGTTCTGGATCCTTCTTGGCACGCCAGTTGTCGCCGCTGTTGCACTCGTGGCGGGATGGGGTGTGACGATTGTTGCTGCACTGCTCTACGTCAGTCTCGTCCTTGTGTTCATCGGAATCGGCGTCGGGGCGGGCGGCCTAGTCGGTCTTGCGGCTGCCCGACTCGTTGCGGGCCACCGGACCGTCAAGCAGGCGGGATACTTCATACTCACAGCTCTGGCAATACTAGCGAGCACCTTTTGGTACTACAATGCTTACTTTGCCGAGGACTCTCAGTTTCTCGGTGGTCTGATCTCATTCGGTCGACTGCTCGGACTGACATCAGACACGAGCCCCGGCCGTACCTTCAGCGTGCTCATCCTAGGTACGATTGCTGGTGGTGGGGTGACACTTGTTGATGTCTTGACGGGGCTGGGACTCGCGGCGAGCGCGCTGATACTACTGTACGTCAATGCCGTTGTCAGCGAGGCTGCCCACTACAGCGGCTGGTTGACCTACGAGTCGACGAGGAGCTCGGATAGGAAAGTGAGGCCGCGGCACGGACGGTGGGCGCCAAGAACATTGCCACTACTGAGAATGAGTCAGACCTGCAGTGCCTCCATGTGGTATAATATCACGTCTATCAGACGAAAGGGAGGCGTGCTCGCGCAGTACCTGCTCAACCCGCTACGATTCACCGTCTTCCTACTGTTCCCCGTTCTGACAGCACCAGAGGAACTCCTACCCTTCATGACTATACTCGTTGCTGCTGCAGCCATTCCGTTTGCAGTGTCGTACGGTGTGTACTTTGCTGGCTATGAGACCGTCTACGAGGGGAAGAACCTGATGAACCTCCAGCTTGCAGCCGCCAACTTCGAGGAGTACACCAAGGGAAAGGTCTACAGCGCTCTGCCTTTCTCGCTCGCGGCCAGCGTGCTGTTCTCTATCGTCGCCCTGATTGTCAATCCGCCCGTTGCACTGTATGTCCCACTGCTGATCATCGCAATGCCTCTGATCACTCTGATCGCAGGACCGTATGCGGCATTTCAGGCAGCAGTGGCAGGTGACTTCAAGGCCGAACGCATGATACTGAGGCAGCGTGGCGCGGCAGCACAACCACCGATCACCGGCCTTGCAGCATTGAAGGTACAGCTTGTGCCCAACTTGGCCGGATTTGCACTGGTGCTTGGGATGCTGGTAATTGGTATCTTCGTATCACCGCTGTACGCCTATCTCGTACTCGCTGGTGTCATCGTGGTCGCTGTGCGCACATTCAGGTCGTACTCTCACTCGGCGGGGGTGGAGCTGGCACAGATAGAGGCCTCAAAGTACCTCTGACCGGAGAGCCTGCCAGTCCCCCATCATATCCCAGCGCGCTCAAAGACAAGTGGCCACAGAAAGGCTCCGACAATCACCACGAGGAAATACCTCAGAGCGCGGAACCAAGTATCGCTCGACGGGAGTACACCGCTCAGGCCAACCATCACGCCGAGGACGAGAATGAGACCCAGGACCACTCGGAGAATCAACCGCCATCTCTGACCATGCGGTGGGGCAGTGTCAAAGTTCACGTATCTGGCCTCAAGAGGAAAGGCCACGGCGATCCCCATTATCAGGCCTCCAAGCGAACCGAAGTTATCGCCGGGCGGGGTGGGCAACAACGTGCTGACGACGGTGAGAGCAAGACCAATGATGAGCATCGCCAGGTAGAGATACTCTGACCGATACCGCTGGAACAGGGTCATCAGTGGCTCCTGCAGCCGAACGAGTATCATCAGAAGAACAAGCCCAATGCCCCATCCGATGAGCACGTCGCCGAGGTAATGGACTCCAAGGTAGACACGCGAGATGCCGATTAGAAGGATGAGTGCCACCGAGAGAACTCCAAACCAAGCACGTCTGACACGCACGGACAGCCAGCCGAACAGCATGGTCGAGTTCTGAGCGTGGCCGCTTGGTGTGCTGTAGTTGGTCGCCTCGACACCCTCGTACCAGTATGACGGGTCGGGTCGCGGGTTGGCGATTGCGAGCTTGAGCCAGTAGTTGGTGACGACAGACACGAGCAGGACGTAGGCTGCTAGGATCGACTCTCGCTTGTTGTAGGCCCAGTAGCCGATGAGGATCAGAACCACATAGAAGAGCTCTGAGCCGAGTTCTGTTATGACACGAAAGAAGGGTCCCGCCCAGGGGAGGGCATTCCTCAGGATGTTCGTGATTTCGGGGTCAAAGAACACGGGACATCCCTCACAGTTCACGATGTTGGTGAAGGTATCACATCAAGATAGATTGTGACTGAAAAATGACTCGACTGACATTGAGAGGTGTCTGTTGTCATAATAGGCAATGCTTATACTGTTGATGAGATGTGCGGACACGGAGGCCTCATTGATGGTCCTTGAGAACCTTGAACCTCATCACGTCTGGGAGATTTTCGAGAAGATACTGGCTGCAACTCCTCGCGAGTCCAAACATGAGGAGAAGGTGCGCCGCGCCGTCAGAGACTGGGTCAGTCGAGTCGCCGAGGAGCGTGGCATCAATCTCGAGGTACTTGAGGACTCCACCGGGAACATACTCATTCGAGTGCCTGCAACGCACGGGATGGAGTCGGCGCCCACATTGATGCTGCAGGGCCATCTCGATATGGTGTGCGAGACCGACCGGTCGGACGGATTCGACTTTGCTAACCAGCCGATTCCAGTGAAGGTAGATGGTGAGTGGGTGATAGCCGATGGGACCACTCTTGGAGCAGACAATGGGATAGGTGTCGCAATGGCGCTGGCTGTGCTTGTAGACGAGGATGTCACTCACGGCCCACTGGAGATCCTTCTGACCGTAGACGAGGAGACAGGCCTTACGGGTGCCTTCGGACTCGACACAGACAGGCTCGAGCCCAAGAGCAGGCTGATGCTGAATCTCGACTCAGAGGATCTTGGTGTCATCACAATTGGTTCGGCAGGCGGAGGTGAGGTGGAGCTCGAACGGGACGTCAGGGTTGAGGCGCCCGAGACAGGCGGAGAGGGCCTTGTGTTCTTGCGAGTCTCCGTCGCAGGACTGCGTGGCGGTCACTCCGGTGCGGAGATTCATCTTCATCGGGCCAACGCGAACGTCATCATCGCACGTCTGCTCTCTGCTGTGATGACCGAACACGAGGTCTTTCTGTCATCGTGGAACGGCGGCTCCAAGCATAATGCCATCACCCGAGAGGCGACGGCCATTGTCGCGGTGAGGAGAAACAGACTGGTTCAGGTGCGTGATATTCTCGATGAGGAGAGAAGGGCCATCCTTGAGTACTATGAACAGGAGGTCGGAGGAGCACCACTCGAACCGTCGATCAAGATCAACTTTGTAGAGACTGACAACGCACCGACTCTCAGTCGCGAGGAGTCGGAGACCATCGTGAGAACAATCAATGCAATCCCACACGGACCACGGACCTTCTCTGCGCAGATTCCCGACCTTGTCGAGACCTCCTGCAATCTTGCCATCGTGCGTACCGAGGAGGGCAAGATGAGCGTCATCGTGTCGGCGAGGAGCAACATTGATGCTGAGCTGGAGGCATTTCGGAGGTCGCTTGCAGACATTGGCCGCCTTGGTGGATGGAGCGCCACCTTGGACCAGGCGTACCCCGGCTGGGCGCCGGATCCGGAGGCCCCCCTGCTCAAGTTCGTCAGGAAGAAGTACGAGGAGAGTCTGGGACACGAGGTCCGTGTGGAGGCCGTGCATGCGGGCCTAGAGTGTGGCATCATCGGCGCGCGCATACCGGGCATCCAGATGGTGTCAATTGGTCCGACAATCAAGAATCCCCACACGCCGGACGAGAGAGTCAAGATTGCCGACGTGCAGGTATTCTACGAGTTCCTCAAGTTGGTCCTGCGGGACATAGCGGCAGTCCACGTGTGACCACATCATTCCTCAAGTCGGACCACTGGCTGGTCGAGCTCCGCCGGTGTCAGACCGAGCTCTCTGACCCTCTTCTCGGATGGCTGGCCAGAGGCCCTGTCCCAGCCTCTATAGCGATACCACGTGTTGAGCTGTTCCTCCACATCTGGGACATAGCCCTCTGTGGGGCCCTCTAGGGGTTGGAGGACAATCTTCGGGAGACCCTCATCTCGCGGATTGTATCCCAGCCGCAGATTGAGAAGCCGCATCAGAGTGAAGATCCTCTCGCCTGTCTCTCGAATCTCGTCCAGCGTGTAGTCCCACCCTGTGACCAGGCGGAGCATATCCACGAGCTCCACCGATAGAATTGGATAGAAGTGGCACATCAGTAGAGAGTTCGTGACACACCGGAGGTCCTGAAGACGAGCGGCCACATCAGCCTCATTGCCGAACCTGTCGGTGCTCACAAGACCCCACTCCTCGTCCTCCAGTCCCATCTGCACAGGATACATGTCTGCCGACATATGACAGGCCCCACGTGGCCCCGTTGCGTACGCAATGGTCATCCCGGAGAATGCCCGCGGGTCGTGCTGTGCCAGCTCAAGGCCATGGACCTGTGCTGCAAGCTCGGGGACTCCGAATCTCTCGCCCAGCGCGAGACTGCCCTCTGCCATCACAGCGCCAATGCCCTCGCGTCTGACAATCCTATCTATGAACTCTATTGCAGGCCCCGGGTCGCCCCACTCCGGAGTGATCCCGTCCAAGTCATCAGCCGATGCGCGGCCGGTGTTGTAGAGATAGTACGCGAAGGCGATAGTGTTACCTGCAGTGATTGTGTCTATGCCGTAGAGGTCCATCTGCCTGTTGATGAATGCCAAGGCCTCAAGATTGCTGTTCTTGATCAGTGTCCCCATAGTCCCTGTCACCTCATACTCGGGCCCGGCAAAGCGCCCTGTCGCGTACTTGCCCTCCTTGACCTCGATGACACGTCCACAGGCTATGGGACAGCGGTAGCACGATGTGCGCCCTACAAGGATTGTGTCCCTCACAGTTGTCCCACTTATGCTTCCGCCGTCAAACTCGCCCTCAGTATAGTAGGCGACGGGCATTGACCCCCAGAGCTCAAGTGCGGTCTCGGTGAAGCCAGCCGAGCCCACTTCGGAATACAGCTGGTAGGGAGGGGTCTCCGCCTTGTCCTCATTCAGTCGCTGCGCGTACTCAAGCAGCGCATCGGCATTGGCGACATCAACACTGCGGTGACTACCGTGGACCACGATTGCCTTCAGCTGCTTCGAGCCCATTACTGCGCCCATCCCGGTCCGGCCAGCCGCTCTATGATGATCGACCATCACGTTGGCATACTTGATGAGTCGCTCTCCAGCGGGGCCAATCCTTGCCACGCCCGCCCGCCGGAGGCCAGTCTCCTCCTTGAGGATGTCCCAGACAGTCGCGGTGTCCTTGCCCCACAGCGATGTGGCGTCACGCACCTCGACTGTCGAGTCATCGATGAAGATGTACGAAGGGCGTGACGCACGTCCAGTGATGATCACGCCGTCATAACCTGCAAACTTGAGGTCCGCGCCAAGATGACCACCAAAGACGCTGTACCCGAGTAGACCAGTCTGAGGTGAGCGCGCGCAGAACACTGCACGGCTCCCAGCGGGGACTGCAGTTCCCGTGAAAGGCCCCGTGAGCAGGAGCAGGGGGTTCTCGGGTCCGAGAGGGTCGGTATCGGGACCAATCATATTGTATAGAATCCTACAACCCAGTCCTGCACCGCCCAGAAACGGTCTGACAAGGCTGAGGTCAAGATTCAGAGTCGCTATCCTGTCTCGAGTCAGATTGACGTGAAGAAGCCGTCCGCAGTAGCCGTACACTGTCCGTCACCTCAGAAGTCCACGTGTCGTCCCTTGAACATACACTTGTAGATACGTCTGATGCCATTGGCGTCTATGTCCCGAGGCGTCATCGTGAGACTCGTGTCCATCATTGCAAACTCGACAAGCCTCTCAAGCCCGTTCTCGAAGTCGCTCTTGGTGACTCCAGCCTCACTGAGGGTCTGCGGAAAACCGACCCGGGCCTGGAGATCACGCAACCGCTCAACGAACTTCTGCGCCGCGGTCGCAGCATCGACCTCGGTCACACCTATGAGCCGTCCCAGCTGAGCTATGTGCTCTGTGGTCTCTGGACTGTCACGCAGGACATACTCAAGGACGTAGGGCAGTGCCATCCCCACCGCCAAGCCGTGATGAACACGGAGAACGGAACCAAGAGAGTGTCCCAGAGTGTGTGCCAACGTGACCTGAGAGTTGCTGAACGACAGACCGCCCAGACACGCCGCGGCCAGCATCTTTTCCCGAGCAGTCGTGTCAGAGAGATTGTCAACGGATTGCGGGAGCCACTCGAATATCATCTTCACTGCCTGTAGACTGCAGGCGTCAGAGAAGTCGTTCTTCCATATTGAGAAGTATCCCTCGACAGCATGCGTCAAAGCGTCCATCCCCGTGTACGCCGTCAGATCGCGGGGGAGGCCGCGCACCATCTCAGGATCGAGTATTGCATAGTCCGGGACAAGCTCGGAGTTCATCGTCCCAAACTTGCGACCCGTCTCGTCTTCCCTGATCACAATGTCCCTGGTGGCCTCTGAACCAGTTCCTGCTGTGGTCGGCACACACGCGAGTCGTGCCTTCTGACGCAGACCCAGCTCGTCAAACGGGCTGAGGGCAACAAGGTCGGTCCCGGGAGACTCGTACAGCACCCAGGCTGCCTTGGCGGTGTCTATCACACTGCCACCGCCGACCGCAACAATGAGGTCTGCCGACGCCTCGCGAAGCGCCTCTGACGCCTGTCTCACGACAGACACCCGTGGATCCGGCTCTGCCCCGTCCCACACCATTGTCTGACGTTCGCCACGCTCAAGCACCGCACGTGCCCGGTCTGCAAGTCCTAGCCGACGGACCACTGGGTCTGTCACGACCACAACGTGCTCGCCAGGAATTCGCTCAAGATCGTCCAGAGCATCCTCTCCGAAGGATATCCGGGGAGAGTCAAACCACCATACCATCTCTCGACCACCACCCAACTGACCGCTGAGACCTGTGCTCTATGTTACTTGTCGTCCACTCTCTTATTCTTGGCGTCGACTTCGTTGGAATCTCTGGTCAGCTCTCTGTGCACGTATCGTTCGCCAGTCAAAACAGCAGCCGACATGCGACAGGACTAGTTGTGAGTGCCCCCATTGGCACTATGAGATGGCCAGCCCCGCGACAGAGGGTCGGGTCGACGAACTGATTGACCCTCACTCGTCCAAATAGCGCGTCGGGACCTTCTGAGCGGTCGCAACGAGCTCCATGGCGGCCTTCGTGGCGCGCATCACCTTCGTGTAGCTGCCCTTGAGCTTGAACTTTCGCTGCATTATGCCCTTGATGGGATGAATCTCACCCGCAAGGAGCCGCTTCCAGTTCTCGTAGCTGCCCGAGTAGGTGAACTCGGCAGTGTCTTCAGGGCTCGCCATATGGGCCTCGCGACACTTGCCGTGCCACAGGTCAAAATACAGTCGGATGGGCTCCTTGATTACCTCACCGTCCGGCTCTATCTGGAAGATGAAGTCGCCCTCCCAGTTCTTGGCCGCCTCCTCGTACGACTTACTGCTGTTGAGCAGCTCGACGTACTTGGCAATCCACTCCTCTGACGGAAATAGCAGTCGTTCCTCCTCAGACAATGCCAATTCACTAGCGTGACTAGCTGTAAGTGAGGGCGAAAAACATTGTGATGTTTCAGACCCGAGGTTCATTCAGAATGATGATAGGGGAACTGGGACGACCCGTATGACACCCTCCATTCCTCACGCTTCACCAGCCTGCGACCCTCTCGAACTTCTTTCTGAAGTTCTCGGCCTTGGTGAGAAAGCCATACTTCTCCCATGCGGACATACAGGCCCTGTAGATCTGTGCAGCAACCTGTCGGTATCTCTCACTATCTTTGAGGCGGTCCGCAGCGACCTCTAGGACGCCAATCAGAGGACTCGCCACCATCGGGACCTCATGGTCAAACTGCTCTATGTCCTGTATCGCCACCATATTGAGGGCCAACACCTGCTCGACGACTCTATGGAGCTCCTCATCAGACAGGTACTCGGACGAGAGAAGGACGTGATGGGTGAGCGAAACTATGTCATCCCTACAGACGACGCCCCGAGAGAGAAGACTGAGGTGGACCTGCAGTGCAACGGCAATGCAGAAGGGTAGTACACGAGACTTCTCCTCCTCGGGAAGGACCTGATGCGCCACTGCGGTGAGTGCCGAGATGAGGTTGCCAATCTCGGTGGTATAGTACTCAGGGCGCGTGAGATGAATCGCGTCGAGTGTGTTGACATCGAGAGTCTCAAGGGCGAGGACGAGCAGCCGGAGCTCTTGGTCTTGAAGTATGCCTGCTCGCGTGAAGACAGGGAGAAGCGCGTTCTCGATGACCAGCAAGGAGAACCGCAGATGTGCCTTAGGCAGCTCCTTGAACAGGGTAGAGTGTATGCGTGAGATGAACTCAAGCATCTTGTCAAGATGATGAACTCGCTCCTGACCAGTCGCAATGTGGTAGTACTCAGCGAGAGCGACGCTGAGGCTCTGGAACACACTATCAAGGGTGAAAGAGAATAATGGGAACCCAGCGTCTATCAGACCAAGGAACTGCTGCTCGTACACACGTATAATCTCCTTGAGTATCTCCGCCCTCTCACCAAGCACGAGAATCGGCGATTCGCATAGCGCGGTCAGTAGAGCAATGAAGTTCTGAATCCGGAAGGATACTGTGAGAGCACCAATAACGTCCTTCTCAAGAGGGGATCGCTCAGCACCAGTCCTCACAAGGGCACTGGCACGCTCAATCACGCCGCCCATTCGAGAACGGTAGACGGCCAAGTCGCCTCGAAACGCATCAAAGCTTGTCACGGAGTAGAGCCGGTCAAAGATTCTCTGCCGTTCACGGACCGCCTCGAAATATGAGGACACCAGTGTCGTCCTGTCGGCATAGAGGTCTATCAGCCGGTCTGCAAACTCCGGGAAACCCGTCACGCGACCATCGAGGAAGAGAAAACCTGTGAGCAGCGAGTCCTCAGAGTCTACGAGCTCCGTCTCTGTGATGGCTCTGCGTAGTGCGCGCGCGTAGTCAGCCGGGGCAATCTCTCCAGAGAGATGTGCGACCAATCTCCGCGCCAAGTCCGTGAACGGATAGTCATCAGGAAGACCGTCTGCCACCTCCACGAGCAGACTTAGTGGTGGAGCTGTCGTATTCACCATAGAGTGGGCAAGTGCTCCCATCTTTATCGCGAAGACCCTCTCGGCCGGAGATGAGAGGCCAATGCTTGCTGCACACGCGTAGTCGAAGTTACCAGACATAGCATATTCGAGCGCCATCTCCCGCGAGGCGGAAACTGTGCTGGCCAGCTCGTTCCACTCCTCTGTCCGCTCGGGACGCGACAGTATCTCCCTCACGCGGACGTAGGCCTCGCGGAACCGGTCATCTGACTCGATTGCCGCACGAAGTGGTTCCCACACACGCGCGAGGACCTCAGTGATTGGAGTGCTGACCGCCTCGAGTACATAGAGGTCGACCGTCTCTTGGACAATCTCCTGCGTGTCCTGCGTCACCGCATCCTCCGCCGAGGGGACTGGGGACCTATCTAGGGCCTCTGCAACCACACTCAGCAGGCGCTCCATATAGCTCTCAGCGCGGTCAACGAGCATCACCACCGTGTAGCCCTTTTTCGTCTCGGTGATTATCAGAGTGTCTTCCTGGAACGCAATCTTCTGGGCGTGACCGGAACCAATCAGTGCGCTCAGACTGCGTGACGCCTCGATGAGAGCGCCGAGCAGGACCTCGCTCTCGGGCATGCCAATGCTTCGGACGTAGACGGGAACCCCGCCACTCGCGAGCACACTGATTAGCCTGATCAGGATTCATACCCCCTTTATGTGAGGACATCGGGGAGAGATGAGAATGTATCGTTTCTACCAGAGCAGATAGAAAAGACTTGTGTGTACAACCGAATGGTCCGGAACCATTCAGGATACCCTTGCTGCAACCAATGTTGATCCACTTTGCTTTCGTCCAGCCCAGAATGGAGCCCACACAAGATGGTCACCCACAAGGATACATACGGGCAGTGGCACGGTTCTCATTCTCAAGCTCAGAGAAGAACGAGGAGCAAGGACGGACGGCTCTGTCCAGACCACAGATTTCCACTCCGACACAGAGACATCGTGGGCAACTCAACGAGTATCGCGCCCGAAGAGCAAAGCAGTTGATCATTCAACGGGGTCTATCCATCCAAGGCGTGACAGTCTAGTCACTGAATGGCCGAAGCCTCTCTCCTTCTCTGAGCACCACAGTCCCCGACACGAGCGCACTTCACGGATGCATTCGTCGATCGGGCAATTCCTATCGTCTTCGTCCAAGGCCCCTTCGCCTCTTCTTTGGTTGCCTCAGATCCCTTCTTCGTCTGGCGTCGGAGGTGCAAACGTAGACGAGCGGCCCAGCCACCGCTGCTCCCATCAACAGAGTCGATGCATTCTGAGATAGAACTCGGAACTATTGGGGGAGCCTCGAGTTTCGGCCAACAATGCCCATATCTCTGCTCCTCACAATGAGTACCACAGGTCAATACAGAAAACTCATAAGCGGGGTCCGACCGCAGCCCGCCAGAGGCATCTCTGCAAGACACGAGATGATTGACAATGGCGGTGGATTTTGCAAAGGGAATCACTGAGTTCCGCTGGCACGGTCGTGGTGGCCAGGGCGTGGTCACCAGCAACCAGATGCTGGGGAAGGCGGCCCTGGCGGAGGGCAACTATATTCAGGCCTTCCCCGAGTTCGGCCCAGAAAGAACTGGTGCTCCGGTTCGGGCGTTTCTGAGAATCAGCAAGAGCCCCATTCAGATCTACGCGCAGGTGTATCATCCTGATGTCGTGATCTGCATCGACCCGACTCTGCTTGATGTGGTCAACCCCACAGAGGGTCTGAAATCGGACGGGACTCTTGTGCTGAACACAACAATGAGCCCAGAGGAGGTCCGGGAGAAGTTCGACTTCAAGGGCGGCAACGTCGTGACCGTTGATGCGAGCACGATTGCGATGGAGGTCCTCGGTCGCCCGTTCTACAACATGCCAACAATGGCGGCTGCAGTGAAGGCGACGGGAGTCGTGAGGCTTGAAACGGTCATCAAGACCGTGATGGAGCGTTATCCCGGCAAGATTGGCGAGCTCAATAGGGCCGCTATGGAGCGTGCCTCGGAGGAGGTGCAGATCGGATGAATCTGAAGAAGTTCAACGAGATACCAATGGCCGGACACATCGTGGAGCCGGGTAATGCACTGGAGTACAAGACTGGCGGTTGGAGAGCAATACGCCCGGTCCATACTGATGAAACGTGCCTGTGGATCAAGAATGGCACGTGCGGTCTGTGCTGGATATTCTGCCCCGACAACGCAATCCGGCTGATAGAGAAGGACGGGGAGTACTCCTACGAGTACGACTACGACTACTGCAAGGGCTGTGGGATATGTGCCAACCAATGTCCGACAGGCAGTATCAAGATGGAGAGTGAGTGAGAGTGACGGTCGTTGAGAGAGTTCCTGCAGAGGAGATGAGAATTGAGGGACTGACCGGAGATGCTGCAATTGCCCACGCACTCAAACAGTGCGACATTGATGTTCTTGCTGCATATCCGATCACTCCACAGACAATCATAGTAGAGGACTTCCAGAAGTTTGCAGCCAATGGCGAGGTTCAGACAAAGGTCATCCCGGTGGAGTCCGAACACAGCGCCATGTCGGCCTGTGTTGGTGCGTCAGCCGCTGGCGCGCGCGTGGCGACCGCCACAGCCTCGGCCGGGCTGGCCCTGATGTGGGAGATTCTGTATTGTGCGGCCTCACTGAGGCTGCCAATCGTACTCACTATCGCGAACAGGGCACTGAGTGCGCCCATCAACATCCACAACGACTGGTCCGACTCGTACGGTGCAAGAGACTCCGGCTTCATCCAGCTCTACTGTCAGAGCTCTCAGGAGGCCTACGACACCACGATAATGGCATTCAAGCTTGCTGAGGACCACAGGGTACTCTTGCCAGTGATGGTCTGTATTGACGGGTTCATCCTGAGCCACAATGTCGAGCGTGTCGAGATGCTACCTGATGAGGCGGTGAGGAACTTCCTTGGCGTCAGAGACCCAGTCCTACCGCTCGACCCAGACAATCCAATAACGATGGGACCACTGGCACTGACAGACTACTACTTCGAGATCAAGGAGGGCCAAGACCGGGCGATGGATGCTGTCCCAGAGGTGTACAAGGAGGTCGAGGCGGCCTTCGAGAAGATGACCGGACGGTCCTACGGCATGTTCGAGAAGTATAGGACTGATGATGCCGAGATCATCATTCTGACACACAGCACACCAGCTGGCACAGCGAAGGCTGTGGTGGATGTGCTGCGCGAGAAGGGTGAGAAGGTCGGTGTCCTCAGGCTCAAGATGTTCAGGCCGTTCCCGGCAGCAGAGGTCGCAGAGGCAATCAAGCACGCAAAGGCCGTGGCCGTCTTCGAGAAGTGTAGGTCGTTCGGCGCTGTGTGCAACCCGCTGGCTCTGGAGGTCCGGGCCGCACTATACGATCTGAAGGAGAGGCCGATGGTGACCGACTTTGTGATTGGCCTCGGAGGACGCGATGTGCCACCGACCACCATAGTGGAGGGCTACGAGAAGACCAAGGAGTATCTTGCAAAGGGCAAGGCTCCACTCTACGAAACACTGGGGGTGCGAAAGTAATGGCAGTGAAACTGAAAGAGATGCTGAAGGTGCCAGAGATCCTCAGCTCTGGCCACAGAATGTGCGCCGGCTGTGCGGCACCGACGATAATCAAGCTGGTGGGCATGGCCCTGCGGGGTCCCACAGTGATCTGTAATGCGACAGGCTGCCTTGAGGTGGCGACCACCATCTACCCGTACACTGCGTGGAAGGTACCGTGGATACATGTCGCCTTCGAGAACGTCGCCGCTGTCGCTTCGGGCGTAGTTGAGGCGTTCAACGTGCTGAGAGAGAAGGGGCGCAGTAGGTACGAACACGTCGACGTGATCGCCATCGGCGGTGATGGTGGCACATTTGACATCGGTTTCGGCGCTCTCAGTGGTGCCCTCGAGCGTGGTCACGACTTTGTGTACCTCGTCTACGACAACGGCGCGTACCAGAACACCGGGATCCAGAGGTCTGGCGCAACACTACCCGGTCAAGAGACCACGACTTCATGGGCAGGAAAGGTCGAGCCGGGAAAGAGGGAGAGGAAGAAACCTCTTGCCGAGATTGTGGCAGCCCACAGGATACCGTACGTCGCGACCGTCTCGCCGTACTACTGGCGCGACTTCATCCAGAAGTTCAGAAAGGCACTTGAAGTCGAGGGGCCAGCATTCATCCACGCCTTCTCCCCGTGTCCCCGTGGCTGGAGGTCGGACACATCCAAGAGCATCGAACTGTCCAAGCTCGCCGTGGAGACCGGCATACACCCGCTGTACGAGGTCATCGACGGCAAGGAGTACATAATGTCCGGACCGAGCAAGAGGCTGAAGGAGCTCAAGCCTCTCGATGAATACCTCAAGCTGCAGGGACAGTTCAAGCATCTGTTCACCCCGCAGTGGGAGGACTTCAGGAAACAGGTGCAGGAACAGATCATCGAGGACTGGCACCTGCTTCGGAAGAAATGCGGCCTTGAGTGATGGAGCAGGTGACGGGCGCCGTGGGCGCGCGTGCGCCCGTTCCACCGCCCCTCTCCTTTTTGTCGTCAATCGATATCTTTCAGACACATCCCGTCTGACGCGTTCTGTCTTCTGTTCACCGCCTTCCATCCCGTACGGACAGGCCAGCGCAGAGACCGCGAACTGCAAATGCGATTACCACAAATAGCAGTGATGGCATTGTCCGGTCAGCGTTGTTGCGTGAGTGGAGGTCTTAGACTTGGCTGATCCGAGTGGCAAGATTGTCTTCGACATTGGGCGCCCACTCATAATGGCTCACAGAGGGGACTCTGCCTCTGCACCGGAGAATACACTCCTCTCGATGGAGAGGGCCGTTGAGGTCGGGGTTGATGTCCTCGAGACCGATGCGCGGATGACACGCGACCGCGAGATTGTACTCTTCCACGATGAGACGCTGGAGCGCACGACAGGCGTCACCGGGCGAGTGGGCGACTACACGCTTGAGGAGCTCAAGCAGATGGATGCAGGCTGGTCGTTCTCGCCAGATGGTGGTCGAACCTATCCCTTCAGGGGACAGGGACTCACGATTGTAACACTACGTGAGGCATTCGAACGCTTTCCCGAGATGAAGTTCAATATAGACATCAAGGACAGGGACTCTCGGGCACCAAGGGTCCTTGCAGAGATCATAGCCGAGTATGACAGAGGTGACTCGGTCATTGTCGGCTCGTTTCACGATGCGCAGGTCGTGGCCTTTCGCCGGCTGATGCCCGAGGTGGCGACCGCAGCCAACCCCTCCGAGGTGACACGGTTTCTATTCGGTGTCAAGTCACGACTACTGCCACTGGTCGTGAAGCACTGTGAGTATCGTGCTCTGCAGGTGCCAATCAAGTACGGTCTAATCAGAGTCGTGACTGAGAGGTTCATCAGAGCGGCACACGAACGCTCCGTGGCCGTACACGTGTGGACAGTCAATGACAGAGAGACAATGGAATGGCTCATCGAGGTCGGGGCCGATGGTATCTTCACCGACAATCCGGGGCTTCTCCGTCAGGTCCTCCAAGACCGCAGTCTGATATGAATGACATCAATGTGCCACAAATCGCCCTCTGGGGGCGTTTTCGGGGCTTTCTGCAGTGACAGCCTAACAATCTTAATATGGTGCGAGACTTGTTTCCTAGAGTGTCCGTTCCCCATGGTGACACGGCGACGGGGATCTGACAATCTCAACTGACACGATGTGGAGATAGGACCAATGACCTGTCCGGAGTATAATGCTGAGAACAATACCTGTGGCGTTGATGGATTCAAGTTCTACGAAGGGATGAACAAGCCCTGTGAGACGCCGGGCATGACCAAAGAGAAGTGCCCGCGTTTTGCGATGGGCAAGTAGCCAGTAGTTCGGGCATGTTGGGCTGAGCCGGCCGCTCTGCGGCAACGCGCTCGGTCCAACCTGCTGTTTCCCAGCAGCCACTGGTCAGTCATCGGCGTCCCGCCGGAGATGCCCCTTGCTGTTCTCCCGTGACTGAAGCCGGCCGTCGAATGCACGAAGGATGCGAGTACTATCGCATTCGAGATAGTGACTGAGGGACCTACCATTGAAACCAATGGATGACTAAGAAGACGCGCTGAGGTCCCACTCTCGTCGTATTCTATGCTTGGTGGCACATCGAATTCCCATCACACAGTGTCTTCACATTCTCTATGACGGACACAGTCCAGCAGTCCACACTTAGCGACCAAGACGGGCTCTATGGGAAGAGCCATCAAGTAGGTCCGAATCAGAGAGATCAATGCCCACAGCAGATCTATGAGCTAGACCCAGAAGCGTCTGGTCTGTAGGCCTGAATTCATTGTTGCGGGTTCTCCACACAGGGTCAACTGGTCGGCAAGGCTCATATTCATCTGCGGGGGAGATGGCTATCGAGGATGGGGTTCTCGTCGATGAGGTGAGAATAGTGAGTTGTGCAGTCGGTGTACGTAGGAAGCTAGGTCTGTCGCATAGCCGTGCCTTCTTGAGGCTTGAGCTTGTTCTGCTAGTCGTCGTGATGGTGTTACCGTTGTGGGTCATGCCCCTCTCGGCACCCGTGATCTCGGATGTGGTGGTCGTCATGCATCACGACGGTGCAGTGAACACAGCGGTTCGGACCATCACAGAGAACGTGCCGGATGTGCGGGTGGTGGAATACGGCTCGTTGGAATATGTCCTGACCGTCCATCGGGTGTTCGGAAAGGTCGTATGGGTGTCCCATGGGTCAGAGGCAGGAATTCTTGCAGGACCGCTGGTTCTCAGTTGGCGCGCGTTCAGTAGTAGAACTGAGTTGACCCCCGGAGAGGACATCGTGTTGGCGTGTGGCTCGATTGAGATCACCCGGTACGCAGAGAGAGGTTCCGTGCTTGGTTTCGGGACAGTAGATGCCGTCTTGGGGGCTCTGGTCACTTCGTATCTACTGTTCTCGTCCGCAAGAGAGCCGGTCACCGTTGTCAACATTCTATCCCAGTTCAGGAGGCGTCTGATTGACCTCTTCTCGGACCCAGATGCACCTATCTTTCTGCACTACGTCGGAGGCGGTTCCCCGCCTGCTCCACCATCCACCACCTATGACTTCTACTACAAGGGAATATACTGGGATGCGTACAGTATCGATCCTGACCACGAGGTGTTCTACGACCATCCAGACTACACATACTACTACACCACGATGGGGGTTGGACCAGCTGTTGACTTCACCATTGATCGTACGACAAGAGACAGTAGTGGTATAGCCACTGGTGGTATGCAGGTCAATCACGTCTCGAGAGGCACCGTCGAATTCTGGAAAAACGGAGGTATCGTTTCACTTGCTGGACTTGTAGTGGCTCTAGGCGTTGAAGCTGCGGCCGTGACCGCTGGCATCTCTGTACCGGTTGCAGGACTTATCGCAGCTGTCTTGGCACTTGCTGGATTCACCGTTGCAGTGGTCATTTCTCCAGTTCTACCTGATGAGACAGACTCGGGTTGGGTCTTCTACGAGATACTTGAGAGGAATCATATGCGAATGAAGATTGGCTGTGGCTGGTGGATTCATATGATAAGCGACGGTTCGTCTGGCATCGCTTGGCCTGAGCCTTGTGATGGCCACTACATCAGATCATAGTCCGCAGGGGGTGATACAGATGGACGAGACCAATACAGGTTCGGATTCCCAGAGAGTTCCACAGCCTCTGGTGCGGACCAACTGGCTCTACCTGATGACCTTGCCACTCCTGCTCATCATCCTATTGCCCTATCTCCTGTCGCCCTATGTCTTCATTGTTCACAATCCCGTAGATGGTGCTCTGGTTGCATTCTTGGGCGTTGAACGTGTGAAGCCCGTCCTGTACCTCTGTATCACCGCAGGTGGAATGGTCGGCCTGCTTCTGTACGTCCCCGTCCACCGGTTGTACACCGATGCTCTTCATCACCACGTCGTTCAACTTGGCGCACTACGTGTCTTTCTGATATTGTCCGGCCCGTTGCTCGGAATTGCCTGGTCAATCATAGTACAGGCACTGTGGAATGCTGTCTGTCCCTCTCCGAACACGGGCAACCTGTTGGCCATGTTCATCGGTCTTCCGGGCGCCTCTTTCGCCTCTGTTGTTGCGCTTGTCAATCTCATTGAATACCACAGGGCCAGTCGTGTCGCACATAGACAG
This sequence comes from Candidatus Thorarchaeota archaeon, assembly GCA_029855935.1. GTDB lineage: Archaea > Asgardarchaeota > Thorarchaeia > Thorarchaeales > Thorarchaeaceae > B65-G9. Next base: position 105,578 of record JAGSHN010000016.1, on the reverse strand, counting down.
GGGTTTCGTCTACAGTTCAGCATGATAAGGCGTCAACGCAACTCCTACAGACTAGAACTTGTTCCCGTGAATGGCACACCGCGCCCAGTCTCTGCCAATTGGTCCGCATAGAGCTATCAAATTGGTCGAGAGGTGCGTGATAAGTCACTACGTGCGTCCGAACTAGAGAGGACGACGGCCACGGCGAGTCTTGGAGCGAGACCCCCAATCGCCCAGTGCGTAGCCTGTAGATATGAACTCGTTGCTGTGGACTCTCCACACAGGGCCAATCGGTCAGCAGGGCTTGCGTGCATCTGAGGGGGAAAAGGCTATCAAGGAGGGGATTCTCGTAGACGAGGCGAGGATGAACTACAGTCTCGGTTCTTCTACGAACTCATCCTGCATCTCACTCCATCAAGCATCGGTGCAGACGCAATACAATGCAAACACCGGGATGAGTCTTGTCAGAATGCTGTTCCTCAGGGTGTTGGGTACATCTCGCCTCAGCAATCGACTATGTCAAGGTGATCAATCCTCAGGCAAGATTCACCGAAGACTGAATGTTGAGCTAGTAGTTGTTCGATGAGATGGCGAGCTGTTTCCCGCTTCTTCTAGACGGGCTAGTAGTTGATGTCCACTCTTGGGAACGCCATCGGTGAGCCGGGAGAGATCCCACCCCCTATCGCACCGATTGTTGGTACGATATTCCTTTTTCTTGTGCCAATCGGAGTGACTATGCCCGTCTACGGACTGTGAAGTTCTTGAGAACACATCAAGCACGAGCCAATTCTGGGGGAAACGAATGAAGCACAGTAATCATCCGTGATGTCTCGACATTCTCTCCTGTCGAATGGTCGGTCCTCAATCCCCTGCTCCCTGCTGGGACCTTGCGGATCTATGAGAGACAATCAACACCTCCTTGATTGGCCCACGCGGTCTGAACAAAGGGCGCGACCCGGTGGTGATGTGAGAGGGCTGGTCCCACTGCTGAAACAGGTACCAACACAGACGTCTGGAGTACGTCTATGACGACAGGGCATATATCAATGACGAACATCCAGTACATCTCCGACCTCGGTGCATACCCAGCCATCGAGCCGAGGAGGGGGCGGAGGGCTCGGTCCCCGCAGATATCGCGGGTACAGGGAGTTTGTCAGGGAGTATCAGAGAGGTCCTGAGGAGTGGAGGCGAACCCACAAGTATGGGAGGAGAAGTCTTATGGAAACCGTTTTCAGTATGATGAAGGTGCGGTCCGGAGGGAGTCTGAATTCCAAAGGCTACAGGGAGCAGCGGCGAGAGGTGTTGCTGAAGGTGGTGCTCCACAACATTGACCGACTGAAGCTCCTGAGATGTGATGGGAGGTGACTTCTTGCACGGAGCCCCCAAGACGGGAAGAGTTATACGGGCGCCAGATGTCAGGCGATGCGGTGAGTCATTCAGATGGTAAAGGCCTACGTCCTGATCAAGATTGAGAGCGGAAAAGAAGACGAGGTCGCGCGCAAGATCTTGGAGATGCCGGTGACCGAGGAGGCTCATACTGTCTTCGGCGAGTTTGACCTCGTCGCCGAGATTCGAGGACGTGACATGGAGACCCTTGTCGAATATATCACTCGGAAGATTCGCCGGATTCCCGGAATTGCGGACACGCAGACCCTCCTTGTTGTCGATGTGGAACTCGATATGTCTTCGCGACTCGCATCATAGGGGTAGCTATACGCAGAACGATTCATCCGAGATTCTGTTAAATGTATGAAGCGGCAGGTCTGTCTCAGGGACCGCACTAAGCAAGGAGTGTGTTGGAGATTCCGAAGAAGCCGCTGTCCAGAAAGCCGTTTATGTTAATGCTTCGTGATGACGCAGGCGAGATTGAAGAGGTCAAGTTGGATCCGGACCTTGTCAACAGCAACAATGCGCTCATCGTGCTCGACGAATACAATGACACCTGCTGGGTGTGGGTCGGCAAGAACGTCAGTATGCCGACAAGGATGCACACACTGCGAATTGCACGGAGTACTCAGAAGAGCGGACACAAGGTCGGCGTCACCACTATTGGTATGGCCACATCGCGTCTGGTTGAGATGTTGGAGAAGGACGCGAGTGACCCCGAGGTCGCGGCCAACATAGAGGAATTCAAGAGGGTCATCAACAGACCTTGGAAGTTCGAGGACGAGGTCCTCGCTTACGACGAGAGCCTGGCAGGCGAGTATGAGGTGGCACCGGTCAAGGTGCGTGAGAGCGCCACAGAATCGGCACCGGCTGCAGCACCAGAGCGCCCTGCTGTGGAGAAGAGGGCCGAGCCAAGACGACCAGCACCTGCACCGCCGAAGAAAGAGAGGGCGACACCCAGCCCGCAGCCAGCGATCAGCACAGCACTCTCACCCGGAGAGCTGAAGGCTGCGCATCTGCTCTATGCAGCAGTCAAGAACGGCGACCTGATATACGCAGAGCGTTACGAGCGCGGTGGAAAGTCGGGCCTGAGAATCGAGGTCCCCGGCGCGATGATTCTTGAGGTGGACATCGAGAAAGACCGACTGAACATAAGGCCACCCCACTTTGGCGACTCTGACCAAGCCAAGGCCATAAAGGCTGCATTCGAGGAACTGACAAAGTCCCTCTGATGGATCTCAGCAGATCAACGGGCCTACGCCGATGAGTCAGGGTAGAGTCGGTACCAGTAGGTATAGAGTGTAGTGAAGCCTAGGCGCTTGTACAGCGCAAGCGCAGGATGGTTGTCAACCTCGACCTGCAGGTAGGCGTCTGTCGCCCCTTTGCTCACTCCCCAGTGCATCAGCCGTGCACTCACCGCCGTTCCAACGCCCCTCCTGCGAAGGCCCGGGTGAACGGCTATTCCAAAGAGTCCCACCCACTGACCATCAAGGACCGCAAACCCCACCCCGGCAGGTCGGCCGTCCACGAACGCGAGAGCAAAGGCCTTCGGAGATGGCGCTCGTGCCATGATTGTGTTGCGCACGATACATGTCACGTCATCGTAGCCCGTCACCAACGGGTAGTTGTTCAGCCAATCCTCAGTAATGGTCGCACTCACAGTGATGGTCACATCAGAAGCCCCGAGACCGTCGGTGATGCCATCTAGGGCCACCGTCTGGACGTGTACCTGAAGCTCTCGTTCGAAATCTCTCCGATCAAGAATCGCATCAAGGCCACGGGGACTGCTCGCCTCGGTGACCTGAAACATCGGAGTAAGGTTGCGGTCGCCGTAGAAGGAGATCACAGCATCTATGTCTGCATCAGGGTCCTCCCCGGAATACGTGCAGGGGAGCACGCTGTTCGCCCTTCTGGTTATGCCCTTGTCCGCACGAAGCAGCCAGCCGTGCAACCGGTGGACCTCGGCTGCGGGCCAGGCACGGTGTCCGGCTATCTCGAGCTCGGTGATCAATGCAGTACGCCCGTCGGTCATCGTATTCACACGCCACCACGTGCGGTCACCTGAAGTATATATCTGATTCAACAGTGACATTATATTGGTCGCCGTCCACGCCCGAAGAGAGGTCAGATGATGAACACGCTCCGCTGGAATGCCCTCCTCGGCGAGTGGGTCATAGTGACACCGGAACGCGCTCAGCGGCCGTTCCAAGACCCGGAACACCCCTGCCCGTTCTGTCCCGGCCAGCCTGAGACGGCCGAGGGATGGGATGTTCTGACACTGAGCAACAGATACGCCGCTCTGAGCACTGGCGCCGGACTGCTGCCGATGCGCGAGGGCTATGTCATGGAGACACCGGCATACGGTGAGTGCAGGGTCATAGTGCTGTCTCCGAACCACGACGAGCAGATTGAGAGGATGGACGAGAAACAGTTGGTTCGTGTCTTTGAGGAGTACGTTCGCGTGAGAGAGGAACTCGGGTCGATTGATGGCATCGAATACGTCCTGATCTTTGAGAACAGGGGGCGGGCCATTGGAGTCAGCCTAGACCATCCCCACGCTCAGGCCTATGCCCTACCGTTCGTCCCTCCGCGAATCGAACGCGAGCTGAGACAGTTCGACAAGGTCTGGAAGAGCGAGGGGGAGTGTCTCCTCTGTCAGACCATTGAGGGCGAACTAAAGTCGGGGGACAGAGTGGTGACACAGGACGACGAGTTTGTGGCAATCGTCCCCTTTGCAGCTCGCCTCCCATATGAGGTTCACATCTACCCGAGGCGCCACGTGCGGTCTCTGTCAGACCTCGGCGAACTCCTCCCAGGGCTTGCCCGGATGGTACAGGACATCGTCCGGCGCTATGTGGCTGTCTTTGACGAACTGGCGTACGTGATGGTCCTGCACGACGCCCCAGTGAAGCCGTCGACGGGCTGCTGGCATTTCCACGTCGAGATGTATCCCCCGTGGCGCGACAGACGACTACGGAAGTACCTCGCGGGCGTGGAAACTGGTGCCTGGACGTACACCAACGACTCGCTACCAGAGGACAGGGCTCACGAGCTGAGAGAGGCGATCTGATGACCGGAGTGGTCCCGCGCCTCTTGGAGGAACTGCAGACCCTGACAGATGTCTCGGAGGACAGCGAGCTGGTACTGGCACAGGCGCCGGGACGAGTGGAGATACTTGGCAATCACACGGACTACAATGGCGGACTGGTGTTGGCAGCCACAATAGAGCGTTATGTCTGGGCACTCGGGGTGCCCTCCGAGCGTGTGACCGTGCGCTCACTGATCTTCGACGAGACCGTAGAATTTGACCACATTGGCCAGCACAGAGCGCTCACCAATGAGTGGCACGACTACGTCCGGGGAGTATTCTGGGCCCTTGAGCGTCGGGGGAGACCCACCACCGGGATGACAGCCGTCATTGATGGCAGTGTCCCCATACGTGCGGGGCTCAGCTCGTCCGCGGCCCTTGAGGTCGCCATCGTAAACCTCGTAGCCCACCTGAACGGTCTGCAGATGGAGCCAAAGTCACTGGCAATGATTGCCTTCGAGGCCGAGCGTCTGTTCTGCGGTGTGTCATGTGGCATCATGGACCAGTTCACAGCCCAACTGTGCAGACCTGACTCGCTTCTTGAGATCCACTGTGCCAACATGCAGACTGCAGATGTCGCTCTACCGCCTGAGCTGGCTATATTGATCATAGACTCGGGCGTCTCGCGGACCGCTGGTGATGCCCTCAACGAACGAAGAATTGAGTGTGACAGAGCCGTCATCGCCCTGAGACGAGCAGGATGGGACATCTCGGCACTCGGTCAATTGCGGGTCGGGCATCTGGAACGTGCAATCGATACCGTTGGAACAGCTCTCGGAAAGAGAGTCGAACACGTCGTAAGAGAGAACGAGCGCGTAAGACGCGGTGTTCGGCTCCTGCGAGACGGTCGCTACAGGGAGTTCGGAGAGCTCCTGTACGAGTCTCATAGCAGCTCAAAGGAGCTCTTTGAGGTGTCACATCCGAACCTCGACCTGTTGGTAGAGATTGCTCGTCAGCAGAGGGGCGTAGTGGGAGCACGTCTGACGGGAGCGGGTCTAGGGGGATCCGTCGTGATACTGGCAGAGAGGTCCGACGCACGTGACATTGCAATTGCTGTCGGTCGGCAATATCAGATGGAGACTGGCCTGGAGCCAGATGTCATCATCACAGGCATACCAGGCGGGGTCACTGTCCGCAGGATCACTCAGCTCGCGGGTTGAGCAGTCCCGGGCCGGACCGACTCCGAGGCTAGCAGAAGAGATGTCACTACTCATTGCTCAACACGTCAGAGCCGGTATTCTCCCGCCCTGCCTCCGCGTCTCATCGATGACAGATGTCAGGCACGAGGTCGCAGGTGAGTGCAGGGTCTTGAGATCACCGAGACTCTAGCACTGGAGACGCCCCGGAGTGAACGATACAAGTATTAGGAACCGCTCACATATGCACCACATTCACTGGACTGGACAGAGGAGAGGCCAATGGCTGAGGATATTCTTCAGAGGATCACAGGACTTGATGAGAGAGAGTTCAAAGCATACTCGCTCGTACTGTCGACCGGAAGTCTCACGATCGGCGACGTGGCATTGATGATGGATGTGGGCCTTGACGAGGCTGAAGAGATCGTCAGAGGCCTAGTGTCAAAGGAGGTGCTCACCAAGGTACCCGGCATTGTCCCTCGCTATCAGGCGATACCACCATTCGAGGGCATCGCCCAAGAGCTGCAGGGCGTGGGAGAACAGATAGCTAGAATTCGCGAGGACCTGAAGCAGCAAGTCAGGGATGCTGCCACCAAGGTCCGCGATGCTGTCGTCAAGACTGTGCAGGATGCCATTGCCGAGGTGGAGAGGGCAGGAACAGAGGGCTCAGGAGTCAGAGATGAGGCATTGACAAAGATTGCCACAAAGGTCGACACTGCTATCACGTCTCTGGCGGACACGCGTGGGGCAGTCTCGCGTGACATCGCCACTGCAGCAGGCGAGTGGAAGAGTCAGCTCCCGGAGCAGATAGAGCCGGCCATAGCGGAGCTTCGTAACACTCTGAGCAGCACCACAAGCGCACTCGTTGCTGATCTCACGTCGTGGGGATCTGCCGCCAAGAGCAGCGGACAGGATCTTGTCAACGAGCTGCGAGTTGGCGTTGATGGACTGAAGGACAGGGTCAGTTCATCAGTTGACGGCCTAGCGCAGAGAGCTGAGAGCGAGACCGAGAGAACGATATCCTCCGCACGCGATACGGTGGAAACGGCCGCCGGCGATAGTACGGGCAGCCTTGAGTCGGCCCGTGATCAGACCGTCTCGGCACTGCAACAGGTCGCAACAGACATCTCCAACGTACTCAACACGCTGGGGTCCAGCCTAGACTCCACTCTGAAGGACACCACAGAGGGAGTCATAGCATCTCTGGACAAGATTCAGAATAGTATGACGGAGCACGTCGACGGACTCAATGAGGGCCTGCAACAGGCCGTCGAGGAGTTCCGCCAAGGTGCAACAACAGCACTGAGTCAGCACGATGCGAAACAGAGAGAGAGTATCGAGGCACTAAGACAGTCCATCGACTCGACTATGAACAGTCTCGAAGAGGCCACCGCATCGGCCAGAGATTCCCTTGGACAACAACTTGAGGGGTTTGCGGGGCAGGTGGGACGGACCGTCGAGGGCGCGGCCGCGTCGATGAGCGGTGTCGCTGCTGATGCAGGGACCACTCTTCTCCAGAGCGCTGCCGCAGCGACAGAGGAGGCAGATGCGAAGACGCGGGCGGGGGTGCAGTCTCTGAAAGAGGATGTGGACTCCGTGGTCCGTCAGCTAGGGGACAGCCTGACCGAACTCAACCGTGAGGCTCTCAACAGCTCTACAAGTCTTCTGGACAGCACGAGAACGAGTCTGTCACAGGACCTCACCCAAGTCGTGGACTCTCTGCGCGGACAACTGGAGCGGCTTGCATCCTCGGCCGCGGAACGCGTCCAGGCAATGGCAGAGCAGGTGCAGAGGGCGATAGAGCAGGCTGTTGAGGAGACTGTGTCCACTGTCAACGATCTGACAAGGTCAGCCATCGACGAGGTCACGACCACTGTGAAGACACGGCTTGAGACAATAGACACCTCGATGACCCAGCGGCTGGCCGACTACCGGAGCCGTCACGATGAGATGTCCTCCCGCATTAGCAGCACTGTGGCAGACAGCCTGAGCCTTCAGTCGCAGCACCTCGATAGGCTAGTGAACACGGTCGGCGAGGTTCACAGATCACTGATTGAGCAGATTGACGAGACACGCCAGCGCACCGTCGAGAGTATCAAACAGAGAGAGAGTGAGATAGCGATGGCAACGAGACAGTCCGTGGACTCAATGGTTCAAGAGACGAGTGCCATCCTCGAGTCGCTGGGAGGCACGATTGCCGACAGTGTAGCGTCCACGAAACGAGACCTCAGTATGTCGGGTGACACTCTCTCAAGGTCGACGGAGGAGGCCAGAGTGACACTCTCCGATGCAACTGAGTCGCTGGTGAACAATCTGAGCACTGGGATTGCAGATGCGAGTATAGCTATGAAATCATCCATCGCGGAGGACATAGGCAGTCACATATCCGATTTGAAGGAGCGAATGACAGAGATCAATGCTGCAATGTTACAGCAGCTGTCGCAGGCGGAGGAGTCTGCCAAGGACCGTCTGGCGCAGACAAGAGAGGCATCTGTCGAGTCGCTCACAACAGCAAGCGAATCTCTGACCGAGACATTCTCTGAAACAGTGACACAACTGGCGAGAACAGAAGAATCCGTGAAGTCCGGCGTCCGCTCCACACTGGAGTCCGTTGCCAGTGATATTTCGACACAGTGTGACGAGATGGTCAGCCAGATAGAACACGCCAGTAACCGGTACGAGATTCAGGTCGACCAGCTCGTGGAGAAGCACAAGACGGCCCTAGAGGGTGCTGCGGAGTCCGGTCGCTCCAGTATCACAGACACCGGCGAGAAACTCCAAGAATCGGCGGCGAGTACCGCAGATGCCCTTGCTCAGGCCGCCAGCGATAGGGTGGCGGCAGGAATCGACGGCGCGAGGGGTCTCTTGAATACACTGCGGACTGACCTTGAGGAGGGCATTGGTAGGGGATTCGACGCCATCAACAAGACCGTGGACGGGATAGTCGGGTCGCTGGAGAGACTACTCAAAGAGGCGGAGGCATCGCCTATGCTCGGCATCTCCGACGAGTACCTCGACGAAACATTCGCAGGGGCCGTCACTGTCAGTGGCACCGAGGATGTGGCCGAGATGCTGTCTCGTGTGAAGGATATGCTGCGTCAGACAGAGTTCCCGGGCGCCAAGAACACGTGGCTCGTGTCCGGCCGGAATGCCGTGCTGACCCACATGGCGGATATGCTCCAGCGCGCCAAGTCGAAGGTGACGATGATTGTCCCAGACCCGCGGGAGATACCGACCGATCTGTTGACGGGGCTGAAGTCCGTGGTGGGCGTAGAACTCGTCGTCACAGAGGGACCACTGTTGGCGGAGCGTGCTGGCCCGCTCGTCGGCCGAGGCAACATCCGTGTCAGGGTGCGTGGAGAAAAGGACCTCTACGCATGCATCATCGACAGCGAGGAGGTCATGCTCGCGCCAGCGTCAGGGGCCGATCGTGACGTCATCGGCATTGTGAGTGAGAACCCGGATCTTGTGAAGATAGTAATGGGCATCACGGGACCGATCTTTCAAGCGCGTACCAAGATGCTCAAGCCCGGAGACATCTAGAGTACGGCAAGACGGCAGTCGTGGCGTCGGGTGATGAGGTCCGCCCGCCCCCTTCTGTCATACCTGTGTGATCGGGGGCACTAGTCGGGCCTAGCGTTGATGTTCACTCGGAACGTATAAAAACTGCAGACGACAGGTCAATGCAGGACCACAAGACCATATGGAGCGATGATACTATGCAGATACCAAGCTTCCTGCTGAGAAAGCTCTACGTCAAGGGCAGTCTCACAAACGTGGACAATGGATTCCAGTTCAAGATCAAGAACTCCCTCTCGCCAGGGACTGCCATCGCCATAGAGCCATTCAAGGTCGATGACAAGGAGTATCCGCTGGAGAAGACAATCATCGAGTCTGGTGACGTCAAGGTCAAGGCATCAGAGATCTCGGAGAACAACCCCTTCACGATAAAGGTGGGCATAGAGGTTGTCGTCACGGTCGAGGGCGAACAGCTATCGCCCGGAGACCACAAGATAGACATTGCAATCAAGACCAAAGAGGCCGGACTACTCAAGTTTGATGTCAAGGACGGCATATAGTCGCAATAGTAGTACGAACAGTCTCTGTGGGAGGAGCCGCCTCTTGAGCGCCTGTCACAGTGGCGGCAGAGGGACCGACCTCCTCCAGAACTCATTTTTGCAATGGACTGGACACTCCGTCGTCACAACAGTTTTTTACAGCCGTGGCCTCTGGCACAGTGGTTACTCAAGATGTACGTCAAGATAAGGAGAGATGGAGCTGTTGGGCTGGGTCGCGCCACCGACAGCGCTGGCGAGATCACCATAGGGTATGGAGAGGCCCATATGGTGGCTGCGGCACTGGAGAAGCTGGCTCAGACTGTGCGCAACTACCGACAGGAATATCGTAAGACCACCAACGTGGGTGGTGGCAACAAGATCATCTTCGAACGCACCGAGGATGGTAGCATCAAGATATCAGGCGATAGGCAGACCTATCTCCTGACCGAGGAGGAGGTCCGGAACCTCGCATCGCTTCTGAAGAATCTCCCGCCGGTGGAGGTCGCGCCTGCGTCAGACTATGTCAGAAAGATCACTCCGAAGGACGATCTCTGCTTGGAGCTGAGAAGCGGCGACAAGAGAGCACCGATCAAGGTCACCGAGGCGGCAATCCTCAAGATGTCCATTCAGAGCAGTGTGGAGAGCAGATACTTTGAGGAACACATAACCATCGACGGACGCCAGTTCGACCTCGTCAGAAGCAGCGATCTGAAGTGGTCGCTGAACGTAGACGGAGAGGAAATCCGCTTCACAGCATACGAGGTGGAGGCGGTCATTGCCGGGCTGCACAACGGCATACTCGATGTCCTGATGGACCTCGTCAAGTCACTGGGTAGCGACGAGATTGCAGACATCCGCATCAAGAGCCGAATCCAGCACATTGAGCAGGAAACAACGAAGATACTGGGCGACCACAGGGATGCAAAGAACATTGTGAAGACGCTTGTCAAGATGGCCAAGCAGATTGTTGGCGGCAAGTCCGATGCTGAGCTCCGCACGGAAGAGTTCATCGCAATGTGCAACTATGTCTGGGGCCACCTCGACAGGAGCCTCGTGGACCCGATTCTCCGGCTTCTGGCGTCGGCCTTCGTCTACGTCCCGTGATGGGGTAGTCAGACGGGAGCGCCCACAAGCCTTAATTCCGGCCCCGCGCCGACTCATACGAAGACCACAGGCATGGGGTCGTGATGCTGACCGGCACGGAGTATGTTCGACAACTTCTCCACAGATGGGGGCTGAGAGCCCCCATTCAGTTCCTCAGAATGTACCGACTACACAGGATATCGTTCGAGGAGATTCTGTCGAACACCTTCGATGTCTTGGACAAGCACGGAGCAAGATTCGCCTTCCCCGTCGTCGCTGCAGTGGCAGCAATGCGCCCGGACCTCACGAGATGGATCGAGCGCGAGGGCCATGAGGTCGCCAGTCACGGCTACATCCACATTCGCTATCCGCGCGTCTCGGCACAGGAACGCGAGAGGGACCTGCAGATGAGCCTTCGAACACTGCGACAACTCGGTGTCACGGTTCGAGGCTTCAGGGCACCCTACGACAACTACACCGACGACATGCCGCAGATGCTTGAGAGAGCAGGTCTACTCTGGGACGGGGGTCTCGGCTACCGACCGGAACATCGTCGGCGCCGTCACTTCTTTCACGTGACTGTGGGGGGAGGACCCTCGTCGGTCACCTACATCCCTCTCAGCGTGTGGAGCGACGACCGGATGATTGACACACTGAAGATGACCCCTGAACAGGTGACACAACGTCTGATTCTGGAGATTGATTCCGCAGCGGCACAAGGCGGTGTCCTGATGTTCGACCTCCACCCAATTAGGATGGGGCAGAAAAGGTACGTCGGCTGTCTGGAGGGGGCCGTCGAACATGCGATTGGACGTGGAGCCTGGGCACCAACCCCCTCCGAGGCCGTCCTTCGGTGGCGTTCGCACGGCAGATGGCCCAGTGATGCCTCATTCTGTCTCCTCTTGACGGGCGATATCGACAACTGGGTCTTCTCGGACTATCTACGAAGGCAGCTGTGGCGATATCAGATGGCACAGGGAGGATAGAGAGATGGGCAAGATAGTGGGGCGGATTCTGAGAATACTGGCGTGGCTCGCACCCTTCTGGCAATTCCGAGCGGCCGTGCACAGGAGATGCGGTGTCAAGATAGGGAAGGGTGTGTTCGTGGGCTATCTTGTTCAGATTGACAGCGAGCATCCAGACCTCGTCGAGATTGGAGACTGGGTTTCAATCGGTCCTGGCGTGCAGATAATGGCCCATTCCGGCACCAGTCCCTACCATAGAATGAGCGGCGCCTACCGACAGCCTCCGAAGAAGGTGGTCATAGAGGATGGGGCGTGGATAGCAAGTGGGGCCATCATCCTTCCAGGAGTGCGGATTGGCCGTGGGGCCATCGTGGCCGCGGGTGCCGTGGTGAGCCGTGATGTGCCCCCGTGGACGATGGTGGCGGGCAACCCAGCACGAGTGATCCAGAGACTTGACCACCCAGACACACGCCGGGCCAGCGACGGGTCTAGCGATGGACCTTCTCAGTGACCATCCGCCGAAGGTCGCCAACGGTCCATATCTCCACGACCTCATCGTCGGTGAAGGAGATGCCGAACTCGTTCTCAACCTCACTGACAAGAATGAGATGCGCCATCGAGTCCCACGGTTCGTACTCCTTGCGCCGCAGGGTGTCGGTCACCTTGTCCTCGTCCAGCAGCAGGACCTTTGACACTATCTCGGTGATCTTCGCGTCAATGTCGTCCGTCAACGTTCACTCCTCGACAAGTTCTATGTATTCTGGCACCTCAATAGTGGAGGTCGACAGATCGAGCTGCCATCGTGTGACACCGTCCTCATCTGTACCGATGAGCTCAAAGCCGTGTCGTTCGTAGAGATCCCTCGCCGGGACGTTCTTCTTGGTCGGGATGTACTCACCAATCAGCCGCCGGACACCGTTCTCGCGTGCGTCAGAGGCTATCTTGGCAAGAAAGGCAGTCTCGACATTCCGGCCGATGACCCTGCAACTCATCAGAAACGAGTCGATCACCCAAGCGTCCTTCTCGCTCCTGACTATCGCCACACCAACAATCCCCTCGTCCCCGAACCTGTCGCTCACAGCCATCCTGTACACCCGGACATCAGGGCTCTCACGAAACCCGCGCACCTCGGCATCAGTATAGCGCCGGGTCGTCAGATTGAACTGGTTGGTCTTGCCAATCAGCTGGACCACACGTGGCATGTCAAAGTCGTCGGCCAGCTTTATCTCCACGCGGAGCTGGAGGGTCCGTAGAAAGTCCTCAAGGGACGCAGCACTCTGCTGCAACTCGGCGCGTTTTCTCTTGCCGACGTACATCTCCCCTCTGCGCATATCCTCGGGGGTCAGTGATAGCACATCAAAGACGTTGAGCCGTTCGAGTGTGGCCCTGTAGAGTCGTGGATTCTCCGGGAGGTCGACCACAAGTACCTCTGGCAGCGCCTGTCGGACCTGCGCTCGCTCCTGAGGGCTGTCATCGATGAACACCATACTGTCGAGACCAATGTTGATCTCCTGAGCGAGCTCTATGAGATTCTGAACCTTATTCTGCCAGTTGATCCTCAGTGCTGCGAAGTGCTCCTCTCTCAGTAGCTGGTAGGGATGCTCTCTCAGCACCTTGAGGGCATCATCAGGATTGTTCTTGCTGTTGACTGCGAGGATTATCCCGCGATTGTACAGACTGAGAAGCACTCTCTGAAAGTCGAGGTACTCCGCGCCGGGGGAGGTGGGACCGAGCCGGATGCCCTCGATACCATCCTCACCGATTATGCCACCCCAGAGTGTATTGTCCAGATCCAGTACAATGCACTTCTTCGACCTGCCCTTCAATGCTCGGACATAGCGCAGGTACTCGTCCGCAAGCACGGGCATAAAGGACTCGCTGAACTGAATTCCTCCGCGATAGAACGTGTTCCAGTTTATGGTGTCCCTCTTTCCAAATTGAGAGGCCACTGCGTCGAGGTCAACCACGAAGACCCTGCTACTGTCCCTGAACGCCTCCTCGAGAAGACTGTTGGCACGCCTGAAGAACTCGCGCAGACCAATTTCCTGCTTGCTGTCAACTATGCCGACAGGGGAGAACACGGGGACAATGAAGTTGTTGACAAGAACCAGCGCAGATGATTCTTGTTCGATGGCACGAGCAACATCGATGACCTCACTGGCAATCGCCTTGGCATGTTGCCCCCTCTGCGCCTTGTCCATTCGGACAAACTCGGCAAGGAATGTCTGACTCAGCAGCGACCACGCGTCAACACTGAGGACAACAACATTGGGCCTGTGAGCATACAGTGCCGAGGACTTGTCCAGTGCCTCCTGACGAAATGTATTGAAGCCGCCCACGTAGGTCACGGGGGTGAGCCCCTCCAGCCGGATCTTGACGTCTATGCAGGCGGCCAGCGGCTCAAGGGTAGATGAGCCTATGATTGCAAGCCTGACGGCGGTCTTCTCGTCAGTGGGTTCCGGAAGACCCATGGCGCGAATGCGGCGGTACGCACTCCATAGATTGAGATACGATGGGTCCTGTCTGACCGTCTCAAGAAGAGTTGTGAGCTTGTCAGCGGAATCGTTCATCGGGGGACCTCCTTCGACTGGATCAGGTCCGTGACGAGCGACGCGAGCCTGCTCGCATAGTCGCCATCGATGCCCATCTCGGAATCGACGGCAATGGCCACTGCCACTGCGTAGTCGCCAGAGTGGGAGATACTGAGATGGACTCTGCAGTCAACATGGCCGGACAGATGCACCTGAGGACGCCCGGGTGGGTCGTGTAGAATCTCTATGCCAGAGAGAGCGGGAGGGGATAGGTGGGAGATACTCTTCCAGACAGCCTCCTTGGCTGCGAATACCCCAGCCAGATGGGGAAGCGGATCGTCAAATCTCTTGCAGTACTCCATCTCTCGGGTGGTGAATACTCTCCGATAGAACGGCGCCTTTAGGTCAATCCGTCTCAGACGGGAGATCTGGACAATATCGACGCCCGTACCAACTATCGGATCATTGTCTGTGCGCTCTGCTTCCAAGGCGATTCACGGACAGGTCCCTGAATGGCACTTATAATAATAATGACCTATGAGCGTTGCCCAGCTGGTGGAGGCAGCCTCATGTCTTAGGCGCGGGAGAGTCACTCTGTGGTCGCTGTCGACCAGGGATACCTCTCGACAAGTGTGCTCACAAGTCGTCTGACCTTCCGCTCCTCGGATGTGCCCTCGTAGACCAGAATAACGACACGGCCGCCGCGCGTCCGCTTGAACTTCTGATACATCGTCTTCACAGTATTGATCGTGTCGCAGACCACCATGACGTCGGCGTTGGGAATGTCGAGGTCGCGCTCTCCAACAGGCGACATCACGAGGACGTTCACCTCGGGACTCTCGCGAAACCTCTGCAGGACCTCGCCCTTGTTCTTCGTCCGACCTGTCACCGTCAGCACGGTCAGTCCAGCATCTTTGAGCAGGCCAGCGATCTGGGACACCATCTCAAGATAGGAAGTCAGCACCACAGTCTTGCTATGAGCGAGCGCGATATCGAGTACCCGCTGAGCCTTCGTCGATATCGAGGGGAGTATCCGTGAGAGGTCGGAGAGGTTGAAGTAGTGATGCAGATAGTGGCCATGGAACATCCGGAGGAATTGCCGCGGAGGCATTGCAAATACGTACTTGCGCAGCATCAGCAGGTGCATGTACCTGCTCTTCAACTCGTCTGAAACTGGCAGTCGCTCCAGCATCAGATGAACGCGCCGGGGGTCATCAGCGATGAGGTCCTGGTGACCATCATCCTCGAGTTCCATGCCGATCTGCTCTCTCGTGTCACGAATTAGCTCGTCGAGCACTCGTGAGATTGACCGGATGCGACTGTCAGCGACTCGCTCGACCTGTATCAGGGTCGGCTCGACGTATTCTCCGACATCCGTGCCGTACAGCTCCTCCATTGTGATGACGACAGACTCCGGGATGTGTTGCTGTAGCGTCAACAGCTCGCGTCGTATCTCCACCTGCTCGTCAGTGAAGACAGCATGGTCGTCTCGCAGAGTTCCGCTCATCCCGATGATCCATCGGTCTCCCAACAGAGAGAGTATCGTTGGCCAAGGATAGACCAGATTGGTACGTCCGCCGCTCCGGCGCACAATAGTGTCGACCTCGTTGATGAGCAGGATTCGGAAGTCCTCAAACAACTCGTAGTGAGTCTGCAACATCCTCGCGAGTATCTGCGGGGTGGTCACAATGACGCGCTTCTCGTCAAGCACTCGCGGCCGAAGACGTGACGGTACGCGGGAGGAGAGCTCCCCAAGGTCCGACTCGAGCCCCCCATAGGCCTGCTGAAGGTACTCTACGGTCTCGGCCAGTGAGGACGAGGAATGAACGACGATTATGAACCTAGACTCCGGGAATCTCTCGACCACGAGCTGGTGTGTGATGAAGCGCTTGCCCAGTCCGCAGTCGAGCTCAAGCAGCAGGTTCGTTCCCCTCAGGGCCTCAATCCGCTCAAGAAGATAGCGCTGATAACCCCTTGGTGTGTACGTCTTCTCCTTGTCCGTCATAGTCACCGTCAGCCTGTTCCTGACGATACTCTCGGCTCAGAATGTCTTAAACACCTTTGCAAGGGAGGGGCCCTTCACGTGCATCGCAAACTCGTGAAACGTCCCGAAGGGGACTATGTGAACCTCAAAACCTCGCTCCCTCAGCCTGTTCGCCACCTCCTCGATGAGAGCATCCGCAAACTCCGGATCGGCCTTGCTCGTGCCAAGATGAGCAAAGGAGTGAAGGATGATTCGGTTGCAGCCGACCTTCTGGGCAAGCCACTTGATGTTCTTGACCATCTTCCTGAGAACAGCAATGCGGTTCTTATGGTCCCGCTCCTCTGCCTGAATCCAGACGAGTACCGACTCGCCAAACCTGTGCTCATCCCGCACACCAGTCTCAGCCTCGTTCGGCCGATACCAGAAGCTCTCAAGGTGGAACATCAATAGGATCATCCTGTCCACCACCGCCATCTATCAGGTGTCCGAGGGGCTCCTCCGTATATGAACTAGACTCACTCACCGACATCCTCTTCGTCCTCCGGTTCCACAGCGGGCAGAGTGGCCTCCAGCTCTGTTGCCACCTCTTCAGGCAGCTCCTCCTTCTTCTTGCGAGGGATTGCCTTGCCATGTACCCAGATGCTGTTGGGCGGGATGACGCGATTCTTGGGCACCGTGCTGTTCGCAGCAATGATCACATTGTCGCCTATGTCGGCCCCAGGCAGGATGACCGAGTTGGCCCCTACAGTCACATTATCTCCCAGCCTGACCGTCTTCAGATACAGGCGACCGCCCTCATAGACGTGTCCGCTGAGTATGGCATCATATCCGAAGAAGCAGTTGTCACCGATGATCGTCCGCTCGGGATTGAACAGGCGACCGTTTCCCACGACCGTGTTCTTGCCTATCTTTGCACCAAAGAGAGCATGCCTTGGACGAGTGTCAAGGAAGACGCTGAAGAACCACGCAAAGTACGGAAAGATCACGTAGTAGACCTCGTAGAACTCGTAGAGCATCCACTCCTCTGTCTCCATCGGGTAGTAGCCGTCCTCGAGATAGGGAAGACCTCGCCGGGAGAGTCTGAACATCACAAGGAGGATGCCCAAGAATATCGCATAGCAGGTGAGCAACGCCGGAACTAGCAGCACAAAGAACCAGAAGTGATCGGCGAAGAACTGAGGCAGAAGAGTACCAAGTAGCGCCAGAACCGCATCACGAATCAGATTGAGAGGAGGTATCACACTGGCCACAATAGAGTCGATAAGATTGAAGAAGATCAGGAACAGAACGATCGCGGGAAACGCCGCTACCGTAATGCTCACGAATATGGATAGAATGAGATACACAGCGTAGACAATCGTCCGGGCCTTCATTCCTCTAGCCTCAAGATATTCCAGCTCGCGAATCGCAGCACCAGATCTTCCTTTTAATCTGCTCGGAACTACAGCCTCTATGGAAAAGAGATAATAGCGTCATTCTTTGCCGTGGAGCGACCACTGCGGAAGGTGCCAGCTGGATGAAGTATGATGTCGCCGTTGTTGGGACTGGCCCGGCAGGCCTCAAGACTGCTGAACAGGCCGCCGCGAGAGGACTGAAGACAGTCGTTCTTGAGAAGCGCGCAAAGGTCACCGACTCTCTGATGGGAGAGCTCGTCACCGACAAGGCATTGAGGCTTCTCCGTGTGAGACCTGACTCGGAGTATGTTGGCAACAAGTTCTCTGCCATTGTGGGGGCGAGTCTCGACACCGGAGCAAGTATTGCTGTGGACCGAAGACTGCTTGGCAACTCGTACCTGCTCGATGAGGACAGGTGCCAGGAACTGATGTACGAGAGGGCTGTGGCTGATGGAGCGGAGTTCAGGTTTGGCGCCAGAGTAGACTCGGTGACCAAGGACAACGGACAGGTCACGGGTGTGACCTACAACCGTGGTGCAGATTCTGTGAAGGCATCGCTGACGGTTGGTGCGGACGGATCCTTCAGCCGAGTCTCCGAGACCGCTGGTTTCACTCACCCAAAGTGGCTACTCTCATATGGCATCAGATTCAAGCTCGCCAACTGCAAGAACATCGATCCCGAGACTGCCTATTTCTATGTTGGGCGTGATGTGGGACTTGGCTATCTCTGGTTGTATCCGCGAAGCGAGACCGAGGTCAACCTCGGGATCGGACGCGTGCCAACAACGGGCTCCGAGTGGCACAGTCTACCCCCGATGAGAGAGGTTCTGCTGAAGTATATGAGGACCCACGAGGAGACCCGTGATGCGAAGATCGTGGGCGCCAATGGCGGGGTGGTCCCCTGTGCGGGTCTGATACCACGATTCACCGATGCGGGTGTTGCACTCTGTGGTAACTCAGCAGGGCAGGTCTCGTCGATTGTTGGCGGAGGCGTCACCACCTGCTTGCACGCGGGATCTCTGCTCGCCCAGCACGCACAGAGGATGGTGGAACAGGACGACTTCTCCAGACGAAGCGTCTACAAGTACGAGAAGGAGTACCGAGGGTCAAAGCTTGCGTGGAACATTCAGAATACCGGAAGGGGGATGTGGGCTGTGTCAAGATATTCGATGCTCAATGACCCCCTTGAGGCTGCGGAGATTGTACTCCGGGAGCTCGATGCAGCGACGCTCAACGAGATTGTGCAGGGTCATATCAGTGTGGCCACGGTGATGCGATTGTTCACGGACTTCTTGCCGATGGTGTTCAAGATAGGAAGAGGCTATCTCAAGAGCCTTGCAGTGGTCGGTCCGTGACGCCTGCAACCAGAACTAGACTGAGAAGATATGACTAATAGGGAGAGAAGCAGGGGTCGCCCCCCCAACCCCTGCTTCATAACACGAGCACTCTCGTGCTCCTGCCCCGCAAGGTTTTCACGTCAGGGCCTTCACGATGGAAAGCGCGAATGATCACCCGCACATCTCTGACGAGAATGGCATGGTTCTATGGCAAGTAAGGATATAAAGAGCTGTTCATTCTTGACTGGTATATTGCTAGTATCTTTACAGATGGCAATGTTGGCAATGCTATCTGTCCGACCATTGACATCTCTGTCGAGACAGAAAGCGGCCCCCAGGGTGACCAGTATTGGAAGAACATGAGATTGAGCAGCTGAGACTGCTCGGTGTGGACCTCTCCAAGAAACGGACGAAGAGGCTTCTCGAGCTCGTCAGATCCATGATGAGGACTCAGCAGATCCAGAAGAGACCACAACAGTTCCACGAGATATATGACGCGATACAGAGACTCCGCCCTGATGACGTTCCCAGTCGGACCTGCATCTATAGGGACCTGAAGCTCCTCAAGGAAGCGGGTGTCGTACGTGTCAGCGGTCGCGGCGCACAGAGAAAGAAATACTCAATCAGCACCACATCACTGATTGCAGGACTGCATCGACTCCATTCGACAGTTGTGGAGCAACTGGAGGCGGAGAGAAACCGGATAGAGCGCCAATTGGAGATGCTGCGGCAGATTGACTGCTCGAAGCTCGGGGAGAGGATTGCCCAGTCAATCGTTGGAACTGAGGCGTTCTCCACTGTGAGTTTTGCAAAGGGCGCCGACGGCATGCACCAGTTGGTGCTGGAGGGCATCACCAGACCAGCGAGTAGGGGGGACGTGATCAGAGTGATGGCGTCCTTTGCACGTCCGCTCGTCCGGGGAGGAATTGAACGCACCAAGAAGTTTATCGAGGCTGCGCAGAGGGGTGCTGAGGTCAGATACCTTGCCCCGTTCAGTTTCCTGAGGGTCATTGATATTGTTCCCGGAGCACCCACTGCACAGGCCGTCGGCCAGTTCATTGTTGGGATAGGGAGGATGCGGAAGCAGGGCCTGAGGTTTGAGATTAGACTCCACAGAGAGGCTGATGCATACAATGCGGTCATTCGCAACCGAGATGCCGTCGCACTGATCCTCGTGGAGGAGCCGATAGCGACCACAATGATGACACGAGAGTATGCTGCGGACCTCATCGACCAAATAGTAGAGCGGTTCGACAGGGTATGGAAACAGGCTCTCCCCTTAGAGAAACTCACTCGGTCAATGCTGAGAGAGAACGGTATCGAATCGAGTGAAGCTGCGGCGGAGATACTCCACGCAGCGGAGAGCAGCCCAAGGCTGGATGACAGAAGAGATGAGTGTATGTCAGAATGAACGCCAAGGAGATTGTTGATAGGATACTGCGCGAAATGAACCTGTCACCAGGAAGCCTCCGTCAAAAGATACTGCGTGTACTCGCTCAAGCTGGAGCCCCACTGACGACGAATGACCTCCTGATGCGAGCGCTCACCGACAGGGTCTCAGCGAGTGCAAAGGCATCTCTGTATAGGGCCCTTTCCTCCCTCGTCAAAGACGAGTACATTGTCAGAGAGGGGGGCTCGTATCGGCAGAGCTATCGACTGGTGACATCATCTGTGGAACGCGCGATTGAGGAGGCAATCCAGAGGACGAGGCGACGAATCAGTGGGCAGATGGATACGCTATCCAGTGGGATTGACATTCTGAGAGGCCTATGTCAAGATGATACTGTCCTCTCCAGAGCGTCGGAGGCAATGTATCAGGCCCTGACGGGTCGAAGACCGTCGCGCCGAAAGTCACGTGAAGACACATCCGAAGACAGAGCAGTGTTTGATTCGAGGATTGTCGAGGGGCTCCAGAGGGGTGACATCCTGCGAGTTGCACTTGAGGTCAGGGACGAGTTCCCAGCTTCGATGGAAACGATGCTGGTGCAAGTAGGGCGTGTTCTCAGCAGGGGTGTGGAGCTGAGAGTTCTCCTCCCACCAGCCAGCATCGTGAGGCTGAATCTGTTCGAGGCCCTCACAAGAGGAATAGCAGAAGATCATGACGCTGGTGCAAGGATGGACATACGTCACCGTCAGAGCCCATCAAGGTTCCATCAATTCGTCGCCAAGAACAATCACGCCATCATCCTTGTGATCTCCATCAATCCCGTGATCACACAGTACATTCCCTACGAGGACTGTCCGGAGCTTCTCGAAGAAATGTTAGAATCGTTCGACAAGGAATTCAGTCGGGCCACCCCAATCGATGTGGTATGAGAGGAGTCGAGAGAGACGAGCGCAAATATGGAAACCGATGTGCTGGACCTGCTGGGCATCGACCTGGGGTCCACGGAGATGCAGGTTCTCACCGCCGTGCTCCTACTGTCAGAACGTGATCGGCGGACTGTGACTGTCGACAACATATTCAGAGAGGTCACAAGAAGGAATAAGGCCAAGATCTCCAAGAACTGGATATACAAGTCGCTGAAGAGACTCGTGGAGGAGGGGTTCGTCGGTATTGACAAGGTGCGGCAGCCGCATCTCTACTACAGTAGTCTCCGTCATCTCAATAGAGGACTTCACCATCGCCTCAAGTCACAACTGGAAATTCGTAGTGCAGAACTGGAGAGGCTTGAGAGAGATCTTGACCTGCTGTCGCAGATTGATTGCGAGGTTGTCTATTCACATCTGACACAGGCAGCAGGACTGCCACGCCAGAGACGTGGCTTCGTGCTGCTGAGGAACCAGGATGAGATTAGTGCCGCCATGATAGAGAACATCCTACTGACTGCCGGGCCTGGAGAGACTGTGTGGCACATAGCGCCAGTTCCACTACTACCCAATAGTGGAGGCGGGATAATACAGCTCCAAAAGGCGGCTCAGACAACGCTCGAACGGAGAACTAGACTTCATGTCCTCATAGTTCCCCAGAACAAGGTCGGCAAAGCTACCTCCGTGGACATACGAAATGTGATTGATGCCATAAGAACAAGGATTGCAACCCCGCTTCGCGAGGGCCTCGTCGTCAGGGTCGACACGAGTGGAGAGGCTAAACCGCTTGCGATAGGAATTGACCGCTCAAGGGCCTTGCTCATTCTCGATGATACGTATCCGCCACAGGTTGGGGTACTCGCTCTCGCCCCGCATCAGCAGGCCTTCATCGATGACCTTCTCTCTGTGTTCGAGGCGGCTTGGGAGAATGCTGTTCAGATGATTCCCCCGCAGTCGGAAGACTAGCCGAATATTCTTATCTGTCCGACTGGGCAGATGAGCCCGACCCACCATCGCTGGCATCCGTCGCCTTGGCAAGCCAGCTTGTGCTGTTCGAGAGCGTGACAAATATGTCGTCACAGACAGCCGTAAAGTCGCTGTACGTGCCGTAGTCACCCCCCGCTGCGAATGGATGGCCACCGCCATTGAAGAGCTTGGCTGCAGCATCGCATCTCACGGAGTCGTTTCCGCGACGGAAGCCAATCTTGCCACCCTGACCCACGGTGATGACAAGGTCTGCAACAGGGAGCTGCTTATTTCCGACAACGAGGTTCTCAGGCTGCGACAGAAAGGTCCCCATGTCTGTGGTTGTGACACCTGTAGGGAGCTCAACTATCCTGACGAGGCGGCCGTGAATCTCAAAGTCGCAATGCCCCTCGAGAGCCTTGCGCATCCTCTTTCGTTTCTCCTTGCGGTAGTGCGCAACACGTCTGGCGAGCACATCATCCTTCAGGCGACCCCTGGCCTCGTCCCAGACACCTGAGATTCCCTCCTCGGCGAGAAGCTGCACGAGAGGATAGAGCGCTAGGGTGATGTTCTCTTTTCTGTCAAGGGCAGCAAACCTCAAGACATTGATGGCATCGGTAAGAGCGGTTGCCGCCTCGATCTCTCGGACGTTGAAGTCCGTATCACGCGCGATCCTCGCCAGTTCCGCAGAGACGCTGTCATTAGGCATCAGTACCTTGTGAGCAATCTCGGAGGCACAGTAGCCGTGATTGATCTTGAGGACAGTCCGGTTTCTCAGACTCAGGATTGCACGTATTGATACCTCAGGCCACTGGTGGTGGTCAAGCCAAACCACTCTGCAACCATTTGTCACGGCACGGCGCAGGATACCGACAACAGTGTCACGTGAGGTGTCATCAAGCCCCAGGTCTGTGACTATTATGAGGGCGTTCTTCAGTTCTGCGACCCTCTTGAAGGCCGACTCGAATGACCCGTAGTCTGTCAGCTCAAGTGAGTGCTTCAGGCCCTTCTTCTTCGCATAGCGCCATACTATTGCTGCTGAAACGAGACCATCGACGTCCTTGTCGTGAGAGATAGAAAAGCACTGTGTAAACCGAGGACTCGCTGTTCTGGTTGAGTCGGTCATCGCCGTCTAGTGTCCTGCACGCACTACATATTTCTGTTTCCTTGAAACTAACCAAAGAGCGTGGTCCGGACCTGCGCAGCAACTGACAAGTGGACCCACCTGAGAGTACAGCCGAGTCTGCTTGGATACGGGAAACGCGACCATACCCGCAGAGATATTGATTCAAGCGCCGCTCTCGAAACTATTTTGAGATACAACTCTCGCGTGAGAGTGCTGTGAACCTGATGACCGAGAACAGGCAGGCCCGCCTGATGACGGGCAACGAGGCCATCGCACGAGGCGCCGCCGAGGCGGGAATCGCAGTGGTGGCAACGTATCCTGGTACCCCCTCCACAGAGATTGCAACGGAGTTCTCACGGCTGACGCGCAACAGCCGGGCCTTCGTACAGTGGAGCGCGAACGAGAAGGTTGCTCTGGAAACGGCGGCCGGAGCCAGCTGGATGGGTGTTCCTGCTCTGTGCTCAATGAAGTCGCTGGGTCTCAATGTGGCCTCCGACTTCCTGCTCAACCTCAATCTCTCAGGCACTGGCGAAGGGGGGCTTGTTATTGTGGTGTGCGACGATCCGCGAGGGCACAGCTCCAGTAACGAACAGGACTCGCGCTTCTATGCCAAGGCGTCTGAGATACCCCTTTTGGAGCCAGCCACTGCACAGCAGGCCAAGGACGGTATTTCCTATGCTCTTGACTTGTCACAACGATACGAGATACCCGTGATGATACGCAGCACTACCCGTCTGAGCCATACGAGAATGCCCGTGATCGTCGGATCGATACGTGAGGAGACGTGGCAGTCGAGACAGGTGCTACCTAGGGGCCTCTTCAATGTCCCCGACCCCCATCTCCGTCACAGAGATCTTCTCAGGAAGATGAAACTCGTGGAGAGAGAGTTTGAGGACTCGCCGCTGAATGTGACCATCACCACAGAAGGGAGTGAGAACCCCTTCGGAGTGATCTCGAGTGGTGTCTGCAGATTGTATGCAGAAGAGGCACTACGGTCATCAGGTGTCGACGAGTGGCGCCTTCTCTCCCTCGGGACAACGTATCCATTGCCAAGGAGGACGATCGGCGAATTCGCCAGAACGGCCAGCAGACTACTTGTCGTGGAGGAGACCGATCCATTCATCGAGGAGCAGGTGAGAGTACTCATCGGGCTCGAGAGGCTATCTGTCGACCTATACGGGAAGAGGACAGGGACAGTACCAGCATGGGGCGAGATGGACACCGATACTGTGTCTCAGGCCCTTGTAGAAGCCGACGCTGTGGCAAGGTCTCAGGCTGACAAGACGGCAGTTCGCCCTGCCGAGGCACTCAGCCGAGCAAGAGAGATGCTTGTGGACAGGCCGCTGACCTTCTGCCCCGGATGCACCCATCGCAATGTATTCTGGGCACTCAGGAGGGTCCGGCAACGCCTTGGAGGCAATCTCATCATCGCAGGTGACATCGGTTGTTATTCACTTGGTGTCTTCTATGACAACACCATGGACACAATGCAGGCGATGGGCTCAGGGATAGGCACAGCGAATGGCATTGCTCAGATGCAGCGGTTCGGACTTCGCACACCTGTTGTCGCAGTGACGGGAGACTCGACCTTCTTTCACGCGTGCATACCAGCACTGGTCAATGCCCGATATTACAATGCCAGCCTGACATTTCTCATCCTCGACAATGGGACGACAGCAATGACAGGGTTTCAGCCCCATCCCGGAACACGGGACGACACAGAGGACACCACGCCCGTCAGCATCCGAGCCCTCGTGGAGAGCATTGCACCGGACATCTATGTTCACGCTGATGGCGAGAGCATTGGCGAACTGATAGACATCCTGTATGACACTGTGAGACTTGGTGGGCTCAAGGTAGTTCACGTCAAGGGAGCATGCTATCTTGAGCGCCAGCGCCGCGGTTCACTGATCACTAGGTGGCTTCGGGTCTTTGTGGATGATGCCTTATGCAAGGGACAAGGATGCAGAATCTGCGTGGGGCAGTACCGCTGCACAGCACTGGCCTGGGACTGGGATCGTGATAGACCGCACGTGATAGAGGACCAGTGTGTCAGGTGTGGAGCCTGTATCGATGTGTGCCCCCACGGAGCGATTGTCGGAGAGTGACGCAGTTGGGTAATGACGCATTCAATCTTCTTGTGGCTGGTGTTGGAGGACAGGGCAACCTTGTGTGCAGCCGCGTCGTGGCCGAGGCCGCTCTCCGAGATGGGCTCCGGCCCGTTGTGGGACAGACATTCGGAGCATCTCGAAGAGGGGGTACCGTGTTCACGCACATACGTCTGTCCGAGAACCACTTGGTCGGGCCGCTGATCCCCAGCGGACAGCTCGACCTTGTGCTCGGACTAGAGCCTCTTGAGACACTCAGAGCAGTCGTTCAGTTCGGAGGCCAGCGCACCGAGGCAATAGTCTGCCCAAGGATTGTGGAGACCCTCGACACGCTCTCAGGTATCAGAAGATACCCAGACCTGGATGAGATGAGGCATGCACTCAAGGATCTCTGCCGCAGAGTTCTCTGGCTGGACGGCAAGGAGTGCTTGAGGACGGGCGCGCGCAGGCTCAACGCCCTCATGCTGGGAGTCCTAGCCAGCTGGGATAGGAGTCCGGTTTCAGAGGCCAGCATTCGAGCGGGTGTTGAGACCATGCCGGGTGATAGGAAGATGAACCTGCAGGCCTTTGAGCGTGGACTCGCGTTGAGGAGGGCCGTACTGGGGACTTCTACAGAGTGACTCACTTCTTCGCCGTGTTGTTTGTGGCCTCTCGCCACATCAGCTCTGCAAGAACCGTGAACATGTCCGCCACACCCTCGCCCGTCTTGGCGCTGCTCTCCATATAGAGAAAGCCGTGGTCTTCAGCCCATTTCTTCGCCTCCTCCGGAGACACCATTCTGTCGGGTAGGTCAATCTTGTTACCGACCACCACCATAGGCACTCTTGCGCCTATGGACTCATCAGCCTCCTTGACCCACTTCTCCAACTCGGTAAAGGACCTACGTCGAGTCACATCATAGACGAGTATCACTCCGGCGGCACCACTGTAGTACATCTTGCGGACCGCTGCAAAACGTGCCTGACCTGCCACGTCCCAGGCCTGTATCTTGATCCCTACAGCATACTCAGACTCAGGTGGATAGATGTAGGTCAATTTGACGGCGAACTGACTGCCGATAGTCGTCTTGTAGTCTCGCTCGAAGGAGCCAGTGACATACCTGTTGACAAGAGTGGTCTTTCCGACCGCACCCTCCCCGGTGATCATAACCTTGAACAGATAACTGTACGAGTCGGGCGACGCGTTTGGGGGAGGCGGCTTCGGCTGGCGATTCTTTATCTCTGTCACCAGTGCGCTCTCCACTGCCGCAGACGGTGGTGGTGTGACCTCTTCCACCTCAACGGCCGGGGCGGCTCCCTCCTCGACAGTCACAGCCGCATCGACACCAACGCCAGTTCCCTCCATCATAGACTTGACGTCTTCGAGAGCAGCCTTTGCCTCTGCACTGGCCTCACCGAAGAGCTCGTCAAGCAGTGCCTCTGCAGCCTTGAGGGAGTCTTCACTGACCACTCCGGACGCCTCGGCCTCAATCTCCGCCTTCTCGTCCTCCGTGAGGGGCGTGAAACCGGTCGGGGTGAGCAGCTCAGCCGGCTCCTCCGTCGACGACTCCGAGGCAATCGTCTCCTCAACCGATTCGACCACAACAGGCGGCTCGGCAGCTGGTGCTGAGACAACCGCATCCTCCTCTACAAGGACGGCGGTCTCAGGAGTTGTGACCTGACGTACATCACCAGACTCGTCCGTCCACATCAGGACAATGGGCCGAATTACAATGGTGCCCTGTTCCTTGGGCATTAGCCTGATCTCGACCACCTTGGACTCGTGCGGTCCGAGGTCCATCCGGATCTGCTGTGGACTGACCTCCATCATCTCCTTCGGGAACCAGTATATCTTGCCGGTGACACCCGATACGGGTCTCTCACTCACGTTGATGACCTTCAGCCGACCAGTCAGACCAGTCCCGCCATTCTCAGCGGGCACTACCTCGAACTTCGGAATCAACTCATACAGTCCCTGAATCACCGTGAGGGGACCGTTAGATATACCCACCAGCACCTCTTTGCGGTCATCGCCACCAGCATCACCGACGGCCAGCGCCAGTATCTTCTTTCCGATGTCCACTGAGGCAATCCGCTTCAGCTCACCCATGTAGAGATGATAGAACTCGATCTTGTAGTCAGATGTCGCAATC
The DNA here is from genome assembly GCA_029855935.1 of Candidatus Thorarchaeota archaeon. GTDB lineage: Archaea > Asgardarchaeota > Thorarchaeia > Thorarchaeales > Thorarchaeaceae > B65-G9. Next base: position 77,996 of record JAGSHN010000016.1, on the reverse strand, counting down.
ACAATCTCATCCATATGGTCCGCGTTGAGCTCTGCGATGCGGATTGAGAGAGCATTCGCCCCCTCCAGCTTGGCGAATAGCTCAAGCTCACTCTCCTCGTTTCGATAGATGCGAATGGCGCCATCGTGGGTCACAACGCCGAGCTCCATCTTCCTGTCACCAAGAAGGTCCCCCGATGCTAGGGAGATGACAGGACTTGGCAGATCAAGACACATTATCTCCTTCACAGAGCCGTTCTGGAACTTGAGGACTCGGATTGTATTGTCACGATTCCCAATCACAATCTCCTCATGTTCGTCGCCAATGACATCGCAGGTGCCAATCGTCAGCGGCATGTCCTCCAGCCTGTGATTGACCACTTCAGTCAATTCATTGTCAGGCGTCATACGGAGGATACGCAACGTGGAGTCGCTTCCTCCTGCGAGAATCTCATTCTTGCCGTCACCCGTCACATCCGTGACCTGAAGGGTCGTCACGAATCTGTCAATCGGATGCTGGGCCAAGAGCTCGAATCTGCCCGAGGGCGCGTATCTGTAGACCTGAAGAGTGCCCCCGACGCCCGGTTCCTCGCCCGGCGCGAGACTCTTGGCTACTACAATCTCCATCTGGCCGTCGTTGTTGGCATCCGCAATTCTGATTGATAGAATACTGCCGCCAAGGTCTGACTGGGCCAAGAGTGCAACCTCGCTCTGGTTGGCGTCATAGAGCTTGAGCACTCCCTCTCTGCCACCCGTACAGAGCTCGGACCGCCCAGAGCTGGTGACATCTCCTACGGCGATTGCGCTCGTGCTGACATCATCACTGAGCTGTATCAATATGCGCGGGGACACCACTTCGACATACCTTCCAATCTATCGGTCTGTACCACACCTTGTTGATGGTACGTTAAACATCACCGACTTCAGTCTATCTCCGTTGTCGAGAACCTTTTGTACTTTGTGCGCTTGCCATCACCGCACCCACAATCTTCACCATCAGCCCCTCGGAGGAGCAGGAGCCTACACAAGGCGCATACCACCTTGTCTGACGATATCAGGGTCCTCAAGAATGAACAACATACCAAGGGGTATCTGTATTTCGGTGCGCGAACTCGCCATACTTATGAGGATGTACGTCAAGACTGTCTAATGTGCCCACACGGCCGTGGCGGTGGTCTGTCGGGGTATGTCGCTGTACACAGCATTCACTGTTGAGAGGAGAGAAGGGGTGAAGACAGGATTCGATCTATGGCAGAGATGGCTGATCATCGTCGGAGTCATCATAACACTCTTTGGGCTGCTTATGGCATTCCTCAATGGTACGATAGTGTTCAACGTGTTTGACACAAGCATCAATAGCGTCTTCTTTGGCTCCCAGACCACATCAGAGGGAGTGTCTATGTTCCAGAGATGGGTCTTTGGCGCATGGGGAGCTACCGTCGCTGGATGGGGCGTGTTTGCCACGTTCATAGCGCGGTATCCATTCAAGAGAAGGGAGAGATGGGCAAGAGACTGCCTGTTCTCAGGCCTCATCCTCTGGTTCGTCATCGACACTGGCTACTCGATGTTCTTCGCCGTATGGATCAATGTCATACTGAATGTGGTGATCTTCCTACTCGTCATCATCCCAGTCATTGCCACTTGGAGAGAGTTCTCCGTCCCATCCCCGCCCGCAGAATGAGGGTCGACCCCGGACTTACCCGTTCGTGAGTACAGGCCGAGTCCGGTTTGAGCACTACACAGAACCATCATAGACGGCGGAGAGAAGTCGCGGCGACCACAGCGTAGCATATAAGACAGACTCTGAAAGGGCTCAGGCTATGTCTGGTCGACCAAAGCTCACCGTTCGGGGCATAGTCAAGTCATTCGAGAACGACGACGGTGTCTTGCGGGTGCTCGATGGCATCTCTTTCACAGTGCGTGAGGGAGAGTTCCTCAGCATTGTAGGGCCATCGGGATGTGGCAAGACGACGCTGCTAAAGATAGTCGCGGGCCTGCTAGAGCCTGATGAGGGCGAGGTGATGATAGACGGTGAGGTGGTCGGGATCGGACATAGCCGTGTTGGATACATCTTCCAGCAGGAGAGCCTGTTTCCGTGGCGGACTGTCCGTGAGAACATAGAGTTCGGCCTTGAGATACGTGGTGTCCCGCCTGAGGAGAGAAGACAGCTCTCGGACAGGATGATCGACCTGATTCGAATGCGTGGACTTGAGAATCACCTGCCACACGAGATCTCAGGCGGGCAAGCGAGGAAGACCGAGTTGGCACGGAGCCTCGTGACCTCTCCAGACATCCTCGTTGCCGATGAGGGACTGTCCAATCTCGATGCGCAGACAAGGAACTACCTGCAGGAGGAGTTTCTGAGAATCTGGCAGGAGACAGGCTCGACTGTCATATTCGTGACACACAATGTCGATGAGGCCGTCTTTATGTCGGACCGCATACTTCTCCTCAGCAACGTTCCTGCAAGGATAATCGACGAGTACGTCGTGAAGATTCCGAGGCCACGAAAGCGTGCAAGCCCTCAGTGTCTGGAGTATAGGGCAAGAATACTTGATACACTGAGAGTCGAACAGGAGAAGGCCCTTGCGCGTCAGGGGGCCTAGATAGAGACCTCACGCCTCCATCTGAGAAGCCTGCGCTCAATCTGCAGGAAGACATAGCTTATGATGAAGCCTATCACGCCTATGACAAGCATCGCTGATATTGTCTCGCCAGTCCGGCCGAGCTGCTCCGCGATTATCACGAGATAGCCGAGGCCCAGACCACCGCCGATCATCTCTGCCGCCACCAGACACATCCAGCCGATACCAAAGCCGATTCGGAAACCGGCGAAGATCTCAGGGGCGGCCGACGGTAGGACCACCTTCGTGAGTATTTGACGCTCTGTGGCACCGAACGTACGGGCCACATCGAGATGCACGGGATCCGTTCGTTTGACGCCCGCAGTTGTGTTGATGAGAATTGGAAAGAAGGCGCCAATCCAGATGATGAAGACCTGCGCACCGGTGATATTCGTGCGGAACATCAGGATGGACAGTGGTATCCAAGCAATGGGAGGGATGGGACGCATGGCATCTATGACTGGTCCCAGTATCGCGTCCACCACCTTGTATCTGCCCACAGCTATGCCTAGTGGCACGCCCGTCACAATGGCGGCCAAGAATCCGAGCGTGACACGATACACGCTCATGGCGGTGTGTTGACCAAGCGTGCGACCGTCAGCGTCGCCCTGCACCACCAGGCGGACGAACGCGGTGGCGACATCAACAAGTCCAATCCCCTGGGCAAGGTACGCGACGAGCTGCCAGATACCGAGTACGATAAGAAATGGGAGAAGACCCCGAATGACCAGTCGTCGGATCTGTCTGTTCAACGCGCGAGAGGTCTCTTGGGGCCTCCTTTCAGATTCGACCTGTGAGTCCAGCATCTCAGTCCGCTCGGAGCCATCTCCATCTTTTGTGTCTGTCGCTCAGGCAGACTCGAGGAATGACGTGTCGATGAAGGAGTCGAGGAACCCATCGACATTGCCGGGGTCCATATTGACCAGGCCCTGGTCAATCAGGAACCTCAGATACCTCTCCACACCAGTACGATTCACGTTGAAGTCGTAGATGATGCGGTTGAATGCCGTCTCGACAGGAGTGGGGTCTATGCCGAGCCAATCGATGGCGATCTGAAGGGCCTCACTAGGATTGTTGACAATCCACTGTTCGGCCCGCTTGTGGATCTCTACCACCTTCTGAACAATGTCGGGGTGGGCGTCAAGGAAAGTGTTGCCACTTGCCACCACGCAACACGGATGACGTGGCCATATGTCTCCCGACAACAGCAGAGGGACGGCCTGACCCTCGGCCTGGGCCAACGCCGGGAATGGCTCCCACGCGATGAAGGCAGGTCTATCGGCCGTCAGAGAGATTCCCATGTCCTGTACCCTTGCAGTCTCCAGAAAGACATCGTCAACAGAGAGACCTGACTGGTTCAGCGCAAGACGCAGCAGAAAGTTCTGCACAGTGGACGGACCTGGCTGGAGAATCGTCTTTCCAACAAGGTCACTGACCTGAGTTATGCGTCCTGCATCATACTCCTCTTTCATCACCATCAGCGCAGAGCCCTCCAGATTCGCAGCAGCGAGAACTGTGATTGATATGTTCTGGCTTATCGACTTCGTGAGGGCCGGCGCGACACCAAGATAGCCCATGTCTATCTGCCCTGCTAGAAAACCATCCATCTCATATGCGCCGTTCTGAAACTGTACGAGTTCCACGTTCAGACCGGCCTCCTGGAACCAGCCCTTGACAAAGGCCACTCTGAGAGCAAGTTGATGAAGATCCTGTGAGAGATAGCCGATTCGCACATCCGTGGTCGTCGTCGGGTACCACAGTGCCACAAGGGCCGCAGAGGCCACCACGATGACGGCGACCGTCAGCGCGTATGTCTTCTTGCGTTCCATTGCCGTTCCTCTCCGGATTCACCCTTTCCTCAGAGTATATAACGGGCAAGATAGTGGCATTGCGTGAACAATCTGCGCAATCATAAGCGATGGCGTCAGGTTCACAACCACAACCAGAGACCGCCCAGAAGGGTGATCGACATGTCACTCCACGATAGGATTCCCGAGCCGCTTCGAGTGGGCGACGAGGTAGTTGCAATCACGATGGAGAATGAGGTGGAGGTCTATCCCACCAGTGACTACGTACTGCTGGAGATAGCACCAGGTGCTGGCCGCATCAATGTCGGCAAGATAGCTGCCACTGTCCACAATCTTGTCAAGAACGACCGTAGGATGGTGGCCATCAGAGGCTACGGCTTCAAAGGTGTTGGTCTCTCCGTCCGCGTCGCACACGAGATCAAGAAGCGGGAGAAACGATTCATCTACCAGATGGCCTTCGACACCTTCGACGCCGCTGACAGCGAGGGAAAACCTCACACCAGCATCCAGATTGTGATAATGCCGCCTGAGGACGAGAAGAAGAACTCCTCGTAGGCGGCTGAGGAGATCTCTGCATGAGGTGGCGCCGACAGAATGCCCCTACAGTGAGATGCAAACTCTCTGAGTTGAAATGGCCCGAGGCCTGTCCTGTCTGTCTAGGGGAGCCTGAAGATCTAGTAGTACTCACGGTTGCCGAGACAGATGCGCCCTCTGAGAGCACAAACGTCCATCCCAGCTGGCAACCTGGATTCAGTCCTCACGTACCCACAGTCCAGCCTCATAGGATGGTGGCATTCCTCATCCCTGTATGTGAGATGCACGCTCACAGTGTGAGGACGACCACAACAAAGCTTGTCGCGGCCGTCGCATTCTTCATTCTGATGTATCCCATCCTGTTCTTCAGCCTTGCAACCATTCGGGCACTTCGCTATGGCGGTCCTGTGCTGATTCCGGCCGTACTGCTTGCAGGCATGATATTGTCGATGGCTGGCCTCGTTGCGTATTCTGCGTTGCCGAGGGCTCTTGAGCGCGCGATCGTCGTGCTGAAGATTGACAGAGGGAAGGGCATCGTACTCCTGCAACTGTCCAACGAACAGTACCTGCGTCGCTTCCTCATGCTGAATGGCACCAATGCGGTGGTCATAGACGGGCCGGCAATGGTCCCGGCAACGGATGACGACGGCAGAGAGGTCTGATTCTAGGCCTCGATGTCAAGGAGCTCTATCTGATCATCGGATACAACGCCCATACCAAGCTCGACGGCCCTCCTAATCTGCGGCAGTTCCCAGGCATCCACGTCCAACCGATTCTTTGCCTCATACCGCTGCAGCACTCTGACACCGACCACGTCCACAGCAACCATGTCGGTCCCGACTATGACCAGTCCAGGCGACTCGACTCTTCCCGAGAAGGGACCACCAGTGACGAAGACCTTGCGGGCGTCCATCACTATCAGTACAGGATGGAAGAGCGAGGCAAGTTCGGGAATCTTCTCCTCAAGGTGACGTGCATGAAGAAGTATTCTGTCCCGCTTGCGCATAGAGGCTACAAAGAGCTTCATAGCCCCGGTGAAACGCGCGTACTTGTGGGTCTTGAGGCACGGCGCAAGAACTATGTTCTCAGCCCTCAGCAGAGCGTCTCCGACCCGCACACGCCGAAGATACCTTCCGCCAGGAACCGTCTGCTCTATCCACTCGCCCTCATCAAGAAACTCAATCTCCGTACCCAGCTCCTCGGCTACAGACATCATACCGGTCTTCGTAGCAACATCCCTTGTCCTCACGCCGAGCATCGAACACTCTACAAGCCTGAGATTGGCCGCACCCATATCAAGTAGGACTTCACCCAGGGCACGGACGAAGGCAGGATCACTTGACGCCGGATACGGGTCAGCACTGTTGAGATTTGGTTTGATGGTGAACGTCTTGCCCGGGACAAGGGAGGCCGCTTCGTGGTCTAGGGCAGTGATGCCCTTCTTGATAGCGGTCTGGAGGTCAGAACCCACACGGACACGCACGACACGTGCTGAATACCGGGTCAACATCGCCATCGCCAAGACTTTTGTGTCTCAACTTATATCGTCTGTTCCGAAGGCACGCAATGCCACGGTCCATGCGACCTCGAAGCGGGCCATCTCCCATAGGACGACATAGACCAAGGTGTAGGCGAGTATCTTGATTCACAATCATCTTCAACCAACCGTTGCGGTCGCCATTGCTATTCTTATGACGATGTCACTCCTCGTGCCACGTGTACAAGGTGGCTCAGTCTTATCATCACATCCGTCGACAGCCGCCGACTCGCAGATTCTCATCCTAGACGATAGTGGTCTTGCCCAGTGGCCCGGTTCGGGGACTGAGGAGAATCCCTACGTCATCGCGGGACTGACAATCAATGGGCATGATTTCTGCATCACAGTCATGAACACACGCGCCCACTTCATCATTAGGGATTGTACTCTCATCGGCGGACGGACCGCTGTCATCGAGTTGTGCAACGTCACAGGCGGGGTCATCAGCAACAACACGATTCAGCTTGGTACTGCTGGAATTCAGATTACGAACTCGACAGATGTGACTGTGGATTCCAACAGGATAGCGGTGTGCGGGACCGGGGTATGGGCGATCTCGTCTCTCAGGTCGACCATCAGGAAGAATCAGATACATCACAACACGCAGGGCATCGTTCTTGACAACTGCAATGAGAGCAGTGTCGTGGGAGATTGGCTATTCGGTAACTCACGATATGGCGTAGCCCTGTACAACGCCCATCACAATCAGATCTACGATAACAGCATCGGATGGAACGGCTACAGCGAGGCCGGGGACAGCGAAACGAACGCCTACGACTCCGGGACGTACAACCTGTGGGATGACGGAAAGGGCACGGGAAACCGGTGGCACGACTGGACGCCAGGAAACGAGTATGACATTCCGGGTCCCGCGAGTTCGTCTGACCGCGCTCCCAGACAACTCGTAGATGACACACCCCCTGAGGTGAGCGGTCAGAGAGAGATCATCATCGAGGCCAATGATTCTGGACTGGCGAAGATTATCGTCACGTGGACCGTGCACGATCACTTCCCGAAACGATACAGAGTGATTGTCAATGGCGCTATTTTTGCACCAGCAGTCTTGGTGAACGATACGGTACGATATCGGGTAGTGCGGCACGGACTGGGAGAGGTCAACATCACCATTCTGGTCGAGGACTGGGAGGGAAACTCCTCACACCATACCGTCATGGTCGTAGTCGTCCCGCCAGCACCCTCACTCGACCAATGGGCCATAATGGCAGGATCTCTCGCCACAATGGCGGGAGTCGCCGGAATAGTCCTTCTGATGAAACGCCGGAGTTGACTACTGGACACCTAGCTCAGCTCCTCAAGCAATGGCAGTCCCATGGTCCTCGCTATGGACCTTGCTTCGGCAATATCACCAACTGTGTCAACCACGTGAGAGTCGCTGCCAAGAGCAAACACACAGCCCGCATCACGAGCCAGTTCGAGAAACTCTGGATGGTCTATGCCGTACCTCGTGTTCAACTCTATGGCAATACTGGTCTCTGCCAGCGTTGACGCGACTATCTCCCCATCCTCACGGCGATACGAGCCGAGGTAGCCGTCCCAGTGACCGAGGACGTGAAACCTGTCGCGCTCCACAAGTCGCCTGATTGTCGCGGCCCATTGTCTCGAATCGCACCGAAAGTGGACGGATGCTATCACCAGGTCAAACTGATCGAGACCGCCTGCCACTGGCGCCAGTGTGCCGTCGGACTGGATGTCCACCTCCACCCCATCAAGAATCAGTAGACGTGGATACTCCTCCCGGAGCTCCACAATACGTTCCCTGCGACGTTGAATTATCTTCCATCCACCAGGACGACCGCCAATCGAGGGCCAGAAGTGGTCCGCGATGGCTATTGCACCAAGACGCAGCTCGTTCGCACGTTGCACTACGTCCTCAATCTCGGAGGAGCCATCTGAGAAGTCCGTGTGGATGTGAAGGTCGTGAAGTGGAGGGATTCTCAAGGTGTCTCACGATGTCAGAGAGGCCTGACTTTTTATCTCACACGGCGTGGACCTCGGAGGCCACATCCTATTCATCTCAATCGCGGTTGATGGGAGGGTGCAATACCATGCCACAATGTTTAAATTGCGACAAACGATAGAACGTTTGTCAAATATCAAACGTTTGACGTCTTTGGTGATAGTGATGACCGATTTCAACAATCTCGTGAACGACCTTCGGTATGGCCTCAAGGTCGCCAAGAACAACGTGGTCAGCTACTTCTTGGCGTTCCTTGCACTGGTCATAATCGGGGGACTAATGATAGCCGCAGTGGTCATTCCTGTGGCTCTGGCCACCTGGGGCTTGTGGATAGGTCCCATGATGCACTGGGGCGAGTATGGCGCGCACTGGGATGAGGCAATGCCTATGTGGTTCTGGGAGAACCTACCGCAGTTCACCGTACTGGGAATAACCGTGACACTTCTGCTTGCAACATTGTGCTTCACACTTGTTGGTGCGCTCTTTGGGATGACACGTGAGGCCGTCACTGAGGGGACAACACGTGCTGAGAGCTCGCTCGGATGGCTACGTCACAGGTTCGTACCACTCTTGGGTGCAGGCTTTGCCCTTGCTCTCGTGATTGTGCTGCCACAGCTGATTGTCTGGGCTGGAGTCTTCCTCTACTACGGCTCCATATCGCCATCAATGTCTGCAGTGCTCACAGTGTTCTCGTACCTCTGGACATTTCTGACCCTCGGACTGATGTCAATGACAATGCCAGGCGTTGTCGCAGGTCTCTCAGTCAGAGAGGCAGTTGAGACCTCCCTGAGCACGGCACGAAGGCACACTGAGCGTGTCTTCGGGCTCTGGGCAGCAGTGATTCTAATCTACATCGTGACGTTCCTGCCCTTCCGCTTGGTCGCAACATCGTGGTGGGGTACCGCTCCGATGTGGAGCAGTGGGGCTCATATGATGGCCTTTGTGCCTGTGGCCGCGGGTGTTGCATTGTGGGCCATAGCAGTGTGGCTCTTCTGGATACTGCTGGGATTCCCGGCAATACTCATTGTCCTGACAAAGATCTACGTCGAGGACGTTGAGGGAGGGACAGTCGTCGAGCCTCCAGCGGGTGAGATCCCGGTGGTATAGACAGTCACGGAGGGAGTGGGGTGAGTAACAAGAACGCAGGATTCCGGGTACTCCTCAAGGACGTTGGGGTAGGAGTGAGGTTTGCACTTCGCAACATCATCTCCTTCGTGCTCGGAATCCTCGGAGTCCTCATCGTGGCCGGACTGCTGATATCGCTGATTGTCGTAGTGATTGTGGCGGTGGTCATAGGCCTCGCGGGCGACATTCACACGTTGATGGTAGGACTGATGCAGTTCTTCCAGTCAGTTGGGAGCATCCCAAGCTATGTTGTCGTTGGCACGGTCCTGCTGTTCGTTCTACCGATACTTCTCCCGGCCTTTGTGGCAAGTGGTGCGATCTTTGGAATGGGACGCGAGGTGATTGAGACCAACGGCACGAATGCCGGTGGTGTCCTGACTTGGTATAGGAGGAAGTTCGTCCCGCTCAGCATCGGTGGGGCAATCTACTTCCTCATGATCGTCGGACCGCCCATTGCTGTGATGTATCTCCTTGGTGCTCCTACCGCTGGAGTCGTCACCGACGGTCCACTGGTCATTCTCGCGGTCTTCTCTGCTGTGTGGTTCCTTGTTGTCTCGGGGATGCTCAGTATGATGTTCCCGGCCATCATCGACGGCCACTCGCCACTGGAGGCTCTCGGTCTCTCTCTGCAACTCAGCAGGACGTACTTTGACCGGGTCTTCTCGACGTGGTACGCGTACGTGGTGATCACGGCGCTACTGATGCTGCCTATGATGCTGTTTCAGGGGCATCATCCTGGCCCGCCGATGTTGGACCCGGTCCTTGGTGCCTACAACGTGATTGCTATGCTTTTCAGCATCTTCGTTGTCCTCCCCGCCGCTACCATCTCACTCAGCCGGGTCTACCTCATACTCACGGGAGAGAGCGGTGAGGATGAGAGCGGTGCAGAGGCAGAGGAGCCCGATATCGATCTTGTGGGGGATGGGTGAGGTGACACCGAGAAAACGCAACGTCCCGCCAATGCGCGACTTGGCAATCATCAGTGACCCTGCAACAATCAAGGTACTGATGGAGCCGACGCGCTCCAAGATACTGTTCAAGTATCTCGTCAATGGCGCGATGACTGTCAAGCAGCTTGCAGATGCCCTGGGAAAGAACCCGGGCACCATCCTCCATCATATCGAGAAGCTGAAGAAGGCGGGACTGGTGGTGGAGGAACGGACCGAACAGACAGTCACCGGAATTGTGCAGCGATACTACAGGGCAACAGCACGCGAGTACCGCCTTGGTCTCGGTGAGCTCAAGGACAGCGATGACGGTGTGGCCCGGTTCGCTGAGGGACGACTGAGGTCGATAATCAGAGCGCTCTCCGTCTATGGAGTCGACATCGACGAGGCCTCGGTCGATGAGGCTGCCAATCTTCTGGGGGCCTACATAGAGAGAGAGAACCGCCTCAGTGCGGGAATCTCTGTCGTCGATGAGTCCGCCTATCGTTCTCTTCCCGAACCAGTGAGGCGTGACGCATCAAGGATCTATAGACGTTTTGTCCTCGAACAGGACGAAACGTACAGAAATCTGAGAGAGAAATGGCACAGTTTTCTGAAACGATACAAGAGGAGTGAGAGAGAGTGAGTGAATACAAGAGAAACAAAGCGATGATAGTGTGTATCTTGGCTGTGGTGGTCGGCGGAGCGGCCCTCTCCGGCTGGCTTGCATACACAGGGGGATGGATGGGCTTTGGTTGGGGCAATAGCCCCACGACCACATTCCAGTTTATGCTACAGGAGGACAACCCACCGTCCAGCGCTGTGGTGATAGTGCAGTTGGATGTCGGCACGGTGAATGTGACCTTCACCGACTCACCTGACCTCGTCTATCTCTTCGAGGTCGAAGTGCCCAACGCCACACTTCAGACCCAGGGCGTACCCACGATTCAGTCCGATAATGGGGTGTACATCCTCAACTACACGGTGGCAACCGTCAACCTGGTACTGGGAAACTCGTCTAGGTACGTGATCGGTGCTGAAGTCGACACGGGAGACGTGGCAATCGACATTGGCAAGTCTGCAAATGTCACCGAGGTCTTCGTGACTATGACGACGGGGAATGTGGACCTCACAATCTCCGATGATGCACCTCTGCAAGACCGCGTTGACGTCAGCATCCGCATCACGACTGGCAATGTCAACCTGACAGTCCGGCTGCCAGCTGGTGTTGGGGGTTGGTATCTTGGGTCAGTGGATGATGAAGACATCACCCTTGAGGGGTCGAGGTGGACAAGGAGCGGTGGCTTCTACATCACCCCGGACTACGATGAGGCTGCAACAAAGCTGAAGATAGTGGTCACGCTCCAGACCGGGCACGTCACAGCACTCCTCGGTTGATGCTCTTCTGCACGCCGAGAACAACACGGGGTCTCCGAGACGTATGCTCTCGTCTTGGTGGCCCCAACCCCACCTCATCACCGCCCGACGTGTTCGAAACTGTGTTGTCCTTGATCTGCGAGGGGCAACGAGAGAGACACAGTCCGCTCCGAGGACTATGAGCTAGGCACTAGAGCATTTCATCCCCTCGGCCAAGTCACGTGCAGGGCCAAAGTTTCTTAAGGACATGCTGATGCGGGGGCCTGTCATTTTCTGGAGGATGTCTGGTTGCTTGGTGGACACTCTAGAGGCCGAGTACGCGACTTTCGGATGAACAAGGAAGATGCCGCATTGCTCGCCGACTGCTTCAACTCCTTTGATGACTCTGACAGCTGGCCTGGTGGATTCACAGGTGGTACTCCATATACCGCGGACATGATTCTAGACCACAGGTCAAAGAGTGACGATCTCAGGACGATGGTGGCCTCTGCTGATGACAAGATCGTCGGCTTCTGCAATCTCACTCCTGCCGAGAATGAGCCTATGGCTGCGTACGTCCAGCTTCTGGGTGTTCGCCCTGATTATCAGGGAAGAGGCTTTGGAAAGGCACTCCTGCTTGAGGCCCTTGAAACAGCAACGCGACTGGGGAAGCAACGCGTCTATCTCCACACGTGGGCAGGCAATCTCAAGGCCGTTCCCCTGTACAAGAGAGTCGGCTTCAAGTGGGTGCCCTCGACGCGAGTTGTGATGGAGTCGTACATACCGGGCATCCTGAACTGCCCATTGTTCAGAGACTTCTTTGAGAAGTACTACTGGTACGACGCTCTGCAACCCGACATCACCCAATCACCTGATGACACCGTCCGTGACGGACGCGGTGTCTACGTGTACAGGTTCGAGGGCGAGAACGGTGATAGACTTGAAGTCATTGTGGACAGGTATGCAAAGGGCGTCAGTGCCTTTGAACTAACGATGAATGGTGACACCATTGCTGCAGAGATTGCCCCTGAGGAGCAGATCGGGTTCATAGGGCTGGGTCACGTACCTGTGAGAATCAGACTGTTCAATGGTACGGGTCGAAAGCTCAACTATTCGATTGAGGTCGATGCCGAGGGTCATCTCAAGGTGGACCCCGTCACTCCAGATGCGGGAGAGATTGCAGCCGGAGAGGAAACGGTTCTACCGACGAGATACCGTGTAGAGAGAAATGCGACACACTATGACACTGACAAGCCGTACTACAGAGTCAAGACACAGGCGCACTGGAGCATCACACTTGGCCAGCACCCTGTAGATCTGTATGCGGGTGTCGTGCCTCAGGATGCTCTGTCCGTCTCGTATGCCCCACCCCATGTGACCGCTGCGCCGGGCCAGACTGTGCACGTCGCGATGGTTCTCAGGAACAACACTCCGGACGACATCAGAGGACGAGTCCTCTTGAGAGAGCGGGACAGCCGGGAGTCTGCTAGGGTCAGCCCAGAGATGGGTGTCTTTGAGATTCCCGAGAGAGGGATCTCGGCACTGGATATCAATGTCAGCACCACCCCTGAAGATGCCAACTCGGCTGTTGTCTTGACAGCCGTCATCGAGGTCGAGTCAGGGGGCGAGATAGTCGCAGTAAAGGAGGTGCCACTGTCCATAGCCGTCCTTGGAACAGCGGGAGCTGTGGCATATCATCATCTCAACAAGACCACTGTCTTGGAGACCGAGACGTATCGCATTGTGTTCGCCGAGGGACACGAACCAGCCATGCGGTGCATAGTGTTCAAGCCGAGCGGGGAGCTACTTGAGTGCTGGTACTCCTTATTGCCCGGCTATCCATTCCCTGCTGAAGGTGGCGAGTGGACAAACAGAGAGTTCGACTGTGCCGTTGCCAACCACGGCAACAACGCCGAAGTGGTATACACAGCAAAGTCCCGAGAACGTCCGGGACTTGTGCTGACCGTGAGGTTCAGAGCGCATGCGGGCGATGGGCAGCTTGAAGTGATAGCCGGACTTGCAAATGAGGGTAAGTCCCGTATTGTGGACCTTGGGATGAAGGCAATGGGCTGGCTGGAGTCACGCCGGCCCATTATGTACGTTCCTCTCAGGGGGTCAATCTACAGGCTTGCATCAATAGAGTGGAGCGGCGGCAGGTACCTCCCAGAACAGCCTGACGAGTATCACGAGGAGTGGAGCGCCTGTGTGGACCCAGACTCCGGCACGGTCATAGGCACCATATGGCAGAGGAAGGAAGCTGTCAAGGTACAGCCTCGACGTGGCAGAATACTTCCAGACATCGAGTACCGCTATCCGGATCTCGGTCCTGGAGAGAGCCTTGAACGAGTTTTCCTGCGCTTCGTGATTGGGAATGGCGACTGGCGAGTTGTCAGGTCCGTCTGGGCGACCCTGAATGCGACAGGTGGGCCGATGGTCGATGTTCAGCAGGTGCGAGATGACTTGGAGATGGAGTTCGTCCCGGTCCCGGAGGACGAGTCATTCAGTGGGAAACACAGAGAGGGGCGGCAGAGAGCTCGACCCCTAGGTGGGAGGCCTCCTGTAATTCTGCTGGACGCCGCCGGGCCCAACACGCTTGAGATGGTCATCCAAGTTGTCCACCGGATACCAGTGACTGGCACAGGGAAACTTGTCGCACCTGAGGGAGTCTTGATCAACGGCTCACGGGAGTACGACTTCGAGATAGAGTCGTTGAGCATCGAAGAGCCGCACCGGGCAAGACTCACTCTCAAGGTGACCGACGACCACGACAGAGATTGGCTCAGGACAGGAGGAGAGATTCACCTCCATCTCAGCGATCGAATTGTGAAGATTCCTCTCACGGCGGTCATATGTGACTCATCAGTCCCATTGACGGAGAAGAAGACCGAGTACGAGAAGGCGACGCTGTACACCAGCACGGCCGCAGGATATGGTCTCTCCGTCTGTCCGGAACAGGTTGGCTCGCTCGTGAGATACGAGACTCCCGACGGAGTAGGTCATTTCTACGACACATTCCCAGAGGTCCGGCCCTATATCTGGACCGATCGCAGATACTCCGGTCTTCGGCCTGTCGCACAGGCAATCGGCTTCTGGGACTGGGAACCAGGATTTGACAGAGAGAGATGGGACATCCGGCGTGTCGAGTGTGGCACGCTGGCGGGATTCGTCCTGACGAGCCGGTTGCAGCACACACCTGGGGCTCGAGGCCTCGAACTCATGGCAGAGTATCTGCATCTGAGGGGGACCCCCCTCCTCGCCGTGAGGATCAGGGCAAAGAACACCACTCCTGAGTGGAAGAGGGTCAATGTGGGACTCGCCGGTATCGTCCGTGTCGAGGGCGACCCGGAACAGGAGGTTCTGATGGTGCGTGCGGGTGAGCCCACGACCTTCCATCCGACCAGTGAGGACAAGAGCTTCAGTGTCACCCCCAAGGCAGGCTGGATTGTCTTTCGCAACCCGAAGTCGGGAAGGTCGCTATGCGCGGTGACACCTATGAAGAATCGGTCCGGCATCGATGTGTATCACATCTCAAGAGATGTCGGTGATGTCCTGATGCTGATGGGGTTTGTGGAGCTGGCCCCCGGTAGTCACGTCACCCTACACTGGTACCTATTCGAGACGATGAACAGCGAGACCGTCCAGAGCCTGAAGGACCTGCCTCAGTTGCCAGAACTTGACCTCAGCTGAGCTTCTGAGCAAGAGTAGCGCACTCTGCAGCGCGGACCATGTTGCCCGCCTCTCTGTACAGAACCTCAGCCACCTGCAGCGTCCGTCGTGCCTGTTCCAGCTCGCCAAGCTGCTGCAGTGCCTTCGCGCGACAGTAGAGGTGGTCGGGATTGGACGGGTCCCGTGAGAATGCGGTGTCAAAGTCGGAGAGTGCCTCCTCCGCACGACCCAGAGACAGAAGCAGCAGTCCCCGAAGATGGACGCATTCAGCATTGTCCGGATCGAGAGCGACTGCAGTGTTGTAGTACTGGAGAGCCCCGTCAAGGTCCTCAAGCATGACATGTGCCTGGGCTGCCTTTGTCCAAGCCTCCACATTCTCGGGATCAGCGTGAATGGCGCGCTGATAGGCCTCAGCCGCAAGCTGGGCAGCACCGGTATGACGATGGAGGTCGCCCTTCTCTATCCACAGTTGGGCGTCATCAGACTTGTGTGACAGGGCCTGCTCGTAGCACTGGACCGCACGGTCCAGATTGCCCCTCTGCTCATAGACTCGGCCGAGGAGAGCGTACACATACGGGTTCTCGGGATGGTATCTGAGAATTCCAGTCAGCACTGAGAGCGCATCATCGAGATGCCCCAGATCGAGATAGACATCCCCCAGAGCGAGAGCGGCACGAACGCACTTCGGGTCGCTCTCAAGCGCCCGCTTCAGCCAGACTATGGCACCGGAGGTGTTGCCCAGCTTCCGCATCATCTCGGCCATGGCAAACTGTGCGAGCGACGACTGCGGGTCCAGTCGCAGCGCCCTAGAGGCGTACTCTCTGCACTTCTCGATATCGCCCATTTCCAAGTATGCAAGCGCGAGATACACGTGGGCCTGAACATTGTTCTCGTCAAAGGACAGTGCGCTGCCAAGGCAGCTGATGGCGTCCTTTGGTGAGCCGCCCAAGAGATACGCGAGACCCATGTGGATCCACACCTTTACAAGGGAGCTGTCATACGAGAGCACCCGTTCGTATAGAACTACAGCGCGCCCGAAATCACCCTCTTTGAGATGAAGGTTGGCAAGGTGGTACAGTAGCCTTGGAGTCTCGGAGTCCTCCCTGATGGACTCCATTGCCCGGTCGAGCTCCTGCTCCAGCTCTGCCAGACGCTTTCGCTCTAGCGTGGGGATTGACACGGGCCGTACGTCATCCGGGCTGATGTCGTCGACTATGCCAATCTCCTCTAGAATCTCTCTGACAGCGACGAGGATATCTGCTGTACCCACCTCTGGCAGCCCCCAATCTTGAGGGGTTGTCCACGGTTTATATTTCTTGCCAAAGAAGAGGCAATCTGTGGAGAGCCCAAGCAACATGTCGCTCAGAGAGGTTTCGCACCTAGGACGCAGCAGGGAGAGAGGCTCAGGAGGACCTACGCGATTATCTCCACTGGACGAAGGTTGATCACGTGATGCTCGCCGTCCTCCGTATCATACTCCACCATTCCAACAAGCTCGCCCTTTGCACCAGGCTCGAGTTCGAACTCGATCTCAGCCACAGAGAAACTGCCCGGTTCGATTGTCCCGACCAGCTGGCTCTTGATGGCGTCGGTGAGATCAGGAATGCCGAGCACAATATGGACGTTCTGCATTGTGATCTCCGAGCCGTTGCGGACTGCCACCCCAAAGACGACCTTGCCACCACGGATCTTGTACTCCACTGCGACCTCCATACCCGGTAGCAGTCCCGGACTGGCCGGCTCGGCCTCCGTGACATACTCCTCGACAGCACGCCTCCGCCGGGCATAGACTAGGACGGAACCGAGAACTACGAACCCGCTCGCGATCGCCGCGATATAGTAACCAACGTGGGTGCGGGGGTCAAAGTCGATGTTGTCGGGTAGAGAGTCGCCATCAGTGTCCGCCGACAGAGGATTGAGTCCCACCTGTACTTCATAGAGGTCGTTGAGACCGTCGCCGTCCGTGTCAGGGGAATTGGGATTTGTATGATACGTGAGGTATTCATCACCATCACTGAGCCCGTCACCATCAGTGTCGTTGTTCGTCGGCGAAGTCAGTGAGACCATGATCTCGAAGTAGTCGGTCAGTCTGTCATCATCCGTATCGCTCTTGTCAGGTGCGGTGCCATGGGTGATGACCTCGTCATAGTCTGTGACACCGTCGCCGTCATCATCGGGATCATTGGGATCGGTATTGTACACGTAGACCTCATCATAGTCTGAGAGCCAATCGCCATCAGTGTCGACGGCCGTTGCATTGGTATGAAATACCGTCACCTCGCGCCAGTCAGACAGTCCGTCACCATCTGTGTCGTTCAGAAGCGGTGAGGTGCCGTATTGTCGAACCTCCAGACCATCAAGCAGGGAGTCGTTGTCGGTATCACTGTTCAGCGGGTCTGTTCCCAGCTGGACCTCCTCACCATCGAGCAGATCATCGTTATCGGTATCGGGGTCGAGAGGTGTTGTGTTGTAGACCCGCAGCTCGACGTAGTTGCTCAGTCCATCGTAATCAGAGTCCCACTCTGAGTCGAGTATGCCACTGTGGGTCATGTTCCTCGTCGGGTCTGTGTCCGTGAGAAAGACCTCCTCGTAGTCGGACAGCGAGTCGGAGTCTGTGTCGTTCAAGAGCGGCGACGTGCCGTACTCGTGGACCTCGTCGCCATCCGGGAGCAGGTCATTATCAGTATCAGGATTACGGACCTGCGTCAGATAGGTCATCACCTCATCATAGTCATTGAGTCCGTCCCCATCAGTGTCGGTCTTGAGGGGATCAGAGAGATAGTCCCATACTTCTGCGCCGTTGCTGAGCCCGTCTCCGTCCTCATCATCATTGTAGTCTGATACACCGTCGTCATCTGTGTCCTTGTCGCGTGGATCGGTCTTGGTCAGGACACACTCCTGATAGTTTGTCAGAAGGTCTCGGTCCTCATCGTCAGCACCGTCGATGATACCATCACCGTCCGTGTCATTCAGCCGTGGATTGGTCTTTGTCAGGCTGATCTCCTGCAGATTGGTCAGCGTGTCATTGTCCATATCCCAGTCCGCATCGGAGATGCCATTGTCCTGCGTGCTGTACCGCAACGGATCCGTGAGCGTCTGGTTATTCTCCTGATAGTCTGTCAGCCCGTCGTCATCTGTGTCACTGTCCCTCGCGTCCGTGCCGAGGGCAATCTCCTGATAGTCTGTGAGCAGGTCATTGTCGGTGTCAGCATCCAGCGGGTCGGTGTTGAACTTGTTCAGCTCGTCGCCATCAGAGAGACCATCGCCATCAGTGTCCCACTGTAGAGCATCAGTCTCAAAGACTTTGATCTCGTCATAGTCACTCAGACTATCACCGTCTGTGTCCGTGTTGTTCAAAAGCGTGTGATATGTGAGCGCCTCATCACCATCGCTCAGGCCATCGCCATCAGTGTCGAGGCTGTTTGGATTGCTGAAGTATCTGAACAGCTCCTCCCAGTCCCCGAGACCATCTCCGTCGGTGTCTGCAGAGCGTGGGTCAGTCTTGCTGGTGAAGATCTCGTAACCGTCACCAAGACCGTCACCGTCAGTGTCGAAGAGAGTGCAGTTGGTCTCGTAGAGGTAGATCTCGAGGAAGTTGTTGATCCCGTCGGCATCCTCGTCATCGAGGTCGTCCCTGATCCCATCACCGTCGGTATCGGCCGAGGTGGGGGAGGTATGACTGTTCCAGATCTCGTCATTGTCGGCTATCTTGTCATCATCGGTGTCCGCATCAGTCGGGGAGGTGCCGTACGTGTTGACCTCCTCCCCGTCGGTGAGAGAATCAAAGTCCGAGTCCGGGTTCTGTGGATCTGTGCCGTACTCTATCTCCTCCTTGTCGTTCAGGCCGTCGTTGTCCTCATCGGCCTCTGTCGGGTCGGTACCGTAGACCTTCCATTCCTCCCAGTCGCTCAGACCATCTCCGTCGGTATCATTGGAGTTGACATTAGTGCCAAGATCAATCTCCTTCTTGTCATTGATGCCGTCACCGTCGGTGTCAGCAGAGTTCGGATCACTACCGTATGTGTTCAGTTCGTCGTAGTCGCTCAACTGGTCACCATCGGTGTCCCATTTCAGTGGCGAAGTCAGAGATATGGAGATCTCGTAGCGGTCGTCTAGACCGTCTGAGTCTGTGTCCACCCTCACAGGGGATGTCCCGTACACTGTGTACTCGTCGTAGTCTGAGAGACCGTCATCGTCTGTGTCTCGATCGGTCGGAGAGGTCCCGGCCAATTTCACCTCAACATAGTCGTTGAGACCGTCACCATCTGTATCCGGGTTGGTAGCATTGGAGCCATAGCCGTAGATCTCAACACCGTTCCTCAGACCATCACCATCAAGATCGAGGTCGAAGTCGGATGTGCCGTTGTTGTAGGTACTGTACAGTGTCGCATTGGTCCCCAGGAGCTCGATCTCCACATAGTCATCCAGACCGTCGCCGTCTGTATCCCTCTTGTTGAGGTCAGAACCGTACTGGACCTCCTTGAAGTCATCGACACCATCCCCGTCGGTGTCGTTTGCAAGCGGGTCAGAGTCGTATACAACAACCTCATCGTAGTCCGACAGACCGTCGTCATCAGTATCCATATCGCCTGGCGAGGTGCCGTACTGATCAATCTCTGCGCCATTCGTCAGACCATCACCGTCTGAGTCGTAGTCGTAGTCAGAGACGCCAGCGTGAGTGGTCGGGTCGGTCGGGTCGGTCTCCGTCACCCTGACCTCAGTGTAGTCGTCGAGTCCATCGCCATCTGTGTCGTTTAGCAGCGGGGAAGAGCCGTACGTGTCGACTTCCTCGCCATCAAGCAGGCCGTCATTGTCGACATCGGGGTCGAGCGGGTCGGTACCAATGAGGACCTCCCTTCCATCCTCAAGACCGTCATTGTCGGTGTCGCTGTTGAGCGGGTCGGTCTCCCCAGGGTCGACGACGCCATCCCCATCAACATCCTCACCAATCTCGCCCTTATCGTACCTGCCATTATGATTAGCGTCCCTATAGCCGTCCCAGAGACCATCACCATCGGTGTCAACGTTGGTGGCATTCAGTCCAACGTCGACTTCAAGTCCATCACGCAACCCATCACCGTCGGTGTCCCACAATGTGGCATTGGTACCATACGTGCGGATCTCCTGAAGGTTCGTGAGCCCGTCGCCATCCTCGTCGTCCTGCGCGTCTGAAATACCATTGTCGTTGGTGTCAGGGTCAAGCGGGTCGGTGTGCGACAGCTGTGTCTCCTCCCAGTCAGAGAGACCATCATTGTCAGTGTCAGGGTCAAGCGGTAGAGTGTGTGCCGCCAACTCCTCGAGATTGGTCATATTGTCGTTGTCAAGGTCCTCATAGCCATCAAGGACACCGTCATCATCTGTATCGTTGTACAGAGGGTCGGTGCCTGTCCGTTCGACCTCGAACCAGTTGGGAAGACCGTCACCATCACCGTCATACTGGTCGTCGCGTGGCTGGCCCACTCCGTGTGTATAGGTGTCAAGCGGATCCGTGTTGGTCTTGTAGAGCTCGACACCGTTCGACAGTCCGTCGCCATCAAAGTCCTCGTCATAGTCGCTGATCGAGTCATCATCCGTGTCTGTGTCCAGTGGTGAGGTGCCAAGGACGTTCACCTCATCGCCATCCTTGACCTGATCGCCATCGGTGTCAGGCGTCCGCGGTTCTGTGTGCGTGATGAAGAGTTCGTCGTAGTTGGTCAGTCCGTCCAAGTCGGAGTCCTCAAGGTCGTCTGTCGTCCCGTCCGCATTGGTGTCAGCCTCTAGCGGGTCGGTCCGTGTGAGGTATATCTCCTGCCCGTTTGTGAGCCTGTCACCGTCCGAGTCCCAGTCGTAGTCGTTCACAGTGGCATTGAATGTGTGAGCGTTGGTGGCATTGAATGTGGGATAGCGGTCCACCTCGTCCTTGTCAAGAATGCCATCACCATCAGTATCGACCGAGGTGGCATTTGTATGCCACGTGAGAATCTCCGCACCGTCGTCAAGACCGTCACCGTCCGTGTCCACAAGTGTAGCATTAGTATGATACACTGTTATCTCGTCAAAGTCAGACAGTCCGTCGAGGTCGGTGTCATTCGTATTGGGATCGGTCCTCCAGACGAGGACCTCGTCCCCGTCACTGATTCCATCACCATCTGTGTCGGGATTCGTGGCATTGGTATGATAGGTGTTGACCTCCTCGCCGTCAAGGAGGGAGTCATTATCGGTGTCGGGATTGAGCGGTAGCGTGCCGTACGTGACGTACTCGTCATAGTCGCTCAGCCCGTCGTCATCGCCGTCCGAGGACAGGGGGTCGGAGTGGACGATGCGCACCTCCTCGAAGTCCGTGAGCTGATCGCCATCGGTGTCCTGTTGAAGAGGGGAGGTCTTCCACGTCTTTACCTCCTCTCCATCGAGCAGACCGTCATCATCCGAGTCGGGGTCGAGTGGGTCGGAACCCACGGAGATCTCTTTCCAGTTTGCGAGGTTGTCGCCATCCTCATCGTCATAGTAGTCCGATGTCCCATCACCGTCTGAGTCCACATCGTTCGGGTCTGTGTGAGTGATCCGTACCTCCTGCAGGTTTGTCAGCCCATCACCGTCGTTGTCGTCCTGAGCGTCGTTGATTCCGTCATCGTCACTGTCGGTCACAAGTGGGTCGGTCCTTGTGATGTTGTTCTCCTCGAAGTCGGTCAGTCCGTCGCCATCCGAGTCACGACGGTTCGGGTCCGTTCCAAGGTAGACCTCCTGATAGTCCGTCAGATTGTCGCCATCACTGTCGGGATCGTTTGGGTCCGTCCCGTATGTGATGACCTCCTGAAAGTCCGTCAGGCCATCGGAGTCCGTGTCTGGGCTCAACGGGTCAGTACCATAGTCGAGTACCTCGTCCCCGTCCCAGAGGCCATCATCGTCCGTGTCCCGGTCGTTCCATGCCGTGCCCTCAATCAGCGTCTCTCGTGCATCAGCGAGACGGTCCCGGTCTGAGTCACGTCCGTAGACCTGAATAGCTCCCGAGGAGAGACCCAGAGCAAACTCGCTGGCACCATCCCCATCGAGGTCGCCGACCGCGACCGCACCCGAGAGGCCAACAAGGGTCTGCTCGTAGATAGAGTATCCTGTTGCGTTGTAGATGTGAGCAACATCGCCCTCCGTCATCAGTATCTGATTGTTCGTCTGTCCGCCTATGTCCGCAAGTGTGATGGTGCGCACACTGTTTACTGCCGTCACATTCCACAGAAGTGAGAGGCTGCCATTGTACACGCGCATCTCACCATCGGCAAGACCTGCCACAACTCTTGACCCAGCCCCAGTGACAAGCTCGCCAACAGCGAGTACGGTGACAGAGTCGGCCTCGGTCAGTGTGGTGATGAGTGTACCATTCGCCATCAGTACGCGAATTCTGCCTCCCGAGTCGCCTGTCACCAGCTCCGGCTGCGCGGTGCCCACAAGATCACCGATTGCCAGTGATTTGATCGAGTAGGGATAGGTCTGATTGAAGACCTCAGCGCCAGTGTCGTCGACGAGTGAGAGTAGACGCAGTGATGAGGCGATGAGCATCTCGTCCTCGGAGTCACCATCGACATCGCCCGCAACCAAGAGACGGACCGCTGCATTTGACGTGTAGTTCCACAGCTGAGACGCGTTGACGCCATACGCGTAGAGATGGCCATCGTCACAACCCATCACCAGCTCATCAGGAGTTGAACCGTCGAGTGCCACTGCCGCAATTGTGTGGGCTGCGTCAGGAAGGGTGATGTTTGTGACCACAGTGAGGGAACCATCGACCACAAGTGCACCAGCAGATGTGGCCACACCAATCTCGGATGTTCCCACGCCATCAGCATCGACAGCGATGACCTCGTACGGCGTCGCCCCGAGAGAGAGACTACCTAGTCTCGATCCATCTTGGTCGAAGAGGAACAGCGAGCCATTCTGTGTTACAACTGCAGTCTCAAGGTACACATCAGCATCGAAGTTGTCGATGACGACATCCACGACCTGAGAGCCTGTATTGTTCGACCAGACGAGAGCGACATGATAGGGTGCTAGCGCGGATGGGACTGCAGGGGCCACTCCTAGCGGCATATCTGCCGCAACGGGATGGCGGCTCTGCGGCGCCCCGATTGTCAGAATGACGCAGACAGCTATGACTGTAATGAACAAGTACTGTGGTCTCATACGGCACTCTCTCCTGTTTCTTGGGACTTCTTCCACGGCTTCACCTGAAAGTAGTCGAAGAAGTCGGCCTCAACAAGTGACACCTCCTCAAAGGGGATTCTCATCTCGTTCAGATGTCTTACTATCGGAAGCATATTCTCAGCTGGATCGTCAAGGAAGAGCTTCAGTGTGTTCCGACCCGCGTTCGCAGCGTACTTCACACCAGGTATACTGAGAACTCGCTCCTCGATTGTGGGGTTGAGAGCAGAGAGAACAAGCTTCAGGCTCTCACCCTTACCCGGCAGGCTTGCAATCAGGTCCTGAGGCGTTCCAAACTGGCTGACCAGCCCGTTCTCAAGCAGGACGACCCTTGAGCAGTAGTCCACGATCTCCAAGTCGTGACTGATTATCACCATGGTGGTGCCGAACTCATAGTTCAGCTCCTTTAGATAGTTGAGCGTCTCGTGTCGGAGATGAGCATCAAGACCGGTCGTGGGCTCGTCGAGAAGCAGAACGGGAGGATTATGTATCAGGCCCAGACAGATTGACACCCTCTTCCTCTCGCCGCCGGACAGGCGGGAGACCTTTTTCGTCATCAACTCCTCGTCGAAGCCGAGAATCGTGAGGATGCTGCGGGCGCGCTCCTCAATCTCCGGCGGGCGCATCCCAAAGCATCGACCGAAGAACTGTGCGTTCTGTAGCGCGCTGAAGTCGAAGTACAGACTCAGGTGCTCAATCTGGGGCACGTACCCCACAAGCAGGCTGATCAGGTCGCGGCGCTTCGTCACATCGTAGCCACTGACGTACGCCTTCCCCGAGGTGGGCTTGACCTGGCCGGTGAGGACACGCAGGACGGTTGTCTTTCCAGCACCCGAGGCACCGATTATTCCGAGGAACTCGCGCTTGTTGGCATAGAAGGACACGCCTCTGAGTGCGTAGAACCGGCCGAACCTCACCTTGAGGTGCCGCACCTCAATGTCCCTCTGGACCGGGGGTCCCTCTGCCTCCTCAGACACCGCCAATCCTCCCACTTATTCTCTCAAACTCCTCAAGGGCTCTATGCAGGAGGTCCATCATCCCACGGATTGTCTCCACCTTCTCGACACGTTCCATCCCAGGCTGCCGGATCAGTTCCTCAATCTGTACGAAGGCGGCCAGTAGCTGGTTGAGCATGTTGTCAATGTCCTGCGCGAGTGTTTCGTCGACTATGGGGACTCTCAGCCGTCTTCGTCTTCGGGCCCGGTTCCACGCCAGGCCGACCGTGACTGCACCAAAGACGCCTACTCCCGTGATTGTCGCAATCTGTGGCATGGTGAGTACCCTGCCACCGCTGGTCGGCTGCGGATTGGTGGGGGGTCGATAGAAGGAGAAGCTGATACTCGCAAAGGTTCCCGCGTAGTCCTCCGTTCGCAGGATGAGGAATATCCCGTTTATCCGTCCCTCATCGCGCCAGTAGCTCGGGGCAAACTGGGACGAGTAGAGACCATTCTCCACGAAGCCGGCATAGAAGTACGCGTCACTGCCGTTTGGTAGCTGGAACACGATGACCACGGTCAGATCGTTCGCAGGACGCCCATAGTAGTCTCGAACCAACAGGTTCAGGAACACACTCCTGCCGACAGGGTATGATGTCGTATTCTCGGCAAGCGTTGTTTCGCACGAGAGTGTGTTAGTGAGCAGATATTCAATCAGATTGCGAAATAGAATCGAGTTGTTACACTCGTTGAGGTGGCTATTGAGAAACAGCCTAGAGGAACCGAAGAGTGCCACCTCAGGACGACTCTCATCAAGGAGTATGACAGGTCGACCCCCGAGGAAGACCTGTCCAAACGACTGATTATTCTGGATGAAGGTACCGCCACCGAGCCATACACAGTCAACCCCGTGACCGAGCAGAGAGTCCGCCGCCACCTCTGTCGTATTCTCCGCATCGTGTGTCCCGTTCATTACGTACCCAAACTGACTCAGTACCTCGTTCAGAGAGGTGAGGTTTGCGCGTTCGGGTGTGTCGCCTGCGATGATCAGGCGTCCACCATTCCTTCCGAAGTCGCGTATGGCTTCGATCTCCGTCGAGTTGAAGCCCCACTGCGGGCGAAGAATGACCATTCCCGAGACAAACATTGAGAGGTCCTCTGAGAAGGCCATACCGGGTAGCTCCATCAAGTCGATGCCCGCATCGCCCATCATACGCTTGAGTCCCGCGAGGCCCGAGAAGGTCGTGAATCGCAGGGTCTCGAAGAGGTCTTGAACAGACGACAGCGACGATAGTGATATCTCGTCTGTCGACCGGTCCTCGGCTGCAACACGTGCGGTCGTCTCCGATCCAACCTCCGCCAGCGGAAAACCAATCCCCCCACCGGACTCGCCGCCACCAAGACCAGCAGCACTCGTTGTATTACTCTCTTCGGCACCAAACCCAAGAGCGCCGAAACCAGTTCCGTGAGCCGAGTCGAGGAAGTACATGCTGCGGGGGTAGTCCACAACGCATCTCAATGATATGTTGGTGGTCCAGCCGACCTCCGTCGACACCACGAAGTCCGACTCGTGATATCCGTCCATCGTAATGATAGGGACAAACGCAATGAGCGAGAAGTTATAGTAGCCATCAACACTCTCAGCAGGCGTCAATGAGAAGTTGCCCCACTCCGTCGCATTACCGTACTTCTGGATGGTGAGGTTCCCGAGAGGCACCGTGGTCGTGAGCATGAAGCCGAACATTCCGAAGTCGCCCGGAAATCTCAGGTCGAATGGGGCACACGGCAGAGTCCGTGGGAACACTGAGGTGGATGGAAGAGGAGTACCGACGAAGACATCCCTGACGAGGAAGTCGTCAAGAAGGCCGGCACCACTCGCGAGCAGTGTAGTCGCTGGGCTGACAAACAGGCTGATTGCCGAGGCGACCGTTGGAGCCGTCACCCATGCCACCGAGAATATCCCGGCATGTTCAGGTGTCCATTCAGCATCGAGACGGATTGCGTGGAAGGGCGCCAGCTCATCCTCGCTCCAGAAGCTGGAGAACAGCGTCCCTGAGGTCGAAGAGTTGACGTTCCCCACAATCATCGCGGCAACAACAGGTGATGGATCAACACCGACATTCATCACAATAGCACTCGAGTGATAGGTCTGCCCTGGCGACACGACCCGCGGTATGTCAGCCGACACCACCATCAGGTCGCCCTGCTGGCGAAATTGAGGCGACGGCTTGAGCGACCATAACATGTCAATGGAGGCATCGAGCATGGTCCTGTTGTCACCAAAGCCCAGCACGATTGTGACGTTTGACGTCTCTGTGGGGGCAATCTCTCCAAAGTCCCACCTGGCCGCAAGTCCCACAGTGCCATCGAAGGTCGTCGAACCTGTCAGGTTGTCTGCGGTCACATGGTCGCCTATGTCCGACGAGTTGCCCACCTCAAAGGCCCCGAACGGGCGACTCGAGTTGAACCCGAAATAGAAGTTCTCATAGTCCTCAGACTGGCCGTAGGCGAACACCTCTTGATTGTTGAGAGCATACTTGCCGTGGTCGTCACGTCCGTCGAGGAACAGGTCCAGAGAGTACGAGAGAAACAGACTCACATTGGTGATGGGCTCCTGACCCAGATTGAGCACAATTGGCGTAATCTTGAAGCCTGTGAGCGGTTGTGTAGTGGTCAGAGTGAGATTGTACGCCTCGACGACCAGTATCACAAAGACTGTGTCCTCGTACGAGATGACACCAACATACCGGCTGTAGCCATCGGGAGGAGAGGATGTGTACACCTGATGCATCTCTCTCTCCACGTCAAACATCATCAGACTGATTGGGTCGAGGTTGTTCCATCGAAGCGAGAGCGTGCCCATCATCAGATGGATTGATGTCGTGTTGTCGTCGGTGGTTCTCAGCACGGCCACCATCGTACCATAACTGCTCAGCAGCGCGGTTGTTGTCGCACCATCGCTATCGGCCACCACAATACCCGTCGCAAGCAGCGGGGTCCCCGTCGTGCGAATGCGCGGCTCAACTGGGGACTGCATCTTGCTGAGATAGGAAAACGCGGCTGGGAGGTCGACGAGCCCCGCTCCGGCATCATTGGCGCCATAGGGGAGGTGATGTGCCGTGTCCCGGAGAACATTTCCAACCACTATTGGAGTGGCCCGATCAAATGCCTGGAGCAGGATGGCAGCAGCACCAGCCACGACACCGGCTGCCGCGGCCGTTGTGTCGGCAATCACGTAGTAGTCATCGATGGCCTCACCGACGCTAGTGCCTCCCACTATGGTAGAGATCTCGCCCACACTGCTGAGGTCAAACCCGCCAAACCCAGCCTGTGACAGTCCAGCACCCACCTTTGCACCGACAATCCCCACTCCGGGCGCCACAAGATCGGGCTTGGCCATCATCTCGAAGGATGGACCACGGCCAGAGAAGGATGGTATGGTTCCCGTCTGAGAGTCGTAGGCACCAATGGTGAGAGCCTCACGGGATCCACCGGGTGACATTATCGTGAGATAGTCAGGACCATCATCTCCTGCTGCAGCAATCACCAGGACCCCTCTCTCTGCCGCCCATCGGACCGCCTCGGAGATTGCATCTCCCGGCGCACCGAAGGTGTTGAACG
This sequence comes from Candidatus Thorarchaeota archaeon, assembly GCA_029855935.1. GTDB lineage: Archaea > Asgardarchaeota > Thorarchaeia > Thorarchaeales > Thorarchaeaceae > B65-G9. The sequence goes on along the minus strand of JAGSHN010000016.1, from coordinate 49,739 downwards.
GTATGACTATTATGTCGGCGCCCCGACTGCACGCCCACTCTATGCCAGATACGACCCAGCTGGGAACCGTGAGCATTCCGCCGAGCGTGACCTTTGCGGCGAGAAGCGACACGCCCGGTGCGACACCAGCATAGAGTCCCGCGGACTTGTTGCCTGTGCCGCCGATGACAGACGCGACAAAGGTGCCATGACCTAGGATGTCCACAGGTAGGGTGTCAGCCTCGACGAAAGATGCGTAGGCCGTGACCTTTGAATCGAGCGTGCTCTCATTATCATCAAAGTCATCAAGATCTGGATGCGTGAAGTCGATTCCCGTGTCAAGAACAGCGACGACAACCCCGGTGCCGTTGTAGCCCTGCTCCCAGAGCTGTCTTGCTCCCAATTGGTCTATCAGCGGAGCATAGTTGTCAGAGCCCTGCGATGATGGCGCCGAACACGCGGGGGGATATTGGGACATAATATGCACAGGCTCGTCGGCCCAGATCTTCGTGACCACACGCTCACGGGCCAAGCGCGGCAGGTCGCCAGCGACTATCCGCACGCTGGCCATGGACAGACTATCATACACCTGTCTGAGCTCACCAATCCGGGAGATTGTCTCAATGGCCGATGCGGCCTTGACAGCCCCAATCTCGTCCCGGTACTTCACCAGAACGTTGACTGGCTCAGACGGGTCTGACAGATTCAGAAGACGCGGGTCAATCTTGTCGACAGGCCGCTGGGGCAGAACGTCCGAATGAGCCATCGAACCCGTCACGCTTGCAACGACGGGAACTGAAACTGTGCCACTCAAGGCGACCATGACAAGGAGCATGAGGGCCGCACACGTGTATGCCGATGATGTGAGATGGGAGGAGGGTCGTGACCGCATTGTGGAATCACTTCTCTATTATCCCGGTGACCAAGCCACGTGTTATGGCGATGTAGTAGTCGACCATATCCGCTATGGACCTTGTCTTGACCATCTTGACAGGTATCTCATGTTCCTCGAGCGCACTCAGACACCGTTCCGCGACCTCTTCCAGTGGCTCCTCCGTGAAGACCTTCAGTAGCTCTCCGCGTTGTAGCACGAAACGCACCCCCTCCACACTCTCCAGTACCTTGCGCGCCCTGGGGTGGACCTCTTCAAGGACAATGCCCACGGCGAAACCGCGGTTCGGAAGGGACTCCTTGAGCCGTGCAGGACTGCCGAAGGCCACGAGACTCTTGCCTCTCATAAAGACCGCTACCTTGTCGCAGAACTCGGCCTCGGCAGGATAGTGTGTGATGACGACCATGGATGTCCCGTATTCCTTGTTGATATAGTCGAGATACTGCCACAGCTCATTACGATTGTCAGGGTCGAGCCCGCTGGTTGGCTCGTCCATCAGAAGAACCTTGGGACGATGGACAAGCGCTATTGCAATTGACACACGGCGTTGCTGGCCACCGCTGAGCTCCCTCGTCGGGCTGTTCGCCTTTTCAATTATTCCAAAGTCGCGCAGCAGCGTCTTGCCGTCGCGAATCAGCTGGTACTCGGGGATGTCGTATTGCTTCCCGAAGGCAATTATGTTCTCCAGCGGAGTGAACGTCTCGTACATGTAGGAGAGGTCCTGAGGACAGTAGCCAAAGAAGTAGCGCACCTTCTGAGCGTTCCTAGAGTCGATACCAGCTATTCGCGCCACACCAGTACTGGGGATATCGCCTATGAGAGCCTTCACTGTTGTGGACTTGCCCGCACCTGACTCACCAATGATTGCCAGCATCTCGCCCTCCCTGATAGAGAATGTCACGTTCTCGATTATCTTCTTTCCTCCCTTGACTGTCACAGTCAGGTTACGCGCCTCAAGGACATTGCGGTAGGCGGGGGCCTCCACCCACGCATAGGGACGGATGTAGACCTTGCGCGCAATGACCGTGAGATTGGGGTCGGAACGCGGACCAAAGAGAAACTGTGGCTGCGCGACGATATAGATCTTGGACTCGCCCGTCTCCTCCGCCTCGACGCGGACCTCCAGCACGCCCTCTGGTAGCACTGGTGCCGGACTGACTGACGCGCCGATTATCATTCCCTCTATCATCATAGGTGTTCTGTCAGACAGCCTCTGCCCCCACACGGTGCATGCAACACGATGAGCCTTCAGGAACTTGCTGACCTCCTTAGCGGCATCCTGGAGCTCGGACCCGTTGAAGAACAGGTCACCCGCCATGTCGCGTTTGAGATAGTTCTGAAGTGTTATCTGCGTGGCCGCGACATCCTGAGAGGTCGTGGTGTTGCTGCCCACAGTGAGAACCCTATCCAGCTCGTCAGTCGCACGTTGCCGAAGGTCGCTCTCCACAAGGACAGCAATCTGACGTGAGAGCATGCCCTTCTTCGCTCTCAGCACACGTCCCCGGAACTTGACGCGCTGCCCTGTTCTGGTGAGGGTGCCCTCTATCTCGCAGTGTATCTCGCGATCCCTTCGCTCGTGAATCCAGTCGATTGCATCACCTATGCGGGCGCCCGAGAAGTAGGCCTCCTCGACAAAGGAGGGGCGCTCGGGGAGTTCGGATGCAGGCAGTTCGCTTCTTACGACCATATGATCACCTCTGGTTGCTCACCCCAGCGTCGGTTTCTTGGAGAAGATCACCGTAGCGGCCAAGGTGGCAAGTACTGAGAATACTAACAGACGGATGATTCGCGTGCTCACCTCTAGGAGAGACAGTCCCTTGAAGGCCGTGTCGATGAGTAGTTTCAGGCCCTGATTCAATGGTAGGAATTCGTCAAGTATGCCAACGTCGATGAAGAAGCCCGAGAGTATCATTGTGCCAAACATGACAAACAGAAACATCTGATTGGCCTGAAGGCGCGTGGACGCGATTGACGAGATCAGGATTCCCGTCGTCGACCCTGTGAGCGCACACAGACTCATGATGATGACGAGTGTTCCAAAGCCCGTACTGAGATTGAGATTGAAGGCTACAACCCACAACGTGATGAGAAGCAGTGACTGAAAGAAGCCGATGAGGACATAGGCTGTGACCTTTGCGAGTATCACCTCAAGGCGGTTGGTCGGGGTGAGAAGCATTCGTCGGAGAGGGGCGTCACCGACAATGGATTGTGCAGAGGTCATTGCAATGCCAAGGTAGCTGGATATGATGACTATGAAGCCGCCAAATATAGTCTCCACAAAGTCGCCCTCCGGAGCGAACTCGATACGTAGATCGGGGAAGACTTCCGACCGTATCCAGAACTTGGAGGCTCTGAACCACACGACAGCGGACTGGACAATGCCCTGAACTGTGCTCTGGGTCGTGAGGTCGGTGGCATCGACATGGACTTCGACGTAAGTGGGCTCATTGACGGTCAGGTTAGCCTCAAACCCGTCCGGTATGACGACAAACCCGTCGATACGCCCCCTGTACAGATCTCGGACAGCCTCGTCCGTGTCATTGTACACTATCAATTCGTCGACGGTCATATTGAGATATTGAGTGAAATTCTCTGACAGATCGGGGCCATCATACGTACGGGTCGTGTCACGGTCGATGATGCCCAGAACCACACCAGTCTGGACCTCCGTGACGTTGGTCGTGACGGTCTCCTCCGAGGATGAGGATCCGCCACCGTGGGGGCCGAGAGTCATCTCTTGTTGGTTCGACACGTACCACAGCATTCCAATCAGGGCAGCGGGCAGCAAGAAGATGAGAAAGATGGCAACGCGGTCCTTGACTATCAGCCTAAGTTCCTTGGCAATCATATTTGTTATCCGTCGTGAGGGCTTCCTCAGGTACTCAGCCATACATCAGACCTCATTGGGCGCGAGAATGACCACCGTGCCTCTCACAGAGCTTCTCGCAGGCCACCACCGTCTGAATGTTATTAAGAGTTTTTAGCAGTCCGGAGGGTGCATATCGAGCGTGGCGGTGACAGGACCAGAAGGTGGCGGACCTTCTCCGTTTCCTCCGGTGTCACCAATGCATTGCTAGACACACACGACAGATAAATATCCAGAGGACACTGCCTCCCATGTATCTACCATCGGACGGTTTCGCCATATGTTCACGGAGGACTATGTGGCACGCCTTGAGAGCGTGGCACGGGCGCATCGTATCGAACTCCCCCCGAGAGGAGAGAGTACAACAAGATACGTGGAGGAGATCAGAGGAAGACTAAATGCGCGTCTCCTCCTCTCGCCGACAACCCAGCCGTGGATGAAACCCAGATGGGCAACGCGCATACGGCCGGATGATGGTATCGAGTGCCTCGTGAACGGAACAGAGGCGGATTGGGTACCGATTGGAGGAGCGGGAGGCCGTGGCGTCGGACACTCCGACTCGGCCGGACTGACAACGGGCCTTGAGGGATGCGGTGGCCTTGACTTCTGGCTCCTTGGTGAGGATGGAGAGGTGCTGTTCCCGGCGCTATGCGAGGAGGCTGTGCTGGAGTGCCCGTCCATTGAGGACCAGGTGTTCGTCTGGTCGAAGCAGGTCGGTCCTGTAGAGTTCATCAGGCACATATACTACGGCGAGGATGATGGTAGACCGGCATTGTACAACGAGGTACATGTGTCGAACAAGTCACTGGACAATGTAGGCTTCACATTCTTCGCGGCGTTGCGCCCTCTCTCTATTCATGGCATAGAGCCGTTGGTGGAGATAGAGTACGACGCGCTACTGAGAAGACTAGTTGCAAATGGCGCAGTAGCCGTTGAGTCTGATGCATCTCCTGATACTGTGTTCCTCGCTTGGGCCGATAGCTCATCACTGATTGACGAGATAACGGCACAGACGGAGAGAGAAGACAATGAGATACGCACACCAAGAGGCTTGGCAACAGCAGTACTGAGATACGATCTGGACTTGCGTCCCGCAGGCGAAATGATCATCTTCTTCGTCCAGCCTCTCAGTCTCATAGCAAGAGATGCCCCCGAATATGCAAAGACGCCTGAGATGCGTCATGCCACCGTGGAGCGATGGTTCGACCTGATGGACAATACAGTGGGCGTGATACTGCCCAACAGCGGTGTCCAAGACGCAATCACTCAAGCAAAGGCCGTGATCATGTCGCACGCATTGCCAGCCTCAGAGTCGAGTCTGTGTGACCTCTCCGAAACAGAACTCGCGGGATTGATTCTCGCTCTGGCGCGTACGGGCGCGTCCACCGTGCTGGCTGATGTTACACGGAGAGTCCTTGCCGAAGTGGCTCGTTGCAAGTCGGAGGGCCTCGTGAACAGAATGCCAGTCATATGGGCGATTCTCCAGACCCACATGTATCTCCCTGACCTCCGAGTCTTCGACTCAGCAGGCATCCCTCTGGAGAGTCTGTCCGAGCGTCTCGTCGGTGAGCTGCGAAGAATTGCTCGGCCTCCTGCAGGAAACGACGAGAGAACTGGCACAGAGACTCAACTCTCAACTCAGAGGGGTGAGGAAACAACCACTCCAACCGTATATGGGTCCGGAGAAACAGTCGAATCGTATGACGAGGAGACCGTCGGCAGCCCGCCTCGAACAACATCTGGTGAGGAGCCAACGATCCGTAAGCTGATAGACACCGTGTGGACGGTCATCACTGCAAGGCGCCTCGCGGCTCTCCTCAGACGGGTCGGCAGCCACGGCGCAGCTGAGAGGCTTGATGGCACCAGTGAGTGGGTAGACAGGATCTTTCAAGATGCAATTGAGCGAATAGGGATTCGGCTGAGGGCGGTCAGCCTCAACCCCTACATCGTGAGCGACTTGATGAGAGTGACAGACAGCGTCATCCTTCTGGGGCGTGGTGCCCTAACAAGACATCTGATTGATGATGTCACCAAGTCCACAGAACGACTACTGCAGGCTGCGAGAGAAGACAGACTGCAGGCTGTTCGCCACCTGATCCCGGGGCTCCGGTTCAGGCTCTTTCATCTGAACGTCCTCCGCAGCGACAGAGACAGAGTTGAGGCACTCGCAGAGGACATCTTTGAGGGTATCTCAAGATACCACACATTGTCGGACGAGTCGGCGCAGAATAACACAACACCAATCACGGTGGGATGCGTACTGAGGTCGGCAATAGGACTGGTGCTGGCCGCCTCCGAGATGCTCGTATGTGAGCAGAATGGTGTACTCGTATTGCTCCGCGCCATTCCAGAGGAGTGGTTCACAACCAAACGCGAGGTCCGGATATGGAATGTCCCGACGACATATGGGAGGGTGGAGGTCTCTGTTGGGAGCAGCATGAACCAGTTTCAGATAGAGGTCAACAGCGAGTCTCTCCCAGAGGAGATTCTTGTCTATGTTCCCTATAGCAGACAGCTGAACACGTTCAAGGCCTATGGTGGAAGCATAGTGGACAGGATGGAGAGCCCTGTTGCTCCTTGTCTGAGGATAGTCCCGTTGTCCACCAATGTTGTCGTAACGTATCACAGATGACCCGACGATGCCATTGCGGAGTGCTCGCCAGCGTGTGCAGAACTGCCCTCATTCGTCGGTGGAGGGACCACACGAACGGGGTAGCCGTTGTCGCGCCATTTCCAGAGCTCGACGTGGCATCTGAGATCGCGGAGAGAACCTGTCCTCCTCAGACCTGCAAGGACATGAGAGCCATCGATATACGGGCCTTGGTCATCCTTTGGTAGTCGTTCAATATACTCAAGGACATCCTCCGCATAGTCGCGCGCCACTATGACTGCCCGGCATGGGAAGTAGGGCAAGAACCTCATCTCATCCTTCTTGATCACCCGGACACCATAGCTATCGACTGAGTCTATGAAGTCGATCACCGCCCCCCGACTGGCAATGTCGTCGATGGCCTTGACAAACGTATAGTTCTGCGACAGGTTGAGAACTGCCAGCTCGTCAAATCTGTCAGAGTCGCACTCCGACTTCTTCACGTGGCTGACGACTATGTCAACAGTCCCCACGGAGCCGTTCCGCTTAGTGAGCTTCGCCTTGGTGGAGACCTCGCCACCGTACTCCTGATGGGCGAATCTCGCGACACGTCGGAGGAACGGGTCACGGACCTTTCGCAGCATCTCATCAACAACGGGCTTGAAGTCCAAATACGCGTGCGGTTGTGGTCGTTCGGGTATCTCATACCTTGACTCAAAGACCTGACCGAGCTCCGAGGCGAATTCAAGAGTCTCCTGGAACTCCTGGCTCTTCGAAGTGATCAATGCCGTGACAACTTTCTTTCCTTGGGCGAGGAACACTACTTTCTCGTCTGTGGCGAAGGAGGATAGTCCGCCGAGTGACAGCTCGGACGAGAAGTGTCGCGCGGCGGTTATGAAACTGGTGAACAACATGGGGTCAGTTTTGCCCTTCATCTTAGTAAACAGTGGGATTCCAGACTTGGCCTCGAATATCACTACGCCTTCAATATTCATCTCTAGTTGTCCCCTGCTTGCGCATCGGATGCGCTATGTCAATTGCTTATAATGCTGCGTAAGTGTGCAAATTGTACTATGAGTTATCAAACAATCATCATTCATACTACAACACCACGCGGGGGATACGGTACCGGGCAAACCCCCTTGAAAAGATTGCTGTCGTCGGGGATGCAATTCTCCACAGACCCGCCGTCCCAAAACCTTACATTCCGAACGCCTCACAGAACGAGCCAATGCTGGTATACCCATCTTCGACACCCGATGGGCCTCTGCCACAGCCGTACTGAAAGACAGAGGGGAACTGAGAACATGAACGATGTCATCAAGTCTGACTTCCTGGTGATAGGCAGTGGTATCTCCGGACTGATCTTCTCGCTCGAAGCGTCACGTCACGGGACTGCGGCCATTGTCACCAAGAGGGGGCTCACAGACACCGCCACATCCCTTGCACAGGGCGGTATTGCGGCAGTAGTCTCTCCGGAGGACTCCTTCGAGGCCCATATCCACGACACTCTCAGAGTCGGCTGCGGGCTCTGTCATCGTGGTGTTGTCGAGGCAATCGTCAGGGCCGCTCCCGAGCGCATCCGTCAGCTCAGCGAGCTGGGGGTCGAGTTCTGCAAGGCAGAGGGATCCGACGAGTTCGATCTCGGTCTAGAGGGTGGTCACAGTCACAGAAGAGTCCTTCACGTCAAGGACCACACCGGGAGGGACATCGAGGAGGCTCTTGCCAGCGCCGTCAGACAGGAGCCGAACATCATCATCTTTGAGAACCATATGGCGGTCAACCTTGTTGTGAGAGACAACGAGGTTCTCGGGGCCTATGTGCTCGACACAGAGAGTGCAGAGATCAGACGATTCGCCTCTCGCGTGACCGTACTCGCGACTGGAGGGGTGGGCAAGGTCTTTCTGTATACCAGCAATCCGCCTCACGCCACGGGGGATGGTATCGCAATGGCTTATCGGGCGGGTGCCTCGATAATGAACATGGAGTTCATCCAGTTCCATCCGACGCTCCTCTATCACCATCGCGTACACTCATTCTTGATCTCAGAGGCCCTGCGCGGCGAGGGAGCAGTGTTGCTTGGAGCAGACGGAGAACGCTTCATGCCACGATATCATCCAGACGCGGAACTCGCGCCGCGTGACATTGTTGCTCGTGCCATCGATGCCGAGCTAAAACGAACGGGGGCCGACCACGTCTATCTCGACATATCTTTCAAGGACTCTGCCTGGATTAAGAACAGATTTCCCGTCATCTATAGGAGGTGTCTTGAGGCCGGCATCGACATAACATCGGAACCGATACCCGTCGTCCCGGGAGCACACTACTGCTGTGGTGGCGTCAAGACGGACATCGCGGGACGAACGGACATCAAGGGGCTGTTCGCCGTCGGAGAGACCGCCTGTACGGGATTCCATGGAGCGAACAGGATGGCCTCAAACTCGCTGCTTGAGGGACTGGTTGTGGGACATAATGCTGCGCTTGCCGCATCTGAGATGCTCGACAGACCAATCCGCGCAGACGAGATCCGTCCGTGGGACCCGGGTGAGGCCACGGATCCCGATGAGCTCATTGTTATATCGCACACGTGGGATGAGATACGACGCATAATGACAAACTACGTAGGCATAGTGAGATCGCGAAAGAGGCTCATCAGGGCACGGAATCGGATAGACTTCATCCGAAGGGAGATAGAGCAGTTCTACTGGGACTTCAAGATCACACCGGACCTGGTTGAGTTGAGAAACATCGCCGTTGTGGCGGAACTCATAGTCAGGATGTCCCGGATGCGCCGTGAGAGCAGGGGGACGCACTACAATCAGGACTATCCGAGAGAGTGGGACCAGGCCGTTGATACGGTTCTGAGAAAGGGGTACTCTCCCGTCGCGTGATGGCCGCGGAGAATGTTCAGGTGATGTCTGAGAGGGGGACGGGTTGGCTGTGTGTTGAGTTCCTCCACGGGTTGTTGTAGCCATTCGTCGGACTGCGTGGCGCCTTCTCATCGCCCCATCGTCCCTTGAAGTGATAGAAGTTCGTCTCCCTGAGCGAGACGAGATTTGTTTCCGTGTGCCAGACGGGGCCGCCGTCACTGATACGGTCGCACCAGAACTTCAGAAAGCACTTGGGTCGGCTCAAGGGCGACGGATAGTTGGCATGCGAGCCGAGGGCGACCCACACGTGAACTTGATCAGCCTCGATTGCGAGCGGCTCGGGAGCCAATCCCGGTAGCACATAGCCTCCTGGTCGGGACCCAAGGCGGGCTGTGAGATGGTTCGACAGGAGCCACAGTGTCACACCACCGTTCAGTTCGGGATACAGCCGGACCTCCACGTGTTCCCAGTCGCCGAGATGATCGCCGAAGCCGAAGTGACCTCCAGGAAACCTATTGTAGTTGTACCAGAACCAGTACCGAATCTGGGTCCAGCCGTCGTGCTCAAAGACCTCGTAATAGCAGGGCGCTGAACTGTTGAGAGTCTTTGGTGAGAGATCTCTCGTGAACGACGACCAGTCGTTATGAAACTTGCTGTAGATGTGCTCGGCATCCGATGGAAAGCAGCACCATCTTCCCTCGTCAGGATGAAAGTGCAGGATGGGGGCGTACCTCTCGGCGAGATCTTCGTGAGCCATCGTTTGTCACCGGTCTTGGTCCGTGCGGCCATCAGTACAGATTTGGTGAGGGACCTGTAGATTGTGAGTCCGCGGGCAATGAACAAAGTAAATAAGATAATCGGATGCAGACCCATTCAACCCACAGGAAAGGTGATAACATCCTTGCAGATACCATTCACGTGGTTCTATGGTATTCAGACCATGATGACCGTTGCCATCATCATCGTCATTGTTGTCTTCGCGATGGCTGCATGCCTGGCTCTCAAGTTCTTTGGAAGAGTCTCGCAGGACGCAATGAGCGCCATCGGGTCCTTCGTGATGGAGGCACCTGAGTCCGCCATCCCAAGGTCAAGATGGACGAGAGCCGAGGGTGCCTCTGAGATTCGCACAGTTCGGCTACCGTCCAAGTGCCCGTCGTGTGGAGCAACACTCTCGCCTGAGGACATAGACTGGATTGGTCCTCTGGAGGCGAAGTGTGCCTACTGCGGTGGTGTTGTGCACGCCAGACTCGAGCGCTTGTGAGGCGAAGTTTCGAGGGCGAAGCATAGGAGCATTAAAGGGTCCGACTGCCAGAGAATCAGTATAGCTGTCAAAACACGACAGTTCAAGAGTGATACAACAGCAGACACAGGATGAGTGAACGGATTGACCGAAGCCCTAGAGATGAGAGACGACGGCACCTCATTCAAGATAGAGCTCACACGGAAGGCTCTGAGTCCGGAAAAAGTGCTATGCATTGTCGACTCTGACAGCAGATCAATCTACATATGGCAGGGGCAGAAGGCAGACACTAGGAAGAGATTCGTGGGAGCACACACAGCCTCACGCCTGCGAAATGAACAGGGGCCGCATTTCAAGGTACAACCCGTCGACGAGGGCCACGAGCCCCCATCACTCCTCAGGCTCCTGTGAACAGGCTTCTCTCAAGAGCGGGGTCACATTGAGAGAGTGGATGACCCGATAACGTGTTTCGGGCTCGGACAAGATATGCGTCAACGGGGGAGGACCTGTTCTATTCACCTCTCTCATGGCGACCATCTGGTGAAGACTGTGCGGGGCCCTGACCACAACCCATAACATTCTATAGTGGTACGACTCTGCTGCCGAACCGAGGTAAGCGTTCTTGAGAGGCCTGATGAAGACTGCGCGAGGGCCCGGCAATCTGGAGATACGCGAGGTACCCGATCCAAGACCTAGAAGGGGAGAGGTACTCGTCCGTATAGCGGCAGCCGGTATCTGCGGCTCTGACGTACATATCAAGCACGACACCGCCTTCTACACTCCGCCTATCATCATGGGACACGAATATGCCGGCGAAGTGATTGCGGTCGGCGACGGTGTCGAAAACATCAACGAGGGAGACCGTGTCACAGGGCCGGCGACTGCGTACTGTGGGCAGTGCTTTCACTGCAAGACTGGACATATGAACCGATGTACCGCATCGGACAAGCGTATTCTTGGAGTGTCCCGTGCCAACGGGGCATTTGCGCGATATATGGTGGTACCTGAGTATATAGTCCACAGGGTGCCGTCGGGAGTCACCCTTGAGGAGGCCGCGGTTGCAGAGCCCACGGCCTGCGTCGTCCACACTCTAGTGGAGTGCACTCCCATCCAGCCAGGTGACACCGTTCTCGTGCAGGGGCCGGGGACAACGGGGCTCCTATCAGTGCAGATTGCCAAGGCGATGGGAGCCTCAAGAGTCATCGTCACTGGTGTCACGTCAGACAAATGGAGGATGGACATTGCAGAGAGACTGGGAGCAGACCTCACAATTGATGTTCAGGCGGAACCAGACGCAGTCGAGATCGTCCGCGAGTACACAGAAGGCCTCGGAGCTGACGTTGTTGTGGAGGCCTCAGGAGCGGGCCCAGCACGCAGACAGGCCTTCGAGTTTGTCAGGGTCGCCGGAAACATATCACTCATCGGACTACAAGGCAAGCCTATCGAGGTGAATCTCGACGATATTGTGACCAAGGAGCTCAGAGTCCTCGGCACCTGGGGCACATTGCCGTCGACGTGGGTGACCACTCTACGGATGATGGCATCACGGCAGATTGACGTGCGCCCACTTATCACTCATCGTATCAGTCTGGATGAGTGGAGGCAAGGATTCGACTATATGGAGTCCCGCAAGGCAATCAAGGTGCTGTTCACAGACCTCGACTAGAACGAAGTAAACTACTTCTTCTTGCGAGGAGCCCATTCGTCAAGGGCGTCCTGCACAACAGAGATATGCGACACCGCAGGACCTCCACCCATCGTGATAGCCACACCACAGGCCTCCATTATCTCCTCACGCGTCGCACCAGCCTCAAGGGCCTTCTTGGTGTGGTAGACGATGCAGGGCTCACAGGGAGCAAGCACCGATGCCACGATGCAGATGATCTCCTTGAACTTCGCCGGGAGCGCGCCATCGACATGGACCGTCTTCAGTAGGTCCGTGAAGGCGTTCCTCGTGTCCGGGATGTCCCTGTTCAGGGCACCAAAATGCTTCATAAAACTCTTCAGCGTCTTCTCCACGTCGGTCATCACAAGCTCTCCCTGGGGGTTGATATGGTGTCTTGAAGGGGATAGCCCAAGTTCCACTCAGCCCTTGAGTAGCGGTCCCGATATAAAGCCTCTGCAGCCTCCCTCTCAAGGTCGGCGAGAGGCCCATGCTCGATGGGCTCATGAGAGATCCTGCTGACGGCTCTCACTACCGCCGACTTTATCTCATCCATCGTTGGCGGAGTCTCCATCTCTCGTTCAATCGTTGTGACCACGTCGCGCTTACTCTCCATACAACGATGGAGATTGGGCTCTCTAAGAAAGATTGGCTGACCTGCAGGAACATCTAGGGCCATCGACAGTTGCTCGAGATTCGCATCCACAAGGAGCGTGCCGTGGATGAATGACACTCCCCGTTTTATCCAGCCTGCGGTCCCCGTGATCTTCTTGCCGCGTACACGAAGACAGGACCGTGTCGAGTCGAATATGGCAGCGATTCCAAGCTCCTGAAGTACGCTTGCTATGCCGCCCACAAAGGTCCAGTACAGCTCCGGCAGAGTCTTTGGGACGTAGGGCCGCGACTGGTCCATACACAGGGCGAAGTTGAGGTTCCCTTTGTCATGATAGACCGTGCCACCACCAGTGAAACGTCGGGCAATGGCGATGCCATTCTCCCAACAGAAGCGAAGATTGACCTCCTTGTGACAGCACTGAAATCGTCCCAGCACAACAGCCGGCCCTGATACCCAGAACCTCAGCGTGTTGATCTTTGTCTTCCGGTCCACGTTGACACGGGCAAGAGCCTCCTCAACGGACAGACTTCTGAAGATGTCTACCTCTCCATCATCAATTAGACGCCACGCCAACATCGTGCCCTCTCTTGTGACTCAGTCTACTTCCCACCAGATAAGGACTCCGGCCCAAGACTCTCAGTCCATTGAGTCCCGTGTGGCGGTCCATCTTTCCATCTCAGGCCGGACTCATATCTTCAAGAAGAACGGATTCTCGAGGGTCTCCTTCAGCGCCGCGAGAAACTGGCCTGCAGGTGCGCCGTCGAGGACCCTGTGGTCGACCGCACAGCTCGCCATCATCGTGTGTCGGATGACTATCTCGTCATCCACGACGACAGGCTTCTTCCTTATCTGACCGAGAGCGAGTATCGCGGTCTCTGGGGGATTGATGACCGGAATAAAGAGATCTACATTGAAGGGCCCCAGGTTGGAGACCGTAAATGTGCCGCCGCTCAGGTCCTCAGGAGTGAGCGTCCCCTCACGGGCCTTCTTGCCAAGGACCTTTGTCTCCTGCGCAATCTGCGTGATGGACTTCTTGTTGGCCGCCCTGACTACCGGTACAACCAGCCCGTTCTCAGTTGCCACGGCGACGCCAATGTTGATGTCCTTGTAGATTCTGAGCTCATTCCCATCGAGTGCGGCGTTGAACCTCGGAAAGCGCTCTAGTACATCAGCGACGGCCTTGATGATGATGTCATTGAAGGACACACGGATCCCTAGCTCGGCCTCTGCGCGCTCATTGATCTCCTCACGCAGGGCCACGACCTCTGTCATGTCAATCTCAGTGATCATAGTGATGTGAGGATGCTCCCAGCTCTGGGACATCCGGCGAGCAATGGTACGCCGCAGAGGTGAGAGAACCTCAACCGATGCGACCTCACGCGTGTCCTCGACCGCACCCGTCGGTACTGTGACGCTCTGCGAACTTCTGGCAGCCGCCACAACATCGCGTTCCACTATCCGGCCACCTGGACCTGTGCCAACAACTGTTGCCAAGTCCACACCCAGCTCCTGCGCGCGTCTCTTGGCCCGGGGAGAGGCCTTGATTCTGCCACCGGGCAACATACTGGTTGCACTCTGACTCGGAGCAGTAGCTGTCGTGGCCGGCGGCGAGACCTCGCGCTGTGGAGCCTGCGAAGCGACAGCCGCAGTGGCAGGTTCAGGTGCATTGAGCTTCTTGGGTCGGATATCAGGTATCTCCTCCCCAGGTTCGCCGATTATCGCAATCGGTTCACTGATGGGTATCTCGTCGTTGACATCAGCAAGAATCTTCAGAATGACACCATCGGCCGGGGCCTCGAGCTCGAACTCGTTCTTCTCACCGAATATCTCGACCACGGGGTCTCCAGCCTTGACTCTGTCGCCCTCCTTCTTGAGCCACTTTAGAATGACGCCATACTCCATGGCAACGCTCATACGTTGCATGATCATTGTTGTGACCATTCTGTGCAGACCCCGTGTGTTGTTGTAGCCTCGGGCGGTGCAGGTTGCGGGTGTTCGCTATTTAACGCTACTGCTACAAGAGGTCTGCTACACGGATTCGGCGTGCTTGCGGGTATTCTTGTCGGAGCAGAATGATTCACACGTGGCGTCTTCACTTGCGGTTACGACTCAGTATTCTTGGCGCAACCTATTCATATTGTGTGCGCAGGAAATCTAATGAATGCTGGCCAGAACAATGTGTCTCTTGAGGGGTCTACTATGCGAATGGGTCTTGTACTCATACTTGCGTTGATGTTGCCCTCGGGGGCAGTCTCAGTGGTAGCAGGTTCTGTTGAATGCAACAATCCCGTTCGATGGTCGCCGACGGAAATGATTGACATATGGATTGATGCCCCTGGGTCCTATGCCTTGTGTTGGGAAGCCCTAGTGGGCCACGAGATTCTATGGAGCTTTGAAGTCACCAACGGTGGCGGCGTGGACTTTTTCATTTGCGACTGGGACAGCTACCAGATGTGGAGAACTGGCAACAGTACTAATGTTGCCTATGTGAGGTACAATGTAGAGAGTCACTCCGGCAGTTTTGAGATTCCCTACACGGATACTTGGGTCTTTGTCCTAGTTAACAATGATGGGTTCTCTCGCAGACATGTGGAGGGGTCGATTGCGCTGCTGTATGTTTCCTCAACACCAGAGAACATCCCGTTGGTCATAGCATCCGTTGTTGGAGTTCTTTCTGCAATCATATTTCTCGTCGCAGTATGCGTGCCGGCAACGGCCAATAGACGAAAGGCTTCACGTTCAGTTAGGCCACAAGTAACAACTCATCAGGGGTCCGATGGACCTCTGGGACCATACGCGCTGGGACCCGAATCTCAGGGCGCGAACTGTCCCTATTGCGGTGCTCAAATCAATCATATGGCAGCCAAGTATTGCTCCAATTGCGGAAAGCGACTTGGATGACTACTGGCCGTGTAGGTACGTCTATGTTCAGACGTTCATCCGAGTTCCCCGGGAATCATAACCAGGAATAGGCGATAGTCACAGTGGCTGGCAACCTGACTCAGACGAGATGAGCAGTTCTTGCATAGTCCTCTTCTACTATGACCATATTCTGGGCACAAAGAAGACATAGACTCGCCAAGATGCCCCAAGGAACGGATTCAGTGAGGTTAATAGGAGCGGCTGGGTTGATGGAACGTGGCTGAAGTCTGTGGACCGTGGTTGGAGTGGCCGAGGATTTGTTTCTTGCAACAATGTGTGAGTCCTTTGAAGGGGCATCTCTACAAGGCGCTGCCGGCCCACTTCGCCTCCTGCACCTCCGCCACCAACACTATCTCACGTGTGTGAAACCTGTTATCGCAAAGATGCTCAGCGGTCTAGCGGTTCATTCGCCCTCTTGCCGCAAAGCCATTCTCAGGGCCGTGACAGAGTTCTTTCGTACTGCTCTTGACCTACTGCTGAACGGACGATTCCCGCACGTCATCGAGAATCATTGCAAGATGTTCGATGAACATCCACTAAGACTAGCACGCCACTTCTATTTCACCAAGAACCCTCCCAGTGTTTCAGACCTCAGCGTGACGGTCGACGGTCTTCGGTTTGATTTTCTAATGCAAAGACTCGACAGTGTTCCGGCTGCTCCGAAGTTTGTATACACCGTTGACAGCGTCGAGGACTCAACCATTGCACTGCGGGTGAGTTGTGTTCGGTCTGGTCGAAAGACACTCCGGAATCTCGTAGATGAGTTACGGAGGTCCGGTCTCTCCGTTTCAAGCGACGCAGTCGAACGCGCAGTACGCATCTTCGAGAAACAGGCGACCTCCGACTGCTTTCTGGCCAAAGACCCAGAAGACCTGCTCCTACGGCTGCTGAACCAATGGCTCTTAGGGCAAGCCCACGGACAACCCTGCGAGCCTGACTGGGACCTGTGGCAATCAGTCAAAGAACTTGCCACTCGTCTGATACGCGCCATCGTTCCACTTGAGAGGAAGATTGTTCAGGTCTGGAACGAACCACGGACTGTCATAGAATCGCACTATGTGATATCGCTCGATAGAATGATCGAGTCCCGTCCCAATCTGATTCATACTCTTGTGCGGCATCCAGGGTTCAAAGACCAACTGTCCGAGTGGACTGCTCTGGGCTTTATATCGGATGGGTCAGACCTTGATGAGGCCTCTCTTGTTGATGTTCTCACGTCCCCACCTCAATCCTCACCTTATCTGCACCTCCCGGTTGACACACGTTACTTCTTGGATATGGAACCAGAGATAGTCGAGGCTCTTGGGCCGGAGCAGAGTTGGCTCGATGGTCAGCTGATTCACAGCGAGAATTACCAAGCACTCAGTTCTCTCCTACCCTCCCTGAGAGGACGCATCAAGAGTATCTATGTCGATCCCCCGTTCAACAAGGGCTACGATGCTGGTTTCTCCTATAGTGTGAACTATGACGACTCATCGTGGGTTGCACTCCTTGAGAACAGATTCAATATCGCACACCAGATGTTGGCCGAGGATGGCTGTATGGCGGTCAGGTGCGATCACAGTGGAAATATGCTGGTCAGGCTGTTGATGGACGAACTGTTCGGTCGCGAGAACTTCCGAAATGAGATCCATGTCAGACGCTTCCGCAAGAACGTGATGGAGAGAGAGATTCGTCGGCTCCCCTCGGGACTCGACACGATCTTCATCTACTCTAAGTCTGACGCGTTCACCTACATCGACCCATTCAGGCCACGAAGACGGCCTAGGAAGGGATTCTGGAGGCACATGAACGACTCCACCGGTCCGGGACGTCCCAAGACATTCTTTGGTCGTACGATGGAGCCCCCACCCGGAAAGCACTGGAAGTACTCTCAGAGACGAATCGATCAGATGATAGAGGAGGGCCGTCTGATCCTCCAGTGTCGCAGATGTGGCCACATTCACGGGAGGGATGACGGCGAGTGGGCAGGCTGTCCGGAGTGCGGTGCTGACGACCCAGTACCACGATACTGGGTTGAGGCGAGGGATGTGGACGTTCTCGACTCGAACTGGAGCGACATCTACGGCTATTCGAACACGTGGGGCTTTCAGACAGAGAACTCGGAGGCGCTGTTGAAACGCGTCATTGAGATAACGAGCCGACCCGGCGACCTCGTGATGGACTTCTTCTTGGGCAGCGGGACGACCACTGCTGTGGCGCACAAGATGAGACGACACTGGATTGGAATTGAGATGGGCGACCACTTCAACACCATCATTCTGCCCCGGATGAAGAAGGTCCTTGCTGGGGAGCAGTCTGGAGTGTCCAAGGAGGTCGGCTGGACAGGCGGTGGGTGCTTCAAGTACGTTGTGCTGGAAGACTTCTGGAACGCATTGTCGGGGTGAGCAGTTCGTGTGCTGGACTGTGCTTCAATCAGAGTGGCAACGTGCAACAAGATATCATGTGGATCAACACGAACGAAGAATCCCGTCTAGGCTATTTTGCCTAGCTTGGTCAGGCGCAGTTGGTATCGCGGTGGACAGGTGTTTCGCCGACACAACAGCAATAGCTGAAGAACAGAGAAATCAGGATACCTCACGCGGATGAATCCTCCACTGATGACACACGATAGATTGATTTGGTAGGGAGCCCAGAGGCAAACCCCGCTACCCAGCCTGTGGCGCTTATATGGCGTACAATAGGACGGGAAGACGATGATAATGAGTAATCTGGGGAGACTAAGAGCCTGTCTTAAGGAGTTCGGGATTTCGACGATGAGTGATTTTGACAGCCGATTCAAAGTTCAGAAGTACACGTATTTCGCCATTCGTTTCGGACTAGATCTTGACTTTGATTTCAACCTATACAAGAGGGGACCATATTCCCCTTCTCTGACTGCGGCAGCGTTCTCCGTGGTCGGCGAGAATAACACCTATCCGGGGACCCAACTGACAGACAAGGAGAAGGAAATCATTCAAAAGACGCGTAACTTTGTAGAGGGCCTCACTCAGAGAGATTTGGAGATAATGACAACTCTCGACTACCTGTATCACATAGGCTGTGGCGACGGGTCCCGCGAGGCAATTGAGCGGAGACTCAAACAACTCAAGCCGTGGACTGCCAAAATATCCGAGGACGAGATGAAACAGTATTGGCGCAAGCTAGAGGAATACGAACTTGTCCCGAGACCCGAAACGAGATAGGAGCCCGGTTTCGGTGACTTTGCCAACTTTGTGACGGCAGAGAGGCCAGACGGAGGTGAAGCAGCAGCAACAGCCAGTCAAAGAGATTCACGACAATGTGTGGGGCTCAATCCGGCTTACACAACCAGAAGTCGACATCTTGAATCATCCGCTTCTCCAGAGACTAAGACGCATTTCTCAGCTCGGACTCGTCAGTATGGTCTACCCAGCTGCAGGACACTCAAGACTAGCGCACTCGCTGGGAGTTCTGGCGCTGGCAAGCCGTGTGTCTCAACATCTACTTGAAATCGGGGACCTAACCCGCGAGGAGAGCGTTCTGCTGAGGGTTTCCGCGCTGGTTCACGATGTGGGGCACTATCCACTCTCCCACTCGACAGAAGAGTTCTACACACGATTGGAAAAGGGAAGAAAGAATTCTGAGGCAAAACATGAGGCGGTCGGGAAGAGAATCATATGCGAAACTGAGCTGAAAGAACTGGTCGAGAAGGCGTTGGACGGGCGATGGAAGGCCAAGGATGTTGGTGAGATCATCCAAGGAAGACAGCCTGAGGACGTAGAGAAGCCAGCCATATGGCAGCTCATAAACTCACAGTTTGATCTTGATAGGATGGACTATCTGTTTCGCGACAGCATAGCTGTCGGACTTGACTATGGTAGAATCGACTTCACTAGAATAATCTCAAATCTTGTCATAGACCAAGATACGCACAATCTTGGGGTGAATGTCAAGGCCAGTGCGGCCGTGGAGAACTATGTTCTCGCGCGGTATTATCTTTGGGATGTTGTATATCTTCACAAGACAGTGATGGGATTTGAGATCCTCCAGGAGGAAGCGTGCAAGTGTCTACACGACAACAATCTCTTCCCCTCGTTCGAGCAAGTCCTCAAAATGATTGACGATGAGTCCTTTCTCCAATTCGATGATGCATTCTTTTGGTCGAAGCTATATGAAGGCATGAAGCAGGATGGTCGAATAGAGATCATAGGGAGAATGCTGAGAGACAGAGTTCCCTTGTCGCTTGCATACGAGGTGCCCACATCCAGAGACATTCTGCGAAGCAGTCAGACGAGCCACATAAACGACGCACTGGGAAAGGCGGTGCCTTATGCCGAGGACGAAGAAATGATTGGGCGGATGTGCGGAGCAGCATCGATTCCTAGGGAGTGGTGCTTCCCCCGGCGAGTCGACATCGGCATACACGAGTTTCTGCCAGTCATAGAGGGGGAGTTCTATGACGAAGAGTTTCGGGCCCAGCAAGACAGGGCGAGAGAATCCATAGCAAAGACAATCAGGCTCTTCCGTGTACGTGGAGCGAAGAAAGAGTTTGTCGGCTATTTGGCAATGAACCCACTCTCGATCGTTTCTAGGCTCCACGACTTCAAGAAGACTCGTTTCCGCTTCTATACGACAAGAGAGTATCGTCAGAATCTAGCTGATTACCTCTCAAGCAAGTTTGAGTAGAGCTTGAGAGAGTCAGAAGACAGATGTTTGGAGTTTCCTACATCACCGAACGCACATAGGTTCTACGAGTAGTCACCACGCCAGAACATTAGTGCACTTTGTATCGCACCTAGGGGAAGCAATTGCACGTGATTTCACTGTCGTAGCATCAAGCTGTGATGTTTCGGCCCTACTGTTAGCAAGGCATTCCATCAGACTCTGAATCCCGCTCCTACAGGATACTCTTGACCGCCTTCGCAATTCGCTTCTCATCAGGGATGAAAAACTGCTCAAGTGTCGGACTGAAGGGAACGGGTGTGTCAGGAGCGTTGACGCGTACGATTGGTGCATCCAGCCAGTCAAAGGCCTCCTCCTGCACTATCGCCGCAATCTCAGCGGTCGTCGCTCCAGTCTTTGTTTCCTCAGTGACGAGAACCAGTCGTCCGGTCTTCTTCACGGATTCCAGCAATGTCTTCTTGTCAAGCGGTACTAGTGTGCGTGGGTCGATGACCTCGACACTGATGCCCTCCTTGGCGAGCTGGTCAGCAACAGCGATTGCCTTGTGGACCATCAGGAACGTCCCCCAGACGGTGACATCGTCGCCCTCGCGATGTACTCTCGCCTCACCAAAGGGGATCAGGTACTCCTCATCCGGGACCTCCTCCTTCTTATCATAGACCAGCTTGTGCTCGAAGAACATCACGGGGTTCGGGTCTCTGATGGCCGTCTTGATCAGACCCTTCACATCATATGCGAATGCCGGTACAGCGATCTTCAGTCCGGGCGTGTGCATAAACCATGCCTCGAGGGACTGCGAGTGATGAGAGGCTATGTTCTTTCCACCGCCGAAGACTGTCCGTATAACGAGGGGTACAGACGTCTGCCCGCCAAACATGTAGCGCATCTTTGCCGCCTGGTTGCAGACCTGGTCCATCGCCAGCGTGATGAGATCGCCGAACATTATCTCGGCCACGGGACGCATCCCGGTTATTGCAGCACCAACGGCAGCACCAGCAATCGTGTTCTCGGAGATGGGTGTGTCACGTACGCGCTCATCGCCAAACTCTTCTGCAAGGCCCTTTGTGACCTTGAAGGCGCCGCCCCAGTTCTTGCCCACGTCCTCGCCCATTATGAAGACGCGTTCGTCTCGGAGCATCTCCTCTCTGAGTCCCTGACGCAGGGCCTCTCTATATGTCATCACTGGCATCAGGCATCCACCTCCATGAACACATCCTCAAGGGCCTCCTCTGGAGCGGGGTATTCAGACTCTATGGCGAACTTTGCCGCCTCCTCGACCTCCTTCTCCAGCTTCTTGCGTATCTTATCGGCCTCCTTCTCCGTCAGCGCTCCTGCCTCAATCGCAATCTTGCGGATGATCTCAACGGGATCGCGGCTCAGCCAGTACTCCGCCTCCTCCTTGGGCCGATACTTGGCCGGGTCGAACCTTGAGTGGCCCTTCATTCGATAGGTCTTACACTCGATCAGTGTTGGACCGCCGCCATTTCGAGCTCTCTCGACAGCCTCGACAGTGGCCTCATACACCTCAAGCGCATTATTGCCATCGACGATCTTGTTCGGGATGCAGTAGCCATCGGCCCTCTGGGCGATGTTCTCGGACGGACATGTCCAAGCAATGGGTGTGCCCATCGCATAGAGGTTGTTCTCGACCACCCATATGACTGGGAGCTTCCAGATGGCCGACATGTTGAGAGACTCCCCAAAGGTGCCGTTGTTCGAGGCGCCATCGCCAAAGAAGCAGGCAACGACATCCTTTGTCCCACGCATCTTGCATGACAGCGCCGCACCGACCGCTATTGGAAGACCGGACGCGACGACGCCAGTGGCGCCCAGCACACCGACATCAAACTGTGTGATGTGCATCGAGCCGCCCTTTCCCTTGCACGATCCTGTCCTCTTGCCAAGTAGCTCTGCCATCGCACGCTTCATATCCGCACCCTTGGCAATCACGTGGCCGTGACCTCTGTGGGTGCTCTGAATCCAGTCTGTCTTCTTCAATGCAGCCGTGACGCCTGCAGCGACAGCCTCCTGACCCAGATAGAGATGCAGTGTGCCTGGGATGAGGTTCTGCCCGAACAGGTCCCAGACCTTTGACTCGAACAGCCGGATCTTCAGGGTTCGGGTATAGAGGTCCACGAGCTTCTTCTTGTCCACTGTCATTTTCGGTTCAACTGCCACTGAACGAGAGCCTGACGGCTCGGCAATAGCAATCTTTGATAAAGGCTTCGACCCAGTACCGAGTGGCTTAGAGTGAAGTATTGTGACCACAAGGAGTGACACCGATGGGCCGAGTTGGCGTTGAGGTCGTCCTCTTCTCGGGGAGGACACTGAAGCAGGGGCAAGGCCTTGAGACAGGCAAGCTTGGAGAGGACTACTTCAATGCCGTGAACTACTGCGAACTCGACAGCACCACGATGGAGGTCCTTGGGGTCAGCGAGGGCGACCCCGTCGAGATTGAGACCATCCACGGTTCTGTGGTCGTCTATGCACGCCTCGGCCGGGATGCTGAGCCTGGTAAAGCATTCATCCCGGTGGGGCCATACGCCAACGCCGTAGTCGGTGATGACACCTGCGAGACAGGCACCCCGGACTTCAAGGGTCTGAGAGCCAAGGTCTTCGACGCCAGAGGCCAGAGGGTGTTGTCCGTCAAGGAGCTCCTGACAGAGATACTGGAGGGGGTTGAATAGTGCGAGTGGCGGATGACGTTGTGTGCCCCTTCTGCGGCTGCCTGTGCGACGACCTGAGGGTCACCATCGACGACAACGACGTGATCACCCGCGTGGATAACGCCTGCGCACTGGGCAAGACAAAGATGCTACACAGGATGGACGACCGACTTCTCGTACCCGAGGTTCGTCGCGATGGGAAGCTGGAGAGGACGACCTTGGAGGAGGCCATTGACACAGCGGCACAGCTCCTTGCAGAGTCTCGTCGCCCACTGATCTACGGCCTGAGCTCAACAGAGAACGATGCTCACAGGGCGGTCTACAGGCTGGCGGAGATGATAGGGGCCGTTGTCGACAATACGTCGTCAGTCTGTCACGGCCCGTCAATACTGGGCCGACAGGAGTCAGGCGAGCCACTTGCGTCTCTAGGAGAGGTACGCAACCGGGCCCAGCTGGTCATCTATTGGGGGGCCAATCCCCTACAGGCGCATCCGCGACACGTGAGACGATTCGTCCGTATCCCTGGTGAGTACATCAGGGACCCGCGAACAGAACGCCGTATGTGGGTCGTCGATGTGAGACGCAGCGCGACAGCTCGGATTGCGGACCGTTTCATCAAGGTCGAGCCCGGCTCCGACCTCGAGGTGATAGAGGCGTTACGGGCCCTCATCAAGGGTCGCACTCTGGATGTCAGCGAGGTTGGTGGGGTTCCGATTGACGAGCTGGCGGAGGCGGCAGAGGAACTCAGGTCGGTGGAGTACGGAGTTCTCTTCTATGGCCTCGGTCTGACGCAGAGCAGAGGTCGGTATCGCAACATCGATGCGGCAATCAGGTTGGTCCGCGACCTCAACAGGTTCGGCAAGTGGGGCATGATGCCTATGCGGGGTCACTATAACGTCACTGGTGCCAATGAGACCTCCACCTGGACGACGGGATTTCCATTCGCCGTGGACTACTCTCGCGGGTATCCGCGATATCAACCCGGTGAGTATACAGCCGTTGACATGTTGAGGCATGGCGAGGCAGACCTGCTGCTGAACATAGCGGCCGATCCTGCAGCGCACTTTCCACGCGATACTGTCCGTCGAATGCGTGACATCCCCATCATCAACATTGATCCCAAGAGAAACCTGACCTCATTGATGGCGACTGTCAACATCCCCGCTGCAATGGCCGGAGTAGAGTGCGATGGTGCAGCATCACGAATGGACGAGTTGCCCCTGTACCTGCGCAAGTTGGTCGACCCTCCTGAGGGGGTACTCCCTGACAGGGACATCGTGCGATTGATCATAGAGCGGATTGAAGGAGCTGTGGATGAACGGTGACGCAGGAGATCCTCCTCAAGAATTGCACGGTCTACGACCCGATGAACCGAATTGAGGGGGAGGTCACGGACATCTGTGTCAGGGACGGCAAGATTGTTGAGAGCGTCAGCACCGATGCTCAGGTAATCGACGTGAGAAGGAGAGCCGTTCTCCCTGGTGGTGTCGACATCCACTCGCATATCATCGGAAGCAAGATCAACTCCGCACGTTCGATGTGTCCTGAGGACCACCGGCGTGCAGTGGTGCCCAAGACTCCCACCACCCGCTCGGGCGTTGGCGAGGCCGTCCCCTCATCCTTTGTAATAGGACAGCTCTATACGGCGATGGGATACACCACAGTGGTCGACCCTGCAGTCCCGCCTATGAAGGCACTGGCGTGCTGGGAGGAGATACCTGATGTCCCTGTGATAGACATTCTCATGCTCCCTCTATTCTCCAATAACATGATCACCTACCACTATATTGAAGGACAGGACATGGAGGGGCTCAGGGGATACATAGACTGGCTACTTCGGGCCACGGGCGGGTTCGGGGTAAAGGTCGTCAATCCTGGCGGGACGTATGCTTGGGCGCACAACCTCAATGCGGAGCATCTCGATCAGACAATCCCCGAGTGGGACCTGACCCCCAACCAGATCCTGACATCCCTTGTCCGGGCGGTGGAGGAGCTTCGTCTTCCGCATCCAGTCCATCTGCATCCCAATAACCTCGGCCGTGTTGGTAACATCGAGACCACCATTGCACAGCTTGAGGCCGTACGGCGAGCACGTCGCACCTCGAAACGAAAACACATCCTGCATCTCACGCACATCTCGTTCGACAGCATAGCTAGCGTGGACGAGGGCAGTACACGGTGGGAGGATGTGGCATCTGGAGGACTCGAACTCGCAGAGTACACCAACCAGCACGACCACTTCACGGTAGACCTTGGTCAGATAACCTTCGGACCAGCAATGACTATGACGGCTGACGGCCCGTTCCAGTATCTCCTACACAGGGTGAGCCACACAAAGTGGATGAACATCACCGTTGATGTCGAACTCCCAGGAGGAGCAGGGGTCGTCCCATACTCCTACTCGCCGAAGTCACTGGCGAACTCTGTGCAGTGGATGATCGCACTTGAGTACGCGCTCAACATAGACGATCCCTGGCGATGCGTCATCACTACAGACAGTCCGAACGCCGGTCCCTTTGTGAGATACCCTCTCGTCATCTCGTGGCTGATGAGTCGCAGAGAGCGCGAGACGTGGCTGGAGACCCTCAACAGCCGTTCCCTGTCGCGGTCGACGCTCAGCGGGGCCGAGCGGGAGTGGTCTCTGTACGAGATTGCCATCGCAACACGGGCCGCACCAGCAAGAATCCTCGGCATAGACGAACGCAAGGGGCATCTCGGTGCGGGAGCAGACGCCGACATTGCCGTGCTCGACCATATGCCATCAGACTCTTCCCTGTCAGACCACCCGGAGGAGATCGTCAGGGTG
Organism: Candidatus Thorarchaeota archaeon; assembly: GCA_029855935.1. Lineage (GTDB taxonomy): Archaea > Asgardarchaeota > Thorarchaeia > Thorarchaeales > Thorarchaeaceae > B65-G9. The sequence goes on along the minus strand of JAGSHN010000016.1, from coordinate 23,985 downwards.
TTCCATAGTACATACCTGACGATGAAGGCTGGTACGGTTGTTCACCGGAATGACGTGGTCAACCCCTCAGGAGTCCGACGGCGAGTGTTCAGTGTGCAGCCCACTCTCCCCGAGGCAACACGCAAGAGGATTCACAACGAGGTGGGACAGCTGATTGACCGGTGGTACGTTCATTCTCATACCAACTATCCCGTCCCACGACGATATAGACAAGCACTCGAGAGCCCCATCCCTCTCCGACCTGCGACCTGACGGACGGCGGCCACAGGTCAGTGTAGTATGGCAGGACGGAGTACCACCAGCCCCGCCGCGAATATTTATATATACACTGCTCTATACAAATCATGGTCAATTGTATGGCTGTATGCCACCGTGCAGCAGTATTGTAAAGCTCATTCGGCCCGCCATCACGCTCAACAGTTACTGAAACGGGAGGTGATTGGGATGCCACAGGATACGCTCAGTCTGGCGATGCCCGTATATGAGTGGCCCGAGCTCGACAGGATGCACGCCATAGTGAGCAGGATGACGGCCGAGCGACCTCTCATGCCAATCACATCACACGAGGCCGAACAGAAAGAGGAGGAGAGCGGCTGATTGCTCCTCCCATCTCTTTTTTCTCGACAGGGGTGTGACACGTAGCACGATGGCCCTGATCAATCCGGTCAGGTGACCGGCGGCACGCTCAGGCGAAGAATGAGGTGAGGAACTTCTGCATCACCCATAGACCGACGACAACAAAGAGAGCGAAGAGCATAGGATACAGCCACCACGGCGTTCGCTCGTCGAACGTCAAGAGCGCAACCCACGAGGTGAGCGCAATTCTTGGTGAGGCCACGGCCGATATGCCAGCCATCGAGAGCGTGAAATACATTGCAACAAGGCCGTAGAGCAGCAGTGCCCCTCTCCTCCGCGGGGCGAGGGCCACAACCATCAGGAGCATCGGAATTGTGAAGGCATACCTGACGACCAGCACTTCCACTGGGTTGAGGTGATTGATCCGCGTGAAGAAGCCTGTGAAGAACCACTCAAACTGGCCAAGGGGCGTCGTGAGGTGGTCGTCAAAGAATATGTGACTGTCAATCATGACGAAAAAGTTGCCGGTCAATGATTGGAAGTAGAGAAACAGAAGGCTCACAGCTGCCACCGGAGTCAGCAAACACGAAATGCGCAGAAGTAGATGCACGAACCGCATCCGACTAGAGTCGTCTTGGGTCACCGTCCGCCAAAGGATGACAATGAAGTATACGGGAACAGCGAGCGCGAAGACGTAACGTGTCAGGATGGCGCCCGTGAGTGCGATGGAGGAGAGTAGATACCTGTCGCGTTCGAGCAGGTACCATGAGATGATGGCAAAGAACAGTGCGGTGGACTCCGTATACGCCACAGTGCTATATACCAGATAGGTGGGAAACAACGCAAAGGCCGTTGTGGAGAGTATCGCCCGTGTCCGTTCCATATAGATCCCCGCGACAAGATAGAATGCGAGGAGAGAGAGAACATAGAAGATGTTGGACACGATGATGCCCGCGACATAGTAGTCGCCTATTAACGGGCCAGCAAGACGCAGTAGCATGGGGTATAGGGGCGCGAAGGCATAGAGAACATCGTTCTCCACACCGGCAGGGTAGCCACTCAGGGCAATGGAGATGAAGTATCGTGAGTCCCACTGGTTGCCAAGCGCAACGAGGAGAGGGTCTACGCCCTCGACAGGATCCGTGAAGACAACCGCATCACGTGCCACGAGAAATGCGGCCTGAAGTACAATCAGGACCTTGGCAAGGAGAATCACAGTTGCACACACTATGAGTAGGAGAGCATCTCTGTGGTTGGTAAGATGCAGCAGCGCGGAGCGTATGCTACGTGGTCTCAGTTTGCTGGCTGCACCTTCGGGCAGGTCTGTTTCGATGGCGGAGGACATTACACATCACAACCTCATTCGTTCATCTACGGGGCATGCTGATGGCCTCGGAAGCAATATTGCAGCCCAGACTTAGAACTCGAAGCCCTGTCGTGCTAAGAGCTTCTTGGTACTGTAGTAATGCTTGATATCTCGCATCTCTGTCACAAGATCGGCTGCGTCTATTACCTCCTGTCTGGCATATCGGCCAGTCATTATCAGCTCGACATCAGGGGGCTTCATCCTGATTAGCTCAAGCTGGTCCTCCAAGCTGATGAGGTTCCACTCCACAGCGACATTAATCTCGTCAAGGATTAGCACATCGTACTCATGTCCTGCGAGGACCTCACGGGCCTTCTGAAGACCCTGCTGTGCCAGCCTGATGTCCTCTGGGTCCGGGTTGTCCTTGTTGACAAACGACGAGCGACCGAACGTCAAAATCGCAAAGTTGGGGATGTTCTCCACAGATTTGAACTCGCCGTAGTTGATCTCAGTTCCGCCACTCCTCTCTGCGACTCTCGCCTTCATGAAGCAGATCATCAGCACCTCAAGACCATGACCCGCAGCTCTCAGGCCTGCACCCAGCGCGCATGTTGTCTTGCCCTTGCCATCGCCTGTGAGGACCTGTACCTGTCCGTTCACCTCGGGTTTGGACACTCTATTCCGACCTCCACATGACAAGGACCTCTGCGAGCCGACGACCGAGCACTCGACTGCTCTTTATCGCAAGATCGTCATCCTTTGACAGACGCCATTTGCCCTCATCCGTCTGCATGCTACCGATGCCGGCAATGCCGTCGTGAATCGGACTGCCGAGCGCTCCCACGACAATCATCCCCTGTGTGAGCGCGTATTTGTTGAGATAGTCGATGACGGTCTCCTGACCCCCGTACTTGAGCCCGGCATACGTTATCGCCGAGAAGAGCTTGTCCTTGAGCATATGGTCGGACATCTTCATCGGGCGCGACCTGTCGATCAGATTCTTCAGTATGCCCGGCACAGAGCAGAAGTAAGAGGGGGCAGCGATAATTATGGCATCCGCTGCAGAGAGTATCTTCTCAATCTCAGGCATATCGTCATTCTCACTGAGTGGACAGGGTTTTCTGCGCACGCAGAGGTCGCAGCCCGTGCACGGCTGGACGTCATAGCTGTGGAGGTCGAGTATCTCGGTCTCCACTTCGCGGCCTCTCTCGCGGACCGCCGCAGCCAGCTCATCGAGAGCGACCTCTAGCAGGTAGCGCGTGCTCGACTTGCTTCTCTTGGGCGTGCCGCTGATTCCAATGACGCGTAGTGTTGGCTCCATCTGTTCCACCGCCTGTTCTTGTACGACGCACCGTTGACGACGAGCGAGAAAAATCTACCCCTAGACTGAAGATGGGCACGAAATCATTCGATGACCTTGTTGATGCTGTTCGCAAGGTCTGCCACGACACGAGCGGCATGGAGATGGCTGTCGCTAGGATATGGTGCCGCAACGACTGTGAGGGAGTGGATGCGAATCAGCTGCACCGAATACCCATCGATCTCGACCGTCGTAGGAACTATGTCCATACCCGGACGAGCCGTTCCGCCCACGATGTGAGGACGCAGATGAGCGATGTGGTTCTCGGGCACGTTTCCCGCAATCATCTCCGCCGCAGCATCAAATACACCGATATAGACGACGTTCTGCTCAGCCAAGGCGTTGCTGACGAGAGTCTCTATCTGTCGTACCATGTCAGGGGAGGGATTGCTTGCGCCGAAGTGTATGTATCTGTCAAGGAGATCGCTCAGGTCACTACCCGTTAGAGGGCCCCCCGACCATGAGGCAATGACCCGAGCATTTGTCCGTGCAATCTCCTTGCCCAGGGTGATAATCCTCCGTCCCAGCCACTCCAGCGGCTCTTCCGCTGTGGCCTCGACAACGATGGCAAAGGACTCGAACAGACAATAGACCCAGAGTGAGCCGTCCTGCTCAAGAGTATAGGGCCTCATCCGTACTGTGGCTGTGCTGGACGAGAGCAACACCAGACACGCCTTGACAAAGGCGGGTACCGTTGTCAGGTCGACTGAACCGCCATCCCCCTCGTACACCCGTCCGAAGACTAGGTCCCCATTAAGGCGCATCACAAGTGCCCGCCGAATCATGGTGTGTCATCTCCCAACCACTGAGGGATATGCGGACAGGGGTGATAAGGTTGTTTCATACGGACCAGCCGCCTTTTTGTGCGACCATGTCCATCTACGGGGCGAGGTCACCTCTCGTGGTTCGCAGCAGAACCGATGGGATTCGGAGAACACGCTACGACATCTATGCGGACATTCTTCGCATCGTCCTTGTCTATGGGTATTGTCCTCTGACAAGGGCGGCCCGCTCTACAAACATGCCTGTGGATAGGGCGAAGACTGCCATAGACCATCTTTTGGAGTACGGACTTCTTGAGGAGGACGAGGAGGAGGGACGGAGAGTGTTTCGACTGACAACACGCGGTCACGAGTACCTTGAGATATACCAGCGTCTGATCACGCTGGTGGGCGCTCCTGTGTCCGAACCAATTCAGGGGATGTGAAGAGGCGCCGTTCGATGGCAATGAAACGTTCGTCGTCTATGGGAGAGGAGGGGGTAGAGGACGAGTATGACCAGATAGCAGAGTTCTATGACCTGTTCGCCGAGAATCACGACCTCACATTCTATCTGGAGCTTGCCCGACGGCAGGGATCACCCATCCTTGACCTTGGAGCAGGCACTGGGCGTATTGCAATCCCCATAGCCAGTGAGGGAATGATGGTGACTGCTCTTGAACGGTCACGGGCTATGCTAGGAATTCTGCGTGCAAGACGCAACGAACTTCCTCAGGCTGTTCGTAGGATGCTCCGTGTGGTACACGGTGATATGACCAGCTTTGACCTCGGCGAGAGATTCTCCTTGATAATAGTCCCCGACTCATTTGTCCACCTGATGACGAGAGATGAGCAGCTCTCCCTGCTTGGCTGCGTCCGAGAGCATCTTGCCCCTCACGGGATCTTTGTTCTGGATCTATTTCCGGCGGGGGCTATGCCCGGGCACTTTCAGTGGGAGGATGGCCCAATCAGAACGCCAGATGACCTCTATGTGCGACGTCGGGGCGAGATGCTGGCGGACATTGACAGCGGAACTCTGACACTGAGGCTGGAGTATAGAGTGGGGCAGACCCCTCACCTCAGAGATGTCACGCGGACCATACGGGTCACATCGCGTGGGACAATATTGTCGGACGATGAGGTGGACAGACTCACCCAGCAGGCAGGGCTCAAGACCGTCGCGGAGTATGGCTGGTTCGACCTGCGCCCGTACGATGACGATTCTGGACGGCGCATTCTCGTGTTGTGCGGGCAGCCCTGAGGGGCGGCGATGGCAGGCCCTGCGTGGCAGGGCCACGAGCTGTTAGGGTGTTCATCACTTCAATCCAGCACGTCATCAGCAGGAGGAAGACTCTCCACCTGTTCGGGAGGTGAGGCGAGATTGGCTCCAGTCTCTACGTCAATTCTGTCAGTGTAGACCACACTCCGGACGCGGGCGTCAGACTCTATGTAGACCTCTCTTCCATAGACACTCTCCACACGTGCCTTCTCCTCAATATGTATGTGTATTCCGTAGAGGACTCCTGCACGTGCGCGCTCTCGTATGACAATCTCTGACGCCACCACGGGGGAACGTACCTCTCCTCTCTTGCCAATCTCGAACCTCTCAGCTCGGACAATCTCTGCCCTCAAAGAGGATCCTACTGAGACCTCCCGGGCTCTGACCCCGCCCCGAACAGCGAGATCACGGCCAACCTCTATGTCACCGTCACAATTGACGTCCCCCCCAATCTCGGCTCTTCCGCCCACACTAAGCCGCTCAGACAGCACAAGGCTACCGTTGGCAGCCAATCGGCCTCCGACCGAGATCTCCTTGCCCTGCGCGTCGCCCGCAAGGCGTATCTGACCACCCACTCGAAGAGAGCCGAAATTGAGACCAGCTCCGGCCTCTAGACTCCCGCCCACGCTGGCATTGTCCACCTTCGAGGAATCGCCAAGACTAACCTTGCCGCCAACACGCACACGCTGCACATCCACAGAGCCACGAGATGAGAATGTGTCACCCACGGCGATCGTCTCAATCGTGCCGCTTCCGACCCTGGCACTTCCACCCACAGCCAGCTCTCCAATCTCTATGCGACCATCGGCCCGTAGTGTCCCGCCAGCCGCAATCCTCTCCACCGTGACATCGCCAGTCACGACAACAGAAGAACCACCTGCCACTTCGTTTGCCTCCAGCGTCCCGCCAACCACAAACGCCCCACCACTCTTTGCAGCGATGCAGCGGACATCACCGTCGACACGAAGGCCCTTGTCGACCGACAGCCTCTGACACTGTACACTGCCGCTCACCTCCAGAGCGCCCTTCTTGACAGACAGGCCATCCTCCACAGCAAGATCGCCCTCCACAACGAGGCTGCCCCGAGTCTCGACACTGCTGGCCTGGAGCGACCCCCTGACTGTGAGATCGCCCTTGACACGCAGTGCCCCCGATATCTTGATGACTCCTCGACTCTCAGGGTCTGGAGAGAGCATAGCACAGTTCACTATCACCACATCCTCGTCCACAGTCCCGAGGGTGACACTGTTCTGCTTCTCAATCTTCATTGTTGTTCACATCCAGTCGGTATTCATTCAGGAAGAGCATCATAATCTCTGAATATAAGGTGGACCCACAGTTTAGGGTCACAGAAGAGGGTCACGTATCGTTACTATCCCCCAGGATAGGAATGGCTGGACCCCCGTCTGATAAATGACGCAGGCTAACACTGCAGGGGTCGCTACCTACAGATATCTCCGCATTCGGGCCTCTACATCTTCACGCGAGGGCATATTGTAGGGCCCCACGTTCTCGATGTTGAATGATGCGCACGTGGCTCCGAACAGCCCGGCACGACGGACATCGCCCGAGCGCACATACTCAAGGAGAAAGCCAATCATATAGGTGTCTCCCGCACCTGTCTCGTCCACCAGCCTATCACTGACCACAGCAGGAATGTCAACGGAGGAGCTCTCGGTGTACACCGTCGAGCCATAGCGGTTCCGGGTGACCACGACGATTCTCGGCCCCATCTCTAGGGCCATGCGCGCGGCCTCCCTCTCGCTGTCAACGCCCATCGAGACCCTGATCTCAAGCTCATCGGCCTTCAGAATGTCTATGAACCGGAGGACGTACTCGCGGTCGTGCCACTCGTGAGGTTCGACAGGCCCGGTCTTGCTTGCTCTGAGATAACCTTGGACGTCCAGGGAGATGAGAGCACCAGAACCGTGAGCCACATCGTAGCAGCTGGGATGAATCTCCTCTGCCGTGAGCGGGGAGAAGTGTACTATGCCAGCCTCAAGATGACGCGGCAGAAAGTCTTCACCCCGAAGAGGCGGAGCAATCGCCTCGATTCGCTGGTGTCTCTGACCATCCGGGGCGTATTCGTTCACGAATCGGGTCGTATGAGGCCCACTGATGCGTAGTCCCGTGATGTCAAGGCCCGACGATCGCAGCACATCGACATAGTCCTGACTGAAGTCGCGTCCAACCCTGCTGACAATACCGGCACCAAGCGCGCCAATCGCAGGAGCAAGCATTGCATAAGCGGTGCCTCCACCCAGGGTCTCGCGTGTGAACTCTGGAGTTATCAGAAGGTCTCTACTGAGATGGCCAGCGACAACAATCTCCATCGATGGTCACTGCAACGAGTGCCGAGTGGGACTTGTACCTTTCTGTGCCCCGCAACAACAGCGTTTTAACCCGTCGGGCCTAGTAGACCGGATGTGATGCCATTGGCCAAGGTGATCGTGAAGTTCTTTGCGTCCGTACGCGAGGCGGCTGGTGTAAAGAGTCGGGAGATGGAGGCTCGCAATATCCGCCACCTCCTGGACATACTGGTACAAGAATTCGGGCCGCCATTCCGGGACACTGTGATCGATCCCGACACTGGCGAACTGAAACGCTTCTTCTCCTGCATGGTGAATGGAAGGAGGATAGAGCTTCTCAATGGATACGGGACAGAACTCCGTGACGGCGATGTGGTGGCCATATTCCCGCCTGTGGGGGGTGGGTAGGATGAACGCGTACACGGTGGATCTTGTCATCAAGAACGCCAAGCTCCTGCTTGAGTCAGGAATCGTGAGAGGTGGTGTTGCCGTTGAGGGAGAACGCATAGTCGCGATTGCCACCGACGAGCATCTCCCATCAGCAGATCGGGTCATCGACGCCGAGACGAATGTCCTGATGCCGGGCCTCATCGACGGCCATGCACATCTCCACGACAGTTCTATGCTGGAGCACGAGGACTTCTCTTCCGGCTCGATGCTCGCGGCCTCCGGCGGCGTGACAACAGTCATTGAAATGCCGCTGAGTCTGCAGGTGGACACTGTCGAGCTGGTGCGGAAGAAGGTGAGAGAGGGAGAGAAGAGGTCAGTCATTGACTTTGGACTATACGGAGGCATGATCCGTTCGGACAACATCCAGAACATCGCTGTGCTAGTGGAGGAGGGCGTCGCCGGTTTCAAGGCCTTCACGTGCGAACCGTTCTACGCAAACGCCGGAGTGATAACAAGGGCCCTAAGCGAGGTGGCTGCACACGGTGCTCACCTCACAGTCCACTGTGAAGACCAAGGCGTGCTTGAGGAGTTTCGGAGGGACCTCGATGGAGAATGGGATGCCCCTGTCAGCCATGCTCTCGCCCGTCCAGCACTCGCTGAACAGCTCGCCATCCACCAGACCATCAGAATTGCACGAGAGACTGGCGGTCATCTGCACATCGCCCACGTCACGACACAGCAGGGCGTCACAGAGGTCGCTGCAGGAAAACAGCAGGGCGTGGAGGTCTCTGCGGAGGTCTGTCCTCACCATCTCATCTTCGACCGCGATGAGATGAACCGGCTGGGCCCGAGAAGCAAGATGAATCCGCCCCTGAGGACCAAGCGAGACAGGGCCGCGCTCTGGGCGGGCCTGCTGACCGGAGCGATTGACATCGTGGTCAGTGACCACGCTCCAGCCCCGCTCAGTGAGAAGGAGACCTCCGACATCAGAGAGAGCTGGGCCGGAGTAGACGGCATTCAGATGATCTTGAGGATACTGCTGTCGGAGGGTGTCCACAGAGCAAGACTGACTCTCGACAGGGTGCTGCGGGTGACGGCCGTCAATCCAGCCAGGATATTTGGGCTGTATCCCCAGAAGGGGACGATTGCGGTGGGCGCAGATGCCGACCTTGTCCTCGTGGACCTCTCGCGGGAGGAGAAGATGTCCGATGACAGGACGTTGTCCAAGAGTGGCTGGACACTGTACGATGGGATGCGGTTCAAGGGTGCGCCCGTGTTGACCATCAACAGAGGGCGGATCGTCTATGAGGACGGGGAAATAGCCGGGGAGAAGGGAGAGGGCAGGTTCCAGAGAATGGGGGTGGCATGTCTGCCTGCATGAGGCGCTGGACGGGCCGCCGGGTTGGCCAATACGATTCTACGCCGTCTGCAGAGCTGCAGGGAACCAGATGACAAAGGCAGACCCCTCGTCAGGACGGCCGTCAATCCTGTCCTCTATTCTCAGTGTTGCTCCGAACCTTGCACTCACAATCCGTGCCTGGTGAACTCCAATGCCGCCAAAGTGGCGAGAACCATTGAGTAATGTCCGACGCATCGTACTGTCCAGTCCCGGACCGTTATCCGCTATTACGAGTTTGCAGCCTCTGTTGGACTTCTCGATCCTGACCCACACCCGTCGATGATCTGAGGGGTTATGCCGGACGGCGTTGTCGAGAAGGTTGTCCAGTATCACAGAGATGTATCTGTTCGCGTCGATAGTACAGTCCTCTGTTGGCAGCGAAACATCTACAACAACGTCAGGAAACCGCGTCAACAGGCGTTCTACTGATGCCCTCACAGCGTCTTGGAGCACAAGAGGACGAAGTGGGCTGTGGGGAAGGCTCTCGATGTCTCTCGACTTCTCTATCAGCCGTCCAATCCGACTGACTGCATCACGGATTATCTTTGCACTCTCACTCTCGCCACCCTCTTGGTCAATGAGCCAAAGTGCCATCTCAATAGACTGAATTAGATTGGCCACGTCGTGACCGAGGATGTCGAGAAAGAGGCTGGCTGTGGCCTCAGCGGCTCGATGGCAAGTCACATCGACTGCGTCATGGATGACGTACCGTAGAGAGCCGTCAGAAGCAGAAACAGGGCTCACCGAGATCATCATCTTGCGACCGAGGACATCCATCTCAGCCTGCTTCTGCTCTCGTGACAGATCTTCCCTCAGCGCCACAGAGGGACAATTGGCGGGCGGCGTCGGGGCACTGTGAAAGAGGTGATAACAGAATTGTCCAACAATCTGTTCCTCGTCATCGACGCCGAGCAGGGCCAGTGTCGCTCTATTCGCTGCAACTACCCGATGCCCGTCGTCAAGAATGAGAATAGGATGGGGGATAGAATCGAACAAGAGACGCCACAGCGGATCGTCAAGGGATACAACATCCCTCTGCCGTTCTGCGCTTATCGACAGGGCAATAACGAAAACGTCATCTTCGGTGACCCTTATCGGTGAGGCCTCGATCTGCCAAGACGTGACCGTGCCAGGCGGCTGGACCGTGCGTTGAACGCGCACGCCTTCGGATGCGGCACTCTCGACAACAGTGAGAGCGGGGTCCAGAACACCCTGGGGCCAATGTAGGTCCTGCAGACGAGGACCGTTACTGTACTTCTCATCAATGGCAAGCAGTTCCCTGCCGTCTGAGTTAGCCCATCGGACTCGCATCTCCCCATCAACTATGATGAGCGCGCTAATGTGGCGCCTCGTTGACGAGCGCCTCATCTCTCCTATTCCCCTGATGGTGTGCCTGTCGCCCAAACGATTCCAACCTTACGAGTTCAGTCCGCGCATCGTCAGAGAAGAGAGGGCAGTAAAATAGGGGGACAGTCTTGTCTCCCTTCTCCAGAGGCCGTGTGATGGCCACGTCAACGGGATGAGTGGCCGCGACAACATCTTCTAATTAGTATTGCCATATGACCGACCATAAGGAAACGAGTGATAGGTCGTGTGCACATCGCGGACCAGATCTGCTTGAGTCTGCATCAACAGATGCCGTCTATGCAGCGAGAGTGGGGGGAATCGGTAGAACCAGAGGTTTATCAGGTTCGGATGCGCTGGCCTGATGCTCAGATCACCACAGTATGATGGAGGAGCTTTCTTGACAACACTCCAGTTTGTGTTTGGCGACCCGAGGGTCTGCACTGGCTGTATGATATGCGTGAATGTCTGCAGTATGAGGTACTACAGGGTTCTCAGTCCCGAACGCTCGCGTGTCAGAGTCGTCAGACTTGATCACGGTCTTGACTTTCCGCTCTTCTGCAGGAACTGTGAGGATGCCCCGTGTATCGCAGCCTGTCCGAGAAACGCTCTCAAGAGAGGCAAGAATGGAGTGATAACTGTCAACAGTAGGTTCTGTGATGGGTGCGGCGCCTGCGTTGAAGCGTGTCCCTATGATGCCATCAGGATTCATCCCGACACTGGCAAGGCCTTCAAGTGTATCCAGTGCCGAGAGTGTGTCGACTGGTGTCCCGTCGGCGCCATATGGATGACAACAGAAGAGCAACTCTCCCAACGCGATGCCGAGGGGGGACTCAGGCGGGTGTACGAGGAGAATGCATCATACATCTATCAGCGGAGGAAGAATGCGTGATCAAGGGCATTGGCGGTACCGTTCTGTGGGTAAATCTCACCAAGGGGACCATACAGAAGAGACCACTGGATGAGGAGATTGTACGCAGATACCTACTCGGGGCGGGATACCTCTCAAGAATGCTGACCGATATGATACCTGTTGGAACTGATGCACTGTCGCCCGACAACGTGCTCGGCGTTGCAACCGGCCTCCTGACAGGATCAATGTTTCCACAGGCCTCTCGGCATGTCATCGCAGCACTGTCCCCTCTTACAGGGATATGGGGTGAGAGTCACGCTGCTGGCTTCTGGGGCGCCGAGCTGAAACTGGCGGGATACGACGCCATGTTCTTCACAGGCGCGTCCCCGAGACCGGTGTATCTGAACATTCACGATTCGGACGTTGAGCTGCGTGATGCCACGGACCTCTGGGGAAGAGATGTCTTCGAGACCGACGACATCCTGAGGCGCAGGCACGGGCTTCTGTGCAGGGTACTGTCCATCGGCCAGGCTGGAGAGAACCTTGTTCGCTTCGCAGCCATAATGAACGACCGGGACAGGGCATCTGCGAGGTCGGGTCTGGGTGCAGTGATGGGATCGAAGAGGCTCAAGGCCATCTGTGTTAGAGGCACCGGGGCAATCGAGGTGGCTGACCCTGAGCGCTATCTGGCAGAGATGCGGGAGTTTCACAGGCGGATGCTTGCAAACCCGTTCACTCCTCAGAGAGCGAAGTATGGAACGACCAACCTAGTGGAGCTGATGCATCACATCGGTCGGCTTCCGTCATACAACTTCAAGACTGGAGTCTTCGAGGGCTATGAGAAGATAAGTGGGGAGAGGATAGCAAAGGAATATCTGATCAAACCGCGTTCCGACTGGTGCTGTCTTCAGAGATGTGGCCGCTACACTGCCGTACGAGAGGGACCCTACTCATATGAGGGCGGTTCACCAGAGTTCGAGAGCCAGTCGTCGCTTGGTTCACGATGTGGCAACGACAACCTTGAGTCAATTCTGTATGCCCATCACCTTGCCAACATGTACGGAATGGACACCATCTCGCTCGGCGGGACAATCTCTTGGGCAATGGAGGCCTGGGAGAAGGGAATGCTGACGGCTGATGATACAGGTGGACTCGATCTGTCCTGGGGAAACCACGAGGTCATCGTCAGGCTGACCAAGATGATAGCATTCAGAGAGGGCTTCGGCGACCTCTTGGCGGAGGGGAGCTACCGGGCAGCTCAGAGGATTGGCAGAGGTAGCGAGAGACTCGTGATGGCTGTCAAACGTCAGGAGATAGCGGGGCAGGAGCCCAGGGCACAGAAGTCAATGGGGCTGGCCGCAGTGACTGCAGCAAGGGGTGCAGACCACCTATACGCATTTCCGATCCTCGATGAGGTCGGGTTTGATGAGGAGATCAAGCAGCGGCACGGCGAGCAGTATCTCCCCGAGATGAGCGACAGGCTCAGTCCAAAGTACAAGGGGATAATGGTCAAGGAGAGCGAAGACTATATGGTAGTCGTTGAGAGTGTGGGTGTCTGCAAATACGGCACGCAGATACCTCCTGAGTTCTACTACGACGATATTGCGGAGGCCCTGAGGATACACAACGGCCTCGACCTTACTGCCGAAGATCTGCAGACAATTGGAGAGAGGATAGTCAATCTGAATCGGCTCTTCAATGTGGCACGTGGAGTCTCACGCAAGGATGACTCGTTGCCTGCACGTCTCACGTCCGAGCCAGCACCTGCAGGGCCGCCCAAGGGACAGGTGGTGGAACTCGAACAGATGCTCGATGAATATTACAGAGAACGCGGATGGGACCTCAAGACTGGTATCCCACTCGACTCGACGCTGGAGAGGTTGGGACTGGAGAGGCTGTAGGCAGTCCCCCTCTAGACCCATTCCTCACCAGGAGTCATTACTTCCATTTCTCCAACTTCCACACTGAGGTCATGCTTCTCGCAAAAGTTGATTATCTTCACCATCAGCTTCTTGTCCATCTCGTCGACAAGCTGGCCTGTGGCGGCCGAGCACGTGACGAGGACCGTGCCATCCTCCTCGGAAATCACCTGCGCGTCGAACTCGTTTCCGAGTACCTCTCTTCCCAAGTTCAATACCGCTGCTCGAATCTCCGCTGCGCCCAGATGTACCTGATGACCGTGACGAGGCTTGAACTTGTACAGCCGGCGAGAGTATATCTCGGACATCGTACTGCCCCCCTATGCGGCTGTGGCACACACATTTGTGACCGTGTCGCGCACTCCGTCGATGTTGCGCAGCTCGTCCACTACAAACGAGCTGAGCTCCTCAGGCGTCTTGAAAGTGCCCTTGATGAGAAGGTCATAGGCGCCGTAGATGAGGTAGGCCTCTTCAACCGGCTCGAGTTTTCGGACCGTATCTAGAATCTCCCGTGCCTTCGAGGAATCAATCTTTCCCATGATGAATGCGATTATCATTATGAGATGCCTCCGTCATGGAGATGTGTGCAATCTTGGGCCGGCCAGAAATAAAAGTATCCCTTTCTATCGTCCGCAAGAGGGCGGATGACCGAAGACAGTCATGTTCGATGCCGAAGATGAACGCCCAGTGCACGCTAATGTTTTTAGGAACGATTACGCCCGCCACACACTGTCGGATGGAGCGTCCAGATAGTGACAACTGCGGCCCAGAAGTCGAGTGCTGCGACCAAGAGAAGGGGCAGAGCCTCTGCTGGCGGGTTTGAGCCTCGAATCGTCGCCTTCTGCTGCAACTGGTGTTCGTACGCGGGTGCGGACCTTGCAGGCACCAGCAGGATGCAGATGCCCCCGAACGTGAGAATCATCCGGGTCAACTGCACAGGTCGGATAGACCCCGCGTTCATTCTTGAGGCCCTGTATATGGGGGCAGATGGCGTGCTCATCTCCGGGTGCCATCCCGGCGACTGTCACTACACCAGCGGAAACCTGCGCATGAGATCGCGCTACGTTCTCCTACGGGGGCTCCTTGAGCAGGCGGGCATAGACCCGCGTAGAGTCCATCTGCAATGGGCCAGTGCAGCTGAGGGGGATGTCTTTGCGGAGGGTGTCAGAATGATGGTCGAGCGAATAAGGGCACTTGGGCCGAGTCCAATGAGAGGGAGGAGATGACGCGATGGCGAAGCGTGTTGCTTTTGCTCAGCTCTCCTCTTGCTGGGGATGCGATCAGGCACTTGTGGACCTCCATTTCAGACTGCTGGATGTCCTCCCCGACCTTGAGGTAGTCTACTGGCCAGCTGTTGTCGACTACAAACTGTCTGACCTGAAGAGCCTTCCTGATGGCTCAGTTCATCTCGGCTTTGTGGAGGGGAGTTGCCGGACGAAGGAGGATGTGCACATCCTTGAGCTAATGCGAGAGAAGAGCAGGCTTCTCGTGGCGTGGGGATCGTGCTCATGCTACGGGGGTGTTCAGGGCCTCGCCAACACATGGCCGCTTGCACAGCTAGTTCAGAGAAAGTTCATCAAGACCGAGACTGTGACCGACTCCCGAGTGCCTGAGGAGAACGTCCCCGGATTTGTCGAGTACATTATCCCAAATACTGACCGGGTCAGGTTCGACATCATATTGCCGGGCTGTCCACCGACGAGCGACAATGTCTATGATGCAGTGGTCGCACTGCTCACAGGAAGGCCATTCGACCTGCCGGACACCACAGTCTGTGATGAGTGCCCACGTGAGCGAAAGGAGAAGAGGATCAAGGAGTTCAAGAGGACATATCAGGGGAGGCCGGACCCCGAGAAGTGCCTCCTTGATCAAGGGTACCTCTGTCTGGGATTCGCCACGATTGGCTTCTGTGGAGCTCAGTGCCCGAAGGCGAATATGCCGTGCAAGGGATGCTTTGGACCACCACCATCGATAAGGGACCACGGTGCCAAGATCATCTCAGCACTTGGTGCGATAGCAGATATGAGCCCTGAGGAGCTGGAGAACGCGTTCCCAGACCCTGTAGGCTCATTCTACTTCACCGACTATGCGGCGTCCTACATAGCAAAGGTGAGCGCAGGGAACAGCGGCGATAAAGGTGACGGGGAGGACAGGCGATGAGTGACGAGCGAGTGATCAGAATCGAGCCAGTCACACGCCTTGAGGGACACGGGGCGCTGACGATTAGACTCGGCAAGGACGGTAAGGTCAAGGATGTGCAGTTCAATGTGACGAGCACTCGATTCTTCGAGAAGTTCCTTGAGGGGCGCTTTGCAGAGGAGGTGCCTCGCATTGCCGAACGAATATGTGGCATCTGTCCCGTGCCTCACCACTTGGCATCCGTCAAGGCTGTCGAGGCAGCCTGGGGGGTGACGCCGCCCGATGCTGCCGTCAAGGTGCGACGACTCCTCATCAATGCTAAACAACTCTCCTCTCACGGGCTGCATTTCTTTGCGCTTGCAGCCCCCGACTTCCTCGCCGGGCCGTTTGCAGATCCAGCAAAGCGCAACGTGGTCCAGATCATCAAGTCGCTGCCCGACGTGGGGAAGCTGGCCCTGCA
Source organism: Candidatus Thorarchaeota archaeon (assembly GCA_029855935.1). Taxonomy (GTDB): domain Archaea; phylum Asgardarchaeota; class Thorarchaeia; order Thorarchaeales; family Thorarchaeaceae; genus B65-G9. Next base: position 7,893 of record JAGSHN010000016.1, on the reverse strand, counting down.
GATGATGGAGTATGGCCAGAGCTTGGTGGGCGCCATCGGTGGCAAGGCAGTACATCCGGTCACAGCTGTTCCCGGAGGACTGTCACAACCTTTCTCGGAAGACTCGCGTGACAGGTTCCTCGAGCAGGTCGAGGGACTGAAGCAGTGGGTCATACAGACGCTGGACCTCGGCAAGAGAGTGATTGAAGACTATTGGGATGCTGTGACCAAGCTGGCCGTTGTCCCAACCTACTATGTCGGGACACACGACAAGGGGGCCCTTGAGATCTACGATGGCAAGATTCGTGTGATGAGTCCTGAGGGCAAGATAGTCGCCGACTTCAGACCAAAGGAGTATCGGAAGTACGTCGGCGAATATGTGCCGGACCATTCCTACGCGACGCATGTCTACTATGGGCCTGCAGGATACCCAGATGGAGTGTGGCGCGCGAACACATTGGCAAGATGCAATATTGCAGACAGAATGAAGACACCTCTTGCTCAAGAGGCCCTGGAGGAGATGCGCTCAAGACTCGGGCGACCCATTCACGCCACGTTTGCGTATCACTGGGCTCGCGTCATAGAGATGGTCCAAGCCGTGGAGGAGATAGAGCATCTGCTCAATGATCCGGACATTGTGAGCACAGACATCAAGCTGTCAGATGTGGAGCCGAGAAAGGGCAATGGGATTGGCTGTGTCGAGGCACCTCGTGGAACTCTGATACATCACTACTGGACTGACGATAGAGGTATCGTGACGAAGGTCAACCTGATTGTGGCCACCAACAACAACATCGCGGGCATAGAGAAGAGCCTCCTCAAGGTTGCAAGACAGATCTTTGAGGAGAGAACGCACGAATCCCTCAAGCTGCCTGAGCCGATGATAGAGTGATACTGTGCCAGCCAGCGGGCAGGCGATGCTACAGTGAGATCAGACTACCAAAGGAAGCGTCTGCCGACCTCGCCGTTGAGCAAGAAGATGGTACGAGATGGACCGTAGATGAGTATTAATGAGGCAATCGCCTATTATGTGAGTATGAGCACCGACCACGTGAGAGGATTGCTCATAGCCTTGTTGCTAATCGGTGCCTACTTACTGGCGGAGTGCGCTCTACCCGATACGGCGCCCCCACAACTGGGGTTCCCGATTGCCGAACCGGAGTCGGTCGAGCAGGTCTTGGCGCAACACACCTCATACTGGGGCAAACTGGGGACCTATGAGAATGGTATCGATCTGGCGTTCTCTACAAACGTGACTGTCATTGCACCATGCAATGGTTCCATCATAGAGTATTCTCAGATTATCATTCCATATTCGAACAACACAATGTTCAGCATCACTATCAGCATCGACTCAGTCTGGACGGTCAAGCTCATTCTCAAGTCTGGCGTCAACACTCCCAACGAAATCGAGGCGCAGACGAGAGCCATATATGTCGAACAGAGGGTCGTGACTACGGGAACTGAAATAGCGAGATTACTCTGTGGCACCTACAAGCCTCATCTCTATTACGTCTTGCTCTATTACAGGATGGGCGTGTCACCCTACGACTTCTCCACTCCAGAGGCCAAGGCAACTCTCGACGATATTGCCGCTAGGACTAGCGGTACCGTTCGGTGCTCGTACGATTTTCCGGACAGGATGGACAGCCCAACCTACAGACTAAAGCTCGGCATCGGGTTCTTCTTCACTGCAATAGCTGTGGTAGGAATTGCGTGCACGTTCGGACTACCGAGAACGTGGGCGTTCAGTCGCTCAGGAGGTTAAGAACAAGCTTTCAGAGAGCCGAAGACCCGTTGACGTGACGACATACGATTGTGCGCTCATAGGAGCAGTTCATCCAAGGAGGACTATTATGGGGGACGTGCAGAGAGTGGTTCTATGAAGGTTCGCCACCTGAGAGTCCTATTCATAGTCCTACTGCTTGTTGGCACAGGACTGGCAACTGCGAGTATTCTACCTGATACACCGCCACCGCAACTTGAGTTTCCGATTGCAGAGTCAGACTTGGTCGAGAGGCTCTCGGCATATCACACACCGGACTGGGGTGAGCCAGGAGTGTATCACAACGGCATCGACCTTGTGATCTCAACAGATGTCACAGTCATCGCACCCTGCAGCGGAAAAATCACCGCGATCTCGGAGACAGTGAACCCGTATGCGGGAAACGTACTCTTCAGCATTGGCATCACCGTCGACTTCGTGTGGGCGGTCAAGCTCGTACTCGAACCTGGTTTCCACGATGACACGAACAACTCTGCACAGCATGATGCGATACGGGTGTCCATTGGTGAAAGTGTGACCACAGGCACGGAGCTGGCACGGCTGCTCCATAGCGAGAACTACCCGCATCTTCACTACATGCTGCTGTATCACGGCATGGACGTGTCAGCCTATGATTTCTCCTCGCCCACGGCCAAGGCCATCTTTGAGGACATCGCTGCTCGGAGCAATAGTACCATCGAGTATCCGTACGAGTTTCCAAGCAAGACTGACAGTTTGAACTTCAGGCTCATGCTAGGAGGTGGGCTGCTCCTAGTTGCAATCGCCCTTGTCGGGCTGAGACGCACAGCCAAGCGATGAACTGATCCGAGAGCCATCGTGTGCCCCTAGGGGGCGAGCCGGGCCCGGCGACGCACCCACACTGTCACTATCACCACAACTACGAGCGTGGCGCCACCCAGAAGCACTATGGCCACGGTGATGTCAATACTGAGGAGGATACCGGGTAGGGGTGCAGTGATCGTGGACGTTGACGTCGTCCCCGTGGGGACGCCAGTGGTTGTAGTGGTCGTACTTCCAGTCGGTGTTGTAGTGCTCGTAGTGGTCGTCTCGGTCGTCGTGGTCCCGGTGGTCGTTGGTTCTGCCTCGAACACCACTATCTCGACAGAGTGTGATACAGAGTTGCCAGCCTCGTCAAAGACAACGATTGAACACGAATGGTTGCCTACCGAGAGACCATCAACGTTGACCGTGACATTCTGTCCCGATACAGTCCAGCCACCAGCAGCGACGCTCTCGCCGTCCAATGTCACGGAGTAGTTGAACGGATGGTCGTCATACAGTGTCCACTCGACCGCGTGTCCAGTGGTACCAGACACGTACTCTACGGTCTCCGGGCCTGACACCTCCGGCGGTGTGTCATCCGTGATGAAGATCAATGACAGCGTTCCCGTGTTTCCTGCGGCGTCCGTCGCCCGCACGTCGAGCGAGTGCTCCCCATCACCTACGGGCAGGGTCGTACTGCTCGAGACCGTGATGTCAACCCACACGCCACCGTCCCAAGACACCATCACCGTCTCAAGATGGACTTCGACGACCGATACAAGGACTGCCGTTCCACTCCGATGGATGGTCGCGTTGTTCGGTGAAGCAAGAGCGACCGATGGAGCAGTATCATCAACGATGAAGACAAGGTTTACCAGCGTCGAGTGAGAGACTGCATCGGTAGCATTGACCACAAGCGTGTGAATGCCGTCTCCGGCGGGTACTGTGAGATCGTAGGGACTCTCCAGCGTACCACTCGTGCCGCCGTCCCACTGGTACGTGACCGACAACAAGTGGTCATCGCTCACGTTCAAGTCTACCAAGACGCCGCTGTTCAAGACACTGTTGTTGGCGGGCGACAACAGTACGATCAGGGGCGGGGTATCATCGACGGTCCACGAATAGCTTGTCAGAGCCCAGTTTCCAATCGAGTCGGTCGCATTCACCGTCAGGACGTGAGTGCCATCGCCCGAAGGAATCTCTGTCACAAGAGACGAGGACCCTGTCGCCCACTGACCGGCATCCCACCTGAACAGGACGGACGAGAGATGTGGATCGACGACCGAGATGTAGATCTCGGTCCCGCTGGTCTGGACGGTCGAGTTGGCAGGAGAAACGAGGGCGATTGATGGTGCAGTGTCATCGACATAGAATACGTACTTCGCTGATGCCGTATTCCCAGCCTCATCTGTTGCTGTCACCTCCAGAGTATGAGTCCCGTCACCAGTGGGGAGCATCGTTATGAATGGCTCAGACCAAGATGACCATCCCGAGGCATCCCATCTGAACTGCACGGACTGCATATTCACCTCGACAACGGACACGTCCACGGTCACCCCCGAGCGATGAACCGTTTCGTTTGATGGCTGCTCAAGGACTATGGTGGGGGCTGTGTCGTCGGTCACAAAGACGAACGTGCGCACGGTCAAGTGACCAGCTGCGTCGGTCGCATTGATGACGAGTGTGTGAGATCCATCGGCTGATGGCAGGAGTGTGTCGTACGGCGCGGACAGGGATGCCCACGACCCGGAGTCCCACTGGATGACGACTGAGTCGAGATGAGCGTCCGATACATCAAGGTCGATGGTGGTGCCACTGCGGCTGACTGTGCCATTTGCCGGACTGAGGAGCAGAATTGATGGGACAGTATCATCTGTGACGAAGACGTACGTTGGCGACTCCACGTTGCCAGCCGTGTCATTGACGAAGACCTCAAGCCGATGCGTGCCCTCTGGGGCAGGGACCTGGGTATCATAGGGAGCAGGCCAGACCGACCACGTGCCACTATCCCATCTGTACAGTACCGTGTCAAGATCGTCATCCGTGATTGACACGTTCACCAGTGTCCCGCTCGGCTGTACGGTGTTGTTGGCCGGACTGTACAGTATCACGAGCGGCGTGGCATCATCAGTGTAGAAGAGATATCGTTCATACGCCCAGTTGCCTGCCTCGTCAGATGCGTTGACGTGGAGCTCGTGCGGGCCATCGCCAGCCGGGAGGTACGTATCAAACGGTGCGGCGAGGGTGGCCCAAGCATCGGAGTCCCATCTGTAGAGGACCTCCTGCAGATGCAGGTCACTGACCGAGAGGTCAATCGACGTGCCACTGTGATGCGTCGTGGTATTTGCGGGGCCGTTTAGCACCACGACAGGGGATGTATCGTCACAGACCCAAGAGAACTGGGCCTGCCGAAGATTGCCTGCCTCGTCGGTGGCCTCCACGTAGAGCGTATGAGATCCTTCGCCTGACGGGAGAGTGGTCTCATAGGGTGAGCTCCACGCGACCCACGACCCTGTATCCCAGTGGTAGCGCACAGAGGCAAGATGGGGGTCTGTCACCGATATTCTCATCGTAGAACCACTCTGATGCACCGTGTCGGCTGGTGGGCTCAGTACAGCAATCTCAGGGGCAGTGTCATCCACGATGAAGACGTAGGACTCCTCTGCTGTATTGCCTGCCGCGTCGGTCGCAGAAACCACAAGAGTGTGCTGGCCCTCAGACAGGCCCGTGACATCTATGTCGAAGGGACTGGTCAGAGAAGTGGAGGAGCCGGAGTCCCATCTGTAGCTTGCACTGTGGAGGGTGTTCTGCTCTGAGATGTCTAGGTCTATCACGTCGCCTGTGGCGACAACCGAGCCGTTCGTTGGTGAGATCAGTGTGATGACAGGAGCAGTACTGTCGATGACAAAGGTGTATTGCGCTGACGCCCAGTTGTCTGCAGCATCGCGGGCGTATACTCTGAGTACGTGGGCACCATCAGACAACGAAGACGTAGAGACATCAAACGGGACTGGCAGCGTCTGGTTGGCGGCGCTGTCCCAGGCATAGAGAGCCTCGTACAGCGTATTTGAGTCCGCTATGTCGAGATCGATGATAGTGCCAGGCTGAATCTCTGACCCCTCTGTGGGTGAGTTGAGGACTATCGAGGGCGCAGTGTCATCGATCACAAAGCTGTACTGCTCGGAGCCCTCGTTCCCAGCCGCATCGCTTGCGTAGACGTAGAGGGTGTGGGTACCCTCGGAGAGCCCACTTGTGCTGACAACATAGGGCGAACTCAGCGAGGTGTTAGTCGCACCGTCCCAGTTGTATGCGACCTGCGCAAGCGTGTTGGTCTCGCTCACACTCAGATCAATGTCTGTGCCGGACGGTATCTCCGCGCCATCGCTTGGAGAGAGCAGTGTGATTGTGGGCGCAGTGTCATCGACGACGAAGGAGTATGTTTCGGATCTCGTATTGCCTGCTGCGTCGGTTGCGAACACGTGGAGGGTATGAGCACCCTCACTCAGCGAACTCATCGGAATGTCGTAGGGCGACGCAAGCGAGTTGTTGGTCCCACCGTCCCAGTTGTACCTGACCTCCGAGAGAGTGTTGTCATCGGTGACGTCCAAGTCCACCACCGTACCAGACCGAACCTCTGACCCGTCTGGAGGAGCGAGCAGAGAGACGACCGGAGCGGTGTCGTCGATGACAAATGTAAAGGTGGCGGAGGCCCAGTTGCCCGCCTCATCCCGGGCATAGACCTCAAGCATGTGCGATCCCTCTGTCAGCCCAGAAGTCGTCACATCGTACGGGCTGGCGAGAGTACTGTTCGTCCCACCATCCCAGTTATACAGAACCTCGTAGAGGGTATTGCTGTCTGACACGTCGAGATTGACGTCGGTACCGGACTGTATCTCCGAGCCGTCGCTTGGTGACACGAGTGTGATTGTGGGAGACGTATCGTCAATGACGAACGTGTACGATGCAGATGCCTCGTTTCCTGCCTCGTCGCGCGCAAACACGTTGAGCGTGTGACTACCCTCCGTCAGCCCGCTGGCCTGAACATCATACGGGGATGCCATCGTCTGGTTTGTTCCGCCATCCCAGTTGTAGTGGACCTCTGCCAAGGTGTTCGCATCACTGACGTCAAGGTCAACCGTTGTACCGGACTGTATCTCCGAGCCGTCAGACGGACTATTCAGCACGATGGCAGGCGGAGTATCATCCACTGTGAACGTGAAGGTTGCGGACGCCGTATTGCTGGCCAGATCCTCAGCGTAGACATGTAGCACGTGAGCGCCTTCTGACAGACCCGTCGTGTCCACGTCGTACGGGCTTGCAAGGGTCGCATTGCTTTCCCCATCCCAATTGTAGGTCACCGATGAAACACCGTTGCCATCTGTCACATCAAGGTCTATGGCAGTGCCAGACTGTATCTCTGCACCGTCAGAGGGCGACAGCAGGGTTATGGTCGGGGCAGTGTCGTCTATTGTGAAGGAATAAGTGGAGGAGGCCCAGTTGCCGGCTCCATCCTCAGCGAACACGTAGAGCTGATGAGGCCCCTCGTTCAGACCCGCTGTTGAGACATCGTATGGGCTCGGCAAGGTGGAGTTCGTGTCTGAGTCCCAGTGATACAGTACCTGCGAGAGAGATATTGCATCTGTCACGTCAAGGTCGATTATTGTCCCCGACTGAATGACCGAGGAGTCTGATGGTGACAGGAGAGCGATTGAGGGCGGAGTGTTATCGACCACAAAGGTGTAGGTCGCAATCGCCCAGTTGCCTGCAGCATCTCTTGCAGAGATATTCAGAGTATGACTCCCATCACTCAGCCCCGAGACTGTGATGTCATAGGGTGCAGACAGAGAGTTGGTGGCCAATCCGTCCCATCCATAGAGAACCTGCTGGAGAGTGTTGTCGTCATGGACATCTGTATCGATGGTGTCTCCGTCGGTGACATACGATCCCTCGGCTGGGCTGAGGAGGGTGATTGATGGAGGCGTGTCATCGATGATGAAGCTGTACGTGACATTTGCCCAGTTGCCCGCCGCATCTCGTGCCGAGACAGCCAGTGTGTGAGTTCCCTCTGATAGTCCCGAGGTCGGCACATCATAGGGTGAGGCAAGGCTGGTCTCGGTACCACCGTCCCACGCGTACAGGACGGTGTCGAGAGTATTCGTGTCAGACACATCGAGATCTATCAGCGTCCCCGACCGTATCTCCGAGCCGTCCGCAGGCGAGTTCAGTACGACACTTGGGGGAGTATCGTCGACTACAAAGGAGTACGATGCAAATGCCCAGTTCCCGGGCCCGTCGCTTGCATAGACGTTCAGAGTATGAGACCCTTCAGACAGACCAGTTGTTGACACGTCGTACGGACTTGAGAG
>JAGSHN010000031.1 GCA_029855935.1 Candidatus Thorarchaeota archaeon | reverse complement strand
CCGCCGCCCCCACCGCCCCCGGAGTCTGATGAGCCCGAGGAGGAGTGGCGTCGGCGCAAGAGGCGCCTCTTCTTTGGTGCATAGTTGTCAATCCGCGATACCACCATCTGGACTCGACACACAGAGCACGCCGTTTGCAGTGGTGAGAACATATGGACTATACATCGGAGGTCATAGTCGCAGTAGCCAGAAATCCCCGCGAGGCCCTAGCGAAGGCCCTCAGGAAGATGAGCTCCCCTCTTGCTCTCACGGGATCTCTGCGAAGGATAGTCTTGAAACCCTCCGTCTATGACCCCGCCAGACCGGGTGTCACAGACCCCCTGTTGGTGAGGGCAGCAGTCCGTACATTCGGCGCAGCTGGTGAGGTGACGCTCGTGGAGAGCGACAACCCAGTACGCGACGGTGCAACTGCACTTAGAGCTGCTGGGTACGAGGACGCAGTATCTGACCTTGATGTGCAGTTCGTCAATCTGTCTGAAAGGCCCACGGTGGAGGTCGACCTCGGAGGCCATTTTCTTAAGCGTCATCATCTTCCAGATATCGTTGTAGACCGACCCTTTCTTGTCAACCTGCCGACGCTAAAGATCGACTCTCGGGTCACAATTGGGGGAGCAATCAAGAACCTCTTTGGCCTTCTGCCAGAGCCTGACAAGAGCGTCTATCATGACCGGCTTGAAGACGTACTGCTTGACCTGCTGTCGTACCTTCGACCCCAGCTCACCATAATGGACCTGACGAGTGTTGTCCTCCGTGGCACAGTAGATGACGAGCCCGTCCGAGTTGGTGGTGTGATGGCCAGCACAGATGTAGTCGCCGTCGACGCACTTGCCGCGACTCTACTGGAGCTCGACCCTCTCAACATCCCTCTGCTGAGACGCGCACACGATATGGGACTAGGAGAGGCCCTGCCGGACAGAATACGTGTGCTTGGGACAGAGCACCAGAAACAGCGTCTTGTGGATGCTATGCAGGAGATTGCGTCAAGAATATTTGTGCGTTGAACGAATATTCATTACACACTCATCAAAAGTCATATAACGAGTGCTGCAGCCGCCAGTTTGCTGGTTGCTCCGACTCGCCAGCCTTGTGGTGATTGTGCCATGGACTGGACCTCGCTCCACATGCAGCGGATTCCCGCCTCGGGCACGCTGAGGATGTTCGACTTGGCGTCACGACTGGAGGCTGAGGGCCTAAAGGTATACCACTTTGAGGTCGGCCAGCCAGACTTTCCGACGCCTCCAAACATCGTTGATGCGGCCATCGAGGCCCTCAGACAGGGGTTCACAAAATACGTTCCCGCGAGGGGCATTCCGCCACTCCTCGACGCGATTGCGGACCGGTATCGTCACCGCGGCATCGACATAGACCCCGCCAAGAACGTCATAGTCACACCAGGTGCCAAGATGGCCCTCTTCATGGGTTTTCTTGCTGTGATTGACATTGGCGATGATGTCTTGCTGCTCACCCCATCGTGGCCGAGCTATCGTGTGATGATACGCAATGCTGGTGGCGCTCCAATCGAGGTGCCTGCGGGGCCGCTGTATGAGTTTGACGAGGAGGTCATAAAGGAGCGAGTGACCCGCGATACCCGCTGCATAATCATCAATAGCCCGAACAATCCATCGGGCGGCGTTCTCACAAAGGAGAATCTCCGCGCACTATATGACCTCGCGTGCGACTATGATTTTGTCATCTTCAGCGACGAGATCTACGAGAGTCTTGTCTACGACGGTTTCAGGCAGACATCGATGCTAGAGGTCGACCCGACGATGGAGCGGACGCTCGTCATCAACGGCTTCTCCAAGGCGTACTCTATGACAGGCTGGCGTCTTGGCTACGCCGTTGGCAATGAGGAGATCATCAATAACATGGTGCGGATTCAGCAGAACACCACGTCCTGTGCAGCCTCCTTTGTACAAGTGGCGGGCGTGGAGGCCCTGCGTGGTGATCAGTCGTCGATAGAACGTATGCGAAAGGAGTACGAACGCCGTCGTGACATCATGAAGAAGATGTTCTGTGCTATGGATGGCGTCTCCTGTGTGATACCCAAGGGCGCCTTCTACGTATTCCCGGACTTCTCAGCCTATCACATGCGCAGCAGCGAGCTGGCGGAGCAGATACTTCGCGACACTGGAGTCGTCTGCACCCCAGGCGCAGTCTTCGGCAAGGACTATGACAACCATCTGCGTTTCACCTATGCTGTTTCCACAGATGTTATCGAAGAGGGTCTGGGCGTACTTGGCGACTACCTTGCCACTCTCAAACCCAGAGGCCCCGGACATGTCAAACGTCTTCCCACTACGCCTGCGACCTGACACTCGCAGGGAACCAGTACGTTTTGAGTGCCAGCGCTGTGGAGCCTGCTGCAGTCAGGAGAATATGATAGTCACACTCACGGGCCACGACTTGGTACGTATTGCACGTGCACTCAGACTGACTGCACGTCAGATACTTCGTGCCATCGACTTCTACGTGCCCTCAGAGTTGGGGGATGTGCCTGCGGGGCTCAGATTTCTGCCTGCAGTGATGACGGAGAGGGGACCTGCATATATCTCTCTCAAGAAAGATGACCTAGGACGCTGCATATTTCTCCACGAGACTCAGTGTCTTATCTATCCCGTCCGCCCCGGGACGTGTACCACATTTCCTTTCACCTTTGACATCAGAGATGAAGAGATCGTCTGGGGTCTGAGCGCCAACGTACACATCTGTCCCGGTGTAGGTCGTGGCCCCACGGTTTCGGAGTTGTGGCTCTTTCAGACAGGTGTCGTCGTACTTGAGGAGATAGCCGCCTTCAGACGATTTGCAGGACGTTGGAACAGCGAGGTTCCTGAGCCCACTGCTGCCGACGTGATCAGTGCCATTCTCTCCGAGCCGACGTTTCAGTCCTGACCCGGCAGGTTTATGTGATTCTCCCCAGTCGACGCTCAGAGTTCCGGTTCTTGGTGAGAGAGATGGAACGCGTGCTTGTCACGGGCGGTGCAGGATTCATCGGAAGCCACCTTGTGGACAGGCTCGTCGGCGACTACGAGGTGGTAGTACTCGATGATCTGTCTGGGGGGAGCCTCGACAATCTCAACACTCACAAGGGCAGTCCCAACTTTCGTTTCACAAGAGGCTCCGTGACAGATGAGTCTGATGTGTTCGAGGCCATGCAGGAGGCAACCACCGTGTTCCACTTTGCTGCGCAGCCGGATGTTCGCCTCAGCGTCAGCAACCCGATGAAGGACTTTGAGGTCAACGTGGTCGGTAGTCTGAGGGTTCTCGAGGCGATGCGCAGACTAGATGTCCCACGGATACTGTTCGCCTCCTCTGGTGGCACCGTCTACGGTGAGACAGACGTCTTTCCAACACCCGAGTCGACTCCCTTTCGGCCAATAAGCAACTACGGTGCCGCAAAGGGTGCTGTGGAGATGTACCTCTCCTCCTATGCCTCACTCTACGGCATTGATGCTGTGAGCCTGCGCTTTGGTAATGTGATCGGTCCGCGTTCCACTCACGGCGTGATCTACGACTTCTACATGAAGCTCAGACGCGACCCATCGAAGTTAGAGGTTCTTGGTGACGGGCGGCAGGAGAAGGCCTACATGTACATTGATGATGCCATTGATGCCGTCCTGCTCATGGCAGAGCGGATGGGCAAGGGCTATCTGCCCGTAAACATCTCCTCGGGTGAGCGACTGACAGTACGACGCATCGCTGAGATTGTGACGCAGGAGGTAGGCGCATCGGACGCAAGAATAGTCTACACTGGCACAGAACGCGGCTGGGCTGGCGACGTGGTGATCACAGACATTGACATCTCGCTTCTGAAGTCGTTTGGATGGACGAGACGCACTCCAATCGAAGATGGCGTTCGGAAGTACGTTCGATGGCTGGTGAGAACCCTCGGGCCTGTCTGAGGGCTCAGATTCTCGTCAATATCTGTAGAATGTTCCCGAAGTTGTGTTCAACAATACGGCTCTTCTTGGCGTATTCTGCAAGAGGTGAGAGTCGTTTGTCTCTCTCCACCATCTGTTTGAACTTCTTCGATCGAATGGCATCGTGTATCTCCGCGTTCACCTTCAGTATCTCATCGGCAGTCTTGAGAATGAATGATAGCATCTTGATCATCAGATTGAAGTCATTGATGTCCCTCAGCTGAAGTGTCTGGCTGTAGAACTGGAACTCGAAGCGAGCAAGTCTCTCCCTCTTCCTCACGAGGTCTATCAGCCACTCGTCAGCCCCCTCCTCGGTCAGCTGTCGCTCCAACTCCATCCAGTACTGCTGCTGGTCCAAAAGCTGTACGAGATACTCCCTGATGAACTGAAATCTGTCCGTGGTCTTGTCGATGTCCTCCTCACTACCGATGGGGCGCATCATCGAGTCGACCTGACTATGCTTCACCGCGACCATCATCGAGAACTTGTCAACGTACTTCTTGATCTCTTGCGTCTTCTCCTCCTTTGACATAGTATCGGCAAAGGTGTCAGCAAGAGTGAGGAGAAACTTGTAGAGGCACTCACTGCAGATCTCCGCGGTGGCGTGTAGGTCCTTTGTTGAGAGGAACTGCAGTGCATCCTCAAGGTCAGTGCCTGGGACATCCCGTCCGTGAATCCTCAACTTCCATCCCTGGGAGATGCAGTAGACACTGTTGTCGGGGTAGTTCACGTAGATTGCAGCATAGCACGTCACACCATCACCGACCATCTCCCTGGCGATGTCCTCTCTTGTCTTGTGGAATGTGAAGATGGCCGGGTCTATCTCGATGACATCGACCTCTAGGATCTCGTCATTGTTGACACAGAGAGTTTCGTCTCCGAAGGTCTTGAAGCACGGGCAACCTCGGACCAGCCTAATCTCGCTATCTCCGCTTGTCATCTGCGCCATCCCAGATTGGTTTCCACTGTCACGTGTGTTTTGCTTCACTGCTATCCCGAGGGGCTCTGAGGCCTGGCATCTCTGCCGAATGATGGTCAAGAGCCTCAAGAAGGACCTGTACTCTCTCCTCAAGGCTCCTCCGGTTGTCTTGGTGATGCCTAATGGTCCTCCTGATGTCCTCAGGAATGGCCTCACGAAGAAGTTCATCAGAGACCTGATGAATCTTGCCACAGAGGCCGACTATTTTCTTGGCTGTGTCCCTGAGGGTCGCCGCACTCACCGGGGTATTGCCTTCGTCTTCCCACAGAGTGAGGAGCTGAGCGTGGAGTATCATATCGATTCTAGCGGCACTCCTGTACATGTTGAGCAGTTCGCGAACTCGCTCCGATATGTCTCCCGCTGACGTACGAGCGGCCAGCTCGGACCAAGCACGTTTCTCACGGGCCAGCTCGTGCAGATGCGAGCGAAGAATGCCCTTGTACAGGTCACCAGCCTCCTCTGCGGTCCATCGTCTGGCTCCTGTATCCCGTGCAAGAAACCGCAGGTACTCCTCAATGGCTGTCCGAGTTTCTTCTGGGCCCATCTCGTGCTCGAAGAAACCGCCAATTGTCACCAGGTACTTGTAGATACACGGAGAGCATGTCTCGGCGTCCTCCGCTCCTGAGAAGAGCACGAACTGCAGTGCATCCTCAATGTCCGCGCTCCGTACCTGTCTGCCGTTGATCACCAACGGCTCGCCTGTGACTGTGCAATAGGCATACCCGTCGGGTGACCCCACGTCAACGGTCGCACAGCAGGGGATGCACTCGAGCCTGTCACTTGTCGACTTGTTTCTCACGTAGGTGTCAATCTCAATTGGCGTGCCGTTCTGCACTCTGACGTAGGATACCGGCCGTACTTGATCGCCGTTGATGCATATCGTTTCGGTTCCGAGGTCCATAAAACAAGGGCAGCCAACGGTGGACCTCTTACCACCTACAACTATCTGTGTGGAGGTATCGAGGCCCGCCCCGTGTGTGGAGGGCTCTCCCGGCGTGTCCTTGTCTGTGCACACAGACTTATTCGCGTCTATGAAATGATATTAATCTTGCCTGTGGGAACGGCCTGAGATCATCCCCACAGCTCTCGCTTCAACAGATCGCGAATTGCAATCCTTATGGCCTCGGACCTGTTTGGATACAGATTGTTCTTTACTAGCTTCTCCAGACCGTCTATGTAGGTCTCGGGAACGTGTAGTGTGACCAGCTTCATCATCTCTCACCTGAACCTCTGTCCAGACCCGGCCCCGACAATTGGGACCACGGTACTGGCCTGATACCACTCTCGGTCATACCGCAATATGGCTGTGAGTAATACTCACCAAAGACAGCATCAGACACTAGTCGCTCTCACGAATGGCAAGCCGCCAGCCACTGCTGTCAGAGTGACTGCTGCGCAGAGGAGAGGTTCTGCAGAAGGGAGATGACGCGCACGTCAGTTGCCGGGAGGAGAGATGATGAGTATCTCGGTGCGCGTCTGTACTGTGCACTGCAGGTCGCTCTTATGTCTGCTTGTGTGGTCCGGCCATTATCCCACAAATATGGGCCAAATACTCACATACCATTGCCCATCTTCTCGGAATACATTTTAGGCGGAATCTTATCATCTGGGACTATTCACGACAAGTAGAGGTGTCAATATGTCTGGAGGCACTACCGAGACCAAGACGGACTCATCTGGTGCAGCCGCTGAGACTCCGACGACCACGGAGGAGCTTCAGTCCATTCAGCTCATCAGGGAGCGTAGGTCCATCCGGGAGTTCACGGGTGAGAAGATTCCCGATGAGCACATCGAGATGATACTGGAGGCGGCACGCCACGCACCGAGTCCTGAGAACATGCTTATGATCCGGTTTATTGTGATTCGTGATGACCAGGAGACCAAGGAGTTCCTTGCCGACATAGCCCAGGAGATGGCACAGACCGCCTTTGGTGGCGCGCCGTTCGAGCTGACGAGCGGTAGGAACTGGTTCATCACGGACCCGTATCGCGCAGCGGTCTATGCGCGTCTCAGAGACGGCGAGTTGTTCCGCTATCCTGAGAAGAGCGACACAGTGATAGTCGTCTGTGCCAGTGAGTCGTGGCACGACGCTGGCTACCTGTATCCGCTCGACCTCTTCGGCTCGGTCGTCGCAGGGATGGCTGTTACGAACATGTGGCTAGTCGCCACAGAACTGGGCTACGGCTGCGGATATGAGGCGCTCGTATGTTCTGACCCACGACACGCCGAGCTCATACGTGATCGGCTTGGCATTCCTCCGATGTGGAAGCCCCTGACAGCATTCTGCATCGGGAAGCCGAGCAAGGCACGACAGCTTGGGCCAAGCCGGCCTCCGCTTGAGGGCCTGATGTACCAGGAGCGCTGGGGTCTGCCGTACAAGCGGCTTGCCTTCAGGAAGAAGGAGGAGTGATGTGACGATGGAGGTAAGCTTCAACGAAGAGACAATGAAGAAGCTTTACGAGCTTGCTGACGAGGCGGGGGTCCGGCCCGAGGGCCTCGTCGAGATTGTGATACATGAGTTCTGCAGGAACACTGGCGGACGTGTCTATACTGGCCGTTGGTCCAAGGGCGAGGTGGATGGCGTGAAGGGGATGAGATATGTAGTCCAGTGGCCCTTCCGCCCCGGTTTCCTTGAGGCAACCGGCGATCTTGTGAAGAAATGGAGGAAGGAGTGAGATGGCGAGATTCAGAAAGCATCCATCCGGAGAGTGGCCCTTCTACCCAAGGCTGAAAGAGGGTGACATCGAGCACGAGTACTGGACCTCCAAGAAGATGTACCACCAGGCCTTCATCAACGACCGAAAGGGACGCATAGTCGTGTTGATGGATGGTGACGAGTACGACGCCTTCTTGGACAAGGTCCGTGAGCGTAAGGGCAACATCTGGGCATCCTCTGTGGACGCCGCCGTGAAGGAGGCAATCGCAGAGTGGATGGCGAAGGAGGACTGATAGAATGTCACAGCTACAGGAGTTCTTCAAGTTCCTGATCTCAAAGGTCAACGAGAAGCCCGAACTGAAGAAGTATCTTGCCGAGTGGGTTGGCCCCTACGATGGCAAGATTCTACAGGTGTTCACCGAGGACGGTCCCCAATACATTGTCGTCACAAAAGACGGGATGAGTCTCCACGACGGCATCTATCCCAGTCCGGACGTGACCTACAAGGCCTCTGCCCAGACGCTCCTCAACATCTTCACTGGTGAGGTGCCGTTCAAACAGACGATGAAGGAGGGATCACTGACAGTCATCGGCAATGCTCATGAGAGCAATCCGCTTGCGAACCTCATACTCCAAGTGATGATGTCAGCGATGTAGAGGAGGCGATGCCGTGGAAGTCAAGAGGATTGCCGTCATTGGTGCGGGCCTCATGGGCTCGGGAATCGCCTACGTCTCAGCGTGGAACGGCTTTGATGTCACAATGGTGGACATCAAGCAGGAGGCCATAGACGCTGGTATGGAGCGTATTCGCGGTGACGTGATGACCGGCATCGACAAAGGGAAGATATCCCTTGCCGAGGCTGAGGGTCTGATGAGCCGGCTCAGAGCAACGACAGACCAGGCCGAGGCCGTCAAGGATGCCGATTTGGTCATCGAGGCGATCTTTGAGAACATGGAGGTGAAGAAGAAGGTCTTCGCCTCACTGGACGAACAGGCACCGGAGCACACAATACTCGCCTCCAACACATCGTCATTGAGCATCGATGAACTCGCCAGTGCGACAAAGCGACCCGAGAAGTTCATCGGAATGCATTACTTCTCACCCGTCGCCGCGATGAAGCTGGTCGAGATAGTCATCGGCGAGAAGACCAGCGAGGATACAATCCAGACTGCGATCACAGTCGCTGAGAGGCAGGGCAAGATCCCCGTCAAGGCCAAGAACAGTCCGGGCTTCATAGTCAATCGCGTGTTGATGCCGGTCCTCCGCGAGGCCATCCTTCTCTATGAGCGGGGTGTCGCCACGAAGGAGGAGATAGACAGTGCGATGACAGTTCACGGAAAGTTCCCCGCGGGGCCGTTCGTCCTGGGGGACTTTGTCGGACTTGACATAGCGCTGCACACGATGGAGACCCTCTACAGGGAGCTAGGGGACTGCTTCAAGCCGCCGGAGACACTCGTCAAGCTGGTCGAGGGCGGAGCTCTGGGCACAAAGACAAAGAAGGGCTTCTACGAATACGGTGGGGCCCCGCCAAAGGAGGAGCCGCCCAAGGGTGCTGACCCGGAGTGGCTTGTGAAACGAATCTCGGTCCCCGTCATACGGGAGGCGATGATCCTCGTCGACGAGGGGATTGCCACGAAGGGGGACATCGACAAGGCTATGAAGCTTGGAGCCAACTTCCCACGTGGGCCATTCGAGATGGCCGAGGCGCTCGGCTACGACACCATTCGGGCCGAGCTGGAGAAGCTCCAGGCGGAGCTTGGCGACTGCTACAGCACGCCAAAGATGCTACAGTAGCATCTCAGAGGGGCAGGTCCACCCCTGCCCTCCATCTCTCTTTTTCTTCTGTCTTCTGAGATCCCCTCAGTGATTGCGGAGGTTTATTAGTCGGGACTTCAGTCCAGAGTCCTAAAGTCTCTATGAGGTGCACAAGATGCCAGAGTTTGAGACAATGACCTATGAGAAGGCAGGGTCCTTCCTCTCGCCTGTGAAGAATGTGGCCCTGATAAAGTTCAACCGGCTGGATGCACTGAACGCCATCAATGACCAGTTCATCAAGGACCTGATTGCCGCGCTGGATGAGGCCGAGAAAGACCAAGATGTGCGGTCTGTGGTACTCGCCTCCAATCACGACAAGGTGTTTTGTACGGGCGCAGACCTGAAGATGGCCCAGGGACTGCTTGGTAAGCCTGACGAGGTCCGCGAGCTTGTCGCGATGGGCCAAAAGGCTATTGACAAGATTGCAAGGTTTAGCAAGCCCGTCATCGCCGCCATTCACGGTCTGTGTCTTGGCGGCGGTACGGAGATTGCTCTCGCCTGTGACATCCGGATTGCTGATGAAGAGGCGAAGATTGGCGCACCAGAGGTCAGCCTTGGCCTCATCCCGGCATGGGGCGGCTGTGTCAGGCTCGCGCGGATAGTCGGTCTTGGGAGGGCATTGGAGCTCATTCTCACGGGGGGACAAATCAGTGCGCAGGAGGCCCTGCAGATTGGTCTAATCAGTAAGGTGACCAAGCCCGATGAGCTCCTGAGTCAGGCGATGTGGTACGGTGCCAAGTTCGGGGGCAATGCACCGATAGCGCTGAAGCTCGCCAAGCAGGCGACCCATATGGCCTTCGAGGCATCGTATGAGGAGAACCTTCAGTTTGAGGTCGACGCTGCTGTAGAGTGCTTCAAGACCGAAGACCTCGCTGAGGGCATCACTGCAGTCTTTGAGAAGCGCCGTGGAAAGTTCAAGGGCAAGTAGTTGTCTTCAGAGTGGTCCGCCAAGGACCACCCTCTCTCTATTTTTCTCATTCTGGCCAGTATCATCTCGGCGACAAAGCGTCAAGCTTAAGACTCTGTTAGGCGAAGAACAGCAAATCAACAAGACACACATTGGGGCCTTCGAATCTCTTGCAGGGGCCCTAGGAGGAACACGAATTGACAAGACGCGTAGCAGTAGTAGCTGGCGGCCACAGCAAGTTTGGCAAACGCTACGATGCGACAGTACGAGAACTATGTGCCGAGGCCTTCAAGCCCATCCTAGACGAGGGCATCACACAGGACATGATTGATGCTTCCGTCCTGTCATACGCAGCCTCCCAGTTCACGGGGCAGGGTGCGGGATCGGCCCTCATTGCGGACTATCTGGGTCTTCACGAGAAGCCACATCTCAGGGTCGAGTCTGCTTGTACCACGGGTACGGCCTCGCTTCGTGCGGCGTGGGGCATGGTGGCCTCTGGCCTGTACGATGTTATGCTCGTCCTCGGAGTCGAGCAGATGAACCGTGTGACCTCTGCACAGGCCACGGAGCTGATGGCCCGTGCCGGAGACATGCGGTGGGAGTATCCCTACGGGATATCGTTCCCCGCCTTCTACGCTCTGATGGCCTCCCGGTATATGCACGAGTACAATCTGCCCCATGAGGTTCTGTCAATGATTGCAGTGAAGTCGCATCACTACGGGGCCCAGAATCCAAAGGCTCACCTCCCGCGCGAGGTGACTCTTGAGGAGGCCAACAATGCGGTCCCCATTGCCCGACCTCTCAATCTCTACGACTGTAGCCTCATCACCGATGGTGCGGCAGCCGTTGTCATCGCAGCAGAGAACCGGGTCAAAGAGTTCACCGATGAGCCCGTGTGGATAAAGGGCATTGGCGCTGGGGCCTCTGAGATGATGATTCAAGACCGACCATCGCTGACGTCCATCCCGGGCGCAAAGCGTGCGGCCAAGGCGGCATACAAGATGGCCGGGATAGAGCCGAAGGACATCGACATGGCCGAGGTTCACGACTGTTTTACGATAGCCGAGCTGATTGCCTATGAGGACCTAGGCTTTGCTGAGCCCGGGAAGGGTCGCGAGATAGTCGAGAACAAGGAGAACTACCACGACGGGAGGATTCCGGTCAATGTGGACGGGGGTCTGAAGAGCAAGGGACATCCCTTGGGCGCCACGGGCATATCGATGACATACGAGATTCTGATGCAGATGCGCGGACAGGTTCAGAAACCGTCACGACAGATTGACGATGTTCACTATGGTCTCGCCCACAATGTGGGCCAGTCGGGCCAGTTCGTCAACGTGATAATCTTTGAGAGAGGTTGGTGATCGAATGTCCAAAGAGAAGAAGGAGCTATACTTGGGATACGCGACCGACAAGGCTGTGACACCATTCTTCCAGAGGTTCCTTGAGGCGCTGGAGCAGGAGAAGCTGATGATGAGCCGATGCCCCAAGTGCGGGGCAGAATATCTCCCCCCGCGGCAGCATTGCCAGAAGGACCTTGAAGAGTGCGAACTCGTCGAGTTTCCCGAGCGGGAGGCAAAGCTCTATTCATACGTCATAGTTGACTTTGCGCCCGAGAGCCTGGCATCACGTGCTCCATACGTTGTGGCGATAGGAGAGTTTCCGTCGGGCAAGCGTCTCACGGCACATATCACCAATCTGATGTCGATGCCCGAGATTGGTATGACTCTGAAACTCGCCTTCGATCGCATCGATGACAAGAAGATAACCTACAAATGGCTGGTGTAGGGGACTCATTCCTCCCCTCACCCATATTTCTCATTCTGCACTCACAGGGGGTCTGGTCCCTAGGGCGCACCGCACCGCCACGAATTGCTACTGGTGTGGGCCGCCCGCCCGCTTCTGCGCAGGCTCGTTGGATAACTCCAGCAGCTGCGCTACTCTGGAGAAGAGCGCGACCTGCTCGACAGTCTCATGGAACACCTTGGCGCCCGTCCTCATATCACATTCCTCCAGTCGCCTTATTCCCTCATCGATCACCTCGAGAATATCGAGAATCCTGCGTCGTCCCTCGTTCCGCCTGTACCCTGCGAAGACATCGTAGTTCTTGTCCTCCCCTGTCCAGCACTGGAGGAATCTTCTCTGTTCCTCGGCCGTTGTCGTGATCTCATAAGTGCCAAGCAAGGAGTTTCTCATTGCCCTCAGGCTGCTCCGCCATATCTCCCGGGGGTCATCGGTGTTCACGGGCCTCACCTGTGCAGGAACTGTTCCCGTGATTGCACAACCGACCTATAAGAATAATGGACAATGGATAGAATTGATTTCGTCCAGGTTGCAAGAGCGTCGTGTTCACGGCGATTGGTACGCCACAGCTGTTCAACAGAACACCGTGGCTCCTTGACGTTGACTCACGTGACCCACTACTCCCTCAGTAGAAGAAGGGGTCTTCCGTGGCAAATCGTCCGACCCTCAGAGGAATCATCACGAGCTTGTCAGGTCGCCACGGTATGTCCGCTGTCACCTTCAGCATATATCCCACCTCGAGAATGTCGGTGTGGAACTCGAACGCCTCACTCGCATCGTACTCCAGCTGAATCTCGCCTGAAGCACCGTAGGAGAGGTTCTCTCGCGGGACCTCCCCCTTGAATAGCACGAATGGCATCTCTCGCTCACGGCCTCTGACGAGTCTACGTATGACCCTCATTATCTCGAAGCGGAGTCCCCGTATCTTGGGATCACCCCACACGGTGTATCTCGCTATCAGAGGGCGCTCTGGCGTGAGAATGTCGAACGGCAGCTCGATTGCAATCTCCGTACGGTCATTCAGCGTGATTGTCCGCACTACTCTCTGAGGCATGAGTCGTTTCACTGTGGGGGCGACGAGGACCTCCTTCGTTTCCTTGGGGTCGAGTGCCCACGGTATCTCCACAACGCCGTGGATATGGTACTCGACATCTGCGCGGTACCCGTGAAAGGTACCCAGGGCCTCTGGTGGTAGCGTGAACTGGAACTCATAGTCTGTTTCGCCCGGACTGAGTCTTGTGGGCCCACTGAGAACAATCTCGTCAGCCACGATCCCTCTCCTCTCCCTGTATGTGTGGGAGTGCTTCCCACCCGACGTCGTGATGGAGGCGCGAACTAGGCCAACAAGCGACACCACAATCCTATTGCACTCGAACTCCTTGTCTGTGATGACCCGTAGCTTCCCGTTGATCTCATCGCCAGGGACATAATATTCCTTGTCCAGAAGAATCTCCACCTCTCTCAACGCACTCACTCTGCCAGTTCTGCCATCTGCCTAGACTGACTCAATATCAACCTTTGCCACGAGATGATCCCGGACAGTTCAGTATGGCGCATCTCCGGTACGTTGGACACTGCACAGACCGTCCGCATATCACCTCATTATGACCCCTGAGACTGTTCCGAAACGGATCTGCCCACTCTCAGGGGCAGTGTCACGCTTCTGTCGCGTCGCCACGGAATGTCGGCAGTCACTTTCAGGACATAGCCCACGTGCATGGTCTCCGTTTCGACACTCACTATCATATTGGCATCGGGGGTGAGCACAGTCTCCGACCACGAGTTGTATGCGAGCTGGTCCCTATCGACATACTCCTTGCAGATAGGAACGTCCATCTCCATATGAAAATCCCCAATGCTCCTACGTTGTGTCTTTATGATCTCAAGACGAATTCCCCTGACACTAGGGTCTCCGCGAACCATATGCCTCACGAGAAATGGCTGCCCCGGTGTCAGAATGTCTGATGGAATCTCCACACAGATGTCGGACATCTCTCCGAGCACTATGCGGTCCTCGCTCCTCTGGGGCTGAAGAGGCTCCACTCTGGGAACAACAACGACCTCCTTGGAGGCACTGAGGTCTCGTCCCCGAGAAATCTCTATGTGCGCGCTCACGTTGTACCTGACGTACCCCACCCATCCCAAATATGACGGGGGTGCCGTTTCGGGGAGATTGAACCGGAAGTAGAACATCGACTCGCCAGCTGATATCGTCGTTGGTCCGCTCAGGACAGTCTCCTGTGCTACCACGTTCTGCCTTCCAACGACCGTGCCTCTCGGCGAACTCGTGCCAGTCTCACCGTGAAGCGCGACTGACACTCTCTCACATCTGAACTCGGTATCAGTCCGCACCAGCAGTGAACCCTTGATGGCGGTGCCTTGGACGAATGAATCTCCATCCAGAAGAATCTCAACTCTCCGCACGAAGATCACACGGCTTCTTTCCGCGACTGTCAAGTATCTCGATATCAACTCTTTGTTCAATGGCGGTGCGTGACAACGTCTGCTTGGCACCCGTCAGTCTGAAGGCAGTCTACCTACCTCTCGGCACCTTGGGTGCCGGGGCTCTTGTTCAGTGGAGGGGCCAGACCTGCCCTCTGTCGCCCTCCGTGAATGCTTATTTATGGGAAGAGTTCTCCTGCCGTGCCTTGGAGAGTAGACACAATGTCAGAGGAATCTGTGCTTTACGAAGTGTCGGATGGTGTTGCAACAATCACGATCAATCGCCCGAAGCGGCTAAACGCACTGAATGTGGCTACCGTTCAGCGGCTGCGTGATCTATTTCAGAAGGCCGAACAGGACGACTCGGTTCGTGTCGTCATACTCACTGGTGCGGGTGAGAAGGCCTTTGCCGCTGGCGCAGACATCACAGAGTTTCAAGACAAGGACTCGAGCACAGTGCGACCGCTTGCAGAGAATGGTCAGGCACTGTGCACATACATAGAGTCGATGAGCAAGCCTGTCATTGCTGCCGTCAATGGCTATGCACTTGGTGGCGGTTGCGAGATAGCGATGGCCTGCGACATCCGGTATGCATCAGCAAACGCGCGGTTCGGTCAGCCTGAGATCAATCTGGGAATAATTCCCGGCTTCGGGGGAACTGTGAGGCTGCCTCGTCTTGTGGGCCTCGGTGTGGCAAAGGAGCTTGTCTATACAGGCGACCAGATCAAGGCGGATGAGGCGCTGAGGATCGGCTTGGTGAACAAGGTGTTTGACTCTGTTGATGCGCTTCGCGAGGGTGCTATGGAGCTGGCCAGGCGTCTTGCCAAAAAGCCCGGCGTTGCCATCAAGCTGGCGAAGCGTTCGTTGAACAATTCCTGGGTGCTGCCGCTGAAGGACTCGCTTGAGTTCGAGGTGGACGTCTTCTGCGAGGTCTTTGACACAGAGGATATGAGGGAGGGTGTCGACGCCTTTCTCAATCGGAGAGAACCGCAGTTCAAGCACAAATGAGAACTGTTCCGGCCATCTAGGTCGGGACAGGTTTCCCAAACTGATGCGGCCACCAGCACGATCCTCGTCGGTGGCCGTACTTGTCACTCGACCACAACAAGTCGGCCGTTCTCTCTGGCCAACCGCCCCTGTTGAACTAACTGGTCCACATGCTTCTCAACCATTATTCGCTCGAACATCAGGTAGACTTTGTGTGGAAGGCGTGGATACACAATTGGAACGTGGGCCAGCTGGTCAATGGTGTCTCGCCCATCCTGAATATTCTCGATTATTCTTCTTTCACGTTCGTCAAAGGCGTTTCCGAATGCTCTCAGTCGCTCCGTCAGGCCATCAGTCACAGGCTCCACCAAGTGCGAGCTGAGGCCAATCCTCGGTCTCAGCTCGATAATTTTCTCAACGGCCTGCCTGAACCGCGTGATGTCGCTGACCACATTGCCGTACCATGGTCCGAATTTCGTCAGATCTATGTCGACCAAGTAGACAATGTCGGTACCGTTGATCCCGAAACACGTGTGGTCGTGTGTATGACCGGGAGCGTGAATCGCCACTATGTAGTTCTTTCCGCAGTCGATGCGTTGCCCGTCAGCATAGGACCCCGTCACAACATAGTCCTCCAGGGAGTACGGTGCCCACGTCTTGAGAAATCGCAGCCAGGCCTCGTAGTACGGTCCTCTGATGTGGCCGTAGCACTTCACAAGTCCCGCGAACTTCTCGGTCGCCTCCACGCCGAGGCGATGACAGAGTACTTCGCAGTCGGCCTCTCTTCGGATGATCTCTGCGTAGCCCTTGTGGTCGATGTGGAAATGGCTGAGCACAATTCGGTCTATGTCTGTAACGCTGTGGCCGAGCTTGCTCAGAGCCTGTTTGATGTTCTGGAGGTCGGCACCGGCGTCAATGAGAGTGAGTACGTCATCGTCAATCAGGACGCAGTTGGCCTGAGGGAATCTGCTTCTGTTCGCACCTCTCACCAGATAGACATCGGATTCAACTTCTACCAGTACTGGATACTCTTCAGACACGGTGTCTCGTAGTCTGTGACGGTGTGGCCGAGAGAAAAAGGGTTCGACCCGTACAAGAACACCGCGTGACATAATTCACATGAGGGATTGAACATTGTCAGCTCCTCGCGTGGTGCTAAGAATGAGTCAGAGAGTGTTTGCGATCTTCGACATTGGCACCACCGGTGCGCGTTCGTGCCTTGTCGATGAGGAGGGCAATGAGATCAGTAGGCACTATGAGGAGTATCCTGTTCCGCCATCCGATCTCGGACCTCACGAGCAGCTTGCCGACACGTTCTGGCGTACAGCCTGCAATACGATGCAGAGGGCCCTCTCCGCCTCTAGGGCTGGTCCGGAGTCGGTAGTCGCGTGTGTGGTGGCGACAACTCGCGATTGCATAACACCAGTGGACCGTGATGGTGCGCCTCTCGCGCCCACTGTGACGTGGGTGGACAACAGGTCCACGGACCGGGCGAAGGAGATGGCGGAGGATATCGGCCCCCGGAAGAGCGTCAACAAGATGATGTGGTTTGCTGAGAACCGCCCATCTGTATTCGAACGGGCACATAAGTTTCTCACTCTAGACGCCCTGATTAACTACCGACTCTGCGGAAGGATGGTGACCGAGCCAGCCAATGCTCGCTACGGTCCCTTCAACCATGAGACCATGGACTGGTCGGATGAGCTCTGTGAGATGACAGGCATCCCGATGGACAAGCTAGCTGAGATAGTGCGTCCCGGAGAGGTGATTGGTGAGGTGAGTTCCGGGGCTGCGAGAGCGACGGGTCTGAGGGCGGGCACGCCGGTCGTGATGGGCAGTGGTGACCAGCAGTGTTCTGCACTGGGTACCGGAACCATCGAGGTAGGAGTTGTCAAGGCGACGACCGGTACTGGAACATTCGTCATAACTCCCACGGACGAGTTCATTGAGGACCCCTATGTGATGTTCTGCAATCCCGCGGCCATCCCCGGCAAGTGGATTCTTGAGGGCGTGATACCCGGGACAGGCCTTGCCTACAAATGGTTCCGTGATCAGTACTGTCAACAGGAGATGACACTGGCTGCGGAGACAAATCGTGATGTCTACGAGATAATAGAGGCGTCAGCGAGTTCTGTCCCGGCTGGTAGCGATGGTCTTGTCGTCTTTCCCTTCATGGCGTACAACAAGGGCATATTCTACAATCTTGGCTTTCGGCACACCAAGGCACACGTGGCTCGTGCTATCATGGAGGCAAATGGCTACGGTATCCGCATGTATGTTGAGATGATGGAGGGGATGCTCGACACAGAGTTCGATGAGCTCAGAATCGATGGCGGGGGATCGAACTCTCCGTTGTGGAGGCAGATTATCGCAGACTGCACCAACAAGCCAGTCCTACTTCCGAGGTCCCGTGACTCGACAGTAATCGGTGCAGCCGTGCTTGCATCAATCGGGATGGGCGTATACGGGTCCTTCAAAGAGGCAGTTGAGAACATGTTTCACGTTGAGGAACGACGCCAGCCGATTCCGGAGAACGTTGAAACATATGAGGCACAGTACCAGGTCTTTAACAAACTACTACTTGCCGAGATGTCAGAGCTGCTGCAACTCACGTCGTGAGGACGCGGTGGCAGCCGCTCTCCCGGCAATCCCCTCGACACTAAGACTAGTCACGCTTGTTCTGTTCCCAGACACGGCCGAGGATTATCATGGCGAGCACGAGCTCAGACCCAACAAGCCGCTGAGCTATGAACTCTATGCTCTCGCTGATGGTGTCACCGTGTTGCCATCCGCGTCGAGCGATATCCACAATGTCCTCGAACCGGTATTCCGGGATGCCCAGAGCATCGGTTATCTTTTCCACATCGTGTCTTGTGATCGTCAGCAATCCTAGGTTGTATGTTGGCACAATTCTCACCATGAAACTGAGCGTCTGATACGGACTCCGAAAACTCGTTACTTTAATCTATCTGTGACAGGTGCGTCCAGACCGCTTCTCCGGTGCCACTCTGGCCGAAATCCTTACTACTCTCCCCCATCTCTCAATCTGCAGACCATCTGCACAATGTTGGCCAAGAAGGACCTGCTATGAATGAGTATGATGTGATAGTGATTGGAGGAGGCAGTACGGGGACAGCTGTTGCCCGAGACTGCGCCCTGCGCGGGCTGAAGACGTTGCTCCTTGAACGTGACGACATTGCCTCTGGGACCGTCGGCACGTGCGCCGGGATGATCTCCTCCGGGCTCAAGTACATGCGCGAGCCGCACATCGTCGATATGTGTTCCTCCGAGGTCGTGCATCTGAGGCACATTGCAAGGCACATAGTGATGAAGAACCCGATTCTCACGCCTCTCATCGAGATGAGCGACCTGTCAAGCGGGGGGAACTTTGCCGAGGAGTACTCAAAGAGGGCGGCTGAGCGCGAGGTCCCGCCTGTGATGTTTCTCACCCCTGAGGACGCACTGAAGATTGAGCCTCGGCTGAGCCCCGATATCATTGCATCTCTCTACTTCGAGGAATACTTCATCGACCCATTCAGGCTGTGCCTCCTTCAGGCTCTTGATGCACGGAACCACGGGGCTGACATCAGGACCTACTGCGAAGTGACCAACATCATTGTCGGGCAGGGTGAGGTCACAGGTGTCGAGTTCTTCGATCGTCTGTCCGGCTCTATCGAACGTGCCAGTGCACGAATTGTCGTAAATGCCACAGGGCCGTGGGCGACGCGCATAGCGGAGATTGCTGGAGTCCCCCTGCAGCTCAGGCTGAACAAGGGCGCACACGTGATACTGGACAGAAGAGTTGTCAACGTAGGAGTGATTGCAAAGGCGGTTGACGGACGCATGATCTATCTCTTTCCACACGAGAACACGGTCCTGTTGGGGACGACGGCTCTCGACACTTGGGAGGATCCGGACAACCTGACGGCGTCGCACGACGAGATAGAGTACCTCCTCACCAGTATGAGCTGGGTCGTTCCGTCAGTGAGAGAGGCCAGAATCATCAGGACGATGGAGGGTGTCAGGCCGCTTGTGGCACAGTGGAAGGTCCCCGAGGACGATGTGACCCGGGGCTATGAGGTCATCGATCACGAGAAAGATGGTGTTGTGGGCCTCTACAGCTTTGTGGGCGGCAAGCTTGTAATGTGCCGTCGTATGGCACAGACGGTCACCGACCTTATTTGCCAGCGTCTTGGTGTTGACAGTGAGTGTTTGACGCATGAGCGACCGTTGCCTGGCATGGAGGACGATGTTGATGTTCTCGTCCTCTCACGGCAATACGGCGTGCCTGCACAGACCGTTCAGAGAATGGTCGCCCGACGCGGTACTCTCACTGTACGTGTGCTCGAGCTTCTCAGTGAGAACCCCTCTTGGAGGTCGACGATCTGCGCCTGCGAACCAGTCATCGAGGCCGAGCTGCGCTACTCTCTCCGCGAGGAGTTTCCACAGACCCTGAACGACCTCCGTCGTCGGACTCGCCTCGGCACTGGCCCCTGCCAGAGCACGTACTGTGCTCTCAGGGCCGCACCGATTCTTGCAGAGGAGCTGGACCTCAGCGGGAGAGAGGCACAGACGGAGCTGCTCCGATACCTGAGCGAACGTTGGAAGGGCAAGCGGCCGTCGTTCAGGGGTGACCAGCTCTCCCAGGAGGAGATCGTACAGGGGACCTATTCTTGCGTCCTGAATCTGGACAGGATGGGCCCATCCTTGGAGAGTCAGCCATGGGAGGAGGTGGAGTAGTAGTTGCAGGTGGAGAGCGACGTCGTTGTCATAGGAGGCGGAATGGCTGGGCTGGTCGCTGCGGCCGTGGCACTAGACGCGGGCCTGTCAGTGACTGTTGTGACACGTGGACACGGCGCGACAGCGTCATCATCAGGTGCCATTGATATTCTGGGCTATCTCCCTGGCGCTGTGCTCCCTGTCGAGATACCCGCTGACGGGGTTCACACGTTGGCCATGTTTCACCCGTGGCATCCCTACACTCTGATTGGACTCGGTACAACGGATGCGGGCAGAAGCGCAGATGCCAGCGTCGCGCAAGTATCAGACGCTATCGACTGGTTCCGTGATCGCATCTCCTCTGCAGGGCTTGAAATCTCAGGGTCGGTGTCCGAGACTCAGTGGCCGGTGTCCGTTCTCGGGACGGTCAAACCTACCACACTCCTACAGAGCTCGATGGTGACGGGATCGATGTCCACGGACGCCGATGCCACTGTTCTCTTTGTGGGACTGCGGGGTCTTCCCGACCTCAATCCGCGAGCCGCCTCGTCTGCCTACTCTGAGTGGTGTCAATCGACAGGTGAGGGCCCTCACCGTGTGGTCGGCACGGTGGTCGAACTTCGCTCTCTCTCCCAGCGTCAAGCCCTGTCGTCCATCGAGATCGCACATCACCTCGACACGGACGCGGGTCGGACCGAGCTTACGGATGCACTGGTTCCGATAGTCAACAACACGGGTGCCACTCACGTGGTGCTACCACCCGTGATGGGGGTCGTCGATTCCCACGAGGCCAGAGAGTCGCTTGAGACGGCCCTGGGTTGCAGGGTGATTGAGACGCTGGGCGTACCTCCCTCTGTACCGGGAAGCAGGCTCCAGGCTGCCCTTGAGCGGATGGTTGTCTCTATGGGCGGACGACTACTCAAGGGCCACACGGTTCAGGACCACCGAGTGACTGACGGACGAATCACAGAGGTGACTGCTCGTTCCCGTCGTCGTAGTGTCACAGTGTCGGCGTCCGCCTTTGTGCTGGCCACGGGCAAGTTTGTTGGTGGTGGCATAGTCGGTGATGAGACAGGTCTACGAGAGTTTCTGTTCGGACTTCCAGTCTTTGACGCGCAACGCTATCTTGTCGGCGACGAGCGTCCCTCCCACCTCACCTCAGTGCGTAGTGTGACACCTACTGGCCATCGTGTCTTTGCCTGTGGTGTCGGAACGGATACGATGCTACGCCCCGTTGGTGTTGATGGTGATGTCGTCTACGAGAATCTCTTCTGTGCAGGTGCCATACTTGCAGGGTACAACTATCAAACTGAGAAAAGCGGCCTCGGAGTGGCTCTGGTGACTGGACACACCGCAGGGACATACGCCGCACGAGAGACCAAGGAGGTGATGTAATGAGCGACGAGGAGGAGGCCTATCAGTTCGTTCTCGGGACTCTGTCACGGGAGCGAATAGTGCCTTATAGTGAGGCTGAGCTTCCTATCGTAAAGTCTGTTGAGCAGTGCATAAACTGCGGGGTCTGTCTGAACCACTGTCCCCTGATCCCCGCAGTGGGCGTAATGCGATTCCCCGGTCCTCGGGGCATCGCGGTCCGTCTTAGCCGTTCGCCCCCCGAGTTCTGGACCGACGCCGATGTGATATACCTCTGTACGGGCTGTGGGACGTGCAGGGAGGTCTGTCCCAATGACGTCGACATCCCATCGGTCGTGAATATGATTCGAAAGAGGATTCTCCGCACCATGCCAGACCTCGTACCACTCCCTCTGCATCAGCTGCAGGAGAGGGTTCGAGAGTACGGACTGGCCTTCGAGCCTTGGGAGGACCCTGAGGACAAGGCTGACAGCCGTGATATGCGGCTCGAGCGTCTTGGCCTACCGCTGTTTGAAGACCGCATCACCGACCATGCTGAGGTCCTGTACTATCCGGGCTGTCAGGCGGAGGAGCGCGCTCAGGAGATACGTGAGGCAGCCAAGGTGATACTGGAGCACTTCCGCGTCGACTACACGCTCCTTGAGGAGATGCGTTGCTGTGGTCTTCCACTGGAGCTTCTCGGCGATGACGAACAGGCAGAGGAGCTGGCGGGACGTCTGACGGAGCAGGTACGGTCACTCGGTGTCGAATATGTGGTCACGACCTGTGCAGGCTGCACATCCCGATTGAGTGAGATTGCGGTATCACACCATTGGAGCGCTAAGGTACTGCACATAGTGGAGTATCTCCGAGAGGTGATTGGCGAGGAACGTGTGAGAGATACTCTGAGAGCGGCCACTGGCCCACCGGAGGCGGTGGCGGTGCATCAACCGTGTCATCTGATACGACATGTTTCCCGCAACATTGGTGACGATATGGAGTGGCTCTTGGACTTGATTGCTCCTGTGACAGTCAAACACTCTGGAGTGGAGGACTCGTGCTGTGGCGGTGGCGGCCTCGTCAATCACCACGATACGAAGACCTCTGATGCTGTCACTCGGGTCAATGTTGAGGCCATAGGGGCACTCGGGGTCGATCGGGCAGTCGCTCCGTGTCCCCTCTGTGTCGCGCAGCTTGAGAACGCGGCCTTCAGGGCAGGCGTGGATATGGATGTGGAGGACCTCACAGTCTTGGTTGCTCAATACCTCTCTGGGGAGTGATGTCTGGGCATGCTTGATGAGAAGATGAGACAGCACGTTGCACAACTCATCTCTGAGATAGTGGGCGCGAAGAACATATGGCTCACCGAGACGGACCGCCTCCTCAATGCCCACGATGCCTGGCCGCTAAGCGAGGCAAAGATTCGCGCCTGCGAGAGGTTGCCACTGGCGGATATGGTCGTGTACCCGGGTTCGACAGAGGAGGTCGCGGAGGTCCTCAAGGTCGCCAACAGGCTTCGGATTCCTGTGGTCCCAGTCGGCGGCGGAGCTGGTGTCTGCGGTGGCACACTACCCACTCGCGGGGGTATTCAGCTCGACCTCAAGCGCATGGACAGGATTCTCTCCATTGATCACAGCTCTATGACCGTAACCGTGGAGGCTGGTGTGGTCGGAATTGACTTGGAGGGTGCTGTCAATCGTCTGGGATACACGACAGGCCACACTCCATCCTCTATGAGGGCCTCCACTGTGGGCGGTTTCCTTGCCACACGTTCAGGCGGTTCGATGTCCTCGTTGTACGGGAAGATTGAGGATCTCACCTTGGGACTAAGAGTTGTGCTTGCCGATGGTACGATCGTGGACTGCAAGGCCGTTCCACGTCACTCTGTCGGGCCGGACCTGAGACAGCTCTTTATCGGTTCGGAGGGCACGCTCTGTGTCATCACAGAGGCCACACTCAGACTATTTCCCCTCCCTGAGGAACGGAGGTTCAGGACGTTCGCCTTCGATGATATCCATTCGGGGCTTGAGGCGATACGGCTCATCTTCCGCAAGGGAGTGACACCATCAATCGTCCGGCTCTATGACCCGGAGGACACTGCATTCACATTCACCGGCAAGTTCGACGTCGGTGATGGGGAATGTCTTCTTCTGCTCGCCTTTGATGGCTCCAGAGAGCAGGTGGACCTCGATGACAAGGTCGCGAGTCGTGTATGCAAGGAGGCCGGAGGGCGAGATGTTGGAGAGGGTCCCTCCCGTCACTGGTGGGAACATCGATACGACATGTACTATCCGACACCATTGACCACCGGGGGATACTCCATCGGTGACACCATAGACGTTGTTGCCACATACGACAGGCTGGAGAGAGTGTACTGGGCGATGAAGGAGGTCATGGAGTCACACGACGCCATTGTGCTCGCCCACTTCTCACACATGTATCAGAACGGAGGTAGTATCTACATGATCTTCTTTGTCTCGATGCCGGACGCCGAGTCTGCCTGGGAGAGATACAAACAGATATGGGACGATGGCGTCGAGGCCTGTCTTCGTGAGGGCGGGACGATGAGTCACCAGCACGGAGTGGGTCTATGGAGAAGCACGTACACGGAGCCAGAGCTGGGAACATCCTTCGATGTCCTGAGAAGGATAAAGGCCGTGCTGGATCCGAACGGCATTCTCAATCCAGACAAGCTTGGTCTCAAGGGGGACTGACATTGAACCAAGAGGAGTTGGCAGAGCAGGTCCGGATGTGCGCAGCCTGTCCGAAGATGTGCAGGCATGTGTGCCCAACTTTTCTCGCTTGGAGGTCCGACGTTCCCACTCCCCACGGCAGAGCACTCCTGCTCCACTATGAGGCCTGTGGGGACCGTCCCCTTGATGCCCGAAGTATCGAGGTGCTCTATGAGTGCCTTGAGTGCAGTAACTGCCTCACCCTCTGCAAGACCGGCATAGACATCGCAACAATCGTTGAGGTCACACGCAGACGGATTGTCGCGGAGGGACGGGCGCCATCGGAGATTGTCCGGCTTGCAGACCTCGTCAGGACGCATCACAATCCCTACGGCGAGCCGCACGAGAGAAGGACTGACTGGCTTCACGTGTCCCCACAGGAGGGGCGCAGGGTCATCTATTTCACGGGCTGCACCTCGGCGTATCGGCATCAGGAGATTGCTCGGGCCACAGTGGCGGTCCTCAGCGCGCTGGGCTATGCAGTTGTTGTGACCCCCGACGAATGGTGTTGCGGCTCACCCCTCTTCAGGACGGGCCAAGAGGATACTGCCCTTGAACAGGCGAGACATAATGTTACCGTGCTCAACGGGATGGACGCTGAGGCCATAGTCGTGTCCTGCCCGGGATGCTATCGTGTCCTCAAGTCAGACTACTCCGAGCGAGGGCTTGAACTCAAGGTTCCAGTCCTTCACATCAGTGAGGTCCTCGCCGAGCATGCGGAGCACCTACCGCAGGCCTCGAATCTCGGTGCCGTCACGTATCACGACCCGTGCCATCTGGCCCGTCATATGGGCGTTCTTGATGCGCCTCGCACAGTCATTGAGAGAGTGAGCACTGAGTCTCTCAGAGAGATGGAGCGTCACGGAGACAATGCTATGTGCTGCGGCAATGGGGCGGGCCTACGCACTCTGCGACCGGATCGCGCACGCACTATTGGCGAGGCGAGAGTACAGCAGGCGCTCGATGTCGGGGCCGAGACTCTCGTCACGGCGTGTCCGTTCTGCAAGGACATGCTTGAGGACGCGAGTGGTGGCAGGGTGCGTGTGATCGACCTACCCGAACTGGTCGCGGACGCAATCGGCGGGAAATGAATGACGCAATGGCCACAACGGTAGTCCATAATAGGCGAGAATACGCCAGTATCGACAATGAACGCTGAAGAGTTGCTCACTCTGAAGGTCAGGCTTCTGACCCAGGGTGCTGCTGTTCCTGAGGATGTGTCAGGCGCAAGAAGAGGCGGTGCTGGCCCAGTAGGGGCACGATACTTTGTATTGCCCAACGGGCGGCCCGTTGGTGTGCCACTGCGCCGCGGTGACGCGGCGACAAGATTCAACTCGGCGCCACTGACTCCCACAGATGATCCGATGGTCTGGGTCTATGATGGGAGATATCGCCTCCGAGCAGTGCCGCGCCCAAAGTTCTACGACCTGAAGACAGCAGATGGTGTTCCCTACTTCAAGATCGCCCTGCTGCACGGTTCCGAGACGCTGGCCACAACAGCGTATCAGCAGTGTCGCTACTGGACTCGTGGCGCACAGTGCAAGTTCTGTACGATACCCACTTCATTGAATGCGGGCGATACCATTCTTGAGAAGACTCCCGAGCAGCTTGCGGAGGTGGTTCAGGCCGCTGAGGCAGAGGGCGTCATCCGCAACATCCTCATAACAACTGGAACGCCTGACTCGGAGGATGTTGGGATTGGACGTCTCATCCGGCTCGTGACCGCTATCCGGAGGGTCTCGGATCTCCCTATCGGTGTCCAGTTCGAGCCTCCTCAGGACCTGAATCTCATTGACGAGCTGGCTGCAGCGGGTGCAGACGCGGCAGGTATTCATCTGGAGACGACTGATGAGCGCATACGGAGGCTGATCTGTCCTGGTAAGTACGGCTACGGCCCCATTGATCTCTACAGGCGCGCGTGGGAGCGTGCGGTGTCTGTCTTTGGCAGGGGTAATGCCAGCACCTTCATTCTGCACGGCCTGGGAGAGGACTCCAGTTTGACGCTCGAAGGAATTCGTCAGATTGCTGAGGCTGGTGTTCTCCCCGTCGTGACGCCATTCAGACCAGCCTCAGGCAGTCAGCTGGCTGACAGCACACCGTCGTATCTGAGTGACATGAGCGAGACGATCCACTTCTACAAGCGTGTCGGTGAGATCCTCCGTGACGAGGGACTGAATCCCGACCGCACAAGAGCAGGCTGTCACAAGTGCGGGGGCTGCACCCCAATACAGGAGGCATTCGACTGGGCTGCCTCGCAGTAGGCACGGCTCGTTCCTGTGCCTAGGGCACCAACTGAGTGTTTATCTATGGTCGGAAACATAGCGGTTGGACGAGCAGACCGAAGAGGACCTGTCGTATGGCGCACATTCCTGCTGAGGACATACGCATAGTCGAGTTCACCGAGGAGGACGCGGAAGAGATATCGCAGCTGTTCCACCAAGTCTGGCCTCTCGAGACCGACTATCCTGAGTCGTGGAGACGCAAGCGGATGTACTCCCCCCAACAGATCATCGACGAGATGCGTGCCGGATACCACTACTTTGGCGCCAGACTGAATGGGAGGATAGTTGGTGTCTACAAGGCCAAGATCACCGACAAGGGCCTATATGGCGAGCACCAGACAGTGAGCCCAGAGTGTCGTGCCTCGGGCTTGGCATCAGCGATGTACATCCAGTTTGCTGAGTATGCGCGTGCTCACGGTCTAAAGAGAAACTACTGCAACATCCTCGTTGGCCACAAGATTGGAGAGCGGCTTATGAAGAAGTTCGGCTTTCGCCCGTGGGGAGAGCCCTATGAGCAGGATGAGGGGATGCTTGTGCAGATGTATGAGCGCATTCTCACCGATGAACCAGAGGAGAGAGAATCCCAACAGTGACAAATAGGACAGGCCCTCACGATACGGGGCCAGACGTGAGGACCTGTTGCGTAGTACGATACCGGTGGTGCTCTACCAGAACTGCTGTTGTCGGATCTCCTCTCGTGCCCTGAGGTCTCGGTAGAGAATACCGACGTACACGTAGTAGACTGGTCCCGTCAGCATAGTGACGATGGCATATGTGATGACGGATCCCATATACACAGCGTACAACAGTGACCCCACAATCAGACTCAGAAAGTAGTTCACAATCCCCACTGCTATAGCCAGTGCGAGGTATGATCCCACAGTGTGCCAGAAGGCGCCGGATGTCAGCTCGTAACTTCGCTTGAGTGCATCTGCAATTCCCGTGTCCTCGTATATCAATGCAGCGACCACCGGCAACATACGGATCGAGATGTATATCCCCACAATCACAAGTACAAAGGCGAGCAGGAACAGTCGACTGTTGTCGATGAGGAACTGCATCATCTGAACTTCGCTCAGGCCCTGAATCTGTGAGATCAGAGTACGAAGAGGCGCATTGAGTCCACCAGTGATCACTCCGACAGCGACCATGGTGCCAGCCACTCGTGGCAGGTTCGATGCCGACCAGGACACGCTCTCCTGGACGGTTCCCTGACCTGGATTGCCATAGTCCCACAGGACCAGTCGCACGGCGGCTCCGGAGGCCAGCGCGCCGATGATGATTGCTGTCACTCCGAGGACAATCGCATAGGGCACCAACGGGCTCTGTTCAATGATCAGTGCGTAGAGACTCACCACCACCGATGAGGGATCGAGAGAGACGACTGATATGGCCTGCTGTGCCTCCATAGTCATACCAAAAATGCTGACAACGACGACACCAGCTGTCAGGTGCAAGGCGGCTATGATTATGCCGCAGGCCAGGATATAGTCGAGCACCCGTCTGAACCAGACCGTGAAGGTTCGCTGCACCATCTCCAAGGCACCGACCTTCATCTGCTGTATCAGAGCCTCTTCCTCAGGTGCCACCCATCCACGGGCATCATCCGGACCGAAGTCGATTGCCATTGTGAACTCCTCTAGTTCTGGACTGCGTCGGACCGCGTAATATCCTTTCCCCTATTCCCTATCACTATGCGGGGCGGGGTCTGACGTCGCTGATCTCCATGAACTTCATTCCACCGCTTCGCTCGATCAGCTCCTCGAAGGATATGACAAATACGCGCGGAGTGATCTCGGCAGCATTCTTAGTCACCTGCTGCACCTCTCTGACTATCTCGTCTCTCCGTCCTTCGGCCCCACCGTACAACGCGACATAGATGTTGAGGACATCCATGCTGTAGGGGTCGTTGGGGTCCTCCTTTGCAATCTCTATCTGGAGCTCCTCTATGCCGTCTATGCTCAACAGGTCGGTCCTCAGCGCTGTGAGATTGACTGTTGCCCCCTTGATCTTCTTCTCGCTGATGCCCATTATGTCGATCTGGGCCTCAACGTCGTTCTGTCGGCCGATGTCCCAGAAGAAGGGTCCCTCCATTCCGCAGATCGGGCAGCAACCCCGCTCGTGGCGACTTGAGATGTCACCAAGCAGGAATCCCTCAAAGACCGTGCCAGTGCCGTCGAGATGGAAGAGCGTCACGTGACCCGGCTCGTCGTCGTCCACAAACTCCCACGAACCATCGTCATTGACCCGGACGAACTCGAATGAGAGAATCAGAGGACTGACATTGTGGTATGGACCTTCGTAGGAGCACTGCACAGCGAACGAGATCTTACTCTCCGACGACGCATAGCCGCCGACGACACGGACCTCCTTGGCACCCTTGCTGGTCAGCGTGTCCACGATGTCGTCCACGACCGGCGGATAGATCTTCTCGCCCGCCAGCAGGACGACCACCTTCTCTGGGGCCTCATAGTCCATCTCTTTCATCGCTCTGAAGAAGCGGTTCCTGAGATAGCTGGGCATCCCTGCAAAGCCGTTCACCTTGAATAGCTTGGCAATCTCGACGAGCTTGGGCGTCGGAATTGCACCGCCAGCGCTTGTCGCCACGTAGAACTCGGACATCTGTTTCAGGCCCATGTTGACAGCGTGCCAACCAAGATGCGGTGCGTACGGAAACAAGTTCATACTGACAAGCTTCCATCCGGTCCCCACCCACGGATCGACGGCCATCTGTCCCACCTTCACGCAGTTGCGATACAGAAGGTCATTGTCGTACCGAGTGAGAAATACGGGGGCCGGCATACCGGAGGCACGGCCTGAACTGAGCCAGAACTGGAGTGGGCTGTACAGATAGGCAAGTCTCTCCTTGATTCGTTCCATTGCCGCATCTGCGCCGATATGTAGCTTCACACGGATACCGTTGTTCCGAAGGAATGCGTACAGGTCACTCTTGCCGGAGGCCTTCGCATAGGCCATCACACTCTTCACGATGTTGGCAGGGTCGCGTTCCTTTCCGTCCTCCTCCATCGGATTGAGCACGAACTCCCGGATGTGGTCCTTGTAGTCGACCTTACGGACAAGGGGGATCTGATACTTCTCCCAGTCTCGCATGCAGGTGATATTGAACGGGTCTATGTTGTTCTCCTTGAACAGATGTCTGTAGTAGGGGTGGTTGGGCCACACTTGATACCTGATGAACGCCCTGAACTTCCGATCTTGCATCTCCCTTATCTCGCGGTCCGATATCCGCTTGAGTTCCTGAAACGTGAGAGTGGTCTTGGTCATCCGCTATCCTCCGTGTGGTAGTGTGGTGGCACACGCCTTGGGCGTGTTCACTCCAAGTGGCTGTTCACTTTCAAGTACCGTGATTTAAATACTCCCGAGTTCAAGAGCGATATGCTGGGTCTCTCGCGAGACTGGCTGATGGTCCCTGTGTCGCCCCGGGTTCTCGGTGGCTTTCGGCGCAGAAAGTCATAATAGTGTCGTGGGTATCTTGAACTGCGCATATACCTAAACGGCTGGCGGAGGCGTGCGATTGTCCGAGACCGATGAGAAGCTTCAGAAGGGTATCATAGAGCTCGACAAGGGTAGTTACAAGAAGGCCTACAACCTGTTCAAGGATGTCTTCGAGACCCGTAAGAATCGTCTGATCGCCAAAGTTCAGGAGAACCCGAAGTCACCAACACTGATGCTTGATGCACTCTACATGATTCATGCTCTTGTCTGGTTGCGTGTGGCGGAGGCACGTCTCAAGCCCAAGAATGCCCTTGAGCTTCTTGGAAAGGCAGTCGGCACTGTTGAGGCTGCTCGCACTGCGCTCGGCCCGCTCGTGACTGGTCTGGCGCAGTGGGCAAAGGAAAAGAACATCAAGGCAGTGAGCAACAGGGCACTTGGCCTGTTGGCCGCGACAAAGGACCTTGAGGACCTGGCCAAGAAGGAACTCGACGCCCATCGGAAGATGAAATGAGTAGCTGAGACGGCCTCAGGTGGCCTGCGCTATCGAGTCACCCTTCCTCTCCGCTCATGTATTCACGCCATTCTCGCGCCGGGAACCTCTTCTCCATCAGCTCAATCTCACGCAGGACACTGGCCTCAAGATCAATCCCAAAGTGGTTGGCGAGCTGAACGAAGAGGGAAAAGACCTGGGCGAATTCTCTTGCGAGTCCCGATCTGTCTGGCGCCTCATGGCCCAGCCCGATGGCCTTGTAGCCCTCCTCCACCGTTATATACCGTGATATCTCCCCCAGCTCCTCAATGAGATGAGTGAAGACCTGAGATGCGGGGAATCTGTTCCATCCACGTGCCTCCTCGAACTGTCTGAGTCTCTGCTGTATCTCTCGCAGTCCCACCATCTACATCAGCCTCTTTACTATGGCAAGGACCTGTGCGCGAGCCTGTTTCAGAATGTCCGGCGTGGGTTGCTCGATGACTCCCAGGGCTGTCCCCTCCGGGAGGACATTCTTGCTCAGGAACATCGCCTCACTAATGACTCCCATAAACTCTGCAGGCGGCAATACAGCTGCAGCAAGGGTCATATTGGGTCTCACCTCTCTGATGTTTGTCACAACGGTCCATATCCGGGAGCCGTCTGTGCATCTGCACTCGAGCAGATTCTCGGACCCCTTCACCTCGGACACCTGTGTGGTCTCGACAGCAATTATGTCGGTGGCCATCCCAGGATCGTCACTACCGTTTCTCAGACGTCTTGGAAAGCCCGTGATGATTCTTGTTCCATAGTTCAGCTCTGCCAAGGCCAGTTTCTCACCAGTACTGCCCGGCTTGTAGCCCGAGTTCATAGCATCGCCTACTGCTTTGGCGACGGCCTCTGCCGCGGCCACGACACGTGTTGTGGCTGGTAGATTCAAGACCTGCTCCGCATCGGCATAGGAATACTTGACCTCGTAGAGGGCGCCATGTGCGTCATTGAGTGCGGCTGCCAGAGCAGCATAGTCTAGGTAGGTCTTCAGACGCCGCTGCTTGACAACTGCGAGCATTCGATTGAGCGCATCTTCGACAAGGAGAATGCGAGCGTCTTTGGCCGTGTCCACGAGATTCTCACCACGCCGTGGCAGTATCTATCCACAGAAAGGTCTATCGCCTCCGGGAGAGACCACGAGAATTGATATAAAGCAATGATGACTACAGCCTAGAGACCACAGTCGGGAGAGACTATGAGTTGATACAGGCAATCTACGTTCTCATCGCGGACAGCGGGCTGTGCGTGCTTGACAGGAAATATGGCGAGGCTGACATCGATCCGAACCTCATCAGCGGCTTCTTGACAGCGCTCATCCAATTCGGTCGCGAACTCAGTTCCGGCAACCGCGTTCACGTCATCGATTTCGGGGCGTTCGACATCTGTCTCTCCTTGAAGGACAACGTCATTGTGGCCGGCATAATCGATAAGATTGATGACACCAACACAGCAATGGCCATCCTTGCGGATGTGAATAATGCCTTCGTCAAGAAGTATGCCGAGATCCTCCAGGACTGGGATGGCAATCTTGAGCCATTCGAGGAGTTCCGCAGGACCATTGACGAGATTACGAAGGATGGCAAGGCCTCCGAGAAGAAAGTCCTGGTACCTGTCCTGAAGGGAAAGGTCTCTCCCATGCTCGTCCGTCTCGGGCAGATGGACCAGGAAACCTACGATGTTGCGAAGATGTGCAAGGGCAACCTGACTGCCCGAGCGATTGCCGACCAGCTCGGGATGCACCTCAAGGATGTCCAGAAGGCTCTACACACTCTCGAGGACATGAAGATACTCCAGTGGAAAGAGCTTGGTGAGTGAGTGGCTGGAGAGACATTACTCTCTGCGTAGGCCCGTAGTCGCTAGTAGATGGTCTGATCTGACGTGGTCATCACTCCTTCTGACAGATGTAGGGAGCGATGAGCTGCTCCCTCTTGCAGGCCTGCCTGACGTCTGCTCCCTACTGTTGACCCCACTCATTGCCAATGGCAATCAGGATGAGCCCTATGACAATGAGACCGGGTGCGAGGATGCCGGGGATGGTCAGGGTCCCAAACATGTTGTCGGATAGCCAGAACCTGCCAGCGTGGACAACTCGGCCTGCAAAGAGGACGAAGAAGCCCGTCCCGAGGACAAAATTGGACCTTCTCAGTATCCCTCCTGACTGGTATGCAAGGTACCAGAACAGCAAGGGAATAAACAGGGCATAGATTGGGCCAGCAGTGCCGGAGATCAGAAATCGTGTGGAATTGTCCATCGGCACGACCCCAAGCGCTATGCCGATGATGATGGCCGGTGCCGCAAAGATGATCTCTGCCCATCTCTGTCCAAAGATCATGAAGCCGGCTGTTGCTGATAGGATGGCCAGCGCCATCCACTGGAAGAACGCACCTGCCTGAAGCCACGGCTGAAGGTCCGGCAGAAACACACCAACCATATTGGACAGGTCACCGTACAGCGACCGTGAATCGGCGTAGAAGTCACCGACAAAGTAGAATGCTCTCCCTACGGCAAGGAGGAGGAAGAACAGGGCCATTGCCAGCTGGAACGGGTTCTTGGACTTTCTCCATCTGAAAAAGAGAAGGAACAGGAACAGGAAGAAGTAGTACCCAACGACCAAGAACCATAGGCCGATGTGAATCTCACGGATTGCCATGTCAACGGTCTGCAGCATTGCCTTCACTCCGATACAGCTGGCTATCTCATCACAGTATACAACGGCCAAATAAAGATATTCTGGGTAACAGGTCCGCTCCATAAGGAGTACTAACCTCGGGACACGTTGATCTGGCCGGGTGCAGATCGCACAGCTCCTTGTGGCGACCACCTATGAGACACGGTCGTGTCATCGCGTTTCTCACGACCCTACGTCCCGAAAATCCCTATATGTACGCCCTGCGAGAGTTCCACGTAAGGGTGATGTCCTGTGACCAGTGGCCCCAGGTGGAGGCTTCGAATGAGTGACGGTTCCGTAGAGGAGTTCATCGACATACGCAGAAAGGTCGGGAATCAGGTGCTCCGTGCCTACCTGCTCGACACCGCTCTCTCCTCGGGACGCGTCAAGAGGGTGAACGGTAGTCTCCGGGGCCCGAAGAATGAGTTTCAGGACTTTGCAAGATACGTTGTGGTGAGGGCGACGAGTGCGGATGGTGTTTCCTTCTCGCTGCTTGCGCAGACGGGAGTCTATGAGAACATCAGAATTGTGGCCACTGGATCGGAGGATATCGCGGGCCGTTCCGCTGAAGAGATAATCAGGCTCTTTACTGAGGCCCTTCAGGACCCTGAACGTTTCCAGACCGTCATTGTTCTGTCGACAGACTCCAGACTCGTATCCCCGTGATTGAAAGATTGTATAGAGGAATGTACCGTTGTTCGAGCGATATGCCAAATGCCCAGTGTGTGGTAACAAGACCATATTGCGTGTGCCCCCACATGTCGTTGAGGGCGCATCAAGATTTCCAGTCACCGTCAAGGTCAAGCACAAAGACCACTACTTCTACATCAACCTCGACAGTGAGGCGCATATCACCGATATCCTTGCGCCGGAACTTGTGGAGTGACGATCTCAGCCGATGTAGCGGTCGCGCGCGGACTCGTCCTCCTCTTGGCTCTCCTGCCGTTCAAGAATCTCCTTCTTTGCCCATTCTATGAACTCTTCCACCCTGTGAACGTGGTCGTCCATCCCACTGAGGTCAACTTGCACGCCGACAACCGATGAGAACACCTCAAGGACCCGCATTGCGGCACGGTAGTCTGCCTTGATGACACCCATTGTCTCGCCAAGTAGGCAACCGCCCTCCATATCATACATAGTTGCGGCCCAGCCAGGAATGAATCCATTCGCGCCGTTGATAACTCCCTGCGTCATAGATACGACACCGTCTGCAGCCGACATTCGTCCGAGCAGCTCCTCACAGCTTGCGGAGGCGTAGACACGGGGCGCTGCAGGATAGGAGTTGAGAAATGTGTGGTAGTCCTGCTCATAGGCCGCGAGAGCAATGACGGTCTTGACATTTAGACCTGCCAGCTTCTGAATGATGAAGTCGGAATACTCGAAGACTCCCCTGCTTGTTTCAGGCTGATAGTCGCCTGTCAGGAGAAGCAGGTCGTGCGGCTCGTCTGGAGCGGCTCTGTACAGGTAGAGCGCCGATTTCGGAATCTCAGAGATGCCCCCTCTGACCAGTACGCGTGGTGGAAACTCGTCACTGAAGAGATAGAGCAACAACTCTGCATTCAACTCAGCAATCAGTGTCTCGACCGCGATTCGCCCGACATTTGCTATCCCCGGGAGCCCGACGACCGCCACCGGGTCATTGAGTGTGCTGGGGTCGGGATCGATGAACTTTCTCACGTACATACTCAACACACAGCTCTGTTCAATACGACTCACGATATCTTTTCTCGCTATCGGTCAGAGCCGTTTCGGTACTCGGAACACCTAGACCCGGTAGAAGCGCCGTGCGTTTCTTGTTGTGGTCTCTGCGACGACCTCAGCGTCCATCCCAAGAAGCTCGGCGAGAGACTCGCACCCATACCTCACGTTCGCTGGTTCGTTTCTCTCTCCGGTTGGCGACAGATACGGCCCATCTGTTTCAAGCATGATCTGTTCGAGGGGGAGTGTCTGTGCCGCTCTTATCCTGTTCCTGTACCGACCGAAGTTGGCAGGTAGGGTGATATACCACCCGTTCTCGGCCACTCGTCTTACGACATCTGGCTTACCGTCGAAACAGTGCATCAACACATCGCCGTTGAACTCTCTCTCAAGGATTGTGACAGCCTCAGCCTCCGCCCTACGTGAGTGGATGACAAGCGGGAGACCTAGTTCTTCCGCCAGCCTGATGAAGTCGAGGAACAGCGGCTCCTGAGCGCGCCTTCCTGCGGGATCTTTCACCCAATAGTAGTCGAGCCCGACCTCACCGATGGCCACAAGTTGCGAGGCGTACCTCCTTGCAAGGGCGATGATTCGGTCTGCCTCATCTCTTGTGAGCTGCGAGACAGAACAGCCAGCTGTGTGAAACACAATGCCCTGATACTTCTTCACGATTCCAAGTGTCCGGCGGAATGACCCGGGGCCTATCGAAGAACTGACCATCCCCTCGACACCGGCATCTCTGGCGCGTTGTACCACGTGGTCCAAGTCGTTCTTGTAGTGCTGCATATCGAGATGGGTGTGAGCGTCGAATAGTCGCAACATCTATCTCTCTCCGACCCGGTGGGAGGTACACAATTCCCTTTTTACTACTCGCTATATGACAATTCACCGGTGGTGCACAGTGTCTGACGAGATCAACACAAGGCTTCGTGAGAAGACAATGCAGATTGCCGCGCTGAACCAACGACTTGAAGTCCTTCAGGCTCAGCTCAGCGGTAGCGTACGACGGGCCACTCAGTTGTCCCAACGAGTAGAGGAGCTGGAAGCCCAGCTGAGAGAGCGAGAGGAAGAGATTCTCCGTCTGAAGGACGAGCTCAAGCGGAGCCAGAATGCTATGCGTGCAATGGGTGCTGCGATGAGGGAGTCCCAGCAGGGTGGGGTCACCGCTGAGGCTGCGGTCCCGGTAGCACGCGAGGACTCGAAACAGCTCCGGGAGCAGCTCGACCTAGCGAATGCAAAACTGCGTCTTCTCGAAGGAAACCTGTCCCGCCTGTCGGCGGCTGCCATGGCCGTGATACTTGGCACCGAGGGGGCAGTTGATGTTCTGAAGAGCGTCTTGGCAGAGGCCGGTGACAGCAAGCACAGAGTCCTCGTCCACGTGATGCGTCATCACAAGATGAAACTGGACGACCTTGCTGCTCTCCTTGTATCTGACAAGTCTGCCGTCAGGGAAACCGTCGAGCGTCTTGTTGCAGAGGGTGAGCTGGAGATGGCCCCTGGCGATGTGGTGCAGTTGGCCAAGAAGTACCGAGAGGCGCAGGTGCCAACAGAGCGATGGCAGGCTGCCTCTCCTGAGGAGATATTCGACGACCTGGAGAAGATAGTCTCTCGGACCGATGATTCGGAGAGCGTCGCACGCGCACTAGAGACCGCAGTTGACCTCCTTGAGCAGAAGATGGCACGGGGCGGCGCCCTGATATTTCAGATGCGGCGGACGGCGAGTTCTTGGAAGTCCTCACCGGGCAGTACGGAGGACCTCAGATACAAGATCAAGGAGTGGAAATCTAGGGCGGCTGCTCTTCAGTGAGCGTAGGCGGAAGACTGCACTACTTGTCAGAGTCTTTCTGTAGGGCCTCTCTCACGTAGGAACTAAAGTCTGAGATCTCACCATCGCGCTGGACACGAATGCGTGGCCCCTCGCCCTTTATTCGGCGCTCTACGTACATCACGTCAATCTGGCTGAATATCTGTCTGAGTCCACGGTAGACTATCAGATAAAGGAACACATCCTCTATTCTCTTTGCAACAGTCGGCTCTCTCTCTCTCAGGGAGCTCAGATACGCCTGTGCGTCTGGTGCGAGAAACCTCTGGAGCAGCTTCGTTCTCTCTTCCTTGGTCTTCTGTTCGCGTTCTTGCTGTTCTCGGAGCCGCTTCTCTCTC
Source organism: Candidatus Thorarchaeota archaeon (assembly GCA_029855935.1). GTDB lineage: Archaea > Asgardarchaeota > Thorarchaeia > Thorarchaeales > Thorarchaeaceae > B65-G9. The sequence continues at coordinate 100,554 of JAGSHN010000031.1, read as the reverse complement.
TCCATAAGCTGTAGCATCTTCTTTCGCCGGATTGATGCGAGCTCCGCGTCGTCATCGTCCATTGTGTCGACCCCGCGGTCGACGCTCTATTCTGCTAAGTTAAGATTGTCGGTACAGCTGAATTTGTTTATTAGGCGATGTTCACACGCTTCAGTTGGTGTTGGCCCGTTGGAGTCACAAGAGTATTGTTCTTGGCTTAGAGTCAGCGGTTCACAGTACTCTTGCGGCCTGAGAAATGTGGCACTGCCCAAGGGAGAGGTTGCTGCCAAGTGCACAAAGACAGATCGTTCAGTGATGTGTATTGACGCCTACAGTTCCCTAGCGAAGGGTCAGGGGCTCATCAAGGCTGAGAGCACAGACTCGCTCCTCTGGCTCATTGAGGCGGCAACACAGTTTGAGAACTTGGGTGAGACCGACAACGCCATCCTTGCAATACTTGAAGGCGTGGAGTTTGCACTTGAGAAGAACCTGACAACACGTGCCTACGAGCTGTTCAGATATGCTCGTACTGTCTACGAGAACGGCGTGGCCCGCAATGATCCCGCTCTGGTCGACCCCACAATCAAGGCCCGACTCGTTGATGCGGGTCGAAGAATAGTCGATACGGCTAGGGCGCTCCAGAAGGATGCGGACATGCGAATGATGCAGGCGGAGTTGAAGGCCGCAATCCTGAGTGGCGGCGGACTCAAGCGTGTTGAGCGGGAGGAGATCCCCACTGACATACACATTCTAGACGGGCGCCAGCTCTATGCGAAGAAGGCCCAAGAGTACAAGGAGGGGGCTGAGAAATACATATCGTCTGGCATCGTGAAGAATGCCGTGGTCTTTGCGTGCCTCGGCGCTCTATCGGACCTTATGCTTGGCCGCCCGAAAGACGGTGTTGAGTATCTGAAGCGCGTGGCCGGGACATCGGGTTTCATAGAGGAGTTCCATAGGCATCCGTGCTTCAACTGGACCAAGCTTGTGTTCAAGGCACTCATCAACAGAGACAGGGAGGCCATTGAGCAGGCTCGCAAGGAGTTCTTTTCCATTCCCTGGGCATTCAAGGACGACCAAGAGTTTGCGCGACGCGTGATGGACTCCGTGTATAGACGTATCACTGCTGGGCAATAGGCCCTCTCAGGGGATACGAATCTTTGCGATGAAGAAACCTGACGTGTCGTGTCTGTGTGGGAAGAGACGTCTGACCTTCTCAGAGCAGGCGTAGCCCTCATAGCCGTGGTCGGCACACTCTATCGGTACGTCCACGAGCTCGACATCAAATCTTGAGATGACCGAGTCAATCTGTGACTCTCCCTCGTGGGGCAGTATCGAGCACGTGGCGTAGACAATCTCTGTCCCGGGGCAATCCAAGTATGCCCTGACAATTCCGTAGAGTATCTTGTTCTGAACTGACATTATGTTCAGTAGTGTCTTCTTGTTAAGCTTCCACTTGAACGAGGGTCTACTTCGAAGGATACCGGTGGACGTGCAGGGCGCGTCTATGAGTATCTTGTCCGCGTTCCTGACTGGTGCCGTCGACGCATCGGTGTGGAGCCAAGCCACCCTGTCGAGACCAAGCATGGACGCTCTATCAACGGCTGTCCTCAGCCGGGCCATGTGAACGTCAGAAGCGACCAGCCTCCCCCTTGCATCCATCATCTCCCATAGCGCCTGCGTCTTCATGCCTGGTGCTGCACAGGCGTCCCAGACAGTTTCCCCCGGCCTGACATCCAGTGCCCGGACCGTGAGCAGGCTCGCCTTATCCTGAATGAGGACTCTGCCCTCCGCAAAGAGATGCGATCGTACGACTTTGTCAGGCGCACTAATCACACGGAAGAGTTCCTCTACATCTCCGTCAGGAGTGACTCTCACGCCCTCCGCTGAGAGACTCTCTACAATGTTGGCGTCCTCGTTCTTGAGCCTGTTCGGTCTGACGTAGTACGGTCGCGGTGAGAGATTGGCCTTGAGTAGGGCCAGCACCTGCTTCTCGGGGAGATTATCAAGCAGCGTCCTCACAATGAATGTTGGGTGAGAGTACATCACTCCAAGTCGTTCGTCCTCGGGGAGACGTGACACAAGACGACCCAAGTCGGCCTCGGTCGCACGTTCAACGGCGTCCGCAAGCTCGTCAATGCCCCGGAGATAGTCGGCCTTCAGTTCTTCAATAGGCTCTCCGAGCCACCGCCCCTCGAAGACAGCAAGCCTCAGCGCATTTCTCTGTTCGGCTGGCAGATCCTTCACCCGCACAGGGAGTCCGCTTCGGATTATGATGAAGTCGATGGTATTGAGATACCGGACGGTGCTCATAGTCAGCGCCTGGACGAGATTGAACAGATTGGCGGGCGGTCTGGTTGTGAAGAGGTAGTCCCGGAGTACCGCATGCATGGACTTGACCCCCTGGGTGAAGACGGTCAGCAGTCTAACTGCAACCTCTCTCGCCTCTCGTGTGGTCTGACGTCCACCCGGCTCCCGATCACGGCCTCTCGGCTCTGTCATAGTGGTGACACGCCCGGTCCCGTATGTACGTATTTCATTCGAGTGAGCATCACTGGAAAGTACTTTGCACCGATTATTCCGGAGTCTTTGTAGCCGCCCAGATGCGGCATGTGAGGATCGAAGTAGAGATGGTCCTGTTCGACTATTATCCCTCCCGCTTGTACTTCCTTGATCCATCTGGCCCTGACTCTCTCATCGTCCGTGAACACAGATGCGCGCAGGCCGTATCTGGACTGATTCGCAATCCCGATAGCCTGCTCCACGCTGTCCACACTCATCACTGGCAGGGCTGGCGCGAAGACCTCCTCCCGCATCACGCGCATCTCCAGTGTCACATTTCTGATGATTGTGGGTGCATAGAAGAGTCCGGCAGAATCTGGCTCCCCAAGGAAGTTGCAACGGTATCCTCCTGTGACTACATCTGCGCCCCTGGCCCTGGCATCCTCCATCTGGTCGAGCAGAAGGTACAGCGCTGTGAGTCCCAGCGGCGGTAGATCTACCTCTGGGTCGGAGGGTCGTCCCATCTTCAGATGTGAGATCTCCTCCACTAGGAGATCAATCAGGTCATCGTGCAGCTCTCGCTGGACAAGAACGCGCTTTATCGCCATGCAGGCCTGACCGCCGCCGAGGAAGCGGCCCCTGACAATGATCTGTACCACTCTCTCGAGGTCGACATCCCTTCCCCAGACGAGGCACGCATCGCTACCTGCCAGCTCCGGTGCCATCTGAATTCGTCTTCTTATGGCCTCGGCCCATAACTCGATGCCGGTTGAGCTGTCACCATACCACACTAGAGCTCCCGTACGCGGGTCGGAGAGGAAACGTCTCATCATCCGCTTTCCGCCCCCTGTCAGGACCTGAAGTATGCCTGGCGGAAGACCCTGCTCTAGAAAGGAGCTTAGCATTATCCGGCCGAGGACAATCGTGCTCAGTGGCACCTTGCTCGGTGGCTTCAGTATCGTCGCATTTCCAGCGAGAATGGAGGAGGTGATACTGAGGATACCCAATGCGAGCGGCGAGTTGTATGGCGTGAACAGGCATGTCACACCGTACGGCTCTCTGAACCTGTAGTTTCTCCCCCCGTCCCTACCGGGCCTCTCCAAGACGTCCAGAGCCTCAGCCCAGAGACTGAAGGTCTCTCTCTCAAGATACTCGGTGAACATCTTCCACGTCCACTCGAAGGTCTTGATGGGCACCCCCTCTCTGACGGAGATCTCCCGTATCTGTCTGAACTCCCTCTTGACTGCCAGACCTGCACGGTACAGTGCATCGACCCGCTCGTCGAGGGTCACACCCATGCCGTCAACACGGAACGGGTTGAAGAGACTCAGATGATCCCTCACTCCCGTGGCGAGTGCGTCATCGATGTCGCTGTCACGGGCCAGTGAGACCTTGGCGAAGGTCACCTCGTCTAGCTCGCTCTTTCCGTACTTGGGTACTCCATGTGCTCTTCGGTAGTCGCGCAGATATCGCAACTCCGGGGCGGAGCGCGGGATGAGGAATGGCAGCCACCTGAATGACAGTCGCTGACCTGCTGAGGCATCGCGTAGCTGCAACGCTATCGCCAGACCCGGGTCCTCAATCACCCTATCCATGTCTGGGAATATCGTATAGTGGCCGGTGTCTCTCTCCTGTCCGCTGACAAGTATCGGATAGTGCACGCTCATGCTGCCTTTCTCCCGGTCACAAGGCCAGGTTGCTGCGAACGATGTATCGCCCGTTTATAGCCTTTCTCGACCACGGGCTGTCGCCTGATATCCCGATGCGGGAGATACCTCAATCAATGAGTGATGTGCGCAAAAAGACGATGGGAGATGAGGCAGTGGACCGCTGCTCCTCGCACCCACAGCGGTACTGCCCATCTCGCTCTGTTCTCTCTCACTTGACGAGCCCGTGCTTCTCCACGAACTCCTTGACGACATCTTCAAGATCTGGTCTTCCAATCTCCTGAAGATCGTAGCGCACTCTCGTGGAGGGCTTGTTGATCTTGATTATGCGGGTCAAGTCGATTGGAGTACCTACTACAACGGCGTCGACATCCGCCTTGTTGATTGTTTCCTCAAGTTCCTTCATCTGCTCGGCACCGTAACCCATTGCTGGCAGGACATTCTCAAGATGGCGGTACTTCTCGAAGGTGTCGCGTATGCTGCCCACCGCATACGGCCGTGGGTCAACAATCGTGGCACCAGCCTTGCGAGCGGCAATGTAGCCCGCGCCGTACCGCATCTCACCGTGGGTCACTGTCGGGCCATCTTCGATGACGAGCACACGCTTGCCTCTGATGACGCTTATGTCCTCGACACGGACTGGTGAGGCTGCGTCGATGACCACAGCATCGGGGTTGAGCGCCTCGATATTCCGTCTGACCTTCTCTATGTTCTCATAGTCGGCGGTTTCGACCTTATTGATTATGATCACGTCCGCCATCCTGAGATTGGTCTCACCCGGATAATACGTCACCTCGTGACCGGCCCTGTGCGGATCGACGACCGTGATGAGCAGGTCGGGCTTGTAGAAGGGGAAGTCGTTGTTTCCGCCGTCCCATGTGATGATGTCTGCCTCTTGCTCCGCCTGCTCAAGGATCTTTGCATAGTCCACCCCAGCATAGACCACGACACCCATGTTTATCATGGGCTCATACTCCTCCCGCTCTTCAATCGTGCAGCGGTACCTGTCCATATCCTCCAGTGTTTCGAACCTCTGCGCTATCTGTGTGGTCAGATCCGGGTCGTAGGGCATGGGATGCCTGACATTGACTGGCTTGAGCCCCATATCTACGAGTATCTTGTTGACTCTGCGTGAGGTCTGGCTCTTTCCGCAGCCTGTCCGGATGGCACATACAGCAATGACCGGTTTCTTGCTCTTCAGCATAGTTGTCGTCGGCCCCATCAGACGCATGTCGGGGCCTAGGGAGTTCACCCACGCTATCTTATGTCCGACCGTTATGTGCGACAGGTCGGAATACGCAAGAATGCACTGCTCTGGCTGATACTTCTGGACCAGTTCGGGCAGTTTCTCCTCAGGGTATATCTTGATGCCCTCAGGATACAGTCTTCCGGAGAGTTCAGGGGGATAGATTCTGTCCTCTATTCCGGGGATCTGTTCTGCCGTGAAGGCCACAACTTCGTACTCCTCGTTGTCACGAAAGTACACGTTGAAGTTGTGGAAGTCTCGGCCAGCAGCACCCATTATGATTACTCTCTTTCTTTTCATCACTATCGCCGCCGCTCTGTTGCGTTTCAAGCAACTGACGGCCCCTGACTGTATGTTATCAAATTGTCGGTGCTGCTATCTCGCGCCACAGTGGGCCGAATACGCCTCTCGAAAAATCGGAACCGCGAAAAATCGACAGGATAATACAAACACTTAAGACAGAGTTCGGCAGTAGGGGGACCACCTTCTCTCCATATGAGATCATGCAGGATTCTCCACCGAGGTGCAACTGTGAAGCTCGTTGAGTTGGCCCAGAAGTGCATCAGTCTCATAAAGGAGTGCGGGGACGAGGGCATCCGGAGTGACATTATTGCCCTGACGATAGGCGTCCCCAAGCGGCGAGTCTATGATGTCATTGCAGTATTGAGGGCTCTCGGGCTCGTACGTACCAGGCGCCGACAAGACGGCACAACAGTGTATTGGATCGATCGAAGCGAGGAGTTTGTCCCGATGAAGGACTATGAGGCGCTGCTTGAGGCCGAGCGGCGCGTGACAGAGGAGAGAAACGAGCTTCAGGTCCGCGTTGCCGAGCTGAAAGAACAGGTCAGAATGTTGAGAAGTCGGCTCAGGCATGATGCAGCCGTGGGGCAGGCGACGGGGAAGACACAATTCGACACTACCACGCTGACTGTACGTGCCCTGTCAAAGAGAGGCTTCAAGCGAGTACGCGACTCAGGCGTAGAGGTCATCATCGAAACATACGAGCCAGGTATAGTCGTTGACCCAGTACCGCGTGAGTCTTCGGAGACAAGAGAGCTCCTGCGATCGCTGCAAAGGATATAGTGCGATCATCTCTGTGTGGCGACTATGGTATTCCTCTACGAGATCTTTCACCTCATCAGACAGATCAAGTGTGCCTGTCCACCTTTTCTCTTGTCTGATCCGTCATTCGCTCAGCCTCACCGTGACCCTTGCGCCCCGGCGAAGGTGCCTTAGCATATCCAGGTTGTCGATGCTTCTGACTCTTCCAATCACGTTCACTGGGCTGAAGGTGCGCATGTCCGCGAGGTAGATACAGAGCGAGTCGCCAAGAGGCATATATGCTATGTCGCCAGCCTTGACCTCGTGGGTTGGCTTCTGATTCCCCCTCGAAATATCCAGCGGTATCTTCATCTCGTTTCTCACAAGGACTGTTCTCGATTCAAGGGGCAGCCTGTGCCTGATTGCATCAACAATCTGCGGGGCCCTGACCACATCGAGAACGGCTCTCAATACCTGTCCATCCTCAAACTGGAACTCGATAGGAACCTCGCTCTCGTTCATCAGTGCTCGTTAGTCCTAGTACGGAGGCCGACTAAAATGTGATGCGGTACACATTCTGCTGGCAAGTCCTCATCGGTATTGTACCGCGGTCAGGAGATAGGCCAAGATCTCCCGAGCAGAGAGCTGCGCCAGCACGAATATCCTGCTGTTGATCAGTTTCATCAGCCGTTCTCCCGGCGTTGGCTGCTCCTCAGCCCCGAGCGTCAACCAGTCTATCGTGTATCTCTTGTGCGTTGCAATGGCACGGAGGAACACCTCGGCATCATCGCTAGGATTGGGCCTCGTGTCGGACAGTACGATCACCATTGTCGGCATATCATCGCCCATCTCATAGAGGGTCTCGGCGATGGCCTGGTACAAGTCCTCGTCCGGAGAGTAGGTGTCCTGCCCCCCGGCCAACTCCACGATAGAGGCCACGATTGAGTGCAGTATCTCCTGTGTGGAGAGGTCATCTTCGAATTCTGCAAAATGCTTCACCAACTGCCCTTTCTGTATTCCGAATCTCTCGACACGCTCACCCCCGCGAATGAGAGCCAAGCGTCCCTGCGAACGGTTCTGACTCAGGGCTGAGAGGATTAGCAACCCGGCTATGACGGTCGCGCTGCGGCGGTCGACCGTACGCTCTATCCTCTCGCCTATCTCAGAGAACCTGGGGACCACCTGCTGAAGCGGCTCGAGGCGTCGTCTTATTGACATTGGATCCTCCACAGGGAGGGTGGCCTCACTGGTATGTCCATGGCTGATGATACATAGGACCACGTTCATCTCGCGAAGCAGCGGGACCGGGACCGTCTGGATACGGGTCTCTTCAGTGACTCTCCCAAGCTGACCGGGCATCAACGGCGGCTCAGTGGCGATGACTGAGGCCCTAATCGTGGTGTCGGTCGGAAAGACATTGAGGCGCGTGCCGATGCCAACCATTGCCCCCTCCAGTCGCTGCCGAATTGCCTGATGATGCATGTACAGGTAGGCATCATCCTCGATCGATACGTGCCCGTCGCTTCTCTCAAAACCGATGACGAGCTCCTCCAATGTCTGTGGTGTCATCTGACATCTAACGACATCGACAGAGGTGCCCTCATTCGCGCCGAAGAGGCCCGCTTCTCTGTCACTTATGCCGACCTCATGCCTGGGAATCGTGTTGAGTTCTCTGACAGTGCCTCCCCACCACTGCCGGGTTCCACTGTGAAGTATGATTGCTCTCTCGCCGCTGGCTATTCCGAGTGCGCTGAGGTCCTCGGGTGCCATCAATACCATGCCTGGTGAGCTGTGCCGCACGCTGACTCTGTAGTGAAGTGCTGAGAGAACGGCATTGGCCTCCGACAGCCCAAGGAAACGCACGAGCATCGCTCCGAGCTGGTTGAGATGGGCTGGAGAGTCGAACACTGTTGCCTCTGATGACGCAGTGGAACGTACTATTGTCCTGAAGGTGTCATCGTCCCGTTCCTCTAGAACCTCCTCAAACGAACCACGCCATCCTGTGGCTATCAAGGTGCCATCCCTCTCTGTGCACAGGGCGAAGGCCCTTGCTGTGCTCTCGTAGATGTCCGCAAGTGTCAGCACAGCATCTGAGGTTGACACCCGGCCCTCCTTCGTCACCATGAAGTCCACTGAGACTAGGCCCACACGGTCGCCACGGAGAAGTACCTTGAGAAATCTCGTTATCTCGCGTAGTCCCAGCCGGCCGAGTGTGGCTTCCATTACCACCGACGCCTTTGAGTCCGCAAGTCTGAGGAATGTGGGCCGTGGTGGTAGCATTCCCAGCAGATTTCCACCCAGAATTCTGTGAAGGTCCAGTGGAGTCGCTGAAAGGCTCTTGCTCAGCAGAAAACTCAGGATCTCGGGAATGCTGTCACCCGATTGAGTTTCAGGATAGGCGCTTGCGAAGACGAGTCTGCGGGACCAGTCTCCGCCGTCGTGCCTACGTAGATATCTGATGACCTCTGACAGGCGTGTGATGGTCGCTCCGCTTGTCAGCAGCATTGACTTTGGAATGTCGAGCAGTCTCCCGATGGATCCTTCCCACTCCTCGTATGAGCGAATGTGAAACATCAGCCGTGGCGTGTCGGCGTGACCCTCTCTCAGCCTAACGAGCCATTCCAGTAGTGTGTCGACGTCTTCTGTTCCACTCAGCGAGACTATGAGCGGACTGTTCCTCTCTATCGCTGTGGTCAATGCTCGGGTACTGATGCTGCTGTGCCCGCCAGACAGATCAGAGGCTGTCACAAAGGTGACCCAGCCGGGGTCATCTACCCGTCCCTGTCGGAGGTCTTGAGCGACGTAGAGTCGTGACGAGTGCTGTGACATCAGGCACCAGTTTCTGGCCAGGCGTACGTTGGATGTCTGCTGGTTCGAAGGTAGTACAATGTCCCCCACTTTCACAAGAGGCGCCACGAGAAAGAGGTCCACCAGCCAGCTACGAGCAATATCGGTTGTACCCTCATACAAATCGCCAATCAATGGGGCCGCAGATGGATTCGGGCGGTTGCGAAGGGGGAGATACCGATAGGCATCGCCGTACCTGCTCGCGAAGCTGAGCAGGTGATCATTGACCGCACGGAAATATCCCAAGAGCCTCTGAGGGTCGAATCTCCTGACGTGTTTGCCTGCCCGGACCTCGCCGAGCTGCACGAGTGCGTCAACTGTGATGATACGAATGACATCATTGGTTTTGGTGTCCTGAACTATGAGCAAGTCCCGCGCCCACCACTATGGCTATGGTGTATCAGGCTGGCCAATTGCAGCTTTCCCTGCCAGCTGACAATCGGTTGTTCTGCATAGGAGCATATCAGTCTGTTCCTGTCCAACCCGCCATAGAGCCTATTCCACACCAAGTGCTCGAACCAAGTCGCTCAGAGTGTCGACATCCATCTGCTTGATCTGTTCCTCAGGGATGTCGCCAAGCAACTCATCGGGGACCTTGACCAGTATCTCGGCCTTATCAGCACCGAATTTCTCCGTGAGAAGCCTCTTTTTCTCCTCCTCAGGGGTCTTTGCAGCGCTCTTCGCCTTGGTCTTCTTCTTTCTTTTCCGCTTCACTGGCTTGGCCTCAGCCTCTGGGACCATCTCGTCCTCTGGCACTCCGGCCGCTTCTACCCCCGTGCCGCCCACCGGAGGCGGTGCAGCAATCAGCGCCTGTAACTCCTCGACCCCAAGTTCATCGAGCTTCTCCTCGGGAATCGCCTCTCTCACCTCTGGCGGAAGCTGGGCGATCAGCTCTTCTCTTGTCGGCCCCTTCTTGACTTTCCTGACCCTCCTGACGCGGCGCACCTTCACTTTCTTCTTCCCTGGCCGCTCTGGCGGCGTGGGCGCGCTTGGCGCGGTCAGCGAGTCCACAAGCTCCCTTGCAGTCTTGGGCGTCAGCCGTGCCAAGTCCTCGGGTGGGAGTTTCTCAAGCACTTCTCGCGGGAGCTCGCTCAGTATTGCCTCAACTTCAGATGACATTGGCACGCCCAGCTGGCTCGACAGCGAGGGTCGGGCCTCCTCCTCTGCACCTGCCAGAATAATCGGCCCGCTCTCCATTTCCTCTATCACTGACATGTCAATCTCGACATCGAAGCCCTTGCTCCTCCACTCCAGATAGTTAGCGATCGCCTTCGGATTGACGCCAATCCGCTCCATAAACTGGGTGATCTCTTCGTCTGTCCAGTCGGGGAATCCAGCCACAAGATTGGCAACAGCGTCCTCCGACAGTCTTGCCCAGATGGGTCCGCTCATCAGCTTTGAGAGTCCTGCCGCGCAGTGCGATCTGACCCACGGATTCGGGTCCTTCAGGCCCTTTAGGAGGACCGGAACGGTACGAGGTTGCCGGTACCACGCGAGTGCCTGGGCGGCTGCAATTCGTACATCGTCATCAGGGTCGTCCATGCTCTTGATGATGTGTTCCACAATTGTTGGGTCATCAAGATCTATTGCTGCTATCAGTGCTCGTTCTCGTATCACCTCAGAAACATCGGAGATTGCTTTGATCAGTTCCTCCCTTATCCTGCTATCTCTCTTTGCCCGGCTACTCACAAGTTCCGTCTTGAACTCCAACAGTAGGCGCCTTGTTTCTGACAAAGATACTCTCTCCGACGTGCTGATAGAATGGTCGACCAGGGGTCGTGCACCTATCCTGTCTATTGTAGGCGTAGCTTCTTGATACTTAAATCAGTTGGCCATACGTAGTGCTCACTCCGCATCTAGGAGCCGGCTCGGTCGGGAGTGGCCATCTCTACACCGTGGTCAGGCGTCGTGGATACCTGATTGGCGTGAGAGGAACGAGAAGAAAAAGGAGGGATGGAGGCAGGACCTCGCGAGTCCCGCTCCGTCACACTGTCCGCGCCTATCGCTCTCTGAGTCGTGGATTCAGCACCTGGTCGAGTGTGTGACCAACGAACGTGAAGGCCAGCGACAGGAGAGTGATCATCAGTCCCGGGAAGACGACCACCCACCACGCACCGTTGCTGAAGCCACCAGATGCTCTCGCATCGGCGAGCATGCGTCCCCAACTCGGAACATTCGGATCAGTCAGTCCGAGGAAGGAGAGGCCAGCCTCTGAGAGGATTGCGCCTACGACGCCCAGCGTGATGTTTGCAAACAGAATGGGCGTCACGTTGGGGAGGATGTGCCTGAATATGATGTAGGTGTCTGAGGCACCGATGGCACGCGCGGACTCCACGTATGCCTTGTTTTTCTCAGCGAGCACCTGAGATCGTATCAGCCGTGACGTACTGGTCCATCCAAGTATCGCTATGACGACGATGATGTTCTCAATGGTTGGTCCGAGGAACGCCGCGAGCACCATCATAAGCGGCAGTCCCGGGATGACGAGCAGAAAGTCAACGATTCGCATCAGTATCTCATCGGTCTTTCCGCCGAAGTATCCTGCGACCATGCCGACTATGACACCGACAGCAGTGGAGAGTGCTGTTGCAAGTAGTCCAATCGTCAGTGACACTCTGGAACCGTAGATGAGTTGGGAGTATGCGTCACCGCCCTTGTCCGTTGTGCCAAGGTATCCAAAGTATCCGCCGTAGACGTAGACTGAGAGGCGGGAAACTCTCACCTCCACGCTACCCGACCACTCGCGGTAGACCCAATGCCCATTGTAGTAGAAGAAGTTCTTGTACGGGGCGAGGCCCACAGCGAGCGTCAGTTTGTCTTCTGGATCCTCCTGGGTCCCACTGGTGCTGTTCTTCACCATTCCTCTCCAGCCTGCCACGATGTCGAACCAGTTAAGGTCTGCGACTCGTGTGATGGGATAGTCATAGTAGGGTGGCGAGGTCTTGTAGATCATTTTCCAGTTGCCCGAGGAGTCGATGAGCCAGACGTAGACCTTGAACATCAGGCCAGCCTCCTCGTGCGTGGCGAAGTCGCCAGTGAAATGGGTGGAGAAGGCAAAGGACACATTGACATCCTTCGGCATCCGCTCGTATGGCCAGTCGAGAGTCTGCGTGAAGTAGACAAAGTCTTCTGTCATAGGCATCTCTGTTTCGCTCTCGGAGGGCCACGGAAACCTGAAGCTCGGCCTGTCACCAGCATGATGGTTCCATTGCAACGCCATATAGTTGAGGTCGTCAGCGCTTGTGGCCTGGTGATAGTATCCCGAGAACGATGACTCATTCCCGTACGTGTCGCTTCCATATATCTGCAAATGACTGGTTGTTGTTCCTCTGTCAAGATTCGGGTCAGGCAGATACTCTCCGTTCCTTATGGCGCCCGAGTCAAAGACCTGCACCCATGCGGGAGCGAGGAACGGTGGTGCCACCTTCACTCCGGGCGAGGGGTTGTGCGTGGCCAAGAGTGGTGCACCAATTGCCATTCCAAAGAACATCACGATCACAAGCAGTCCAAGGACACCTATCCTGTGTTTCTTGTACTCTCTCCAGAATCCGGTCAGGCTCACGTACCAGTTACTGTCTTTCCAGCTGCCTTTCTTGATGGACAAGGACTGACCTCCGTAGGGACCGACAGTTCAGATAGACGTCGTTCCTTTTGTACTAGTTCTGAACGCGCTAGCTCCGACAAATTCCCCTAAAAAGCAGTTCGGTCTGCGCTCATCCCCTTTGAGTAACATCTTGCGACATCTCGCCACCGGACGACACACAGACATTGTATGCACTGACGGTAACAGCACAATGACTGCCTACTCTCTGTTGTTGTTTGGGGAGCAAGGCTCTGTTCACACAGCCATTGTCGGGTGACACCATACCGAGAGCTCAGTCGCCCATCTCGTCTTGGAAAGGATCGGGAATGTCCTCATCCGACACATCACTATCGTCGGCGAGCTCTCTCTGTCTTCTCTCAATCATCTGTCTGGTCCGCCGTGCGGACACCCAGATGTCAGCAAAGACCATCCCCACGAGAAAGACCGAGAGCACCCCCGTCAATGCGAGCAGAATGCCGATGAAGCCTGTTCCCAACACCGGATGAAGAAGAGTGAGTACATAGCCTCCAAGAATGAGGACCACAGGTATGAGAAGTATTCTCTTGCGGGGCTCGTTGCGCGTCTTTGGAAATGACCTTATCGTCATCAGGCTTCACGCCATCCTCGCCATTCCTACTTTTACGCATTTCGACAGCTGTACGTTGCAACTGTGAACCGAGTGCAAAGCCGAGGTCGTCAAAGGGAATATATTTAAGCCGACCGAGAAGCACCCCACGCAATGGGTGCAGACAGACAAGACACCCTACCATTGCTATAGAGCTCCGGCGGAGATTGAGAAGATGCCTCTGCTTGATATAAGGAACCTAAGAATGTACTATTCAACCAAGCGCGGACTTGTCAAGGCTGTGGACAACGTTTCGCTTCAGCTGGAGGCGGGAGAGTCCATAGGACTGGCAGGTGAATCAGGCTGCGGAAAGTCATCTCTTGCCTATTCCATAATGCAGCTTCTTCCGCCGGCTGCAAACATTGTCGGTGGTAACATCTACTTCAAGGGCGAAGACCTGCTGCGAAAGACTCCGCGCGAGATGCGTGACATCCGATGGAAGAACGTGGCCATAGTCTTCCAGGGCGCGATGAACGCACTGAACCCTGTCTTCGAGATTGGGGAACAGATTGCTGAGGCCATTCTGATGCACGAGAACGTGACTGAGGAAGAGGCCCTGGACAGAGTGGCACGGCTCTTCGAGATGGTCGGACTCGACCCTGGCCGGATCCACAACTACCCACACGAGTTCAGCGGTGGGATGCGTCAGCGCGCAATGATTGCTATGGCCCTCGCGTGCAATCCGGACCTCGTGATTGCCGACGAGCCGACGACAGCGCTCGACGTGACTATTCAGGCCCAGATCCTGAAGCTGATGCAGAAGCTTCAGAAGGACCTCGGCCTCTCACTGATTCTCATCACGCACGACCTGAGCGTCATTGCTGAAACGTGTGACAAGGTCGCGGTCATGTACGCCGGTCGAATTGCAGAGCTGGCCGACGTGGTGTCGGTGTTCAAGGAGCCGGTGCATCCGTACGCGACCGGACTGGTGGGAGCAATTCCAAGTATGGTAAAGGCTGAGAAGAAGACTCTCACGTCCATCCCGGGTTCTCCGCCAGATCTGATTGACCCACCGCCCGGCTGCAGGTTCCATCCGCGTTGTCCGTACGCTCAGGACATATGCAAGAGAGAAGAGCCGGCTTTCGAGGAGATTGAACCCGGCAGATGGGTGGCCTGTCACTTCGCTGAGGAGCTGAAGGGCAAGCTGAAGGTAGAGTTGGAGTGATGGATGATGGCAATTCCACAGACTAGCAGGTATCTCACGGAGGCCCAGGAGGTAGCCCCAGGCGAGACTCTCATCCAAGTGCGGAATCTAAGGAAATGGTTCCCTGTCAACACAGGGTTTCTCTCGTCATTGCTCTACAAACAGGAGCTGTACGTGAAGGCAGTCGACGGGGTGAGCTTTGACATCAAGAAGGGAGAGATTCTCGTTCTCGCAGGAGAGTCCGGCTGCGGCAAGACAACGACTGGACGGTGCATTCTGTACCTTGAGCCCCCGACCGATGGTGAGGTGATATATGCAGGAATCGATCTCGGTACTCTTGACCGCAATGAGATGAAGGAACTGCGGAAGCGAATGCAGATCACCTTCCAAGATCCATACGAGTCTCTCAACCCCAAGCAGAGCATCTACAGCATCGTGTCCGAGCCACTCACTGTCCACAAGATTCAGCTCACTCCCAGTCAGCGCAGGGAGCGTGTCCTTGAGGCGCTTGAGAGTGTCGCTCTCACTCCCGCAGAGGACTACATTGACAGATATCCGCATGAGCTGTCAGGCGGGCAGCGCCAGCGCATATCCATCGCACGCGCGCTCATTCTCCACCCGGAGTTCATGGTCGCCGACGAGCCGGTGTCGATGCTAGACGTTTCAATCCGTGCCGAGATATTGAACCTGCTGCTCAAGCTGCGCGAGGAGCTTGGTCTGACGTATCTGTTCATCACACATGACCTTGCTGTCGCAACCTATATCGCAGACAGAATCGGTATCATGTATCTTGGCAAGATAATGGAGATTGGCCCATCTCACGAGGTCGCCTTCAACCCCCAGCATCCTTACACGCGCGCTCTGATCTCTGCAGTCCCGTCTGGAGATCCGACAGTCAAGCGTCGTGTCGAGTCGCTGAAGGGCGAGCCCCCGAGCCCAATCAATGTCCCACGTGGTTGCAGGTTTCACCCGCGTTGTCCATACGCGCAGGAGATCTGCACCAGAGAGATACCCGTTGAACGCGATATGGGCAACGGTCATCACGTCGCTTGCCACTTTGCTGGTGAGCTGGGTGAGATGGAGCTCTAGGTGCGTCGACGAGAGTAAAGTACTGATGAGCAGGGCGCGGTCATCTGACCCGCCCCTCTTCAGTTCTGCTGTCTTTCTCCCTCTCACAGTCTTGCCCGGGGGTCTTCAATGACAGACCGTGCGCGTGTCCTGTACGGAATAAAGAAGTGTCTCTCTGACGCGTACGCATACTTTCAGGAAACGATGGATGTTCTAGACGAGATTGGGCGAGGCTCGCTCGGCGCAGGAATGACCCCCCTTGTCGGCGGCTACGCTATGGGCGATCCTGACAAGAATTTCCGTGAGGCAATCAGGAAGCTCGACCGGGCGGAGAAGGCTCTGCGTCCCCTAGCCATCAGGTTCCGTGACGGTCGTGTCAATCGAAGCCACTTCATAGATGACCGAGCTCTAGTCCTACTCAAGGACATCACAGAGTTTGACTATCAGATACTCTTCGTCATGCTTGCTGAGAGAAGGGGCCGCGACTCCGTGTGGTATCGTCTTCGGGAGATCAGTGAGAAGGTGAAGGAGGTCTTCGGGCTCGTTGCCAGCGAGTAGCATCCCCCGTGCGAGCAAAGATAATAAAGGTCGGTCCCGTACTCAGTGGACTCCCATAGAGTGATGTGACAACGAGTGGCCATCATCTGCTGTCTGTCCGCCTCGTGACGGACCTCTTGTACGGGCCACGTGCCACGTAGATGACGGGGGCACTGTGATTGAGCGCTGGAACTCCGCCGACCGAAGGCCGTGGGGAGATTGGGCTGCCATTTCCCCACAGGATTGAGATTGAGCCTCAGATCACCCACGCCGATGGCACGCCGCTCACAATCGGGGAGATACTGCCCGCTGTCCCATCACTGGCCAACACCCTCGCGTCCCTCATTGGTGAGGCGGCCAGGACATCATCCTTGAAGTCTGTCAGGAGTCGATTCCGTACAGCAACGGTGCTCTCGCCGAGCTCAGTCAGACCTCGAATCACAGGACGTGTCCGCTATGCTCTTCCTGACGGGAGCGTGGCATCCTATGGCATCTTTGAATGTGAGATTGGGTCGTCCCCCGACGGTCCTGCACATCCAATCATCTCAACTCCCACCTGTTCCTCATTCAACGAGCTTGACTGGTGGTTACGTGCCCTCCTCCGCAGCGTATGGGAGGCATTCAAACATACCGTGGATGTGGTGCTTCTCCCGCTGGGCCTCAATCCCGTGATGTCACACGACCAACGGTTGTCCTTCGGAGAGCGTCACATAGTGCTTGGTCCTCACGCCGACCAGCTGACACGGAGGGCAGTATACAACATCTTCCGCGATTTTCTTCCTCACCTCATTGCCCTCTCCGTCAACTCGCCTATAGTGGCCTCTCGTCCCACTTGTGATGTCAGCCTGGGTCCTGATACCGAGCTGCAGGCAGAGGGTTGCGTGCGTTCGCTGCGACTATATCATCAGTATAGCCTTGATAGCGGCGGACGATTTCCCGTTGTACCGCCGCTGACTAGAGATGACATGGGTTCAGCATCATCGGTCTCTCCAAGCGATAAGGGCGCCTGCATAGTGCTTGAGCGCCAGGGCGGGGGTGTCAGAGTTCAGGTCTTTGACCTTCAACTATCAGTCACACGGACTGTGGCCATCGCGGCACTGCTTCAGGGACTTGCTGTGAGGGCATTTGGATCGCTCGTGGCAGGGTCTGAGGTCCCGTGTGTCGACACTGCTTCTCTTATCACGAACTGCACGAGCGCGATATTGGCGGGTCTGAACGGACCGTTCGCACCTGCCACGATCGACGAAGACCCCCTGATGGCTGCTCTCTACAATCAGGGACCGACAAGAGATCCCAACGTCAACGATAACGGGACAGGTCACGTACTCGCCCATCGAACGCTCGGCGACGCCCTCACATCTCTACTTTATCTCATTGGTGAAGAGCTGGACCAGATGGGAGTGCTGCAGAGCCCCCTTCTGAGACCAGTCCTCGTATCCGTGTTTGGGAGCGAGCTCTGGCATTCACGGACGACGCCCGCAGACCTTGTCCTAACGTTCTACGCGCGGTCCGGACTGGATGTGGACTCTCTGATTCGCTCTTTGGCCAAGACGGCACAAGACTGGATAGGAGAATGGGCCAGCGATCCTGTTGGCGGCGCGCCCATGCTACCCACTTGGTTGCGCTGGCATCAAGGTCTCGAACTGAGACTTCTCCTCAGTGCAGACCACGTGATTGCCGGGACAACAGCCCGCCTGTCGATATTGCTTCGCAACACGACGGCCCACGAGATCACGGTCTCATCACTTGTCTGCTTAGTGACCGATGCAAGGGGTTTGATTGTCAAGAAGCATTCTGTCGGTCCTCTTAGCCTCGCCCCTCGTCAGACCATCGTAGAGCCGACGGCCTTTGATACTGCCGTTGAGCCGCAAGAGTACTCGGTCAGCGTGACTGCACGAATGGGTGAGGGAGTGACTCAACTCAGGGCTGGTTTCTCCACGTCCATTCCTCGCCTCTTCATTGAGCCCCTCGCCACCGTTTCCTATGTGCGTGGCAAGACGCCGGTCTTGTTTCGCGGGAAGATCGACACTGGTGGCGCATCGATACAGTCCGCCCCCTGTAGGGTGGAACTTCTGTCCTCATCTCGGGATCAGCCTCTCGCGGGGACCGAGGGCATCCTATACCCCTCCGACTCAGAGAGCCTGACCTTCACCTCTGATGACTTTCCTCCCCTCGTGGTCAGTAGAGAGAGCATCCGGACATCTGAGAGATGTGTTCTTCGCCTTGTCATACTCGATAGTCGGGGGCGGATTGTTGCTTCAACGGACTCCCGGTCGTTTCTCGTCGTCCCATCCGAGGCCACGTGACTTGACACCGGGAATGGGCGTCGACTCTGTACTATATCGAACTCGGCTTCGGCAACTGCAGAAGTCGGTGGCAAAGGCTTAAATGCCACCAATACGCCGCCTCTTGGTAATGTGAGAATACTGCTATCAACTGATATATACTCATAGAACACTGCCGTTGACGCTGACTCTCGGTGATGCGAAGACAACGAGGTGAGAGGTGTGATAGAGTTCCTGTCAAGCTCGGTCATATCCGGTCTGATAGTGATGGCCTTTCTAGGGGCCCTGAGCTACAGACTAGGATTCGTAGACATATCGGGACTCATCAGTGCCTTCTTCGTTGGATTCACAGTGTGGTACACCGGTGGTGTCGCGGCGTTCACAGTCCTTCTCTTCTTCTTCATCAGCTCTGGCATTGCAACGAAGTACAAGTACAGGGCCAAGATGAGAAAGAATGTGGCCCAAGAGGCCAAGGGCAAACGTTCATGGAAGAATGTCTTTGGCAGTGGCATAATTCCTATGATGTTCTCCATTGGCATCTTTGTGTCACAGCGTCTTGCTGAAGTTGGTGCAGTCAGTCCCTCTCTTGCATTCTGGATGTTCGGCGGGTTCATAGGCTCGGTGGCCACGACAAGCGCGGACACACTGGCAAGCGAGATTGGCGTCTTCAGCAAGCGAAAGCCCCGACTGATCACCAATCTCCGCCGCAAGGTTCCCGCTGGGACCATTGGGGCTGTTTCTCTCCTCGGAGAAGGCGTTGCACTCTTTGCCGGAGCGGCAATCGGCACGATTGTTTCGCTCTATGCTCTCTTTACACCCGGTCTTGTCCCCGTCACATCGTCAGCAGAGATTCTCCTGATATTTCCGTTGTCTGTTCTCACCGCCTTCATCGGCTGCAATCTCGACAGCCTGATTGGCGCTGTGTTTCAGAATCGCTATGTCTGCGAGATATGTGGTGCCATCACAGACAAGGAGTTTCACTGCGGCTACGAGACGAAGTACGTCGGCGGATTCAAGCAGTTCACTAATGCCCACGTGAATCTGGGGTCATCGGGGATGGGTGCTGCACTCGGTGTCGTCCTTGGAGCAGGACTTTTTGTCTGGATTCTTGGCTTTCTCTTCTTCTGGGTCGTGGCGTCGTCGAGCAGCTAGTTCTCCGCGGCGACGGTTTCCCCATTGTGCCCGTGCACGTTCGTTCATGGCGCCCTTCACCAGGGTTTTGTTGCCGGGATGTGCTGCCCACGACTACGGTGCGGTGTGATTGCGACAGCTGGGGGCTATCGCTATTCTCGGTCCGTACGTTTAATATAGAGGTTCTCAGGCGGGAAGTCAGAGAAACCCGCAAGGCGACTGAAATGTCTCTAGAGATACCTTCCCTTACCCACGCTTGGTCCTTTGTAGGAATCTTCGCAGCATTCCACACGGTGGCAACAATCATTCCTTTCTCGATTGCTGTCGGTGGGAATGGCTTCATCTCAGTGGGCCTTCTCTCAGCATCGCTGATTGGGCTGCTCCTAGGGCCGATCTACGGCCCTATCGCCGTCCTCATCGGCTCCTACGTTGGAATTGTTCTCAATCCCCCGGCGGGCGTCTTGGGTCCGTACACTCCCATCGCCACGGCGGCAGGCGCCTTGGCTGCTGGCTGCCTGCGCACCGGCAAGGGCCAGGTGGTGGGAATCGTATATCCCATCGCTGTTGTGGCCTACGTGGCGAGCCCCATTGCTCCCTATGCGCCGCTCTATCTGTGGCTTCATCTTATTGCACTTCCTATTGCGCTTGTGATGCTGATTCCCGGCGTGGCATCTGTGGTGGAGAGGGGCCTTGACACAAGTTCGCCGACCCAGCTCACCCTTTTCCTCGGAATTACGTCATTCCTGTCAGTCATGACGGACCACATTGTCGGCTCGGCGATCGCGGCCTACTACTTTGTCTCTCTGGGAGTCTCTCCCGAGTCTGTGGCAACCTCCTACAATATTGTCCTGCTCGTGTATCCAGTGGAGAGAATAGTCGCCACAATCCTCATTGTGGTCGTTGGTCTGGCCTTGTTCAAGGCTCTTTCAGGTACCCCGTTCTTGAGGTCTGGCGGCCAGAGCTAGGACTCGGGCTCGCTAGGGAGCCACACGGTGCGACACAGATCTCCAGCATCACCACGTGGGTGTCAAGATTAATATGCACATGATTCGACTGCGGCCCGGAGTAGACATCTGCTCCGAGGTCGCATAGACTTGTCAGAGGGAGATTGAAGAGTTGCAGATTGATCCAACGATGCTATGGGTTCTATTTGGGCTGCTCTTGCTTGTCATCCTGATGATCATAGCGAGCGGCATCAAGCGGTTGAACGAATGGGAGCGTGTCGCCATTATGAGGCTCGGCAAGTACAAGGGAATCAAGGGCCCTGGCCTCATCTGGGTGACACCCGTGATTGACACAATCGCAATGAGGGTGTCGCTCCGACTTCAGACGTACGCCTTCAAGACCGAGAGGTCACTCACCAAGGACAATGTCCCTGTCATCGTCGACGCTGTGATGTACTTCAAGGTCGTCGATGTGGAGAAGGCAATTCTGGAGGTCGAGAGGTACACCCTTGCCGTCGAGCTTGCAGCCCAGACGACGCTCAGAGAGACCATAGGAAAGGTCACTCTTGATGAACTGCTCTCCGAGCGCGACAAGATCGCAATGCACCTGCAGGAGCTCATCGACGAGAAGACCGAGCACTGGGGCGTCAAGGTTTCATCGGTTGAGATTCGCGATGTTGTCATACCGACCCAGCTGCAGGATGCGATGAGCCGCGAGGCGCAGGCTGAGCGAGAGCGACGTGCTAGAATCACCTTGGCACAGGCAGAGCTTGAGGCCTCAGAAACGATGTTGCAGGCGGCGAGGAAATACGAGCAGTCGACTATCGGCTTTGTGCTGAGAACATGGAACATCATGCAAGAGATATCCAAGAATGCCAATCTCATCATTATGGTGCCAACCAACATCCCTGAGGTCGGAATGGCCGCGGGCACGTCCGCCGCCCTCAGTGCGGCGACAGGCGGCATCAGGGTCCCCTCGGACAAGGGGGGCTAGGTAAAGACTTCAGCTAGGGGTGGGTGAGGCGGATTGGACGCTTGGGTGAAGATGTGCATTGTCCTGCTGATGCTGACCCTGCTCAGCTGGGTCATAGGATACGTCATGTATGACCCCTTCATAGGACTGATTCTGATGGCTGTCATACTCACTCTGATGGTGTTGACACTGGAGCCCGCGACAGGGAAGGCCATGGCACAGGTGGTCATCCCACTGGTAGTACTTCTCTTTGTCTTTGAGGTCTTCCTTGGCAACGCGCAGTTCGACACTGGCAAGCTGCTTGTGATAGCGGTCGTCTTGTTTCTGATGGTCGCCATGTTTGCTGGTGGCGGGAGCTTCCTCCACGGCGGCTTTCTCAACGCCAAGGTTGCCTTGAAGTTCTGCCCAATCTACGCGCTTGCAATAGTGGTCGCCACGTTGGCCGACCCGTCGCATCAGCTTGCAGTGTACATAATGGCAGGCACTGCTCTCGCTCTGATGGGCGTCTATATGGTGCTTCTGAGAGACTACGACAAGTGGCCAGACTATACCTTTGGTCCCACCACGGCTGTTGCCATAACGGACCTTGCTCCCAAGGGCAAGGTCAAGTCAGGTGCCGAGATCTGGTGGGCGCGCACCGTTGGTGATCACGTCAAGACCGGCCAGACTGTCAGAGTGCTCGGCGTGAGCGGTATGACGATGCTTGTGGTGCCATATGAGGAGGAAGAGTCCGGTCCTCGTGAAGGGTTGACCGGTCCCCAGCCAAGCGAGTAGGGCACAGTATCAGCACGCTGAAGTTATGTGGTGAGGCGGATTCTATGCCCGCCTCCTACACCTGTTTTTCTCCCTCCGTGAGTAGGAGCCAGAGAAGAATGATGCCGATGGCGAAGCCCACTAGAGTAGTGGCTCCCCACTCTATCTGGGTCAGGATGACCTGAGTGACGTTCTCTCGAGGGTATATCGGAAAGAGAGCGTATGCCACGACATTCCACGAAGCGTGGAACGCCATCGGGGCCCAGAGTCTTCTACCCGACCAGTAGTATGCAAGTGCAAGGGTGCATCCACCGACGAAGATATTGGCGGTGAACATCGCCACGAGATATGGGGGGACCTGATAGGGCGGAGTCCACCATGAGAAGTGCATCAGCGAGAAGAACACAGAGCTTCCGACGATGGCAAGGCGTTGTCCAAGACACTTCTCCATCCTTGTCAGGAGATATCCCCTATAGGTCAGCTCCTCAACAAATGATACAATGACGGCAATGGACGCTGTCGAGATGAGGAGCCCGGCAGTCACGTCGCTCGCCGGGCGTAGCTGACCCCCGAGCAGTATTGCCAGCAGCGTGACCGACATTGCAGCGCCGACGCCGGCCAGAACGCCCGCTGAGATCTGTTGCACCGCCTTCCCATCTTGTTGCAACCCCAGAGTGGAGACCGATCCGCCCCCCTCTCTGTCCAAGAAAAGCGCAACGGTGACATACATCAGAAATAGCACTGCGAAGAATGTGACTGTTGCAACCGCGTCCTCCATCTGTTCGGGGACGATTCGGCCTGCTGTAGCGGACAACAAGACGTATGCGAAGATGAGAACCGCGAACTCTGCCAGTCTCCTCCGGTCTGACATCTGGATCCCGCCTGCTGCAGTCGGGGGTGAGAACGCAACCTAAAACTCCTCTGGTCACCAGCGGCAGCAGCCTCTCTCCGCGGTGAACATTATCCTTATATGGGGGTGGAGGCTCGTGCTCCAGTGTGACACGGTACTTAGCGCCACTAGGTACCTGAGTGACGAATAGTATGAGAAGGTGATTCTTTGGGGCTCCGAGAATACGTCATCAGACGAAGCATCTACATGTTCCTGCTGATAGTTGCAGTCGTCTGTTTCAACTTCTTTCTGTTCAGGCTTCCGACGTTTGTACTCGGCATCAGTCCCGTTGACCTGATGATTGACGAGAACCTCCGGAGAAACCTGACCCGTGAGGCTCTCGAGGAGATCTATCTCAGATTTGGTCTGGTACCAGACCCTGACATCTTCGACTGGATATACATGTTCTGGCGCTACATCGTCAACATGTTCACCGGCAACTTTGGCAGGTCCTTTGTCAGCAAGGGCCTTGTCATCGATGAGATAATGAGTCGTCTTCCCAACACTCTGCTGTTGATGGGGACCTCCTCCATAGTATCAATCATCTTGGGCATCTGGACTGGTGTGAAGGTCGCTGCTGAGCCCGGCTCCACAAAGGATGTAACCGCCGTCACAGTGGCACTGTTCATCTACGCCCTCCCCATATTCTGGCTGGGAATGCTGCTCCTGATGGTCTTTGCCTTCTACATGCCAATATGGACGAATGGTCTGATTAGCTTCCCGTTGCGAGGTACGATGGACTACGAACTCTGGGTGGCAGTCAAAGACGACCCGCTGGGGCCACTATACGTGGCCGGCAACATCCTTCACCACCTGATATTGCCGATGGTCGCTCTGGGCGTCGGAGGCTACGGTGGATACTTCCTGTATATGCGCAACAACCTGATCGACGTCATGACAGAGGACTACATTCTCACCGCTCGGGCCAAGGGCCTTGACGAGAACCAAGTCCTCTACAAGCACGGTCTGAAGAACGCGCTGCTGCCGATGGTCACAATCATTGCAATGACCTTCGGTTTCCTCATCAACGGGGCAACGCTTACTGAGACCGTGTTCAACTGGCGTGGGCTCGGCAGATACATCTTCGATAGTCTAGTCCGGCTGGACTATCCCGTCGTGCAGGCAATCTTTATGATCATCGCCATCACGGCGGTGCTCGCCAACTTCGTGGCGGACCTGCTGTACGGCGTGCTTGATCCACGAATCAAGTACGGATAGCCCGAGCAACAGGCATGAGGAGTCATAGTACTCCCCATGCGCTCCCCTTTTTCTTATCATCTCCACTCCTCCATCAGACAGTACAGTATGCTACTCCCACTGGCGAGTTCTGTCCGCTCTCTCCTTGATGGGGACGCGAATGACTCACATTCTCCTTGTCAGCTCTTCCCTCACGAACTGCTCTCTATCACCGTTCGACCAGCCATCGATCGTCTCTCTGACCGACTGGACAAAGTCCGCGATACGCCTCACACCACTGCGATAGATGTCTGCAGCATCACTGTCTCTGGTTGCCTGGTCGATGGCGTCAGCTGCGGCCTCTCCGGACTCGATGGCGAGCCTGATACCCTCTCCCGAGAGCGGATTGCACAGACCGGCCGCGTCTCCGACGAGGATGACATTTCGCTCTCCCGGATTGAAGAATCCGTATGGTATGGCCCACGCCTCTCTCCTCAGGATGGTCTCCGTGGCCACGCCGAACTCCTCTCTGATCCACAGTAGCAATGCCCGCATGGCCACGGCTACATTTGGCTCCTGTTTCGGCAAGACCCCAGTGCCCACAATGAGCGACTTGTCCTTGGGAATAGCATAGGCGTATGAGGGAGAGATGTCCTCGCGGAAAAGCCCGTAGAAGCAGTTCGCAATGGCCCCCGCGGCCTGCCGAGGAAGATAGTACTGGGCCACTACGAGCAGCGGAACAGGTCCCCCACCCAGAGCATCCCGAACTCTTGACCGGACACCATCTGCGCCCACGACGAATCTGGCCCTTGCCCTGTGTATCCCCTCGGGACTTGAGTAGACGACCTCCGTGTGCGACTTGTCAACAAATCCAACAAAGGTGGCACCGAACTTCACTTGGACTCCGTTCACTATCGCTCGTGTGAGGATCCAGTCATCGAATGCGTCCCTGTCAACGTTGAGTATGGAGTAGCCACGGACGCGTCCGCCATTCTCTCTCCCTGAGGGTGGTACGTAGTAGAGACCAAGGTGCGACGGGTCTGAGAAGACCTCCTCGGGGATTGGTACACCGATGATGTCCTCAATGGTCTCCTCGGCTACCTGCGGGAGGACCCCTCCGCACGGCTTGTGTCGTGGGGGGACTCCTCTCTCAATGAGTAAAACTCTGTGTCCACGTCGGGCACTGACAATCGCAGTAGCGGCACCTGCTGGCCCACCACCCACAACGATCACATCGAACTTCCTAATCGAATTTCACCCCACCAATCCGTCCTCTTCTGTGAAGTTCGCGAATGATCTTCACCATCAAGTCATCCTTGAGTGACGTCTGTCCCTCGAATTGACCGATATAGGCCTCTTGTTCCTCTCCGAGCTCGTAGCACGTGGAGTCGTCAACGTCGACTAGGAGGGCAGGTACCTCCGTATCCACAAAGTCATCGTGGTGTTTGGTGTAGAATCCCTGGCAGCAGGACCCGATGTACCCACGTGCTCCCCTCTCTTTGAACTCGTTGATGGTTTCAATCAGGTGTTCGAAGTTCTGAATCGTTCGCACTGGTATGCCGAGGGTTTCACAGAGCGCGTATACCGGACTGATTGTACAACCACCGCACGCATCACATCCCTCAATCCATCTGTAGTCACAGTCGACCAGCTTTGCACAATAGGGTAATAGCACGTAGTCGAAATATTGCTCCAGCAGCTCATCCGGCATGAAGTTGACCGTCATTATGTGGTCCGCCTCCTCCAGATTCAGCCCGATGACGTGGAATGCCTTCTTCTTCACGGCCTCGAGGATTATCTGTACGAGGTCGTCTGGTTCCACCCCAAAGATGCGTGTTTCTGTTTCTTGGAAGAAATCATAGACTGCCTCTCTGATTGACTCCTCGTCTGCTGAGAGATTCTTCAGCCTTGCCTCAAGGTCCATTATTGCTCTCTGCGGAAAGACCTGAAAGTCTCCCGTGATGAGGGCACTGACGATGAAGTTTCCTTGAATGTTCAGCGCGATTGAGACGCGTACCAGCCCACCGGGTGTCTTGCGAAGTGCCGTCACTTGGCCCTGAGTCCACTCTGGCGGCTCGATGAGGTGAACCCATTCCTCAGACCGGAAGTATGGCAGCCTCTCCTTGAGCAGTTCTGTTTCGCATTCGTAGAGTTCCTCCTCTCTGAACTCCGCCTGAAAGACCTCTGCAAACCCCTCCACGAGGGACCTCTTTATCCGTTGGAGTGGAGGTACCTCCCCTAGTTCCCATTTGAGGCAGGTGACTCGCTGCTTGACGCTGTCTATCTCCTTGTCCTTCAGCTTCTCCACAGGGATTCTCAGCGTCTTGAGCATCAGGTCAACGTCGAAGTCGATGAGGAGCGTCCCCTGATACATGAAGGCATCTCCTCGCTCGGTGCCGCCAGTGCCAGATATCTTTCGGCCCCCGACTTCGATATCGTTCTTAGGTCGAAACTCGGCCTCAACGCCCAGTCTTCGGATACCAGCCACAGCGCCCTGACAGACCTTTCTTGCAAGGCGGTCAAGGTCCCAGCGTAGTTCCCTGATTCCCGGCGCCGACTTGTCGGCGTAGATCTCCCATCCAAGGCAAGTCGGGGTGAACAATATCGTGCCGCCTCCGGTGATTCTTCTGTTTATGTCGACCCCATTCCTTCTACAGTACTCCACCCTGACCTCTTGCTTCACCGACTGATGGTAGCCCACCAGCACTGTTGCCGGATTGAACTGAAGAAATCTCAGGGTGTTCGGGGTGCGTCCCTGAGCGCGGCACTCAAGGATGGCATCATCAAGTGCCATATTCTCGGCACCCGTCAACACACCAGTATCAAGGAGTCGCCATTCGTCGTTCATCTTATTGTCAGTCCTCCGGTGGTGCGGCCGTCATCTCAAAGTATCTGCAATCAGCGAGCAACACTTGTTCGACATGACTACCTTGAGGCCCATCTCACGTGCCGCCTCATACGCCTCTTCCGTCGGATATGCAATACCATTCACACCGCATCTCAGCGCCAACACGTCCGTCACACGACGATGTTCACCGTGGGGCCGGGCACAGCCGAGGATGAGTGGGACATCTGGCATCTGGAGTCGTGCGGCCAAGATGACCCGCGAGATGTCAGTCGGACTAGGCGGCGTCGTACTCTCCATCGGGGTGTTGTCGAGAGGTTTGAAGGCCACAACAATGACGGACTCGGGATTGTACTTCGATATCATCCGAATCGCCTCCGCCTCGCCCCTCAGCTTCCCGTAGTACAGACCGACGACAATGTGTGGCATCATAGGAATGCCAAAGTCGCTCAGCAGTTGCATCGACCTGTCAAAGACCTCTGGTGCAAGGTCGAGATGATAGACCTCCCTCATAGTGTCCCTTGAACCTATGATGTCCAGCATGGCACCATCAATTCCCGCGCGCGCCAGCTGCTCAACAGTATCACTGTACACCACACCAGTGTGGACGACGATGCTCAGCCCGAGCTCTCGCTTGGCTCGTGCAATTGTCGGCACGAACCTTGTCAGAGGAACGTCACCGCGGGCGGTCGATCCTCCACTGATGAGACAGCCCTCGCCTCCCTTCTCCTTGACCTTCTTCAGGACCTGCCACAGCGCCTCTGGTGTCGGGGCCGGAATCATAGTCTCTAGGAGATGCCCACTGCAATGCTCGCAGTTCAGTGAACAGGCTGCTCCTGTGATTGAGATACTAGGAAATCTATACGGGTCCGTCGCGGTGTAGAACTCTGTGTCATAGTGCACCATACCTGGTGCATAGAACGCAATTCTGTCGCCAGCGACCCTCCGACCTATCCTGAATGCCCTGTCATACAGCGTCTTAAGCTCTCCACCAGGCATTCGAAAGACGCTGTCTATCTCATCGCTCAATATCGCTATCGACCTCTGGCTCGTGGTATTCTGTTGAGTAGTCCCAGATCTGTTGCCGAACCAGCTCAATGTCCTCTGGTGACGGTCGCATTGGGAAGTTTCTCCAGTGGCCGACAGAGGCCTGATAGGGTGTGCAGTTGCCGAAAGGCCTGTTGCACGCGTTGTCCATTGTTTCCCCGCTGCAGCCTGATGTCATAAAGGCCTCTCCATCAGCAATCACCTGTTCGAGCACGTCATCGGCGATGCCGAAGGACACGATCTGTCCTCTCTCGTTGAACTGCATGTCGTGCGCCGAACCAATGCCCTTGTTTATGATGTAGCGGGCCAGCTGCACCCGTCTGTAGGCGCCAATGGGGGGCTGTGGCCAGTCCTCCATCACCGATCCCTCCTCTGGGAAGAACGAGAATAGGTGTGTTCTCGCACCTAGATTCTGGGCCCTCTGGATTGCCATCACCATCTCCCTCTCGGTCTCGCCGATGCCCACTATCAGGTGTATGCCAACATTCTCAGGCCCGAATATCTCGACAGCGTCTGCCACCGTCTGCCAGTATCTCTCCCATTTGTGAGGGCCTCTCACTCCTCTCCCCCTCAGTTTCTCAAAGATCTCTGGTGTGGCAGCGTCTATCGCTATCCCGACCTTGTCTGCTCCCGCCTCCTTGGCCCGCTCAAGCCAGTCGCGGTTGATGATTGTGGGAGTTATGAGCACCGAGATATGTGGGATGACATCCCTTAGATCCCTGACCACTGTGAGGCAGTCTTCGCGAGCCCGTCTGTGGGTGATCATTGACACACAGACCCTCTCAACGTGTGGACAGGTACCATCATGCAATGCCTGTTTTATGTCCTCGACGGGAAAGACGGGCCAGTCCACTCTGATGAAAGAGTTCTCTGTCCACTCCCTCTCGGTCTGCCGCGACCCCGAGAGGCCACAGTAGGCACACTTGGCGTGACACCCCTCGTCGTACGTCAACAGGATGTTGATACAGTACAGTTTGGCATCTCTATAGAATCTCCCTTGCACCTTTCCAATCGTCATCGCAGCGGCGAGGCTTGTCCTCACGTATTCGGGCGACTCCTGCGCCGGCACTGTCATGGCAACATCCTCGTCGGAAAGCTGGCTGTCTGTTCTCAAGTTTTCCACCGCCAAGTCACTGACTCTGAGTCTCGACAAGCTGGGCTTTAGGGTTTACTGAACGTGCGTTGTACGCAGTCCACAATCTTGATAAGGTGTTTGAAGGCTCGCGCACGCTGGCTGTCATGCAAAGCCCTGGATATCCTGACGGGAGAGGTGCTTGCGAGCCAAGAAGGTGACTGTATTGTCGAAGGCGACGAAGAGCTGGCGCGACAGCAATTGGTACATCGGCTGGGTGACCTTCTGGGGCGAGTACAAACGTCACAGGATGGGTGTAATTGGTGTTGCCATTCTCACATTCTTTATCGTCTTGGCAATAGGCGCGCCATACTTTGTGTCGTACAACCCCTCCCCCGGCAACAAGATAGCCCCTTCGTTCCTTGCGCCATCGTGGATGAGCGTCTTTGACCCGGGAGCCGTACAGACTGGCGAGTACCTGCCCGACCCCGACCTATCGATGACATATACTCCTGACGATCCGCTACAGACTAATCACATTCAGTTCTACGGCTCGCAGACCTACGGCAACCACTCATACTTCACGGGAAGTCATCATCTGAGTACTGGTCCCGGGGACGAGAATTATGTCCGTCTGACTTGGATGCACAACAGTAGTGACCGTCCGCGTTTCAATCTGCCATTCAATGCCTCAAGCCAGATGCCCGATGTACGTGACTTCGTCTATTTCACGCAGTCTTTTGATTGGCCGTACGAGCGCTTGCCAAGCGACGTGAATGTCAGCATCAGGCTGAGAGTTCATCTCAGCGGTGACTTTGCAACAAAGTCTGATGGCGGCCTGATGTTCAAGGTCTACGCCTGGCTCATCGACTCGTCAGGCAACTGGAGGATGATCTACAAGTCGTACCCACCGTACTCGAATACCGACATCACCCGTGGGATGGACCTGAGCTGGTTTGACATCCTTGAGGCGTGGGGCGGAATGGTGGACAACGGCAATGGTCAAGAGGATCCCACGGATGTCTTGACACTGGCTGTGGGTCTTGCGCCCACCAAGAACATGTTTCTTAACTGGCATGACTACGACGGCTCCGTATCAGTCGACATAACCCACGTGAGCGTCTACGCCTACGGGCCCTACTTTGGCCTATTGGGGACCACCGACAAGGGTGCTGACGCGTGGTCTCAGCTGGTGTTCGGAACACGAATCAGCCTGACAATCGGTATCTTGGCCACCCTTCTCTCTAGCGGTGTCGGTGTGATTGTCGGTCTGACATCGGGATATTTCGGCGGGAAAATCGATGAGATACTGATGCGAATCGTTGACTTTCTGCTCGTCATCCCGGGACTGCCGCTTATGATGGTGCTCGCGGCGTTCCTCGGACCAACCATTGAGAACATCATCGTCGTCATAGCGATACTTGGATGGACCGGTACGTCACGGCTGATTCGGTCTCAAGTTATGGCCGAGAAGAACAAGGCATACGTGGAGTCCGCGCGTGCCATCGGTGCCTCAGACACCTACATCATATTCAGGCACATCCTCCCCAACGTGACACCCATACTCTTTGCCGACATCACGCTGGGCGTCGTAGGCGCAATCCTCTCAGAGGCTGGCCTCTCCTTCCTCGGACTGACTGATCCCAGCCAACCCAGCTGGGGACGCATGCTCGCCGACGCCCAGGCTGCTGGTGGCTTCAGCAACGGTGCGTGGTGGGTGGTCGTCTTCCCGGGACTGATGATCACTCTCCTGTCGCTGGCCTTCACGTTCGTTGGTCACACACTCGACCAGGTGCTGAACCCGCGCCTGAGGGAACGGTGAACCGCCATAGCAGACCGCTGGCTGGGAGACTGATGGTCCTCCGGACGCCGTCCGTCGGCGCAACTGTACCCTGACGTTGTTCCTTGGGTTTCGTTCTCCGCAATCTTTGTGTATCCGAGTCCATCATAACGCTTTTATCTATGCTAGTCGCACGGATTCTCAATCCGATTTCGACTCGGAAGGAGACAGAGAATATGCTGAGCGCACGTGCGAAGAGAGTACTTGCTATTTCGCTCGTCGCCGCATTCACGTTGATGGCCATGTCGCCAATCTATGCCAAGGCGCAGACTATTCCTGGCGGCTTCAAGAATGGGCCATATATCAACAAGCTTGTTTTCAACGTGATAGAGGGCGACGACCAGCAGGTTCTAGCTCTTCAGAACGACCAGATCGATCTGATCGGAGATATGGTCGACCCGACGCACCTGCCGACCCTTGAGGCGGCAGCGAACATCAAGGTGGCCAACGTACTCCGAAACGGCTACGGATACGTCACCATCAATACGGCGAAGTACCCGTTCAACATCACGGAATTCCGCAGGGCCCTCGCGTTTGCCCTTGACAAGGAGAAGATCTCCGACAACGTGTGGGACGGTCTGTCCGAGCCACAGGACTCCTGTGTGCCAAAGGTCAACCCGTTCTCAATTGAGGGGATGCTGCCCTACACATACTACGAGGCAAACGTTGGCTATGGTAAGTACCTGCTTGCCAGGGCTGGCTTCGCCGACGTCGACGGTGATGGTTGGCTTGAGGCACCCGACGGCTCTGACTTCTCAGTCAACGTCGAGTGTGCACAGTCCTCCAACATCGCCATTGAGGTCGGCCAGATTGTCGCCGATGCTCTGAAGGCTCTCGGTGTTGATGCGGTGTCCACCCCAACGGACTTCTACGAGTACCTCACCAGACTCTACTTCCACGGTGACTACGACATCGTCTTCCTTGGTTCCAGCTTCGGCAGCTTCGATGTCGACTGGCTGGCCTACGAGTTCTGGTCGGAGTACGCTGACGAACCATACTACAACTTCCCGAACTGGAGGAACTCCACCTACGACACCTGGAGAGATCAGCTCCTGCACTCCACTGACTACGAGGATGTCTATGAGGCAGCCATCGAGATGCAGAGGATCTGGGTCTACGACAGCCCGATGATCATCTGCTACGAGAACATCCTCCTCTCGGCCTACAGAACCGACAGGTTCGAGGGCTTTGTGAACGATGTCAGCGGTGGTGTGCCTGGCTGGTGGACGAACTACAAGGTTCACCTCAAGACAGACAAGGGTGGTCCATTCGGTGGCACGTTCCGCTGGAGCAACCCGCTTGACGTTGACACGTTCAACTTCATGGCGAGCAGCTCCGCATACACAATGAACGTGCTGAGTGAGCTCTACGACAGCCTGATCGCCATTGACCCGCAGGGTCACGACATCCTCTGGCTGGCAGAGAGCTACACAGCGGACACTCACGCAACCAACCCTGACGTCCCAGAAGGGCATACACGGTTTACGTTCAACCTAGTACAGAACGCCACATGGACAGATGGAACACCACTGACCGGAGAAGACGTAGCGTTCTCATTGAACTACTACCGTGATGCGCCAGGCAACCCGTATGGTGCGGATCTCTCCGAGATGACCGCAGCATACGCTCCCACGACGTACACGGTCGTTGTGGAGTTCGACACCGAGTCTTACTGGCACCTGCACACTGTCGGATACAAGCCAATCATCCCGAAGCACTTCTTCGAGACAATTGGTACGGAACACTGGGACCAGTGGCAGCCCAACCCGCCCACTGACAGTATGGTCACCAGTGGTCCATTCAACATCTCCGAGTATGTTGCAGGTGAGTTCACCGAGCTGACCTACAACCCGAACTACTTCCACGGACTCGACCGCTCCACCACAACCACTACTACCGAGACCACAACCGAGACCACAACCGAGACGACCACGACGACTGCTCCAGACTACACTCTGGCAATCGTTGCTGGTGCGGTTGGCGCTGCTGTTGTGATTCTCGTCGGTGGCTACGTCCTCCTGCGTCAGCGGTAGAGTGGCGTCAGTAGTACAAGACTAAGGGGGACTATTGTCCCCTCCTACCTTTCTTTTCTCAACATTCCCCCCACGGGCTGTCGACGCCCTCTTCCGCGTTCAGTCCACGCGATGCTGCTCGCCAGTGCGGTGAACAGACTGACTATAAGTCCAAGCCTCGAATGCGGGGCGTGGGTACTATGAGAGTGGACTGGAACCGCGCAAGACTGATGGTGGTAGCACTATCTCCTCTGGTCATAGGTTCAGCCGTGGGTTCGGCCGTTCTCTCATCCAGCTACGTTGGACGATCCATAGGCACAGGGGTGAGCTACAGTCTCTACGGCCTAGTCATCCAAGCAATCGTGTCGACCATACTTGGCTCTCTCGTGGTCGGCGCCCTCTACTGGGTAGTCCAGACTGGGAGCCGTCGCGGACGCAGACTCGTCGTCGCGCTCGTGGTCTCCCCGATTCTCGGCTTTGTGTCAATCTTTGTCGGCGAGACACTTCTCCTGGTGATGTTCAAGGGTACAACCAGCGTCGTGTACGGGTTTCTCCTCGTCGTGTCGCTCGGCGTGTCACTGATGTCACTGGCTCTGATCATAGTCGATGTCATCCCTCCTGTCATCAGGAACCTCTTTGTGATATTCTATGGTAGCATCTTCGGCACTTTTCTCGGAGTGACAATGCTCACCAGTACCATCTTTGTCATCACTATTAGCGTCATCATTGAGGACTATGTCCTCACCCGTTACCATCCTCGTGCCAGGGCTCAACCTCTGATTGCATCTCCCGGTAAGGATCCATTCGAGTACGCACATGTCAGGTCTGGCCCTGCAACAGTCGGTGCGGGTGACTTCATAGTGTTCTCGCTGGTAGGCGCCCACGCGATAACTCATTTTCCGTTCTACGTCTGGAGTATGTCCTTTCTCTTGGGGGCCCTTGGTATCGCAGTCAACGTCTTCGTCGTTCTACGCGAGGGCAGCATACTGCCAGCAATACCCCTACCCACATTCCTTGCGCTCTTTCCGTGGATCGTTCATATTGTTGCACTGTCGCTCCTTCTCTAAGATGCGCCGAGCGGAAGTGTGATATTGGGTCTCCGGATGGAAGAGAGCGAGCGCCGATGATATCCGACCCCAAGACCCAGAACCGAATAGTGGTTGCAACAATCATCATCACCCTAGTCAGTGCCTTCACGCTTGTCAGCAACGCTGCCTACTATGGTGGCAGCTATGCAATGGTTTCTACTCTGGACGTACGCCTCAATGCCGTCAACCTTGTTGACTATGATCCGGCAAACCTCAGCATCAATCCTAGGCTGGACTTTGTCTTCGGGTTTAGGGTCCCGCTGACTCTGCAGGGCGATGCGAACCTTATGTCCCTGACCGCCGCAGTCAAGCTGGATGGCAATTCCCTCAGCTACACGAACTTTCGACTGACCATTCCTGCGGACAATCGGTCGCTATACCCTGGTTATCGAGCCAATTTCACGGTCAGTGGACGAATCACAGATGACCTTGATAAGGCAGCCCTACTCAACGCGACCAACACGGACACGTGGGTATTCCAGGTCACACTTACGATATTCTACCGTGTGTTGGACTCCCCTCAGTCGGTTCGGCGGGTGCAGTTCCTATACGAGGGTGTGAGAATCATCTAGCCCTCGCCTGCGAGGATCCTCTTGAGACGCTCGATTCTTCTGACAATAGTCGCATCCACACCAAGCCTGTCAGCGAGGTCCACAGAGACCTCATCGCAGAAGAGAATGGCCGCCAGGGTCTCCGTCAGGCTGTCATGACCAAGGGAAGGTATCTCAACGATATCTGCCCCCTCTTCTCTCATCACCTCCGTCGTGGCCCGTATCCGGAGTGCGACTCTCTCGTCCTCCAGATGGCTCCTGAGAAAGATGGGCACTATTCTCGAAGCCGAGTATCTACCCGAAGCCTCGATCTCATTGTGGTCAAACTCCGGAATCTCAGAGTAAAGTGCTGGCGCCTTGGCATTCTCATTTACCTGACACTTCGCTCTGTATGCCACGGGCGCCAGATGTCGCCACCCCACAAACAGGGGTATCTTGTCAATCAGCGCTGATGTGATGCTCTGTGGTGAGATCGGCTTCCCATCACGCCAGGCCTCTCTTGCCCGTTTCAGGTGAGCGGCTACATCTGAGAGGTCGACTTCCGGCAGGCCCGTCAGTCTTCTCAGTAGAGTGTATTCCAGCGAGAACATATGTGGGAGTGCAGCTCTTGGCTGCAGGCCTGAACTCAGTCTGATAATCTCGTCTTGGTGTACGAGCTCCGCTAGCCTGCCACCTGTTGTCACGGCAAATATCTCGGCACCACGACGACGGGCATCATCGAAGGCGGAGAGTGTCTCCTCTGTGTTGCCCGAGTAGCTCACGACCAGAACTGTCCACTCTCTGTTGACGGCCTGAGGCAGGCGGTAGTCTCTCACGCTGATGACCGGAATCTCCGTTTCTCCTTGGAGGAGCGCTCTGGACACCTCGCCGGCGATCGAGCTGCCACCCATCCCGACGAGACATATCCCCTGCATTCCGCGCTCACGTATCATATCGGCTCTCTCAAGCACGTCCTGATTCACGCTCCCTCGAAGCAAGAGCTCGGGGAATATCTCAACCATTGATCTCATTGACCTGCTATCCATCCTGTCCGTCACAGCGGCAACACTCCGTTGTTGTATGAAGACACTGGGTCCGAGGTTGAAACGGCCCTGCAATAAATTGTTCGAGGACACAATGTGTCGCGTTCCTCGTATTCCCCCTGATATGGCAGAAGTCCCTGTACCGTCCCCTCCCTAGCGTTGCCAAAGACTAATGAGGAGTCACTCCTCAGTCGGTGCTAGGAGTGTGAGAGATTTGGGTCTTGCACGAAAGCTGGCCGTGAGAGGGATGATTCCCAGTCCTATGAAGGTCGCCGAGATTCGAGACAACCTCTATCGCCTGATGACGGAGCTGGCTGTTGTCCTCGACGAGCGATTTGGTGAGGCCGGACGCGATGCTGTGGCAGAGGTCTTCAGACGCCTGGGGACCGAGGACGCTGGGCTCCTCAGAGAACGTCTTGAGCTGGGCGACTCTCTGCAGGATGCCCTCGACGCTTGGCTTGTCGTTGGTGGTCTTATGGGTGCCAAGATTCGCGTCCGGTGGGTCAATGACAGTCGTGTGGAAACGGAGCATCCATACTGTCCGCAGCATGCGGCGTTTGTGAAGAGGGGCAGTGTCTATTGCG
Organism: Candidatus Thorarchaeota archaeon; assembly: GCA_029855935.1. GTDB lineage: Archaea > Asgardarchaeota > Thorarchaeia > Thorarchaeales > Thorarchaeaceae > B65-G9. Next base: position 64,106 of record JAGSHN010000031.1, on the reverse strand, counting down.
ACACGGTCTGTCTGCCCTATGTTGAGGCACTGGCCAAGGGAATCTCTCATCGCGTCAGAATGGACGTTGTTGTCCCGGCGGACATGTCCCATACCTGCACAAAGGCACTCTACTACGGTGGGGACCCGAATGAGCAACTTGGCCAGCCGTGAAGAACTGATCATTGAGGGCCCTGGTGGGAGTCTCCCCGCCATCGTGACGGTCCCCCAATGGTCTCAGGGTGGTGCCCTCCTTCTTCATCCTCATCCGTTATACGGCGGCTGCAAAGAGGACCGCATAGTCCTTGCGACCGAAGAGACACTGCTATCACTTGGAGTGGCTACTCTCAGGTTCGACTTCCGAGGTCCACCGTCGGGCCTCCCCTATGCGGGTGTTGATGGCGCCATCGATGACGCACTGAGCGCGATGGACGAGATGCGCTCGCACCTCCGCTCCGCGAGCCAGCACCCTGATATTGGTGTTGTTGGGTATTCGTTTGGTGGTTCGGTGGCACTGCACATTGCTGGCCTGACATCTGTGTCGTTCTTGGTCACGATAAGCGCCTCCTACGATATTGCCGCAGACGTGCCGTTGCTGGCTGAGAGACTGAGTGCTATCACCTGCCCGGTACTCCTGCTCCACGGCGACCGTGATTCGGTCGTATCCGTTTCTGATGTCACCCGCATCGCGTCGCTGATGGACAATGCTGATCCACTTGTCCGCACAATTGAAGGCGCTGACCACTTCTACAACTGGGGACTGGACGAGATGACGACAGTACTTCGACAGTTCGTCAGCCGTGTTCGACCCCCAGTATGCCCGGGGAGCAACCGTTAAGAAGTGCTGTGTCTCCTCCTCGCTCGGGTTGTTCACCGCCATGCTCAGGGCTGTCGTCTTCGACCTCGATGGGACAATTACCGAACTCACCCTCCCCCTTGATGCTATGCGTTCGGACACAAAGAAGTTCTACATCGAGCTTGGACTTCCCCCAGATCTTCTGGACCCTGAGGACGGTATCTCCAGCACAAAGATGAAAGCCCGTGAGTATTTCCTCTCCCACGGTATGAGCATTGAGGAGTGGGAGTCGCTGGACCGCGAGATTGATGAAATACTGACCCGGCACGAGGCCGAGGCTGCTAAGTCCGCGAGGCTCATACGCGGGGTTCTTGATGTCGTTGCAGAGGTACGCAAGATGGGACTCAAGACGGCTATCCTGACGAACAATGGTCGCCACGCCGTGGAGATTGTCCTAGAGCGTCTTCCTCTCGGCGACTATTTCGATGTCATCCAGACTCGCAACGAGTCGCCCAACCCGAAGCCGTACCCTGACGGCCTGCTGGCACTCCTCAAGAAACTCTCGGTGTCGCGAGATGAGGCCATCTACGTGGGGGACGCAAGGATTGATGCTGCTGCGGCCAAGAGGGCCGGTGTGCGTTTCTGGGCCGTGGCCACCGGGGAGACCAATGCACTTGAGCTGAAGAAGGCTGGGGCGGAGAGGGTATTCGGTAGACTTGCCGAGATACTACCAGCACTGCGCGCCGAGATTGGCGCGGCGCATGATAGCATTCGGCAATCGTGATGTCCGTTTGTTAAGAAAATTCGGCCAATTTTTCGCAAAGTGTGCACATTCTGCGTTGGCAGCCGGGACAATACGGCTGGTGAAGCGGAGAATGGCCGAGGAACCGGCGCTCTATGCGATTTTTTCGGCCCCCCTCATAGCACTCCTATTATAAGGGCATATGAGTTCATATTATACACTTGCCGGTAACCCCGCCGGATAAACAGCCGGGATTGAGACAGTGATGCAGATAGACAAGGGTATCTATACGGTCCTACGTTCAGTCAGTGGTGCGTACTCGTGCCGAAGACCACCGGTCCCGTCTAGACACGGTTCCCACTCGAATCCGTATGTTGCTCTGCTGATTGAGGTCAGCGACCACATCCACCATATCCGGTTGGGCGAGTCGTACTCTCACGAATCCATAGAAGAGGTCTCTCTATATCTCCAGAAACTTCCAGAGGGGTCTGTCGTCGAAGTGTGCTATGATCCGAGTGACTACAAGTACTACCGAAAGGATCAGTTCGGGTGGACCAAGGTGGGAGAGGCGCAGGATCCCTTCTTTATCGAGGTGTTCAATGACGGTCGCACGTCAGTTCTGCCGACGACTGACACGTGCACCTTGTAGTGAGAAGGCCGCTGGTAGAGGGTTTCATCGCGACAGCGGTATCCTTCTCCACTGATTGTCCAATTGGCTGGACGATTTCGGCTTGACCTGCCCGTACGCAGCCACAGCTGTATCGGAAAAGGGTCACCCTCAAAGTACAGGCCCTACCAACAGAAGGACAATGGATGGAGTGAGTGTGCCGGGAGGCGCGAAAAGGAGAAAGGTTCGCTTTTGATTGCTTGAGAGGAGGAGAGGATGTGTGCACTTCAAATGCGATCAGGATTGTGGGAGGGATTCTCGCTTGAAACGAGTCACACGCCTCTCCGGCACATTCACTTGAGGACTACGCAATCACTTCCTAATAAGGGTTGCGATGACGTCAATACCTCGGGCTCTGAATTGCGAGTACCGCAATAACTATTAATCACAGCTTTTGTTATATGCATTGATTGTACAAGGAATCAAGGAGAACCGGGGCCATCTATTTGTGCACCTCCATATTCTCTCCTCCTTCCTGCGTTCTTCTATGGCCCCGGATACCCATTCTGCTACTCTGAGCCGAGGCGCTGCAGGATCATACGCACAAGCTATCTTTATATTGTAGTAGAACGTATTATCATATAATCGGGGACCTTCCTCCCATTCCCAACCGCTACTCATCCTCTCTCTCATCTGACACTTCTCCTCTCCTTTTGGGTCCCCGAGAGCCCTCTGCTCTCCAGAGCAATCTTTAAAGCATGAGCCCCGTCGGTCCCAGACTGAAGGAGACAGACACATGGCGTCGGCAAAGAAGGCAGTTGACAGCACGATACGCAGAGTTCTAACTCATATGGCCGAGATTATTATGTCCATCGTGCTCCTCATCATAATCTGTATCCCGCTGGTGTTCGTGATTCCGATGTGGCTCCAGCAGATTGCTCTCTCCAGCGCTGTGGAGAACCTAGTCATCAACCCGGTGAGCTGGTTTGGCTATGCTGGTGCGGTCGGCGTTACGGTCCTCCTGTCGTTGGTCAGCCTGATCCTCGGATACTTCTATCTGATGGGCATTGCGCCAAGGACTGCCAAGGCTGAGAGCATTGAGGAGGAAGAGGTCAAGGCCGAGAAGCCGAATGAGGAAGAGGCCTCTGATGAGGGCGAGGCCGAATAGGCCCCTTTCAGATGCAAGCACGCATACAGTCAGATCAGGGACGGGTCTCCATAGGGCGCCAGCAGGCTGACTTCTGAGTTATTGAAAAACAACTCAAGGCCCCGGTCGGAACGTACCGCCCTAGCAGCAATAGCTGGCAAATCGCGGCCCGACCGGTGCGCCTATTGATTAGTCATCGAGTTCCATCTTCTCAGATAGTCTCTCCACTATCGCCTCGAATGCCTTCGCCACCTTTGACTCGGGCTCACTGATGACGAACGGAGATCCCTCGTCAGAGAGGGTCACGACACGTGGATCCAGCGGCAGGGTGCCAAGATGCTCAATACCATATTCCTCGGCCGCTCGCTTGGCTGCACCCTCTCCGAAGATCTTGTACGAGTTGCCACAGTTCGGACAGACAAACTCCGACATGTTCTCAATGATGCCCAGTACGGGGACGCCCATCTTCTCAGCGAGCTGTATCGCTCTCCTAGCGTCCAGCACCGCTACCTCCTGGGGTGTTGTCACCACAATCACCCCATCCGCATCTGGGATTGACTGGAGAATACTGAGAATCTCATCACCTGTGCCAGGTGGAAGATCGATGACAAGAACATCCAGTTCGCCCCACTTCACGTTTCCCAAGAACTGTGTGACCGCCTTCGCGACGAGCGGGCCCCTCCATGCAACAGCATCATCACTCTTCCTCAGAAGGAACCCCATACTCATGACCTTGGTCTTCAGCGGCCCCTCTATCGGATAGATCATGTTCTCGTCGGCGCGCGGATGCTGCCCCTCCAGTCCCAGAAGCTTCGGAACATTTGGACCGTAGATGTCCACATCTAGGACACCTGCTGACAGCCCCTTCTTGGCAAAGGACATAGCCAGATTGGTGGCCACGGTCGTCTTGCCGACACCGCCCTTGCCAGACAGTACGACTATCTTGTGCTTGACGTCCTGCATTGCCTTCTTCACTTCAGGTGGTACAAATGGTACTGCCTTGACCATAGTTAACTCCTCATCCGAGAACACCTGTGTCAGCCTTTTAACCTCTTAGGAACAGGAACTGTTTCAAAGAGTCGAGCGAGTGTTTCAGACTGAAATATGAGGCTGAGGTCGACTTTTTCTGGGATCGTCAGCCACATCGAACAGTCCGGCTCTCAGGCGACTCCCACAAACCTCTGTCTGATGTCCTCAGCAAGTCTTGGTCCGCTGGCCGCGACAAAGCTCATCCGATTGGTCATCGATATCTCAAGGTCGAGCGTCTTGCCGTCAACTCCGACGACAGTCCCGCCCGCCTCCAGTACGATGTGCGTCCCCATTATGTGTACTATGGGAAGGATGTTCCTCAGGTCGACCATTGCATCGAGAGATCCCCCGGCCACCCAGCAGAGGTCCAGCAGATTGCTGGCCGATCTGCGCATATCTCGCACTGAAGACAGCACGCGTATCGATGAGTCGGTAAACTCCCTGTCCCATCTCTTCTTCGTATCGTATGAGATGATTGCCTCCTCGATTGGGACCTCCTCCCTCACTCTCACTCTCTCACCATTCCTGAATGCGCCCTCTCCTCTGATTGCAACATAGACCTCATCGGTGAAGTACGACCTAACGAGGCTAGCCTCCACGTCGTGCATAGACATTCTGTCTGAGTATGGGACCAGTGCAATGCCCACCGAGCACAGAGGGATGCGCCGCTCAAGGTTCGCGGAGCCATCAATGGGATCTATCACCGCCAGATACTCGGGCTCCTCCTCCGACAATATAATTCCAGCCTCCTCCGAGAGAATGGCAGTGGGGACCGACCAGCTCCGAATTACCTCTATGATGGCCTCCTCTGCGCGTCTGTCAAGGACCAGGGTCTTGTCTCCGAACGGATTGCGTGTTCCCGTCAGTTCACTTGCAATCGCCGTGTTCTCTCTCACGACCTCAATAGCGGCCTGGGCAGCCTCCTCAAGAAGATCTCTCACTCCCATCTGGCATCACTGCTTTGTCTGTTGTCCCGAGTCTCGGGTAGGCCTCCCGAGGATAGGACTGTGACTTCTTGGTCGTGTATTAGCCAGCGTGCTACAACGCTTTAAAAACCGTGGCTACGGAACTACTCACAGTGGCCATAATCCCGGTGGGCAAGATGGGTTTTCTTAGCGGACGCAGGTCGGTCGATGTCGAGAAGCACATCCTTGACATTCGCGGTATGATCAATAACTTGGAGATGATGTCTCGGAGATATGGGGCGGAGATCGACCATAACCTTGACTTGGCTCGTGCTGCGGTCCGCGAGGGTGACGATGCACTTGCAAGGGCCTATGTCCGCAACGCCGAGTCATTGAGGGCCCAACGTACTCAGGTTCAACAGCAGATGGTCACGCTACGTACCGTCCAGCTACAGATTGAGAATGCCCGTTCTCAACAGGAGATAGTAAAGGCCATACGGAAGTCCCGGGAGGTCCTTGAGGAGGCGGCCAAGTCCATCAACCCGACAGAGATTCGCAGCGAGCTTGATAGATTGAGCTCGGTCATCGACAGGGTCTCACTTGCGACCGACTTCCTGTCAGAGGACATCTCTCCATCGCTGGGTGCGTCCGAGATTGAATCCGCGGTTGACAGGCGTCTCGCATCGATCGAGGCCGAGGTCCTCTTGGAGCGCGAGGGTGTTCTTCCCTCACCCGGGAGTGACGTACCTCAACAGGAGCCCGAGGTGGAGGGGCACGATGCGAAGATTGATGAGGTGATTGCACGCCTCTCTCGTGAGGCCGCGGGCGAGTGAATCCGCAGTATGCTATGTTCCATACTCGCGTAAGGGCCCGCACCAATGGTGACTCTCCGACATGATTCGACTTGTTGTATTTGATGCGGACGGTACCCTGACACAGCACAGCAGTATCTGGTGGCGCCTACATCAGCTGTTCGGGACCACCGATGAGGGGCGCAAGTACTACGATATGTTCTTCGCTGGAGAGATCTCGTACAACGAGTGGGCCGACCTCGACGCAGGTCTATGGAGGGGGCGTCGCATTGATGAGGTCCTCAGGGTGGTCCGCGAGACGCGCCTCGTACCCGGGGCCCGTGAGGCGGTGCAGGCGCTCCACGATGCTGGCATCAGGACGGCGATTCTGTCTGGTGGGCTTGACGTTCTTGCGGAGGACGTCGCTCGACGCCTGGGGATATCGTACGTCGTGACCAATCGTCTGATACATCGCGACGGTGTCCTGACCGGAGAGGTCGAGACGAATGTCGGCTGGGGTCAGAAGAAGGAGATAGTGGAGAGAATCGCCTCTGACCTTGGCGTGTCGCTCAGGGAGACAGCATTCGTCGGTGACGGACGCAATGATGTTGACGCAATGTCTGTTGTCGGCCTTGCGATTGCCTTTATGCCCGAAGACGAAGAGGTAGCCCGTGCTGCACATGTGGTTGTGGAGGAGAACGACCTGCGGGCCATTCTCCCGCATGTCATGCCACAGGCTCGAGAATGAGGAGCACGAAGACAATACGTCTGGAGCAGGACTATCGTCTCTCTCCTCCCCCTCGTCTTCCTCTCTCTCAAGTGCGTCTTGGACATACCTCGTTGGCCGACCACATCTGCGGAACGAGCTACAACGGCCCGTTCTACCCATACCTTGCAGACCCTCCGGTGTTGAGCAGCACCACTTCTTCGTCTGGATCTATCTCGCCGGCCTCAACAAGGTTACCTATTCCCGCGAGGCCGACGGCGGCCTCAGGTCCGATGTCCAACCCTTCGAGCTTTGCAGCGAGTCTCTGTGCCTCCCACATGTCGTTCTCTGCGACCGCCACTGCGGTGCCCTTTGTCTGACGTATCGCCTTGGGAATCAGCTTCTTCGCAAAGGGACTGGGGACCCTGAGGCCCAACGCTGCGGTCTCGGGCCCCTCCCAGGTTTCCACCTGCGAGTCACCTCTCTCCACTGCTCTGACGACAGGGGCGCAGTGCTCGCTCTGAGCAGCAACAAGACGAGGACCATCGTGCTTGTCCATCAGGCCGAGCGCGCGGAGCTCGCCTATGGCCTTCCAGATCCCGAGGAGCGCAGTACCGCCGCCTGTCGGACAGACTATGACATCGGGCATATTCCACTCCAGTTGCTCAGCTATCTCGAAGCCGATTGTCTTCTTGCCCTCGACGCGATACGGTTCTCTTGTCGTCGACAGGTCGACAAAGTCCGGCGACTCCGCTATCATTGCTGCTCTGCACTCGCTGATTGTCCCCTCGACTCTGAATACCTCTGCCCCGTATCTCTCGCACTCCTTGACAAACCTGTCCGGAGTGTCCTCTGGCATATAGACTCTGCATCTCACGCCCGCCCGCGCGCAGTACGCGCTCAGTGCGACCCCAGCATTGCCGGCTGTCGGGAGGGCGAACTTGTCACAGCCGAGTTCTACGTGTCTTGAGACCGTCACACTGAGTCCGCGATCCTTGAACGAGCCGGTGGGGTTCTGGCTCTCGCACTTGACTCGCAGCATCCTCAGTCCGTAGTGCTCCGACAGACGCGGTGCCTGAATGAGTGGAGTCCAACCCTCGCCCAGAGTGATCACATACTGTGGTGACCTCAGTGGTAGCAGCATCGAGTATCGCCATAGCGAGTTCACCCCTGTGGGGAAGAGATCGACCCGCATGGCCTCCTCTACAACACGCATATGGTATATGACAAACAGGGGCGAGCCGCAGTCACAAGTACCTACAACCGTGTCGGCCGAGTACTCCTTGCCACAGTTTGGACACTTGAGATGATGGAGCGCCGAGAACAAATCCTGAAACACCGCTACACCCGTTCCTTCCCCTCTATTTGTATTGCACTGGTTCGGCCAGCGAGCACGTGATTCGACTGATTTATTACAAGAAGCTTCCACCGCACCATCTGTCAAAGACCAAGGGGCAGTTGTCTTGCAGCGTGGTGCACGCCTCTACCTCCCATTTACAGCCATCGTTGACCTAGACCAGCTCAAGCTGGCACTGATTCTGAATGGTATCAATCCGAGAATTGGCGGCGTTCTGGTCTCCGGTCCGAAGGGGACAGGAAAGACGACCATCGTGCGGGCCTTTGCCGATCTCCTCCCTGAGGTCGAGGTTGTGGAGGGGTGCCGCTTCAGCTGTAATCCGAACTTCCCCGAGGCCCTGTGCGCCGAGTGTCGTGAGCGTCTTGAGCAGGAGGGCAGTCTTCCTAGAACGAAGAGAAAGATGCGTGTGGTGAACCTGCCCCTATCCGCAACGGAGGATCGGCTCATCGGCTCGATTGACATAGAACGTGTTCTGCAGGAGGGGATACAGGCCCTGCGACCTGGAATACTGGCCGAGGCGAATCAGAACGTACTCTATGTCGATGAGGTCAATCTCTTGCCCGACCATCTGGTTGACGACCTGCTCGATGCTGCGGCCACCAAGGTCAATGTGATTGAACGCGAGGGAATTTCCATATCCCACCCATCGGACTTCATCCTCATTGGGACAATGAACCCCGAGGAGGGTGAGCTCAGACCTCAGTTGCTCGACAGATTCCCTTTGCATGTGGCCGTTGGCAGAGGGCTCACAATCGAACAGAGGATGGAGCTTGTACGCCGCAACCTAGACTTTGAGCGCTCCCCGCAGGACTTTCATCAGAACTGGGCTGAGGCCGAGGAGTCGCTGCGCGAGCGGATCATGAGAGCGAGGGAGTCCCTCTCCAGTGTCGTGATGTCGAACGCTACTCTGCGAGCGGTTGCGATGGCGTGCGACGCTCTTGAGGTGGATGGCGTCCGACCAGACATAATCATCAGCAAGACCGCCATCACGCACGCGGCATTTCAGGGTCGCACTGAGGTCAATCTCGATGACATCCGGCTTGCTGCGCAGCTCGCACTGAGTCATAGGACACGGCGTGGAGGGCTCTTGGAGCCGCCTGCTCCGCAGGACATCGATGAGGCCATTGTACGCGCGATGGACCTTGCCAGAAAGAAGGAACACAGACACTCGCCCACTGAGGTGCCGTCCTCTGGTGAGTCGACTGGACGGAGGTTTAGCGGCGGGAGATTTGGTCGCGGAAAGAGCTACGCAGAGTCGGCGTCCGAGGGTGGTAAAAAAAAACTGCGTCTAAGATTCGAAACCCGGTGGGGCATCCTATCCGGGGGACTATTCTGGCCATCTTGATGGTATCGGCCAGCATGTATCTGATGACACTGCTGTTCAGTCCATTGAACATCCTTGCTGGCTATCCTCCCGGCGTCATCCCATCGATCCCCCTCATCATAGTTGACACAGTCATAGCAGTTCCATCCATCTATCTGTTCGTCAGGTACTGGCTGAGGACTATGCTCCGAAGAAAGAGTGGTCCTGCTGCTGGAATCGATGTTGTGGAGCCCGGTCCAGCGGAGGCAGAGGAGGGCGACGAGGTGGGGACTGCAACGCGTCCCTACAGCGAGTTCCGTCATTCTAAGGTCGCAGGGACCAAGTCGGACATCAGGGAGAGTCCTCTACTCGAGCCCGAGTTCTTTGTCAGGACCCCGGACCTCGACTCCGGGCAGCCGATATTTGACCCGAAGGACTTGATGGCGCGAGCCAGCATACGTTCCCGCGTTTCCTCCGGAGGCTGGATCAGAAAGCGCGTGGCCTCCCGTGGAACAGGCTCGCTGAAGGCATCAGAGTCCACCCAGCACGGGCGTCCCGTGAGGTCACGAGAACCCGATGCTGAGGTTCAGAGCATAGACATTGTGGCGACGGTACTTGCCGCAGTGACCCGACAAGGCGCAGAGCGTTCAGGACTTCCCATCAGAATCAAGGCCGAGGACATCCGGGAGAAGGTTTTCGCCGCACGTACCCCACTCACAGTCATTCTAGTCATTGACGTCAGTCTGTCTATGCGGGGCTATGCGCGTGACATTCGCAAGATTGTCGAACGAATTGAACGTGAGACCCGAGGCTCCCGTGACAGAGTGGGAATTATTGCGTTCAAGGATAGCGGCGCAATCGAGGTACAGGCGCCGACGAGCAACTGGAACAAGATCTATCGCGCTCTCGCAAGGCTCAGGATGTCCGGCCTGACCCCACTCGCAGATGGTGTGATGAAGGCCCTTGAGACCATTCGCAGAGAGCGAATGCGTGACAGCAGCATCGAGCCTCTCATCGTTGTCATATCTGACTTCTCCCCCAACATCCCTCTTGCTCAGACAGCGAAGCCCGGTAGCGCAAAGTACACTCCAGTACGTGACCTTGTGCTCGCTGCACGAACGGCAAGGCGGCACAAGGTACGCCTGGTCGCTGTCAACCTGCGGGCGGACCAGCAGAACTGGGTCCGTCTTCTCAAGCATCCATACCATGAGGCGCTGGAGCTGGCGGCCACGCTCAGGATGAATAAGGACGGTTACCACAGTGTCGTAGAGACAATTCTGGCCGTACCTTCATTCCGGGAGTCCTTTGGTGCGTTCCTTCTCGCGCATCTCTCCGGCGGCCGTGCGTTTCTACTCAGAGAGGTCCTTGATGAGCCATCGGTCCTGGGGCTATTCATAGCCGCGTGCCAGTCGAGGAGTCGACTCGAGGCCGAGGCGCTTGAGAGCCCTGAGGCATACCTGCGATGAAGATGCACTACTCGATGGTGTTATTAGCGGAGGGCATTGATTCTGGGGCGCGCACAAGTCCGACACCTGCCTGGTGCCCATAGTGAGTGAGGAGATCCCCGTATAGGGGTTCGATGAACCCACTTTTCATACGCCACGGCACAGGACTTGTGCGCACCAGCGCCCGATTCCTGATTGACGGTGTAGGCACCATGAGGCCCGGAAAGGTACCACCACAGGTTCTGAGAGACAACGTGTTCCGCTTTCTTGGCTGCTCCGATTCTGCAGTTCTGCTCGGCCCCGCGCTCGGACAGGATGCTGCTGTCGTCCGCGTCGGCGAGGACGCCCTCATCATGGCGACTGATCCGATAACAGGCTCAATCGAGGACCTCGGATGGCTCGTCGTCAATGTGAACGCCAATGACATCGCGACCTTTGGGGTGGCACCCCGCTGGTTCCTCCTGTCTCTCATAATGCCTGACGGCAGTTCACCAGAGGATGTCGAGCGAGTGATGGCCCAGGTTGACGCTGCGGCGAGAGAACTCGACATCGCCGTCATTGGGGGGCATACTGAGGTGACGGAGGGAATTGACCGTCCCATCGCGGTAGGGTCTATGGTCGGCCTAGCCAAGAACGGCCAATACGTGACCTCCTCGGGCGCAAGACCTGGTGATGAGCTCGTGCTGACCAAGAGCATCGCCCTTGAGGGGACAGCCATCCTTGCCACTGAGGGACATACCTACCTGGGGCAGTTCCTGAGTGAAGACCTTCTTGCCGCGGCACGGGCTCTGAGGATGTCAACAAGCGTTGTCACGGATGGTGTGGTTGCCTTCTCCACTGGTCACGTCACCGCCATGCACGATCCCACTGAGGGTGGGCTTGCTGGAGGGGTCCACGAGATCTGTGACGCCAGCAATATTGGGGTCAGGATTAGGGGTGAGAGCATACCAATACATCAGGCCACGCGCAGGATCTGCGAGGTGCTCGGAATTGATGTCCTGTGTCTGATCAGCAGTGGATGTATGCTGATTGCTGTCAAGCGTGGTCACAGCGCAAGTGTCACGGGAGCCCTGCAGTCTGCAGGCGTCGAGGCCACCGTCATTGGGGAGTTTGTGGCCGACCCTGCGGAACGACTGATCTCCCGCGATGGTCGGCAGGAACCGCTGCCACGGCCCGAGACCGATGCCCTCTGGGATGCCCTTGCAAAGGTCACAGGCCAAGAAACTCCCTGAGCGTTGAGAGCGACTCTTCGGTTGCGCCACCTATCCGTATCGGCGTGACCGAGATGCCCTGTTGTTTGAGCACAACGTAGGCGTCGGTCCCCGGCGCTGGCTCTGTCTCGATTCCTTTCAGCCAGTAGTAGGTTCTGTCGTGCGGGTCTTTCCGTTCGACGACCTCATTACGCATCCGGACTCTGGTCGGCCGGGTGACCACTATTTCGGTGTGCTCGGTGACGACGCAGGGGAAGTTGATGTTGATGACATCGGTGTCTGGTGGCATCCCCCTCTCTAGTACTCTCATTGCTATGTCCGTGACCACTCTGCAGGGGAGTGCGTAGTCCCTCTCGCTCCCCTGATGATTGAACCACTCGGAGGGCGAGGCCTCTACAGAGGCGGCAATGGCAGCATAGCCGTTCAGTGCGGCTTCGAGCGCGGCCCCCACGGTCCCGCTTGTGAGCATACTCTGGTAGCCCACGTTGGCCCCCGCATTTATGCCGGAGATCAGAAGGTCAATTCTGCCCACGAAGAATCTGGCAAGGACTACAGAGTCAGCTGGAGTGCCATCGTGCGTGATGAGTCTGTATCTGTCACGCTGCAGCGTGACCGCCCTGAGAGGCCTGTTCAGTGTGAGAGCCTTCCCCGTTGCGCTTCGCTGTCCGTCCGGTACTATCACGGTCAGGTCGACTAGATTGGAGAGAGCATCGGCGAGCGTGAGTAGCCCCTCACTATGCGGGCCGTCATCATTGGTCAGTACTACGTTGTACATATTGTGTCCGCCTCTCTGAGGACAGCCTCAGAGCGGCATGCACGCTCATAAGCCATGCGATAGGAAAAAGAAGGGAGGGGAAGGCGTGATGTAACGCCTTCCGAGTCCACCAAGCACCTGACTACAAGTCGTACGCCTTGAGTGTCTTCCTCTTGTTCTCGGTGCAACGCTTTGCTGCATCCTTCAGAAGCCCCTCGACCGCCTTGTCGAGTGCACCATAGAAGTCGCTTCCAACCATTAGGCCCTTCTTCTTCGCGAACTCCTGTATCTTGCTCTTGACTATGTAGCTCATTTCTTTCCCCTTTCTATAAAAGTTGTATTAACGATTTTGCAGGGCCCACATATAAGCATTGTTTGGATTTCCATCGAAAATGGCCTGTTTGGGGCCGTTTTTCGCCTCCTCGGAGGCTAGTTTTCAACCAACAGGATGTCGACAATCTTCTTTGAGGCAGTACCATCACCGTACGGGCAGGGCCTCTCAGCGTCCAGCCCCTCGTCTCTGCCCTTGATGACGAGTTCGGGAAAGACATCCGGATTGACACCCACGACCACAGCATGACCCGACTCAATGGCCTCTGGCCTCTCAGTGGATGTCCTCAACACAAAGACACGCTTGTTGATTGATGGGGCTGTCACTTCCTCTTGAATGCCCCCGGAGTCGGTGAGAACGTATCTACACGCCACCATCAGATGGAGAAATGTCAGATAGCCGACAGGCTCGATGAGATGAATCGCATTCGCGCTCTTGAGGTGGTCCATCAACCCGAACTCGTTCAGTCTTGCAATGGTTCGCGGATGTGCGGGAAATATGATGTGGTCGCCCAGTCTGTTCAGCCCGTCGATGAGTCCTCTCAGTATCTTGGGGTCGTCAACATTCTCAGCTCTATGCAGCGTCAATAGCGCAAAGTTGTCCAGCGACGACGCCACTGCAGGCAGAGGTGTATTGAGTGCGGCGGGCAGTCGCATCTCGAGTGCGTCAATGACAGTGTTGCCTGTCACATAGATCTTGCCCCAGACGTTCTCCTGCCTGAGAATCTGGGCGGCGCGCTTCGTGGGCGCAAAGAGATATTTCGAGGCGTGGTCTGTGAGGCGACGGTTGTGTTCCTCTGGCATTCTCTGGTCGTAGCTCCTGAGTCCGGCCTCGATATGAGCCACCGGGATATGGAGCTTGACTGCCGCAAGGGCTGCTGACAAGACGGCATTCGTATCCCCCTGAACGAGCACCACGTTGGGTCTCTCACGCATCAGCGACTTCTCGATTCCAATGAGCGCCTTGGCAGTCTGCTCGGAGTGCGTCCCCGAGCCGATGTGAAGGTTCTCGTCGGGCTCTCTCAGGTCCATGTCCGCGAAGAAAGTCCTGCTCATCGTGTTTGAGTAGTGCTGTCCAGTGTGAAGCACGTAGCAAGGAATGCCCCTGTTTTCCTCAAACTCCTTGATGACCGGGGCCGTCTTGATTATCTCGGGCCGTGTGCCTATCACAAAGAAGGGCTTCATCAGCATCGCTCCCGTGTGGCTGCCGTGACGGCTCTCATAAAGGTACCTGACCCTTGGTCTTACTATGTCACATAACACCTTTCTAACTACTCCTTCTGTTCATCTATAATGCGCTTGAATGCATCAATCATCGCGCGCTGGACCTCAGGCATCTGCAACGCCCGGAACATCATCTGCTCAAGAGTCAGCCTCTGTAGATCATCAGCAGTGACCTGCAGCACCGCCCCACAATTGCTGCAAAAGTCTCCGCCGTCCGTGAGAAGATGACAGCGCGGGCAACGCTGCACAGAGGACTCGCTACTGCCCACCGGAACACCAGCCGCCCGCAACACGGCCGAGTCCACATCCTGCTGGCTGAGATGAACGTACACACTGTCCATATCCGTCTCGGCGTTCCAACCCGCAAATGCCACAAGTGCCTGTCGAGGCAGGCTCTTGGCCAGTTCTGTCAGTCTTGAATGTCTCAGTAGATGCGGGTAGACTCTCTTCCTTATGCCGGCCCTACGGGCAGCACGACGCAGATGTCCGCGGAGCCAGTCTGCTGTGAATGGAAAGACCCGTCCGGGTTCCTCACCGCGATGCCTGAGCCATGCAGAGAGATGTCCGCAGCTGCGGACGAGACGCACAGGCCTCTCGCCGGTCTTACCGCGCACGATGATCACGTAGCCGTACTCGTCCTGTCGGATGTCGCGCATCTCGAATGAGAGTAGCTCGCCGACTCTGAGGGCGCCATCCCAGCACACTGCAATCGCACTGGCTGCTGCCGTTGTCCGAGCCTCACGGATGACTGCACGAACCTCGTCGACGGTCAGAAGGTCCTCATGATGCCGCACGCGATTCTCCACGCGGCGAAACCGCAGTCCCTCCAGACTCACAGAGATCCCCATCAATGTGACCATCTTTCTCGCTGTCTGCAAGACGAGGTTGTAAGTGCTTGCGCTTCTCGCTTGCAATAGCAGCTCCTCGAGACGGGGACGGGTCAGAGGGTACAGTCGGCCAGCCCAGTACATGTAGTTCCTGATGCTTCTGGGCCGAAGACCCTCCAGTTCAAGTTTCCGCTCGAACTCGCTCAGGAACCTGCTCCTGTCGCTCTCTCTCAGTCCTCAGTTCCTCCTTTGCCTTCTCCACCAACTCCCGTACCAGCGCCCACAGATCTCCCGGCTCAGCAGCCTCAGCGCTCATCCTCCAGCACCTCCAGCAGTGTCTGTTGTTCCTCCATGGCCCGGCAGAGTGCCAAGCTCAGCACATACGGAATCCTGGCGCGCTCCGCAGCCCGGTTCGGAACGCTGGGCGGAAGGCGGTACTTTCCGTAGCACTCGCGCTCCTCCTGCGGAGTGAGATGTATCCGCGGGAAGACACCCCACAGGTAGCGCGAGCCGATACGTTGTCTGGGCGGGCCCAGCAGTCTGGATATGTGCGGTACGGCACCCTGCACATTCTCCAATACCCAGAACTGTGGCTCCAAATCGTCGATGATCATCACTGCAGCCTCCACAAGCAGCATTGCCTCCTCTATCTCGCCATCACGTGCATCCAGCCAGGGCAGATGACGCCGTGTGAATGTCTCGCACGGTGGACTCGCCAAGACAACATCAATCGGTACGAACTGCTCAATGTCAATCTCCCGCACGTCCCCTATGATAGTACACGGGACCTGCGCGAAACGGACGTCGTTGTCCACTCGGAACACCTCATGCCCCCGCCGCAGAAACGCCTCCGAGAAACCTCCGAGACCCGAGAACAGGTCCAGAACGCGAAGTCTCACACCTCCACCTCCAGAAACTCCTCCAGCGTCCCTTGAACCGGCACCGCCATCATTCTTCGGACCCACATTATCCGCTCTCGCAGAAAGTCCAGACTGTTCTCCGTGCCGAAAATGAATGACACGCCCCCTCTCTGACCCGCAGACACACCGAGGTATCGTGCCTGCCGACCAGACGCACGATGCAGGTACTCGCCAACCAGACGCATCCTCTCCAGTGCAGCATCGAGCTCTCTCATGCCTTTCCAGAAGAGGACGTCAGTACGATACCTGGCGCCGAAGATGTTACGAAACTCAAAGATCGCAACGTAGTCGCAGTGCTGCTCGGAGAAGTAGTACTCATGCCGACACTTCCAGCAGTACGGCGCCCCTCCGATGCCCAAGATGGCGCACGCCCAGTCGTCATGGCGCTGAATGCCATTGTCCACGTAGTAGTCGACGGCATCCCGGCCGCATCTCAGGCACGTCACTCCACATCACTCTCCCAGAGATATACGTAGACCGCAATCAGGACGTAGCTCACATAGACAACGTTCGCAAAGAGGAGAGGATACTGCCCCATCGCCACCAACAGGAAACCATCACCGAGTAGCGTGATCATCGACATCAGCAACACTGTGATGGCTGCAAGCCGGCGGCCCTGGCTGGTCTCCTCAGTCACTCCTCATCGCCTCCTTCGACCGCGCGCATCTTCCTGCGTACACGTATGGCCCACAGAGTGTTCTTATACAATGCAATCAGGAAGAACCACGAGGCTACCACCGCACAGATGAGGAATCCCACAGTTCTGACTGGCAATGGCACATTGACATGCACGCTCACAAAGGTGTCGATTGTGAACAACGCGAAGAACAGCATGCCAATCATCGCTATCGCCGACAGGACCACCAATCTTACCCAGTAGCCGCGCCAGAATCTTCTCTTAACCGACATTATCATCACCTCCCACTACTCTCCAGTCCATAAGCTGGATGGTCGCGATTGATGCATCAAGCGTCTCTTGATTTCGTTGCAGATGTTCTTGGCACTCTTGACGTCGTCAGTGCAGACCACAACCAGCACGACGCTGGTGACTGCTTGTCCAAAGATGTGTGCGAACTGTCGCACCACATCCTCAAGGACTCCATCTTCGGTCATTTCTTATCCACCTCCACCCACTCGAAATCGTGTTCCGGACCACCAGACCAACACGTACTGATCGGCCCAGAGACATGATTTCCGAGCTCTCGTAACAGAGCCAATAGCATGACCTCTTCCAATAGCACACCACACCTCTTACATCTACACACTCTTGCCATCACATCATTCCTCCTCTTCTCTACCTCCCTCGACAAACTCTGGGTTGGAGGAACGCTTCACAATTATCACCGGGCAGGGCACCAGTCCCCAGTCCGTGTGGATGTGACAGTCTACGAGGCCAGGAGATGGGCAGGGCTGCCTCGGCGTTAGATAGGGACAGATCCTCCGCTTTCTGTTCTCGTTCATCGTGCATCACCTCTTACGGCGCGGTAGTACACGGGAGTGTCGCCACGCGCCATCACCCTGCCCTCTCGCACGAGCTCCTGCAGGGCCTCCGACACCCTCCTCCGCTCCTCCTCTGAACTGCAGCCAAGAGCGTCCCACAACGCGCCCTCCGTCAGATCATGTCCACTCAGGGCCCTCAGTATTGTGGAACGGGTGGCACGGGTGGAACGGGTTGTTTCCCTACTTCTCTCCATAGAGTCAATCACTTTAGACGACGAAATAAGTAGGGAACCTGTTCCACCTGTGCCAGAGGGCACCTCTACCCCCTCCTTCTGTAGCAGGTCGTATCGGATGCGCACACCATCCCACACACGAATGCGGGAACCCTCCTCGCGGGGCTGTGATTCAGAGATGTATGGCAGAAGCATCTTCAGCCTCTTACCGAACCACCCGTCGGACTTCGGGATCTTGCCAAGCGCGCGGCACAGTTTGACATACATATCGTACATCTCTTGCTTCGGCACGCTCGGCGCAGTGGGGTCCTGTTCCAAGAAGTACATGGCAAAGTACTGGATTGGGTCGCTGCGCTTGATGTACTGCCGCCGAGCCGCCTCGACACCTGGGGTTCCCGAGAGGTGGCCCTGGTGTCGTAGTCTCGCCAGCCCATCCAGAGCGAGGTTGAGTATTCCTGATAGCTCTTCCTCTGTTGTCAGCTGAGGCACCAGGATGTCCTGCGGGATGGTGTTCGGATCGTCATCCAAGAATTGGCGCCTGAACTCTATGATTCGCATTCTTCTATGAAATGCGTCCGTGCCGTCCCAAGACGGCGGTACTTCGTTTGCACTAAACCACAGCTTGGCGTGATTGACAAACTCAAATGGGTCTCTGTTCTTGCGCTCCGCGGTGATGATATCTCCCCCCGTCAACATCTTTATCATGCCGGTGTATCGGATGGGGTTAGCTGGCAGGTCCGCGCAGATGTTGGCGAGCTTGCCGTGCAGCTTGGCGGTCTGAAAGCGCTCCTCAAGCCTCTGCAGCTGAATGGCGCTGACGTTCTCCGCACCGAGAAAGGTCTTGACAACATTGAGCAGAACGCTCTTACCGTTGGACCCCTCGCCGAGAAGCAACACGATATTCGAATACGGGACACGATGTAGACAAGAGCCGAGATGCTCGATGATGGCCTTCTTGTCATCTTCAGAGTCCAGAATCTCGTCCAAGAACTTCCTAAAACGAGGGCAGTCTGCATCTGGGTCATAGTCCACCGGAAGGCGGACAATGTGGTATTCGTCCGCGGCGAAGCCCTCAAGTTCTCGCGTTTCAATATTCAGAAGGCCATTATTGACCACGATCTTGTGTGGCGGCCCGCCTAACTCCACGCTTGGATTGTAGGATGCATATCGGATAGAATTGACGACCTCGTTGACTACGTGCGTTCTGAAATCCTCGCCGAGAATCTCTCTCACGAACCGTTGAATGAATTCCTCACCATCCGGCCGCCAGATCCCTTCGTCCTCGTGATACATCCATATCGGGCTATTCTTGGACTGAGCATAGAAGCGATGTTTGCGTAGAAGATACGATGCTATGACGTGTACCTTCTGGGGAGTCCGCCAAGAAGGGAGCAATATACAGCTATTTGCTCCGCGCTCTCGCAACTCATTCACGTATTCGATGTGCACCTGCCGGGGAGAAGAGGGCCGAAGGACATGAAAGAATATCTCAAAGAAGTGTTCTGGATTCCACTCCCCGAACTCTTGCTCGTAGCGTTGGATGAGCGAGAGCAGCTCTTCGTCCGTCACCGTCCAGTCACTGACATGTGCCTCGGTCATGGTCACGTCACCGAACCACCAAAATCAGCTTGCATTGCCTGCACACGTAGCCCCACGACTCGCTGGCCTCGTCATAGCGCAGCTCCACGTTCTCGCCGCACTTTGGACAGGGAAAGAGAAAGTTCTCGCATCGCATCATCGGTACATGCTGTAGAAGCCAGTTATCACATTCCCTCCTTCTCATACATAGCCTGCAATAGGGTTGGATGTTGGCGGGGTCCTTGCCCTGTCGCCAGAGTCCTCGCTCTATCTCAGCTGTTGGCGGAGACTTCACAGCTCTCCCCCCTGGCCAAAGCCGTACGCGTGACAGAGAAGTGCCGAGAGCCAGAAGCGGTGGCAACATCGGACATCTTTCTCGTAGCAGTACAGCACGACATCTTCTCCATCTTCGAGGAGTGCCAACAGCCTGTTCAGCGCCTCCCGGCCGTCCCGTGTGTCAAGGATCTCGTGAAGATATCGGTGACCGTACTCCTCGAAGTCCATGCTCAGTTTCTTTGCAGTGAAGAGCAGCTGCTTGCTAGGCCCTAGATTTGGAAGCCACAGCACGCCCTCAGGTTTCTTCATCCACCGAGGCCAGTAGCGACTGACCGCCACGTGCGTCAAATCGGGTCGTTCATCCACGTTTCTCATCAATCTGGCATAGTAGGATGTGTAGACGGTCGCCGTCGCGACGTAGCTCTCGGTGATCGATGTGGATGCGGAAATCGTGTCGACGCTCACGCCCTCACCTCCCTCTTCAGATACCACCGTATCTCTGGAAAGGAGTCTCTCGCCTCTTCGAACTGCCTCACTATCTCAGCATCATCGAGAGCGTACTCTGCTGCCTTTGTCGATAGATGACGATGATTTAGTCGTCCGGCCCAGACCTCTTGGGGATGAACACCGAGCCGTTCCAAGGACCAAATGAGGTCATGAAGATGCATTCCCTCCAGCATAGGCTCGACGGAGAGCCACAGCTTGTGCCCTCGCTGGGCCCAGTTCTGAAGAGCGTTGAAACGCTCGTGTGGGGGCGATGCAAGAGGTTCCAGCAGCCGAGCCACTGCACCATTTAGTGTTGTGATTGTCATGCCCCAAAGCCCCCCGCACCGTGGAGGATTGAACAGTGCCATCTTTGTGAGAACCCGTAGATGACTCGCCACAGGGGTATTCGCCAGTAGCCGGAGAATCTCTACCGCTGTGGATAGTGATGAGACGTGGAATGGGTCATGACTGCTGGACGTGAGCACGTCATAGAGCGTTGTGCACATTGCCGACGGTCCTGGGCTCCATTCGAAGGACTCTGCTTGTTTCCTTAGGAGCGACAGGTCCGTTTTGATTCGTGGTGACCCGCGGGCCCAATTCCACCGTTTGTTGTAACAGTAAAGACATTGGTCACATCCGACCATGAAATTGATGGTCCACCTCCAGAATGGTCCCACCGACTTCTTGATGCGAATTCTGTTCGCAGTCACAGAGGCACCTCCTCGAATGAGACCTGCTCGTAGCCGCAATGGGGGCAGTAGACAGTCGTGTGGATCTCCTCGCTCTGAATCATACCCGGCGGGCCTATCCTTGAGCTCGTACTCTTCCGCTCCAGTACGCCCCCGCACAGAGGGCAGTTCCCTAGGCGAGTCTCGGCGGGATCAAGCGTGAAGGAAGGAGACACACCCGATTCCTCTGAACGCACATATCTCGCCTCGTCCGCGTCCCTCTGCCGCTCACCCAGCCTGTCCAGCCCCGCAAAGAGCCTGCGGGCAAAATCAAGGGCTTCAACAATGGCCGTGGAGGTCTCACGAGAGCCTTCAAACGTCACTGTGTTATCGCCATTCCACGTCACTCGCACGTTTCTTCACCTCCGCCCAAGACTTCCAGCAACAGCAATCCGCAGCTCGCACAGAATACCTCGCATTTGTTGCTCAATGGCAAAACGGAGTCGAAGGCCACCGCAGTTTGGACATGGCGCCATCGCAATGCTGACGCCTTCCACATTCTTCACCGTCTTCATCTGCCCACCTCCACGAAATCGCGCACGGAGATTGAGACCTCCGTATTCTGTAGTGCGGTGAGAAGGCGTTCAAACCGTTTACTCAACTGGCGCAGCTCTGCTGCGGCCTCGTCAACCTTGTCCCGGAGCGCCGCCACCTGGTCTTTCACAGCCGCAAGTTCACCCTTGAGAGGCTCAATATGATCCTCCGTCAGGTCGTCGAGGTCCCACTTCATCACGACGGCCATCTTGCGCATCAACTCGTTGAAACGCTCCCAGAACGCGTCAACGAGGTCGCTCGGTAAGGTCTTCCAGATTGAAGCGTTCTCCTCGTGGAACTTCAAGAGCTCAAGGAGACTTGCGTCTGCGAAGTCTTGCTTTGCCTTGCCGCTCATGCGCTCCCCTCCTTCTCCGTTTCGAGCGATAGTACAACGCGGCTGGTCGGGATCTCCCAGTACTGAGTAGTGCCGAACAGGTTCGTCTTGACGCAGATTGTCGTGGAGTGCATTATCCGTTCGTGCAATCTCTCAAAAGACGCGAAGTCTCCAACGTACACGACAATCAGTCCGTCTCCGTTGAACACGACTCTCTTGACTTTCTCGAAGAGGACTTCGCTGCTCACTGGGCCTCCACCTCCGAAGTACCTTCTAAGAGGCGCATCATTTTCATAGCAACGTCTCTGCGCTGACTGGCAGAATCAGTCACAAAAAGGACGTCTACTGCACCATCCCGTCCCAGCACCACCGCCGAGCCCGTCGCTACTGGGGCTCTCTTGCCCCAGAGTCCAGCCTCCACGAACCGCTCGCGGAAGATGAACTCCTCCTCGAAGGGGCGGCGCGTAAGCAGAAGCTTCGAGCCCTCGTCAGTGAGCACCACAACACTGTGCCACTCCTCTGAGACCCTGTGCAACCAGTCACGAACCTCGGAGTCGTTGACCTTCTCCGTGCTGAGGATTTCATAGATGTAGAGCCTGTGTGCCCATTCTATGTCACCTTCCTGGACTGTGAGATCGAGAACTCTCGCATTGCCAAGTTCACGTTCGACGGTATAATGCACAAAGTATAACCCGGTGACTGATGCCAAGAGAGAGGCAACGGTAACAGCTATGAAGAAATCTACAGTGGGCAGTCCAAGCCATTTCGCGAACGTGGCAGGGACTGCTATCACTACCACCTCCAGAAATACAATGAACAGGTTCAGCTTGAGTGCCTGATTCATTCTTCGGTCCCTCCTCGAGAAGCACAGTCCGCCGAGGCGGTGTTCAGTAGCACGTCCAGAACGACGTCCTTGTGATCACACAGGACTCTCACGAACTCGTCCTGGCTCAGATCTCTGTTTAGACGCAGCTCCAGCTCCTTGCGAAAACGCGAGAAGCGCCGCCACGTCGCCTCCGTCATGTACCAACGCTTGTGTTTCATTTCTACCTCCTGTCGCATATCGAATGTCGACATCCTATAATGACCACAACTGCCTATTAAGGATATTGCTATTCGGTATACGACAGGAAACGGATAACTAAATCATGTCGGTTGTTGAATGACGATAGACATTGAATTTGTTGGAAATGCTTGAGCAACGGGGAGCCTTGCGGGTCCTACTCATGTTGCAGGAGAAGGAGAGATTCGTGACCGAGCTTCTGCGAGGCCAGTTCAATCCTCGAGGAATAGTCAGTCAAGATGCGTTGCGCAGGTGCCGACAGAATCTTCGAAGGCTCGGTCTGATTGTCGAGGAGAGAGAGGAGGGGCCTCGACCGAAGGTCTATCTGCGGCTGACAGAGAAGGGGCGCAGGGTAGCGGAGAAGATCAGGGAGATACTTGCGATTCTCGAACAGGCATAGGAAGAGACTTTATAGGATGGATAGGATATACGGGCTCCCGCGTGGACGGTCAAGAAGTCCTGCGCGGGGGATTAGAAGTTGAGAAGGCAACCAATGCCGGCGTTCGTGTTCGTGATTCCTCAGGGGGCGGTTACAGCAGTTCTCGTGATCATGTACTTGTTGGGATACATGGATTATCTTGAAGTGTTGCTGTGGTCTCTAGTCTTTGTCATTGTCAATTCTGTGATTACATGGAACTATTACAGGCAGTTCGGGAGCAATCGTTAAAGTAGTCTGTCCGAGTCCCACTCGGACCCCTCCTTTTTCCCTATTAGGCGAAGAGATTTTCGCACCTCCGTACCTGGTGGAGTGCGAAAGTTTTTACGCAACGCAAGGACATGTAAATGCATGACAGAACCTCGAGAGAGAGAAACTATAGAGGTTGAGGGCATCGAGATTATAGTCTGTGAGGACACACACAATCATCGTGTCCTTTTCTCCAGTCCTCTCTTGGGGACTTTCTTTAAAACCAGCATGGCCAAAGGTTTGGAGATCGTCAAGTTTCTCCAACAACTTAGTAGATGCCTTCGCGAGGACTACTGAACGTCGCTCTCCCACTCAGACGCCGCCGCCTCCGCCCTCTGTCTGCTGACGGAGGACCATCTCTCTGACGTGGTTAGAAACCCTCTCCGGCGTTGTCAGGACTCCGTTGTTGCGGTTGATGGACTGTTTGGGTTGTGTGATGGGGAAGAGTCGTATCTCGAGGAGTCTGGGCAGGACCAGTGCGATCAGGGCGTTGGGCCGCCAGTGGTACTCTGGTGTGGTGGGTATGTGTTCGCGGTAGTTGTCCTCGAGCGAGGTCTTGACGTTGATCGCGACCTCCTGACCCTCCACGTCCACCAGCAGGTCGGGCGTGCCACGTCCGGTGCTCGGTGCGCGGCGCGGGCGGAGAGAATCTAACCACGACGCGAGGCAAATCTCGCCAAGGTCTCCAACGGCCTTCGTGGGGATTCGACCGAACAGCCGGTTTATCTGCTTGCCGAGCGAGTCGGGATTTCCGTCAAAGTTCACCTTTCGGGCCACTTCCTTGTAGGTCCAGTGCTCCGTGGTCTCTGGCACGTACCACCAGGCGAGCGCCCACGCATCTCGCTCTCTGTGCTTCTTCCCGCCGCCGTACTCGAACCCCAGTCGGTACATCCCCTCGCGGAAGGTCTCCCACCCCTCTGATGTCGTCGTAGACACCACTGGGAGTGATGAATTATTATCACTCTGTACCTCCATGCTGGCCTTGAGATCGTCGCGAACTAGCGTACAGAGGTCGTCACGAAAGCTGATTGTTGGAAACCTCAGCTTGAGGTCTCGTACTGCAATACTTCGGATAGTGCGCACCGATGGGACGTGATGCGGGTATCGTTCCCGTATCTCCTGCATCAGCACTGAGTAGTATTCATCCCACATTTCATCATAGGCTGTGGCTGCTGTGTCTACGCCTCCAGCCTCTATGAGTTCATCCAACATCGCATGCTTCTGGACAAGATAGGAGGCGAATGGCTCCTGAGTCCACAGGAACGTCCGCTGGAGACCTGCGACATAGAGAGGTCGCTCGGCATGGTCGAACACGACAAAGCGGGTGGCGTTCTTGCTCTGCCAGGCACCCCACCATTCGATGCCGAGGTCGAGGGCGCGACCGAAGGCCTTGAAGTCGATGTCCGGGCCAATGAGCACCAGTGCGATCTTCTTCACGCCGGTCTGGTCTATCAGATTCTTACGTTGCTTGTAGAACGTGGAACTCTCTCCACCGGAGAGCGCACTGTTCTCATCTACCACGATGATATCGCCATCGGAGGACTTGGCCAAGGTACTGGTCAGACCTGCGGAGAACGTGATATGTGCCTGCGAGCGCATCATTCGGGTCCACAGGCCGGTAATGGAGAATGCCAGGAACGACTTTCCGCTTCGACGCGGCCCTCTGATGGCAATGACTGCATTCCCGCCCTCATGCCCCTCGAAGCGGAACGCGAGCTGCTGAATAGTGCGGAGAAAGGTCAGTGTGCCGTCTGTCGTAAGTGCACGGAAGAGGCGTGGGTCCTCCTCGGCCCGGTTCTTCCAGCTCTCGCGGACGGTGTCTGTCGCCCACCAGATCCTTGCATCGAGACGCCAGTCCAGTTCTGTTTTGTCCCATCGTTTGAGTGTGGGCACCGGCACTGCAGGGTACCAGCCTCTGCTGGGAAAGTATGCGAGCCACCTGCCGTAGCGGTCCCTACGTATTGGCTCCGGTGGTCTGTCCCCGCCCGGAGGGATGTCGAAGTGGCTCTCGCTGGCAGTGGTCGCGGTCATGCATGGTCAGTCCTCATCTGTCGAATAGAAGGACATAGAATGGTGCTGCAGCACCTATCAACACAGCTATCAGATAGAACTCGTTACCGGGGGCCAGAATGTCCGTGTTAGCCACCATTTTCCCAATGAGGTACATGAGAACAAACACGCCGGCTCCCAACATCACAAGTTGAATATCCTCCAGAGTCTGCCTCTTCATGTTCTCACCCCAATGACGACTATGGCATAGCCAACGACAATGAGAGTGAATGACAGAGCCATCAGCCAGAGGGCATGAGTGAGCTTTGACTCTCTGTTGGATAAGACGACGCCAGCGAGAAAGGCACTCGCGAGTGCAGTCACTGACAGCCAGTAGAGCATTTGGTCCACGATGTTCATCAGTTGGAAGGCCACCATCAATGCCAGCCCGAGTCCAAAGACCTGAATGATGTTCGCGGTCAGTCCCAGCTTCTCTTCATTCATTCTCATCGTTCCTATCACCCTCTACATGCTCATCTTCACTCTTAGACTCTTCGTTACCCTGCTCCTGAGCAGGGATCTCGGTCATCTCCAGCAATCTCCGCGTCTCCTCGTCGAGCTCCGCAGGACTGATAGGGACGACTTCCTGACCGTGCTCACGCGCCTCGACCAGCGCGGGGCGCGGTAGCAGGACATAGTAGTCGAGATTCTGCTCGAGATTCTCTGCGAGAAGCCTCGGCAGGAGCTGCTCGTCCTCCACAATCTTGTCCTTGCCAATCTCTGAGAACGACTGCACAAGCCGGAGCCTGTTGATACCACGGACCAGCCTTGACTTCGGCCGGCTCCCCGCGAACAGGCCATGTTTCTTGGGGTCTATATCTGCGCTTGCGGCCTTCTTCGCTTCTTCTTTTGCAGCCGCGCGGTCCTCTGCGAACTCTATCCACTCGCGGATCTCCCTCATTCTAGATGCCATATCTCATCCTCCTGCAGGCGCTGGTACCAGCAACATCCGCAATAGTAGTACTCCTCCGACGATGAGCAGGATCACCAGAAGCCAGTGCCACCACTTCAGTGACGACAGGCTGACGCGGGACTCCTTCGGGATCGCATCCTCCTCGCCCTCCAGATACTTCACGGTCATCAATCTCGCTTTCTTGGCTGCACGTCGGTCGACGTCGTAATCCTGAGCCAGATACTTCTCCCAGAGGACCTTGTTCTCTTCTGTTGCCGCCGTGAGGTCCATAGCGAGCTGCACATTTTGAAACTGGACGTGGCGCTGGATGGCCTGCGCAATCTCGTCGATGTTCAAATCCGGGTCGAGTAAGATTCTCGCCTCAAGCGCCGCCGCAAGATAGTTGGAATCGACTATGATGAGCACCTCACAGTTCTCTATCTTGCGCGTGTCGAACTCCACCTGCTGCGACATCTCACCAAGGCTCAGTGCGGAGCCGGAGCTCGCGAGCATCTTCTTGCCCCAGAGGCCACCCTCGATGAAGCGCTCCGAGAATGAGAACGTGACCTCGAAGGGGGCTGGCATGAGGAAGAGCTTCCAGCCCTCATCTGTGTTCACCAACTCGATGTGCGTGTTTCCCTCACGCTCACGACTGGTGACGCGGTCCCAGTACTCGCGCACGGTCGCGTAGATCTGCGCCTGCTCGCCTTTCAGCAGGTCGTCCAGCGATGAGTCGTACAGAGGGTAGGTCTCGGAGACTATGTATCTGTGCTCTACCTCGTTCTTCTCCTCGGCCCTGGCACCCTTCCCGCGCACGACGAGGTCGAGAACGCGGTTTGCACCGAGCTCCCTCTCCACGCTGTACTTCACGATCTGCTGGCCCACGAAGGCCACGACGGCAGCAACTGCGATAAATATCGTCGTGTTCGTGAAGGGGTTCGCAGCACCGACCGCCTCCGCTTGTCTGATTAGCAGCAGAGGTCCGACCACCACCGCGACCTCCAAGAACACTATGAACAGGTTCAGCTTGAGTGCCTGATTCATTCTTCAACCTCCGCTTCTACACGTCTAATCTCTTCGTTCCCATACCAGATGGCATAGGCAATCTGAGGGATGAACATGGGCCAGATGATCACTTCTTGGACGACAAGAACTACTAGCCAACAGAGTAGCGCCACTAGCTCGGCAATGGGTCCCGCTGCTGCAATTGACCTCAGCGCTGTCCTTGGAGCGTGCTCGTCGAGGTCCAGACCTATGTGCCTGCCGTCCCAGAACCATACGTAGTGGACCCGTCTACAGCGGGCCATCAATGCGTGGGCGCCCTCGTGTACCATGAGGGCGAACAACGGAATGAACGGACTGAGAACGAGGAGGACTAGCATCACTCAGTCGACCCCCTGAACATCGCCCACGTGAGAACGCTGGACAGGCTGGTGAGCAGCAGGAACAGCAGAAACAGCCGGAAGAGCTCACCTATCCCGCCCACGAATGTCACGCCGAACCAGTCGCTGAACAATAGCACAGCAATGAAGAAACTCACTGCCAAGATCATCGTGTAGGTTGACTTTCGCGCTATGGTCTCCTTCACTCTCATCCTCTCGACCTCCTGAGTCCCGCGCTCCTTCTCATCATCTTGGCGACCCGTTCCGCAATCGAGTCCGTGAACCTCCACAGGAGGAGAAGACCGAACACGCCGAAGACAACTATGAATGCCCAGATTGGCACGACTGCATTGGAGACTATATTCTGCACAGCCTCTGGGCTGGCTCCCGCTGGACTCTGTCGTATTATCCTGTCCGCCTCGCTCTGGACTATCTTCCAGATCTGGTCGTAGTCCACGTACTCAATCTCGCGGAGCATGGCATAGGTGACGTTGATGTAGACGTCACTGGTCGAGGTGTAGAAGTGAAGGGTTGCGATGATGTCGCCGTTCCCGACACTTCTATTCCACAGCAGGGAGAACTCTCCCGCCTGCGAGATCTCAGCAGTCGCAACGACGGTGCCGTTCTCCGTAACCGTGACATTACAGGGGAGGTTCGTCGTGCCGGAGAAGGTGACGTACCGCTCCGCCACAAGTGCAAGCCGGTTCTCAATCTGGAGCCTTCCGGGAACGTAGAGAAGCGGTTGGGTGTAGAGAGAGGTGAGTGCCGTCGCTATCCCGTCTTCATCGAAGGAGAAGGTCTCGTTTGCCAGGAATGCTATCCCCCAGACAAGATCGAGTTGGATGGAACAGGTAGTGTCGAGAAAATCGGTGTTGAGGCCGTAGAGGTCGACCTCCAGATACTGACGTCCGTCGTTGTAGTCCTGATCCGTCCAAGTGACTCCTACACCCCAGCCCGCAAATTGGTTGTTGACGCGAACGCGGAACAGGAAGCGCCCCCAGCCACCTATGTACGGAGATAGTTCATAATTATGATACACCGCGATGTCATAGTCTATAGTGTTCGAGTCCACGAAGGTTCCATTATCGAGGACAAAGTACTGAAACGTCTTTGGTGCAAGAAAGTAGTCACTGAGATAGATGACTCCAGTCTGTCCGCTTCCGGTGTTGAAAAATTCGTACGTGTAGTGATCCCATCCCCCGCCGAAGGTCGTTATTGCAGGTGTCACGACTCGACCGTTGTACTTCATAGTGAAATTACTGAACACGTTTCCAACGTTAGAACTCGCAAACTGATGTATCGTGGCATCGTCAATTGGGATGAGGAGCGACCAGACTCCGTAGACCTCGCAGTAGAATCCGGTCATGGCTCCTTCGTACACATAGGGCTCCATTGTGATGGAAGTGGTGACGTTGTCGAGGTCGCCCCATAGCAGGAAGAACATGTACCCGCTGTATTCTGGTCTGGCGCAGAAGTGTGACATGTCGGTCACCTCCAGAGGGTAGGAGTATAGGAGAGCGTAGTACAGATCACCGTCATGAATCTGGCCATCGATGTGGTACGTCCCATTCCTCCACATCGTGTGGCCTCCATTTTCAAACTTGACAGCCCAGAAGTAATTACCAGGGGTGGTCGAGTGAGGCCACTCGATGCTGTAGGAGCCTGCGGACAGCGATCCGGACGCCGTAAGGCTGTCGTTCTCGTACACAGAATAGGAGCAGGGAATGGACACATCACCCGATAGGACGTTGGTCTCGTTGTTGTACGAGAAGACGCTGTCGCTGACCACGAGCGTAGCGGGTTCGTACTGGTCCACCACCAGAGAGAGTGTCTCGTAGGCGACATTCGCTCCGTCCGAGACGCGGACCTCGAACACGTACTCGCCCGGCACCGACAGTGTTTCGTTCGCGGTCCAGAGCTCAGATCCTGCGCCCAGAGCATAGCGCGATAGAGTTATGGCGGAGATGGAGGATCCGGCCGGCTGCATCAGGGACACTAGCGAGACCGAGTAGACTCCCATCAGATCATAGGCTGTCACGGAGAACCGAACACTTGTGGCATTGTCTGGCTCGGAGGGCGTGTTCCATACAGCTATTATCTCCGGCGCAGCGGAGTCCTGCCAGAACTTGATTGCGCTGATGATGTTCGTATAGTAGGACTCTATGAAGAAATCGGTCACCTCTGTCAGTGAACTCGTCCAATCGAATCTCGTTTCCTCGTACTTTGTCAAGTACGTAGAAGTGGTCTGATAGACCCTTACCCCGTAGTCGTAGGGACTGCTCGTCGGGTCGGAGTCGGCAAGCGTCAAGTTCACAACGTTATAAGTCGGGGATATTGAAACTGCTGGGTCGTGGTTGAATATGATTGATTCAGGATACCCGTCCAGCTCCGTGTACAGCAGACCGTTCTGTACATACGCAATATCATCGACCTCAACGTAGTTCTGCGAGATGGAGAACTCCGCAATGGAGTACATCTTCATGTAGTCTACAGTAATCTGTACGACTGAATTGATGCGATTATCATCAAGGTATACATAGATTGTTGCGATGTAGTCACGAGAGTTGGGCTCGCTTGCGATTGCGTCGACATTCATGACAACGGTCTCATTGAAGTCGACACTATGGACCAGCCCCGCGGTCATCATTTCCGTCCACGTGGGGTTCTTGTCCTGTCCGTACACATACAGATACATCCAGCAGCTAGTGTCATTGAGATTATCGCCAGCCCATCTAATCTTGAAAAAGGGATAGTAGTCCTCATCGACCTCAGCAATCGTGCTTGTCGTGTCTGTGTAGAACTTGACGTAGAAATAGGAGTTACCTGCGGCAATCTTCTTCGCTGTGACCCGAAACTGGTCCCCACTTAATATCTCAGTAGTAGATTGCCAGTTCGCCAACGACGCGGGTTCTACACCACAGAGAGTAGAACCGTCATATTGCCAGCCCATTTGATCACCAGAGGCAACACGCACGTAGTCAACGTCAAGCCTCGCGTGCTCTCCGACATCCGTTCTCGTATAGAGCCCCACCTTCTCAATGGTCGTTGACGAACTGCTGCCCGCAGACAACGTGGGTATCCAACGCTTCACCGTGACCCACTTATTGGCCGTCAATGAATCCGTGGACCAGTAGCGAATCAAGGCGCCTGCCGCATCGTAGAAGGCAATCCAGACACCATCTGCGCCCCCAGTACTCACATTCATTCGGTATCTGAATTCAAAGTAGTTGTACATTGAGATTGAGATTGAGTCGCTCAAGAGTTTGTCAACGTCATTGTTCGCGTTTCCGTACGACTCCAGCGACAGAATATCTCCATCCGTTGAGTAGGAGTCTTCGCTCTCCCAAGCATTTGTGTACCAGTCAGTGACGTCGGCGAACGATTCGACGTACCCGCTCCCATAGGACTCGTTATCGGGATAGAACATGACATCATCCGGGAGAGTCTCGCTGAAACTGGTGATGGAGTCGGGCGACACGTCCCCGTCCGCGCTCGTGCTGAAGTTCTGTGAGGGGTCAGCCCTCGGGCCAGAAGTAGTCTGGTGGGAGGGGGGAACAACCAGTGAGGGCACCATCGGCCCGAGGGCTGGTAGCATAATCATCAGTACAAAGAGCAGGACCACAGCGCGACCTCTCACTCCCTCTTCCACCCCCTGCATAGAATGACCATCCTGTCGCCATAGTCCCTGACGACCCAGCGACGTACTGGGATCTTCTCCTGCTGGCGTTTCTTGACCCAGTGGTGATAGACCGCCACCAGCATATCCTCAACTAGTAGCGAGCCTGCCACTCCTATTGCTGCTGCCAGCACGATAAAGACCAGCCCCCACTCCACGATGCTATTACCTCCTCGGCACGATTCCTCTCAACAGGACAAGAAGCACAAGGGTGGCAACGCTGATGATCACGATGGGGATGACCCACCAGAACTGGTTCAGCCAGTCGCCGAGCGCTGAGAATGCATCGCCCAGCGCCCGTGCTGCGGCGTCCCAGGGCGACACTTTCGTCCCGCCACCAGCCCTGTTCTCGCCACCCAGTGCCTCGTCCAGTGGCCATATCCACTGCCCTATCACGACAACGTCGAGCGCAATGACATAATGCACGTGGGCATCCGTCCACCACCACAGGGATCCGACCGGCCCAAAGTCCGAGGTCTCAAACTGAATCTCGACCACAGCGTACTGGCCGAGGGCATCAGGGTCCACAAAGGTGTTCTCAGGGATGTCCGGCGAGCCTCCGCCCTCAGGAAAGTATAGAGTGAAGGCTCCCTGTGAGGGGAGGACGAGTTCGGTCTGAGTCCCCAGCTGCTGATATTCCTGAACGTAGGCGTGGACCACATAAGAGGTCGTTCTGTTGGCATCGACGAAAATCGCGTCCGGGTTGGTCTCCAGCCTGAGAATGAACTTCACTCCTGCTGGAGAATATGCGCCTCCAGCGCTGAGAGCGTAGAGGTCCACACTGAGGGTCCAGCGCTCCAGCCGGACCTCCTGCCACCGGGCCTCGTCACTCGTGTTGAACCACGCAGTCTCGGAGCGAAGCACCTCCTCGTATTTTGGCTGGTCGGTCTCCAACTGGTACCGTGTCCAGTCGGCAAGGAAGGGCGCTGGCACACCCTCGTCCGTGAGGTCAATCACTGCGTGCGTTGGGTCGGACAATGGATAGGACTCGCCGTTCCACTCCAGTCGCTGCCACGTGGCCCTGACACCCTGCAACCCGCTGGTGCTGAAGGTGCTGAACCGAGTCGTCGCATAGACGCCCACCACGAGTGCCGTCAGGAGCAGGACCCCGAGCGCCAGTTGTCTCCTTCTCTGTCTCTTCATTCGAATCCCTCCTACGGCGGTAGCAGTGCGAGAAGCAGGGCCAGAATGGGCACATTGTTCATTATGTGCGCGAGCATGGCTGGAAGAACGCTCCTTGTGACGAGGTTCACCATTGCGAGGACGATGCCGCCTAAGAACACGACCAAGATTGCGTCCGGCCGTGCAGCATAGACGACGGCATGGTAACTGGCGAATATCGCAGCATCGAGTGTCGCCACAATCATCATCCTCAGACCTACTGGACCGGGCGGGCTGAGCCGGTACAGGAGCACGAGCAGGAAGTACTGGAACAGCCATGTCTCCGCCACGGCTGCGATGAACAGGAATAGGACGTCATAGAACTCGATGGCGCTGAAGAAGTCGAGACTGTTCACCGCCAGCTGAAGCATCGCAATCGCAATGAACCCCACAATGCCCCAGTTCACTCTCTCCAGCAGTTCCCCCGTGGACACATTCTTGTCCCGCTGCACGCCGAAGCTCGCCAGACCAAGCGTCAGTCCTGCGATGCAGAAGACGCTGAAGGCGATGGCAATCAGTGCCCGCTCAAGATCCTGCTGAAAGTTTGTGATGACCAGAAAGCTGCTCAACAGGGCGAGCACAGTGAGCAGCAGGTCGAAGTTGCTGACCTCCAGATTGAAGGCACTGCTGTCGCCCAGCCAGCCCCGCCTGCGCACTCCGCTCCCTCCTACGAGATCTCTGCTGTCAGCGTGAGGGAGCCTGAGCCATCGTCCCAGCTGACGCTGATAGTCCTGTCGCCGTTCCAACTGTCGCTGATGTCGTTCCCTGCGAGGTCCTTCGCCGACACCGTCAGCAGGCCGTGAAAGCGGAGCGTGTAGTCGCCGCTGCTGTAGTGCGCGAACAGTGTCTCCAGCGCGAAGGTCAGGGTCTTCGACCCCTGCTGATCGGAACTTGTGAAGTCCTGACGTGTCAGCTGCGAGTCCTGCTCCCCACCGCCGGAGATGTAGACTATGACCGCGCCGGTGAGCTGCAAGGTCGTCCAGTCCACGTTGTCGCCAGAGATAGACCACGTGACTGTCACGGCGACGGAGTCTATCTCCTGCCCGCCCTCGTTGATCAACTGGAAGGGCGTGGACACCGGCTGTCCATCGTTGTAATATTGGAGCTGCATCGACGCCATCTCTGCGTTCATCGCCGTGCTGACGTAGAACAGCGCCAGAATCACGACCGGTAGGACCACCACCGCGAGAATCGCATTCCGGGTCTTCTTCTTCATCCTCACTCTATCACCCCCACTATGGGAACAGATGTAGAGGCTCCGCAGGGAGCCCCTACACGTTCACCTTGAAGCTGGTCGACGCGTCCGCAGAGCCAAGGCTCACGGTCGGGATGAAGTCCGCCCGTACATAGTCGTAGATGCTGACAGTCACTTGGGCATCGGCCGTCGGAGTGAGGTCCACACTGAAGACCTGGATGCCATCACCGGCTACATCGGCATCGTTCCAGAGAGTCGCGACATTCAGCGCGACAAAATAGTAGTAGTTGCTGCCGACGTGGATTGAGGACATCGCGCCCGTGACGACCACACTGGACGTGTTCACCTGAACGACCGCAAACGGACCCACGTAGGTGTAGCCGTCAGTAGGATAGTTCTTGTAGCCTGGGAGTGTGACGGATGTGCCGATTGTGACTGTCTGGTCGGTCCAGCGGTCATCGCCGAAGCCGCTGTCCGTGTCACTGTTCTGGATGATCACCCGCACTGTCTCTGTCGTACCCGACGTGGTGTTCAACCAAGCAGAAGCAGTCGTCCCAAGGTTCGAGCCAGCATTCGTCTGCGCGGTCACAGTCATTGAGGACGAGACCGCAATGAGCTCGAATATGCCGAGCGACACTGTGGTCTTAGACGTGTCAGCCTGTGGTACAGTCGTCTGGAACAGCGCAGTGTAGTAGCCGCTTATCGGTGCGAACAGATAGATTACCGATCCCATCGCGTACTGGTTGCTGCTAGTGAGACTGCCTGCGCTCGCGTCGACAGGCTCCCACGTCTGGAGGTCAGAACTGAGATACACAGTCCCATTGAGCGGCGTGTTGGCGCCCTTAGCCTTGAGGGACGCCATCACGAAGACCGGCTCGCCCGTGGACTGAGTGTTCGTGGTCCCGAAGCCCGAGAAGAGCGTGATTAGCGTGATTCCCACCATTGGCAGGACCACCATGACGATCAGAAGCACAGCACAGACCCCGGCCGCGAGACCGGCACCCTGCGCCACGCTCCCGGAGAACGTTGCCTTCTTCTTCTTTCCCATATCTCGTTCACCTGTTGCTGAGTCTGCGCCCCTCCCGCAGGAGGGACGTATACAGTTCTATATCCAGTAGAATATAAATTCACCCCCCTCAGTGGTGGTATATTAGGCATACATTTCGACCGCAAACACCTTTATAGACGGCCTGCTATGTAATTCTCCGCAAGCTACTGAGGTGAGGACCCTTTGCGCTATTATCGTGGAATTCTGTTCGGGGCATTGATTCCGGGAATCATCTTCCTTGGGGCTGCAATGATAAAACTCTCAGGGTATGGGGTCACTGATCCGGTTGTCATACAGAGTCTGTGGAGCCTGTACCAGCTCTGGTTCGTCGTCGCGATTGCGCTGATTGTGGGTCCCCTGGTCGTGACATACATCCGCATTCGAGATGCGTTTCGCGAGATCCTCGTATTCGAGATTGGAGGCCTGGCCTTCTTTGGCCCACTCTGGTTCGTTCTTGCGACTGACCTGTCAGGCACGCCTTGGGCCTACGTCATCGCTGGCGGGGTCGTCGGTGCCATTCCGTTCCCTGGCCCGAGTGGTGGCATTGAGGGTCTGAACATCGGGCCGATAGTTCTCATTCCGGCCATTGTCCTGTCGCTCCTTGCAGGAATCTACGTACTGCGCCCGTCCTTTGTCAAGTCATTTGCAACAGGTGTGTCCGCCCCCGCCCGTGTGAGTACCGCACCCGCTTCAGCCCCCGCAACACCATCCGCTCCAACGACACCTACCGCTCCCCCAGCTCGTGTCGACGAGAAGGAGATTCAAGAGCTGAGAGCATTCCTGACTCAGCAGGGTGTCACTCCCGCACAGACTGAGGCCATTCTCGCGGCGGGAATCTCCTCGCTGACCGAGCTGGGCGCGACGCCGCCTGAGGACATCGCCAGAATCAGCGGGATGGATGTTTCTGCGGCCAACTCCCTTAATGCAGCCGTTCAGAAAAAGGTCTGGTTTGAGGGCCTATAGTCTGCGCAGACTCGTGTACTGTCTGTGCAGCTATTTCGAACACCTCAGTGAGATGTGTTTCGGGTGGCCACAAGACGTAGGGCATCCAGTGCGACGGTGACCAGTGCGTCGATTGGAGGCTTCTCTACTATCTTCGCCCCTCTGTCGACGGGCTCCCCTATGATCATACAGACTGCTCCCACGTGAACTCTACGGAGCTGGCCTAGGACGAACAGGACCGCTGACTCCATCTCTGTGGCAATCACATTCGCTCTGCGGAGAACCTGCCATCGGGAACGCATCACTTCAGGGTCTGCGACAAGATCGGGATGCTCGCTGTAGAACGCGTCCTTGCTGTGGCCTATCCCAACACGGTACCGTGCCCCTCTCTCTCTCGCTGCGACTTCAAGTGCTCGTGTCACATCCGGGTCAGCAACCGCAGGATACTCAACAGGGACGTATTGCTTTGACGTACCGTCGTCTCGGACTGCGCCAGTGAAGATGACGAGATCTCCTGCTCTGAGTGTTGGGTCTATGGCGCCGGCAGTGCCCACTCTTATGAAGTGCGTACAACCGACTCTGACCAGTTCCTCTATCGCGATTGCCGCGGAGGGACAGCCAATCCCTGTTGAGCACACCCCAACCTCAACTCCCCGATATTCTCCCCTGAAGCTCCAGTACTCTCTCCTGTGGGCCACCTCCTCTGGTCTCTCAAAGAAGGTCTGTGCAATGGTCCTTGCCCTCTGCGGGTCGCCGGGTAGAAGAACGAGTCTTGGCATCTCGCCGGGTGCAATTCCTATGTGATACTCCCTGTCGTCAGACATCACTGGCGCCTCTAACTTTCGTGTCTGGTGACCATCGGCAACTAGAGATATCCTTAAAACCTAACCTATGTCCTCCGCCGGTGAGTGATGGGAATGAGCGACGAAATCAGCGAACTTGAGCGCAAGATACTCGCTGTCATCCTCAAGGACAGCCATCGTCCAGCTGCAATCACGCGCATACTCAGGGGTCGTCACGTCGAGTGCGACCAGAACCGGGTTGTCCAGGCGCTCAACCGGCTCGAGGAGAGAGGCCTCGTCGAGAGGTTTACAGCCAAGACTTGGATCGCCACTTCCAAGGCGGAGCAGTTCGTGGCGGAGTAGACCTGTTGTTTCAGAGTACCTTCACCAGCGAGTCCACAACATTGTAGGTCAGTTGCGGGTACCTCTCGCAGAAGACTCTTGTCTTTACGGTGTTCGACACGAAGACTCGTTGTCCACTCTTCTCGACCAGCTCCTCAAGCAGTTCCTCCCCTCTGTCGAGTAGTGGTAATACGTGCGCGACGGCGAGGGCCACCTCTTTTGCACCCTGTTGTCGCAGCCGCGCTGCAGCTTTGAGCAGTGTGCTTCCGCTCTTTGTTAGGTCGTCCACAACAATCACGCTTCGACCGCTCACGTCAAGATCACCTGTGAGTTCGACTGTGTACGAGTCGCTCCGTGTCTTGCCGTACCCGGCGACCGAGAAGCGTTCTTGACCGCCCTCGTCCGGTGTTATCACCTTGTAGTCTTTGAGGCCAAGCTGCTCTGCTCCAAACTTGATTAGGTCGGGTGTGATGTCAATTGAGTGCAGGACCCCTCTGTCACGAAGCACCTTCATCCACGGCGTGTCTTCGGGCGGGTGAGGATTGACAACCCAGACATGGTTGCACGCCTTCACAATGGTCTCCATGGCCCACCGACCTGAGATTGCCTCACCCGTTTCGAAGGCCTTGTCCTGTAATGCGAAAGGCTGGAAAGTGAGCACGACCTCCACGCGCGACGGCGGGATTACTGGTGTTGTCCTGTATTGCTTGTGTCCAATCTTCTCCACAGAGACAGGCCTGTTGAGGACATCCAGTATGAGCAGCAGCTCCACTACTCTATCTGAGGTGGATAAATGCTCCTTCTCCGCTGGACCTGAGCCGGTACACGATTGGACTACAACAACACGCCGGTCGGAGAGCTTCTCAACTTCTGGGATGCGGACATAGACATCCGCATTGGGGAACAGCCTCTTCCCGTCGTAGTTCATCTCACAGGTGAAGACGCGGAAGCCGTGTTCCTCAAAACGTGTTCTGAGGTGCTCTGCGCCGGAGGCGAGGACCACATCATAGTCTCTCATCAGCGGGACCCTTGCGGGGCCGGGCACGACCCCCTTATGAGACTTGCCGTTGAGAGCAGGCCCCGCCCATCTCACGTGTCTTCGTCGCTATCTCTCGACCCAAAGATGATGGGCCTCTCTTGCCCAACGTAGTGACTCTGCGGTCTCTCGTCATACGCAGAGGTTGCCGGGCTATTGAGACGTACAAACATGACTTGGACGATTCTCATCCCCGGATACAGAACGACGGGGCTCTCATTCTCACAGAAGATCTCAAGCGTGAGTCTGCCCGGAGTCCTTGTCCCCGTCCCCGGGTTGACCAGCCCCGCCGCATGGACGATGATTCCCAGCCTTGCGATGCTGGACCTCCCCTCCAAGAGTGCAGCATAGGAGTTCGAGACAGTCACGGTTTCGCGGGTCTGGCCCAAGACGAACTGATGCGGCCTGATTGTGAACGGTTCGCCGTCGGTGTCGATGAGTTCGGTATTCTGATACTCGGGGCCCTGCGCCCGGAGGTCTACCGGTGCTCCTGGGTAGTACACCGTGAACAGCGAGTCAAGAGTGAGGTCGATGGAGCAAGGACCTAG
Source organism: Candidatus Thorarchaeota archaeon (assembly GCA_029855935.1). Lineage (GTDB taxonomy): Archaea > Asgardarchaeota > Thorarchaeia > Thorarchaeales > Thorarchaeaceae > B65-G9. The sequence continues at coordinate 25,624 of JAGSHN010000031.1, read as the reverse complement.
GGCCTCTCTGTCAAAGGGATGAATTCGAATCTCTCCCTCCGACATCGCCCGGAGGATATCGCTATCGGACAACATCATACCAGAACGACCTCTCAACAATTCGTCTACGCCCTCTCTTTAACATTAATGCCCGTCACTGGCCTACGTGTCGATCATGACTGCATCTGTTTCGGCACTATGAATAGTGGTCATAGTTCATCGATGCATATTACGACACTACTTTAGGCGTCCGTGCACATAGGCTATGACGCATGCCAGGATAAGTGAGGACTATTGACCCTTACAGCACGAGAGCTTGTCCGTCGCATAGCACGTGACAGTGGACTTCGTTACTCGGATGTTGTCCGCAGGGTGAATGCCGAGATGGCGAAGGGGGAGAGCCTTATCTCTTCAGTGCAGACTCTCGCCCGGGAGACGGGTCTTGACCCCAGGCGGTACGTCCTAGACCCCCTGCGAATCATCGATAGGATACGCGAGGTCCTCACGGAGGACCATACCCGCACTCTGATGATCTCTGCGGTGATCGCACAGATGGTCGAGTCCCCGCGCTCATCCCGACTGCCGCTCCCGGCATTCTTTGCCTTTATGGAGATTCTGTCCGAGATTGAGGGCCAGATGGTGTTGCGACGTGACACCCCCCAAGACGTGGAGGAGACTGCCACTGAGGTCATCGAGCTGATCACCACTCTCGTGTCGCTCATCTGTGCCTGGTCAAAGACTGGCATCAAGGGTGTTGCACCCGACTGTCCGGCAGAGTTGAGGTCCCTTGCAAAGACGGTCCTGCGCAAGACCCGTCTGTACCAAGGTGGCATGTGGGTCTGTATATCGTGCGGACGGGTTGTCTCTCTGAGGGATGTCCGTGGGCTTGTCTGTAGGGACTGCGATAAGGGACCAAGACATGGAAGCGCAGCCGTCCATAAGGTCGACTCAACATCTGCAGAGCGTCACCGGATAGGCTATGGTGCGTACGCCACTGACGAGGAGTCTTGAGGTCTGACCACAGTCTTGTCGGCACAAGTCATCACTCGGCATAGTTCTCCTCAGCATCAGTTTCGTTTCCTGCAGTTCTCAGTGAGGTCTCACACGCGTTGGAACAGGTGTTCTAATAACTCCACCATCCCGCGGCTGCGGGGGGCCGAATCCGATTCATTTATCTACAAGCACATAGCGGGCGGGCCCGCCTAACAACTCACAGGGAAGTTGTTGTCTATGGACAGTTACATTGAGAGTGTCTACAACTCGGTCGTTGACAAGGACCCGGGACAGAAGGAGTTCCACCAGGCAGTCCGGGAGGTCCTCGAGTCCCTGGAGCCAGCCATCAAGAAGTATCCGAAGTACAAGGAGTATGGTATCCTTGAACGGATTGTTGAGCCCGAGCGCGTGGTAATGTTCCGCGTGCCGTGGAAGGACCGCGATGGCAAGATCCAGGTGAACAGAGGCTACAGAGTCGAGTTCAACTCGGCAATCGGACCGTATAAGGGCGGGCTCCGGTTCCACAGAACCGTCACTTTGGGAGTCCTGAAATTCCTGGGCTTCGAGCAGATCTTCAAGAACAGCCTGACCGGTCTGCCGATGGGCGGTGGCAAGGGCGGCAGTGACTTCGATCCCCACGGCAAGACTGATGAGGAGGTCGAGCGTTTCTGTACGAACTTCATGCTGGAGCTCAACCGGCACATTGGCCAGTTCACTGACGTTCCTGCTGGCGACATTGGTGTCGGTGGACGTGAGATTGGTTTCCTGTACGGTGCCTATCGCAAGATAAAGAACCTGCACGGCACGTGTGTCCTCACAGGCAAGGGCCACGGCTGGGGCGGCTCCCTTATCAGACCGGAGGCCACTGGCTACGGTCTCGTGTACTTTGTGCGCGAGATGCTAAAGACCAAGGGTGAGGATATCAAGGGCAAGACGGTCGCCATCTCAGGCTCCGGTAACGTTGCTCAGTACGCGGCCGAGAAGTGCATCCAGCTCGGTGCGAAGGTCGTCACGCTCAGCGACTCTGACGGCAACATCTACGATCCAGACGGCATCGATGCCGAGAAGCTGGCCTGGGTGATGGAGCTGAAGAACGTGCGTCGCGGACGAATCCGCGAGTACGCTGAGCACTTCGGTGTCGAGTACAACCCCGAGAGCAATCCGTGGATCTACGGCACACAGATTGCCCTGCCGTGTGCGACCCAAAACGAGCTGGACGGCAAGGAGGCACAGGCACTTGTCGATGGCGGTGTGATTGCTGTCGGCGAGGGAGCCAACATGCCATGCACACCCGATGCCATTGAGATATTCCAGAACGCTGGTGTGCTGTTTGCCCCAGGCAAGGCCGCCAATGCGGGAGGCGTTGCAGTCTCAGGTCTTGAGATGGTCCAGAACAGTCAGAGAATGTTTTGGACACGCGAGGAGGTCGACAAGAAGCTCCACGAGATCATGGTCGGCATTCACCACACGGCGTACAAGACGGCGGAGGAGTTCGGCGCCCCCGGTAACTACGTCTTGGGTGCCAACATTGCTGGCTTTCTCAAGGTTGCCAACGCAATGATTGCCCAAGGTCACCTCTCATAAGGCGAGAATACACATCGATGAGCGAGGTCTCCCACGACCTCCCTCCATCTCTTTTTCTTCACACAGTCTCCGAGCTCAGCTTCTGATTATCTCAAGCAGTTCCCCTAGACGCCTCTTCACGTCATTCTCGACAGTCTTCAGCTCGGCCAGCTTGCGTATCTGGTCGACTCTTGCTCTACGGTACTCCTCGTCGGAGATTGTGCCAGCACGTCTCCTCATCTCAAGCTCGTCCATCTCGCGGTTGATTTCCTTTCGGCGCTCGCGGATGAGGTCGAAGCCCTGACGGAGTGACATCCACTCGATCATAGCATTCGTCTTCTCCTGCTCAATCCGTTCTCTACGCTGGCGCTCTGCCTCTTCAAGCTCGAGTCTCTTGTTGGTCTCGCGTATCTCTTTCAGTATCTCATTAAGGCGTGATTCCACCTCTCTCTTGACCTGAACTATCTCGGTCGACCTGAGCCACTTCTCTCTGTACTGCTCGAGGTGCTCCTGCTCTGTGATCTCGCCCCTCTCCAGCTTCTTGTCGAGCTCGCTGAGCTCGTCTTGTACCTCCTGCAGCTTCTTCTTGAGTTCCTCGTAGGACTTCTTGAGCGCAACCCACTCAACGCTGTACTGTGCGAGGATGTCTCGTGGGTCGATGTCGTATAGGTCTTCGGGCATTCCCTCGTAGTGGCTCACTTCTATCGCCCCCTGTTCAGGACACAGGTGGATAGGCTGCCACCCCTCTTAAGGTATTTTGCGATATCGCGTTGGCATTCTCGTCGGCGGACAGGTCACACTCACGTTCGTAAGACCTAAGAGGGCGGGCGCCGTGTCAATGGTCGTGACCGGTGATGGAGATAGAGTTCAGCCTACTACCTCCGGAGAAGAGGCGGACGCCGCCCGGTGACCCTCTAAGCATACCCTTTGGCACAATCTTCACCGACCACATGTTCACAATGACGTACTCTGAGGGTCAGTGGCACGACCCCCGCATCGAGCCGTACCATCCCCTGTCTCTTGATCCGGCTGCTCTCGTTCTTCACTACGGTCAGGGGATCTTCGAAGGCCTGAAGGCCTATCGACGTGGGGAGAGAGTTCTGCTCTTCAGACCTGACAAGAATATCGAGCGTCTCAACGCCTCGGCCCGGCGTCTCGTGATGCCAGAACTAGATCCCGGGTTCGCGCTACACTGCATCAAGGAGCTGGTAAAGGTCGAGCGTGACTGGATTCCGGAGGTGCGTGGTACGTCGTTGTACATCCGTCCAACAATGATTGCTGTGGAGGCTCGACTGGGCGTCAAGCCAGCCAAGGAGTTCCTCTACTACATAATCCTCAGTCCGGTCGGCCCCTACTTCAAGGAGGGGTTCAACCCCGTCAAGGTGTACGTCTCGGACAAGTATGTGAGAGCGGTCCGCGGTGGTGTCGGGGCGGCCAAGACGATTGGCAACTACGCGGCCAGTCTTCTCGGTACGAAGGAGGCGATAGAGATGGGCTATTCTCAGGTACTGTGGCTCGATGCCATTGAGAGGAGGTACATCGAGGAGTGCGGCACGATGAATGTCTTTGTAAAGTTCGATGACGAGCTGGCCACAACACCGCTTGATGGGGCCATCCTCCCCGGTATCACGCGCGACTCTGTCATCCGGCTGACACGCGATTGGGGACTTCGTGTCCGGGAGCGTCCCATATCGATTGACGAGTTGACCGAGGGACTGCGAACCGGAAAGGTTGAAGAGGTATTTGGCACTGGCACTGCGGCAATAGTCGCTCCGATTGGTGAGATCTACTACAAGGGCGAGGTGTACCGCGTTGGTGACGGTAAGTCCGGTCCTCTTGCAACGCGACTGTACGACACACTCACAGGGATTCAGTGCGGCGAGATAGAGGATCCATACGGATGGACAGTCGAGGTGTAGTCACCCCCTTGTGGGCCTATGACTGCGAGTGCATCGCCCCCGGGGCGGGGGAGTCTTCCTTCACCACAACCTTTTATCTTCACAATAGCTGCCATTCGCCTCCCGAGAGGTGGTCCTCCTGCACAAGCAACTTGTTGTCGACTACGCGAGGTGCACAGGATGCAGAATCTGCGAGCTTGCCTGTTCCGCTCATCATGAGGGGAGATTTCAGCCCAGCCTTGCAAGAATCCGCATCGTGAGGTATGACGACTTGGGCCTAGATATTCCCAACGTATGTGGTCCGTGCGAGGATGCCCCATGTGTCGAGATATGCCCCGTCTACGCGATGCAGAGGGACCCGGTCTCTGGAATGGTCACTGTGGACTACAGTCGATGTATTCTCTGCAAGTCATGCGTCGGCACCTGTCCCAACGGTGTGATCATCCTTGACACTGAGAGAATGCGAATCGTGAAGTGCGACCACTGCGATGGCGACCCCGAGTGTGTCAAGGTCTGTCCGACTGGCGCAATCACCTATACCACACCCGGGCAGGCTGCAATCAAGAAGCGATACGACTCACTACACGAGTATCTATCGGAGATTGCTCGTGTATCGCTCTGAGCGGGAGAAGTGAATGCTATTGAGAAGGGGTGGCTACGCTGGTAGGATCTTGCGTGTCGACCTCAGCAGCGAACAGGTGCGCGTGGAGTCATGGCCTGAGAGATGGGTCACCGAGTATATTGGTGGCGATGGCTTTGCTGCACACATACTCTACAAGGAGGTCCCTGCAGGGACCGACCCCCTCTCGCCGACGAACAGGCTGATTCTTGCTACTGGCCCCGTCACGGGAACCATGTGGCCCACCAGCGGTAGGAGCGTGTTTGTGTCAAAGGCTCCTCTGACGGGTATCTGGGGGGAGAGTCATGTCGGCGGTTTCCTTGGTGCCGAGCTCAAGTATGCCGGCTACGACCTGCTTGTCATCGAGGGCAGTGCCGAGCGTCCCGTCTACCTGATGATCAATGATGACGACATCGACCTCGTTGATGCCTCTTCGATCTGGGGTCTCTCCACTGCTGATGCTACCTCTGCAATACTCCGTGCCTCTGGCGACCCTGACGCTCAGGTTGCAGCCATCGGCCCTGCAGGCGAGAGGCGCATACGCTATGCATCGATAATGGTAAACCGTGCACGTGCTGCGGGCAGGACAGGTATGGGCGCCGTGATGGGCTCGAAGAACCTCAAGGCCATCGCCGTCCGTGGTCACGGTTCAGTGGAGGTGGCTGACCTTGATGAGTTTCTCCGTCTTGCCCGTGAGGCCCATAGACGCGTCCGGGAGGATCCACAGGCGCAGCAGATGAGTCGATGGGGGACATGGGTACTCACAGCTGTCAAGCAGGAGATTGGTGAGCTACCCACCTTCAACCATCGCACTGGCGTCTTTGACGGATGGGAGCGCCTCAGCGCCGAACACATTCGCTCTCACTATACGGTGAACGACAGGGCCTGTTTCGGATGTCCTGTGGGGTGCAAGAAGGTCAACTACGTACGGGAGGGGCCATTTGCTGGGACCTTTGAGGAGGGACCGGAGTACGAGGGCCTGATGGCCTTTGGAAGCCTGCTTGGGATTGGTGACTACGCGACAGCTCTGAGAGCGAACCAGCTCTGCAATAGGTACGGAATGGACGTGATCTCTGCAGGTGCCACGATCGCTTTTGCGATAGAGTCCTTCGAACAGGGTCTTCTGACAAAGGAGGACACGGACGGCCTCACCCTCAGGTGGGGGGACAGCAAGCTCGTCATTCGGCTGCTGCAGATGATCGCCAACCGCGAGGGGATTGGTGACATCCTTGCCGACGGGAGTCGTGAGGCCTCTCGCCGGCTGGGACGAGGCACCGATAGGTTTGCCATTCACGTCAAGGGTCTTGAGGTGTCGGGTCAGGATGGCCGTACCCATCGCAGTATAGGGTTGTCGCACGCGACTGGTGCTCGTGGTGCGGACCATCTGAGGAGTCTCGTGACAGTGGACCAACTGGGCTATGAGAAGGTCGCTGCCGAACGCTGGGGTGCGGACAGGCTCCTGGAGATAATCGACCCCTATACTGAGCGTTACAAGGCAGTCGCTGTGGTAGAGACTGAGAACACGTATTGCATACGTGACACGCTGATAGTGTGCTGGTACACAGTTTCATGGCCCCCTATCTTCTGGATGCGCGACTTTGCTCAGCTACTCCCCGCTGTCACCGGAGAGGAGTCGCTAGGGTCAACAGACCAGCTGATTGAGATTGCTGAGCGGCAGGTGACACTAAAGCGGATGTTCAATGTCCGGGAGGGCATAACTCGTGAGGATGACCAGTTGCCCGATAGGTTCACCAAGGAGCCGATGCCCGAGGGCCCAGGCAAGGGGCAGGTCGTCCATCTCAATCCGATGCTTGATGACTACTATCGTCTGAGGGGTTGGGATGTGGAGACCGGCATCCCAACACGGGAGACCCTCGACCGTCTCTCGCTGGGGTGGATGCAAGATGGCGAAGAGGGGGCTGAGTGGGGTGGTCGTCATCGTTAAATGTGGAGATGTACGGGAGTAGACAGGAGGAAAGACGATGACCGACTGGGTTCAGGTTTTTCAGGAGCTGAAGTCCTCTGATCAGGTCTTCACGATCTATCTGCGATACATGCAGCGGGACACTCTTGCCAAGATACCGAATGTGCGGGTATACGAGGTCAGCCAAGACCACGTGAAACTTCGGAATGAGGCCGGGATTGGGATTCTTGGCTACGAGGACATCCTCTATGTCAGCATTCCGACGGTCGCGAGATGAGTTCCCCTCACTGGCTCCCTACCGTTCCATCACGATAGGTCTGAGGCCAAGGCCTCTGAACACCTCCTGAATGGCCGGGTGCGAGGAGTCCGTCCCCTCATACCTGAATATGTGCGTCTTGCAGTGCATCCTGCAGTCTGAGGCACCGAATCCTGTTGGCCCCTGTTGGAATCTCCCATCTCGCCTCAGGGCTTGTGCAAGACTGCATTCCATTGGAGTGTCCGATTCGGCGAACACGGCAGAGGTGGCCTCTGCACCGCTCCTCAGCAGATAGTCGATGTGCCAGTGGAGTTTCTTCTCGGCGCGGAAGTGTCTCTCCAGTCTCCTCTCTATGGTTGTCGAACCGCTGCCCATCGCAGAGCCCACGTAGACCCATTCTCCTCTCTCGAAGGAGAGTGTGCCCAGAGCACCTACCGTCATCTTGATGCGGCGTGGGACCTTCACAACAAGGGCATAGACCCCTCTCACCCGTCCTCCTCCTCTGTGATGGTGCTGCCAGTGCCGCTACTGTTGTTGCGCATCGCGACCTTGAAGAGAGACTTGACCTGATCTAATGCCTCACCAGTCGTCAACACTCCGGCCTCCAGCTCCCTTAGGACACGGAACACTGCCGGACCAGTGATTCGCCATTCGGCACCGAGGGCGCGTCTGATCAGTCTACACCCGCCTGACAGCGGGCTGACCTCTGCCTCCCTACAGAGTAGGGTGTCTCTGTACTTTGTCATTGCGAGGGCGGCTGGCAGATGCACCATCAGTATTCTGCCCAGTGAAACTATAGACTGCCGACCCGTGGGAAGCAGCTCTCCTGTGACAAGGACGTGTCCTCGTTGCTCCCGTGCGTGCTCGATGAGCAGGTCATACATCAGGGCGTGACACTTACCGCACGGATGTACGGCCTCCTCAATCGCTCTTCGTGCCACCTCCGCGTGCATCTCTCCACCTGGGACTACCTCATGTGGCAGGTCGAGTTGATCTGCAATCTCCCTGATGGCCCTCATATCGTGCTCGCTGAGAAAGTCTCTACCGAGGTCCACTGTGGCGAGCGTGGGCCGTATTTCTGCACGTGACAGGAGTATTGCTGCCGCGCAGCTGTCGGTCCCACCAGAGAAGGCGAGAGTGACTTTTACGTGTCTTGATGGCGCGAGCCCCTCACGAATCGTATCGAGCGCATCAATCATCTCTCGCTGAATGAGCTGACGTAGAGTTCCGAGAAAGTCCTGTTGTGGCGGTGTCACCACCCCCGCGAGTTCGTTGATGCGCTGGGCGGTGGTCCTCAGCCTCTGCCGTCGTGCGAGAAGCTCCTCACGCGCCACGATGGTCACAGGCTGACCCAGCCGCTTCGAGATCTTGGCGACGATTCGGCCCCCGGGTCCCAGGCAGACGCTCTTCTCAGCCCTATCGGCAGTCACCACCAGAAGGGTACCATTGTCGAGCCGATCGACCTCTTCAACCTCTGGCGGCACACCTCTTGTGAAACCCAGCTGGTCACGGGTCTCTCTGATCAGCTGCTCCATCTCTTCAGGCGTCATCAACAACACTGGCGCACATATGCTCTTTAAGCCTCTCGAAGACGATACTGACTTAAGCACGATACTCTGTCGTGCGCTGGTCATGTCGTTCACTGAGGTAGCACCGGGTGTTCACCTGATTCAGGGAAAATATGTGGAGGGATTCGGCTACATCAGTAGCTACGTCATTATCCGCGCGGGCGAGGCCATTGTTGTCGACCCTGGGACTGCGGGGCATCCTGGGAAGAAGACACTTGATGCTCTCGAGTCGTTTGGTCTCAATCCTCGTCGTGACGTGGCTGCCATTCTCTGTACGCATTGCCATCCCGATCACGTCGGAGGTGCCAAGCGTCTGCATCGCTCTACTCACGCACCAGTCCTCATAGGCGAGGCCGACGCCTCCATTCTCAAGAGACCGTCTCTCTTTCTGAAGGAGCGGCTGCTACTTCCTCCCACTGGACGCCTCACAATGGCCTTTGACCGTAGCCCGATGAGGGTCAACTATCCGGGAATCGCTCCAGAACGCGTTCTCCAACACGGCGAGAGACTCCATATCGGTGATGATGAGATTGTAGTGATAAATACTCGTGGTCACTCGGCTGGTCACTGTGTGTTCTATATGCCGCGGGATCGCATCCTGTTCTCTGGTGACGAAGTGGGACAGTATCCCTCAGATCCCCGTCGGTTTTATGTCGACCTTAGTGGAGACCTCGGTGCTCGACTTGAGGCTCTTGACGCTCTCGCGGAGCTTGAGATTGACTACCTACTCCCTGCCCACGATGTCCCTTATGTACACAGAGAGGTGCACGCTCAGTTGTCTGGGGCCGCGGATGGGATACGGGAGTTTCAACAGGCGGTCCTCAGGATTGTGTCATCTCGAGGCAGCGCCGACATAGAGCAGATCTGTTTTGACTTGACCCACGCGGGCAACGTGTCCGTCCCAACGGGAAATCCGTTCTTGCTCCCCACCACAGTGAGGGTCACACTGCACTCCCTTGAACAGGCGGGGCAGGCTAGGGAGGACAACGGTGTCTGGTCTCCGGTGTGAGTCGGGGTTGCAACCCAGGTGGAACCAGCAACATTCAAGAGAATGTTCAGTCATCGAGTAGTGAACAACGAGCACTACTACGGTCTCGGATCTCACCGTTCTCCGGGCTGTCTTGAGTGCAGGAAGGACATCATATGAGCGCGTCTAGGAAAGCACAACCTCTCACGCCCAGTACCATCGAGGCGATAAGGATGGCCTCGGTCTCCGTGCTCGGTCTCACAACAAGACGAGGTCATCCGCTGGGGAGCGCCGTCGGCTCGGGCAGCATGATGGAGCAGAATGCTGACGCGGTGGCTATGGGAGTGGGGCCACTGATCTTCTCGGTACGCGACTCACTGTACGATGCCGAAGACCTTGAACTTCTCTCTGTTGAGTGGGACCTTGAGCACTCCGCACGCCTAGAGATGGTGCCGGAACAGCTACTCGTGGCCGGAGGGGGACTCACCTATGGCCTTGCCTCCCACGCCTGCATTCTGGGCTGGGAGCGGGGGATAATCGATCCCTTCAAGATGGACGAGTATATCGAGCGGCTCACAAAGAAGATGGGCGATATCGAGGCAGCTGTCGAGGCCAACCGTCTTGACTATGAAACACAGGGGCTCGATGTTCTGCGTAGATTCAGTGACCGACTGAACAAGGTGCTGTTCGTTGACCTCCTTGATCGACGCTTTCAGAGAACGTGGGACTCGCTTCAGATACGTCCTGAGCAGACAGATCCAGAGGTCAAGGTGGTCCTTGAGTATTGTGACGACTTCACGACCCTCCCTCCTGGTGTAAAGGTCATCCGGCGCAAGGAACTTGAGTTCCTCTCTCCCGATGCGCCAGAAGACCGCCTCATTGACCAGTTCAAACATCGTGTCCTCACACCTGCGGGACTCCGGACTCTCACAGAGGAGCTTCCCGAACTGGGCCGTGCTCTGCTCGGCGAGCTGAACCAGTATGCGTACTCGATTGAGGAAACCGAGATTGTCCGCACTGCCATTGCATATCTCACGGACTACCTTGGTACCGACCGGTTGGTGGCATCCAAGGTGAATGAGCTGAGGGCCAAGACGTCTGAATTTGCAGATATGATGAAGCGGGTGATCGGGGCACTCCGGCTGGTGGCTGACGCTCACGTGAGGTCCGGCCTTGTGTCAGATATGGAGGGTCACAAGAGGGCATTGTTGGAGGCTCTCTCACAAGCGGGGCTCCGGGACATCGAGCTGAAGTTTGCTCAGGCTCTTGTGGAAGACCTCTTCAAGTCAGTCTCGCGAGGATTTCCCCGCGGGCTTGAGTTCCGCGCTTGGCAGATGAGGAGCCGTGTCGCTCACTTCCTCCTCTACTGCGAGAGAGTTGCGTCCTACTTTGCAGACCAGCTGCGCCAGTACACCCTCGTATCTGCAGCACGCGAAGCGTTTGTTGCGGCACTCCACGAGTTCCGGGACCAGATGGTCGGCCCCGATACAGATGCCATCACCAAGCTCCTGTTCGAGAAGTTCTACTCGGAGCTGTATGCACAGCTCAATGCAGTCTTTGATAGGAAGGCCTTCGAAGGTGCTGCACAACAGTCCTTCGAAGAGCTGATCTCCCTCATTGCCGACGAGATGATTGAGGTCTTTGGCAGGATTGACATGTGGGATCTCATCGAGTTCGACGATGTGGCTGAGATTGCGCGTACAGAGATTGAGTCGAGATATGGCGAGGGTGGCTCCCTGAATGAGCGGGGTCAGGTACTCACCAGTATGCTCGACTCGCTCTCCACCCTAGTGAACGAGATCGTCCCTGATATAGCCCAGACACTGCTCTCCCGCCCGTTCGTGTCAGAGGTGATAGACCTTGTTCGAGAGGGCAAGGACCTTGTTGGCGAACTCTACGCGAGGGTGGACAGCATCCCCGACAAACCTGATGAATGGCGTGAGGAGGCCCGGAGGTGGATTCGGCTCTTTGAGGCGAACATCGATGACCCGATGCCTCTCTCCCAGAGGCTGCTCGTCTTTCAGAATGTCGTCCACGAACGCGCCGGGACGGTGGGACGCGCCGCATCCATTGTAGTGCGTGTGTCGTTTGAGGCCGAGTCACGACAGCGCGAGTACGATGACCAGGTTCGTGCGTGGGAGGAGGAGTGTGCCCGGATAGAGGCCGAGAATGCACCAATCATCGAACGGAATGAGAAGCGGCAGGAACTCTCCGACCTTGCTCGTCAGGCCTACGACCGCGAGATGGCAGCATACAAGGCTCAAGTTGAGCAGTATGAGGCTGAGCTAAGGAGACTCCACGCGACCGGCCAGCCGACCGACTCGTTGCCCCGACCTCAGCCTCCAGAGCCCCTACAGAGCCGTCTTGCGCGGATAGAGGCTGAGTACCCGCCTGGAACACCGAAGCCTCTGCCGCCAAAGCCCCAGCCGTCAGAGGAGCTACAGAACTACACGGAGCTTCGGGATCTCCTGACAGAGCACATTACGGAGATGGACAGAAAGCAGGAGTCTATGGAGGAGGTCTTCGCCGAGCGGCTGAGAAGAATGGCACAGGACGCGGCCAGTATGGCGGATCAGACATCAGTATCGCTTGGAGAGCAGTTCTATGAGTATCTGCTGGACTACACGATTCGGTCTCTGGGACGTCTGTTCCCACTCACGACTAGGGCCTTTCTGCGGGACACTGGTGAGCGCTCGAGAATACATCTTGTGACGTTTGAACATCACCCTGAGAAGGGAGAACTCGTGGTGACCATCGGTCAGACTGTCGTGGGGTGAGAATCGTGTCTAGTTCGTGGTTGTTGAAGACCCATCAGATGAAGGAGGCTGGAAAGGAGATTCTGCTGCGTGAGGCCCTAGTGACGCACATGCGGAGTACCCGCGACCGCCAGATACTCGCCTCTATAGCGGGCGACAGACGGCCCCTTGAAGATCTTCTCTCCTTCTTCGCAGGATTCTACATCTATAACTACCAAGGTCTGCGTCTCTTCTCACACGAGGACTCCTCAGTCTCATCCGAGGACCTCTCAGCCATTGAGCGAGAAGAGCGACGCCAGCTTGAGCTTGAGATACGCCAGCTCCTGGGCAACTCCTTCAGAGAGGATGCCGATGTGATGCGGCTCGTCAACGAGTTCTTCCTTGAGATCTGTGATGACCTCGCAGACAAGTTGGACGATGAGGAGGCGCCTGCAGAGCTCCTGAAGATGGTCTGCGACCTCTTGGACAAGATACCGGACGACTATTCGCCCAACGCGTCGGTGGACTTGGTCAATGAGATCACTGGGTGGGGCGATGAGGACCGCAGAGACCTGTATGTCAAGGCATCGGGTCTCAAGGAGAGTGCCCTCACGCTCCGTGACGAGCTGCTGCGTGAGCACGAAACTGAGGCTGTGGAGATAACGGTGCTGAAGCGCGGGATAGTACGACTACTGGGACAGCTCAGGTACCTTGAGAAACCTCTTCGAAGGTCAGACCTGAGCGACCAAGTGATTCAGGAGATTGTCTCTGCGGTCTGGAAGAGAGTCCGACGTGGCGGCTGCAGTCCTGAGGCACTCCGCCTAGCATGTCAGCTTCGCCTGGCCTTCCTCGACTCAATTGATCAGAACATCGACACGCCACTGACCTTCGATGAGCTTGAAAGAGAGCTTGAGGCACGCGTGATCGACACCTTTGCCCCGACCCTCCAGCAGAACTCGTCCCTCCTCTTTGAAGTCATCAGTGAGCTGATAGGCGTACCCGAGGATGAGGTGCGATCGGTTCTTGCAACGAAGCATCTGCGTGACCCGGAGACCATTACTGACGCCCTCTCGGAGGCCGTCGAGACGCCTGCGGCCGACGAGGCCACAGAGACATCAGAGATGTCAGCTGATGAGGTCGAGCAGATTGAGCGGTCCCTCCGTACTGTGGAGAAGATTGAGAAGGCACTGAACGGGCCGGTCAAGGGTATGCTGCGTGCCCGCGGTCTCCGCGCCTCGGAGCTAGAGAAGATTGACATCACATTGTTCACACGCGATCCGTCCTCACTGATTGGCATCGAACGGCAAGTCTATGACGAACTGCGAAAGAAAGTGCGTCTACCCTCCCCTGACGAACTCGCGAGGCTACTCGACCTCCGTGAACAGGTCCAGAGTGGAGCGCTGAAGGGCGTGACCGCAGCCTCATCGGCGGAGATGGCCGCGAAACGCATTCAGTCGGAGGCCATACGCTCGCTGAGGCTGGACATGGTATGGCATCTGATGACATCCCTGATGACCAGTGTTGCTCGTGTTGTAGAGACCTACATCCGAAACAAGCAGGACATGCTGCGCATCCGTGCCGTGCTAAAGAGCATCTACGAGGAGACAGAGATGGACCTCCAGTACCTTCGCGAGGAGATCCTGATTGACCTTCTGTCCGAGCGCATCTACGAGATGAAGTGCGTGTATCCAGAGATGGATGCACAGACAGTGTGCGCGTGGCTCCACGCTCGACTCTCAAACAAGAGCTTCACTGCAGCGCGGGATGAGCTCGAGTCAACACCAAGTCCGGTCTTTGAGGGTATAGTTGAGGCTCCACTAAACCTCTCTGAGCTCGACTTTGACAACTATGCGATTGCGTATGACGTGATGCACAGGTTCCTCATCAGAGAGCGTCACAAGAGGCTCAAGAGGGAGGAGATGGCCATTGAGGCCAAGGCGCGCGAACAGGAGATGATTCGCAAGCGGAGGAAGCAGCTCGACGTCCTGAACTTCATCTACACGAAGGCACACACGGTCTTCAGGGTCATAGGTCGGGTCGGTACAAAGGGCCTCGAGTGGGGTCCGAATGACGATATGAAATGCCGTAATCTCCTCGCCTACTACATCCAGTCGAATCGCGGACGGCCTGTGTGCAAGGAGTGCGGTGCAACGCCAGAGGATGGCGTCTGTCCCGACCACGGCAGAGTCTCGATGGCTCAGGCTGACGACTTTGACAATCTGTCCGTGTTCGTCATGCGGGCGATAACCGACATCAAGACCGGGCTCATAGGCGCCACAGCGGAGCCTCTCTCGTGGGACAAGGCACGTTCGATGGTGCAGCGCGAGATCTCTGCTCTGAAACGACAGGGTCGACTCACCTCAAAGACGAATGTTCGTCAGCTTCTTCCCGGCGAGATCAACAACATTGTGGGGCCGAGAATCGCATCCCTGATTGGGAAGTTCTTCAACGAGTCGCTCCACTATGCCGCGAGAGGAGCGGGTCTGGCCTAGGCGATATACTCATTCTTCTCGGGCCACGCAGTCGTCAATCCAGCCAAGGTAGCCGGCGAGGCCTGCGACTACGTCGACTGCGATCAGCTCTGGAACCTCATATGGGTGAATCTCGCTCAACCTCTTCTTGAGGACGTCCAGGAGTTCACTTCGTGTCTTGATGACGAGAAGAGTCTCCTCGTCAGTCGTGACCTCGCCCCTCCAGCGGTACACGCTGGAGATCCCCGATATGATGTTCACGCAGGCGCAGAGCCTCTCTTCAACGAGCGTGTTCGCGATTCTCGCGCTATCCTGCGGCGGACAGGTTGTCATCGCGACTATATGGTCCTTCATACTCCAACAGACTGCCACCCACAACCTATATACCGTGCGGCCTCACGGGCCTGAGGTGGAGGACTACCGATGGTCAAACCATTTGTTCCTGAGGGTGTTATGCCTGCATTGGTGACGCCGTTCAACAAGGATGGCGATCTGCAGGAGGACGGCCTGAGACAGTTGATAGATTACGTGATTGGCAAGGGTGCGACGGGAATAGTCCCCGGTGGCACCACTGGCGAGTTCGTCTACATGCGTACTGAGGAGCGCAAGAAGCTACTCCGTCTTGCTGTAGAGTTTGCGGACGGGCGCGTCCCTGTTGTGGCAGGGACAGGCCAGACTAGCACAGGGGCCACCATTGAGCTCACCCGCTTCGCTCAGGACATTGGTTGCGATGCCGCTCTGATCATCTCCCCGTACTATCTGCGGCCATCGGCGAAGGGATACTACGAGTACTATTCGACGATTGCTCACAAGTGTGACATCCCGATAATCCTCTACAACATCCCCCAGTGCACTCTGGGCTCGATCCCGCCCGGCGTGGTTGAGGACCTTGCTGAGATTGACAACATTGTGGCCATAAAGGACAGCAGCGGTAACATCCCTGCCACTCTTGAGCTGATTCAGAAACTGAGGGGCAAGCTGCCTGTGCTCATTGGTCACGACGAGTGTTTTCTATCTGCCATCGCTGCCGGAGCACAGGCCGCCATTCTGGCGTCAGGGAACGTCATTCCCCACATCTGGCTTGAGATAATGAAGAAGGTACGGGAGGGCGACTTTCAGGGTGCGATGGATCTTCAGCACTCTGTCCAGACGCTTGCTCGCCTCATAACGCGCAATGGCGGCGCACCGCCTGTGAAGGCAGCCCTCAAGATGATGGGTATCAAGGCCGGTCGTTCTCGTATGCCTCTCGACTCCGGTGGCACACTGACGCCCGAGGTCAAGGATGAGATTCGAATGGAGCTCGAGAAGCTGGGCCTCATCGAGTCGCTCTCGCACGAGCCCGTACAGCAGCACGACATCAGCACCGTCTTCACCGAGTTTGGACTCGGGCCGGACTATCTTGAAGGGGCACGAGTGGGTCGGGCCGCCAACGGGACGGTCGCCGCCACTGTTGCATTCAACAAGAAGGCCAGTCCACTGGGAAGAGCCTTTGTTCGACTTCTCACGCGTGCAAAGGTGGGCCACGAGGCGTTGACAGTCATTCTAGAGCCGAACCTCCCCGTCAGACCATCGAGTATCATGGTCCCTACAAGGAGGATAACGTCGTTGAGGCAGGCATCACTCTTCTATGGTCCTGTACAGTCGGGCGCGGCGCGAGCAGTCGCCAGTCGCATTGCCGAGGGGCGGATACCTGCTGAGGACCTCTCCTCCGGAGTCCTGATCATGGCCCTTGATGTCGACCTGAATACGAGGGACAGGCGGGTCGTCGTGGCAGCAGCGCAAGAGGCGGTCGGTGCCGCGCTTGCTCAGATATGGGGGTGAGGCCAAGATGACCGAACAAGACTTCCGGTTCAAGGGTGTGTATCCTGCGCTCGTGACCCCCTTCGATGAAGAGGGAGTCAATGAGAAGCAGTATCGCGGTCTCATAGACTATGTCATCAGTGCGGGCGCCACGGGTGTCGTTCCCTGCGGCACGACTGGCGAGTTCACAAATATGCATCTGAATGAGCGTATCGAGGCCATTCGAATAGCGTGTGAGGCCGCCAAGGGCAAAGTCCCTGTTCTGGCTGGCTGCGGTGCCGCCTACACCAATGACGCGATCAAGCTGGTCCGCCGCGCTGCAGAGTTCGGCGCCTCTGCCGCACTTGTCGTCACACCGTACTTCCTCCGACCATCTACCAAGGAGATATACGAACACTTCCAGAAGATTGCCAATAGCAGCGATATCCCGATATTCATCTACAACATCCCGCAGGTGACCGGGGTGCCGCTCCACTGGACGGTGATTGACGGTCTACGTGAGATCGACGGCATTGTCGGGATGAAGGACTCCAGCGGTGACCTCGTCAATCTCACGACGATACTCGTACGTCGTCCCGAGAACTTCCAGGTAGTCGTGGGTCACGATGAGGTCGCGTTGCCTGCGTTGGCCTCGGGCTGCGATGGTGCTGTGCTAGCCAGCGCGAACGTCTTTCCAGCGCGGTACCTGAAGATGGAGAGTGCTCTGGCACGCGGAGACCTCAAGGAGGCCTTTCTGATTCAGCGCAGCATCCAGAAGGCCGTTCGGATCATAGTCAATCGCGGAGGTGGTGTCGCGGTCAAGGCGGCACTGAACATGATGGGCATACCCGTCGGGAGGGCACGGGCACCGCTTCTTGAGGGCGGAGTCCTCCGCTACGAGGACATTGATGAGTTGAGAACGTGTCTCGAGGACCTCCAGCTGATACCACGTGGTACGGTCACGTTCCGAATGGGCGAACGTCAGATTGTTGCGGAGGCCTATCCGAAAGCGGTGGGCATGGTCCCAGACGAGGTGACCGACCTGATGCTCCTACATGGAGAGGCCCTTGCAGGTGCTGGGCTTGAGGTGGCTCACGTTGACCTCGTGATGGGTCTGAAGGATGGTCCTATGTCCGCGGCATTGGAGGACGCGGGGAAGATAGTCGAGGGATTTCATCCGTCGGATGTGATACGTGACTTGGAGCCAGTGACGGTGTTCGCCCCTACCGTGACGATAACTACGGAGTTCCACAAGCATCTCGTCTACGAAGTTGCTCAGAAGGCGGTTGAGGACGCTATCCGCAGGACCGTCACGGACCGCATCCTGCCTGAGGAGTTGCTCAACGACATAGTCATTGCTGTCAATGTCTTCGTCCATCCGAAGGCCCGCAATGAGAAGCGTGTCCACATCAACAACTTCAGGGCGACCAGATTCGCACTACGGCGGGCCATTGAGGGCCGACAGCCGACCGACGAGATCGTGGCAAGACGGTTCTCTGCGCGTCATCCGTTTGCATACAACCCTTGAGCACTCGTCATCATCACGGGCAACGGAGCAGTCGCCTTTCGAGAGATGGACGGCCGCTGTGCCCGTAGGATTAATATTGACCGTATGGGTCACCCCCTCCTACACAAGCCCCCTAGACCTCGCAAGTCAAGGCTACGCGATGGAAGGTGAAGTGCTTGGACACGGAACAAGAGTACGGTGTCCGCCTACAGAACATCATAGACAGTCTCATTGCGAGCGGTGCAGACAAGTTTCTCGGAGAGGGCGATGAGATCGTCCTTAGGTTCGGCGACGAGTCCGTCGTGGTGTCACGACTGAGGGGGCGACTCTCCGTGCGGGTGCTTGATGTCTCTACTTCTGGTCGTGGTGGGCCTCAAAGTGACGTGGCCGATTGTTAAGTAAGACTGCGGCCAGATTTTGATGATTTTACGAGTTTGTCGAGATCCAACCCAGCATCGTGAGTCCGTCCCTCAGAGGGGCCAGAAAACGGCCTCTACAGGCCATTTCTAAGCCATCGTCTGTTTCAGCCCCTATATATTACGACAAGTGGAAGTTTCCTATAGTTGTCGTATTTGCCGTTGCGATGTCGGTTGACACCGTCGTCCAACGGAGATGATAGACATGGCCGAGACCTGCACGTCGTCCCATCGGATCACCTCTTGGAGACTGCGTCGCACAATCCGAAAGTTCATGAGAGGCGAACCCGTTTTCGTGGAGGACACAGCAGGCAACACATACTCGGTGGAGATGAAGAGGGACCAACTGATTTTCTCAATGACCTGCGATCACCGTTATCGAGGGGCGAAGCAGCAGAAGAAGAATCGGTAGTCGCAGCCCTGTTTTGTGTCCCACTTGTGTAGGTCTCGGCCCTCCCCTGCTCTCGGTGTCTACACTTGAGATAGTCATAACGGTCATAGACCAGCTATGGCTTGAGCGGAGAACACGATTGGGTATGGGCGGTCTCAGCCGGCTCTTGGTTCGTCATCGCTGATGCTCGGACAGGGGTAGCTGCTTCATCGACCGGTCATCTCAGACACAAGAGCACAGATAAGTATGCTGCGAGGATGTCGTAGGGCCTGTACCAGCGTGTAGGTCTGTCGTGACGAATCTCTGTCCACCACCAACTACTTTACGCAGGCAGTGTCTGTCTGTACGACTGACACCGTGGAAACCTCCTCGGTGTCGTACCTGACGACCGTCGGATCGCATGGTCAGCATCCGAATCGTATGGATCTGAGATGCTGCTGGCACAGGTGGTGAGCTCTCCTGATGGAGATTGACAGGAAGAGGATTGTGGCTCTGGCAAGAGACCTGATTGCAGCGAACTCTGAGAATCCGCCGGGCAGAGAGGCCGAGGCGGCGAGAGTTTTGCGGGAACATCTTGAGGCGTACGGAATTGCATCTAGACAGATCGGCTCCTCTCGCCGACCCAATCTTGTCTTCTTCAGTCATGAGGGTCGTACGGGCCCACTCGTCCTGCACGGTCATCTCGACACTGTGCCCGCAGGTCCCAAAGAGCAATGGGAACACGACCCGTTCGCAGGCGAGGTTGTCGGCGGAAGGCTATACGGTCGCGGGGCATGTGATATGAAGGGTCCTGTTGCCTCCTTGGCTGAGGCCCTTGTTCTGTATGTCGAGAGTGGCGCCTCTACTCCACTGACCGTCCTTGCCACAGCCGATGAGGAGAGTGGATGTTCTGGTGCCGAGGAGGTGGCCAAGAGTGGTGTTCTATCCGGCGTGCAGTTTGGCGTGTGCGCCGAGCCTACGGATCTTGACGTGTTCGTCGGGGAGAAGGGCATGCTGTGGACGCGTGTGGTGGCTGTGGGTCGTGCTGCCCATGCCTCCCGCCCCGAAGAGGGCGTCAATGCGATTGAGCTCTGCATAGCCGCTCTACGTGTTCTCACAGGGGAGAGATACTCCTACGAGCCCAGTGAGCTGATGGGCTCCCCCACCGTGAACGTCGGCCGGATTCGGGGCGGGGTCAAGATCAATGTGGTACCTGACAGATGCGAGGCCGAGGTGGACATGCGTCTTGTACGAGGACAGACCCTTGACGGTGTGCTGAGCGAGATGAGAGCGCGTCTGAGCGATGCGGGTCTTGGCGACACCGTGCGCGTGGAGTATGTCCACGGCAAGCCCGCCGTCATCACCCCTCTCGACTCACCAATAGTACAGGTCGCGTCGCAGGCTGTCAAGAGCATCATCGGACGTTCGCCCGGTCTTTGTGCGGCTCCGTACGGCACGGACTGCTCCGTGCTTCAACCAAAGATTGGCATAATCAATGTCATATGTGGGCCAGGGTCGATTGAACAGGCTCATCAGCCGAACGAGTTCGTGTCTATCGATGACCTTGTCACCGCCACCAAGGTCTATGTCAGAGTCGCAGATCAGATTCCAAAGGGGACCCGCGCGCACGAGCCCTGAGTGCCTAAACGGCGCTAGGCCTCTCTACGTGACGCGCACACTCTTGCTATCAGACAGGCCACTGCACCAGCCCCTACACCATTGCCTATGTTGACAACGCTGAGTCCTGGGGCACAAGACTGGAGCATGGCCATCAGCGCCGCCACCCCGTCTCCGCCAAGGCCATATCCCGTCGGCACAGGGACGCCGATGACTGGCACGTCGACAAGGGACGCGACTATCGTCGGCAGAGCACCCTCCATTCCTGCAAAGACCACAACCGCCGCCACATTGCTCTCCGCGATGGTACGCAGAGGATCGATCAGTCTGTGAATGCCCGCCACACCGACGTCAAAGAACCTCACAGTCTCCACGCCCATCACCTTGGATATGGCGAGCGTCTCATTGGCATAGGGAATGTCGGATGTACCTGCTGTGAGGACTGCAATCCTCTCGCTGCACGATTCTGGCCTCCAGTCGGTTCTGTGAATGAGCACGGTGTTATGGTCATTATACTCCCACGTCTGCACAACATCGTCTGGGAAAGCCGCTACAATTCGTGCGAGCTTCTCCCTGTTGATTCTCGTCACCAGGGCAAAGCCACTGCTCTCAAGCATTGACGATGCTATCTGCACAAGGTCGTCCGCAGTCTTCTTCAGACCGTAGATGACTTCCGGCAGGCCGCTCCGTCTCTGGCGCTCCACATCAATGAGCGCAATCTCGCCGACACGTCTGAGTGACAAGTTACGAAGACGTTCCCTTGCCTCATCTACAGTCAGCCGGCCAGCCGCGAGGTCTTCCAGAACGCGCCTCTCCGGATTGCTCATTCTGCGTCACTTCCTCATTCTCTCTCGCGCAACTCACACAAAACCTTAAAGTTGCTGTTTTGCCCGTGTTCAGAGAGGGACGGTCTCGGGGCATCTATCGTCTCTGAGAATCGTAAGATTTGAAACCGGCGGTGACACTGCAGCAATGTCATTCTTTGGGCGGAGGAAGAAGAAGGGTCATCCCGCATTGAAACAGGTCAAGAGACTGATGAAGGCCTTCGAGAAGGGAAAGCCGCCGCCGCAGCTTGAGGTCCGAGATCGCCAAGAGATTGTGACCACTTTGTTCGAGAGCAGGATTCGTGCCATTGGACTTGAGCCCTCAATGGCCTCTGGCCACGTGCCTCTCTCTCAGACGCCCTTAGCACGCTTTCTCCGTGAGCGAGGACTGCCTGAAGATGTCGTTGAGGCTGTCGTGTCGGGTGTGGCAGTCGAGGAGACCGAGGCGGGAGTACGAAGCCTGATCGAGGCAGCCTCTGAGGCTCTACGCACGAAACTACAGCCTGACGAGGTCAGGAAGGCTCAGAACATAGCAGTGGAGGAATGGAGGCGACACCGTCTGGGGGCCATTGACTGAGAGCAGGGAGTTGTGATGGTCATGACAGAGCTTCTCCATATGAGGGACAACTACATTCGAGAGTTTGATGCCACAGTCACGGGTGTTGGGCCAGACTTCGTGGTGCTCGACAGGACTGCCTTCTATCCCGAGGGCGGCGGACAGAGTGGGGACAGAGGAGTCCTCTCGGACGGCGAGCACACAGTGCGGGTTGTTGACACCCGGAAGAGTGGGGGTGAGGTCCGCCATATCTTGGAGTCTGCACCCCCCTTCTCAGCTGGCGCGAGCGTCCACGGCGTCTTGAACTGGGACTGGCGGTACGAGTGTATGCGCTTTCATACCGCACAGCATGTTCTGTCAAGGTACCTACAGACTGTTCACGGTCTAGAGACAGTCGGCAATATGATTCATCCCGGAAAGAGTCGCGCGGACTTCAGACCGATTGATCACTTCACCGACGAGCTAAAGCGTGAGATTGAGACTCAGGTCAGCAGCATACTTGCCCGTGGCATGGACGTGAAGATTGAGTTCATACCACGTGCAGAGGCCATAGCACTGCTTCAGGAGAAGGGCTATCAGACACGGTACCTTGAGATGGTACCGAAGTCTGTGGAGGAATTCAGGCTGGTCATCATCGATGACTACGACTACGCGGCCTGTGCTGGGACACACGTGGCAAACACGCGCGAGATCGGGTCAATTGTTGTTGGCAAGACAAAGAACGTTGGTGCAGGGAAGCAGCGGCTCTATTTCTCTCTGCGTCCGCCCTCTTGAGGTCTGGGCCGCCCCCTCCATGGTCCCGCCAGTCGCGGCGAGTGAACCCGTGTAGCATCTGTACTATCGTATTGGACGCGCCCGCAGTTTGTGCAAAGAGCTAACTTTATTGCCGTGCACGCCGGCTGATTATCTGAGTGATGATGAAGGCCCTTGTTCTAACGGCCGGGAAGGGCGCCCGGCTGAGTCCGCTCACAACCGACCGTTCGAAGTCGATGCTGATGATCGCTGGTCGCCCCGTCCTGCAGTACATTCTCGAGAGCCTCCGTGACAATGGCATCAAAGACATTGTCATCGTAGTCGGCCACGGTCGTGATGAGATCACAGAGAGATTTCAGCAGGGCGAAGATCTGGGTGTCAGAATCCGCTATGTCTACCAGAGGGAACAACGAGGCGTCGAACACGCTATGTTGACGGCTCGTGACGAGCTAGAGGACGAGAACGAGTTCCTCCTCGTCAATGGTGATGTCCTTGTAGAGCCCGAGATGGTGTCGCGGACCATTGCCAATCACGGATTGATGGATGCAGATGTCACTATGCTCGTCACACTTGTCTCCAATCCCGAGCAATTTGGGACGGTCAGGATTGGTCCGAACGGCATTGTGGAGAAGCTTGTCGAGAAAGGCGGCCCGGACAGGTATGTGAGCAACTATGCTGTCGGCGGCGTCACCGTCTTCACGACTGAGATCTTCGACGTTCTTCAGAGAGAGGAGACTATGGAGCGCGCAATCGAGTCGATGATATCATCGGGGAAGAAGATTGCCGCCACCGTCTGGGAGCGCGAGTGGGCTGAGTTCACGTGGCCTTGGGACATCCTGAAGGCCAATCGTGTTGTGATGGACAAGATGCTTCGTGGCCGAGGGACCTTCATCGCGGAGTCAGCCGAGATTCACAAGAATGTCGTCCTTGAGGGCCCTGTGTACATCGGTGAAGAGAGTGTTGTCCGACCAGGTACTACAATTCGTGGTCCAGTCTACATTGGTAA
Source organism: Candidatus Thorarchaeota archaeon (assembly GCA_029855935.1). Taxonomy (GTDB): domain Archaea; phylum Asgardarchaeota; class Thorarchaeia; order Thorarchaeales; family Thorarchaeaceae; genus B65-G9. The sequence goes on along the minus strand of JAGSHN010000031.1, from coordinate 1,823 downwards.
GGGCGTGTACATAGGGAACAACTCTCTGGTCCGAGACTACGCCTGTCTGTGTGACGGTGTGCATCTCGGGTATGCTGTCGAGATTCGCAACTCGATGATCTTCGACCGTGTCAACGTGGGTCGGATGACGTATCTTGCCGACTCACTGATTGGTGCCGATACCTGCATCGAGGCAGGCGCCCAGATGTGGAACTGGCGTCCGGATAACAAGCCTCTGTACTTGCAATATGAGGACATCCGCGTACAGATACCGATGAGAAAGTTTGGAGCAATCGTGGGTGACCGTGTCGTCATAGGTGTCAACACATCTGTCTATCCCGCAACACGTATTGGCACCGACTCGATAATCACTCCTGGCTGCGTCATCGACCGCGACATCCCTCCGAAATCGAGGGTCTGGGCGGAGCAGAAGCTTGTGATAGAGCCGAGGACGGACGAGGATGAGTCCGGCAAGGGAGAGCGTTGACTTGCCCCCGGTCCCGAATGATGCCCACTCACACTGTTCCTATTCCGGGCGAGTCACGGGAAACGTATGTATTGGCAGTGGGCCAGTGCGATCCTCGATGATGACCTGACCGTCGATGGTGGTCACGGTCACAACAGTTTCTTGGGCAGGGTGTGCCGCTGCGAGGTGAGGGACTACTCCCGAGTCCCGAAGCAATCGATCGAGGCTATTGATGTCACGTCCATCAAGCATTGCTCTGATTGAGGCATACCCCAAGTACCTATCACGCCCTCTCCCTCGTGGACGCTGGTCGTGATACCTCCCTGTGTAGGCCCTCTCCAGCGCCAGATATGCTCCCAGGCCACGCTCCACACACTCTACGTCGGCATTGTGTTCGGGTTGTGGATCATCCACACCAGCAATGGGGTGACAGAGTTCGTGGCCAAGAAGTCCAATGAGCGCGGGCTCAGGCCAGCCCAGCACCACACGACTGATCCTCACTCGAATGTCCGGGTCCTCCTCGCGAGGTTTCCACGCAACGCTGGCGAGCGTCCCCTTTGTCCTCATCATCCTGAGCTGGGCGTGTTGTCCGTCGAAGGCATATCGCAGTAGGTTCTCTAGGACCTCCCGGGCCTGTGCCAGCATACGTACTGTCCTCATCTTCAGTCGTCTATTTGTCATGACAGCATCTTTAAAAGTCGAGTTCCAGAGGTTGCGCTGACCCCGAACAAGAAAGACTAGGAGAGTCATCTGACAGTGAGCAAAAAGAAGTGGGGAAGATCGGCCGCTGCTCGCGAGAAGATCATTCGCGAGGCCTTTCCCAAAGAGGAGACGATGGAGGAGATTGACAAATACGTTTCCAAGGCAAAGTCCGTGACTGTGTACGACATCGCAAACCGATTCGGAATACGACTGAGCGTTGCGCGTCGGATACTCCGTGAGAGGGAGGCGCAGGGTGTCATCGTGCCCTACATCCGCGAGAGCGGCTTCGTTGCCTACACGAACCCGTCCGAGTACAATCAGGAGGACGTGGGACTACCCATCATGCTCTCAGACCGCATAGAGCAGGTTGCAAGGAAGGTGCCTGAGAGACCTGTGCTGGCCGAGGTAGGAGATCTTTTGAAATCGAGGGCCTCAGAGACCGTCCGCGTGAAGAAGAAGACCACCCGCAAGAAGAAGACCGAGGCCGAGGAGAAGCCGGCAAAGAAGAAGACCACCCGCAAGAAGAAGACCGAGGCCGAGGAGAAGGCTGAGGAGAAGCCGGCAAAGAAGAAGACCACCCGCAAGAAGAAGGCTGAGACTGAGGAGAAGGCCGAGGAGAAGCCGGCAAAGAAGAAGACCACTCGCAAGAAGAAGGCTGAGACTGAGGAGAAGGCTG
>JAGSHN010000015.1 GCA_029855935.1 Candidatus Thorarchaeota archaeon | reverse complement strand
GTCAGAGGGAGGGCGGGTGTCAGAGGGCGGACCCACTGGTGAGGCCCCCAGCGCAGAAGAGGAGGGCGAGGCCGAGTCACCGGGACAGGTTGATGAACGTGTCACCGAGACCGAGTCGACCGAGTCTGAAGCGACCGAGCCCGAGGAGGAAGCGACCGATACGTCCGACGCTGGGGAGAGTCAGCCCCCCGAGGAGAAGACCCCATCTGACGATGAGTAGACTCTCCCACTTTCACTTATCACCTCACAAGACTGACATGATATTGAGGTGTCGGGGGGCTTGAGTGCCCCCTGACGCTCCACTTGGGTCGACCCGTTCTGAATGTCACTGGGTGGCAGCCGTGATTCTACAGTCCCTGACTCTCATCGAGGGGACAAAGGTGGGTGTTTCCACTTCCCACCAGTACACCTGAACACGATCGTTGCCCACGGCATCGATGTTTGCGAACATTCGCATCACATTGTCGCTTATCCTGATGTTCTTGATGGGCCTCATTTCTCCACGCTCGATGAGCAAAGTCACATCGCGCGGGATCGTGGAGAAATCACCAGTCTGATAGTTCTGGTATCTGGTGTACCAATTGGATGTGACATAGATTGTCCGGCGGTCGCTCTCCAGAAGTTCGTCAAGTGTGTGGTCGCCATTGCTAAAGACTATGTTCGACGGTGTTGGAAGAAGGAGCTTGAGCCCTTGTCCGATCGAGAGCAGGTTAGAGCTTCCCGTGGACTCTGTTTCGTACATCCTTGCCGTCGACGTATTGTGGATGAACGACCTGAGTACGCCGTTCTCCACGATGGTTGTCCGTTTCGATGGAGTCCCCTCAAAGTCGAAGCCCCGGCTGGCCAGCCCACCCGGAAACAACGGGTCGTCCCAGACTGTCACGCCTTCGGGTCCTATCTGCTGTCCCATACGGTCAGCAAGCGGGGACATACCGATGAGGACCAAGAAGGGGTTCGCACTCTGAGGGACAAATCCGAGCACGTTCGCTGCGACTGTCGGGCTGAGGACAAGGTCATAGACTCCTGGCTCTCCCTGCACAGCACCTATCGCCTGCTTGGAGAGTCGACCGGCCTTGGCACCAGCCTTGACCATCTCGCTCTCGGCTCTCGATGGCACGGTCCCAGCACTGAGCCCCTGGCCCGAGTAGTCGAGCTCCTCCTGAAATGCTCTTACGTTGAAGTCGTAGGCCGTCGACTCAGTCTCGCCCTCAGGACCATACGATGACAGCTGATAGTACCACTCACTGCCGAACTTCAGCGCACCCGCAACACGCTTGGCGCCCTCTTCAAGAGCGGCATCAACCGCAGCATTCACGATCTCAGGGGCAATCTCTGCAAAGTCCTCGATCTTTGGATCGCGAACGTCTTTGGGAGTCTTGTGATCAAGGATCCTCTCCTCGACTCCTGCGAAGAACATCGACTCAGGCATCCGCCGGAGGAACTCGATGGTGTCATCAACCATCTCCTTGACTTGGTCTGTGGTTGTTGCTGACAGTTCGACGTGTGCAGTCTTTGCCCCATCAGTGATGATGAACATCTCGATGTTGAGCTCCTCCCAGCGCTTGGCAACATCAATGGAGTTGCTTGAGAATCTGATCTGAGAGTTTCTTCTGACAGCACCCCGAACAATAATGCCGTCCACCTTGTCGCGCGCATAGTCCACGGCAAATCCGACAAGGGATCTGATGTCGTCGTGATTATCCATTCTATCCCACACCTCCGAGTCTGATGCCTCTGAATCGTATGTGACCTCCTCCTGCAAACACAGGCACACCCTGCATCGGGTCACCCTTTCCGCAGGTTCCTGCAAAATCGAGTTTGAACTCCCTTGAGACAGCGTCCGCAGCACTGAGCAGTCCAACACTGGTGGTCTCAAGAACTGGTTGCCGAACCAACGTCTCGGTCAGTTCGCCATCCTTCACAAGGTAGGCCTCAGAACCAGTGTACTTGGACTGATATCTCCGGTCATCGATGTTCCACTCTTGGAAGGTCCGCATATACACGCCCAGCTTGATGTCCTCGACAAGCTCCTCGAAGGAATAGTCCCCGGGCTCAAAGAAGGTGTTTGCCATCCTCACTATCGGCTCCCTGTCATAGCCTGAAGCGCGTGCTGCGCCGTTCGACCCCATCCCAAATCGTGTTCCGAACTCGCGGTTGAGCAGTGGCTCGTTGGCCACACCGTTCTTGATGAGCACGCGTCTCCTCGCCCTCACGCCCTCGTCGTCGTACAGATAGAACCCACTGGTGTTCGGTACCGTCGGGTCCTCCAGGACTGTGACGGCCTCGCTGCCAATCCGTGTCTCGCCGATCCTGATGTCGCGCCAGAAACTCTCTCCCGCCTGTGCTCCCTCACGCCCCATTATCCTGTCGCCCTCGCTGGGATGACCAACATTCTCGTGAGCGATGATCCCTGCAATCTGCGGGCCGACAATGACATCCACTGGCCGGTCCAATAGATCTTTGACAGCGGTCGCATCATCAGCTGCCCGTTGCAGACGAATCGCATCATCCTTCGTCCTCTCCATCAGCCTCTCCTCTCTGATGCGTTCCCATCCTCCCGCCAGCGTTCTGTCTATGAAACTCTGTTCCGAGCCGTGCTCCCCCTTTGCGGTGAGAAGAAGGTGAATAAAGAGATGTTCAAGATGCCCGCGGACCTCCGTGCCCTCGCTCGTCACTAGGTATTTGTCGGTGATGGTCGGATTGATCATGACAGTGTACTGAGCAAGACCGTTCAGCTGCGCATTCAGCTCCTTGGCTGTGTCAATCATTGTATCAAGGTCTATCTTGCTGAGGCTGGTCTTGACATCCATTGACCAGCTTGCACGGTTGGACACAGGCTCTCCAAGGTCGATGGGATCTCTACGATGTGCGTTCTTGGCCATCTTGAAGGCCGCCCTGACCGCCTCCTCGGCAAGCTCACGACTCATCCGATCGAAGGAGGCAAAGCCAGCGTTGCCATCGACAAGTAGCCTCACACCGATACCCTCTGTCGGACTGCGCCCACCGGAGATGAGCTCTCCGTTCCTGAACGCGAGTCCACGAGCGACTCTCCGTTCGAGGCGGGCCTCCACATAGGTCGCCCCTATTGAGCGTCCGAATTCTATGCAGTGATGCACCACTGATTCTGCATCCATCGTGTCTTCACATCCAATGGCCCTACCTGACCCTCAAGATAAAGTATCCGAACCGGGCTATGGCTTCCCCGACAGCGCGTTCTCCAATCCAAAGATTGAAGTTCCCCCCACGTCGGCTCAAGGTTGCGACTGTCGGGCAGGACTACGGCAGAAGCAGGAGCGTTGAAGGCAGATGGCAGAGCGCATCGCCATTATAGGCTGTGGGGCCGCAGGCGCAACGGCCGCACTGCAGGCACGGAAGTTCGACAGAAAGGTCGAGATCTCCATATTCAATGAGGAGCCCTACTCACAGTACTCAAGATGTGGGCTCCCGTACACGATCTCAGGTGAGGTCGAAACGTTGGACGACCTGATACTCACTCCGCCTGAGAACTGGGCGTCCTTGAAGATACAGGCTCATCTCGGCACACGCGTGACGAGGATTGACCACTCATCTCGGATGCTTGAGTTCGAGGGATCAGATGGCGGGGGCGAGTATCAGTATGATGCGCTGATCTTTGCGACGGGTGCAAGGAACGCCGACCCGCCAATCAAGGGACTTGACAAGGGACGCGTCTACGGTCTGAGGACAATCGAGGACGCCAGGGCATTGGCTGTTGAGGCTGAGCGCGCAGAGAGAATTGTCATCATCGGCGGTGGCCTGATTGGTATGGAGGCTGCAGAGGCGTTTCACAAGCGTGATCTAGATGTCACGGTCGTGGAGTTCCTCCCGCACATACTGCTTGCCATGGTCGACCCCGACCTTGCGGCGCTTGTTGAGGAACAGTGTCAGAGGGAGGGCGTGAGACTCTTTACCAATACCGCCGCGCAGGAGGTGCTCGGCGATGCTACTCCCACGGCCGTCTTGGTGAGGAATCGCGAGACTGGTGAGGTTGACGAGATACCGGCTGATGCTGTGATTGTTGCCACGGGAGTGCGACCTGTCACTGGCCTTGCGGAGAGCATCGGGGTCGAGATTGGTTCGACACGCGGCATAAGAGTCGATGACCGGATGCAGACGAATCTGGAGGGTGTCTATGCGTGTGGTGACTGCGCGGAGCACGTCGAGTTTGTGACGCGCCGGCCAATGCTGGGCGGTCTGGGAACTGTGGCTGTCCGACAGGGTCGCGTTGCTGGGATCAACGCAGCAGGCGGGGATGTTCGATTTCCCGGTATCGTGGGTGCCAAGGTGACGAGGCTGTTCGGCCTTGAGATTGCAAGCACTGGTCTGACCGATGAACTGGCGAGGCGTTTCGAGGTGCCCGTTGTGAAGGGCTCTGTGAGGGGACTCACCCGGCCTCCCTACTACCGTGGCGGGAAAGAGATCAAGGTCAAGACCTACTACGACAAGGCAAACGGCCGACTCGTGGGCGGACAGATAGTTGGACCTGAAGATGCAGCGATGAGGATCAATGTGGTGACGCTTGGCATACAGACCGGCGTTGACGCAGCAGCCTTCTTTGACTTCGAGAACTGCTATGCCCCTGCTGTCTGCGACACGTGGGATCCGCTTGTCACGTCGGCCGATGCTGCACGCAGAAGGCTGAAGCGCTGAGACGTTGTCGGAATGTTCACCAGTCGTCTGCCAGTGTGAGGGGCGCGTTGTTGAGCGTGAACACGAACGCATCGAACTGAGTCCCGCGGCTCACGACTATGACGACCGTGATCTCCGGTCCTGTCCGCAGTCCATATTCGTAGACGGCTCTCACGATACCCTCGGCGATCATCCAGTCTGGCAACAGATAGGCCTCAAGTCCTGCGGTGTGGAAGCCCACCCTCTTGAGCCGTCTCTCCTCAGCTCTGTGCAGAGCATCAGCGGTGGTCCTATAGATCTCTCGCTTGACATCCACTGCTCCAAGGTGCAGGTCGGGCCATTTCATCTCGTCCGGTGCGCTCTCCGCGGCGTCTCTGACCACAACCGTGCCCCTGTCCGTGAGAGTCAGTGGTTTCGCTGGGGTCATCGTCGGAAACGGCCCCGACCACGAGAGGCCCAGAGGCAGTGGCACCTCGGAGTACACACGGAGATCCACTTGCTGCTGCTCCTCATCTCCAGTGAGCAGCTCCACAGTGCATCTTCCTAGGTGCCACTCGCGTCTCGTCATCTGTCACTCTCCCTGAGCAAAGTCGGTGAGCACGCTCTCAAGGGCCTTGGCAGAGTCCGCTGTGTATCCCACAAGAAGGACCCGCCTCACGGGGCCTGGGTCATCGCAATGGGCCCTCAGTCCCTCAAGTATCGCCTGTGCCGACTCGTTGACCGACAGGCCTCCGACACCAGCCCCAATGGCCGGGAATGCGATCTCGCTCACGCCGTGCTCCTTGGCCAGCTCCATCGCGTGTGATACAGACGAACGTACGTAGTTGACGGTGGCCGGGCGGCCGGGTGGCATCCCCGCACAGTGGATCACGTATCGGGCCCTAAGCCTCCCTGCGCCTGTGATGACGGCCTCTCCCGGCTCGATGGGCCCCTTCGACATTGCCTCCCTCTCAATCTCGGTGCCGCCCTTGCGTTTGATAGCTCCCGCGACACCCGCTCCCATCCAGAGATCTGAGTTGGCAGCATTGACTATGGCGTCAACATCGAGTTCTGTGATATCTCCCGTCACTACTTCGATATCCAGAGAGCAGACCCTTACCACTCCAGCACACACTCCTTGGCTACTGCTATTGAGAACTTGGTCTCATACTCTTATGTGAGTCACGGATTGTCTGGTCTTTCGAGGCTGTAGTCATCACCGCCTTTCTGCGTCCGAAAGAATAATAATGCCATATTCGGAGGCGGGCCAACAGGCGTTTTGTGATGCCCTGTTGGTTTGGAGGAAAAGCACGCCTTGAGCAAGAAGTTGAGTAAGATTCTCTTGTCCGCTGTCCTCCTGCTTCTTGTCACTTCGGCCGTTCCTGCCAATGCTACAGTCCAGACGGCGAGTGGGCATAGATCCTCGGGAGGAAGTATTGTCCGACTGATTGACGACCCGGAACTGCGGGACACTGTGAATATAGTGCGAGAGGGAAGCCGCAGCGACTTTGGTGGTCAGCAGATGGTCAACCCTGAGAATGAGTCTGATGGTATTGTTGTACTGCACTGGTACCACTCCGGCGAGGAGCTGGACTGGGATCAGGGATGGGGCGCTGGCTCGCCCCTGCCTCCAGCTCTGGACTATGTCTACTTCACGAAGAGCTTTCAGTGGTCTCAAAGTGTCACGCCCACAAGAGTTGACTTCCAGCTCACTTTCTCGGTTAGTGCCACCGGTGACTTTGCTGGTACCACTGGCCAGCAGTTGTACTACCATCTCTACCTGTGGCTGATAACGGGTGGGACGGACTGGCATCTCGTGTACAAGTCGTCTCCACCGTACGACTTTGACCGACCTCAAATGCGCACAATTGCGTTGGATGCGGTGCAGGTCAATGAGACCTTCGGCGCTGCTCTGAAGAGCGCGGACAACCCCGAGATTACAATCGCGCTGGGCCTGGGCCCGGCAAGCTCGTTCCGTGGTCTTGACACGACCACGAATGGTAGAGTCGAGTTCATCATTGACCAGTTTCGTGGAGAGGCATTGGTACAGACGGAAGATGACGATTTGTCACCGACGCTCACGCCTGCGGCCACCGTGGAGTTCGGGCTGAGGAACTACACCGACGTGATAACATCGATGACGGTGGATGCGACCGACGGCTCGTGCTACATCGCTGGCGCAACGTTCATTGTCGCGGGGAAGTGGTTGGGCTTTCTAGCAAAGGTTGGTCCTCAGGGCAATCTTGTGTGGCAACGCAATCTCACAACGTACGGTGATATGATTCCATTCTCGGTCATCGTTCAGGGGCAACGGGTCATTGTTGTCGGTGCCGTGGCGAGCTTGGCCTACGCCGATTCCCTGTTTGTGAGCATCTGGAACGGCGACGGACAGGAGCAGTCCAGCTGGACACGGCCAACTGACCCAGAGATCTCTAGAATCACGGCCGCGCCCCTGTCTGATGGCTCCATTGTCGTGGTCACCGCTGTGATGGGCAGTTTTCCAAGGTCCGCGGTGACTAGACTTTCGCTGACGAATGAGACAATATGGACTGCGCAGTATGAGAATGACGCACTGACTAGGATGTGTGTCGACGAGAACGACAACATCTATCTGGTTGGCAACTCGCACATAGTCCGATTCGACAGTGAGGGCAACAAGGTGTGGGAGATGATGTCTCTGCCATCGGCCATCATAGTCCTTCCTGATGGCCCTCTTGTTCTCGCCAGCCCCGAGAGGGGGAACAATGTGGATATCGTATCACGAGCAGGCGCCCCCATCTCATCTAGGGCGGTGGTTCGAGAGTACAGCGACATCTCACCTGATATGTGGGATGATAATGACTTGACTGGCCTTGCCGCTTCTGCTGATGGCACGTTCTACGTGGTGGGGCTCTCAAGAATCTGGTTTGGTGCGGCCTATCTCTACAGACTCGACAAGGATCTGAACATTCTCGGCAACTGGACCCTCCCGGGGCTTGTCAACAATCCTATACTGTATACAGTCCGACTCGGTGTCACTCCCGATGGTGTTGCCGTTGTGTACTCGTCCTCCGATGACCAGGGCGAGATTCAGGTCGTCTATCAGCTCTTCCGATTCAGCTCGGGCCTTAATGTCGTCCGCCTATTGCCAACGATAGCTGTCGGGGCGAGTCTTGTCGTGATTGCAGTCGTGGCCATTGACACGGTTCGCGTCAAGTATTTCAGGCCGCGTCGGGTCCGGGAGGGCGAGGAGCCCACTGGCGCGGATGTGATGGCCTCTCCGGCAGGAGAGGAGGTCACAGTGCCAGACACGGAACCCAAGCCGGAGACGACCGAAACCGATGATGACGGTTGAGTTGTGAGCGCCCCTCCGCGGGCTGGATCCCGACCCGCTTCGGCTGCTGGGAGCTCGCTTGCTGAGAGGAGGCGGTGACGAACGATGTCGACAGGCGACCCCTCAGAGAGGGAGATTGAACGACTCATCCAGCGGTATGGTCGACCCAAGGTCCTTCGGTTCGAGGCAGATTTTCTCGACTTTGAGTGCGAGCTGGTCAAACGCAGTGCATCGAAGGGTCGCCACCACGACATCACCTGTTTCATCCGGCACGGCAATCGCTTTGTCGTCATCCAGAAGCACGACTATGCAGATACACCCATCTTCAGGGCGCCGTCTGGAGGGGCCAACCCCGGCGAGTCGGTAGAGGAGGCTGCAATACGGGAGATGCGCGAGGAGACGGGTATGGACATTGAGCTCCGCAGATTCGTGCTTGATGTCCACCTCCTCGTCAGATGCTCTGATGCGACTATCCCGTGGCGCTCGCTTGTCTTTCTCGCCCAGGCGATTGGCGGTGATCTGCACATCACCGACAAGCAGGAGATATATGCTGTCACACTGATGACCCGCGATGAACTCCTTGGTGAGGTCGAACGTGCGATGCTCCGCTCTGGATGGGGCGGATTCAAGTACAGGGCTTTCCTCTGCAGATCATTCTTTGAGGAGCTGGACCGCATCGAACGACGCACTGAGAGTGTCTAGTTCCGTCTCCTGCTAGACGTGCCGACGCGCAGTCCGCGCTGAATTCCGTGCCGAAGAAGATATATTGGGCATCGGGTCGCCACCTCGTCGTGCTCCGTTCTACCGCGCGTGGGACGGCGCGCGCCCGGGGTGGGTACACTCTTGCGAAGATGCGTGTTGTTCTTCATTCCTGTCATCATTGTTTTGGTTGTCACAATCGAGATGCCCCTCTTCTATGGCTGTTGTGGGACACCGTGGTCATGGGCCGTCAATGGGCATCTTGGCCCACGTCTCGCGTCTGCCTGGCGCGATGCTGTGCCCTGTGGTCAGGGAGTCTGTGCGGAGCCGACTCTCGCTCCTGACATCACGCTCGTGACAGGACAGCCCGGGGTGCTCGACAGACCTGTTGCCCTTGCGGCAGTTGATGATGGCCTTGTCGTGGTCCGGACGTACAGTGACCCGAGTGGGTATTGGACACTGGTTGACCGCCTGGATTGGAACCTTGTTTCTGTGTGGTCACTGACTCTTGAGGGTGAGGGCGGTCCCCTCGCTGTTAGCAGCAATCACATCCTCGTGTGCACAACAATTCATGACGTTCCCACGAATCATACCCCAACCGATGTGATGGTCACCTGCTTGAACCTCGACGGTGTGCGCTACTGGGAGACGAAAACTGACTTGGGAGGTGCCGAAAAGGTCCTCGACGTATGCGCGTTGCCTGAGGGCGGTTTCGCTATTGCCGTTCGCAGTGTGGCCCCATCAGGTACGTCTCTCCTCTACGTCAGCCGACTGACGGAGGGTGGAGGCTACCGCATAACTACGATTCTGAGCGGAGTCTTCACGGGCTGTGAATTGGTTCCTGACCTGTCATCGAATCTCCTGTACGCTGCCAACAGGACCTGTCTCACGGCACTGTCGGTCGACGGGACTGTCGCGTGGGAACATCAAGAGGAGATATCTCACGTCGTTTCACTTCAGGGTGGCGGTGTCCTGCTTGTATCAACAGCGGGACGGCCACTGCTGCTTAGTACAATCAACGAGGATGGAGGAGTGGCTCTTGAACGCGAGATGGACATTCGACCACTCGGAATGGCCATCCCGCCCGATGAGAAGATCTACCCCCGGGCGGCAATACTCGACGACAGTGACAGCAGCGTCTGGATGTTGTTGACCGTCAACTCACTTGGCTTGAATGAGTCGCTGCTCTACCATCTCGACACGGACTTGAGTGTCGTTGGAAACTGGACGATAGAGACGCCAGGCGCCTATCTTGATGGCTGGGCAGGAACCTGCTTGGCAAGAGGGGGAAACGGGTACTTGGCAGTGATGTCGGCCACTGGCGAGACCACCGGAGGTTCGGATATCCGCATCGCGCTCTTCTTCGCTGGCCCCGCTGCACCTCTCGGTATCGCCCCCTATCTGGGGCTACTGGCTGCTGGTGTTCTCGTCGTGGCCATCGTACTAGTGCGACGAAGAAAGACATCTCTATCGTAGTCCCCAGCACTCGATACCCCTCGACACAAGCTCTGGCACTGGAAGGCAGGACTGGACGGCCCTGCAAATGGGAATATCTCTGCTGCTCAGGACACACTGTTTTTATGTGTTCGACGCGAGCGAGGGATAGCTGCACTGGAGGCCGCGCTGAGGAGTGTACAGTCAGCCATCTACGTCGCTGAGAGCATGCAACAACAGGCTACTCTTGGCACGTCAGTTCCTACGCGCGCGTCCGGTACTGACTATCACAAGATGGTGAGTGTGCTTTGAGATGCTCTAGGGTCAGATTCGCCGTCGTTGTGTTTGGAGTTCTGCTGGCAATTGGTGTTGGTCCGATCCACGTGGATGCTCTGGGCCTCACCGATGGTCCGCCAACACCCGCTTTCCAGACTGTGGAGGCCATCATCAACGAGACGTTGTTTCCGCAGGAGCCGGAGATTCGCGTTGAGGGGTCCGCTGGTGTCTTCTCTGGTTTCTATCATCCGCTACCGGGCGGCTCAGGAGGAGGCACGGTTGAGCTCCGTTGGAATCACAGCGGGGAGAGCCTTCAGTGGAGATCGGGCGCAAGCTGGGACCCAGACTTGCCACCGACTCTCGACTTCGTGTATATGTTGTCCGAGTTTGAATGGACTGAGAAGAACACGCCCACTCTGATGTATCTCACTGTGGATCTTGCAGTGACAGTGGATGGCGACTTCAGCACGGAGCCCGGTAGGTCTATGTTCAATGTCCGGATGTGGCTTGCAGGCCCCTCAGGGGACTGGGTTCTCATTGGCAGGGCATATCCCCCCGATATTGACAATGGAAGGTTTGGAGGGTATGCCTTCAGCAGTGAGATCTCCGTTGCCTTCGACAATACGCCTGCGGCCAGAGGCGAGGGCGGTCCGGACTCGCCGGCCAAGATAGATGTCATTGTTGGGCTGACTCCCGACCCGGACTTCAGGGAAAACGAGACCTCCTGGGATGGGTCCGTTTCCGTGGAGATAACGAGGATATACGGTGAGGCGGAGTATGTGGTTTCCGAACCGCCGTTCACGCTCGGTCCGACCATTCATCCGACTTGGTCGACAAAGTGGGGAGCATTTCAGCTTACAGCGAGATCGATTGGGATGGCGGAGGCCGATGACCGTGGCCTCTACGTTGCAAGCCAGGGCGTGACCGAGGATTCAGAGCCGACTGTCTTCCTTCTCAAGTACGGTAGCTCCTTGGCACTGGAATGGAATCGCACCCTTGCGACCGGAGATTCACGATTCCTTGCCATCTCCTCATACTCGGGGACGGCCAACGTCCTTGGCATCATCCACGACCCAGTCGCCAACAAGAGTATCCTGCGTCTGTGGCGATACGCTCCCGACGGAACACTGGCCGGAGGATGGGACTATGACCTTGGCGCATTGGCCTATTGCGAGGTGGCAGCTGCTCTCCCTGACGGAGGATTCGTTGTCGGCGTGATGAGGGATGTTGGACGCGAGTCCCTCTGGACCGTTGAGCGCCTCTCGTCCGACGGCAGCCTTGTGTGGTCTGTACAGACAGAGGAGCCTGTACTCAGTCTGATCGCCGGCCCCGATGGCAGCGTGTACGCCTCCGCGGGCTTTGCGCTGTACAGGATATCGCCGTCAGGAGAGCTGGACTGGAGCCGTAGCATTCAGGTTCGGAGTGCCGCCTGCCGACCAGATGGGAATGTGATCGTCGTTCGTGATGATGGCGGAGCAATCCGCCTGTCGCTTCTATCTCCGGCGGGCGAGTTAGTTGTCAACAGCACAATCTCATTTGGTGGCGGAGAGATCCTCGATGGTAGCGCTGGCGCATATGTTGTTGGAATGAGTGGGGACGACAACGGCGTGACCCGCGCAGTCTTGGGCGTTGCGACGGGAAACGGGACCAAGTGCCTGATGAGCCGGCTATCGACCAATCTGCTACCCGTTGACAACATCACTCTCGGGCTGTCAGTCGAGAATCCCAGATGGGCGACGGTCAACTCTTTGCTCTCTGGAGACGTGGCGTACATCGCCTACTTCGCAGAGCTGGGCGATGGCAGGCTTGGCTTGGTCGTCGACAGGTTCTCAACCTCTCCGGTCTCCCCCGCCAACATTGCGCCAATGGTGGCCCTTGGTGTGGGTCTCTCGGTCTTCGTCGTTGCAGCCGCCGAGACTGTCAGGCGCGAACGGGAGAGGAACCGGTGACACGGTACGCGGGCCGACTCGGGACACGGGTCTGACGGCTGTCCTGTGGGACTGAGATCACAAGCCACTTGGAACTGGTCTCGAGTACGGTCCCTCCTCCAGTTATTGTTGTAGTGGCGATGACGGGAGGGATAGATGAGACTCTTGCTCTACCGAACATTGCCACGTCCCAAGAACATCCGGGCGCAGCCTGATGCTGAGAAAAAGAGCGAAGAGAGAGGCAGTGAGGGACGATGAGTTGGAGTCACATCCCTCGCTGTTCCCTCTATGTGGGCAGCATCGTGATGCCCAGTTTCTGTACGAGCTCCTTGTACCGGTTCCGCACAGTTACCTCAGTGACGCCCGCTGCCATTGCAATCTCTCTCTGCGTGACACGGTGGTCAGTGAGAATTGACGCAATGTATATGGCTGCGGCTGCGAGGCCCCTGGGATCTCTGCCGGTGACGAGACTCCTGTTCTGTTTGGCCTTGTCAAGAATCTCAAGAACCTTCTTCTGTACCTCGCCAGGGAGCCCCAGCTGGGTTATGAAGCGAGGTACGTAGTTTGCAGGATCTGAGATAGGCATCCTCAGCTTGAGCTTCTCGACCAGGAGCCTGTAGTGCTGACCAATCTTCTTCTTGCTGACTCTGGAGTGGCGGGCTATCTCCTCAAGTGAGCGTGGGGCCCTTCTCAGCCTGCACGCGGCATAGATGGCTGCTCCAACCATCGCATCAATAGACCTGCTGCGTGCGAGCCTGCGTACGATGAGCTTCCTGTACAGCAGGGCTGCCAGCTCCTTTATGCTCTTGGACAGACCGAGCTGAGAGGCAAGCCGGTCGAGCTCCGTCATGGCCTGCGCAAGATTCCTGTCCACTGAGCTGTGAACTCGCGTCCTGATCTGCCACTTCCGCATCCTGTAGATCTCGGACCTGCGTTTGGCTGAGAACCTGCGTCCCTGAGAGTCGTGATCCCTCCAGTCAATCATCGTGGAGAGGCCCTTGTCGTGGATCGAGTAGTTTGTGGGCGCTCCAGTGCGTGACCTGGCATCCTTCTCATCTCTCGTGAATGCTCTCCACTCCGGGCCCGTGTCAATCCTGTGATCGCTTATGACAAGGCCACAGCTGGCACAGATCTTCTCTCCCTTCTCCATGTCCTGGACGAGCTCGTGCCCGCCGCACTCGGGACACGTGAACTGCTCCGCGTCACGGGACCTCTTGGTTCTCTCACTCTTGGTTGCCATCTCTCATCACCTGTGGGCCTGACGGATGTGGGACGGTGTGTGTCCTCGCGGATCGCTTGACGCTCCGGTGGCGCGAGAAGTCGTGGGTCCTGATGTCCCTACACCTGCCTTTCCGCTACATTTATATAGAGGAGGGGGAGCGTATATAAAGTTTTCGGTGCTAAAACCCCATCTACACTGAAGACTACTCCTTTTCTCCCCCGGTGTGCCATTACCCCCGAACGAATATAAGTCTATCGAAGTCATTTCTCCGCCTCCTTGCGCCTCCGTCCGTGAACCGCTGGACAGCATACACATCCTCACTAGTATGTATGTGAACTCTTCTGCGCCTCCAACCTTCGCTGTCAAGACCATGACGAGACACACATCCTCACTAGTATGTATGTCTGCACGAGAGTTGGGATCAGCACGACCTGGCCTCAGGCAGACCAGAGATAGTTCAATCACCAGCTCCGCGGCAGTCGTGACAGTCCGGACAGAGTGACAGCGTCTGGTCGGGCATTGGCAGTGCTTGGTGGTCTCTTACGTTCTCCTGTGGTTGCTCATCGGAACGAATTCAGTCGTTCTTGTCTTCAAAGGCCCGTAGCAGTGCGCGTCCATGCTCGGTTCTGAGAAACTCGACGAACAGTTCGGCCTTGCGTAGGGTCAGGTCGTGGATATTGTGTTCTATGCTGCAGGCATCTGCATCGGCAATCTCTTCAGGAACTCCCAATAGGACAAAGAGCTCGCTGAACACCCGGTACGCCCGGTTGAGCTGACGCGCGAGCCGCTTTCCTCTCTTCGTGAGCCTTACGGATCGGTATCTCTCGTAGCGGACCATTCCGAGGTCAGACAGCCTTCGCAGGGCGACCGTCACGCTTGGTGCCTTGACGGCCAGCCGGTCAGCAATCTCGGTGACGGTCGCAGTTCCCCTTGTGGCCTCGATCTCGTAGATTGCCTTGAGGTACATCTCCAGTGCATCCGTCAGCTGATGGGCCTCTGATTGTCTTGCTCGACTCATCCGGTCGAACCCCCTGTTGCTCGGCTGGCTCTCTGTCTCTGGGCCTGCCGTTTCCTCATAGACAGAAACTCCTTCCCCCTCTTGGTCAGTATGAAAGTCCTCGTTGTCGGGCTCTCGATGTCGCATGACCTGCTCACTGGACACGAGGCACACGCCTCGGACATCTGACACGACCCGGACTCACGTATCAAGCCACGTGATAACAACAGCCCGAGGATGTCGTCGAGCGTCTCCGGCTGCAACCCCGTCTGCTCAGCAAGCTGCCTCTTCGTCAGCATCCCGCTCTCCGTCATCAGCTCAAGGACTCGCGTGATCATCGTTCTGAAACACCCTCCTCGTGTTGCGGCCTCCTGCCCCGCCCCAGCCGGTCAGCCAATAGGACACCGCCGACCGATATCGCCACCACGGCATACGCAAGCATCGAGACTCTCAGGTCCTGTGAGACCGTCCAGTCAAGCCAGCCCTCCAGACCAAGTACGGCTCCGAGCAGATTGGAGAGCAGGACAATCCCCCGGAGAATGAATACTATAGTGGCCAAGACGACGCCGGCCATCAGAAAGGCCACACCAGCGCCATCGTCCCGGCGGAGATGCTTGGCACCTGTCGCGAAGACGGCCGCTATCACGAGCATGATGATGGCATCCATCACGTCCGGCATCAGCGGACCCTCATCAAGTACTCCGACCGTCTGCAACAACTCTGGAGCGCTGGCCACAAGGTACGTGAGACACAGGATTACCGTCAGCGGGAGTGCCGTCTCGACCTCTTCCCATAGCGCGGCGTCAGCCAAGGAACACGCCTCCTATGATGTACACTACCGTTGCGACCACGTATGCCAGCACCATCTGGTAGGTGACGGAGAATGCCGTCCACCTCCACGAGCCAGTCTCTCTGCGGATGGCGCCTATTGTACCGACACACGGTACGTACAGAAGCACGAAGACCATCAATGCCAGGGCAGATGCAGGTGTCATCGAGGCCAGAAGGGCCGCCTGTAGTCCCGACGTCCCCTCCACTGCGTAGATGATTGCGAGTGCCTGAATGACTGCCTCCTTGGCCAGAAGGCCGAAGACC
The DNA here is from genome assembly GCA_029855935.1 of Candidatus Thorarchaeota archaeon. Taxonomy (GTDB): domain Archaea; phylum Asgardarchaeota; class Thorarchaeia; order Thorarchaeales; family Thorarchaeaceae; genus B65-G9. Next base: position 4,195 of record JAGSHN010000015.1, on the reverse strand, counting down.
AGCCCGACGACTATCTGCCACGAGAAGCCTAGGTGGGAGAAGATTGGCTCCGCTGCCCGGCCTATGAGGCTGACAAACGAGTCCTCCACATCCACACCGTAGCCCGCTGGTCCAAAGGAGGAGATTCCCCAGATGATGAAGCTCCCTGCCAAGAGATACGTTCCTGCCTGCCTCAGAAACATCAGACCTCGCTCCCACATATGCCGGAAGGAGCCGTGGAGTGTGGGCATCTGGTACATCGGAAGTTCCATCACCAGTGGCGTCGACTCTCCGGTCAATGTGAAACGTTTCAGTATAAGTGCCACAAGTATTGCCATCACTATGCCGAGCAGATAGAGCCCGAAGATGACGGTCCCGGCTATCTGCGGAAAGAACACTCCTGCGAAGAGGACGTACACTGGCAGCCTTGCTGAACACGACATCAGTGGCGCAACGAGTATCGTTGTCAATCTATTAGACTCGCCCTCCACCGTACGCGAGGCAGTCACAGCCGCGACACTGCAGCCGAAGCCGAGGAGCAGTGGAATGAATGATCGTCCCTGAAGCCCAATCCTTGACATCCAGCGGTCCATGACAAAGGCGGCTCTCGCCAGGTATCCCGTGTCCTCCAGCACCGAGATAGCGAGGTAGAGAAAGAAGATGGGCGGCGCGAAGGTCAGGATGAATCCGACGCCTCCGAGTATCCCATCTGTGACAAGTGAAGCAAGCCACGGGACTGGTATCTGGGAGGTGTAGACTGCCAGCCAGTCAAAGAAGATCTGGATGAGAACGGTGAATACTGCTGATGCCTCAAACGTGAACGTGAACATCGCCCACATTATCACCAGAAAGATTGGGACTCCCAAGTACTTGTGGAGGAAGACCTTATCGAGCATATCGCTGAAGGTCCACTTCTGCCTGCCCGGCTGATAGACCTGACACATTATCTCTCCGATGACTCGGTAGCGTTCCTCTGCGAGCACGACCTGCTGATCAAGGTCCTCCAGGTCGAGAATCTGCTCGACATCCTCTGTGGCGTTCATGACGCAACCCTCACACTGAGAACCTTTCTCAGGACGTCGGGACTCTCAATCATCGCCAACAGGTCTGGGTCCCTCTCCAAGAGACGAAGCGCGATCCACCTCGGCGGGAATCGTTCGAGAAGGTCCCTCTCTCCCTCCTCGAGATAGCCAACAATCTCCTTCAGCTTCGCCTCTATCTCCGTCCTGTATTTGATTGCTGGCGGTCTGAGTCTCTCGTACTGTCCGTGATGATGGTGTGCCGGATGATAGTGAAGATGGTCGCCGCCGTTCGGTGTTCCTGGCGGATGCACACCGGTGTCAGCCCCCCCAGCGAGGACATGTGGGGGTACTGCTTGCAGGATGGCCTCCTTCAGCTCCGTCATCCCGAGCTTCTTTGTGGCTGTGGTCACCACGACTGGGGCACCGAGGAGCTCGGACAGTCTCTGCACGTCTATCTTGTCGCCCCTGGCCTCGACGACGTCGTACATGTTGAGAACGACTACGAGGTTCAGCTGGAGCTCGATCAGTTGCAGCGTGAGGTAGAGGTTCCTCTCCAGTTGCGCGGCATTCAGGATGTCCACGACGACGTCAGGCCTGGTGTAGACAAGATAGTCACGAGCCACGCGTTCGTCCTCGGTCATTGCACTAAGGCTGTACACACCCGGCAGGTCCACTATCTCAAACTCGTGTCCCTTGAAGGTATATCGCCCCTCTTTCTTTTCAACAGTCTTGCCTGGCCAGTTGCCGGTGTGTTGTCTGGCACCAGTGAGATTGTTGAATATGACAGACTTGCCAACGTTCGGATTGCCAATCAGTGCAACACATATCTTCACCGTGACTCACCCACCACCTCGACGAGCAGTCTGTGGGCGAGGCCGTGGCCCAGTGCTATCCTCGTCCCTCGTACCTCTATCAGTGCAGGGCCGCTCTTTCCAGGTTCGACGACCGTGAATGTGCATCCCCTCGTGAGGCCCAGATCCATCAGTCTTCGGAAGATTTCTCTGTCTCTGTGCGTTATGCCCAGCACCGTATGGCGTCTCGCCCCCGGACCGAGCCCTCTGCGCCCGTGCCGACCCCTACGGTGATGGCCCCGACCGTGGATGACACCTGATGCGTGCGGGGATATTCCGAGAAGACGGCATTCGCTCCCCTTCGGTACTTCTGTGAGTTTCTGCGGCTCTGTCGTCGGTCTGTGTAGGGTCCGTTCAGCCACTGTGTCGTCCATATGTCCGGCCCCTTGTCCTAGCCTAGTCTAAAGAAGTTAGACTCGTCTAAGTCAGTGCGCCATGGCCGGGGAATATAAACTTACTGTTCTAGCAGGAAGGCCTCACCTGGCCGCCTGAGCACCATGCCCACGGAGCGGTCCTTGAGCGGAGTTTCACGCTGACAAGGCGGGCACTGGAGTGTCTTGTGAGGGGCGGACTGCCCACCGGGCGGATTGAGGCGAGCGACGAGATGCAGTGCGAAGGTGGAGGAAATGGTCCCCCACCCTACTTTCTTCGCGAACGCACTATGGCAATGACAGCCAACAGACCGATGATGCCACCAAGGACAAGGAGGAGTCTCATATCGAGACCCAAGAGCGTTCCCGGCACTGTGGTGGACGTTGTCGAGGTACCGGCTGTCGTTGTGGTCTTGGTTGTACTTGTGCTGGAGGTCGGGCCCGGTTGGACGGTCACGAACACAGTGTCTCGCAGGGACGCTCCACAGAACACCGTGGCAACGATTGTGACATTGTGCGTGCCTGCCTTGAGGCCGTCGACCGAGATCTCAAGTGTCGCTTCCCCCCAGCGACCTGCGAGCAATAGCTCCCCGTCGAGGAACACCTCATACTCCTCGGGACAGGGGGAGTAGATCTCCCAGGTGATTGTGTTCCCGTCTTCTCCCTCTGAGTAGACGATGTCATAGGGGTGACTGATGCTAGGTGGCAATGGTGTCCCCGGATTGTGGTCGTACACCCTTGAGTAGGAGGGAATCCAGTACCTGCCCGAGAACAACTCCTCCTTCAGGAAGACGGGGCGGCTCTGGTGGGACGAGTACGATGGCAGTCCGCAGGGCGCCATCTTTGCCAGCATCGATGGCTCTGCGTCGTCCTATCCGCTGGCGAACGTGGTGAATGCCTCAAGAGTCATCAAGTACGTCGCCATCCTCGGCTACAGGGCCTACTCGTATCCCCTCGTAGAGATGAGAGTCCACGACATCAACGTCGTCGCAGACCTGGATCAGCACAGACCGCCGGAGCCAGTGGCGCTTGACGGAACTGTCGATGGAGCAGCAACGAACAGCAACCGGGCCACACAAGAGAGCAGCTCTCAGAGAGTTGCTGCAGAGTATTTGAAAGGATACTGGACTCTACCTTGGCCAGTTTACCATCTCTATGTTCTGGCCACACCAACTTTGACACTACTTCACGTAGCGATAGACCTCTTGTTCACAATTGAGGTGCTCCAGATTGGCATCATTGAATGGTTTCTTGATGAGTTTGGTATTCCCTACGAACGTTTTGAGTACTACACTGGTCTATTGGGCAAGGAGGTTGACAAAGTGCTATTCGCGGTGATGACGTTGTTCCTGGAAGAGATGGTCGCCTCTATGATGATCTATGACTATACAAAAGCGCTACCAGCACTGGCCGCAGGATCCATTCTTTGGCTGGTCACAGCTGGAATTGCCCACGGCATTGCCCAGTTCTATGCTGTGAACCTATCAAATCCAATTATGGCTGGATACGTCTGGCTCTCTGTACTCACCATTTCTCTTGGAAACATTGTTGGAGGACTGTTTTTCGATAGATACATATCGGGTGGCAGGAAACTGGCCAAGCAAGTGGCCTCGGTGGTCGGGAAACTGGGCGGCAGGATTCCGTGGAGTGGGTCCAGAATAAGATTCGCATGGGCATCGCTGATATCTCTGGCGCTACTGATTGGGCTTAGTATCTTCTGGATCAAGACATACGGGGACTACTAGGGGGACGGACTATGCAATGGTCACAACGTGTACTAGAAGACGTCGTGCGATGGTCTGTATATGCGCTGGGAGAGTATTGGAATACTGTGGAGACCTACTGGGCAGCCTGGGGGACTGGCATTGTACAGTTCGGTATTCCTGCCGCAGTGCTCCTTGTCGTGTCCACTTGTCTCAGCAGTCCCGTTCATAGTGCACTGGAGAGACAATACCTGCGCGAGAGATATGGT
>JAGSHN010000006.1 GCA_029855935.1 Candidatus Thorarchaeota archaeon | reverse complement strand
TTGGAATACTGTGGAGACCTACTGGGCAGCCTGGGGGACTGGCATTGTACAGTTCGGTATTCCTGCCGCAGTGCTCCTTGTCGTGTCCACTTGTCTCAGCAGTCCCGTTCATAGTGCACTGGAGAGACAATACCTGCGCGAGAGATATGGTGTCGAGATGATTGCAAGCGAGTCTCGATTTGCACAGTGGTGTTTGTCTCTCTACAACAACCATCAACTGGCCTATGACGTTGTGGTGGACTCCATCAGGTTCGCAGGCCACGTTCTGACCTTTCTGTTCTTCTATGCTATAGGAGGTTACGCTGCTGTCGGCATTCTTGTGATTCTCATTCCATGGGCCTACTGCTGGATTCGGAGGCCCACCATCAAATGCCGGGCAGCAGCAGACGCTGAGGAGATGATTAGCGATGGACTGCTGGACGAGTATTTTGCGTCTGAGTGAGACATCGAAACACCGGGCCAAACTCCGTAGGGCCCACTTCTATCCCCTCGTAGAGATGAGGGTCCACGACATCAGCGTCGTCGCAGACCTGAACAGACACGACCCGAACGCACAGCACCCGAACGAGCCTGTGGCATTTGACGGAACGTTGAATGGCAAAGCTGACGAAGCCACAGCCGAAGTTGCACTTGACAATTCTTGGGCGTACTGTCAATGCGATTGAATCCTCAATATTGGATGGCCTGAGCTAGTGGTGGAACTACTCAGATTGGCACGGGATGTTGTCTACGAGTTCGCAATGAATCTTCTGGGTAGTTTGCGCATAGTCGTTGATATTCTAGAGGACTGATTCAATTTCCTGATTTCATCTTTGACGATGCCGGACATAGTATTCTCGATATTTTCAGGTCTAGTTTCAATTCTGAAACTGTGAAACATGGCGTTTTTCGCATGGTTCACATTTGATACACTTCGCTCGTCAGGGGCCGGACTCGTAGCCTGTGCTGGAGCGGGTGGAGTAGCAACCGGGCTCTCGCTTGCTTTCTTTGCCGCCGTAGAAGCGATAGCTACATCTGCGCTGGCGTTGGGAGTTTCACATGATCAAATCTTAGAGTTCTATGCTGTCACGTTTGCCGCCCTAGTAGTGAATCTGCTAATCCCCCTCAAGAAATGGCCTACTACCTTCATCAGATGGGCATTTGATCTGGCTCTGTTTGCCACCGATATGACAAAGGTGGGCACGTGGAACCCTGTCTTACGTGTCGCAAGAATCCTTTTCATTTTGACATCTCTTGCATACGTACTTTGTAGAATAGACTACTATCATGATATTGTTGTACCAGATTGACTAGATGCAGGAGGAAAATATGTTGCTTCAGGAGAATACAATCGAATTTGTCGTACAGAACCTGTTCTTTGCACTCACTGTATTGGGTGCCACAGAACTTCCATTGTGGAAGCTAAGGGGTCCAATAGAAGACCTCAGAAGAATAGTAGAGAATTCATCGACCGATAAGGCACAGTATGAGACAGAACTTCAAAGACCCATCCTCAAGGTCTTCTCATCCGGGGCAATCTGCTGGGCAATACTATATGCAATCGCATGGGCTCTGATAGGCCAATCAATCGAGAATATCTTGACCGTGACTCTCGGACTTGTCTTCCCGATTTTCCACATTTTTCACATCTATATGGTCTCTTTTGCATTGGGGCTGGTTCGAGTGCTTAGTTCTCTCAGCAAACTGGAGGAAGTAAGAACAAGAATGAAGTGGAAGTTGTTTTTCGAGACCAACGAACGCACTATTGGAATGGAGGATGACACAGAAAGAAATGATTCTCCTTCAGATGAGCCCATTGGAATCCTGTAGTTCCGAAACGGGCAGTGATACTAATTCTCTGCGGCGATGCATATGCGGATCGGTGCTACAAAAGCCTGGTTCAACGTGTACTTTTTTCCATAGAACAGTTCCTCTGGCTACCAGAGTTCCGGGTACTTGTAGTCCTCCTTCAGGAAGACTGCAAGATTGTGGTGGATGATGGTCATACCGAAAAGAAAGACAGAGTCTTCTCATTGACGCAGAGGGACTTCAAAATGATGTCGTCAGTAGTGTTGCAGCCTACTGGACTGGACCTTGACCAGTCTACTATGTCGTGTTCAATCAAGTTTCTATACCATATGCACTCATTGAGTTGTGCCTTGGCGATGTGGTGGCGGTAATATGGAGATCATCGAGTTTGTTCTTCTGTCTGGAACTGTTTGGATCATTGTTCTTCTGCTCGACTTTTCGAGTAGTCAGAAACATTTTCATTCGATTGCTCAGCGGCTTGGCACTAGACTCTTTTCTTCATTCTGGGTGGGCCTTCTTCTGCATTTGACTACTTTCTGCATATTCTATGGAGCTCTGATAGACCTAGTGATTCAATTGACCCAGGCATACATACATCCAGTCATCACTTTGCTCTCGTGGGGCGCGGGAGGTGTTACATTTGCCGCAAACGTGGTACGATGGATGCGCATGAGGACTGATGACACGTGGTTGCTACGCCGCTGGCTCCTGCAAGACCTCAAGGAGGCCGAAGACCCAAGAGCACATCTAGAGGCTCTAGTCGTGAAGATCCAGAGTGACCCTGAGAGGGACTCCTCACGAAGGGCTCTCTCTGTGCTTCGGGAGTTGGCGATGAGAGGAGACTCGTTGGGCGCAACCGTGCATCGAGTTCTCAGTGAGCACGACTTGCTCTGATGATCGCTGGACTCACTCACTTGAATCTGACATGGTCAGGACTGAATACAGTGATATGCTGTCTAGAGGCATGGTGTGGGGCGATGACTGGATGGCGTTGATCTTTGAGGACCCTATGTTTCAGGCCTATGCGGTGATGCTCTGGGCTCTCTCTTTCCTTGGAGGGGTGTTACTCGCTCGCTTTCTCAGTTCGAGGAAGAAGTTCAGACCAGCCTTCTCGTTCGACCAGAGTAGTCCTGACATTCGCTATCTGGACGAGTTGTACTGTTCTACATTCAACACCATAGTGTGCATTGCCTCGATTATCTTCTGGGCGCTGCTCAATCCTGTACTCCTTGGCCACCGTTTGTTCGAAGAGAATCCAGCATTCGCGACCGACAGTATCATCTGTGGTATCGTCTCGTATCTTGCAGCGGCATTTGGTCTCATGGCCTGGACGTACTATTCAAGCCCATATCGAAGATGGCGAAGAGGTTCAGAGATGGAACCTCCCCGGCGACAACCTCCCGGTGGTGCCAGAGCATCACACCAGCCCGGGGACCAGAGCCCGCCCCCAGGGAGAGAAATGGCCGGTGCACCTCAAGGCCGAGCCAACACGTCAGGGCCCTTTGTACTTGTGTTGATAGTGCTTGTGGCCGCTACGCTTCTTGTCGCCCTGTTTGCCGCCATATGGTAGATCTTGTCAGGGCGACAGTTCGTGGTGATTCAGGACTACCGATGTTTCGCGTACGGCCTCGCAAGTATGCCAATCGCATGACATCAGAGTCGTCGCAGACCTGCACAGACACGACCCGAACGCGCAGGACCCGGATGAGCTAGTGACCTATGACAGAAGTGTTGACGGATACTATGTAGAGGTCGAACCTTCGCCAACTGTCCAGTCAATCTTGGATAGTATTCAGACCTTGCTTCAGCAGATTGTGACATAGTGGGAGGGCTGGTGGCCTCGCACTCATCTCTTGTTGACAGCTACTACTCCCGCAGGTGGCACTGCTATTCTGCACATTTCGGTCGACCTACTGTTTGCTTTTCGAATCGAGGAGTGCGAGATTGACACGCTGGTGGACGATCAGATGACAGAGGCACAGAAACTCTCGTGGGCTGCATATGTGGCCGAGGCGACTGCTGTTGAGGGTTTTGTTCAAAATACTCTCTACTGGTCGGGTGTCATATTGCCAGGTAGTCTGGGCGTAGTAGACGCCTACATAACAATGAGCGTTGAACCTGCTACAAAACTGGCGATCATGGTCGGCTATTTGGCACTCTCAAGTCACTGGTTGATGGCACTTCTAATGGCCTATGAAGCAGGCACAGTTACTGCCAGTTTCGTCGTCGGACTGCTGGGAATGTGGTTGTCGCTGGCCCTGTCAAGCTCAATAGTACTTGGTCTGTTTGCACTCATAACACCAATTCTATGGCACGTTTCGAACTTGTTTGATGCATTCAGAGAGAATTACCGTTCCCGACTTCTCTGGGGAATTGTCAGTGTGGCGTTCAACTTTTTTGTCGCGGTTTCTATGTGGCTTGTGTGGATACACTATCTTGAGGTCTCAATCACAGAGTATATGGAGGCACAACAGTGATCTTCTTGCCGCTGGCGATTCTGATAGCAGGATGGTTCGGTGCTGGATACCTCTATGTCTTCTGGGGTGATGAATACACAACTAGACATGCTGGTCGTCTGCGGCAGGTCCTGTGTGGTAGCCACCTCCGCTCCTATCTCACTCTTGTTGCTCTACCTATGAATCTGGGTTTCGTTGTCGGATATCTTGGCCAGTATCTTCTTGACCATATGTTCCAGCGGGCTCCTTTGTTTCTGCATACTCTTGGTGCGGCTGGCGTTCTCGTGATACTGAATGTTCTACTTGTTCATATAGGGAAGGGATACAGGAACACCTTCTACAGATTCGCCGTGAGCCCGATTGTCGCCGCGTACGAGAAGGGCCGCGGCGTGGACACGGAGGTGTTCACCGACCATCTTGAGAGTATGTTTCTTGCCGCTCGTAGACACAATGACACAGCAGAGGAGGTATTGCAGTCGCTGCTAGACCGTGAGGACGAGTTGGGAGCTCAGGCAAGGACAATCGTACATATGCTGGAGGCAGAGTATTCAGACCTAGAGGCGCGAGAGACCGTGAGAGAATGACAAGACATACAAGACCATCTCACATAGTCTGTTGCGAGAGCAGTGTCGCTACGTACTCCGTCAGTTTTCGGTCTACACGCCAAGGCGGTCACCCTGAGGCCGGTGCTTAACCGATGGCGCCCTGGTGACTCTGGACCGCGAGAATCGCTCGGGAGATACGTTCACGTGATGCAACAGTATCCGTTTGATCCGCTTGTGTACGTTTGGGTATTCTGCGTACTACTTCCATTCTTCTATTGGCTGCTATTCGGCTATGGGAGCGGGTTCTACGGAATTGGAAGACGATTCTTTGAAACAGCACCATGGTCCATAGTACTGTCAGAGGCAATCGGGCTCGGAGCGAGCATGATTAGAACATTAATGATACCAGATAGTCTACTGTCTACACTATTCCTGGGCTTCTTGTCGACTCCGTTGATAGTTGTGGTGGGATAGGATATCTATCGCAGATGTTGAGGCATGCAATCGAATCGCATCAGACACGAGAACCGTGAGAAACCAATCTCCAGCTCACCAGATGTCTAGCACAGCGTGCTTGTCTTGGCTCTATCACTGATGTACTTTGAGAAATCGAGCGCGGGTTCACTAGATATGAGATAGTTCTTGTATTGTTCGTGGAATGATGCCCGTTGAAGACGTACAGCAATTGCAGAAAATGTCGACTGAGAGAAATACGGGAATATCTGCTTGGGCATTCACGAACTATCTCTTTGGAGTAGAAGGTATCACGTGGCCAGTGACTTGGGAGGCTGCTCTGACATTGAAACCAGCCGCATCTGTTGTTCACAGAGGGAATGTGTTCTTGGAATCGTGTGTGCCTGGGAGGACTTCTCTGCGAGTGAGTTCGCCAGAGGGGCCTCTATGTTGTCGTATCCGATGGCGGGGTGTGACAACACGTTCGCGACCCACTGGATACGTGGTCGTTTCGGAGGGTCGCTCCTTGCACGGCTGGCGTACGTGAGATCTACGACGTCCGTGTCGTCTAGGATCCGAATGAGACTGGTGGGGGCGAGTAGTGCGCGGCGCCAGAACCGACCGAGTGGGATGGACTGGCCTAGACCATGTGAGTCTTGAGACTTCCCCTGTAGACGTTTCGACGACGTCGGAACTCACTGTTGTGCTTGGTGGACGACACAAGTGAATGCTGTGATTCAGTGTTGAGGGGTGTCTGAACGCGGATGGAGCATTCCTAGCACCCACTGGTCGTTTCCATATGGGCCCTTGTCTTGCGAAATGCTTATTGTTCGAGTTGGTGATGGATGAACCGCTGTTCCATTGGGTGAGACATATGCCATTACTACGACGAAAGGGCGGTGGTCGGCGGAACGAGAGGGACAGGGAACGGGAACGACTTGTCAAGGCCCTCAGTGACCTGAGGTTCGAATACATGCGTGGCAGGATTAAGGAGAGCGAGTTCAGGGAACAGGAGAGAAACATCTTGCGTCGTATCGAGGAGCTGGACTCGGAGAGTCCTCCTCCTGAGCCGATATGACATCTGCAATCAGTATCGCCAAGTTCTCTCCTGCGATAGCCCCCGTGGCGATTCGTCTTCTTGCGCCACGGTCCACGGGCCCTCTTCCTCAGAGTGTTCCCATTGCAGTTCGACAGTGCAAGACGCCAAGCTGTTCCATCTGTCGCAGGAGAAATCCTCTTAAGCCGTGCGTGAGTGAGCGAGTGGCCTCACCAGTGACGTGGACGATACGAGAAGAAGGGTAGGTCTGATGGACAGCAAGATTCAATGCAAGGCCATAATATTCGACTTCGACGGCACCCTGGCAAACAGTATGCCCTTTCTCGAGCGACTCGGTGTCAAAGTAATGATGAAGTACTACGGAATTGACTACCGTGAGGCCGTTGACCGCTACCGGATGACGACGGGGCTGCCCTTTGAACAGCAGATTGAGATCAACTTTCCCGGTAATCCGCTCAACGAGAGGGCGGTCGCCGAGTTCGAGAGGCTGAAGGTCGAGCGGATATATGATCAGGAGTTGTTTCCCGACACGGTGAGGACCGTGGTCGAACTCCGGGAGATGGGCATCAGACTCTTCGTGTCATCCTCCACATTCCGTCCGACGATTGTGGAGTACTTCCGACGACGTAATATGGTCCCTCTGTTCGATGACATAATGGGCTATGAACCGGGCTTTGAGAAGGGTGCTGACCACTTCAACTATGTGAGGGACAGACATCGAATCCCCCTCGGTGACGTCATCTTTGTTGGCGACTCTCTGAGGGACTACGAGAGGGCAAAGGGCTACTGCAGATTCATTGCTTTTGAGGGAATGTTCACGGAGGAGGACTTCAGGAGGGCGGGTCACAGAGGCATCGTGGTGAAGCAACTCTCAGCAATTCCTGCGCTGATCGAGCCAGTGCGATGATGCAGTTCGTCTATTTTCCGGCAGCAACGACTGCGGACTCTGCCGCGGAGTGAAGAGCGTTCATTGCATTAATGACCTCGCGTACACGATCTTTGACCTCGTCCGGCACGGTCACGAGATTCTCTGGCGGAAGGTCCCTGAGGACGCGCAGTATCCCCTCAAGCGTAGTCTTCTTCATCTGGCGGCAGACGGCGCCCTCGTACGCGGGTAGAATGACCTTGTCCGGATGGGCGTGTTGCAATTGCTCTACGAGGCCCACCTCGGTGGCGATTATGAACTTCTTCTCAGGCGGCTCAGCGACTATCTTGACCATCTTGCCCGTCGACCCGATTATGTCCGCTGCACCCTGTACCTCCGGCGGACACTCAGGATGAGCAATCACTATGGCATCAGGGTGAAGTGCCCGCATCCTCTCAATGTGCTCCAGCTTGAACTGCTGGTGGACGTAGCAGTGGCCGAGCGGTTCGATGTCGATGACCTTGACACCCGTCTGTCTGCGCACGTACTCTGCAAGATTCTTGTCCGGACCGAAGAGCACTGTCTCGGCGCCAAGAGATTCCACGACCTCAACCGCGTTGCTAGATGTACAGATCGCGTCGCATTCTGCCTTTGTCGCGGCCGTGGTGTTGACGTACACCACGACAGGGGCGCCGGGATGTCTCTCCTTTGCGGCTCGCACCTTTGCGGGACCGATCCAGCCGGCCAGCGGGCAGAGTGCCTCCCTCGATGGAATGTAGACGGGAGTCCCCTCAGCGAGGATGGCAGTCATCTCGGCCATGAACTTCACGCCGGCAAAGACTATCATATCAAAGCCCGAGACCTCTGCCGACTTGCGAGCCAGCTGAAGAGAGTCGCCAACGAAGTCCGCTATCTGCTGGACCTCATATCGCTGGTAGTTGTGTGCGAGGATCAGCGCATTGCGCTGTCGCTTCAGCTCGAGGACCTGCCGCTGAAGGTCGCTGAGTTCCTCCTGTGGCATCTTACTGCACCCCGACGCGGCACTCAACCTGCAGTTATAACGAAGTCTCTACAGGCAAGAAAGGCGGAGTGCTGAGGGGCGCGGCAACAATTGCCGTGTTCTGGTCGTCTAGATTTAAGAGGGGTGGTGTTGACACAGGGATTCCAGGCAGAACGGATTGACGGGCTATGAGACTGGGCATCACTGCTGACACGACCGAGAACGCCACCAGTGACCTACTCGAGGTCATAGGCGCCCTTGAGGAGGCGAATGCAGAGGTCGTTCTCGATACTGCCGTGGCGCGACTGCTCGGTCGTGAGGAAGAGGGATCCAGTCTTCGGAAGGCGAATATCGATGTCATCATAATTGTTGGTTCTGACAGGACACTGTTACGCACGCTTCTCGACCTTGGCAGCAGAGAGGTCGCAGTGCTGCCAGTGGCGTCTGTCGATCAGGAGGGATACCTCTTCGATGTCCATGTCCGCAACTTCGACCTGGTAGTCTCGGATCTGTTGAATCACGACTGGACCGAGGAGCGGCACACAAGGATAGTCGTCAGAGTGGGGACACGGCGGACGACACCTCCGCTCCTCAACGAGGCCGCAATCTTTCCTCGACGCAGTGCAACACTAATGCACTACACACTCGTCATTGACGGTGAGGAGTTCTGGCGGGACAGTAGCGACGGCGTGATAGTCTCAACGCCTACCGGTAGTACTGCCTACTCGATGAGCGTCGGTGGCCCTGTTCTCCTAGGCTCCACTCACGCCCTGACTGTCATCCCTGTCAACAGCACCAACCCTGCGCGCAGACCCCTTGTGTTGCCTGATGACATGACAGTAGAGCTGCGCGAACTGAGCAGCTCCGTCGGCATAGACATAGTGCTCGACGGTCAACGACGGGTAGGGGCTGACGGCGGCCCCATCATCGTCAGGCGCTCCCCTCACGATGCTGTCTTTGTGAAGTTTGCGGAGGAACGCGTGGCTGCTCTCAGAGGACGACTGCAGAGAAAGGTCCGTGCGCATTCGGGAGCTGCACGTGCGCTCCCGCCGAGTGCGAAACTGGTTCTCAAGGTGCTGGAGTATCACGATGTGATGACACAGAGGGAGATTGTCAATGAGACAAAGCTCCCTGCTCGCACTGTGCGGCACGCACTGTCAAAGCTCATCTCTGAGGGCTTGGTCACGAGGCACGTGTCGCTTCGCGATAGTAGGCAGGGACTATTCAGAATTGTCACCGACCGCGACAGACGCGGTGGAGGCAAGGCGAACGTAGAGAAGAGCAGAGAGGTGAGGAGGCGATGACGGACGACTCCGTGACTGTCGACACGATGGTCTTTGCGGACAGAATTTCCTCGGAACTGGTTGCAGAACGCTTCCGACAGGCTGTTGCCGACGCCGAGCGGCTGTCAGCTGGCAAGGCTGTCGAGGGGGAGACTGGTCTGCTGGGCGAGTCTGGAGTGGTACTGCCCTACGCCATTCTGAAGTTCGCTCAGCACGGCGAGATGCCTGAGGGCGCCGAGGAGGTCGTTGCCGAGGATGCGCATGTCCGTCTACTCCGTGGTATTCTGTCCGGGCTAACAACGAAGACGTACATCGATGGCGCCTCGCTAATCGTCTACGGCTTTCTGCTGGGCGAGTTCACCGACGAGGAGATGCGCCACGCCTACAGGCTCACCCTGAATTCGTCATTACCGCGTGCTGCCGTGGACACCTGGCTCAGGCGCGCCGTCATCCTGCTTGGAGTCGCCGACGGTCTGACTGGCCGTGCGCTGCTCTCTCGCGTGAGAGAATGGATTGAATTCCTTGGCGCTCCGCTGTGGTCGCCGGAGGATCTTGCGGAGCCCTGCGAGGAGATGGGGGTTGACATCAGCTCCTGTCTCGCTGATGAGGACCTGCGGTTCGTGGCAGTGCTGAAGAGACACACAGCATATCTGGAGGAAGCGCTCCAGGGGCGCACCTACCAGCAGGTCCGCAGCCTGACGCGAGAGTGGCTTCCGGACGCGATCTCAAGAGAGATACTCGGGATATTCAGAGAGCAGATGGCCCAGCAGGCGCAGGATGTCCTGTCTCCCGGTATGACGATCGAGGCGGCGGTTGACGCGGTCAGAGATCTCTACGACCGTGAGGACTTCAAGTCACACGACGGTCACGTGCTCCCGGTGAGACTGCAGGACCTTCCTCAGCCACCAGCACCGGAGGCGATTGACCCCGTCGTCTTCGAGATGATACCAGACAAGATGCGCGTGCAGCTGATGCCCGCCATTGTCTACTCCACTGCACCCAAGAGGGTGGAGATACTCTTCATTGGAGGGCCCAGGATTGGTCACAGCGGCATTATCATCAAGACCGATTGTGGGGGCGTGCTTCTGGACTTCGGGCTGTCTGTGGCGAACCAGCAGATTCCCAGCTGGGAGCCCGAGGTCGACATGGTCGACTCTGTCCTCATCTCGCACGCTCATCTTGACCACGTCGGTGGGCTTCCCATCTTATACGACAAGTATGATGGCAGATGGTGCTCGACCGGCCTGACAGCGGCCATAACGAAGATGCTGCTGGAGGATGCCCTCGCGGTCGGCACACCCAGTCCGCCGCGCAGATCCGACAGGAGAGACCTGATATCCCGCTTTACGAAGAAGAACATCGACACTGTCATCAAGAACCACGTGAAGCTTGAGGTCGGCAAGAGCAGTGAGGTGGGAGGAGGCATTGTCGTCACACCGATAGATGCCAGCCACGTGCCCGGCTCGGTGGCGTACGTCATAGACGTCGAGGGCTTCAGGATCCTGTATACTGGCGACTTCAATCTCGATCCGTCGGCAATCCTCCCTGGGGCGGCACTGCCGACAGACACTGATGTCATCATCTTTGACGGAACGTACTGGGGACGCGAGGACTTCGACAGGGTCCGTGTCTACGGACAGGTCACTGACATAGTCAATAACTACGGTCCGATCATAATCCCAGCATTCGCTGTCGGGCGCTCGCAGGAGATGCTGACCATCCTGGACCAGATTGGTGCCTCTTCCGAGAGGAACATAATCGTCGCAGGCCTTGCGGAGAAGGTCACGAAGATGACTGGCTTCAGTGGCGCCTGGGAGGGGATAAAGAAGAACAAGGTTGTGCTGGAGAGGGAGGACATACTTGTCTCTGGCGGGGGGATGCTCAACGGGGGACCAGCAAAACAGCATTTCGAGGAGCATCGCGAGAATCCCGAGGCGGCTGTCATCCTGTGCGGGTACCTTGCTCCGCGTACGCCAGGCTGGAACCTGCTATATGGCTTTGAGCCACATCTCTGTCGCGTCGAGTACGCCCGACTCAGCGCCCACTCCTCCTCATCAAGATTGGGAGAGTTCATCCGCTCCTGTACGGCAAAGAAGATAATGGTGCACACGCCGGCTCAAGGGGCTCCGGATGGCGTGTTGATCCCTGCGCCTTCCCAGAGGCTTGTGTTTGACCTGTAGCAGTTCTCACGTGCCGTCAGGCGACAATCTCAAGAATTCCGCCAAGTACCAGCTTCGTGGCCACGAATCTCATTGGCGACAGACTCACATTGGGAATCTTGCGCACAACGTCCTCAAGCGAGAGTGTACCATCGCACAGGTCCACGAACTTGACCACGGCATCACCGTAGATCTTTCTCAACTCAGAGTCCACGTCACGCTTCTTGCGCAGAATGGTCTTGGGACCTATCTCCACTTGAAAGTCAATCCAGTCGAACTTGACAAGTATCTGAAGGCTACCTATGACGACCTCGCGCGGGAGATCTATCGAACGCACAAGACCACCCACAGTCGTCGAGCCGTCGACTGCGCTCTGGACGGTGACCAGTGCGCGTCCCACCTCGCGGTTCTTGAAGGGCAACGGCTTTCCGGCCTCACGAGGCCTCACGAGGTAGTCAAAGCCCACCTCACACAGCGGGAAGTGCGACAGGATTTGAAATACTGCGGGCTCGAAGACAGACGCATCCCCATCCCAGCTGTCCCAGACATCGGCATACTTCTGTTCAAGGTCCACTAGAATGCTTGCCATTATTTTCCGCTGTTCCTCCTCCTCGGAATTGTTGGTTACAGTCAGCCCGAGGATGAAGTGTCGGGACTTCTCCACCATTATCAGGTTGCCCTCGTGCTGGATGGTCTCAAGGGCGTCGGTCTTGGCGCCACTCCCATCAGCAGCCGCATCGATGCCCGAGAATGAGTCAAGTGCTGAGATCAGCGACGCCACCGTGTTACCCTCGACAGGTTGCTCGTCACTGTAGTTGAGGTCAAGCGCGATGTGAGGTATGCCGTGCTGTGGTACCAGCAGTATGAGATGTAGCAGTTTCGCCCTCTCTGTTGGGCCAACGGGCGTTGGTCTGGCCTGAGCACCAGCCTCACCCTCACTGGCTACCTGTACCCCGGCCTCCTCTCCCTGTGCGGGTTGTTTCTGTGCCGGTGTCACTCCGGCCGACGGTGAGGGCTCCTCGTAGGGCACGGTCTCAAAGCCCCGCTGCTGTGGGGGTCGTGGGGCAGCCTGATCTGGAAAGACATCCTCTGTCCTGCGGCGTACTGTCACCATCTCGCTGAGCGGTCGGTCTGGCAGCTCAACTCCAACGGTCTTTGCTGCCACCTCAAGCATGAACCTGATGAACTCCTCCCGTCGAGACTTGTCGGTGGCCACCATCGGGAATGTGGGCGCACCGAGGAGTCTCTGTATCTTGTCCGCGCGCATTGACTCGGGCAGGTCCTGCTTGTTTGCAATTATGAACAGTGGGACTGCAGGGGCCTCCTTGCGGATGTTCCGCATCAGCGTCTTGGTCTGCATCACATTTCTGAAGCTGCTGTCTGTGACGAGGAAGATGACATCGGTGCCCTGGAAATAGAATCCCCAGAGGTCGTGGAAGACGGCCTGTCCGGCGAAGTCCCATATGGTGACGAGGAACGTGCCGAACTGAATTGTCTCCGAGGAGTCCACGGCGACATTTATCGTCGGCACGTAGCCACCGGGTGCTGGTTCCTTCCCGAACAGCAGCCTGAGGAGCGTGCTCTTGCCTACGCCACCAAGGCCCACGAAGGACACCTTGAAGTGCGTGAAGACGAGGTCGCCAAGGATGTCATCGAGATTGTCACGTATGTAGCTCATTGTGTTACCGCGCAGTGCGGTCTCGATTCGCGCAGCGCTCTCGCGGACCTTGTACTGTATCGTGCGGTCCTCGTCACGACCGTCAGTCGCAAAGATCAGTATCATGTTCTCGCCGACAGTGTGATGGAACACCTTGTGCTCGCCGACATAGATTGGGGTATCTTTGGCGAGACCCTCTGTATTGAGCAGGTCCTCATATCCGATGAGGAACTCCTTGACGTGATGTTCGTCGAACGGGATCTTCCAGAAGCGGACTCGGGCCAGTATCTCTCCAGTGTTCCTGTCGATGAGCAACACGTTGTGTATCATTCTGGGGTCCGCTCCGCCATATGACCTAATAATGTCTACTCTGTGTGCGTTCTAACCGTAATGTCAGCTCGCGCACAAGGCTATGAAGCTTTTTGGGCTGAATCACCGAACCTGATTCTGATGACTCCGCGCTCATAGAGTTGCACGACGAGCGTGTTGAGCACATCGATTCCGATGTTGACGCTCTCTGCAATCTGCGCAAGCGTCCGTGTACCGTTCATTTCCCTCAGGATATCGTCCAGCTCCGAGTACGCGGCCTGCACGTCCGGTGGGACCGCTCCTGAGAGGATGGGCACATCCTCGGGTCGTAGTCGTAGTCTCAGTTTCACAGCGCCCAGCCGGTGGAGCAGATGTATTCCACCAAGAGCCAGCTGCAGGCCCGCGGCCTGTGTGAGCCGGCCGATATCAATCTCCCCGTCGATACTGGCCCACAGTGTCTTTAGGAACTCACGTACGAGCTCGTTTCTAAATCGTTCCCAGGCTGGTTCTCTGGCCCTGACGGGGACTGTGCGTGGGAGAAGGTCCCTTGGCGGCAACAGAGATAGCAGCTTGAGGGTGAATGGAATCGAGTCGTAGGGGTCTGGAGCGACTGGATTATCGATATCTAGGCCCTCCTCGTCCCACAGACCTGGGAGGGTGGAGAACCGTTCGCGAAGTTCTTCTAGCCCCGTCCTGTGTGCCGTCACGAGAGTGAAGACAAGATTACCATGCTCGATTGTCACGTAGTTGAACTGCCCTGTCCTGACTACAGATGTCTTCTCAGCTGACCGGTCCCCCATGGCAAAGGAAGCGACGGCAGCAACGATGTTCGGCACCCGTTCTATCAGGCTCTGGCGTTCCTCATAGTAGTACGCGAAGACGGGCTTGCCGGTGAGTCTGTCGATGACAAAGAAGGCCTGATGCCCCCCGCGCGGCGCACCCTCTGCTGCTTCATCCAGGGCCTTGAGACGCTCATCGATGACCCAGTTCCTTCTTGCCAGGTCAGGATGCATGTCCGTGAGCATTGCTGTGCTCATCATCGACAGTACCAGCTCGGTGGGACTCTCTGATACTGAGTCGCATAGCTCTACTCCCAGCAGATCCTCAAGCTCGCGCGCTCTCTCCAGCTGGTCGTCAGAACAGGGGATGACCATTGTCGCTACACGACCCATCCGTCGTGCGTTGACCACGACAGCATCGTATTCCGAGAACTCGACCTCTGGGCTCGACACGAATGCACAGCCTGTGAGATTCTCAATGCCGACGAACACGCCAAGATTCCCATATGTCCTGTGGATCACGGTGACCCTGTAGGGCCCAACGTCGAAGGGCTCCTCCGTCTGACGACCAATCCCGCCGACAAGATTCAACACCGCCCGCGCAGGGAGGTTGTCTCCTGCCACCGTGTCAGGGGTCACGACGAGGAATGTCACAGGACGTGCAAGGTGCCTGCGGACGAGAGTGCTGAAGTCGTCTCTGACAGCACGCACTGAACCATCGCCGGCGAGCCAGCTCACAGCCTTCTGCAGGGCCTTGGCACCCTGCAGATCGTGCTCATCAAGTCCTGACTGATCGCCAAGGACGACAACCACCGACGTTCTATCTACCCGTGCCACACAGGCCTCCGGTGGCTCTTCGCCGACCTCAACAAAGTCCGCCCTCTCATCGGAGGCCACCCTATCATAGAAGCGTTCGAGCGTTGTGTCTATCCACGACTGGTCGGGAGGTCTCTTGACGAACGAGTGCTCCGCCAGTGTCTTCGGACCTTGGAGGTCCATGAGGGCTGCATACGATATCAAGCCAGTGTCTCCGTCCCAATGCTCAGTGACCGCAGTGACAACAACGCTGTGGCTACCCCTCCCAATTTATCGTTATTCATAACGAACACATCTCGACAATGCGGCGTCATTGGGTCCCGCAATGCCTAGGGGGGACTGGCATTTCCCTTGCCGGGATCATTGGTCTGGTCAGGTGGCCGCCAGATCTGGCAGACGTGTCCTTGCGATCAGCTGTCCAGAGTGTCACAGGCCCCCGCGAATTCTGAGAAAGCGTTCGGGGCTGAGGCTGCCACGCGAGTAGCATTGGTACGCTGACCACGTGGCAGAACGGTTGTACTCTACTATGTCTGCACCGCCCCCAGCAACGAGGCCCGGCAGATCACTAATCGCCTCTTCGACCGTGACAGGAGGTTCGAGGTGTCCGTCGCCGAGGTGGTGAACCGAGGTGGCTCCGCGCGGGACCGCCGCAAAGCACGGCTCTGGCCTTGACCATCCGTCGGGAGACTCGGTGGCCACTATGAACACTCGTCTTCGACGTTGAGGAACACCGTACTCCTCCGCCCGAAGCGTTTCGCATGTCACGTGGTAGCCGAGCTGGGTGAGGCGTTCAATGATCATCCCAAGTATCTGTCCTCCGAGCATCCACTTCAGACCAGTCACATTCTCGATGACGACCTGCAGCGGACTCAGATCCTGTGCAGCCTGTAGCATCACACGGATGAGCCGATTTCGCGGGTCCCGAGAGTCCCATAGGCCCGCAGTGGAGAATCCTTGGCAGGGTGGACCGCCCGCGAGCAGCGTCAGTGTGCGACCACGCAGCGCCTCGTTCACCGCCTCCAGCACACCTCTGTAGTCCGTTTCAGTCGCGAGGTCGACGCAGCGTACCTGGGTGTCCGGATGATTCAACGCGTAGGTTGTGCACATTGCTGGGACGTGGTCGAACGCGGCAATCACGCTGTGTCCCGCGTACGAGAGCCCCTCCGACAGACCGCCTGCTCCCGCGAATAGGTCCACAGTCCGACCCCTTTGAAGCTGGCGTCCCACTGCATAGGCCATCAGCGGCGGTACAGCATTGCCTATCTGCCGGGTGAGAGAGTTCCGAGGACCGACGAAGACGTAGTCGTCAGGAAATGACTGAAGTCTAGCCGCCTCGCGATACGAGATCGTACGATCCTGAGCATAGTGTATGAACGTTCCATTTCCCGGCCTGTGGAAGTACGTGTTTATCGTGTACGCCGGCATGTCCGGCCGTAGACGCCCATAGTAGGTGGTGCGTCCTCCGCGTTGACGGATTCTCATCACGCGGGCTGAGCGTCTTGCCACGCCGAGTGGGATGTCTTTCCAGTTACCGCCAGGCGGTATTGATCGCACCATCTCAAGGTCGAGAACGCTGAGTGAGGGGGCGACGTGGTTGAACAACAGGTCGCTGCGCTCGTTCCTTAGGGGGATTCCCTCGTAAGCCGCCTGTCGACTGATCTCGTACATGGTACGGGCCCGTCTTGGCCACAGGGCAGACGGCTTTCATCCCTTGCATTGCGAGCGCAATACGCCGTGCCTCAGACGAGGCCGCGCAGTTCGTTCATCACCGCTTCTGTCTCTTCCTCGGTCGCTCCCTCGCACTCGAGCACATCCCTCGCTTGTCTGTCATCCAGGCCGTATAGTGCAAACACAACGGCATCGAGAGTATGGATGGGTCTACCGGGGGCGGAGAGAAGCGTCCTCACCTCGGCAATGAGTCTCTGCGCCAGCTCCCTCGTTCTGTCCTTGCCGCCGTCCAGGGGAACAAGGGGGAGATCTTGAAGCTCAGCAATCGAGACGTGGTTGTTCGTACTTGTCATCTTGAATCTCCAGTTCAGGAGAGTGGAGTTGAGCACGCCGAGAAGATAGAGCAACGTGGCCTCGTTGTCGTTGCTGACAGTGACATAGTTGACACTGTTCGCGAGCACGCAGCCTGTCGGAACGAGAGCGAACTTGAGCCTCCAGCGTTGAGAGCGGTTCGAGACCTGCTGACAGGCAATTCGAACGCGGGAGATGTCGCTAGTCCTAGACGAGGCGCTGCGCGAGGCGACGAAGTCTTGAAGCAAGACCCACTCCGACTTGTCGTCGTCTGGCGGTCGGAGTACGAACCTTTCGATGGCCGAACCACGCACAAGAGGCGTTCCCGTGGGCGTCCGCGTAATGAACTCGCGATCGAGGGTCAGATCGAGCTCGCCACGCAGGACTCGCAGGCCGTGAAGGGAACGCATTGGGGGCTGTCTGTGAATCGTCAGTACAGTGGCCCAGGAGTTCGGTGCCACGCAGGGGACCTTGAGAGACTTCCCCGTCACTCTGAATATGTCTTCAACTGAGAGCCGCAGCGGACGGACCTCATTGTGCTGTCTAGTGTTCTCAAGGCCGCAGTACACCTCAAGAGTCTCTGTTGTGTTTCCCTTCTCCACCACGAGTACCGTCACGCCCTGCGTGACATCAGGAAACAACCTGGCGCGCTCTGGGAACTCGATGATGGTCTCCACCCGGTTCTCAAGCAGGAGATGCTCCCTGAGCGGCCTGGCCGAGAGGTCGCCGAGGATGCTTGTCGGCACGACAACGCCCAGTCTACCACCGTTTCTAAGTAGTCGAAGGGATCGCTCGATGAACAGCCTGTGTGTGTCGATGGTGTATCTGTTTGTGAACCTGTAGTCGCCCGACCGTCTGAAGTACCGGACGAGCCTGAACAGCCTCTCTCGGTGTTCCCGAAACTCCGGCCCGCCCCTGGTCGCCCGCCGTAGGGCCAGGCGTTCCCTGAGGAATTCGGCCACATTCGGCCTCAGACGCTCGTAGGGCGGGTTCATCACGATCACGTCGAAGCCATCGCCATCTCGGAGGACATCGGGAAACTCCTCCCGCCATTCAAAGGGAACCCAGTCGTCGTCATCACTCAGAAGGTGACTGTAGTCCCTCTCCCCGTCAAGACCGTGCCTTGAGATGAGTGCATCACCCTGTCTCAGTGTCCTGGTCAGTATCTCGTCTGCGGTCACGCTGCGGCTCGTCAGAATGGAGAGGCTCTGTGCAGCCACCTCGAGGGCGCCCAAGTCAAGGTCCACACCGTATAGCCTGCGCGCAAGCCTGCCTGCGACGACAGAGACTCCGCCCATCTCATCGACCAGGGTTCGAACGGTGGGCTCGTCACAGAGGGACTTGAGCCAGTCGATGAACTGTTCCAGCACAGAGACGAGAAACGCGCCTGGGCCGCACGCCGGGTCCAGCACTCTCAGGCTGAGAATATGCTGGAGCGCCTCCTGGTCACCCGTGATGATCTGTGGTGCCTGGCGTGACCACAATGGAGCGATTGTGAGCTGCACAATGAAGTCAGCGACGTGCGGAGGCGTGTAGAACGACCCGAGACCCTTCAGCGTCTGGGGACGCGCATCACCATGTGGCAGTATGTGCGTACCGTAGTAATGGAGAGTACCGAGCAGGTAGGTGAACTCCCGTGGAGACAGTTTCCGCACTCTCTCTGCAATCTTGGCGAACGGGACTGAACCAAGCAGTTGTGCCGCAAGACTGAGGACGGCCTGACTTCTCACTCCGGCCATCTGCGCCATACGGGACAACCGGACAAACTCCCGAGGCGGCCTGTCACACGGCCTCTCCTCCCGTTGTCTCATGGCACCGGTCAGAGCCGCAATGCGTACTGCCTCCATTGCAGTGTACATCTCTTGCCTGTCTTCATCAGCAGGCCCGGGCCGCGCAGCGTGTAGCCCCGTCACGATCCGCAAGGCAATCTCAGGAACACGCTCGGCCATGTCGCACCACTCTGCAAATACGGTGTCACCTTCTACATCTCTGTTGCGGAAGGTGGCGCCGCTCTGTCTGGAGGGTGGACGGGGGATGCTGTGTCCAGACGCTAGATGCAGTTCTCTGTGAGGATAAGCCTACCACTGAAGCACCGGCGAGTGAGGGGAGAAGAAGTGGAGCCGGCCAGGGGATTTGCACCCCTGTAGAAGGGATCTGCAGTCCCTCGCGTAGCTACTCCGCCAGACCGGCTCTGTTCACACAGCCATCTTCCCGCGGGTTCGATTTTAAGGATATCGGCCAATATTGCGCAGAATAGGTGGCGGGCCTCCTGTCTTCAATGTGGCGGTACCGCTCTACCCGAGTCCGGCCGCAATCGGCAATGGGCCCTCACGACCAGCGATAGCCCACAAAGTCCGGCTCGTCGGGGGCCTCTCCCTCGCTGATGAAGATGACGTGCTGATCCCCCTCGTTCGCCAGCCAAATGCTGAGCCCGAGATCCTCAATGACCTTGATTGCCTGTAGCCTGTCTGAGAACTTCAGCCCCATCACCTTCAACAGGCTGTTCATATTGACGACCCGGCCGACATTCTTGCGAGCCGTGGCCTCTATTCGTTCTCTGCTCCCCGGCGTCATGCTCAGAATGTCGCTGTCACGTAGAACGGCCTTGATCCTCATCAAATACCACCAGCGTTGAGTCCCTCGTGTTATCGTCCACATAAGGTTGACTGAGGAGGTCTAGGTCAGACAATCAATGCCATCAGGATGGACATGCGGCCTCAGGGAGTCATTGAATGTCGGATGCGTAGTGTGTGTCGTTATGTTGCAGGCAATAATTGCAGACGCCTTTTTATGCACTCACAGGGGTGTCAGTGCGGGTAGTCCGTATGATACGAGTCTATAACACGCTGACCCGTTCGAAAGAAGACTTTGTGCCGCTTGAGGAGGGCCACGTCAGGATGTACGTCTGTGGCCCAACTGTGTACGACTATCCTCACATCGGCAACGCAAGGTCCTTCGTCGTTTTCGATACCATCCGCAGATATCTGGAGTATCGGGGCTACAGGGTGACATACATCACGAACTTCACCGACGTCGATGACAAGATGATCAACAGGGCCAACGAGGAGGGCATAACAGTACAGGAGCTTGCTGCGAGGTTTATCGCCGAATACTACAGGATTGCAGAGGAGCTGAACATCAAGCCTGCAACGGTCAATCCGAGGGCCACGGAGCACATTGATGACATCATCGATATGGTTGAGAGGATCATCAAGAACGGTAGGGCCTATGTGGTGGATGGTGATGTGTATTTCGACGTCAGCGAACATCCCAACTACGGTGTGCTCTCGAAGATATCGCCCGACGAGCTCTCTGCTGGCGCGCGAGTGGAGGTCGATGAGAAGAAGACCGATCCACGAGACTTTGCCCTCTGGAAGGCCGAGAAGCCGGGCGAGCCGTCGTGGGAGAGTCCGTGGGGACGCGGCAGGCCGGGTTGGCACGCTGAGTGCTCGGTGATGGGTGCTTACTATCTTGGGCTTCCGTTCGATATTCATGGCGGGGGACAGGACCTCATCTTTCCGCACCACGAGAACGAGATAGCCCAGTCGTCCGCAGCATACGACATCGAGACACCAGTGAAGTACTGGCTTCACAACGGCTTTCTCACAATCGAATCGGACAAGATGAGCAAGTCGCTCGGCAACTTCAGGACTGCCCGAGAGGTACTTGATAACTTCGACCACCAGGCAGTGCGCCTGTTCCTCGTCTCGGGACACTACAGACAACCTCTCGACTACAACACCCAGGCTCTTCAGCAGGCCACACAGTCAGTGGAGCGTCTGCGCAATGCTGTCGACACACTGAGAGGCAAGATTGCCATCTTGGAGAAGCGAGGCAGTGGGCGTACGGAGGCTGACGATAGACTTGCTGAGGCCATTGACAAGCTCGTCGAGGGTTTCCAGAGAGAGATGGACGACGACTTCAACACACCCGGCGCGCTGGCAGAGATATTCTCCTTTGTGAGAGCGGTCAACACCTACACGAAGGACGCTCAGAAGACGGCTGTGCTACGTCGGGCCTACGCAACGCTAGCAGAGGTCTTGGGCGTCCTCGGTCTCGATATGACCGGGAGCGGCCGACAGCCCGGTGGTGAGGAGTCATCGCAACAGATAGAGGGTCTGATCACTCTCCTTCTTGAGGTGCGTGAGGAGGCCCGAGCCAGAAAGGACTGGGCTACGGCTGACAGGATCCGGCATCGCCTCAAGGAGATGGGCATAGTGGTCTCGGACACTAAGGATGGTCCGACGTGGAAGCTCGAGTTGTGACCTCTGTGTTCAGGTACTCAGTACGGCCGCCTCGTGATGGAACGTCTATTCATTGTGAGGATTGGACTCTGGCGGAGCCGGGTCGGTGACGACCTCGGGTGACTCTGACGCCCTGCTCGGGATCCTGCGTCGCAGGCGAGGGCCAACTATCGGAATGAGTATGAGAGCAGCTGCAGATGCTCTCAGCAGGAGCGCATCGAGGGCGTAGTGATAGAGGGCGCCGTCTGTCGAGTTTGTCGGGTCAAAGCCGTGGATAATCTCATCTCTGTCACTGGCACCATCACCATCTGTGTCGGCACTGTCGGGATTCGTACCATAGACGTTTGTCTCCTCCCAGTCGGAGAGGCCATCGCCGTCTGCATCTGTCGCCCTTGGGAACCGGTCGACCGATTCGGCGATTCCTGGCACACGATACGGAGCAGTTCCATTGTAGTCTGACCACAGGTTTCCGACACCGTACCCGTCATCCCATTGATTGTCGGAGCCATCGTCTCTGGCATTGCCCCCCGAGTTGTAGGCAATGATGTTCCCGGCCACTGTGACGAACGACGACACGGATACAGAGACGCCCAGACCCTTGTTGTCCGAGACGTTGTTCGCCGCTATCGTGCAATAATAGGTGCCTCTGACCTCGATGCCGTTGTGAACGTTCGTGTGAACATCGTTCTGCACAACAAGAGTGCGAGCGCTGCGGATGACCCCAATCCCATCGCGATTTCGGTAGGAGTAGCATCTGATGGCGCCGCAGTCTGTCGACAGGTCTATGGTGAGTCCCCTGTCACGATTGTTGTACAGGGCGCAGTCCCTCACGGTGACGTTGTCATCTTGGTAGAGATAGACGCCACTGAACGAGTTGCCGTACGATATAGACGCGGAAACGATCGTGTCGTTACAGCCCCAGACCTCCACGCCGTGGGCACTGTTGTGATATGCCAAGATCTCTGACACTGTAATGCGTCTTGAGAGGCTCACCGAGAGTGCAGACAGGCTATTGCCGTAGCCACGCACGTTGGACACCACTACGTCACGCGACTCCCTGACAAGGAGCCCGATGGCGTTGCCGTAGAGCGTGAGGTCCTCTACTCTCGTTCTCTCGACCGCTGTGAGGAGGACGGCTGTCTCTGACTGGATGGCAGTGATGTTCCTCACAACACACCCTACTGAGTATGCCAGTACCAGGGGTGTCACCCTGCCCGACCACACACCGTTCTCCACTGTGACGTTATTGCACCCAGCGAGAATGAGCGCGCCGTAACCGCGAGCATCAACCCGAGAGTCGTGCAGTCTCCAGAAGTAGCCTAGTGGCTCAGAGTCGACGGTGTTGCCGATGATTGTGTGCGACCACTCGTCGGGCGACCCGGTGATGGTGATCTGGCAGCCGATGAAGGCATTGTCTGTGACGACGCAGTCTGTACTCTCGACGAGGTTGAGGCCACGGTCGCAGTAGGCGAAGGACGAGTCCGACAGTTCGCAGTCTCTTGAGGACGCAAATGTGACTCCACGGCCGATCACCCAACTTACGCCTATGTTGGTGACAATGATGTCGTATGAGGCCTTCACTGTCACCGCATCGAGACCCGACTCGACAACACATTGCTCTATGGTGATATTGTGAGAGGACTGAATTGATATGCTGGTCCAGATGTTTGCGAATGAGCAGTTCTCAATCCTTGCTCCGACAACGTGGTCAAGCTCGATTCCCTCCATTGCGGGCCCGACGTCCCCGACCGCGAAGGTACAGTTGCGGACTACGAAGTGGACATCTGTGGAGATGACGCGGATGCCAAAACCTTGAGGATAGAACGTGAGGTCTGAGATGACATAGGGGTCCTCGGGTGTACCGTTGCCGGGCCAGCCCTGCAACAGGAAGTCCTCGTTTCCAACGATCTCAATGGGATCCGACTGGGCAGCAAAGTGGCTTCTGTGTGCAATACGCGATGAGATATGTTGAGCCGGGGCATTTCCATCAATGACGGGTCTTGGGTCCCGAGTTACGATGAGCGGCGCAAATAGGGGGACAACTAGCAGGATGAGAAGAGTCGTTGCGATGACTAGACACACACTGCTTGAACCTGACAAAGACCTACACGTACCAGCAGACATTCTCCCACACTGCAATGAGCACTGGTCTCTACGCAGAAAATGATTCTGGTATGCGCCGGGCCGCTGGTCCGCAGACCTGACGGCATCAATCGTGTTTTGCGGCGGCCGAGAGTCTCTCCTCGATCTCCCCGAAGCTGTAGACGTGGGCACCTTCAGGCCGAGTCGTGAAGGATCTTGCAAACAGCGCGTATTCCAACTCCTCGTCCCAATGCAGAGAGGAGGCCTTTTCCCTCAGCCTGTTGAGAAGCTCTTTTCCGTCAACTCTCTGCCCCCACTTACACTCACACAAGAGGAGAGAGTCACCACGACGACCGACAATGTCAATCTCTTCGCCCTTGTGCCACCACCTAGAAAACTCGCCGTACATCGCCAGCTCGGGAAATGTCTTTCTCTCAAGCAATTCTAACACGAGTCGCTCAAATCTATGGCCGAAGTATCTATCTTGGTCACTACGAAATGCGCCCAAGACGGTGTCTACATCTCCAATCTCAAGGGCACTGCGATGTGGAGCGACGTACCGGAACCAGAAGTCGACGAAGGGGTCCGAGATCTCGTATATTCCTCCGCGGCGTCTTCCGAATGGGAGAACGTGTTCCACTATTCCCATCTCAATCAGAGTCGAGAGGTACTTGCTCAGATTACTCCTGTCCATCCCGGTCGCCGAGCAGAGCTTTCCCAATGACCTATATCCCAGTGAGATGTACTTCAAAATGACTTGGTACGTCCTTGCTTGGCGGAACTCCTGCCGTAGGAGAATGAGGGGCTCGTCATACAGCGGTGCACCCTTTGTCAGTATTGTTTCTCTGATGTTTTTCTCGAGCGATGTGCGTTGGTCGTACAATGACAGGTAGTACGGTATGTTTCCAAAGGTGAAAAAGACCTTGGCGGCCTCTTCGATGTCTCCGATGATTGAGTATACCGTGTCGAAAGTGAAAGGCTGAACCTTCCAGGCCCTGACTCGTCTTCCGTACAGGGGGCTTCGGTACCCAAGGACCTCGTTTTCCATCATCGACATCGACGACCCGCACAGAATCAACATCACGTTTGTTCTACTCAGTATCTCGTCGACGATCTTCTGAAAGGTCGAGAGGAGGCCCCTGTTCAGCTCAAGCAGATAGGGGAATTCGTCGAGTGCGATGATGATTCTGTCCTCATCAAACTCGACTGCTCTGAACAACTGGTAGAAGCTGTCGACTTCAAGGATTCTGTAGTGGTCTTTGCCTAGCGCTTTGGCAAGTCCCTCCTTGACGTACCCCAGGTTTTCTCTGACGCTCTCATTGGTCAGGAGTACGTAGCAGCCGCGTTTTTTCTCTATGAACTTCCTTATCAGCTCTGTCTTGCCCACTCTTCGCCTACCATACAGCACTACAAGGTTGAATCCACTCTCTCTATAAATTGACTCAAGGAACTCAAGTTCGCGTTCCCTGTCGACGAAATGTGGTAACATAAGTAGACTAATCTGCCTACCACACATAAGCATACTGTATGTGGGGCTGCCCCTCTAGTGCCACCCGGGGCAATGACTTATGAGTGACGCGTCTTTGACGGACGCCCACCAGAGAGTAGGGCGGACAAGACAGTGGTGAACCACTCTGAAGACCTTCCTGTGGATAGTATCGTGGTCGGTGATAGTCTGACTGTGCTGCAGAGAATTCCAGACCGCAGCGTCAATCTTGTTCTGACATCACCTCCGTACTATCAGCAACGCGACTATGGGGTCGATGGTGCGATTGGCAATGAGGACTCTCTTGACGAGTATGTCGAGCGGCTCCTCTCAGTCTTCGCAGAGTGCGTACGAATCCTCACGGAGGATGGTCACATAGTCTTCAACCTTGGCGACAAATACATGGACGGCTCACTCCTGCTGGTCCCGTGGCGATTCGCCACGGCCGTTCTCAAGTCCCAGCCCGTCAGGCTAATCAATACGATAACGTGGGTGAAGATGAACCCGACACCCCGCCAGTTCAGGCGTCGCCTTGTCAGCGCGACCGAGCCATTCTTTGACTTTGTCAAATCGGATGAGTACTACTACAACCTTGATGCGTATATGGCTCTTCACGGCTTGCTGCGAAAGCGGGCAAAGAACGGCGGGCGGCTCGGCACACGCTACTTGTCACTGATCGAGCGGAGCGACCTGTCCGAGGAGCAGAAGGCGCAGGCGCGAAGGGAGTTGGAGCAGGTCATTGATGAGGTGCGGCGGGGAGAGATAGCAGGGTTCAGGATGAAGATACGTGGCATTCACGCGCCGGCCTTTGGCGGTCAGAGCGGGGGCAGAGCAATACAGATGGAGCGAAAGGGCTTCACCATCATCCGTATCCGCGGGGAGCACATCAAGAGGGATGTCATCGAATGCCCCGTTGAGACGATCAAGGGCGTGGGTCATCCCGCGATATTTCCTGAGTTTGTCGTCGCGCAGCTGATTCTGTTGCTGTCGCCCCCGGACGGAGTGGTGCTCGATCCCTTCGTTGGGAGCGGGACCACAACTGCGGTAGCCAGGAAGCTGGGCCGGCACTACATCGGCATTGACATCAATCCCACGTATGTAGAGTACTCGCGGCAACGGACGGAGGACGTCGAGACCCTGCTCGACTACGTGCTCTGAGAATGGTCACCAGGCCGCAACCAACTCTATCTGTTGGCCTTCTCGAAGTCCTCGATGCATCTGTTGATTGAGTCGTAGGCGTCCTTCAGCTCCCTAAACTTGCGCACCTCCGTGTGGGCGCCCTCTTGAATCTTGTATGTTGCATAGAAGTGTCTCAGCTCCTCCATCAGGCTTCTAGGGACATCCATCAGGGTCTTGACGTCGCGGTAGTAGGGGTCCTTCACGGAAACTGCGATTATCTTGTCGTCAATCTTTCCACTATCGTCCATCTCCATGATGCCTATCGGACGTGCGTGAACGAGGCACGACGTGAATGTCGGTTCGTTGATGAACAGGACCACGTCTAGGGGGTCGCCATCGTGGTCAAGTGTTCGTGGGATGAATCCATAGTCGAAGGGCGCGAATGTGTACAGGACCCTGTCCAGCCTGAACACGTTCAGCTCGGTGTCGTACTCATACTTGTTCTTCGAGGCCCGCGTCATCTCGATGACGACGTTGATCTCACGAGGCGGGTCCGGACCGGGCGGAATGTCTCTCAGATAGTTGACCATAGGTGTTGCCCGGCGTATCCCGACAACGGCTTGACTAATGAGGCTTCCCGTCAGTACCCGTTGTGCGCCCGCGGCGAAGAGATACGTCTCTGTATCAACTCCCCAACGGCCAATCGCGGGATTGGAGTCCCCGTCCCCAATCTTTATCTGGCCTCCCGGTGGGCCTCCGCGAGGGTGCTGATTGAATGCGTCCTGCGACATGGCAGGTGTCCTACGTCATTGGCGTTGCCGTAGTGTTTGCTGTGATGGGTGTCGAGACATTCGTTTCAGCCTTTCCTGTCGCTGTTCTGCGTGTCATCGACCTTGTGGCTGGTGTGATGGTAATTGCTGGTGCAAGCGAGGCCTTTGTGATCTCTGTAGAGGGTATATCTCAGAACAAGAACCTCACCGACTACGTGTCAGGTATCTATGCCAGTCTTGCAAGCACGATTCCCGAGCTCTCTGTCCTGACCTTTCTACTGCTGGCGCACCAGTTCGAGATGGCGTGGGTGCTCGCTCTGGCGACCATATTCATGAACTCTCTCGTTTTCGCGGTGTACACACTTGCACTGCCAAAGGACGAGCGGGGGAACTTCACGTTGCCTGATGCCATCACGTGGGTCGGTTCCGACCTCCTGGCTATGGGCGCCGTCATCAGTCTCTCAGTGGGACTCTCTATGCTGATGCTGTTTGTCTTCTCACTAGCGAACCCCGTCCTGCCGCAGAGCCTCGATGCCGGTGAGCTCATCATGTTCGGGCTCTGTCTTGTGGCTGTCTTCATCACCTACCTCTACAGGATAACAAAGTACTACGGGAAATGTGAGCCGGACTCCTCTGACGAGGGTATGGTCTGTCACGTGCCGGAGCACAGGATGTCGTCCAAGACTCTTGCGCTGACCCTGCTGGTTGCCGCCGCTGGGGCGCTGATTGGTGGAGAGGCGCTTGCCGGCTTCGCAGAGTGGGCAACAGAGGTACAGCACCTCAACTTCATCCACGCCGCACTGCTCCTTGTCCTGTTCGGTGGAGCCCCTGAGTACGTGATTGTGGCCAGCAGTCACCGAAAGGAGAGGATTGAGGTCGCTCTGTCAAACGCCTTTGGCGGCATTGTGCAGGTCTTCTTCGTCATTTTCGGATATACACTGATAGTCAGCGGGATCGTGGCGCTTGTGTTCGGAGTCACCCAAGTTCTCCCAATCGACCTCTTCTCAGTCGTACTCTTGGTCTTCGCGTTCCCGTCACTGTCCATTCTGCGAGTGACGATAACAGATGATGCGAAGGTCAACGTTCTCGAGTCGGTAGCTATGATAGCGGTCTTTGTGATGATGCTCTACATCCTGCTTGTGTGGGGCACATACCCGTTGACGCCGATCGGTCCCGGTCACTGAGCGACGATAGTCGGCTGCCACAACCTGCGGGTCTAGTACCTCGGCTCGGTGAGCTTCTGCACCTTCACTATCTGGTTGAGGCGCAGGAACTCGTCGGGCTCCTCTTCGTCCCGATGGTAGAGTGCCACGATTCCCTCGGTGACATAGGCCACTCTTCCCTCGGCCATTATTGACATGTTTGTGCAGAAGAATCTCAGCCTGGTGTTGCGTTCGGCGGCCTCTCTCAGCACACTTGCCATGTCCTGATGTTCTGTCATACCCCCAGATACCGCAGATGTGTAGATAAGTGTCAACAGTAGTCCCGGTGTAGAGGATGCGGCTTCGCACATGCGTCACATAGGAGCGTTCCTGCGCGGTGGGATGGCAAGATCTCTGTTCAGAGTAGATGTGCGCAACCCAGAGCACAATGAAGACAAAAGTCAGAATGGGAGAACACCCAGATGGGCGTTCCCCGCTCTCTTGAGTCTACTACTCACTACTAGATGAGCCCCAGCTTCTTTCCTACCTTCTCGTAGGCGTCAAGGGCCCTGTCAAGATGCTCTCTCGTGAGACCCGAGTTCATGATGTTGCGGATGCGGGCTGCGTCCTTGGCCACCATTGGATACACAATGGGTAGTGCGAGGATTCCCTCTCCGTACAGCCCATCGCTCAGGGCGACAGCCTTGGAGCTCTCGCCGACGATCACGGGCACGATGGGTGTCTGGCTCCTGCCAGTGTCATATCCCATCTCTTGGACGCCCTTTACGAAGTATTCTCTGTTCTCCCAGAGCGTCTTGACGTGCTCAGGCTCGGTCTCGAGCACATCGATGGCAGCGATGCACGCTGCAGCCGTGGCAGGCGGATGAGAAGCGCTCAGCAACCAAGAACGGCTCTTGTTGTAGGCATAGTTGACCATGTCCTGACTGCCGGAGACATGTCCGCCCATCACACCGAAGGCCTTGGAGAAGGTGCCCATCTCGATGTGGACCTCGTCGTGGGACAGGCCGAAGTGAGAGACTATCCCGCGACCGCCCTTTCCGAGGACTGCCTCCCCGTGGGCATCGTCGACATAGATCATCGCACCGTGTTCCTGTCCGAGCTTGACAATCTCGTCGAGCGGTGCAATGTCGCCGTCCATCGAGAAGACACCGTCGGTGATGATGAGAATTCGCTCGGGGTTCTTCTTCTCTGCCTCATTGAGGACGCGCTCAAGGGATCCCATGTCGCAGTGGTCGTACACGTACCGGTCGGCCTTTGTCAGCCTGACACCGTCAATTATCGAACCGTGATTGAGCTCGTCGGAGACGATTGCATCGCCCTTACGCACGAGCTGCGGAATCAGGCCCTCGTTCGCGGTGAATCCTGCGCTATAGGCCAGCGAGGCCTCGGCACCCTTGAACTTCGCCAGTCTTCGTTCCAGCTCAACGTGGATGTCCATCGTACCAGCGATGGCACGAACAGAGCCACTGCCAGTACCGTACTTCTCAATGGCCTTGATGGCGGCCTCCTTGAGCCTGGGATGGTTCGTCAGGTTGAGATAGTTGTTGGTGCAGAGCATCAATACATCCACACCATCAACTTTCGCAATGGGGGTGCTCGGCCCCTGCAGAACACGAATCTTCCAGTCGAGATTCTGCTCGACCAGTTTCTGGTACTCGACCCTCATCCAGCCAATTGGATCGCGTTTCATATTCATTCACCATCTATCTGACGCTGATACGGCGTCACGACCGACTCCGGCGAGGATGGCGTCCCTATTTATGGGCTTCGCTGTCGGGTGTGGAGAGTCGCCTGACAGGTACTCTGCCCCTGCTGTGATGCGCACTATACTCCGACCCTAGAACACACCAACAGTAACTTGAGAAAGATTGGTGGACGAGGCATTCCGCCCCGTCCCGTCCGCTGTACTCACTCCTCAGTGAGGTCTTTCGCCTCATCAATCCATTTCTTGACCATCTCAAGAGTGAACTCGTATCCCTCTGGCACTTGAACGTGGCCAAGCTCGACGCCCTCCCGGACATCGGCGAGAAGCCTCTCCGGGTCTGCGTTGGCCAGCTCCTTCAGGGTGCTGATGCCCGCCGCGTAGACAATAGCCTCGGCATCTTCCTCAGAGATGCTCTGCAGCCAACAGAACCGGCTCATTGCAATCCACCGCTGTGCCTCATCCTCGCTGACATCGCAGATCTTTGCAACGTCATCTGGCCTTGAGGCCAGCAGGTCCTGAACAGTGGCGATCCCAGCCTCCCGAAGTCTCTTGCCGTACACAGGGCCGATGCCCTCTATGGTCTCTATCGGGAGCTCCACCAGTTCCGCGCGAGGTACTTCAACCTCTGGCGTCCACTCCTCAACAACGGGAGTCCTTGGGGCGACCTTTTTCGAGGAAACGACTCCTTGAGTCTCTCCGCGTCTGCGGCACACTACTCCCGTAGCAGGAATGAACATCAGTGCAGAAAAGACACCATCTCCGTAGGGGAGTAGCAACAGCGCGGCGACCAGGGACACGGCCGCACCAACGAGTCTTGGCAGCAGTTCGAGGTTCGATGATGGTACTCTCATGTCACAAAACCCCAACAACAGAGTCTGTGGGGGAGTGGCTGTCTGACATAATGAATCTTGCTGGAACGTAGTGGCAGGCTCGCGCTCGGTCGCCGCCAGTACTGCTTGCCCTGCCAAAGGCCGCAAGAGAGTTGTGCCGATGCGTCTACGCTCTCGACCTCATCCGTTTCACTGCAATCCACATTGGTAGCACAGACACCGGATAGAACATCATCGCAACGGGAAAGACGAGGATGCCAAACCCGACGATTCCACCAAACAGTCCCTGCGTCAACAACAGTGCCGTGAGAAGAGTGCCTGTCTGTCTTGAGAAGGTCCACATCAGTCGTGTTACAGCCCAGGCTCTCGCTCTGTAGCGGGTGCTCACCCCCTCCATAAAGAGGGACGTTGTCGCGGGCCGCACCATGTTTGCGACTGACATCCGGCTGATGAAGAACACGGCCATGACGATGAAGGCTGGGGCATAGACAAGGCCCATTGTGAGAAACGGTGTCGCGAGATACAGGAGGAAGACCACCTTGATCTTACCTGCTCTCTCACTTGTGAGCCCAACGAACAGGGTACCAGTTGCAAGAGAGATGTTGGCGACCGACGGCAACATACCGAGAACGAAAGGATCAGGCCTGAAGGCTGCATTCACCCACGGTATGAGATATGGCACGACCATCCCCGAACTGAAGCCCATCACTAGTTGAGCAAGACCAAAGAGTAGAGTGATCTCACGGCTCTGCCGGAGCTCTTCCTCGGTCAGCGGCTCTGAGAGCTCAGGCTCAATGATCGACGCACGAGGTAGTGGGTCTCCTTGAGTGGTGTGACTCCTCAGCCACATCTCGGTGCTCAGTCCAAGAAAGCCTGCGACGACCTTGGACGCCCCCATTATCAGGAATACCACTACGAACCTCGACATCTCCTCGCTGAGCCACGGAAACATCCGCGGGTCGAGTATGTAGCCGCCGATGAAGGGCCCAGCGACTGCAACGAGGACCCCAAGTGTATCAACAATGCCGTACGACCTGGTCCTGTCGTACCCCCTAGCTGTGTAGTCTGCAATTAGCGTACGCAGTGAGGATGCGGTCAGTCCTGTGCCTGCACCCGTGAGGGCATAGGTCAACAGCGCGATGAGAGGCGACGTCGCGAATGGTAGCAGTATCAGTGCCACGCCACCAATGAGCCCACCTGCGAGGAGAGCCAGCCCTCTGCCCCTCCTGTCACTGAGGGTCCCTGCAGGAAAGAGCACGCCTGACTGCACGTAGCCTGCTGCCGAGGTCATGAGGCCGTAGAAGGCCTCGTCTGTTCCAATGGCCAACGCATAGAGGGGCAGGACGACGACGGTGAAGGAGTTCGCGAACCTGTTGATGACCGTGAGCAGCGAGAGGCGCCAGAGCCTACCGTCGACGCGAGCCTCTACGTTCTCTGAGGCATCCATTCAACGTCACCGTCTTCTCTCTGAAATTCGGGTGCGGCCAATGCTGGATGACTCCATCGACGTTCGGCCGAGATCAGAGATTCTGGGCCTGTCCCGATCTATCCCTGTCCCCCTGTGTTCTCTTCTGTGTTTGGCACTCCTTCCTGCCCATCCTGCTTGTCTCCCTGTCTGCCGCAGAAGACCTCCGGACCGAAGAGTATCAGCCCGAACACAACAATGAGGGTCACGACACCGATGGGTGTGCTCAGTAGAGAACGGACAGCGAGGCTGATCTGGCCCACGTACGGTACTCTGAGTATCACGACACCGAGTATGTCATCGTAGGTACACGGCGAGGGGTCCTCCAGCGCGTTGTTGTCCCCCTTGGTGTAGAAATACTTGGTACCGCCAATCTCCTGTATCCGCACAACCCTGTGGACGATTGGCGCTCCGGAGAACCAGTCGGCATTGTAGACAATGATGTCTCCCACGTGAATCTGATCCTCGGCTGGCCTCTGCAACACGAGCAGGTCGCCGACCTGAAGCGTGGGAACCATCGACTCACTGGTGACGACCACAAGAGGTGTGCTGGTCCCCATTGCGACCATGAAGACGCCGTACCCGCCGAACGTGGCACCAATCACAATGAGGGCGAGAATGGCAGTCTTGACGGTGTCTGACCGCTCATTCCATCTCAGGACTCTCTTCAGACGTTGCATGGTCTAGCGCCGACCGAGTCCCCCCAAGCGGCTGCTATAAAACTTCGCGTCTCTGATTTGTCCCCTCTTTGCTGCTCCTAGGTTGCAACCATCGCGGCGCGCCTCAGTCCTCGGCGAAACAGCGATCGAACCTCTCGGTGACGCTGCGTATTATGGCGAGAACGCGCGCTGCATCCATCCGCTTCGATGGCATCCAGTCGTCGACATGGCTGACCTCTGCGTCCTTGTGGTCCGTCAGAAACTCGTGGAGGATTCTCACCTTCTTCTCCTCTGCCGCCGCGACTTTCATCGCGTCCCTTGTGGTCGGAAAGCCACTCTCGGGGGTCTCGGTGGCTGCGAATATATACCACGTGTCTTCATCGATCTTGGTCGCAATGACCTCGGCGGGCAGCAGTTCTATGTCCTCGCGGAAGACGAGTGACTGTCCGATCTTGAGATCACCGTCGAAGGGGATAAGGCAGCCATCCTCTCCGAGAATGAACTCGCGGAAGGTGACAAGGACCTTCTTGGCCCCCTCTCTGAGCGTCTTGAGGTCTGTCTTGGCGATGAAACCACCGTGATGATACCTATCTGCAGTCGAGTCTTCATTCATCGCGGTTCACATCAATACCATAGGATGCCCTCTTAATGTCTTGTGGCAGTGACACACGGCCTTGTTCTCCGCACTGGAGCTTGGCGCAGAGTCTGCGGTGTGTAGCCGAATTGTGTCTCAGCGATAGTTTTACATATAGACGCATAGGGGTGACCCCGGACTACCACTTTGAAACCTAACACTCGCCAATGATTTCATTGTAAGTTCAGGGGCGATAGCAATGAAGTCTACGGTACGCAGTGTGTTGATTCTTGTATCCCTCTTTCTCCTCGTTGCAGTCCCTTGTGTGGTCACATCGGGTACTGCAGAGGGCATTGGCACGGTCTGGGTGCGTCACACACCGGCCGATGAGTCGGGTCCGACTCTCACAGTCAGCATTGACCCAGAACAGCCGACAGACGAGGAAATACCCGTTGTGTCCATAACGGCTGTGGACGCTGATGGAGTTGACACGGTGATACTGTCATACTCTATTGATGCCGGCTCGACGTGGGTCAACAAGACGGCCGAGCTACTGGGCGATGCCTATGTGTCCACCCTGCCGACCACTGATGAGGGCACGTTGGTGATGTACAAGGCGTATGCGAATGACACCCTTGGCAACTGGAGTGAGTCGGAGACATTCTCCTACGTCACAGCAGCTGCTGACAGCACAGGTCCTGAGATAGTGATCTGGTACGCTCCGGACGATGTGTCTCCCGGGGATGAGGTCACTGCCTACCTTGCTGTCGGTGACCCTAGTGGAGTCTCGTACGTCGTTCTCTCGGTGTCGAGGAACGGCGGCGCGTGGGAGAACGTGAGCCTAGAGTACGACGAGGCCAACATGGTCTACTACCGCAGTCTCGGTCCCGTACTTGATGGTGAGATTCTCAGCTTCAAGGCCTACGCCAATGACACACGCGGCAATTGGAGTGTCTCGGAGACAATCACAATATCCTTTGCTCACTCTGGTACAACGGGTGAGACGACGACCGAGACCACGACTACCTCATCCACGGAGGAGAGCGGTGGTCATCTCCCTGGTGTAGGGGATATTCTAGGTCAGTCGCCGGGAGTCATGATGGCCGCTGGCGCGGTGGGCATAGTCGTCATCCTTCTCATAGTGAAGCGACTCTTCTTGAGGTGAGAGGCTTTTCCTCCCCTCTCCCCCTTCTTTTTCCTTTCAGTAACGCAAGCGAGACTGTTGGCTGGCAGGTTTCACTATGGAAGGGAGCAGTCCGGAAACTATGCTGTCAGCAGGAAGACCGAGGCTGGCCGTCGCACAGTCCGAGTTGCGAGGCTGCAGCCAATATGCTGAAAACGGATTGGTAGCACTACTAGAGCCAAGCCTTGGAGGCGATGAACACGACAACTGAGAACTCTGGCGACTATCGTGAAGAGTCTGACCTGCTGGGCACACGCAAGATCCCCCGTGATGCCTATTGGGGTGTCCAGACGCTGAGAGCGGTGGAGAACTTTGGCGTCTCTCTTGTACCGCTGAGTAACTATACCAAGCTGGTAAAGGCGCTTGCCATGGTGAAGAAGGCGTGCGCGCTGGCGAACAAGGACCTCGGTCACCTTCGTGAGGACTATGCAGACGCCATTGTTCAAGCCTGCGACGAGATCATCGAGGGAAAGCTCCACGACCAGTTCTGCGTAGATGTCTTTCAGGGCGGTGCTGGCACCTCGACGAATATGAACGCGAACGAGGTGATAGCATCACGTGCGAACGAGATACTTGGCTATCCGCGCAACTCCCAGTCGCCCATCAACGCCAACGACCACGTGAACATGTCCCAGAGCACCAATGATGTCTATCCAACTGCCATCAAGATTGCCACCATATATGGTCTCGACGAACTCTCTGACGTGCTCGGCCAGCTGATAGTAGCTCTTGATGACAAGGCTGAGGAGTACAAGGATGTCCTCAAGCTGGGTCGCACCGAGATGCAGGACGCGGTTCCAATAACGCTCGGGCAGGAGTTCGCTGCCTGGTCGGGTTGTCTGAAGCGCGACCTTCTTCGAATTGGTGCTGCACGTGAGGTGCTAAAGACTCACAACATAGGCGCAACGGCCATTGGCACGTCTCTGAACGCCGACCCGCACTATATCCGCCTAGCGCAGAAATACCTGCGTGAGGTGACGGGCATTCACGACCTTGTGACGGCTGAGAATCTTATTGATGACACTCAGAACAGCGACGAGTTCGTTCACGCCTCCGGTCTTTTGAGAGTACTCGCAGCGAACCTGAGCAAGATCTGCCACGATCTCATTCTGCTGTCCAGTGGTCCTGTGGGAGGGTTTCACGAGATAGTCCTACCAGCAGTTCAGCCGGGGTCTTCGATAATGCCGGGCAAGATCAATCCCGTCATCCCTGAGATGATGATTCAGTGTGCGTATATGGTGATGGGCCACGACAATGTCATCACGCTCGCAGCACAAGCTGGCCAGTTGGAACTCAACGCTTTCGAGCCGCTAATTGCCTACAACTTTTTCCAGGCCTTGAAGCTGCTGCGAAACGCGATTCCCATCCTGACGGAGAAATGTATCAAGGGCATAGGGCCGAATCCGAAGGGCCTTGAGGTTGTGTACAGGAGCGTCGGCCTTGTGACCGCACTCAATCCCGTCATTGGCTACAAGGCTGCCTCGCGGATTGCGAAGAAGGCGCTTGAGACTGGGCGTCCTGTCAGAGAGATAGTCCTTGAGGAGGGCCTGCTGGACGAGCGGACGCTCGACGAGCTGCTGTCTCCTGCGAGAATGACACGACCCAGAGAAGACGTGTTCGAGATTGCCGAGAGAGAACGCCGGGAACGTGAACATCAGTGAACACAGCACGGGGTGATGGCTGAGGAAGCAAGCAGATAGTGGGCCGTCACAGGACGGCCCGTGAGTATGTGGTGGCGCTCTCTCTATGCGGTCGGTGGGCATAGAGCCCACTCCGGGCGATCATGCGGATCGTCTCACAACCTGCACTTCAATGTCATTGTGTTACCACTCACACGTGTTACCCTCAAGTCAAGCGTCGAGGAAATATCCCCGTCAGATATCTGTACCGAGCCCGCAGTTCACCCAAGGACCTCGGTCACCCGTTCCCTAAAAGGCTCGAACATTATGGTGAGCGACCTGTCTTCCTGCAGAGCCTCGCGGAAGTTTGCTTCGAACTCCAAGACTAGATTTCGCAGTGCCTGGCGAAGCGACGGTGTCTCGCGTGTCGCCACGAGGACATGTGTGGTCTGCGGTCCGCGCTCAATCATCACCTTCGCATCTCCATGGTCTATGCCGCTGATTGGTCTCCCAGCAGAGAGCATCTCTTTCATCAATGAGATGATTCCGGAGAACGCGGAACCAAGGAGTTCGATGTCGGTCGATGTCTCGTCCTCGACGAAGCGGTGTGTGAAGATGAGTGTTCCCTCGTTGTCGAGCACAAGATAGTCTCTGACCCGGACCTCGCTGACGAACAGTAGCCTGGGATTGAGTGCCACGCTGACCGACACCAGGAGCAGACCTATCGAATATGGGAGGACCCACAGGACCTTTATCCACGTGCCAAGATAGTCGAGAACATCGCCAACGACACCTACTGGTCCTGCCATAATCCATACGATGAACCCGACGAAGTACGTTGCGAGCTTCTTTCTCTCCTCCACAGTCTTGACGTTTCGAATGACCTTGCGCGCGTAGTTTGCTATCTCAAGAGTGAGGATGGCGAATCCGGTGATCTCGAGAGTCAGAGGTATCATCAGGGACCACTCTGCCCGTTCTATCTCAGCGGTCAGTGCGCCCCCTGCAAGGAATGCGACAAGAAATGTGCGCCGCGGTGGGTGCTCGAACTCCGAGTAGATGATGGCAAGGTACCACGCCAGATACCCTACTATGATGAAGATTGTGAGGAGCAAATTTGATGCCCATAGGGTCTGCCCGGATATGATAATCCGGAGCCTCCTGAACGGCAAGAACGTCTGATCGAGAAGCAGGTCGAGTGCCATTCCAGAGAATGCTGTTATGGCGACCGCGTAGAATATCGCTGGAATTCTCCTGGTGCGCAGTGCTGCACGGTAGATCACGAGCAGCGAAACGGCTGTCACTACAACTGCAACACTCAGGACAGGGACTTGCTCTGGATTCTGCATTGCGACCCACGCACTAGTCGGAATGATTCCAATTATACTATATGTGGACATCCCCCCGACATGGTCGGTGCGCCTCAAGAGGTGTGGTCAGGGGACGGAGGGAAAGTCGTTAGGAGGGGGGAGTTTGTGTAATGAGGGCATTTTCGTTACGAAAACTAGGCCCTCCGTTCGCCCTGGCCACGCATCACATCAGGGAGCAACGGCTCTTAAGTATACCTGTAACCCATAGGCTCGATTTTTCATAGATGGCGGCTATTCTTAGAATGATCTTGGCGCCACACCCAGTCATAGAAACCTTAAATGAAGTCGTGGGCCTACAGGTGAGGGAGGAATGGAAGTTGCGGATACCAATCTTGTCAAACATGGTATCGGATCTGAGAGTGCTGTTCAAGACCAAGAGATACGTCGCCTATACGACGATCTTCGTGGCGACCACCTTTCTTGCTCTCTTCGTGTCTTGGCTGATCACACTCTTTGTCGGAACATCAGTTGAGCGCGTGCTGGTCGGATTCTTTGTGTACGTCGGCGCCACAGGTGCCATCTACTTTGGGCTTGGCACCCTCTTCACGGGACTGAGGTTGGACCGCCTGTGGATAACGCGCAGAGGTCGTGGCCCGGTCAATGAGCTTAAGGGAGCTGCTTGGCTGGCAATCTCGTTTGCCGTCGCCGTCTTCCTCTCCATTGGGGTTGGAGAGTCGGCTCTGCTGTTCTTTGCAATCTTCGGATGGGTGGGCTGGATTGCGTTTCAGGCCTATCTCTCCTCACGGACAAGTCTCAGACTGGCGACGATTGCTGAGCCGAAGAAGGGCTCTGTCGCCATCACCGTGCTGAGCTTTGTCATATTGATTGTGGGAATTGGCGTGATTGGTGCGGAGATCCTGGCCGCCCTTGTTCTCATACCGAATGATGTCCTCGGTCTGGGCACTGCCGTCAGTGCAGTGTTTCCGAACGCAGTGGGCAATATACTGATGCATTGGAATGCACTGGTAGTGGCTATGGGCCTTCTTGCACTGTTTGTGCTGGTCTCACTGATCAGCTACCTCAGGTATGCGGGACGCGGTGCTGCGCTCAACATCTCGTTGCTCGTCCTGTTCGTCGGTGTGTACTCAGGATATTTCCTCTTCAACGTGATACGCCGGACGGGTGCTCCAGTGATAGAGGTTCAGGATGTCCTGATGACCCTGTTCTTCCTCGCATACGGTCTTGCTGGTGTTGGTCACACTATGACCGAGGTCGTCGAAGAGACGCGCGCGCGGCTCCGCGACTTTGGTCCTCTGGTCACCTTTTTCCTTGCGAGTGG
This sequence comes from Candidatus Thorarchaeota archaeon, assembly GCA_029855935.1. Lineage (GTDB taxonomy): Archaea > Asgardarchaeota > Thorarchaeia > Thorarchaeales > Thorarchaeaceae > B65-G9. Next base: position 1,211 of record JAGSHN010000006.1, on the reverse strand, counting down.
CTACATCTATGTGAGCACAATCATCGCGGTCACCGCCACTGCGCCCAATAGCCTGCTGGGGGGCTGGTATATGCTCAACTGGAGCGCTGCGACCAGCTACACGGTCTTTCTATTCCAGGATATAGCAAAGCTGATTGCATTCCCGCTCGCCGCAATCATCACTTCGGTATACTATCTCACTGTGGAGCGGACCCGTCGTGTGCTGGAACATGCCCGTGAGGCGGGTGAGGCGATCACACCCGAGACCTTTGACGAGGAGATTGCGGAGGCCGCTCCGGGACCGGGTGAGGCATGGCCCACCGAGCGCACGACAGGTATACCTGGGGGGCGGCCTGGTCACAGACTCTCCTCGCCAGACAGGAAGCGGCTCGTTGTGGATGAGAGTCGTAGATTCAAGGGTGGAAAGCGACTGGGTCACGAGAACGAAGAACAGGAAGAGGAGTGAGGGTAGCCTCATCGAACGTGGGGGCCGGCCTCTCCGGTCGGCCTCTCTCTCGCTCTCACAGGTCACGGTCGAACAGTGATCTCCCTGCCTAGTTGTCGGGCGGGAGTTTCGGCAGTCTCTCAAGGCATTCAATACCCTCACAGACACGTCTGTGCAGGTCTCTGAGCATTCTGAGAAGGCCACCCTCATTGGGCGAGCTGTTCAGCAACTCAGTAATCTGATCGCGCATACTGCGGAGGCTCTCGGTCATTCTCTTGATTCCAAGGACGAACAGAGTTGCAAAGTCCCCATTGACGGCATACAATATCCTCTTTCGGCCCCTGCCTGTCTGATCTGGGTCCTTTTGGCGATACACAACACCGGCGTCGAGCAGCTCCGCAAGGACCATCCCCGTTCCCGCACGAGAATAGCCAGTCCTGCGACTAAGCTCTTCCGAACTCAACATTCTCCCAGTGCGATACTTCTCGAAGAACAGGACTGCAAGAGTGGGTGCGGTGTTGGCACCAAGGCCCAGCCACCCTGCCAGCCTCTCAAAGAGCCGCACCACGTCGTTGCTGATGGAACCAATGTCATTCATCAAATGAGCTCCTTGCCACGTACTATCCTGTGTGTGTCACGCCTCTGATTGGTCGCGCGGCCTAAATAGTTGCCGTACCAAACGGGTAATGGACGGCCCCCGTCAGCAAGCGGAGAAGGCTCCTACAGTATCGTCGCAATGAGTGCCAGAAGTGAAATGGCAAATGTCAATAGCGCGCACGTGTTGCAG
>JAGSHN010000030.1 GCA_029855935.1 Candidatus Thorarchaeota archaeon | reverse complement strand
GAGCAGGACACCGAGGTTGTTCCACACCTCAGCGTCGTCTGGACTCAGTTTGATGGCCCTGCGGAATGCCTTCTCCGCCTCGTCCCATCGCTTCATCTGCTTGAGCAGAAGGCCGAGGTTGTTCCACACCTCAGCGTCGTCTGGACTCAGTTCGATGGCCTTGCGATATGCCTCTTCAGCCTCGTCCCATCGCTTCATCTGCTTGAGCAGGACACCGAGGTTGTTCCACACCTCAGCGTCGTCTGGACTCAGTTCGATGGCCCTGCGATATGCCCTCTCGGCCTCGTCCCATCGTTCCCTCTGCTTCACAAGAAGAAGGCCGAGGTTGTACCACGCCCCAGCAAGATCGGGTCTCAGTTCGACGGCCCTACGACATGCCTCCTCAGCCTCCTTCCATCGTTCCCTCTGCTCATCGAGCAGATTGCCGAGGTTGTTCCACGCTTTCGCATCTTCAGGCCTCAATTCGGTGATTCTACGGAAGGTCCTCGTTGCCAGTTCGAGATTCGTGTCCATCAAGTTCACACCGATGATCCAGAGTGCTGCAACACAGTCCTCCCGTTCAATTGTTTGATTGAACAGCTCAGACAGAAGTTGCTTGTCTCCCGTGTGTGCGCCCCATAGCGCGAGGGCTGTGGCGAAACGAGCAAAGTCTGGCGGATTGTAGTCAAGGTATTTCATATGTAGTGTCTTGACATCTGTCCTCTCGCAAGTACTCAGAATCAACTGCGCGCGGCGGGAGTGGTAGAACTCGATGAATACTCGTGAGCTGTCCTTCACAGACTGGAACATCCTCAGAAGGCCCTTGTCTGTGAGTTCCTTCAGGATATCAGCCACGTGCTTGTTGGTATCCTCTAGGGTATCTCTGACAAAGCCCAGTAGCACGGGAGCCTCGACACTGGAGAACGCCGCAACGACACAGAGGACGGTCACGGCCTGGTCTCGATACCGCTCGTCTATGTGATCGATGTAGAAGTTTCGCATATTGTTCCCCAGTACCCTGGCATCCGTCAGTACGTCAAGACTGCCGTTCTTGTCAATTGCCCTGAGTGCGGACACAATGAGAAAGTTGTCGCGATGGGAGTACTTCATCAATGTTCTTGTGCTGAGTCGGATACCCCTTCGTCTGCGCTTCACTATCGCAAGCAGGTTGGCGACGGTGACCTTTGAGAACGGCTTCATGTCCACGCGCGCGGACTGCTCAATAACCGTGCCAAGGGGATCTGTGAGACCACCACGCTTTCGAGTTTCCCGAGGTGGTCGTCCAACGAGCAGTAGTCGGACGAGTCCTCCAGAGCTGCTGTCATCGGACACGCGCCTGAGTGTGGACAGAAAGTCGCCGGCAAGTTCTGGCGCCAGATGAATGTTCTCGATGATGAGCAGTACTCGTGGCGGGCCGTCCATCGAGTTGGTCCTCGCATCAAGGTATCTCTTTTTCACGACATCTGCAGTCCTCTGAAGGATTGTGTATCCGTCCGTCGGCCGTTCGAACGTGGCAAGGTCAAGGCAGAATATGTGCCAGCCGAACTGCTCCATCTCGTAGGCCAGCGTGAGAGCAAGATAGGTCTTGCCTGAGCCGGACTCGCCGAACAGTGTGACAGCCCCAAATCTCTCGTCAGGTATTACAGGGCCCCTGATGCCCAATGTCGGGACCCCAAGGCCAAGTGCCCCTGCAACCTTCCGCAGAATCTTCTTGGGAGGCACGACGAAGTTGGCAGCGAAGTCTGCCATAGTGGGTGGCCCGTCATGAAACGGCTCCGGCTCCTTATTGGGGTCGTCTTTGACTATCTCTCTGAACGTCTTCAGACCGACTATTTGACGCAGGTTTTCCCTGTGCCTAATCTGATCGATGAGCTGGGCCAAGAATATCTTTCTGACCTGTTCGAGCGTATCCCGTACCTGAGCCAGGTCACCGCCCAGTGAGGATATGGCCTGTTTCAGTGCCATTGTCTCCTGATACTGTAGATGGTCCAGCAGCTCCGGGTTGTTGAGGAGAAGGTGATTCATCTCGTCCCGCACGAGGTCCCGGAGAGCCTCGGCGACATTCTTGTCCGCGCCTGCTGACGAGAACCACGTGAGGAGTGCCTCTTCAACATCTGTCGTCTCGAGTATCACTCGCGCAAACTCATCGTCGAGAGCGAAGACAGCCTTGAGGGCCTTCTGCAAGGCCTTCTTCTGGTCTTTCGAAATCTCCTTCCAGTTGTCAATGCGGTCGGGAAGCCGTCGCAAGATCTTGCGTCGTTTCCACCACCACGCCAAGGCCTTCTTAGCGTCGCGGATAGTGGAATAGCCTTCAATCGCGGTCTGCAGGGCACCGATGGGGGCAAGAAATGGAGATGCTACTACCGCCGCAACTCCAAGGAACACGAGAGCAGCCCTTCCTGTATTCCTAAGGTTGGTCGCCAGTCGCTCTAGAATTGCGGTCAGATCCTCAAGACTCATTGGTGCCCACACTCAAGTCTGCAATACGGCGAATGCTTGATCGTTCGTAGTGCCGAGGTTCTGGCTTTTGTCTGTTTCTCGTTGCGGACGCCCGGCAAGACCAGTATCTCATTTGTGTTTCCTGACCGGCTGAGGCGCCTATTCCTCACGATTCCCAATTTGCTCGTCCGAGGTCGAGCCGAAGACAACACGAAGAACGGCCTCTGCGTTCTCCTCCGAGCCTCTCTGTCTCCAGTATGCCGAAAGCAGAACGTATCTCTCTGCAAGGCTGGGTCGAAGTCTAATGGCAGCGAAGAGCGCTTTGGCCGCAGGTTGTGTCTCCCCTTGTTCCAGAAGGACAAGACCAAGGTTGTTCCACGCATCGACATAGTCACCCCTCAATGCGATAGCCTCGCGAAATGCCGTTTCGGCCTCGCTCCATCGCTTCTGCCTGACAAGGATGTTGCCAAGGTTATACCACGCCTCGGCATACCCAGGTCCAAGTTCGATGGCTCTGCGAAATGCCCTTTCGGCCTCATCCCATTGTTCTCGTTCCGCAAGGAGAACACCGAGGTTGATCCATACCAGAGGATTGTCAAGTTTCAGATTGATGGCCTTGCGATATGCCTTCTCAGCCTCGTCCCATCGCTCTCTCTGCTCTTCGAGAAGGAGGCCGAGGTTGTACCACGCTTTGGCATAGTCTGGTTTCAGTTCGATGGCTCTGTGATATGCCGCCTCGGCCTCGTCCGACCGGTCCTGCTTCGCAAGGAGAATGCCAAGGTTGTTCCACACCTCAGCGTCGTCAGGTTTCAGTCTGATGGCCGTGCGATATGCCATCTCGGCCTCACTCCAGCGTTGTTTCTGCTTGGCGAGGAGATTCCCGAGGCTGTTCCACGCCTTGGCATAGTCGTCTTTCAGTCCAATGGCCTTGCGATACGCCATCTCGGCCTCGTCCCATCGGTCCTCCTTATCCATAAGGAGGACACCAAGGTTGTACCATGCCTCTGCAAAGTCCTCTCTCAGTTCGATAGCTCTGCGGAATGCATCCTCTGCCTCGTCCCATCGGTCAGTATGCTCCGCGAGGAGGACACCGAGGTCGTACCACGCGTGTGCAAACTCCTCCCTGAGTTCGATGGCTCTGCGAAACGCCATCTCCGCCTCATTCCATCTTTCAGCATGCTCTGCGAGGAGCACACCAAGGTTGTACCACGCGTCTGCATATTCGGATTCAAGGTCAATGGCTCTGCGGAGTGATCTCTCTGCCTCATCCAATCGTTTCTGCTTGACGAGAAGAGCGCCGAGGTTGTTCCACACCCTTGCGTCGTCTGGACTCAGTTCGATGGCCCTGCGATATGCCTGTTCAGCCTCCTCCCATCGTTCTCTCTGCTTGGCGAGGAGAACTCCGAGGTTATTCCACAGCTGAGCATCATCATCTCTCAATTCGAGGGCTCTGTGGAATGCCATCTCAGCCTCGTCCCATCGCTCTCTCTGCTTCGCAAGGAGGGCACCAAGGTTGTTCCACGCGTCAACAAGGTCGTCCCTGAGTCTGATGGCCGTGCGGTAGGCTACCTCGGCCTCTTCCCATTGTTCTTGTCTTGCCAAAAGAACACCAAGGTTATACCAAGCCTGAGGGATGTCGTTTTTCAAACTGGTGACTCTTCTGAAGGCAATTGCTGCGAGTCCTGGTTTCGTCTCAGACAATCTGACGCCAATCGTCCAGAGTGGTATGAAACAATCATCGCGTTCTTCTATCCGGCTGAGAAGATTGACTAGAAGTTCCTCGTCCCTCGTATGTGCGCCCCACAGTGCCAGAGAGGTCGTGAATGGAACAAAATCGGGTGGATTGGACTCGAGGTATTGCGAACGAAGGCTCCTTGCCTCTGTGTTCTTGCAGGTCGCGAGAATGATCTGCGCGCGGCGAGAGTGATAGAACCCGATGAAGATCTGTGAGCTGTCTTCTTGGGACTGGTACATCCTAAGCAGGCCCTTGTCCGTGAGGTCGTTGAGGATGACAGCGACCTGTGTAATCTTCTCCTTCAAGGTATCTCTGACAAATCCTGCGAGCACGGGAGCCTCGATGCTAGAGAACGCTGCAATGACACAGAGGACTGACTTGGCGGCCGTCCGATTGATTGGTTCAACATGTTCGAGGTAGAAGTTCCACACATGGCGAGCCAGTACGGTGCCGTCATTGAGGACGTCGAGGCTCCCGTCCTTGTCGATTGCCTTGAGCGCGGACACGATGAGGAAGTTGTCGCCTCCGGAGTAATGGATCAACCTTCGTGTGCTGAGCCGAACACTCTGCCTGCGTTCCACTATTGAGATCATATTGGCCACAGTGACCTCCGAGAACGGTTCCATATCGATTCGCACAGACTGCTCAACTACGATATCAAGTGGGTCTATGAGAGAACCGCGCACGTGAGCTTCCAGGGGCGGCCGACCTATGAGCAGCAGTCGAACAAGTCCTCCCGACTGGTTCTCCCCGCATATGCGCTTGAACGTGGACAGAGAGTCACTGGCAAGTTCAGGTGCCAGATGAATGTTCTCAACAATGAGAAGTACTCGCGGAGGGTCGTCCGTTGCGGCAGTCCCTGAGACCAAGTATCTCTCTCTCACAACATCCGCAATCCTTTGGAGAATCACGTATCCGTCCGTCGGGCGTTCGAACGTGGCGAGGTCAAGACAGAATATGTCCCATCCAAACTGCTCCATCTCATAGGCCAGCGTGAGAGCAAGATACGTCTTCCCCGACCCTGAGTGACCGAACAGTGTGACAGCAGCAAACCTGCTGTCTGGGACAACCGGTCCTTCAATTCCGAGCGTGGGAACACCGATACCAAGAGCTCTGGCAACCTCTCCTAGCATCTCTCTTGGTGGCACAACAAAACCTGCGGCGAAATCAGCCATCGTGGGTGGCCCATCACGAAATGGCTCCGCCATCTTACCCGGTACATCCCTGACAATCTCTCTGAACGTCTTCAGACCAACTACGTGTCGCAGGCTCTCCCTCTGGCTGATCTTGTCAGTGAGCTCAGCCTCAAGAAGTCGTCTGATTTGTTCGAGCGTATTGAGGGCTTGGACCATCTCATCACCAAGCATCAGCATAGCCTGTCTTAGCGCCATAATGCCCTGATATTGCAAGTGGTCCAGCAGCTCAGGATTGTTCAGGAGAAGCTGATGCATTTCGGCCTGCACGAGGTCCCGGAGAGCCCCAGCAACAATCTCGTCCGCGCCTGCAGACTGGAGCCACCTGACAATGGCGTCGTCTATGTCTGTGGTCTCAAGTATCACCCGTGCAAACTCATCGTCTAGAGCAAAGATGGCCCTCAGGGCCTTCTGGAGAGCCTTCCTACGGCCCTCCTCCATTTTCTCCCAGTTGTCAATATAGGCAGGAATCTGTTTCAGGATATTGCGTTGTTTCCACCACCATGACAACGCCTTTCTGGTGTCCCTGACCACCGAGTGCATGTCGACTACCGTCTGTACGAGATCCAGTGATGAGAGGGCACTGGGAAGTGCCGCCGCCGCGACTCCAAGAATCCCAAGAGCAACCTCTGCCGTACTGCCCAACTTGCTTGCCAGTCTCTTCAAGAGACTGGTCAGGTCCTCAAATCTCACCAGTCCCCACGCTCACGTCTGTGGTTCGGCAACCACGGATTTGAGGAGTTCATTCAATTCCGCCTTTTGTCTGTTTCTCGTCGGGGGGTACCCGGCAATACGAGTATCTAGTTCGTCTTTCCTGATTCTCCTGAGTATTTCTTCAGCACGTGACCCGAACCGCTCGTCTGAGGTCGAATCTAGGCCTGCACGAATAATGGTTTCCACCCTCTCGTCCGAACCGCTCTCTCCAAACCCTCTCTCTCCGGCAAGCCACAAGCTCTATGCACAGCTTCGGAAGCCCCGGCTGAGGCCGAGGGGCAGAGGAGACCTTCCTAGCTACAGCCTCTGTTTACTCCTACTCAAGAAGAACAAAATCCAAGTCGAACCGCTTCCCGGCATAATCGGGCCTCAGTCTGATGGCCTTGCGGAATGCTGACTCGGCCTCCCTCCATTTCTTCCGCTCAGTGAGGACAATGCCGAGGTTGTTCCACGCTTCGGCAAAGTCCTCTCTCAGTTCTGTGGCCTTGCGGAGTGCTCTTTCGGCCCTGTCCCATCGTTCCTGCTTTGCGAGGAGAACGCCAAGGTTGTTCCATGCCTCGGCATAGTCCTCTCTCAGTTTGGTGATCCTATCAAAGGCCTCCGTTGCCACCCCGGGCTTTGTTTCTGACAGTTTCACACCAATGGTCCAAAGTACCGAAACACAGTCCCTACGGTCTTTTATTAGATTGAATAGATTGATGAGAAGGTCTTCATCTCCGCGATGCGCTCCCCACTGTGCTAGGGCCATTGCGAATTGGACGGAGTCCTGTGGATTGTAGGCAAAGTATTGCACAAACAGAGTCCAGGCATTTGTGTCCTCGCACAGGTCTAGGATCATCTGCGCACGGCGAGAGTGGTGGAACTGAATGAAAACTCGTGAACAGTCATCTTGAGATTCAAACATCCTCAAGAGGCCCTCTGTTGTGAACTTGGTAAGAATACTATCGACTTTGGGAACTCTATCCTGCAGGATATAGTTCACAAAGCTTGTGAGCACAGGAGCCTCGGTGCTGCTGAACGCGGCGACGATACAAAGGACTGCCGAGGCGTTTTCTCGAACAAGCGGATCAAGATGTTGGAGGTAGAAATTCCATACCTTGCTTGCTAGCGCGGTGTTATCTCTCAGTACATCAAGGCTCCCGTCCTTGTCAATTGCCTTGAGTGCAGACACAATGAGGAAGTTGTCGCCACACGAGAATCCCATCAACTTCTTGGTGCCAAGCCGAATACTTGGTTGCCTGCGTTTTACTATTGCAAGCATATTGGCCACAGTGACCTTCGAGAACGGTTCCATATCGATTCGATTCGACTGTTCAATCACCGCATCGAGCGGCTCTATGAGAGAACCGCGCATCTTGGTTTCCAGAGGTGGCCGCCCAACGAGTAGCAGTCGAACGAGTCCTCCGGATTGGCTATTCTCAGACACACGCTTGAGCGCAAACAGAAAATCTCTGGCAAGTTCCGGTGCCAGATGAATGTTCTCGATGATGAGAAGTACTCGCGGCGGGTCGCCGATCGAGTCTGTCCTCACGTCAAGGTATCTCTCTCTCACAACATCTGCAACCCTCTGAACGAATACGTATTGGTCCGCAGGACGCTCGAATGTCGCCAGATCCAGACAGAATATGTCCCAGCCGAACTGCTCCAGCTCGTAGGCCAGCGTGAGAGCAAGACAGGTCTTGCCTGAACCCGAATGGCCAAACAGTGACGCGGCAGCAAAACTCTCGTCAGGAATGACGGGTCCCTTGATTCTCAGCGTGGGGACTCCGAGGCCAAGGGCCTTGGCAACCTTCTTGAGCATCTTCTTGGGGGCCACCACAAAGCCGGCGGCAAAGTCAGCCATAGTAGGTGGTCCGTCACGGAACGGCTCTGCCTCTTTGTTGGGATCATTCTTGACTATCTCTCTGAACGTGTTCAGGCCGACTATTTGACGCAGGTTTTCCCTATGCATGATCTGGTCGATGAGCTGGGCCACGAGTAGCCCTCGAATCCTCTCAAGCATACTGAGAACCAGAGTCACATCACCGCCCAGCGAGGCCACGGCCTGATTCAGTGCCAGTATTCCCTGATACTGTAGATGGTCCAACAGTTCTGGATTGTTCAGAAGAAGGTGATGCATCTCGTCCTGCACTATGTCCCGCAGAGCCTTGGCCATATCCTCGTTCGCGCCTACAGACTGGAACCACTTGAAGAGAGCCTGGTCCACGTCTTTTGTGTCGAGTACTGTCCTCGCAAATTCTTCGTCTAGAGCAAAGACTGCTCTCAGGCCTTTTCTCAAAGCCTTCTTGTCCCTGCCATTCATTTCCTCCCAGTTGTCAATATAGAGGGGAATCCGTTTCACGATTCTGCGTCGTTTCCACCACCAAGACAGCGCTCTCCTCGTGTTCTTGATGGTCGAGTGCATCTCGATTGCTGTCTGTGCGACGCCCACCAAGGAGAAGGTGCTCGGAAGTGCCGCGGCCGCAATCCCGAGGGCCGCTAGAGCAGCCTCTCCTGCACCTTCCAGTTTACTCACGATCCCTCCCAGAAAACTGGTCAAGTCCTCGAGTTTCACTAGCGCCCACGCTCAGGTCTGTAGTCCGGCCAACGAAAGACTGCTGGGAGTCACGCGGTTCTGGCTTTTGTCTGTTTCTTGTTGCGGATACTCGGCAACTGGAGGATCTCATCCGTCTTTCTGTTTGAGCGTTTCGTCAGCGTGCTTCCTGACTTGCTCGTCTGAGATTGAGTCAAGGACTGCTTGAAGAACTGCCTCTGCGTTCTCGTCTGATCCCCTTTCTCTCCAGTAGGCCGCAAGCCTGAGACACTCCTTTGCAAGGTCGGGTCGAAGTCGAATGGCATGGGAAAGGGCCTGGGCCGTACGCTCTGTCTGCCCTTGTTCAAGACGGACAAGACCTAGGCCGTACCACCCCATAGCGGAATCCTTCCTCAGTTCGGTGGCTGTGCGGAATGCTACCTCAGCTTCGTCCCATCGTTTCCGTCTGGCGAGCAGAACACCGAGGTTGTACCACACTTCGGCATCGCCGGGCCTCAGTTCGATGGCCTTGCGATAGGCCGCTTCAGCCTCGTCCCATCGTTCCTGTTTGGCGAGCAGGATCCCGATGTTGTTCCACGCCCCAGCATCATCGGGACTCAGTTCGATGGCCCTGCGATATGCCTCCTCAGCCTCGTCCCATCGTTCCCTCTGCTTGGCGAGCAGATTGCCGAGGTTGTTCCACGCCCCAGCATCATCGGGACTCAGTTCGGTGATTCTACGGAAGGCCCTCGTTGCCAGTCGGAGATTCGTGTCCATCAAGTTCACACCGATGATCCGGAGTGCTGCAACACAGTCCTCGCGTTCAATTACTTGATTGAACAGCTCAGACAGAAGTTGGTTGTCCCCTGAGTGTGCGCCCCATAGCGCGAGGGCTGTAGCAAAACGAACAAAGTCCGGCGGATTGTAGTCAAGGTATTGCATGTGCAGTGTCCTAGGATTTGTGTCCTTGCACGTTCCCAGAATGATCTGCGCGTAGCGAGAGTGGTAGAATTCGACAAAGACCTGTGAAGAATCCTTTTCGAACTGATATGTCCTCAAGAAACCAGTGTCTGCGAGTTGTCTGATGATGTCAGCGACCTGCGCGACTCTCTCTCTCAGACTTTCCGCCACAAAGCGGGCTAGAACCGGAGTTCCGATGCTGCTGAATGCCGCGACAAAACAAAGGACTGACGCGGCCCGGTTTCGGAGACTCACGTCTATATGTTCGAGGCAAAAGTGCCACACGTGGCGAGCCAATGCAGTGGTGTCCCTCAACACATCACGACTACCGTGTTCGTACATTATCTTGAGTGCAGTCACAATGAGGAAGTTGTCGCCCCCGGCATACTCTATCAACGTGTCTGTGCTGACCTGGACATCGTTTCGCCTCCGCTTCACTATCGCGAGCATGTTGGCGACCGTAGTCTCGGAGAACGGTTCCATATCGATGCGCACTGACCGCTCAACTATTGTGTCAATGGGACCTGTGAGAGAACCGTGTTTCCGGGTTTCCCAAAGCGGTCGTCCAACAAGGAGCAATCGAATGAGTCCGCCAGATTGGCTATCCTCACAAACATGTTTGAGTGTCGACAGAAAGTCACTGGCGAATTCCGGTGCCATATGAATGTTCTCGACAATGAGAAGTACTCGCGGCGGGTCGTCCGTGATGTCAGTTCCCGCACCAAGGTATCTTTCCCGTACAGCGTCGACAATTCTACGGATGAACACGTATCTGTCCACAAGACGTTCAAATGTGGCCACGTCGAGAGAGAATATGTCCCAGCCGAACTGCTCCAGCTCGTAGGCCAGCGTGAGAGCAAGATAGGTCTTGCCTGATCCTGGATGACCGAAGAGTGTGACGGCCGCAAATCTCTCGTCAGGAATGACAGGGCCCTTGATGTCGAGCGTGGGAACCCCGAGGCCGAGGCCTTTGGCAACCTTCCCAAGCATCTTCTTGGGGGCTACAACAAAGCCCGCGGCAAAATCAGCCACGATAGGCGGGCCATGACGGAATGGCTCCGGCTCCTTGCCAGGGATATCCCTGACAATCTCTCGAAACGTCTTCAGACCGGCTATGAAGCGCAGGCTCTCTTTGTGGTTGATTTGGTCAACTAGCTGGACTATGAGCAGCTCTTTGATCTGTTCCAGCATACGCAAAGCACGAGTCGTATCACCGCCCAGTGAGATTATAGCCTGCCTGAGCGCCATTATTCCCTGAAACTGTAGATGGTCCAACAGTTCTGGGTTGTTTAGGAGGAGCTGGTGCATCTCGTTCTGCACGAGGTCCCGCAGGGCCTTGGCCATGTCCTCGCTCGCGCCTGCAGACCGGAACCACGCGAAGAGGGCCTTGTCCACGTCTGTTGTTTTGAGCATCACCCGGGCAAATTCATCGTCTAGAGCGAAGACGGCCTTGACGGCCTCCAGCAGAGCCTTTCTCTTGTCTTTGGACATCCCGTCCCACCTGTGAACACGGGCGGGAATCTGTTTCGAGATCTTGCGTCGTTCCCACCACCACAACAGCGCTCTCCTCGTGTCTTTGATGGTTGAGTCCATCTCGATTGCCGTCTGTGCAACACCCACGACGGACAGAGTGCTTGGAAGGGAGATGGCGGCAATTCCGAGGACTGCAAGAGCAGCCTCTTCTGTATTGTCCAGTCTACTCGCGAGCCCTCCCAGAAAACTGGTCAAATCCTCAAGTTTCACTAGCGTCCACGCTCGGGTCTGTAGTCCGGCCAATCAAAGACTGCCGGGAGTCATGTGGTCCCGTCTTTTGTCTTTTTCTTGCCCTGACACTCTGAAAGCCTCACAGCGGTATCTAGAATATCACACGACGCGGGCTAGGTGACATAGTCGCCGAAACCTTCTATCCTAGATTTGCGCTCTCTGGGTCAGAATTCGAGAAGCACGCTTGAAGTGACTGCGCCTAGTGATCAATCGACCCCCCGGCTGGTGAAAAATCAGATCAGAGGAAGGGTTGAATCACCCCTCCTCAGAATGCGTCCTATCCGACCCAGGCCTCGTCGCTCTCAGGGAGCAGCGAGGGATCCGGCTCGGTGTCCACATACTTCTTGACGACCTCCACAACGGACGGGAAGTCGATACCGAGCTCCTTTATCTTCTCGAGGGTCGGCACGCCATTCCGCGTCCAGCCTCTGCGCTTGTAGACAGCATCAGTGAGAAGCCTGTAGCGCTCCTCCCTGTACTTGCGCAGCCTCTCACGCTTCTCAGTCGTCGACATCCCTGAGATGTCGATGCCGAGCTCCTGCAGCTGCTGGTCGTAGCGTTCCTGTCGGCTCTCGTACTCCCAGTCGGTGACGGGGCCCATACTGCGGTACGGCGGGTTGGAGTCGTGCTCTCTCAGGCCCTTGCCCTGTCGGATGTTGAAGATCCTCTGGAAGTTGTAGACCCTCTCCGACTGCAGGATGAGGTCATCAGGGGTTACCTTCTTGCCCGTCATTGCGGAGACGGCTCTCGCATAGTACTCGAGGTGCTTGGGCACCTTCGCGGGCTCGTCGGTCTGGGAGTTGTCCTCGGGGACGATGTCGTTCCACGGCAGCTTGCACAGGCCCTGCAGACTGAACCACGTTCTCCACATCGGGAACCAGTGGAGTGCCTCGGCCTTCTGTTCGAACGTCGGCATGTAGTTGTGGACCATATCAAGGAAGATGAGCCACGCCTCGTCGTGCTGTGGTCCCTTCAGCGTCAGACCGTAGCCACCCTGCTGGGCGAGACTCTCCTTCGTCACGTACTCGCTGTACTCAAGGCCCTTGTGCTCCATGCCGATGTCCTGCATCACCTTCTCGTCGACACCGAAGTTCTCGGCGAAGTACTTCTTCAGGTAGGCGATGCCCTTGCCAAAGTGCAGACCGAAGCCCTCGCCACGGGCGATCTCGTGGAGCACTGCAAGTGCCTCCTCGGCTGCGCCCCACTCGAGCTTGTGACCGCCAGTCGCCTTCTCATCGATGTAGCCCTCGGAGAAGAGCTCCATCACGAAGGCCATCGTCGTGCCGAATGAGATTGTGTCGATGCCGTAGGTGTCGCAGTAGAAGTTTAGCTCTGCCACGTAGTACGGGTCGAACACGCCAATGTTCGAGCCGCAGCCTGCAATCGTCTCGTACTCCGGACCGTCAACGAGAACCTTCTTGCCCTTGAATGGGCCGGTCTTCGGCACAAAGCCCTCGATGCAGTGAGAGCAGCTGACAGCACAGCCCCTCCAGCAGCCGTCCCAGCCCTTCCCAGTGTTCGTGAAGATCTTCTCCCACACAACATCGAACAGGTTCTTTGCCTCCGGGTCGCTGCCTGTCCGGAAGTTGCGCGTAGGCAACAGATCGTACTCGTTCATGATGGATGGCAGGTGGCCCGTGCCAACGACACGCATCCTGTTCTGCTTGGGGTCTAGCTGCACTATCTCTCTTGAGTGCTCTCTTGCGACGGCCCTCAGCTCCTCCGGATCAGCAGGATTGTTCATCTCCAGGGTCATCTTCTGGAGTTTGGCCACAATCGCCTTGATTCTCTTGTCACGGAACACTCGGCCCGTGCCACCGCGTCCGGCCTGCTTGTAGCGTGTCTCACCACGCCGCGCATCGTACCACGAGAAGTTCAGACAGCCCATATAGGCGTGTTCTGCGCCCGGACCGGTCGCCACGACTGAGATGTCCATACCCTTGTTGGCGGTGTGTCGCTCGGTCAGTATCTTCGTTATCTCGTGGGCGTACGGAGGCAGGTCGGACGCATCGAGTATCTGGACGATGCCCTCGTCCCCGTCAATGAATATGTAGACGTCCCTGTCCGCCTTGCCCTGTATCTCGAGCGCATCGAATCCTGCGTACTTCAGGTGTGGGCCAAAGTAGCCACCGACATTGCTGTCAATCGGGATGCCTGTCTCCGGTGAGATTGTTGTCACTATTGACTTGCCGCCACCCGGGAACCCGGGCACGCCGCCAAGCGGCCCGCAGGCGATGCATATCTCGTTCTCCGGATCGTCCCACTTGACGATTCGGTCCTTTGGCAGTCCGTTCCACATGAGCCACAGGTCAAAACCCTTGCCTCCCGTGAACGTCTCCTTCATCTTCTCGTCCACGGGTCTTATCTCGATGGTGTTGTCCGAGAGATTGATGTAGAGCGTCTGGTTGGCATAGCCACGCTCTAGCCTCGGGACCTCGTACTTCAGCTCCTTTATCGCCAACGCTGATCACCTTCTCGCCCAGTCTCCCTGGGCCCGACGTCTTCTGAACGACTCGTTCCTTGATTTGAGTGTTGCCGTACAGATAGGATGCTCCCGGACAGTCGTGCGGTCCGAGAGATTCAGTAATCTCATAAATATCTATCCAATTATTTGATTGAAGCCAACCGCGAGGGCGCCGTCGGATAATGTCCGGATGAGGATGAACGATGCCGAACATCCCGCTGGGCAATGATGAATGATTCCGGTCAACCTACGAAGACGGTCATTGCGTTTCACGACTAGGCAACGATATATAGAATCCAAACGATACGTCTGATGATGAACTAGGATAGACATTGGTTCAGAGAATTCAACGACGGAGAGGGAGAACCAACTGGACAGAGACGGCATCGGCGGACCAAGATAGGGACTGGCGGCTCTCAATGGAGGACAGTACCATCACCCGGCGATCAGTGGCGACGGACCCGTCCAGCAGCGGAGGCGACATCCCGTTCACCACAGCCGATTGGTGGTCTCGGCCCGGCGGTCACAGCAAGGACATCTTCGATTCGACGCTGGAACTCTCGCTCAGGGACAATCAGGACACCAGAGCCCGCGTCTGCGGTTTGATATCTACGCGTTTCGGAGGTCACTAGATGACGGTTAAGGAGGCTAGTACAGGAGGACTCGAACAGCCTGAGACTCCCAGTGCGCTTGTCATAGGGGGCGGTGTCGCTGGAATGCAGGCTGCCCTTGACATTGCTAATCAGGGTTATCATGTTTATCTTGTGGAGAAGAGCCCGTCCATAGGCGGCCATATGGCTATGCTGGACAAGACATTTCCCACGCTGGACTGTTCGGCGTGCATTCTGACGCCGCGACTCAGCGAGGTGGCGCACCACCCCAACATCGACCTTCTGACATACTCCGAGGTGAAGCGTGTCGCTGGCAAGGTGGGCAAGTTTCACGTGGAGATCGTTAGAAGGGCCCGGTACATTGACGAGGATGCATGTTCCGGGTGTGGCGAGTGCGAGAAGGTCTGTCCGGTGGAGGTGCCAAGCGAGTTTGATGAGGGACTCGGCTTCAGGAAGGCCACCTACATGCCCTTCCCGCAGGCAACTCCGCACGTCTACACAATTGACAAGAGGGGCCATGCGGCCTGCAGACTGGCCTGTCCCACAGGCGTGAACACGCAGGCCTTCATTCGGCTGATCCAGGTCGGCGACTTCAAGCGCGCGCTCGACATCGTCCGCGACGCGATGCCGTTCCCGGGCACCCTCGGTCGTGTCTGCGTCCACTGGTGTGAGGGCGACTGCAGGCGTGGCAACTACGATGAGAGCGTGAGCATCCGCAACCTGCACAGGTTCCTCGCCGACTGGGAGCGCGAGAAGGGCGAGACCGAGGAGGTCACTGCGGAGATCACAAAGAAGGACAAGGTCGCGATTGTCGGAGCGGGCCCTGCGGGCATTGCCTGCGCGTACCATCTCGCGCGGATGGGCTATCCTGTGACGGTCTTCGAGAAGCGCTCCGAGCCGGGCGGTCTGATGCGTTATGCAATCCCGGAGTACAGGCTCCCACGCGACATCCTACGGGAGGAGATCGAGCGCGTCGAGAAGATGGGTGTGGAGTTCGTCTTCAACACGGAGGTCGAGTCGCTGGACTGGCTGAAGGAGCAGGGCTTCAAGGCCATATTCATCTCGACAGGTGCCTCCGAGAGCAGGAAGCTGGGCATCCCCGGCGAGGATGCGAAGGGGGTGTATCACGCAATAGACTTTCTGGATGCCGTGGCACGCGGCGAGAAGGTCAAGATTGGCAAGAGGGTCGGTGTGATTGGTGGCGGCGACGCAGCGATCGACTCAGCTCGTGTGGCGCTGCGCCTCGGTGCCGAGGAGGTGACCCTCATCTACCGTCGGTCGCAGGTAGAGCTTCCTGCGATTCCAAGCGAGGTGGAGGACGCCCGACAGGAGGGTGTCCGCTTCATGATGATGACTGCGCCCACAAAGCTCATCACGCAGAAGGGCGAGCTCAAGGGGCTACAGTGCATCCGGATGAAGCTGGGCAAGAAGGACCTGTCGGGCCGGCGTCGTCCGGTGCCGATACCTGATTCTGAGTTCACGGTCGCGCTTGACACGCTCATCGTTGCCATCGGTCAGAAGGTTCCCAGTCTGAAGCTGCTCGAGCACGTCGCGCGAACAGAGTGGGGAACGGTGGTCGTCGATCCGTTGACACTGCAGACGAGCGTGTCCGGCGTCTTTGCTGGCGGAGATGTCGTTCTCGGACCCTCAACCGCAGTCAAGGCGGTGGGCCACGGCAAGGAGGCAGCGATTTCCATTGACCGATACCTCCGCGGCGAGGACCTTGCCGAGGGTCGGAATGGCCAGCTCTACAGGCCCGCAGAGCCCGACGTGGATGAGGCCACCTTCGAACCACAGAAGCGGCACGTGATGCCCAAGGCACGAATTGCGGAACGCAAGAGGTCCTTTGAGGAGGTCGAGCTCGGCTTCTCAGAGGAGGAGGCAATCGAGGAGGCTGGCCGATGTCTCGGGTGCACCGTGTGTTGTGAGTGCAAGCTCTGTGTCGACGCGTGCGACCGGCAGGCAATCAATCACGATATGAAGGACGAGGAGATTGAGCTGGACGTGGGCGCCATCGTGGTGGCCACGGGGTACAAGATCTTCGACGTGTCGGAGTACGGTCGGCTTGGCTACGGCAAGTATCCAAACGTGATCAATGCTCTGGAGTTCGAGCGACTGATCAACGCGTCTGGCCCGACACGTGGTCATCTCATCCGGCCGAGCGACGGGAAGGAGCCAAGGAACATCGCATTCATCCAGTGTGTCGGTGCACGTGACACTCAGAAGGGAGTTCCTGACTGTGGACGGATCTGCTGTATGTACGGCATCAAGAATGCGGTGATGGCGCGTGAGCACAACCCGGAGGCGCAGGTGACGGTCTACTATGCGGACATCCGTGCGTTCGGGAAGGGCTTCGAGGAGTTCTACCAGATGGCGAAGACGCGCTTTGGCATCAACTTCGTCCGCGGACGCGTTGGAGAGGTCTGGGAGGCTCCCGACTCTCACGACCTGAGCCTGTTCGTAGAGCAGACCGAGCGCGATCAGCCGATGATGGTGAGTCACGACCTGGTGGTCCTCAGCCCGGGAGTTGTACCCTCTCCGGACACAGCACGTCTGGCTGAGGAGCTTGGCATCGAGCTAGGTCAGGACGGTTTCGTTGCCGTGAAGGATGAGATTGCGGCTCCTGTAGACACAGGAGTGCCGGGCATCTTCGTCTGCGGCTGTGCGAGCGGGCCAAAGGACATTCCGGACAGTGTGACTGCTGGCAGTGCTGCTGCGATGCACGCGACGCTGGTTCTCAGTCAGATAGCCAGCGAGTCCGGGCAGCCGGTCGAAGTGGTCCGTCACCAGAAGACGACATCTGCGTGACGCGGTACGCTCAGGGGAGGTGGTGAGAGACGATCGAGATCGTGCGGAGCGCTGTTCCCCACGCGATGATGGAGAACGAGCACTTTAGGTACGGTTCGCTTCTGTTTCGGTCTCATGTTCTACCCCTCTGGTGTCCGCTATTCGACTCGTTAAGGATAATAGCACTGAAACGTTGGATTCGCGAGGAACTTGAGTTTCATTCCGAAACCGTGGTCCCCTCGGACTCCACGGCCCCACATACGATAGTTGGAGATGACGGTCAATGACTGAGAAGGTTCACGTTCCAACCTCAAGCTTTGCTGAGGAGCTGGCGGCTATTCCCGGCGGGGAGGTCGTCAACAAGTGTATCCAGTGCGGCATCTGCACTGCAAGCTGCGCCGTTGCGAGATACACCGATGAGTACCGGCCTCGCCAGCTGATTCAGAAGATCCTCCTTGGCGAGAGGGAGGAAGTGCTGAAGAGTAGACTTCCCTGGCTGTGTATGACGTGTCGGCTCTGTGAGGAGCGCTGTCAGGAGGGTGTCAGTCCTGCCGAGGTGTTCCACGCCGTTCGGATTCTCGCAGCACGAGAGGGATACGTGCCTCCCGAGTTCAGGCGGGTGATGGACTCACTTCTCAACAACGGGTGGCTGCTTGCGGACTCGTACACAGACTTCGAGGAGGAGGAACGTGAGGATATGGGGCTTGACCCCGACCTTGGTTGGAACGACAAGTTCCTGAAACGCATCAAGGACCTCTTGCCGATAGCGGAGGGAGAGAAATGAGAGAGATTCTACTGTACAGAGGCTGCACCACACCCGTGCGTCTGCCAGCCTATGAGCTGGCGACCATGAATGTCCTCAAGGAACTGGGCGTAAAGGCCATTCCGATGAAGGACGTGACATGCTGCGGCGCACAGTTCGTGGAGTCCCTCAGCCCCGACGCCTTTGCTGTCATCGGCGGACGAATCCTCGCCCTCGCTGAGGACGAGGAGATGGACATCCTCACTCTGTGTGGTGCCTGCTCAGGCTCGCTGAAGATCACGAAGCACAACCTGGACAACGACCCTGGTCTTCGTCGCAAGGTCAATGACACCCTTGCTGAGGAGGGGCTGAAGTACACCGGGAAGACCAGAGTGTTGCATCTCCTGCAGATTCTTGCTCAGGAGATTGGCTATGACGAGATTGAGCGACACATCGTCCGTCCCTACAATGGGCTGAAGATCGCGGCCCACTACGGCTGCCACGTGACCAGACCCTTTGAGATAGTCCAGGTGGATGACCCGGAGAATCCGACGATAATAGACCGTCTGGCCGAGATTGCAGGAGCGGAGGCTGTTGACTACCCGGGCAAGACCCGCTGCTGCGGAGGACCAATGCTTGCCATGGACACCACTGTGGCGACGAAGATCGGGCAGGAGAAGATATTCAACGTGGGGCTTGTTGGGGCCAACGTGATACTGACTGCCTGCGAGTTCTGCGATCTGCAGCTGACGCAGTGTCAGTTCGACGAGGCTATCAAGCCTTCGAAGAGAATCCCTGTGATGCCGATAACACAGTTTCTCGGTGCCGCGATGGGCATCGATGAGGAGCGTCTTGGCTTTGAGATGAACCGCATAAGCCCGGATTCTGTGTTGGAGGCACTGCAGGAGGGGCGATAATGGTAGACACCAACAACGATGCATTGAAGTCAATACTGGTCGTGGGCGGTGGCGTGGCCGGCATGCAGGCCGCACTTGATGCCGCCAACCAAGGATACAGAGTGTACCTTGTGGAGAAGAACCCGTCAATAGGCGGGAGAATGGCCGCACTGGACAAGACGTTTCCTACACTTGACTGCTCGGCGTGTATTCTGACACCGCGCCTGAGCGAGGTGGCAAGGCATCCCAACATCGAGCTGCTCACCTACTCGGAGGTCGAGCACGTCCAGGGAACTCTTGGCGACATGCGTGTGCGTGTCAGGAGGAAGGCCCGCTTTGTCGACGAGACAAAGTGTTCAGGATGCGGTGACTGCGCGCGTGAGTGCCCCGTCGAGGTTCCCAATGAGTTTGATGAGGGCCTCGGGTTCAGAAAGGCCATCTATGTCATGTTTCCGCAGTCGACACCGAACGTGTACACAATCGATAGTTCGGCCTGCATAAGATGCAAGAGGTGCGTCCGCGTCTGTGAGAGAGGCGCCATCGACCTTGACATGCAAGACTCGACAGTGGAGCTGCACGTGGGCGTGATTATCCTGTCGACGGGCTACCGGCTCTTCGATGTCCGCAAGTATCCACGGTACGGCTACGGGAGGTACCCCAACGTCATAACCGCGATGGAGTTCGAGCGTCTCATCAATGCAGCCGGTCCGACGAACGGCCATCTCATCCGTCTGACTGACGGAGCTGTTCCGAAACGTATTGCGTTCATCCAGTGTGTCGGGGCGAGGGACGTAAAGAAGGGTGTTCCGAACTGCTCACGGGTGTGTTGCATGTACGGTGTCAAGAACGCCGTGATGGCCCGTGAGCACGACCCTGATGCCGAGGTCAGCGTCTATTATGCTGACATCCGGGCCTTTGGAAAGGGCTTCGAGGAGTTCTATGAGATGGCCCGGTCAAGATTCGGTGTGAACTTTGTAAAGGGACGTGTGGGTGAGATCATCGAGGACCCTGAGACTCAGAACCTTAGGTTCGAGGTCGAGGATACGCTCTCGGGCAGGATACTCAATGTCGAGCACGATCTCGTCGTTCTCTGCCCGGGTCTGCAGCCTGCAGACGACCTTCACAGGCTCGCAGAGATGCTGGGTCTTCGCACCTCAGAAGACGGCTACGTCGAGATCAGAGATGCCCTCACGGCTCCGCTGGAGACCGATCACCCAGGCGTTCTCGTCTGCGGCTGCGCTGACGGCCCGAAGGACATTCCGGACTCTGTCACCGCAGGCAGCGCGGCTGCAATGCGCGCAACCATACTGTTGTCTTCCGGAGGTGCCAAGTGATTGACTGAGAGCGAGGAGCCAAGGATTGGCGTGTTTGTGTGCCACTGTGGGCATAACATAGCTGGCACAGTGGATGTGGAGCGAGTGGCCAAGGTGGCCGCGACATTTCCACACGTGGTCTTCTCAACTGACGAGATGTTCATGTGTTCTGACTCGGGCCAGCAGCTCATCCGTGACAAGATCAAAGAGCACGGCCTGAACCGTGTCGTTGTGGCAAGCTGCTCGCCGAGAATGCACGAGCCGACATTTCGTCGCGTTGTCGAGGAGGGCGGTCTGAACAGGTACCTGTACGAGCAGGTCAACCTCCGCGAGCACGTCTCGTGGTGTCACATGCACGAGCCTGAGGCGGCCACCGAGAAGGCCATCGACCTTGTCAGGATGTCTGTGGCACGAGCAGCAAGACTGGAGAGTATCCCTGTCAAGACGGTGCAGGTGACTCCTCGCGCACTTGTTGTCGGTGGTGGCATCGCTGGTCTGCGCGCTGCACTGGACATTGCAGACAGAGGCTTCGAGGTCGTCCTTGTGGAGAAGCGCCCGCAGCTGGGCGGGCACGTCATCCACTGGACCCATATGTTCCCGGCTGACAGGTCCGGTCGGGAGGTCGTCTCGCCGATGATTGACGAGGTGATGGACCACGACCTCATCACGGTCTATACTGATAGCAAGGTGACCGCGCTGGATGGCTACATTGGCAACTTTGACATCACCATCAAGAGTAACAAGACCGGCGAGGAACACAAGGTCAAGGTCGGAGCCGTGATTGTTGCCACAGGCTTCGAGCCGTTCAAGCCGATCGGATACTATGCATACGAGGACTCGCCCGACATAATGACCCTGGCCGAGCTACAGGAGATGCCACCAAGCGACGAGCTCTTGCGGCCCAGTGATGGCAAGCCCGCGAAGAAGCTCGCCTTCATCGGTTGTGTTGGGTCGCGAGAGCCGGGCGTCAAGGGTCACGAGCACTGCTCCCGCTATTGCTGTTCGGCCGTTGCAAAGGCGGCCTCTGACCTGAAGGACCGAGTCGATGAGGTGGTCGTACTCTATCAGGATGTGCGCACCTACGGCCGTGGTCACGAGGAGATCCACAGACTTGCGAGAGAGAAACGCGTCATATTCAGCAAGTACAATCCTGACGAGCGCCCGGAGGTCTGGGTGAAGAGAGGCAAGATAACGATGCGATGGCGCGATGTTCTCGCTGACGACCTGCTGGAGTTCAAGCCAGACATCCTCGTCTTGGCGTCGGCAATGGTCCCACCGGAGGACGTTGAGGAGATTGCCAAGATATTCAGCCTCACGAGGAGCAGTGACGGATTCTTCAACCCCGAGCACATCAAGCTCGCTCCTCTCACAACTCACACTGCAGGCATTATGATAGCAGGTGTTGCTCAGGCCGCAAAGAACGCCTCGGAGACGGTCGTGGATGCGAGTGGGGCTGCGGCGAAGGCCGCTGCGCTGCTTGCCCGCGGCGAGGTCGAGATTGAGTCGACCGTTGCAAGCGTGAATCCCGATGTGTGTTCGTCCTGTCACACGTGCATCACAGCCTGTCCGTACGGAGCAATGTCGATAGACGAGTCGCATGATCCCCCTGTGGCTCACGTCACCGAGGCCAAGTGCCACGGTTGTGGGACTTGTGCAGCGGGCTGTCCCAGTGGTGCGATAACGATGCTGCACTCGACTGACGACCAGATACTGTCGATGGTAGAGGCACTTCTGATGCCCGCGCAGATGAGCGGAGGTGAGGCAAGATGACCGAAGCGGCACAGGAGACGAAGACCACCAGCGAGGACTGGGAGCCCAAGATCGTGGCGTTCTGCTGCAACTGGTGCTCCTACGCGGGAGCGGACCTTGCTGGGACGAGCAGGATACAGTATCCGCCAAATGCGAGGATAATCAGAGTCAACTGCACAGGACGGATTGACCCGGAGTTCATACTTGCTGCACTGGATATGGGTGCAGATGGTGTACTCGTGTCCGGTTGTCATCCGGGCGACTGCCACTACACAAGTGGCAACCTGAAGATGCGTGCGCGCTGGGCCCTCATCAAGAGGGCAGTCGAGCAGGCGGGCATTGATCCCCGACGAATTCGGCTACAGTGGGCAAGTGCCTCGGAGGCACAGATCTTTGCTGACGGGGTCACGCTTCTGACGGAGCAGGTGCGCAAGCTAGGACCTCTCAGGGGGCAATGGAGATGACAGTGTTCAGGAAGTTCTTCCAGGAGAATCGCGGTGACGTACGAAGGCAGCGTCGAATGATCACTGAGGCACTGACGCTTGGACCGGCCACGGTCAGCGACTTGGCCGAGCGGACAGACCTTCCTAAGGAACTCATAGTCTGGAATCTCTTGGGTCTCGTGAAGTGGGGCGAGGTGGAGATTGCCGGACAGAACGGAAAGGAGCTTATCTACCAAAAGAAGGAGGTTAGGAATTGACCGAACCGGTGTCTGTGGCCATGGGCCAGGGCAGCTCCTGCTGGGGCTGTTATCAGAGTCTGGTGGACATTCATCTGAGACTGGCTGATGTCCTGCCGAAGCTGGACATCAAGTTCTGGGCGTGTGTCGCTGACTTCAAGCACAAAGACCTAGAGTCCTATCCCGACGGGTCGATAGCCGTTGGCTTCTACGAGGGCGTTGCGAGAACGGAGGAGGACCTGCATCTTCTCAAGACGATGAGGAAGAAGTGCAAGACGCTGATAGCGTTCGGCTCGTGTTCGTGCTTCGGTGGCATACCCGGACTTGCCAACTTCTATGACATTGAGGACGCGCTCAAGGTGAAATTCAAGGACAACAAGACAGTCAGTGGGGGTCAGGTGCCCACCGAGAACGTGCCGCCCTTCGAGCCAGTCATCCGGCCGAATAGCGACTATGTGGACTTTGACATCTACCTTCCAGGTTGTCCGCCCACCTCTGACCTGATCTTCACAGCTGTCAGCGCCCTTCTCGAGGGTAAGGAGATCGAGCTCCCGCCATATGCTGTCTGCCACTACTGCAACCGGGAGAAGAAGGAGACGCCCATCCCCGAGATCCTCCGTCCGTACGAGGGCGTCGCCGACCCCGACAGGTGCCTGCTCGAACAGGGATACGTCTGCCTCGGTTCGGCCACGTGGGGCCTCTGCGAGGGACAGTGCGTGAATCGCGGTGCAACGTGCAGGGGCTGTTTTGGCCCCGTACCGCCAATTTCTCAGGACCAGGGCGCGGCCGGAGTAGGCATGCTGGGGACCTATGCTCCAATTGAGCCGGACAAGATACTTGAGAAGTGTAAGGACCCACTTGGTATGTTCTGGAGATTCTCCTACCCGTCCAGCCATCTGGGCAGGATACGCATTCGTCGTGAGGAGGCAAAGACCAAATGACCGAAGAGAGAGTCATCAAGATAGACCCCGTCACGCGTCTTGAGGGCCACGGAGCTCTGACCATTACCCTCGGCAAGGACGGCAAGGTCAAGGACGTTCAGTTCAACGTGACGAGCACCAGGTTCTTTGAGAAGTTCCTCGAGGGCCGCCCGATGGAGGAGGCACCGCGGATTGTACCGAGAATCTGCGGTATCTGTCCGATTCCGCACCACCTCGCCTCTGTGAAGGCCGTCGAGGCCGCGTGGGGAGTGACTCCGCCTCCCGCGGCGATAAAGTTGCGAAGGCTGCTTATCGAGGCAAAGCAGCTCTCATCCCACGCGATTCACTTCTACGCCCTCGCGGCGCCAGACTTTGTGTTCGGTCCGTTCGCGCCTCCGGGCGTCAGGAACGTGGCGGGCGTTCTCAAGCATCTGCCGGATGTCGCAGTACAGGCAATCAAGTTGATGCAGTTCGGTCAGGAACTCTGCAGGGCCGTCGGCGCGAAGGCGATTCATCCAACGCTGGGCATTCCCGGTGGAATGCTGAGTCCGCTGTCAGAGGATGTCCGTGACGAGTGGCTCAAGCAGATCCCTGAGATGATGGAGAATCTACAGAAGACGGTCGACCTGGCAAAGAAGGTCGTCAACGACTACATCGATGTCATCACAAAGGTCGCTGTCACGCCGACTTACTACGTGGGCCTGACCAACAACGGTGTCCACGACATCTACGATGGCAAGGTCCGCGTGATGAACCCCGACGGCAAGGTCGAGGTGGACTTTGATCCACAGGACTATCCGAAGTATGTGGGCGAGCACGTACCGAACCACTCGTACGCGACGCACATCTACTACAGGCCAGCAGGATACCCGGATGGCATCTGGCGCGCCAACACGCTCGCCCGCTGCAATGTGGCCGACAAGATGGCGACACCGATGGCGCAGGCTGCGCTTGAGGAGATGCGGGAACTTGTGGGCCGGCCATCGCATCACACGTTCGCCTACCACTACGCGCGTGTCGTCGAGATGGTCCAGGCCGCAGAGAACATTCAGGCGTTGCTTGAGGACCCAGAGATTGTGAGCACCGACGTCAAGCTGTCAGACGTGGAGCCGCGTGCTGGCGACGGTGTCGGCATAGTAGAGGCCCCGCGCGGTACGCTGATCCACAACTATGAGTGCGATGAGAACGGATATATCGTCCGGGCCAACCTCATAGTTGCCACGAACAACAACATTGCTGGGATCGAGAAGAGTCTGATGGACGCTGCGAGATTCATCTTTGAACAGCAGGGTCACAAGGACCTCAAGCTCCCAGACCCGATAGTGAAGGTATAGCACAGGATGTGAGGACTGAGAAATGAGCGAAGAGATCCCAGAGGGACTACTGAATCTCATTGAGATGGTAGTCCGCTGTTATGACTGCTGACTATCATGCGGCGCTCATCTCGTCGTGGTCGACGAAGAGGGCCGCGAGTTGGCAAGGAAGGAGCTGGTGACTGGCGGCGGATGAGGGCCGGTCGCAAACCGTTGGGACCACGCCGGACGACCCCGCAAGGGTTGCCAATTGCCCTCCTTCCTCACGACTTTGTTTCCCAATCTCTGAGCAGTCGTAGTACTGTTCTGTTGATACACCCGCTCACCTTGTTCTGATTATCGGTTGCAAGACGTGCGCCAACCTCTGCATCTCAGGGGCCATAGGCTTCACGAGGGGCGACCTCTCAGCGCGTGAGATAGTCCAGAACATTGTGAAGGAGTTCAGGGTCACGAAGAGAGTGCGGGAGGAGCTTCAGGCGCGCAGAGAGGCTCTCGAGTACACGCCAAGATCGTTTGCCGAGTCACTGGAGGCGTGACCAGAGATGGTGACCATCTAGCCTGTCATAGCGTGGGCAGGATGCCCACTTTGTTCTCGCATTCACCAACAGGACGGGCAGGGGCTGGCACAACTACTTTTGGGTCACGCAAACTTCAGACGAAGCAGTCTATAGGTCTCAAACCACGTGAGGACGGCACCCGCCACACCGAGGACAACAACAGCGGCTCTGTCGAAGTAGGTGGGATAGCTGCCCCACGTCACTATCAGATAGACGACGAGAAAGACTGTGAAGAACACCGCGAGAAAGAAGTATCTCGGCAGGACGATTCCCCGAAAGCGGATGAACTCCCGGAGAACTCCTACCTTCACCACCCTGGTCAGCTCGTATTCGTTGTTCGAGTTCTTGCTCACAAGCTCAAGTCGTTCGAGCTTTGTCAGGTGATGACTCGCGACCGACGGACTTGACAGGCCGAGAGCACGTTGTACCTCTCTCACCCCTGCTGGGCCGCCCTTCTGAAGCATGAACCAGTAGACCCTGAGAGTGGTTCCCCTCAGGCTCGGCTCGTAGTCGATGTGATCATCTGGCATTCTTGCAACCAGAGGGGGCATCAGTGGCCATTAATCCTTCGGCTCTGGGACGCCCCCTCGCCAGCAACGGCACGGACTGAGGGGCCAACAGATACGCTTCGACATCATTCTATCTGTTCTAAACTCTGGACACACGAGACACGTGCTGTTCTAGACCGTGGTATTAAGTTCACTCGGGCATCCGTGTTCGGGTATGAGACTCAACGCTCTTGATGCGACCACGAAGAAGAAGATGGTCGCGACCGGCACGCTGGGAGTCCTTCTTGCCGCAGGACTCCTCACGGGCGTAGGGCTCGTGTCGTGGCTGTTCTCGGGCCCAAGAGGTAGTCCGATCACATTCAGCCTCGGCATATACGTCGACTCGACGGTACACCACGCCTTTGCCGACTTTGTGCCCTACGACGAGAACTTCACGGCCAACGCGCCCCAGTATATTCTGTCGCCTGGTCTTGCCAACGTCATAAACCTCGACAGATTCTCGCAGCTGACCCCAGAGCAGCGGTCGAGGATCGAGCAGAACGGCTTCGTGGTTGTCCCTCAGAACGCCTACGACCAGATCTACGAGATACTTGTGGCCAACGAGGAGGAGGGGCTTCCCTCGTTCGTGACCTCCGACGCCGTGCTGCACGCCTTTCACGTCCTGTACGACTACGCTCTCCGGGAGGCCGAGGTCTACTCCTTCTGGGACATTCTCGGCAACCTGACTATGATGATGTTGGACGCCTCTGAGACACAGTATCAGCAGGCGCCCGCAGGACGCTGGCGCGACGCCGCAGAGAGGAACGTGATGTTCTTTGCTGTTGCAGCCAGTCTTCTCGGCCAGGATGTGACACTCACCCCCTCTGTTCAGGCCGAGGTTGACAAGGTGCTTGCTCTCATCAACGAGCACGCGGGCGCCACCGATGACTGGTTCATGGGCTATCTTGAGGACTTCAGCCAGTTCATTCCACGAGGCCACTACACACGGAGTGAGACGCTCTCGCATTACTTCCTTGCGATGATGTGGTACGGCCGGGTGGCCTTCAGACTAATGCCCAATGGCCCCGTCGGGAACAACGACAAGGGGATGAACGAGACGGCACAGGCCATTCTCATCACCCTCGCCCTTGAGGGGAATGTTCCCGGACTTGGTGTTGGCGTGACGGGCTATGACGCATGGGATGCAATCTACATCCCAACAGCGTTCTTTGTGGGCGATGCTGACGATCTCACGCCGCGGGAGTATCTGACACTGGTGGAACGGATCTACGGTCTCGATCCCTCACTTGCCGACCTCAACAATGACACTCTGCTCACTGAGTTCATCCAGCAGGCGGACACCCTCCGTGACCCGCAGATAATGTCGAGTCTTCTGATGGACACTGAGGACATCTCGCACACGAAGGGCCTCAGATTCATGTCGCAGCGCTACGTTCCGGACAGCTACATCCTCGGCCAGCTGGTCTACGTCCACGTTCAGGGTCGGTTCATGCCCAAGGGTCTCGATGTGATGGCGGCGCTGGGCAGCGAGCGCGCGTGGGACCTACTTGAGAGTGAGAAGGACTATCCTGGCTATGTGAATCAGATGGCCCGGCTCCGGGAGCAGATCAACTCGCTTCCTCCGGAGACCTGGACATCCAACCTCTACTATCTGTGGCTCTACAGCCTGCTGCCGCTGCTCAACCCGCCCACCGACCGACATCCGACGTTCATGCAGAGCCAGGCCTGGGTCGATAAGCAGCTGATGACGGCGCTTGCCTCGTGGACCGAGCTCAGGCACGACACCATACTGTACGCCAAACAGTCGTACACCTTCCGGACATCAATGCCGCCCACGAACCCCTATCCGGGCTATGTGGAGCCCGTTCCTGCGCTGTACGGGCGCCTCGCCTCCCTGTGCGGGATGATGCTCTCGGGCATTGGGTCACGTGGTCTTGTCAGGGAGGACTTGCTGTCCAAGCTCAGCACGCTTGAGGATCTGCTTCTTGGCCTCAGAGCAATCTCCATCAAGGAGCTGCAGGGCGAGCCGCTCAATTCCACGGAGAAGGACCTCCTCAGACATGTGGGTGGCACGCTCGATTCAATCTCGTCGATACCGGCTGATGACGAGCTCACGAACTATGCTGACAAGAGGATGGCACTCGTGGCTGACGTCCATACAGACCCCAACTCCGGACGGGTTCTGGAAGAGGCGGTGGGTGATCCGATGATGATCTACGTCGCAGTATACATTGACGGTGCCATCGTACTGACCCGTGGTGGCACATTCTCCTACTATGAGTTCACCCAGCCGATGAGCGACAGACTCACCGACGAACAGTGGCAGCAGATGCTCGACAGCGGTGAGGCGCCCTCAATGCCAGACTGGACGTCAGGCTTCTTGTCGACTGTGTCCGGTTCTGCCCTGTCGGTCCTCGCCACCACCGACCGATGGAGCAGATAGGAAGAGGTGGGGGCGTGCGCCCACCCTGGGACGCCCCCACAACACCCCCCCTGATTGTGACTGGTATTGCAATGTGTGACCACGTGTCTCCCGGACCTGCGGCCTGAGAAATCTCTGTTGAGGCCCGTGCGCATCGCCCTTCATAGGCCTCTGGGGTGAGCGTCAACATATGTATGGCGAATGGCGCTTCTAGTTACTGCTCTGGGTGAACTTAAATACGCGAACGTACGAACGGAAACGCAGCACCGCACGTTTGCGATGCGGAAAAAGCGTGGAGGAAAGGAATTTGCCAAGCACCAAGGTCCTGGCCATTGTTGTCGTGGTCATCATTGTCGTTGGTGGTGTTGGCGCATGGTATCTGTTGAGTGCGCCACCGGCGACTCCCAACGTCATCGTCATGGGGACGACTGACTCGGTGGAGTCGAGCCTCGATAATGCTCAGGCCTACGACTACTTCGGTTGGGAGATAATCACGGCCCTTAGCTCAGGACTGGTAGAGATCAAACCGGGATCAAGTGCCGGTCCTAACGACATCCAGCCGGCTCTCGCTGAGAGCTGGACTGTGAGCGACGACGGTCTCATATGGGACTTCGACCTCCGACAAGGAGTGACCTTTGATGGAGTGAGACCGTTCAATGCCAGCGTTGTCAAGTACACCTTTGACAGAAACTGCAACCTGACAGGCAACGGACTGTTCGAACCGGACGGTCCGCAGCTGAACATCGGCTACGACACAATAATCGACAACGTCACGGTCCTCGGAGAATACGAGGTCCGGTTCTACCTGAAGATCCCGTTCTCACCGTTCCTGCAGCTGATGGCGTGTGCTGCATCCTACATGGTCGATCCTCAGTACGCTCCCATGGACGAGCTTGTGACATACACAGAGGGCGACGCCCGTGCCAGCCATCCGCTTGGCCTCGGTCCGTACACCCTCGAGTCATGGGAGCGGGTCGGCGGCAAGGACACTCAGATCGTTCTGAGGGCCAACCCGTACTACTGGAACGCGGCTGCTGGACTGCCGAAGACCGAGAGGATCATCATCAAGATGTACTCCGACTCCACTTCTCTGGCACAGGCAATGAGCTCGGGCGAGATTGACATCGCGTACAGGCAGCTGACGGCCACTCAGGTTGAGGCCTTCAAGGAAGACCCCAACGTGCGTGTCTGGGAGGGCATTGGTGCCCAGATTCAGTACCTGTGCTTCAACCAGCGCATGGCTCCGCTCAATAACACTGATGTCCGTCAGGCAATCGCTGCAGCACTGAACCGCAGCCACGTCTGCGAGACGGTGTTCCACGGCTTTGCCCGACCGCTGTACAGCATAATCCCAGAGGGCATGGCCTTCCACAAGCCAAGCTTCACCATCTGGGGCGATGCCAACTACACCTACACCCGCCAAGTGCTGGCCAAGTACGGCTACGACGAGAACAACAAACTACATCTCACCCTGTTCTACGAGTCCTCTGGTCACTACCCGCAGTCAGCCGAACAGGCTGCTGTGTACAAGAGCGACCTTGAGGCCTCTGGTGTGATCTCCATCGACCTGCAGGGTCTCGACTGGGCGACCTACAGGGCACAGCGAAACGCCGGCACATTGCAGCTGTACATCTACGGATGGTATCCAGACTACATTGATGCCGACAACTACGCGTTCCTGCCGTTCGCCTCGTGGCTCAACATGGGCTACAACGAAACGTACCCGGCTGGTGGAGTGCAGCAGCACAGCCTCTGGCTGCAGGCCAGGAGCACTGCGGATCCCACCCAGCGCGAGTCTCTGTACGCTCAGCTTCAGGACCTTCAGGCACAGGAGTGTTCTGTCATACCCCTGTGGCAGAGCAACACTGTGGCAGTCTCGAAGCTGACAGTCCACGGCATTGTCCTTGACATCACCGTGAACTGGAGGCACTGGCTGCTCTATATGGGTGAGCCAGCCACAACTGGGCCGTGAAGTAGGCAAGAGTCCAAAGTGGGGTTCATTGGAGAAGCCGGAACCTTCATCAGGAGGATTTTCACGGGGCTTCTCCCAACCCCTTTATTCTTTCTGACAGGGGGCCTTTGTGACAGATGACACTACGTTCATACATAGTCAGCAGAATCATCCTTATGATACCGATGTTGATGTTCCTATTGACACTCGTATTTCTGATTCTCAGAGTCATGCCGGGTGATCCAGCCCTGCTACACTTTGAGAAGGGTGTCAATCCAGAGGTGCTGGCAGCTTTTAAGGCCAGACTTGGACTCGACAAGCCGCTCTGGCAGCAGTACGTCGACTATCTCATCGGCGTGTTTCACGGTGACTTTGGCCTGTCAATGCAGGACTTCCAGCCAGTCACGGCCCAGATTCTATCTCGATTCCCAGCGACACTTGAGCTCACAATCTGGGCTATGCTCTTTGCCGTCATTCTGGGGGTGTTCCTCGGCATAAGGAGTGCGAAGAACTACAACACCTTCGAGGACAACGTCATCAGGATATTTGGCATTGTCACGTATGCGATCCCTGTGTTCTTCCTTGGGATGATACTCCAGCTAGTCTTCGGAATATACCTGCGATGGCTGCCCACCGGGGGTCAGATTGACCCGCGCTATCAGGTTGAGATAGACCGCGTCACGGGAATGATGACAGTCGACGCACTGCTCTCAGGCAACATCCGTGCGTTCGTCGATGCCGCGCTGCATCTGATACTCCCGGCTGTGACGCTCGGGACGGTCCTGTGTGGAATATTCATCAGACTCACCCGCACCAATATGCTTGAGACTCTGAGACAGGACTTTGTTGTCGCAGCGCAGGCGCGTGGTCTTGCGGACTCGACAATAACATATAGGTACGCTCTGAAGAACGCGTTTCTCCCCATCCTCACCATGATAGGACTGCAATTCGCAGCGTTGCTGGCGGGGGCCGTCCTCACAGAGACGACGTTCAACTGGGACGGTCTTGGAACATACCTTGTGGACCGTATCAGCAGACGTGACTACACCGCGATACAGGGGACTGTCGTCTTCTTCGGGCTGCTTGTGATGCTCGTCACACTGCTGGTCGACATTCTGTACGCGTACCTCGACCCGAGAATCAGGCTGTAGGAGGTGACCAGATGAGTGAAGAACCTACTGTCAAGGAATCAACGGCGCCCGAGAAGGCCCGGCACCACGAGACAATTGTGAGCGGCATTGTACTCCGACTGCGACGCACCACCAAGTCAATGGGGGAGCTCTCGCTGAAGGGCAAGATCGCACTGCTCATTGTAGCGGGCCTTGCCATAGACCTGGTCGCCGACCTGATACTCCTCGCACTTCGCTCCCACAGAGGGATCGGAGTCCCTGTTGTCGCCACCACATTTCTTGTGGCCATCGCCATCAGCGCGGCGCGAGTGCTGCAGAAGCATCTCGTTAGCTCAGGGCTTCTGTCACGAACAAGGGGACGACTGTTCTTTGTGGGCCTGTCAGGGGCATTCTGTGGTGCCGCAGCAGCGCTGGCATACCTGCTTGTCCCGCAGGAGGGAGCAACGCTGCCCGTCTCTCTGACCGTTGGTAACGTGATGCTGGCCGCATTGTTCATTCTGGCCTTCGACCTCTATCCTCAGCTGGCCGACCGTGGCACGCCCGGACTGATCACGGCGGCGGGTCTGGTGATAGTCTTCGCCATCACGTACATGACCGGCATCTCGCTCTATATCGTGCCGTACGACCCGTTCACACTGAACGTTGGCCCACTGCTCTCCCCGCCGACCGAGCACTTTCCACTGGGCACTACCCAGCTGGGACAGGACATGCTCAGCCGGACGATCGCGGGTGGTGCAGTGATGCTGCAGGTGGCAGTCCTGTCGGTCGCGGTGTGCTTCTCCACGGGCGTCACCATCGGTCTCATTGCATCCTACCGGGGTGGCATCGCTGACAGAGTAGCCTCCCTCATTATGGATAGCATCTTCGCCTTTCCTGGCCTCGTGCTGGCGATCGCAATCGCTGCCATGCTGAGGCCGGGCGTCGTGAACATGGCGCTGGCGATTGCCGTCGTGTACATACCCTCGTACTTCAGAGTCATCAGAAGTCAGGTCCTCTCTGTGAAGGAGCTGCCCTATGTTGAGGCTGCCATCGTAATGGGTGCAAGGGACAGGGACATCCTGCTGAGGTACGTCCTGCCGAACGTGCTCCCGTCTGCAGTTGTCGTCATGTCGATCAACTTTGCGGACGCTGTTCTCACGGCTGCGGGGCTGACATTCATCGGTCTGGGCCTGCCAATTGACGTTCCGGATTGGGGCTGGGACCTCACCTTCGGCCGGATGCAGCTGCAGTTCGGAGCGTGGTGGGTCATCACGTTCCCGGGAATAATGATCGTCCTGCTTGCGCTGGGATTCACCCTTGCCGGAGAGGGGCTGAACGAGATACTGATGCCCAAACTGACGGAGTGAGGTGAGAGAGATGTCAGACCTACTCAGTATCAGAGATCTCATCGTGGAGTATCGGACCCGCCGCGGTGTCGCACGTGCTGTCGACAGAGTGTCACTGGACGTCGAAGAGAACACCACACTCGGTCTGGCTGGCGAGTCTGGCTGCGGCAAGTCGACCCTCGGTCGGTCCATCATCCGGCTTGTCCCCTATCCGGGCAAGATAGTTGAGGGCGAGATAGTCTTCGATGTCGGAAAGAGGATCGAGTATGATGGTCAGGCGGTTGAGCCGGGCCCGACGGACCTGCTCAAGCTCCCTGAGGAGGCAATGCGACGTCTCCGCGGCGAGCAGGTAGCCTACATCTTTCAGGACCCAATGACCTCGCTCAACCCGATGATGAGTATCAAGGACCACTTCGTAGAGATCATCAGGGAGCACAGTCCAGAGACGACTGAGGAGGAGGCGACCGAGCGTGCTGCGGAGATCCTCGGCAGCCTGGGTATCCTTCCCGAGCGGATGACGGACTATCCCCACCAGTTCAGTGGCGGTATGCGCCAGCGTGTGATGATCGGGCTCGGCCTGGCTCTCAAGCCGCGGTTGCTCATTGCTGATGAGCCAACGACGTCACTTGATGTCATAGTCGAGGCCCAGATCCTAGACGAGATTGCCAAGCTGAAGGAGAAGTTCAATCTGACAATGATACTGATCACTCACAACCTTGGCGTTCTCGCACAGCACGCGGACAATATCGCCATCATCTATGCCGGTCGACTGATGGAGCTTGCCGACACCGAGACACTGTTCGAGAATCCTCAGCATCCGTATTCTCAGGCCCTGCTGCAGGCCGTGCCTGACGTGAGAAAGCCTGACAAGAAGCTGGCGTGGATACCGGGTGCTCCGCCAGATCTAACGGAGCCGCTCCCCGGCTGTATGTATCATCCGCGCTGTCCGCAGGCCACAGAGCGCTGCCGGACCGAGCAGCCGATGCTGACAAAGAGTCCCAGTGGCGGGATTGTGGCGTGTCACCTGTACTCATAGGAGGGTCGAGTGAATGGCTAAAGAACCTCTTGTACGCGTGGAGCATCTGAAGAAGTACTTTCCTGTCCAGAAGGGATTCCTTGAGTCCCTCTTTGCGGGAGAGAAGACATTTGTGAAGGCCGTCGACGACATCTCGTTTGACATTCATCGAGGAGAGGTCCTCGGCCTGGCTGGCGAGAGCGGCTCTGGAAAGACGACCACGGGACGCCTGTGTGCCGTGCTGATCAAGCCGACCGACGGGTCTATTCTATTCGATGGCGTGGACCTTGCCGAGCTGAAGGGCAATGAGCTCAGGCAGATGCGCAGGCGGATACAGTTCACATTTCAGGATCCGACATCCTCGCTCAACCCGCGGATGACGATAGGCGACGCGATTGCCGATGCCCTGCGGCTGCAGGGAATTGGTACGCCCGCCGAGCGAAAGGAGCGAGCAATGGAGATACTTGAGAGGGTGGGACTCTCGCCCGCTGAGACCTTCTACGACAGGCTCCCGCACCAGTTGAGCGGCGGACAGAAGCAACGTGTGGTCTTCGGGCGCGCCATCATTCTGAACCCGGAGTTCGTCATCACAGACGAGCCCGTTGCCATGGTCGACGTCTCGATCAAGGCCCAGATTCTCGAACTGATGATGGACCTGAAGAGAGAGTATAACCTGACGTACCTGTTCATCTCGCACGACCTTGCGACGGCACGGCACGTCTGCGACAGGATTGCAGTGATGTACCTCGGAAAGATAGTGGAGCTGGCCAGCAGCAAGACCATCTACGAGGAGGCCATGCATCCCTATACAGTCGGCCTGATGAGTGCCATCCCAATTCCCGACCCGCGAGCGAAGATGCTGGCGGCAATCCCAAGGGGCGAGATTCCGAGTCCAATCAATCCGCCCGCCGGGTGTAGGTTTCACCCGCGTTGCCCGAAGGCCTTCAACCGCTGTTCTGTCGAGGAGCCGGAACTCCGTGATGTCGGCGGAGGACACCTCGTCGCGTGCCACCTCTTTGATTGATCCGAGGCGACCAAGAAGCAGTATCCAACACCGGCCCGCCCTGGTGCGGGCCGGCCATCGGTCACCTGTCAGCGGAGCGTAGCGACGGTCTCTGAGCGCAGTTTCGGACACGTTCCTGTGCCGTCGGATGCACAACGTTATAAGGGGAGGCACGCCCGTCGACGTGCGGACAGGAAAGATTCGAACACTGTTTCTGGTTTTGGCTGTCCGTTATTCGTACAACCGAGAGAATTCGACATGACTTACGACAACCCGCCCATTGAGGCGACCGTGGCTGAATTGAAGCCGAGAATGAAGAACATAACAATAACCTTCAAGATCATCGAGATTGGAGCCGAGCGAGAGGTGTCCTCCCGACGCGACTACACGACTCATCGTGTGGCCGACGCAAAGGTGGGCGACGCGACAGGGACCGTTCAGGTACCACTCTGGGACGATGTTCTTGACGAGGTCCAGCCCGGCGAGACATATACTCTGACCAACGGCTACACGGGACTCTTCCGTGGGAACCTGCGACTCAACATCGGTCGCT
Organism: Candidatus Thorarchaeota archaeon; assembly: GCA_029855935.1. Lineage (GTDB taxonomy): Archaea > Asgardarchaeota > Thorarchaeia > Thorarchaeales > Thorarchaeaceae > B65-G9. The sequence continues at coordinate 68,292 of JAGSHN010000030.1, read as the reverse complement.
ATGGCCAGCTGGTGGTCGCCGACGAGCCGATCGAGGAGGTCAATATGGATGTTGACATGTCCCTCGAGGAGCACGAGGACCAGAGGCGCTCGCGCCGGGACTACCGCGGTGGTGGCTATCGCGGTGGCCGGAGTGGCGGCTACGGCGGCCGTAGACGCTTCTAGACGGACGAGCCCCTGCTCTGTCCACACAACGAAGACCGGCTGCGAGCCGGCAGGGAGGGAGGCCACATCACCGCCCCCTCGTCCGTTTTTTCTATAAGTCATTCAATGCATACGGTCAGCTTGAGCAGTGATATCGGGCGCGTCATCCGGGTGAATCATAGTGTCACTGGTAGTGCGCGAGATTGAGGCAAAGTCAATACTGACGAGGTCTCGCGTATTTGACTACACCGTGAACGCATACGTTGGCTGCGAACACGCGTGCACATATTGCTACGCTCGCTTTATGAGACGGTTCACCGGACACTCGCAGCCGTGGGGATCGTTTGTGGACGTCAAGATCAATGCCGTCGATCTCCTGAGGCGGGAGGTCAGGAGGAAGAGGCCCGGACGGGTCTGGGTGAGTGGTGTGTGTGACCCCTATCAGCCCCTGGAGGAGGCCTATCAGTTGACGAGGGGCTGCCTCTTCGTCCTCGTGCGGTACGGCTGGCCCGTCACGGTCCAGACAAAGTCGCCTCTCGTTCTAAGGGACATAGACCTCTTGACACAGTCGGACCTTGCGGAGGTCATTGTCACAATACCCACTGCGGACCCGGACATCAGTCGGCTCTTCGAGCCGAACGCCCCTTCCGTAGAGGAACGGTTGAGAACAATTGAACGGCTCCACCGGGCGGGTGTTCGTACGACTGTTATGATGGCTCCTCTTCTTCCTGGCGCGATAGAACTCGTTCCGCAGATTGAAGGTGTCGCAGATCACGTGCTGATTGACCGCTACAACTATCATTATGCTGACCGGGTGTATCGTGCCAACGGCCTGGGGTGGGCAATGACCGACAGGTTCTTCGAAGACCAGAAGGACGCTCTCTCACGACTCTTGGAGGCCTCGGGCATCTCCTACGAGTTTCTGTTCTGAGGGAATACGTGTTTCAAGGTCGTTCTACAGGCCAATCCAAACTCGGCGGCCTTGAGGATGGCTGCGACGCCCATCTAGAGTCTCAACGCTGCTCGTACTCAGGTTCAAGCACCGTTATGAATGAGGGTGAAGTCTACGAGGCCCGGTTGTTCAACCCCATTTGTAGTCTAACCAGAGCAAGAGGGAGATAGTCGACTGTGAATTGATGATGTACCGGCTTCAACCCTACTTATAGTACGATTCAAACACGCAGCTCCTCCGCCTGATCATCAGTGACTACATAGGTTTCAACCCTACCTCTAGTCCGATTCAAACCGGGACAAGGCGCATTTCGAGAGAGTCAGGAGCCTTGGTTTCAACCCTACTTCTAGTCCGATTCAAACTCGTGGACACTCATCGCAGATGATATCACTATGACCGGTTTCAACCCTACTTCTAGTCCGATTCAAACGGTGTCCTACGGACCACGCTTGACCTCGACCTACATATGTTTCAACCCTACTTCTAGTCCGATTCAAACTTCGAGGCGTTGACTGGTTCTTCCATTGCCCTGTGTGGTTTCAACCCTACTTCTAGTCCGATTCAAACGAACAGTTGGGCGACCCGGACTATGTCGTCAGCTATGGTTTCAACCCTACTTCTAGTCCGATTCAAACTTGTTGTCGCTCTCTCCTCTCTGCACCTCTTTTCTTTGGTTTCAACCCTACTTCTAGTCCGATTCAAACCTCAATCAGTGCATAGTAGCCAAACCCGTCCATGTCGGTTTCAACCCTACTTCTAGTCCGATTCAAACCAGGATGACCTCGAGGACGCGCTCCTGCGCCAGCTGGTTTCAACCCTACTTCTAGTCCGATTCAAACTCAAAGAATAAGAAGCAGCTTCAGTCGAATATCAGAGGTTTCAACCCTACTTCTAGTCCGATTCAAACATGGAGAAAGGATGCGGAGACATATAAGGAACAATATCGTTTCAACCCTACTTCTAGTCCGATTCAAACTCGAATCGATCTGGGTACCTCAGAACGGGTACTCAGAGTTTCAACCCTACTTCTAGTCCGATTCAAACAAATTCAGGATATTCCATCACGATATAGTGTGTTCAAGTTTCAACCCTACTTCTAGTCCGATTCAAACCGATGTCGCGAATCACACAGCCTCTGATACTCACGAGTTTCAACCCTACTTCTAGTCCGATTCAAACTCGATGGTCACATGGTCTTGGAGGATCAGATGGCACGTTTCAACCCTACTTCTAGTCCGATTCAAACTCGATGGTCACATGGTCTTGGAGGATCAGATGGCACGTTTCAACCCTACTTCTAGTCCGATTCAAACGTTTCCTGTCTTGCCGAGTTGTAGTTGTAGCGTGTTCGTTTCAACCCTACTTCTAGTCCGATTCAAACGTGATTCGTCGTAACCTTGACATGGCGACACTCGCTAGTTTCAACCCTACTTCTAGTCCGATTCAAACACGTAGAACTTGACGCCGAACTCGATGTATGCACCAGGTTTCAACCCTACTTCTAGTCCGATTCAAACCAGTTGTCTGATCATCTAATGGTCTGGGAAAAAATGGGTTTCAACCCTACTTCTAGTCCGATTCAAACAGAGGGAGAAGCGGGTGATAGTCGAGGTGGGGTCCCTGTTTCAACCCTACTTCTAGTCCGATTCAAACACTGGTGCTCCCTCTGGGAACAGAGACCCGAGAGCGGGTTTCAACCCTACTTCTAGTCCGATTCAAACATGAGACATCGTATGAAGTATTCGCCTCCTTCGAGGGTTTCAACCCTACTTCTAGTCCGATTCAAACTCTGCATGAATTGTTCGAAAAGAGCCTGCAGTCATTGGTTTCAACCCTACTTCTAGTCCGATTCAAACCAGATGGTCAAGGCTCGAAGTAGGTCAGTCAGCTTCTCGTTTCAACCCTACTTCTAGTCCGATTCAAACATAAAGGCTGGGGTTGTGGAACCCCCTGAAGACGTGAGTTTCAACCCTACTTCTAGTCCGATTCAAACTCTACGTACATCGCCAGCGCGAGCTCCTCAGCCTCATGTTTCAACCCTACTTCTAGTCCGATTCAAACAGGGCAGGCTGCAGACAGTGACGCTCGCGGACGACGGTTTCAGCCCTACTTCTAGTCCGATTCAAACCAACAAATCCATTCGTTCCTGTTCCGATCGGATCACAGTTTCAACCCTACTTCTAGTCCGATTCAAACAGATCATCACCCGCGACGATGCGGATGTCGTTGTCGGTTTCAACCCTACTTCTAGTCCGATTCAAACTGGGTATACAGCGGAATTACAAGTATTGGAAGTGCTGTGTTTCAACCCTACTTCTAGTCCGATTCAAACATGCTTGTCAAAAGACTAAAGCATCAAAAGCAAGTGAGTTTCAACCCTACTTCTAGTCCGATTCAAACCGTGATGGTGCTGGTGGCGCTTGCAGTGCTGTACTACAGTTTCAACCCTACTTCTAGTCCGATTCAAACGTCATGCGACGCGATGAGGAGAGTGTCGGCGTACTGGGGTTTCAACCCTACTTCTAGTCCGATTCAAACATAGCAGTAGTACATCCATCTTCTTTCTTCAACTCCGTTTCAACCCTACTTCTAGTCCGATTCAAACGCATGCGCCTAGAGCTCTTCGGCCCGCGAGTTGATAGTTTCAACCCTACTTCTAGTCCGATTCAAACTTGTTTCGATTTCGAAACGCCTCTAAGGAGTAGAGATATGTTTCAACCCTACTTCTAGTCCGATTCAAACCTCGAAGAGACCTCGTGCCAGAGTCGGTTCTCTGCATCGTTTCAACCCTACTTCTAGTCCGATTCAAACGATGCAGGAGGAGAAGGATAAGGAACTAGAAAAATTGGTTTCAACCCTACTTCTAGTCCGATTCAAACGAGACGGCAGTCCACGACCCAGAGACTTTCTCATAGAGTTTCAACCCTACTTCTAGTCCGATTCAAACTCGTTCCTAACGAAACCAACGGCGCCACCGTCCTCGAACGTTTCAACCCTACTTCTAGTCCGATTCAAACTCATCCACGTAGAGGGTGCCAGTCCTCGCACTGTGAGTTTCAACCCTACTTCTAGTCCGATTCAAACCTGTCTACTACTCCGTGTCCAATCACACCTTCACAGGTTTCAACCCTACTTCTAGTCCGATTCAAACCCAAGATGTTGAATATTTTTCTGAGTCCCATTGTCTGTGGTTTCAACCCTACTTCTAGTCCGATTCAAACATGAAGCATAAATCGTTTCATTAAATAACACTCCATGTTTCAACCCTACTTCTAGTCCGATTCAAACCATCTATGACAGCAAGTTGTTCGAGGAGCACATGTGCGGTTTCAACCCTACTTCTAGTCCGATTCAAACCAAAGTCTAATCGTGATATTTATATTACCATCAAGAATGTTTCAACCCTACTTCTAGTCCGATTCAAACCGAGGACGAGACACCCAGTGCCACTGCCAAGCAGGAGGAGGTTTCAACCCTACTTCTAGTCCGATTCAAACCGCAGGTATTTTCACTCATTTTCGCCAAAATAAGCGTTATGGTGGTCGCTGTGTGCACCCCGTCCTGGAAACCTCTAGTTGTGCACGGTGGTGTGACAAGATACACATAGACGATATCGGTGTCGCCACGCGGGGGAGCCAACTCGGAGAGAGGTATGGTTCGACCCGGCTCTCGAACACTCACTTGGCAAGAGGGAGGAGGACCGTGAACCGTGTGCCGATGGCAGTGCCGTCCCCTCCGCTGATATTCTCGACGTGAAGCTCACCGCCCGACATCCCGGTCAGTCCCTTGATGAGGATGATTCCCATACCCAGACCTGGTGCGTCGGCGTACGCGATGTCGGGGTCTGTGAGATAGGCAATTGTCTCCTCGTCAAGCCCACCGGCCTGGTCCTCGATCGTGACGTAGGCGTGGTCGTCGGTCTTTCCGCAACCGACTGTGACGACCTTGCTACCATGTTTGAAGGAATTGTCGATGATGTTCCACACTACCTGACGTACCACCGTACTTGCGATGACCCTGAGCTCAGCGCAGGGCTCAAAGGCTATGTGTTGTCGCGATGATCGCCGCAGCCTGTTCATCGTCTCGACGACTGATGTGACGACGTCTACAATGTCGAGCACGTGGGTGGGTGCTGCACTCCTGAGTGTGGCCACGCTGAACTCGCGCATCTGATTGACGAACACAATTGCCTGTTCGGTAGTCTCCCCGGCTAGTTGTAGCCACTCCTCGAATCGCTCTTCATCGGTCCTCATGAGTTCGAGGCTGGAGGCGATTGTCTGCAGATAGTTCCGAACGTCGTGCTGGATGATCCCGCCCAGGATGGCCGAGGCGGCAATCTCTTGGCGAATTCTGAAGTCATTGAGCATGAGAAGAAAGCCAAAGATGGCGCCGCCCATGAGAACAAGGATCGCCATCTCAGCCCACAAGAAGACTGGATACAGTGAGTCAGGGCTGAGCAGAGTCAGACTGAAGAGCACACTGGTGGGAATCCACATGGCCACACTTGACTTGAAGAGCGTAAAGAATACTCCTCTCGCCCGAGTTGGAAGGAGACCAACTAGAAGCACAGAAAACACGAGCGACGAATAGAGATGCGCGGGGACATTGGCAACCACAGCTGGGGGCGTGAGAAGGTAGCACACTGATGCGTAGATGAGGGAGCCGAGAACCGACAATAGAATGCCAGTTCCTACCCGACGTGTCTTCACCCTCCTCCGGCGGGCAATCACAATGAGCGTCCCTCCGACGACCATTCCCGATATTGAGAGAACGTCTGGCAGGCTGAACGCCCGGGGAGCAGAGAATAGACCGAAGATATGCCCGACTGTGATTGTGGCCCAACCAGCTGCCCACAGTCTGAACTGTGGCGAACCGGCAAATCGGAGGATTGCAATTGTCATTATCAGTATGAACACTACGAGCGTTCCTACTGCGAGCGTCATTGAGAGTTGAATGCTGAATTGCAACATCATTGTTTCACTTGATCAGGTGGCTGGCACCCGTCCGCTTCGCTGACGGGGAACCGTCTGTTGTTGAGGTCAGTTGTATCAGACGAGGGGACCGATGTGGGGTCTCCTCATCTGTAGAGCGCTTCACTTAAAAGCGTACTTCTAGCGGATTTCGGCCTTGGCCGGGACATCGTATGTGGGACGACGGACCGCTGGCCGTTGGCTTTTTCTCCACCCTCGAACACAGACGAACTATGGAGTTCCGTATTGTCAGTGTGGGAGTCGTAGCAACGCGAGATGGCCGCAGATGCATCGAGGTGGACAGGCGATACTGCGACGCATTGATCAATGTTGACAAGTTCTCTCACATCATCGTGCTGTGGTGGATATCGGGCAGGGACAATCCTGATGACAGAGCTGTCACCACAGTCTATCCGCATAAGAAGGGAGGACGGATCCCGGAACTCTCCGGTGTCTTTGCCTGCAGGAGCCCGGCGAGGCCGAATCCAATCGGCCACTCTGTTGTGAGGGTCGAGTCGGTGAATCTTGACGAGTGCCGTGTGTGGATTGACGAGATTGACGCCTTTGACGGCTCACCGGTCATCGACATCAAGCCCTACCTTCCCTCTTCTGACAGGGTGGATCATGCCGTGGTTGCACCGTGGTTCAGAGACCTTGCCCCGAGGTACGCTGACTGATTGTGAGGCGCACCGATAGACTTGAGATGATCTCTGGCCTGCTATCTTCGAGGGCCACTCTCTACGTCTTCGAGGCTCTCCTCTTGTGTTGTCTGCTGTCACTACCTGCGAACACCAGGGTCTTGACAATCACAGGCACGACAGACTCACCGATGACGGGCTCTCCAATGTCCACGTACTCTCCCTCGCGCACATCGAGCTCGTCGACAGAGATGATCGGCCCTTGAAAGTCCGTCTCTCTGCGGATGATGTTCCCCACACTGTTGCCGATGTCCTCTTGAAAGCAGAGAAACAGTGGCCTTCCGTCCTGACAGTGGTCCCTGACCGCCCGCACAAGCCCGCGCGAGAACTCTGCCAGAATCTCATAGGAAGGAGGGAGGTGTCCCCTGAAGGAGAGGAGGAATGCGTCGCTCGCCTCTCGGAGGTCAAACCTCTTCAGCGCGTGCCCTATCTCTTCAACGACGCTCCCCTTCTTCCACCAGCGCTCTGACAGCAGTGGTTCGACGACGGGAAGATCCCGAAACGGGAATCTGACGCCTTCTGAGAGGTACGTCGTTGATCCGCTTACACGGAGGGTGTTCTGCCCCACTCCGATGACAGTGGCTCTGATCCTCTGCTCGACCTCCCCCAACGACATACCGAGTGAGTCCACGCGCATCGCAACCTGCTCCGCGAGCTGCCGACCAATATCTCCAAAGGACCGTTTCTCAAGGCCGTAGATGTACTCCGCGACTCCTCCAGAGAACGTAATCAGGTCGGGTGTGTAGTTCTCCTTCAGAGGGGAGGTCAACATCAGCTGCTGCGCCAGCTGGTCAATCTGTGGTCCCCTCAAGACCTGAGCGAGGGCATCGGCAAGCTGCGTCACGATCTCGCCAATCACCGTGGGCTCAATACTCTGGCCGACCCTGAGCGTGTGACCGAGATGACGGGCGATGGTCTTGGCCGGCGCCTCTATCCTTCGAATTCTACCGTGTTCATCCAATGCGACAAGCCGTCCGCCGACGCTGATAGCAGTGGTATCAACGACACGACCCTTTGAGCATACTGCGACATTTGAGGAGCCTCCACCTATGTCGACATTGATGACAGTGATGCCCTGTCTTCTTGAGAGCTCCACCGCACCGGAGCCGTAGGCGGCCAGTAGGCTCTCCATATTGGGTCCAGCAGTTGCCGCTACAAATCTGCCACCCTCACCTGCGAGCGCGCGGACAATCTCGTCGGCATTCTGACGCCTAGCGCTCTCACCGGTCACAATCACTGCGCCGGTGTCAACATCGCCGGGATCCACACCCGCCTCTCTATAGTCCTCTAGCAGCATATCCTTCAGCAGGTCGTAGTCTATCCTTGTCTCTCCAATGAGTGGAGTGAGATGAATTGGCCCCTCGAAGAGTATCTCCCTCTTCATCACCTCGAACTTGTTGGTCCTGCTCTGGGGATCCCGCTGAAGGGTGAGTCTGCTGAATACCAGATGGGATGTGGCTGTCCCCACATCTATGCCCACTGAGAGAAGCACCCGCTGATCGTTCTCTGTCGCCATGCGTCTCCGCCGGCGAACTCCCGTCTGTAGTCCTTTTAGAGGTACTCTCCGTGGCAATGGCACTCCACTGGAGTCTCGCGGGAGCGTCCAGTCGACGCTAGAGGACTATCTTGAACTCCTCTTTTATCTTCGAGCAGACGCTCATCTTGGTGACGCGGACGACATCACGAATCTTGCCGATGGCCTGCAGTGTTGCGGCAATCTCTTCCTGTGTCGCGCAGCAGATGTGTACGAGGAGATCAAAGTCGGCATAGATGCTGTACACACACTTGACGCCGATGAGCCCCGAGATCTGCTTGCCTATTGAGTCTACGTCAGCCCCCGGTTTTGTGTGAACCATCAGCCACAGGTTCTCGGTGAACCCGAGGTTCTCACAGGAGATGACGGCCGCGTACCCCTTTATGATCCCCCTCTCCTCAAGTGCCCTGACACGCTTGCTGACCGTTGCCACGCTCACGCCCAGTCGCTTGGCTATCTCATTGAATGATGCGCGTCCGTTTTCCTGCAGAATGAGGATGATACTGATGTCCAGCTCGTCAATGCCTGCCGCACTCTCAAGCATCTCAAGAACCCTTTCTGGTTCTCGGAGAGTGTCAACAGGCAGTCTGGCTTTCACGTCTCTGTCTCCGTGGCCTTCGGAATATGACGTCCCTCGATATATATGTGCACGTGGGCGTATTGCCTCGGTCCCCGCCACTCGTTTATTTATCTCTTTCCCTCATCAGTAAACGATTGTTTGGAGAGAAGCCTCATAGCCATACATTTATTTAGAGCATCGCCGCGAGCCGTTAACACCCAAAACGAGGTGAGAGACGTGAGCAAGAAGTTCGCACTAATAATCGCAACACCTCCCTACGACAAGATTGGAGCGTTCACGGCCGCCAGAATTGGACTTACGTCTGTGATGGAGGACTGTGAGACCACCATCATCCTGATGGAGGATGGCGTCTACTGTGCCGTCAAGGGACAGGAGGCGAAGCAGTTCTTCCAAGTTGTTCAGGTCCTTCAGGACTTTATGGACGCCGGCGGCAAAGTGATCGCCTGTGGTCTGTGTCTCAAGGAGCGCGGCATCGATGCCAGCAGCCTGATTGACGGTGTCGAGGTGATCGACATCCACAGGCTCGTCAACACAATGAAAGAGGCCGACCAGACGGTCTTCTTCGGAGCGTAGATGTCAGACGAGGTGGTCCGTCTTGTCCGTCTTCAAGAACCCACCGTGCGTGCTGGACTCCGGCAAGAGGGATCCGACCATCGAGGAGACATTGAAGGCAGCCGGGTTCGATCCCAATCTCTGCATTCAGTGCGGGACCTGTACCGCCAGCTGCCCCTCTGGGCGCTGGACAGCGATGCGTACCCGCGAGGTGATGCGCAAGGCTGCATTCAGCATCGAGGTGGTCCTCTCGGATCCCGACATATGGCTCTGCACGACATGCTACCAATGCTATGACAGATGTCCACGCGACCTGCAAGTGACAGATGCGATAATTGCCCTCAGAAACCTGGCATCAGCGAGGGGATTCATCAGCGACAAGCATCGCAAGACGGTGGACCTTCTACACAAGACGGGCCACGCTGTCCCCATCAACGACAGGATTCGCAAGATAAGAAAGGAGCTCGGCCTGCCCGAGCTCCCTCCCACTGTTTACTGTTATCCCGAAGAACTGGAGAAGCTCGGCAAAACGCTCTTCCAGTTGCCACCGAGACCAGAGGACCATGACGAGGAGGAAGAACGTTAGTGGCACAGTCATACTCGTTGTTTCTGGGCTGCATAATGCCCAACCGATATCCCGCCATTGAGTCCACGACACGATTTGTTCTGGACAAGCTGGGAATCGAGATCAAGGAGATGGAGCGCGCGGGCTGCTGTCCTGCACCCGGAGTCTTCCGCTCCTTCAACAAGCCGGACTGGATGGTGGCTGCAGCAAGAAACCTCGCCATCGCGGAGGCGAACGGTGCAGACCTCCTCACTGTGTGCAACGGATGCTTCGGCACACTCTTCGAGGTAAACCACGCCCTGAAGAACGACGAGGAGCTGAAAAAGGATGTGAACGCCCGGCTGGCGGATCTCGGCTATCATGTCGAGGCGAATCAGGAGGTCAAACACATTGCTCAGGTCCTCGGTTTTGACATTGGGCCCTATGGGATTCGGGACTATCTCAAGCGCAAGGTGCGTCTGCGTGGTGCAATCCACTATGGTTGTCACTTCCTTCGGCCATTCCACCTCAAACAGATTGACGATCCCGAGGACCCGACGATTCTTGAAGACTACTTTGAGGCACTCGGCGTCGAGTTGATTGACTACCGCAGGAAACACGCGTGCTGCGGAGCGGGCGGCGGTGTGAGAGCAGGTCACATCGAGGTCTCGCTGGAGATGTTGGGCGAGAAGATGGCGGCCATAACGGAGGTTGGGGCCGAGGCAATCCTGGACATCTGCCCCTTCTGCCATCTACAGTTCGACACTGGTCAGAAGAGCCTGAACGAGAAATTCGGGACTAACTTCAACGTCCCGGTCATTCACATCTCGCAGCTCACGGCCTTTGCAATGGGACTGGATGACATTGGACTCGAGTACCAGACGATCGCACCGGACTTCAAACTGGAGGCGGTAGAGCTATGAGCAAGTCCGAGAAGAAAGGCAAGCAGAGGAAGACGAGGAAGGCGAAGAACAAGGATGAACCGGCGGAGCAGGAACGGCCCCGCGTCGGAGTGTTCGTGTGTCACTGTGGTGAGAACATAGCGGGTGTCGTTGATGTCAAGGATGTTGCCGAGTTCGCCTCTCATCTGCCAAACGTGGAATACTCGACTGACTACCTGTTTATGTGTTCAAAGCAGGGCATTGAGCTCATTCAGAAGGCCGTGAAGGAGCACGGACTGAATAGAACGGTCGTTGCGTCGTGCTCGTACGAGCAGCACTGGCCGACCTTTGCCAAGGCCATTAGTGATCTCGGACTGAACCCGCATATGCACACTCAGGTGAACATACGCGAGTGGTGTTCTTGGGTCACTGATGACAAGAAGGCGGCAACGGAGAAGGCAAAGCGGATGGTCGCTGCTGGTGTCGCACGGGCCTCGAAGAAAGAGCCCGTGGCCACGAGGAAGATTCCGATCACAAAACGCACAATGGTCGTTGGAGGCGGCGTCGCTGGCCTCAGGGCGGCAATGGACCTTGCTGAGCTCGGGATTCCAGTGGTCCTCGTCGAGAAAGAGACCTCGATTGGCGGGCATATGACGATGCTAAACAAGACATTCCCCACTAATGAGTGCCCGATGTGCACGGTCAGCCCGCTGCTCAACGGAGTGATGAGTCATCCCGACATTGAGGTGCTCACACTCAGTGAGGTGACCAATGTAGAGGGAACGATGGGCCACTTTGTGGTCGAGGTGACAACAAAGCCGCGCTACGTACATGACAACTGCACCTCTTGTGGACGATGTGCAGACGTCTGTCCTGTCGAGGTGGAGAACGAGTGGGACCACGGGTTCGGGATGCGCAAGGCAATCTACAAGCCCTTCCCACAGGCCCTCCCGTCAGTCTTCACTCTGGACACGAAGCACTGCATCGACTGCGGCTCGTGCGTCATTGTGTGCCCCGTTGACGCTGTGGACTTCTCGATGACGAAGGAGGAGCGCACATTCGAAGTCGGGACAATCGTAGTTGCAACCGGTTATGAGGAGTACGACCCGACGGAGATAACCGCCTATCACTACGGCCATCCGGACATCATAACGCAGCTACAGATGGAACGCATGCTCGCGCCCACCACGCTGACAAAAGGCAAGATAGTACGGCCGTCTAATGGGGAAGTGCCCAAGACCGTGGTGGTCGTCCAATGTGTCGGGTCGCGCAACGATCAGGTGGGTAATGAATACTGTACCGGCGTGTGTTGCATGTTCGGCATCAAGAATGCCGGCATAATCAAGGACCATCTACCCGACACTGAGGTGTACTTCTGCTACATTGATATCCGGACACCAGGACTGTACTACGAGGAGTACTACAAGCGCGCCCAGAAGAAGGGCATCAGATTCATCCGAGGTCGTCCCTCGACCATCACCCCTGACCCTACAGGCGACAAGATCCGCGTCGAGGTCGAGGACACACTGACCCATATGCCGATGTGCATCGAGGCGGACCTTGTTGTTCTGAGCGCGGGAATGGTCGCGCCGAGGGGTTTTGGAAAACTCAGTGCCAAGCTGGAGCTGCTCCGAGCAAAGGAGGGCTTCGCGAAGGAGTACCACGTCAAGATGGGTCCTGTCCGCAGCAGTCGCGATGGAGTCTACTTGGCCGGGGCCATTCAGGGGCCGAAAGACATCACCCAGACGGTGGCACATGCTGGCGGCGCTGCATCGGCTGCTGCACAACCCCTTGTCCAGGGTTTTTTGGAGAAACGGATGGACACCGCTGTGATTGACGAGGAACTGTGCATATCCTGCCTCGGATGCGTGACGACGTGCCCCGTTGGTGCCATATCGGTGGCCGAGGGGGAGAAGCCGAAGGTGAACGATGTTGCGTGCAAGAGCTGCGGTGCGTGCGTTCCGGCCTGTCCAGTGGGTGCAATCCAGATTCGGAACTTCAGGGACTCGCAGCTGAACGCAGAGGTCAGTGCGCTATTGTCCGTGGCAGCAGAGCTTGAAGGAGGCGATGAGTGATGATTGTGGCCTTTCTCTGTCAGAATTGTGCCCAGGGTGCTGCAAACACCGCTGGTGTCCAACGAATGAGATACAGCGACGAGATACACATAGTGAGAGTGCCGTGTGCTGGCCGTGCGGGCGCACGGGAGATTCTTCATGCCTTCAACAACGGAGCGGAGGCGGTGGCAGTCATCGGCTGCTGCTTTGGAGCCTGCCACTTCAGTGACGCCAACCTGATCACGCTCCGACGGGTCAAGATAGTGAAGAAGTTCCTTGTCGAGATGGGATACAGCACCGACTGCGTGACGATGTACACATCGAGGGCTGCTGAGGGCGACACCATTGTCGGCGACTTTGAGGACATCCTCGAGCGGAAGTACGACCCAGAGACCCCGCCCTGTCCCGGAGGTGCAAAGTGATGGTGAGACTGAGTGTTGTCCAGTTGCGGGGCTGCGAGCGCTGTGCGTGGGATCTACTGACTCTGGCGAAGAACAGCTCTGTGGAGTTTGTCTCTCATCCTCTCATTGACGGCGGTAGCGGCAGTGACAATGACGCCGACTTTGTCGTTATCACCGGATACGCGCGAAAGTCCGACGAGGCAAGACTCAGAGAGCTTCTGAGTAGAGGAAAGAAGTTGATTCTGTACGGCACCTGTCCGTACACTGGTGGCATATTCGGACTGATGAATCAGAAGGGAGCAGATGTGGTCCCGGTGACCGAATATCTTTCCCCAGTGGCCTCAGTCCTCGGTTGTGCGCCAAGTCCGGATGAACTCCTCTCAGTCATTGAGGGGCAATCTGCTCAACGTCAGCCTCTCTGCTCGGAGTGCGAGCGCCACTTCACTGACGAGGAGTTTGACAAGATCATCCGCGTGCCTGACTGGTCGAACAGGGAGAAATGCTTCAACAATCTCGGGCTGGCATGTAGTGGTGTCCTCTCTGCGAGATGTGCCCAGCGCTGCATAGACTTCGATACTCCGTGCAGGGGCTGTGTCGGGATGGTTGACGACCCGCCCGGTCGAATGATCGGGTACTTTGGCTCCCTGGCGGTCAACTTGCAGGTGGATACCGTCGCCACGGACTGCGCGACAGACCGGCTTGGCGACAGACCTGATGAGATAACGCGCTCGCTGGTGGATGTTGTGGGGACGTTCTTCAGGTTTCATCTCGCCTCCCATTTCAAGTTTCCAGGACGCAATCCATCAACAGGCGACGAGCTTGCCGACATAATGGTGGCTCGTCCGATTGAGGAGGCACCTCAGATAGCTGCCACAATCTACGGCCGCTATGGCATCTCTGTTGCTCTGAATCTGATCGAGGCCTACGAGGCTGCAGCAGGGATTCAGGTGAGTGATGAGACCCGCGAGCTGCGGTCAGAGCTCCGTGCTGCTCAGGACGGGCTTCTGACGGCACTGGACCAGCACGACATCGAGGCGCTTGAGGGCGTCATTGACAAGATTCGGACTATTGGCGGCAACGAGGTCCTGTCGAACGTCTACTTCGGCGGCTTCAAGAGACCTGTGAAGTCCGCCAAGAACGGCTTTGACACGTACTGCGTGGGTCCTCTTGAGATCAAGGCCGTTCACGCGCGGTCTGAGGACGGCTGTAGCCGCGTTTCGTTTTCAACTGATGAACAGGGTGTTATCAGGGAGTGGTCATGTGAGCTTCGATCTGCTTAAGGAACAGGTGATTGACCGCGGCCTGTGCGAGGGCTGCGGCCTATGCGTTGGTACCTGCAAGTCCATCACAATGAAGGACGGCGTACCGACTCTGACGGGCAAATGCATCCTGCGACGCGGTGCCGACCATTGCGGACGATGTTTTGACATCTGTCCACAGGCACACCCCGAACAGGTACCCGCTGAGATCGAGGAGCCTCTTGCGGTCGTCTCGGTCCGCTCCAAAGACGAGGCGATCTTGGAGAGTGCATCGAATGGCGGCTTTGTGACGACACTGTTCAAGTTCCTTCTCGAGAACGGCGATGTCGATGCTGTGGTGGGGGTGACGGGAGAGAAGTACTCACCTGAGCCTATGGTCGTCGAGAAGGCGGACGACATACCCTCCCTAGCCGGGACCAGATACTCTCCGAGCGGCGTGATGGAGCATCTCATCCGGCATCAGCGCGACACGCGTGGTAGACTCGCAGTGGTCGGGCTGCCGTGCGAGCTACGTGGGGTGTCGCGTTGGGAGGAGACTCTTGGCATTAGTGTACTCAAGATTGGCCTGTTCTGTTCCAACAACATGCGGAAGACGGATGACGGCAAGACCACAAAGATGACGCCCTGCGAGTACTGCACGGACTTTGTGGCCACGCATGCCGATATCTCTTGCGGCTTTGCGGGCAGCAAGAAGGGCTATACGACAGTCATCGCACTGACGGAGCGCGGGAAGGCCGTGCTTGATCAGGCACTGGGGGCAGGACTCTTCGAGATTGGTGAGGCTGACTACTCAAGGGTCACTGCATCTCAGGCACGTAAGGCCAAACGCACTCCAGCGGAGGTCAAGAGGCCTCTGCGCGAGAGGATTGCGAGCGAACTCTCGGCCGTTGGTGAGGCCACCACAGTCGAGATAGCTCAACGACTGGAGGCGCCACCCGAGAAGGTCCACTACCACCTTCTTGTTCTCCAACAGGAGGGTGCTGTGGAGCTACTGGAGGATCCAAGCGATCCCTATCGCCTCGCGTGGTCGCTGAAGGAATAGAGAAGACATAATGGAGGTAGACAGAAAGATGGACTATGATGAAGAGCTTGATGTGCGGGGACAAGTGTGTCCCTACCCGGCTTTGCGCACGAAACAGACTCTGATGAAGCTGGCACCGGGGACCGTACTTAAGGTCCTGATTGACCATCCACCCGCGGTGGACTCTGTTCAGAGAGAGATCGCAAAGACGAAGAACAAGTTCCTTGGTGTCGAGGAGATTGATGACGGCGAGTGGGCACTGTACTTCGAGTGCGTGAAGTAGTCGCACTGCCGAGCGGGTCGCTCCTCTGACGCGGCTATGCCCGGGTCGGAAGAGCGTCCCACCAACTATTTCTATTGGCTCCACACGGTGCGAGCACCCTCCTCGTGGCCGCGTCGTCAAGAACACGGACCTGAGTGACGATCATTGGCAGCCCAATCCAGAGGCCTCACGTGACCTCTGACGAACATGGTTTGAACGGCGTGCACTCCCGACGGGTATCGTCTCTGAGTCAGAGATGCTCATCGGTCTGAGGAGAGCGCCACAATCAGACTCTTCTCTGGGTCGACTGCAATTCCGAGAAAAATAGGATAGAGGAGGGGCCGATTGGCCCAGCATCCCCTAGAACGCAATGTACCGGTCGTGCTTGAAGATACCGTCCACCATGGTGGCCGCTCCGGCAATCTCGATCCGCTCATCATAGAGGTCCTTCTCGCTCAGACCTCTGAACTCTGCAGAGTTCGAACAGACCTGAATCTTCCCACCAGCCTCAAGAAACGCGTCGATGAGTTCCGGCAGGGGCGGGAATCCCGGAGCCTTGATCTTCTCAGGCACACCCTTCTTGACGAGCCAGACGGCGTCCATCATCAGGAAGATGGTGACATCAATCTCCTGTGCCTGAGCGGTAGTCCCAGTCACGAATGGTCCGTAGCAGCGCTCGGCGGCCTCAGGGCCCCACTGACCAATGATATACAGTGATGGCATTCTCTCTTCATCCTCCTATAGGACTGCTAGGATCGGGTAGTACATCACAAGCCCGAGTAGCAGAAAGAACAGCACGAGCAGGTTTGTGATGTGGCTGCTGTGCATTGGTGCGCCCTGCATAGTCTTCATCAAGATTGGGACGACTTGACCGAACTCCATCAGCAGAGCGAGGAGCACAAGGATCAGGTCGACAATCAGGATGAGATGCAGAAGGTCGAATTGAGCAGGGACCTGCGGCGGAAGGAGCAGCCCAACAGCAAGGGCGCCGAACGCCACAAACATCGACAGCATCAACATCATCACCTGCATCATCAGGAACATTCCCATTCTACGGGCAAGCATGAAACCCGAGAACATTGTCCCGATGGCCAGTCCTACCAGAACAAGTAGTAGCAATTGGAAGACTGCCATAGCTCTTCACCTAGGTGTTCGGAGTCCGCCAATCATCCAGATAAGTCTGACGAAACTAGCACATTTTGGAGGCGCGACTCTTACAGCCTGCAACCGAACTCAATCACCTGATGACGATTTCAAAAATTGACATTTCACATACGAAAACGAATAATAGGGCTCAGCTGGCGTGCGACGACGATGCACAATGACCGACTACGAGTTTGCGAGAGAATTTGACGCATCAGGCCTTCGATGTCCGATGCCCGTACTGAAGCTGAAGAAGGAGATTCAGAATGTGGAGGTCGGGCAGGTCCTGAAAGTCATAGCCACTGACATCGGGACCAAGAAGGACTTCCCGGCATGGGCGGAACGTACCGGCCACGAGATCCTCGGGATGAACGAGGAGGACGGCAAGTTCATCTGGTTCATCAAGAGGACCAAGTAGACCGCGGACGCCCCTGGCAATGCCACGGGGAAGACAAAACGATTCCTCGCGGAATCAGGGTCCTCGGAGGGCCCTGATTCCCGCTTGACCCATATCCACCATTGAGGGCATTGAGGGATACGGTCCAATCACTTCTCTTCAGGCTCGCCTTCCGAAGCAGCCTTTTTCCTATCATCTACGATTGCGTGTGCCGGAATCCTGATCTCAAAAGTAGTCCTCTTTGTATCGAGCAGGCGTATCGACCAGCCGTGAGCATCAATTATCCGTCGGACAATGAGAAGCCCTCTTCCGCCCTGTCTGTCACTCGACACCCGCTCGCGGAACATCTTCCTGCGAATCTCCTCGTCCACAAGCACGCCGTCATTTGAAACAGTGAGGCGCCTGGAGGACGGATACCATCTCACTCGAATGCTTCTTGCCTTGCCGTGCTGGATGGCGTTTGAGAACAGGTTGAGGAACACCCTCAATATGCGTGAGGGGTCGCATCTCACAGTCGGCAAGGCGTTCATACTCACGGCTCGAGGCGGGAGGCCGAGGAGTTCTGAGGCCTCTCTGACAAGTCGCTCCAGCGGTGTGACCACCGGTCTTCCAATGATCTGACCTGCATCTGCCAGTTCGACAGACTCTTGGAGGACCCTTGTGATCTTGCCCACAAGCTCGACTACGCGCTCGGCCCGAGAACGGTCGTGGTCCTCGGTGAGAAGGTCCACCTCTATCAGTATCTGCTGCAAGAGGTTCTTCACATCGTGGTTGACATCATGGGCAAATGCGCTCAGCTCCTTGGTCTGACGCTCAAGCCGACGTTGCGTCCTGATGTGGCGGGTGATGTCCATCACAGTCATGAGAACGGTCTTCGGAGCAAGCCACGAAAACGAGAAGACGAAGATTCCGTTCATCCCGAGGGCATTGCACGCACACGGTATCTCACCACCAATAGGATGATGGGTCTCAAGAGTATGCGTGATTGCACTGTCAATCTCAGGCATTCTTGGAAAGATTCTGCCCACTGGCAACCCTGTGTAGTTGGCAATCCTGCCGTCGGTGAACTCGTAGGCGGCCCTGTTGTACATCCTCAGCACAGTCTGGCCTTTCACGCGTTCCCACACGAATGCTGGCAGTGGAATGGCCTCGAAGGCACGTCCTGCGAGCTCAGAGTAGACCGGACGGAGTAGAAGCTGGTCCTGCGCTCGGGTTGGTGTGAACATACTGATGATGAGACTCATTGTGTCCACACCAAGGCACAGGTCTTTCGCTCGGCAGGGAATGTTGTTGCCAGCACGGCTCACAATCCTTGTCCGGAACGTCATCTGTCCGCCCTTCTGTCTGAGTCTCTTGAGCCTGTCTGCAAGCCGTCTCTTCGTGAGGCCATATTCAAGGTCTGTTATGTCCTTCTGGAGTATCTCATCTTGGCCAATTCCAACCATTGCCGCCAACTCTGGAGTGGCGTACACGATCTTACCATCAGGCCTGTGAACCACAACTGCCGAACCGACGATTCCACTAAACGTTGCCTCCAGCTTGGAGACGATTCCGCGTGGGACATCCTCCATCACGAGTAGCCCGTGGAAGGAGCCTTCGCTCTGCAAGGGAAATACCGTGATTGGCCCAGTGTGGTCATCGCTGCTCTCCAAGTTGATCGGAGCATGTTCCTCGCTGGGACGCTGCTCGAAAAGAAGAAATAGGGAACGTACTCTCTCAAGGGGGCCGTCGCCGTGAAGGTCTTTTAGAACAAGGCTTCTTGCGTCGCGTTCCTTGACTCCAAAGAGCCTGCACCATCTGCTGTTGGCCAAGTGCAGCCTACCGCCGCTGTCGAATACGGCAATGCCGAACGGCAGAGCCTTGATCACAGGAGCCAGCATAGGTGTCCCGCCACTAGACTTGATCTTCCAGTCTTCACCCGGTGTTGTTCAGAGTCTACGCCCACAGTTCCCCATAGCCTCTCAGGGTGGCCCAACCAGAAATAGACTTGAGTGCAGAGCGCCATTTAAGCCCTGCGTCTTCTCGATGTCCGGACACACGGACCCGACAGGGATTGGTTGGGACTACATCACGATGTTTGAGAGGATTCCTTGGAGCCGCTTCTCGCACTCACTCTGCATCTTTGACCTCAGGGTCTGCTCATCGTTCTCGTGAAGGACTGCGGCTGCGACAGGGATTATCCCTGCTGCGACACACTCAAGCGCATCGGCAATCTGGTCGATGTCGCGAGGGTCGAGAGACGACTCTCGGGGATAGAATATCCCCTCCTCTTCAGATATGCGAACATAGGATATCCAGGGGATTCGTCCGACGTTCTCTCTCACTATCTCATCCAGTATCTTCTTTGCATCTTCAAATCCCGTACGCTCCACGATAACTCGCATAGCACGGTTTGCCATACACTCGATCACAAGTGAGAGCTTCCCCTCGACAGAGATCCTCTGTAGGATTCCGTGATTCAATAGATAGCCCAGTTCCAGAAGAACTGCCTCTTCCGATTCTACCTGAAGGGATTGAAACATCTGCCGCACAGTGTGTCGACCGTCCAGGGCGCCTATGAATCGCAGCGTGTCAGGCGAGAGGGCAAACGGATTGCCAGCTGCAAACACTATGCTCCGCGAATCCTGTGAAGGGGCGAGGATATCCTCGTCGCTTGGGACCTCAAGTATGGTCACCAGTCGATCCCAATAGGCTGCTGCCACTATGTCAATCGCCTCGTCTACAGGAATCCCCTGGTTGGCCGCAGCCTCAGACACAGACTGCCACTCTGTGACTTGCTCCAAGAAGCTTGTGACCTTGAACCTCATACTGGGCGTCAACTGTTCAGACAGCGGACGTGACCTGTCAATGCCCGCAATCAGGGTTCTTGCAGATATCTTGTCGCTGGTGAAGATCCGCTTCACAAACCCGTCGAAGTCGTAGAAGAGGGACCCCTGAATATCGTCAGAGTCCCGCAACGTCTCAAAGGTCACCTCAAACTCCTCCACCACCGCACGCAACTTGCTCCTTGCCTCAGTTGTGTCTCTCCTGACAGCGAGGACCCCGCTGGCCCACTCGCCATTCTCGACAATCATTGTTGTCTCTTCCCCATAGACCGTTCTCCACTGGCCAGCCCTCTTTCCCGTCATCTCGCCCATGAAACTACCCAGCGCCGACACGAATCCGGAGAGAATCTGAGAGTCGCTCTGGACAGGAACAAACTCGTGAGTGTAGGGCGCTAGGCCCGAGAAACGGTTCAGAATGAAAAGAACCTGCTCATTTGAGGGCACAAGGGCGGCCTCTTCTGACTCAAGCCATTCCCGAAACTCTGTTCTCTTGCCGTGCTCCATATCCGTCCTTCCCCGTCTCGATTGGCCTTCAGTCCAACTGCTTCGGTGGTGACTGTAGCGGTCCCTCTGCAGCTACTGGCAAACGTTGGCACCTACGGTGCCAATATCCGGCCCACTGCTATTTGGGTCTTTTTGGGAGGTGATAGTATGTTTCTTCTTGGGTTGAAAGAACGCGATGTCACGCTCCTGTGGGGAGGGAGGATTAATAATCACTGCAGGGCCTTCCTTGGTCCATTGGGTGTTCTGCTTGACGGAGAGAGATGAGACCCCGGAGCATCTTCGGGCCACGTTTGTCACCCGGCCGAATAGATTCCTCGCGGTGGTCTTGGTCGACGGCGAACGCCACTACGCATACGTTCCGAATCCCGGGCGTATGCACGAGCTCATGACTCCCGGAAAGAGAGTCTGGGTGCGCCGGGAGAACGCGGTCCTACGGAAGACAGGATTCACGGTTGTCGCGGTGGAACACGACGGTGTCCTTGTGTCGATTGACTCATTGCTTCCGAACAGGTTCATGAAGCAGGTATTCGAAGAGCGACTCCTCCCCGAGTTTGGCGACTACGAAACCGTGATCCCTGAACCAAGACTCTTTGAGGGGCGTGCAGACTTTCTCCTATCAGGGCCGAGCGGTCGATTCCTCGTCGAGGTGAAGTCCTGTACTCTTGTGGTGTCGGGCTGGGCCCTGTTCCCAGATGCTGTCACGGCACGCGGGGCACGACACCTGCGCGACCTTGCCAGGGCACTTGAGCAGCGCGTTGCAGAACGTGTGGCAGTCGTGTTTGTCGTACAGAGACCGGACGCACACGCCTTTGCTCCTAATGATCCAACCGACCCCGCGTTCGGCGACTCCTTTCGAGACTCGGTCAGGAGGGGCCTTGAGGCCATTGCTCTGAGGACTGAGCTGAGGGAGTGGAGTCTGCATCTCTTGGGCCACATCCCCGTACATCTGAGTCCGCCCAGCGACCTCCTAGCATCAACAATTTAAGTGGGTTAGGATGATTGACAGGCAACGGGAGACGGTGTGCTGATGAGCCTGCCATGCGCCACAGACCGAAGCCGACTGATTGTCTCTGCCTGTGTCCGGGGTCTGATTGTTCTTCTTGTTCCAACCGGCCTCTACTTGATGTCAAGCCCTGATGGGCTGCTAGTGACACTGGATACCCAGTTTGTGCTGGACCTTCAGCGTCCTGCGCTGAGAGTCCCGGACTGGAGGGGCCTAGCGCTAACGCTGCTCTTCTTGGTTCCCGCTCTCGTGTTCTGGGCTCTACTGGCTGTCGGTCGTATCCGCGAACACAGGACTCTGAGAATGGGCGGCGTAGTCGCAGTGCTGATGTTCACTGGTCTGTTCGCTCTGGCATACACGCTGCTCAGGCAGACGATACACGCAGGCGGACTCGGGTTTCAGACTCTCGGTCTGATTGTCGGAACGAGTACCTATGCGATCTGGTCACTGGTTGTGGTGCCCGTTCTTCATAGGGCCTTTCCGCAGAGGGTTATCCCATCTCGGCTTGGAGGACGATTTCGCCTGAGACACACCGAGATGTCCTCTTCCGCTCCCGTGGTGAGTCTTGGTCGGCTACTCGGAGTTCTTCTCTTTCTCAGCGGCTCCCTCATGTTCCTTGAGGCCCCCCATCTTGGGCCTGGTGTGCTGGTCTTCTTCTCACTATGGGCGGGGCTTGGGTACTATGAGAACAGCATTGGCGCCGCCAAGATTGTGACGTTGTCCTACACCGCTGGCGCGGCCGCGATCTCTCCCCTTGGACCCATCACCCTGGTGTTGATGCTGCTGGTGGTCAGGGAGCTCAGGTTGTTCCTGTCGGACGAATCCCGTCCGCTTCTCCTTGTGCTTGTGACGGTCTTGTCACTGCTGCCAGACTTCACGTGGGCAGCAGCGGTTCTGATATCGAGCAGTCAGATACTATATCTAGTTGTGCCTGTACCCCTGTTTCAGATCGTGGTCGTCTTGGCTGCTTGGCGGTTCAACACCTACCGTGTTGAACGCGAACACACCGAGGGCGAAGAACTCGTAGAGGTACCGTTGTGGTACGTGATATACTGGAAGATACGCCGGAGGCTTCAACGTCGTGGAGACAGTCGATGAGACATTGGAGATGATGCGAGCTGAGGATCTTCGCCGGCTCGCACAGACAGTGAACGTCCCTCTCTCTACGCGCTACGTCACTGTGACCGAGCTGCGCGGTCTTGTGAGGGAGGCTCTTGACTCACTGCCTCGGCCTGCCCAGACAGGTCGACCCCTCTCAGACCCGGCTGTGTCAGTCATTGGACTCAGGAAGAGGTATGGGGCGACAACAGCGGTCAAGAGTCTTGACCTTACTGTGCGGCCGGGGGAGATTGTCGGCCTCGTGGGACCGAACGGTGCCGGCAAGACGACAACACTCCGGGCCATCGCCGGGATAATCCGCCCGACAAGTGGCAGCGTGATGGTGAACGGCGTTGATATGAGAGAGGACTCGACGGAGACCAAGCGTGTGCTGGGCTACATACCCGAGAGGCCCACATGCTATGAGAATCTTCGTGTCCGCGAATACCTGACGTTTGTCGCCAAGATCTATGGTGTGCCGAGACACATTGCCATCATCCGAACAAGTCGTTTCTCTCGGATGCTGCAGCTCGATGAGTTTCTGGACTCGTACATTGGCTCTCTCTCAAAGGGCAATCTCCAGAGGACTCTCCTTGCAGGGATCTTTGTCAGACCGCCGCCGTACGTCCTTCTTCTTGACGAGCCGATATACGGTCTCGACCCCAGAGGAGCCTGGAGCCTAAAGCGGCACCTCAGACACCTGCGTGACACGGGCTCTGCAATCCTCCTCTCCACCCACATTCTTGAGGTGGCCGAGGGCCTGTGCGACAGGTTCGTGATAATGCACGAGGGTGACGTGGTGGGCCGGGGTACACTGACCGAACTCAGAGAGAGATTTCCCAGGGCGCGCACCCTTGAGCACGTCTTTCTGGAGCTCACAGGTGGCATTCCGGAGGAGTGAGGAAAGTGAAGACTCACGCACTCGTCTTCGTGGAGATGCGCGAGGTACTCAATGGTGTGCGGAGGACCGCGAAGAGCGCATCGTTACTAGGTTTCTATGCGGTGATGGTGTGTGGTGGAATCTTCATCAGCTGGGTGCTTGGCCAGGTCGCATCAGCGGGTAGTATGCTGGCCTCAGTCCCCGTTCTGCTTCGGGACTATCTGACCGTCGAGTCTGTGGCTACTGTCCTTGGCTTGGTGATGGCCTCATCGCTGATCAGTGGGATGTTCGGCTCAGGGACGACCTCTGTTCTCAGGCCCCCGGACGAGTTCGCCTTGATGCCAGCACCAGTTGGACCACACCAGATCTTTGTAGCGCGATATGCCAGACGAATACTCCGAAAGCTGACCATCGCCCTCATCATCGTACTGGTTCTATATCCTATGACCATCAGAACGGCTCTCTCGCTCGGTGAGATATCGCTTGCCGTTCTCGGGGCGCTGGGGCTGCTCGAGTTTGTCTTCCTTCTGTCATTGCTGGGGTACACTCTACGCCACAGAGCAAGTGGACTGGGTCGTCTCAAGAGACTGGCAGTATACGTCTGCGTGGGCTGCATTGCTCTTGCCCTTGTCCATCCTGCTACGAACTCGAACCCAGTCCTGGGGCTTCTCTTGCCAAGCAGCCTGATCTCGCTTGTCGCTCTGTCGGCCGCTGGCATTCTTCAGACTCAGTTTCTGTGGCCACTGATGGGCCTGATCGGAATCGACTTCCTCATAATGTTCCTGGTGGTCACGGTGTCCGTCGAGAGAGGCGACTACGAGAGATACATCGCACGTCCCACCCCGGTCAGCCGGCCAACAAGACTGGAGCGCGCGGTCAGAGGCGAGGTGGACTTCTCGCAGTCGCGGTTCAGCGATCCAATGATGTGGGTCATCCTGAAGGACTTCTGGACGCGGATGCGTTCTCCCCTACAGTTTGCGAAATACGTCTCTGCGGCTGGTGCCTCTGTCGTCGCCGTGCTACTGTGGGTGGTCTTCCCGTATGCTGCTACGAGAATAACACTTCCAGTGTCGACACGGAACCTCATTCCATACGCGTTCTTCCTGGTCGAGATGGCATTCCTTCACGTTGCAAGCACGACTTCACTGCTGTCATTTTCGGACGAACGGGAGAACATCTATCTGCTTCGGGTCAGCCCGTTGCCGCGGTCATCGGTTGTTCTCGCCAAGTTTGTTGGAAGTCTTGTCGAGTCATTGATAGCCTCAGTGCCAGCCCTTCTGCTGCTGGCGTACTTCGTCACTTTTGATGGTGTACTGTCGCTCGTCGTTCTGGCGCTTCCGTTGCTCTCGCTCTTCTGCGCGACGGGCACAATGATCGGGGCCTACATACCCGTGTTCACGAACGAGCCCTCAAGCCCACCAATTCCCCTGGTGTTTGCCTTTCCCGTGATCAATCTCGCACTCGGGGGCCTCTTGGGTTACTTCGTCCTTCAGGTCTCAGGCCTGCTGCTGATTCTGGCGATTCCGCTGTTTGTCCTCGCAGCGGTCTGGTTCTTTCTGTCCAGAGCCTCGAGAGCACTGCTGAACTACAGATAGTCTACGTGCGCTTTGCCAGTCTCAGGGCATTTGCTATGACGACAAAGGATACACCCATATCGCCCACAGCAACGGCGAACCAGAGAGGCGCGAGGCCAAAGACCGCCATGAGTCCCACGAAGGCCTTCGCCCCAATTGCAATGGCAACATTGTGACGGATGACGCCCATTGTTCTGCGTGCCTTCTGGATCATCCTTGGCAGCAACGATATGTCTCCTCTCATCAGGGCTACATCAGCGGCCTCGATGGCTGCGTCATTGGTCGCCGCCGCAACAGCCACAGAGACATCCGCCATTGCAAGGGCGGGAGCGTCATTGATCCCGTCGCCCACCATCATCACGACGTGGTCCTGGGATATCTTCTTCACGATGTTGACCTTGTCCTCGGGGAGGAGCTCCGCGTGGACGTCGTCGATGCCGAGCCTCTCTGCGACGATCTCCGCGGTCTTTCTGTTGTCGCCCGTGAGCATCACGACACGGATTCCCATCTCCTTCAACTCTGCAATGACATCAGGACTGTCAGAACGCTCGGTGTCGCTCAGCACAATCGTCCCGAGGTGGTGGTCACCACGGTATACGTAGACCAGTGAGCCATCACCGCATTCGTGGTCTTCGGGCATCTGAAGGGCCACTCTCTCCTGCTTGATCAGTCTGAGGTTTCCTGCACCATACTCAACGCCACGAATCGTCCCCGCAACTCCCATTCCCGGGACGACTTGAAAGTCTGAGACGTCGGATATGGCCACCCCTTTCTCCTCCGCTTTTCTCAGTATCGCCTGAGCAATCGGGTGTTCGGACTTCTGCTCAAGAGAGGCTGCCGTTGCAAGGACCTCCTCTGGGGTTGCATCCGAGTGAATGCATATGTTGCTCACAGACAGTGCGCCCTCGGTCAGTGTGCCGGTCTTGTCCAGCGCGACGACCTCGGTCCTCGCCATTGTCTCGACGTGGCGGGACCCCTTGACGAGCACGCCCTCTCGGGCATATCCCGTGATGGAGGACACCATGCTCACAGGGATGGCAATGGCGAATGCGCACGGACAGCCAGCCACCAGCAGTGTCAGCCCTCTGTAGACGGCCTGTGCCGGTGTGGCTCCAAGTGCGAAGTTGAACAGTGCGAGAAGAATAGACCCCGCCACGACCAGAGGCGTGTACTTGTGAGAGATACGTGCCACGGTGGTCTCTGTCCGAGACTTGTGCCTCTGCGCCTCCTCAACGAGGCTGACAATCCTTGCGACCACGCTCTCGTCAGCGCTCTTTGTCGTCTTGATCTCGATATAGCCAGCCTGATTCACAGTCCCTGCATAGACCCTCTCGCCCGGCTGCTTCGGAACCGGGACCGACTCGCCAGTGATTGCTGACTCGTCAACGTAGGTCGTACCCTCGACGACAACGCCATCAACAGAGATCCTCTCTCCAGGCCGGACAGCGACTATCTCACCAACGGCCACCTCCTCGACCGGGACGATGTAGCGCCGACCATCTCTGATGACAGTCGCGACGTGGGGCCTCAGACTGATGACCGCGTCCAGCTCTCTCCTGACCCTCTGATTTGCGATGTCCTCAAGAAGCTCGGCGACCGAGAACAGCAGGAGCACTGTCGCACCCTCAGCCGGGGCACCTATGATCAGTGATGCGAGTGCGGCAAATGTCATCAGGAAGTTGATGTCGAGATGCACCCTGAGCAGGCCCTTGAACCCCTTCGGGATGATCGCTCTTCCTGCAACTATCATCGTGCCAATGTAGAGCGTGTAGGCGACTAGCAGATTCTTGATGATGAAGTCCGCCACCACCGCGCTGGCCAGCAGGGCCGACGCGATGGCCGTGAGTGTATACTCTCTTCTGGGGTTGAACTCCTCCTCTTGGTCCTCAAGCGTAGCACAATAGGTACAGTACACGCCCTCTTCATGATGTGACATGGTCTCTTGCTCTCCTCATTATGTCCTTGATGCACTCGTCCGAGATCCTGTAGTATACGAACCGGCCCTCGCGCCGGTAGGACACAAAGCCCATGTCCATAAGCCGGCTCAGGTGATGACTCACATTACTCTGCGTCAGTCCGAGCGTCACTGCAATCTCGGTCACCCCGTACTCGTCACCGCCCTCCAGCAGGCTGAGTATCTTCAGCCGGGTTTCGTCTGCGAGCGCTCGGAACATCTGGACAACGCGTGACACGACCCTATCGTCGGGCACGTCGTCACCCCGGCGTGCGAATAGTCTTATCTTCATCTCCAGTCTTCAATATATGAACATATGTTCATACGTTAAAAAGATATCGCATTGTGCGGGGGGGGCGTAGACCGTGATCGCCTGTAGGCACTGCGAAGTATTCTCTATTAAGGGCTAGCCAACGTATATTCTCTCAAGGACCACAAGGGCGAACAACAGAACTGCCGCAGCCATAGCAAAGGCTGCAACGTACGCGAGATGGTCAACCCATAGCGAGGTTGCCGGGTGCGCTAGAATCCCGCTCCAATCGAAGACGGCTCCTGTGACTAGGATAACCCAAAAGACGGCGGATGCCACAGTTTTCTTAATGCCTTCGACCACTCTGAACTTTTCCTTCACCATTTCACAAAGCTGTTTCTTGTACACGCCCTCAGACTGATTCTCGGGAAGAAGGTCCTCGTTCAGCGTGGCGGCCGGGAATCTAATTCTGCAAAGTTTGAAGGAGGAAATAATGGCCCATAGGCAAAGTAGCGCTGCGAGTATGCACGCCAAAGTCACCCCGCCTTCAAAAGGAACCAGTGGACGGCCCAGATTCATCATCCAGATGGCTATCCCGCTGAACACACCCGCGAGAATGCTTGCTCCAGTCCGGAGATTGTTTTGCACATCTTCCAATGCATCAATTCTGCTAACAAGAAACTCCACCGACACACTATATGGTTCCAGCTCTGTGGATGGTAATTCCGGCTCTTCCTCTTGTGGTTCTTCAACTGGAGTTTCCGTAACCACGTAGCCTACTAGATACAACAAGACACCGACCGATAGGAGCATAACCTCCAGTTTCTCTGTAGCAAGGTTATTGATGTACTCGCTAGGGGAAACAATGAGCAGGAATGAACTGAATCGAAGGAAGCCCGCAACTAGGACCAAGAGGAATCCGCCAGCTTGCACCCATTTCCCTCTCTCCCATCCCCTAGCGGCTTCTAGTACAGTTGCCAAGATGGCTCTTAGCCTTCTCTGTTTCAAACACCAGTCCCTCACTTCTTCAACTGGTCGTCTTGCATCTTCCTCTCTTCAGCGAGGATTCTCTCATTACTGTTTCCTTTTTGTCGTAGAAACCAGATTGGGCGACTCCACCAGTGGGGCCGTTTCCGCAGATCGGAAGCACAAGAGCGTTGGGAGGGTCGTGGCCAAACCACTCGCCAAGGCAGGCTGCGGTGTCAAAGCTGGCGTAGCTTCACGGTCAGTTGCCACGCACCCATACGTTCGAAGAAGGATGATTCCCGTCGAGTTTTTCATTCTACGTACGGCTAGCATACGGATGTCCTTCTGTGAACGCACGCGTCTTTCCACTATCTAAGAACTTGGCAATTCCGTTTCTGCCTAGTGCTTTTCCCGATTCTGTACTTTTGTGTCATCGCACAATGGATGTATTCTCCCCCCTCTTTCATTCCTAGGATTCGTCATACGTCTTCATTCAGTTCCCCGTCTGCCGGAAAGCGCAGATCGAGAGGAAAGTATGGATGAGTTCCCAGCACGTAGGCTAACTACCCGCTTCCTTTCACTTGAAACAGGTCCACAAAACGGAAGTTGTCCACATCCACGAGTCCCTTGTCGGTGATCTTGAGGCGCGGAATGACGGGCAGTGACAGAAAGGCCATTGACATGAACGGCTCGTCCAGCTCGCTGCCGATCTCGTGGGCTGCCTCCTTCAGTTCCTGCAGCTTCTCGCTGACCTCCTCGATGGGACGGTCCGACATCAGGCCTGCTATTGGCAATGGGAGAGAGGCAAGGACCTTGCCATCACGGACGACAGCGATACCGCCCTGCATTCGCACTAGCTGTATTGCCGCCTCTATCAGGTCGTGGTCGTTTGTCGCCACGGCCACGATGTTGTGACTATCGTGAGCGATTGAAGAGACCATTGCGCCCTCCTTGATGCCGGTTCCCTTGACAAATCCGATGGCGTGAGGTGCAGTGGCGTTGTGTCTCTCGATGATTGCGACCTTCGCTATGTCCCGGTCGGTGTCAGGGACAACGAGGCCGTCGATGACACGTGCCTCCTCGACAAGCCAGTCGGTCACAATCTGATGCGGGATCATCCCAATGACGTTGATGTGAGTGCCGCGTGCCTTGACCTCAAAGTCGTGTGGCTCAAGCCAGTGGATGTTGACGGACCTTCTCAGTCGGGGCTCCTCGGCCATCCCGAACTCACGGACCATCTTGCCGTCCTTTGCGACCAGCATCCCCTGCTTGAAGACCATCTTGACATCGACCTTCCCCAGTGAACCAAGGACTGCGAGGTCGGCATAGTAGCCCGGCGCGACGGCGCCCACATACTGGATGCCGTAGTGTACCGCAGGCGATATGGTCGCCACCTTGATCGCGAGCACCGGGTCGACGCCCAACTCGATTGCGTCACGGATCATAATGTCGATGTGTCCCTTGGTCAGCAGGTCAAGCGTGTTGCGGTCGTCGGTCACAAAGCTGCAGAACATCGCCGTCTCAGGAGTGATGATGGGAGCCAGATCACGCAGGTTCTTCGCCGTGGAGCCCTCGCGGATGTGAATGTGCATCCCCCTCGCCATCTTCCTCTTTGCCTCTTCGAGCGTCGTGCACTCGTGGTCTGATGTGATACGTGCCGCGACGTAGGCGTTCAGGTCGTTTCCCGCAATTCCCGGCGCGTGACCATCGACTCGCTTCTCCATCGCCAGTGCCAGACGTATCTTGTCAAGAATGACGGGGTCGCGATAGATCACGCCGGGATAGTTCATCGCCTCGGCCAGGCCGAGGACGTAATGCTCCGTCAGGACCGGCTTGATGTCAAGAAAGTCCAGCGAGACTCCGTTCGTCTCAAGGTCGGTCGAGGGCACACAGGACGGCACCATGATGTAGAACTCAAGAGGGCCGCCCCGCATACTCTTGCTCATATAGAGGATGCCCTCGATACCCAGAACATTCGCTATCTCGTGGGGGTCTGCAACGACGGCGCCCGTGCCGTGGGGGACGACAGCGCGTGCATACTGAATGGGCATCACCATCGATGACTCGACATGGACATGCGCGTCAATGAACGAGGGAACGACGTACTGTCCCTTGAGATCTATGACCTTGTCTCCCTCGTACTTGCCAATGCCAGCGACGTAGTTCTGAAAGATCGCCACGTCGCCCTCCTCAATCTCGCCCGTGAACACGTTCACCACGGAGGCATTCTTCAGGACGAGATCCGCTCTCGTTCTCCCAGATGCAACATCTATCATATCGTCCAGTGGATAGGTCTCTGAGCGCGACAGAAACATCTCTTCTCACCCGGTTGATTTCTAGAGTCACGTATGATTCCAGTGAAAAGCTTTCGGTTAGGAGTACCTCCGGGGACGGGGTCATTCGGGAGCGGTGTCTCTGAAAGGGCAGGTGACCGCCAAGACGAAATTGAGGCGCAAGACGCCCTCTCCGATATGTTGTTACCCTGTTCAGAGATCCTCCCGTGAGTGCGGGAGCAACTAGTCAGGATATTCTCAATGGGCCCGGTCTTCACGTCCAATCCATTGTGGCGGACACTCAGGAAGGGCCGTAGAGAGCAAGCATCGAGTAAATGCATCAGCCTGTATGGCCTTGATCTCATCGCAGGAGAGTCCGGAGAGTGAGACCTCTACACGCGAACCACGCTTTCATCGTTGGCCCGTATCGCCAAAGAGATTGCACCCGCGGCAGAGCTATTGATGAGATGGGCTACTGAAAGCATCCCCATTGCGACGGATCGTGATCTCAGTGTTGATGATGGTGACGCGCCAATCCGAACCACCTTTTCTGTTGAAACTCAGGACCTCTTCGGACCAGAGGACCTTGGTAGCGCACTCGCGACACGGAATTGTCATGACAATGCGATAGTAGACGAACAACAATTGCCCGACGGTAGTCCCATCAATGGTCACGGTTGCCTCTATTTTCTGTCCTTCTTGTTTGCGTATGATTGAACCACCAACGCAATCGGGAGCATTACCTCCGAAGTGTGCGAAAAGTTGTCTTGCAACGCAGACCAATATCCGAATGGAATCCGACCAACAGGGTAGCAAGTGAGCGCCAAGCCCAACGCCGCGTTCTTGCGGACAGCCCAGTCCTTATCCCTGAGGAGTGGTCGGAGGAGTTCGACTCGCTCCCTCGGGTCAGGCAGCGTGGTGGCCACCAGGCCCAGGCCAAGGGCCGCGTACCCACGGACATCCTCGTCCTTGTCCCTGAGGAGTGGTCGGAGGAGTTCGACTCGCTCCTTCGGGTCAGGCAGCGTGGTGGCCACCAGGCCCATACCAAACGCCGCGTTCTTGCGGACGTCCTTGTCC
Source organism: Candidatus Thorarchaeota archaeon (assembly GCA_029855935.1). Classification (GTDB taxonomy): domain Archaea; phylum Asgardarchaeota; class Thorarchaeia; order Thorarchaeales; family Thorarchaeaceae; genus B65-G9. The sequence goes on along the minus strand of JAGSHN010000030.1, from coordinate 36,497 downwards.
CTGAGGAGCGGTCGGAGCAATTCAACTCGCTTCTTCGGGTCAGGCAGGGTGGTGGCCGCCAGACCAAGACCCCACACCGCATAATTCATGACAATCCGGTCAGATGGAATGCCGCCGAAAAGGGTGTCTCGTATTTCCATAAGTCCCTTCCGTCTGTCAATGGTCTCTTGGAGATCATGGACGATATATGTGGAATCCGGCAAAGAAGTGGCCACCAAACCAAGGCACAATGCCCTCTGCGCGCTATGCTGGTAGTGCGTCCCCCTGAAGAGTGACCGAAACAGGCCGACTCGCTCCTTCGGGTCAGGCAGGGTGGTGGCCACGAGACTCAGGCCGCGCATAGTACGTATCCGGACATCTACATCCTTGTGGTCAAGGAGTGGTCGGAGCAGATCGATGACCTTGGTGGGGTCCGGTAGGGTGGTGGCCGCCAGACTCAGGCCCAAGGCTGCGTACCCAGGGGCATCCACGTCCTCGTCACTGAGGAGTGGTCGAAGGAGGTCGATGACCTCTGTGGGGTCAGGCAGGGTGGTGGCCACAATGCCCATGCCCAACGCCGCGCCCCTGCGGTTGTCCGAGCTCTTGTGTGTGAGGAGTGGACGAATCACTGCGACTCGCTCCGAGGGATTCGGCAAAGAAGTGGCTGCCAGACTCAAACCCAGCGCCGAGGCACTATGGAGGTTGACCCCTTCGAAAAGTCGTCGGAGTAGGTCAACTCGTTCATTGGGATTCGGCAGGGTGGTGGCCGCCAGACCAAGACCCCAGGCCGCGTGATAGCGCACATACGGTTCCTTGTCCCTGAGGAGTGGTCGGAGCAGGTCGATGATCTCTGTGGAGCCCGCCAGAGCGGTGGCCACGAGGCCTAGCCCCACCGCCGCGGCACCGCGGACATGCATATCGTCTCTGAGGAGTGGTCGGAGGAGGTCGACAATCTCTTTGGGGTCCGATAGGATGATGGAAGGCTGTGCAGCATCTGTGGGTTCTGATTGTCTCCGCGATTGAACGTGGCCGACAACCTCGGTAGAGTCCGGCAGGCGACTGGCCGCCTTGCTCGCTCCCTCTACTGTGTGGCTGCGGACATCCTTGTCTTCATCCGCCAAGAGTCGTCCGATTGGGGGGACGACCTCGGTGGAGTCTGGCAGCGCAGTGGAGGACTGTGCTTGGTCTACAGGTGTCGAACGTCCCTGTGTCTGGATGGGAGCGAATGGGCTCTTGGGTTGACCGAGGAGCCTCTCAACACTGGCCGCGACATCGGGAAGCCACTCCTCTAGAGAGGCCCGCAGTGCGTCATAATCATTGCTGATCATAGAGAATCGTTCCATTGTGAGGGCGATGAGTGGGATGATGAAGTTCTGGTTGATTGTCACATTTGTTCCCACTCTGCCCACACTGAGTTGCAATATCCCGGAGGACACAATGGTCTGAAAGGTGTCCGACTCCGGATCTACTGGCAACTGTGAGAGCAGAAGTCTATCACGCCTCTCCAGAATGAACCTCTTGACGATCTCGAAAAGGGTCTCACGCTGGGTGATGATACCGAGCCTGCCGAGAATCGAGTCTGCAGGGTTGTCGTCACCAGCCATCAGGTCGAGGAACTCGGGTGACGATGGCGAGGGGACTGAGCCGTGAGCTGCAGACCACTGGGCGACCAGTCTTAGGATGAAGGGCCTCCTGATGAGTGAGTGCAGGTCTGGTGGAATGGAATGCGTGATGCCATACCGTTCGATTGCCGCCCTCGTCTCCGGTTCTGTGAACTCTGTCAGCAGCACGGAGACCGGGGTCCTGATTCCCAGACTGGCTGCCCTGTGAGTCGCCTCTTGATTCTCAAAGATGGAGTGTCTCAAATCGTGGGATGCCTGTACGATGCTATCATCAACTGTCCAGTCCGCAATCCGGCAGGACAGCACGAACGACACCGCGTTGGACCTTGTGGTCGCTATGTTTCCAAGAATGACCCGGGCCTCTCGACCCGGCATCTCGTCAAGTCCGTCAAGAAAGATGAATGCGTGCTGGTCACTGGATGAGATGACCGACTCCAGTTCACTGACAAACTCGGGGAGGGTACTGCGGTTCAGTATCCCGGTCAGGCTGCGGATCCCCTGTCTGAGGGTCACAAAGAAGGAGGGATAGCCTCGACCTAGTGTGATGGAGGAGAGTCGCGACAGGAACCACGTCTTGCCCATGCCCACGTCACCGAGCACAAGGAAGACGTTTCTGTCGGTGAGACCAACATCGCTCAGGAAGTCCTCAAAGGTCTCCTCATCGCGTAGTCGGGGCACATAGAGGTCAGGGTCGTAGCAGATGCCGTAGCGGGAGGCCAGTATGGCATTCTGTCGGTGCAGGCGGCTGATTATCAGCAACCGTTCATAGTCAAGTCTTGCAGTGGAATACTTCTTTGAGAACTCTTTGAAGACGCGTTCAAGTTGGCGCTCGATGGATCTGAGGGTCGTATCTACTTGACTGATGGAGACCTCAATCCGTGATGTGTTCTCCATAATTGCTCCAATCTTCGAGTCTGACTCTTGTGCAAGGTGGAGGACCTCGAGCAGGAGGGACTGATTGGTCTTCAACTCTTCAACAATTCCGGAGAGCGTGTTCTGCAGCTCACGTAGGCCGTACTGGAGTGCAGCAAAGGCCTCATCCTGCCTGATGCCGAGTTCCCTCGCTATCTCCTTGGCAAGTCCATCCATCTGCTTTCTCTCGAAGAGCCTTGCAATACCCTCGGGCGTATCCTTGATCCTTCTCTGAATCATGTCGCCAATGGCGTCAGCGTCGATACTGACACCGAGTTCTGCCATCTTCTTCGCGACAAGACTACCGACAGCGCCACCTGCCATCGGACCAAGTGCAACGCCGGCCACCATGCTCGCGGCGGCAACAAGGATGCCCTTTCCAACCTTCTTCATCAGACCCTTGATATCCACCGTGTCCGCCCCGCAATTGTGAGTCCGGGTCATCCTTGTCATCATAAATTGGTTTCCCGTATCTCAAACCACTCTCTATTGTTTCCAGCCCCGTGTGTGGGAGATCGCTGCGGTACTGATGACCTGCTCAACTTCTCCTCGCGCTCCTCCCTAAACGACTGCGTTTCATTCGGCCACGACGACCGCCTGAGGACTATGCTTTTCAGGAGCAATGCCTCTCGAAGGGCGGGTGACAGTAGATGCAGCTGAGACTCAGACGCGACTCGAGGAGCATAGCCCTCCTTGCTGTCTTCTCTGCAATGACAGCAATGCTTGAGGTGTTCCCCATCGTCGGAGTGACGGACCTCAAGGTTGTACCGCAGTTCCCTTACTTCACCATCGACTGGACGGGCATCCCCATCATCTTCGTTGCGATCGGCCTTGGTCTGGTCTACTCTCTGATAACGGTGTGCGTGATGGGAGTGGCCATCGGCTACCGAAACCCCATTGGGGCGACGTTCAAGGTGGCTGCTGAGACTCTCACGGTCCTCGGATTCTACATCGGCGGAAAGATTGTCTCCTCCCGCTCAGGTCATCAGACGGTGAGGTTCATAGTGAGCCTCTTCCTTGCCTGCCTGTTTCGAGCAGCAGGTATGCTCCTGTTCAACTACGTTGCGCTCCCGTTGTTCTACGGTCTGCCATACGACGTTGCCCTCAGCGTTGGCGTCATCCTCTTCCCGTGGAACGCGCTCCAGTCTGCGATAAACGTCATCGGCGGAACAGTCCTCTACCGCGCAGTCCCTCGCGATCTCGCCCTTCAGGCCGGGCTTGGCGAGGGCAATAGCATAGAGGAGCAGAAGAACAGCGAGCTCGAGAAGGACTGAGACCTCGACGTCACCTGTCTGGGACCGGTGGAGGCGATGTCCGAGTACGAGGTCGTGCCTGTCACTGGAATCCCCCCCGTATCTCCGGGCGATGACCTCGGCTCTCTAATAGTGAACCAGATGCAGAGGGCGGGGTTGCGACTCCAAGATGGCGATATCGTTGTCGTCACGCACAAGGTGGTGTCCATATCCGAGGGCCGCGTGGTGGATCTGAGGACTGTTGAAGTGTCGCGTACGGCCGAGAGAATCGCATCACTGACGGGCCGAGACCCTCGCGTCGTACAGGTGGCCCTCGATGAGGCTGATGAGGTTCTTGTTGAGGCACCCGTGTTGATCACTCGCACTCGTGCTGGCATTGTCACCGACATGTCAGGGGTGGACCTGAGCAACGCTACGGAGGGCTACGTCGTTCTTCTTCCAAGAGACCCCGACGCCTCTGCTGAGCGTCTGAGGACACACATTCAGGAGTGGGGCGGAGTGTCGGTGGGCGTGATCATCACGGACACCCAGGGTCGGCCGTGGCGTAGGGGCGCTGTCAATGTGTGTATCGGGGTCTCTGGCATCGACCCGTTTGTCCGGAATGCCGGAAAGACCGACCTCTTCGGCCGGGTGTTGAAGTCGTCGCTCATCTGTGTTGCCGACGAGATAGCGGCGGCCGCCGAGCTCGTGATGGGCCAGGCAGATGAGGGTGTCCCGGTGGCGGTGGTCAGAGGGCTCCGAGTCGAGAGAACGGAGGGGACTGCCACAAGCATCCTGCGCGACCCTGCTGAGGACCTGTTTGCGCGTCCGAAGAGCGATCTGGTGGTCTCAGAGGATGACCACCCCAAAGAAGGGTAGCATCAGGACTACGCCGACTATGATGAGCAGAGTCCCAACGACGATCTCGACCAGTCGGGAAGACCTTGCGAGTGACGATGTCATTCTCTGACGGGCCTCTCCACTGACTAGGGCAATCGCCAGATAGGGTATCGTGACTCCCACAGCGAGCGCCACAAACATCACAATCAGAATGACTGGTTCGCTTGAGGAACCGAACAGTACGAACACTCCTAGTAGGGCGGGGCCGGAACACGGTGCTGCGAGAAGGGAGTAGCCGAGTCCGATCAGATAGACGTTCAGCAGGCTGGTAGGAAGGTCTGGTTGCCGTGTCAGGCTAAGGGTGGAGAGACGGAGCAGAGTTCGCAGTCTCTCGGACATCGTGACCACTCCCAAGAAGACAAGCAGGACGCCCAGCCCCGCCTGTAGGAGGTTATGATTCTGGACCAGGAACATCCCGATGAGTCCTGAGATTGCAGCAAACACTGCGATTGAGCTCAGGATGCCCAGCACCAGAGTCATCGTGATGAGGAGACTATGCCGATGGGAGTCTTCAGTCTGGAGGCTCCGAAGTAGCATGAGCGGGAGGAGAGGAAACAGGCACGGTGAGACTGCAGTGTAAAAGCCCACCGCGAAGCTCGCTCCGACCTGAAGGAGTACCTCCACAATCTGCTGCACTGGCTACATCTCCGAATGGATTCACATCAGTGACATTGCTTGCATAATGTCATCCGCTGTCCACAGTCCCTCGTGATACATCCTGAAGTACCCCTGATCGTCGATGATCACCAGCGTTGGAGTATACCGCACGCGGAAGTACTGCACGAAGAACCCGTTGTCGTCGAGGCCCACGTCCCAGGGTATATCCCGCGACTCCTTGTACTGAGCCATGATATCTGGCGTGGAGCTGCTGTCCACGGAGAGGCTCAGGATGACTATCGAGTCACTGTGGTCACGATAGATCTCCTTTAGCTCGTCATTCTCGGCCTCGCACGCTGGACACGAGGTGCTCATCAGGTCAACAATGACCCATTTTCCTATCAAGTCCCTTATGGCCAGGCTGCTACCATCAGACATCTCGAACTCCCAGTCCGGGACCATCCGCTCCTGGTCAATCAGGTCGATGTCAGGGGCGAGAGAACTGTCCTGACCGCCCTTGTTCTGAGTGTTCTCCTGCGGCATTGACAGGACACTGACACCGATAGCAATACCGGTGATGACTATGACAACGAGCAGTCCAACAAGCAGGGTCTTCTCAGTACTCATTCGCCTTGCTCCTCTTCACAGCGGTTGTGCGCAGGATATGCACATCTCCTCTTTAAATGTTCGTTTGCATACATAACGGAGAGAAGGAGGCCGAGTAGAGATGGAATTGAGACGACTTGTGATTCCCATCATAGTATCTGCACTCGGAATATGGCTGACATTCGAGATGGTCGAGTTCTTGGGACGCGCAATCTTCCAAGAAGCGCCGGCCTACGACATCGTCCCGCTTGTGCCAGGCGGCATGATGTCGGACATCACCACTGTCGTCGGTGCGGTCATTCCGGTGACGCTGTTGATCTACATCATCCTGACTGTCCCGCTCGCTTTCATCTACACGCTCGGCAACAGGATGGCCAAGCTGACATCGTACAGGCTTGGCATTGTCGAGGTTGGGGAGTCATTTGGGACAAGGAAGATACTCCAGAGAGCCGTGGCACCAGCACTGTTCAGCCTGACGTTTGCCCAAGTGCTGCTGGCGGTCATCCCTGACTTCATCATTCGAGAGCCTCCCGTCGTTCCGCAGGCAATCAGGCCCCTCTTTATGCCCTTGTTCGCCATCTTGGCATCACTTGTCGTATTGGTCGTAGCAATCGCTCTCTATGCCCCCACCTGGGCGTTGAGCGACAGTGGAGTGATCTATTACCTCCGGCCTGAAGAGCTTGCGGCAAGGAGATGCCCCGACATGACGGGCGTCGGACGCTGGGTCTCGAACTTTCTCGGCGGCTACTCCCTGCTTGGCTACCCGGTGTCGGCGTTCTTCACCCACTTCTATCGGCCATTTGTTCTTATGGGGGTGGATATGACTCCTCTTCAGATACTGACAAGCGTCTTCTGGACTGTCGGCCTGCCGTTCCTGATGATTGCCTTTGTCCTGCCCGCAGTGATCGTGCACGAGTTTGTCTTGCGTTACGTCAGGGGCTGGGTGAGAGGAGCTGCGCGAGTCCTCGGTGCGAGTCACATCAGGCCAGAGGAGGTTGTTGCGTTGTGACCTCCTGCCGCTCGATATTCAGACTTGCCGTGGCGTCCGTTGTCCACGGCGAAGACAGATAGACCACCCGATGGGGACGCGACCTCTTGTCCACAGCGACGTAGCCCATCCCCGTGAGCGATTTGACGAGCCGCTTCAGCACCGCAGACTTGAGGCCTGTCTTGGCGGCAAGGTCTCTATAGGTCGCAGTGCCAATCTCTTGCAGGGATCTCAGGAGCTTGAACTCTGGCACCTGCTCAAGTGCGGCTCTCAGGGCCTCGTTCTCCCTCCATATCTGACGTTCGTGACCGGACAGTGCCCTTGCAAGTGAAGAACGAAGGGAGTTGATCTCATCGAGTAGTGACTGACGCTCTGCCTCGAAGCGTGCGAACAGTCCCCCCGACTCGTGGACAAGCACCGCACTGAGGTCATTGCCAAGACCGTCGAGAGCCTCTCTTGCCGCGAGCCTGACCTCCCTGATGACCCCTTTTACGTCGTCAACTGAGAGCCACTCACCATCTACTAGTCTCTCTATGTCGCTGAAGTACTGGTCGAGACGGCGCACCCAGTGGTCCCGTATGTCTTGAAGCTCACCTGCCACCTTGATGGTCATTCTCGCGGCTGTCTCTTCCGGATCGGCCATTGGAACCACAAGACCATCGTACACGTATCCGTCATGAGGGCTAGTATTGCAAGAGTATGACAAACTCAGGAAGAGACCTTTTCATCTATGGCAGGAGAGTTTCTGACGAGGCTCAATGGCAATGGAACTCGACGACTATCTGCCAAGAATTCGCGTGATTGTTCGCCTTCTGCTGGAGGCGGCACTTCAGGGAGACTCTGAGACGACTGCGGCAAAGTCGGAGACCGCTGTACAGGACCTGAGGGATCTTGTCTCAGAGGTACTTGAGGCCAAGACGACTCGGGGCACTGGAATCACAGCAAGGAAGATACTCGACGAGATTGCCTACGTATTCGGCTATCAGGATGCGGGCAAGCTGCTCATCGCACTGGGTATCGAAGAGCAGAGGTCACCTGATCACGTACCCCCGCCTCCCCCGGCATAGGAGCCGTCTTGACTATCGCCATTCAATTCTGGACATCTTGTCGGCAATCGGGAGAGGTACGGCCTCTGCACTCTGCAGCCTCTTGTTGGCGTACAACACGGTGTCGGGGTCGACAGCAAAGACCTCTAGGCTGTAGACGTGAAACAGAGGTGATACATCAATCTCCCTGATCTTGTTGCCAGATATCACTATGTATGCAAGCTGCTGGCAACCGACGAGCGGCTTGAGATCGATTGCCTCAAGCTCATTGTTGCTCAAGATGAGGAACTGTAGCTCCTCACACTTTCCAAATGCGCCTAGGTCGAGTGAGGTCAGCCTGTTGTCATTCAGATAGATTCGCTTCAGTCTCGAGTGAGGTGGAAATTCCGCGAGTTCTATCTGTCTAAGCTGGTTGTGTGAGACGTCGACTGTTTCAAGATGGCGGCACCTTACGATGGGGGCGAGAGAGATGCTCTCCAACCGGTTCTTTGAGAGATTCAGAACGCGGAGCCTGGAGAGATTGACCAGCGGGGACAGGTCGAGACTACGCAGCAGGTTCTTGGAGAGGTCGATCACCGTCACATTATCGAGCGGGGCAAACTGGCCCAGGTCTATGCTAGATATTCCCCGGTCCGATAGAATCACTTCGGCGCTGCGAAGAGGAAGACTTGACACTATTGTACCACCCGTTTCTTGCTCAAAACGGATTGCAGTCCGTTCCCACATGTCTCGATGGTGCCTCCGTAGACTGACATAGCATAACTCCTTCTTGAAACTTTCCAATGTGCACTCGGTCGATGAGCGGGGCGTTCCCAGTCTATGATTGAGCAGGGCTACCGCGGAATATGCGACCAAGGAGGCGGGTCAGGGGTCGTATCCACAAAGCGCTGGATGACCTCCCGGATGCCCTCTGGATTCCAGAGATTGGACCACACGATTGCCGGAGCATCGGGCCTCTTCTTCGAGAATATGCGGAGATCCCCCATCTCTGCAATCTGCTCCTCGGGAGTCGAGGTGGTCTCCATAAAGTCAATCTCATCGTAGAATACACGCACCGTGCTTCGGCGGACTATTCCCGTCCGAGTCCGGACATTCCAGCTTGTCACTATGTACAGTGTGTATCTGCGCTTCAGTTCGACCCGGACCATAATGAGCGAGCCGATTCCAATAGAGATGAGACCAAGAGTCCAGGAGACCATGTTCTCCGCGGTCCACCCACCAGCCGCTGTCACATAGTAGAGAAAGCCGACGAATATGAACACGGCACCGACGACGTAGTGGATGATGAACGCAATCCTTCGGGGATGCAGTATCAGAACAAGTCGCTCCCGTTTCTCAGGAGGGAGTACCACCCTGAGTGCCGTTCCGCTCATCGTCTCTCTCAGACGTGGTGGATGGCACTGTCTTATCAAGATGTCGAAAACAGGAGAGGGGGCCTGCCTTTGCCCCTTGTAGGTGCGGCCACCAGTGGTGCCCTTGGCGAGGCCCCATCTGAACTGTGACTAGGTCTGCGCTCTGTAGGCTCTAGCTCATGACAGCCTCCCGGTGAAGCTCCCACAGGCGGTCGCAGGCCCGTACGACATTTCCGACCAACATATTGATCTCTTCCGCGGTGAGGTCGCGGTCGTTGGTCTCGGAGAGAACAACGATGTCGTCGTCAGGGTCAAGGGCCAGCTTGACACCGTTCATCTTCCATGACTCTCTGAGCATGGAGAATGCCAGTTCCACCTGGTCCTCCTTGGAGAGTTCTTTGATGCTCGGGAATGGCGCGTAGATATAGAGCCAGTCCTCGCTGCTGCTCGGCACAATCCGCACGATCAGCTCATCGAAATGGTCTGTCTTCCAGAGCAGAATCAGCGAGCCTTCGACCTCCTGGTACTTGAGGCCGGCCTGGTCGAGTAGTGATGCTACGTGGCTTATCAGTCCCATTTTTGCATCCTCCCTCCTGAGTTCGTGGGGTCTTTAATAAATCCAGCTTGGACGGAACGAAGAGAGGATTCTAGAATATCAGGCCAGCGTCACCTGTTCTGAGGAAAACAGGGCTGGGCGAAAAGGTTCGCGACGGCCGACCGGACGTTGTCCTCTGAGAAGAACCCATAGAGCGTGTTGTTGCATATTCGTACCACCGGCATCATTGAGAGGTCGATGTCTCCCACCTCCGCAGTGGGGTCGTCAATGTCCACCTCCTCAAGATGATCTCTCGACACTCCGAACTCGTCCATCACGGATGTGAGAATCTGGAACGACGGCTCGCAGAATAGGCAATGTGCCGACTTGTAGAAGGTGATACAGGTCTTTCGTCCGCAGGGGAGAACGACAGGTTCCACCCACTTGGCAAACTCGAGAACAACTCTAGTCCCCTTCCTATGGTCGCCAGGAACCCTGTCCTCGATCCAGACGCGGCCACGTATGGTCTTCATTATCTGATGGATGAGCGTCAGGCCGAGGCCCCTACCGGTTATCTTGCGAGCGTCCTCGTCGGTCCTTCGGAACACCGCCGCCTTGAGATGGTCCGGAATACCCGGCCCCCTGTCCTCCACGATGACCCGTACTGTACCGTCCTGCTCCTCAACACGGATGTCCACAACTACATCCTCGGACACATCAAAGAAGGCTGCGTTGTGGACCACATTGAAGAAGACGTCATACAGGTATTCATTACCCTCAATCAGAATCTCTCTGTCCGGAATCTCCTCGTTGACCTGCACACGCTTCCAGGTCATATCGCTCTGCACGGCCCGGACGGCATCGCGGATGGGCTCTCTCAGGTCAAACGGTCCGTTCTTGGGAGGCTCAGTCTGGAGCCGCAGCAGTGACCGCATGTTACGTATCATGCGTGCGCCACGTCTTATGTTCCAGCGCGTCTGGTCTAGCCTGACCTTGAGCTCGTCTGGTATCTCCACATACTCGCCGACCAGGTCGAGAGAGAAGACCACCTCCTGATTGATGTTGTTCAGGTCGTGGGTCATGATCTCCAGATAGAGATTGGCTCTGTCGCGTTCCATCTTGGCGCGCTCTTCAGCAATCCTTCGTCGATGGATGTCCATTGCCATGACCATTATCACGTCTATGTTTTCCTTCATCTTGATCGGGTAGGCCGTCACACTGACCCAGACGAGCTCGCCATCGCTACGCCTAAACTGGGTCTCGACATTTGCCACTACGTTGCCCCTCGCAGCCGAAGTGATAAGGTCCTCGCCTGCACGGCGGCCCTCCTTGGTCCGGGGAAAGATCGCGACAATGTTCCTCCTAACAAGCTGTTCGCGCTCGTATCCCAGGAGTTCCAGTGCTGCGACGTTGATGTCTGTGATGATACCGCGGGGACTGACTGTGAAGAATGCCACGGGTGAGTGTATCAGGATCTCATTGTAGCGGATCGCGCTGAGCTGTGCCTCTCGCTCCATTGCTATCTGCTGTGACATATCTCGAATCACATAGACCCTTGCGGGCGAGCCCTCGAATGTGACCTCCGCAAAGCTGTACTCGACGGGAATCTTGGTACCGCGGACCGTCCTGAGCTCTCCCTTCTGAGTCGCCACAGGACCCCGCGAGTCTGGACCGGGCACACGGTTGAGTAGAGCTGAGATCTCCCTGCCCACGGGATCTTCTCCAACCATATCGCACAGTGCGGGATTTGCCATCAGGACGGTGCCGTCCCGTGCTACGGCGATTCCGTCAGCGGAGAGCTGCATTAGTGCCAGGTGCATCTCCTTGGCAGTCTTGCACGACAGAGAGTCGTCATCACCAGTAGTCACGTTCCACACCCAGATTGGCCCTTTCTCTCGCTACCCGAGGAACAGTCTTCCCGCATTGTCCCAACGCGGTGGACAACTGTAGTTGGCCCATTCTCTCGTGATAACAGTTCCTATGTTGTACCTTCGGCGCGTGAGCGCTCTTCTGCGGTCAGTACTGCGAGAATCGAAGTTCACCCGCTGTCAGCTGTCAGTCCGAGCCTGCGAGCGGCCTCTTGCATCTGCCTGCGCTTCTTGTAGCCCACAACAATAGCCATCAATGAACCGATGAATACGAGTATGGTGGCTAGAGAGAACGACAACGTCAGGAACAGGAGAAGGCGGGGATCTGGAAACAGCCGTAGGTTGAAGACCACGCCACGGAACAGCAGGAACACAACCTCGATGATGAGAAAGATCAGCAGCATTATGCCTGAACCGAGCTGCCTGTCGTGGACGTAGACCTGCAGTGCTGTCTGCATGATAATGGCCGACAGCAGGTTGCCGAGGATGCAGAGAACTATGACATAGTCGCCCAGAAACAGGGCGTGGGGAATGTTGCCCGACAGTCCCCAGGCTGTGAAGTACTGGACACCGAGCATAGAGAGAACGAAGAAGAGTTCGAATATCATAAACAGGACACCACCCAGGCCCGTCACTCGAAGGATGATATTGTCGATGTGGTCTGCCCAGTCGAAGTTGACCATCCGCTGGTACTCCTCATTGAGTAGGGGTGCCCACTCGCTCTCTGCCACACACTCGGGCTTCCGACAGTTGACGATGGTCAGAAGCTTTCCACCGTAGTCTCCGACTCGCTTCTCAAGACACTCCTCGCAGATGAGGTCGCCGCAGACGTGACATACCCCCTTTGCACGTCGGTCAGGATGATTCACACAGGTGTACTTCTGGCCTGGGCCGAGGACTGGACTACCGCAATACTCGCATCGGTTCACCTTGTCGACGTTGGCGACGACCACCTGACCGCCGCACACGGGGCACATGATGGTGGCCGGGCTGCTGTCATTCCCAGTCTCTGTGTCCGATATCTTCATCACCTCCTGGCCCAGACGGTGTCCATCTCTCTCCGCAGCCTCCGACGGTCGGCATTACTGAGGTGTTGCGTCCCAATGGGAGGTGGCCGAGATGGCCGGCTCGCTGCACTCCAAGACTGGGTGGCCTCGCGCATCGGTGGGGCGGTGGTCCGGACCTCCTTGCGACGCCTGATGGAGAGGTCCCTGGCCTCGGCCAGGCTGACAAAGTCTGTGTGACGGATTATTCGGATGGCCTGAATTGTGATGCTGATCAGACCCGCGTAGAACAGCAGCGGAATGATGACGATGCCCGCCGCAAGCATCAGAACCGCCACTAGAACGGGAATTGCTATGATGATGAGAATGATGACCAGTAGCGCGGCAGCGGCATTGTCCCCCGACGGGCCAGAGGCCCCCTTCAACATTGGGACAGCAACCTTGAGCCCGAACTCCGCCACATATCTCATAGAAGAGGCGTACCCGTACAGGAACCGCTTGTACATCTGACCCAGCTTGGCGAATCTTCCCCCAGCCTTGGTGAACAGTTCTTCGATTGGAATGACGAGCGATGCTGTCGTCACGGCCGGACGATATCGCCCCTCGAAACACTGTTTGCATAGAAAGATTGTGGAGCCGTCCCATCGTTCGTCGACTGGGGGCTCTTGGGCTGTGAGACATTGCCTGCAGAAGTACCCGCCGCAGACAGCACAGCTCGTTGCTGCAAGGTAGCCTGGATGGTTCTTGCAGGGGACGAACACACTGCTCACGCCGAGCCTCACGCCACAGTAGTCGCAGGTCAGAGTGTTGTCAGGAGCGACCTTGCTCAGAGGAGTTGCACCGCCACAGTTCGAGCAGAGGATTGCCATTCCCTCTTCAGTCTCCACCCTGCGTACCTGCAGTACCCGTTCCTGCTGGTCCGTCGTTAGCTCCGTTCCGTCAGCACTGACCACCGCGGGAGAGAGCGCACTGGGCGAGACTCCGCGCTGAATGAGTCGGGCTCTCGTGCGGTCGCGCTCGACGACGGTGCCCGGTGGTGGTACGACATCGTGCCATTTCACGACGAGGTAGAGTGCGAAGACCGCCTCTACTACGAGGATTTCAGCAGCGAGATTGCCCACAAACACGTCGAACTGTGTGTCGAAGAAGGGAAACGTCCAGTGATAGTCTATGCCTCTCCAGTAGAGGAAATAGGCCGATATGACCACAGCAAACGTGCTGTAGAGGATCTGGGCTATGACGGCCTCACGTCGAAGGTCGTCCACGTAGTTGCCGATCACAAGGCACGGAAGGGCGACCCCTAAGAACAGAGCAGCTGCGTACAGTGGTCCAACACCCTTGAGCGACTCTACTCCAACAGACCACGCATACAGAAGGCCGACAGTGGCAACCACCCCAAAGAACCCGAAGAGCATCTGTGTCAGGCCAATGAACCTGAGGAGTCTGGGTCTGTCAAAGATCGTGATTGTGTGGTGGCGCTCTTCCTCGCTCAACAGCCTCACCCACTCGTCAGGACAGGCACGCTGCCCCCGCTCCCAGAGCGGAGAACGCTTTTCTATGTTATGCTCATCAAGCTCTCTCTCGACGTAGTCCTTGTGCTCAGCTCTCAGACCAACCGACTTATATTCAGGGTGGGACGCTTTGTCGCGCGGCAACATATGGTCAGACCGGGTCGATGGGCGACCCCGGCCCGCATTGAGGAATGGTGCGCGCGTTGTCAGCAACGAGCGCGCGTCCAAGCGAGGTCTGAAGGTAGTTGACAACTGGCGGAAAAAACCGTTCGGAAGAGGAAGAGGGCAGAATAGCGAAGATAATGAGGGCTCTCGAGATAACTCACGGTGTCGAGATAGCTCGTCGCTATCTTGCAATGAACGCATTCGACGGCGCACTGACTATGCTCGGACTGCTTCTCGGAGGCCTGCTCACGATCAATCCCCAGAATCCTGGCCCGGGTTTTCACGCCATCCTCTTGGGGGCTCTCGGGACTAGCATTGCAATGGCCGTTTCCGGCCTCTCGGGATCGTATCTCGCAGAGAGCGCTGAGCGGGAACGGGAGGTCGAGGAGATAGGAAGGGCAATGCTCACCGATATGAGCCACTCGATGTATGCCAAGGCATCAAAGACCACCTCAGTCGTAGTCGCCATAGTGGACGGGGCCTCACCAGCGGTGGCGGCGCTGATAATAATGATGCCGCTGCTCTTCGTGCCGTCAGGCATTATTCCCTATCAGCTCGCCTTTCTGATGTCGATAGGGGCAAGTCTGCTCCTCCTGTTCCTCCTCGGGATGTTCCTGGGCAGCATCTCAAAGAAGAGTATGATAAGATACGGGGCGAAGACTCTCTTTGCGGGTCTCGTCACGGCCCTGATCCTGTTCCTTCTTGCGTGGACTACGGGCGTGCCAGGCTGAGCTACCTAGGTGCAGGAAAGGATGATAAGGCGGGCCGCAACTGTACGAGAGAATGGAGGTGCTCCTCTGAACGTAGAGACCTTTGAGATAGACTCCAAGGCGCGCCTGATCGAGACCGATGGCCCTATCCGGCAGCTTGACACAAAGAAGGTTCTGGTCCTGATCGACCACGATAACAAGGTCATCTACCTCTGGCGGGGGAAGAAGGCGGACGTCGTCACGAAGCTGGTAGGCACAAGGGTCGCCGCAAGGCTGAGCCATACTTATCCTGACTACCGTATCCGGCCGGTGGGCGAGGGCAGCGAGCCTGCTGCGCTGAAGGAGCTCTTTCGCAGCGGCGATTCCTGAGGAGCGGTCGAGACCGGCAGAGCATCTACCAGTGGCCACTGGATCGTCGCCAGTGACGCAAGGACCTTTCCTAGACGCCATCTGTCCCTTGCTGCCTTGTCGAAGTGATGGTCAGACGACGTTCTCCCTCAGTAGGCGCATCTGGTCTAGCTCCTCACCGTGGGGGAACATCAATATTGCATACTCCACGTTGAGCTCTTCGTACTCGCGGAGTCTGTCAGCGACCTGGTCGACTGTACCCCAGAGCGCCGTTGATACTCTCTCCCTGAGCTGCTCGACCGAGATGCCCCTTCTTGCAGCCTCACTCTCAAGGCCCCTCTGATACTCGGCCTCTGAGGCAAAGACATGCGTCCATAGTCCCACGGACCTCTTGATAGCACCTCTCTTCCGCCCGTACTTCTCTGCCCGGTCATCCAGCTCGTCGAATATCCTCTTGCACTCTTCAGGTCGGAACCGCCAGGCCACGTTGATACCGTCCCCGTAGTGGGCTGCGACATCGACCATTTTCGGACCTGCTGTCATTGTCCCAACCCAGATGGTCGGATGCGGTCGCTGGACCGGTTTCGGATAGGATATGTGCTCCTCGACATGGTAGTAGTTGCCGTGGAAAGAGAAGCGCTCCTCCGTCCACGCACAACGGATTATCTGTAGTGCCTCTGAGAGCTGAGCAATCCTCGTGGGTGCTGGTGGGAACTCGTACCCGTAGGCACGGTACTCAATCTCCTTCCATCCAGCACCAATGCCGAACTCAAGCCGGCCGTTCGACAGAACGTCCAGTGTTGCACCCATCTTTGCGTGCAGCGTTGGCATCCTGTATGAGTTGCAGAAGACAAGACCACCCAGGCGTACGTCTTCGGTGTCACGAGAGAGGGCTGCCATCACGAGCCAGGGGTCGAGCAGTATCCGGTCTCCCGCCTCTCTGTTCAGCATAAAGTGATCCGAGAACCAGACCGAGGGGAGACCATTCTCAACGGCCTCGCTAGCGATCTCAAGTATCCTCTCGTACGGGAAGCCGAACTGAGGCTCAACCTGCACTCCGAAACGCATGCATTGTCCCCTCTGTCGCCTCTAATGAACTCAACGCCTAAAGAGCCGACGGAACTTGGCACGGAATCTCTTCTTTCGCTCCAGCTCCTTTGGGACAGGAACTCCGTACCGCTTGGCAAGGACAAGCACCGTCATCCGGGCTGCCGGGTTCTGGCGAGCGTACGATATGAGGAACCGCTTTAGTGCTCTCTCCCTGTCATCATCCAGCCAGTCAATGCTGAAGTCATCAAGGAGTGCCACACCGGAGGACTCGCAGATCTCTGTCATCTTCTCATAGCCGTAGATGCCGAGGCCGCGCTGAACGAGCGTATGGACAAGCTGGTCCACTGCTGGCTGGTCTACTCCCATATGCCCACCTCCAGGTCGCGCAGTGTCTCGATGGCCTCTCTCACGCGGTCGCGCGGGATGATCGAGCCGTGCTGCGGGCAGATCATATCGATGTCAAGGTCCTCAATCTTCCTGAGGAAGTTCAACACGTGCTTGTGATGTGAAAGGTATGGCTGTGAGAACACCTTCATCGCCTCCAAGTAGTACTCGTTGGCATAGAGTGACCAGTCGATGGAAAAACCAGCGAAGATGTCCGAACTGAACAGTACCTTGTACTTCGTGTCGTACGTGACCATCGCCCCAGGAAAGTGGAGATACGGGGTGGTGATGAACTTGAGTTCGTGGCCCTCGGTCAACTCAAGCACTGTCCCGTCCTCGACACTGGTCACCTCAGTCTTCACCCCGTAGTACGGAATGAAGAGGGCCGTCCGCTCGGTGGTCACAATCTCGAAGTTGCCCACACCCACCTCCTCCTCTATCAGCGGTATGGCTGCGCAGAGGTCTGGGTCCTGGTGGTGGACTATGATCATGGTTATCGAGCTCAGTGGCACCACGGACTCAATCTTGCGCTTCACCCAGCCCCAGTGGTCCTCGTGTCGGGAGCCGGGGTCGATGAGGATCACTTGATCCTCCTCAACTATCAGATACGGGTTGTTCGAGAAGCCAGCATGATAGTCTGGCCACCCGACCCACCACAGGTCGGGCTTGATCTCAACTGCTGTCTCAGGGTCTATCTCAGTCATGGTTAGTCCCTCACTTTGGTAGCGTGATTATTCCTGACCTCCTCTCCTTTTCTTCGTGTGAAGTACTACGAGCGAGTCATCAGCTTCTCGAGATAAAAGGTAAACTCGTCGATACCCTCTAGCTCATCTGGAGCATAGCAGGCAAAGAAGTCCTCGCGAATTCGTTCTCCGAGCTGCTCGACGAAGCGTCTCCTCCTCTTGGTCGGCAGTGCCGCGACGAACTCGCGAAGAAACTTCAGCCACCCATCGTGCACCTCCAAGACCTGTCGTGGGGTCAGCCCCTCATACACGTGGAAGTCAAAATTCACACTCACGCGGTTGTCGCCACGAAGGATATCTGCGTCTATCTCGGGTCTTCCTGCAGATTCAAGAGCGCGTTCGACTGCCCTTGCGACGTCTGAGCTGTCGAAGACCTTTGCCGCCACACTTAGAGACATCTCACTCAGTTTTTTCGCCACGAGGATCCGTTTTTTCTCGGGCGTGAGGACTTCGATCGCATTCACTCGAAACAGATAGTCCAGCAGGTCATACACCTCCGGCGAGAGACGTTTCACAATCTCTCCAACGGTGGTGCGTCCATCAAGCAGACGAGAGACCTCCGGGAGGAGGTGCACAACGTGGCCCATTCTCCTCTCCAGTTCTCTCCTCTCAGGTGTGTCCACCTGAAGGTGTCTGAACAGTCGGCTTGTGGGAATGACCACGTCAGTGTTGTCAAGGAGGTTCTTGAAGTAGATCGCTCCACTGGCCCAGAGCTCTGTTATGCGATCGATCACCTTGCTTCTCTCAAGTCCGCTGATTGTGACTATTGCATCGATTGTATTTTCTCCATTTATGTAGCGGTCCACCGCGTGCTCATTCGGATCCACGGCGTGCACATTGGTGAAGACGGGAATCCATTTCGGCTTGATGTTCTGAATCCCAATACGGGCCACAATTGTCTGTTTGAACTCCTCGAGGCGACTTCTCAGCTCAGGGTCCCCGGGGTCAATGTCCTCCCTGTCGGCAAGCCACATCCTCTCGAATTCGTCCAGCAGTTCATTGACGCGAGCTGTTATGTCGGTAGAGGCTCGTTCCGCCAGTGCTGCGAACATTGTGACCTTGCCAATAGCAACAACTAGCTGGCTCGTGCCATAGTTTATCTCAAACCCGGATCTCTGCTGATGGACAATCTCTTGGGAGAATAGCCTGAGTGCTGTGAAGAATCCCGACAACAAGGCCGGGTCGATGTCAGTATGTCGTGGATCCAGCTTCTGATAGAGAAGCGGGAGCCCAGAGTCCTTGTGAACCACTAGAATGCCAGTTATGCCGGGATTACGCACTTACCATCCTTCCGTAGGCTATTGTCAGGTTACTGCATCCGCGCTGCTGGTCTCTGAATCTTGGGGGGCGGACTGCCGTGACTCGGTGGCGCCGGCAGGGGTAACAGCTACTGTCCTGTTCGTCAGAGAGCGAAGAACGAAACTGATAAAGATATACTTGATGTACCCGGCGGACTATCCCCAGCTCTCCAGCACAGCGCACGTCCCGTGCTGCCTTAGGATGAAAGATACATTCAGATACCAACCCTGACTTCGGGGTGTGAAATGACTAATATTGCTTCGCCGCAGATAGGATGGCAGATGTCGATGGTCAGGTGATGAGGTGTCACTCGACAGGCGTGCCTATCTCGGCCTGATTCGCAACATTCGGAGAGGCGTGATTACACGTTCCAGAATTCTGGCAACGGTGGAGAGACAAGGGCAGGCCACCACTGCAGCCATCTCACGTCAGGTCCACGTCTCCTACTCCACGGTCCTCTATCACCTGCGAAACATGCTCAGAGAGCGTCTTGTCGAGAGGAGTAGCGATACCAAGGAATGGCGGCTCGGTCCGGTTCGCCAACTCTCGCTCACCGATTTTGTCCAGCCCAAGAGCAAGGCTCGGAGGAGGAAAAGGAGAGCGCTGAGAAGAAGGCGGCCAGAACAGGATGGAGCATAGACGTTCACTACCGCCATCGCGTGATCGACTCGGCTCGGGGGCGGAATGCGGCGGAGAGAGAGTGTGTCCTCGCCTGAAGGAGAATTCTTCTCCCCTCCGCGTTGCGTGTGTAGACCAGCGCCATCTTTCCAACGTGCCTCTCCCAACGTTCTGCGAAATTCGATGCGTATCTTCTATTCGTGCCGAGCACCGCTGGCACAGCGTGATAGTCAACCCGTCCAAAGAGATTCCACAGGCTGGAGTAGCGCACAAGGAGGTATCGCGGATTCCTTATCGGGTTCAACAGCTCTTGCAGCGCCCTCTGATACGTCCAGCGGTCCCTGTTCGTTCCGCCCTTGATCTGACAGAATACCCATCCAGGAAACTGGGGATCGTCCTCTGCAATCACCTCTATGTAGTCGGGCGATGTGCGTATTGCGCCTGCGTAGTAGAGTGCCTCGACAAGTGCAAGGCCTATCTCTCTCAGACTTGACTTCACTGGTCCGTGGCGGATGGCCAGCCACACGGCCTTGAGCATCTTCGGCAGTCCCACCAGCACTGCGATAATGGCTGCAAACTCCATGAAGATCAATAGCTCTTGGAGCGAGCTCAAGTTTCGTGCCGCACGCGCCATTTGAGCGAAGACGTAGAGGCTCAGAGCCACGCCCTCCCAGAACATTGCTGATATGGTGTTCCTAAACACGAATCCTCGGGGAAGGAGTACAGGTGGCGCCTTGACCTCCTCGACGAGTCGGACGCCCTCCTCTCCTCGACGTAGCGCAACCTCCCACCTCTCTCTTATTGCCTGCCTGTCCTCAGCAATCTCCAGCATGCGTTTGTTGAAGGCGTCTATGCTCTTCTTCGAGAAGGGGGGTTCTCCTATCCCCGTACGGGCAATACCATTCTCTATCATATCGTACTCGAAGGAGATCCCGAGAAACGCTCTGAACCTCCGCACCAGCGTCTCGTAGTCTCCGCCAGCATCGTGACTGTCAGGATAGACGCAAGCAAGATGCCAGATGTTTGCGGTCTTGTCGGGGTCGTCCCTGACAGACCTGATCGCACGGCCCCGCATCTGGTTGGAGAGCATATAGGAACCCACAAAGCTCGCCAGTATCAAGGAGTTCACGGTCGGGGCGTCCCAACCCTCCCCAAGGAGTGCAGTGGTACCAACCAGTACGTGCAGGCCTCCCTGGTTGAACAGCTCCGTGACGGCACCCACAATCACCGAGCGCTGTGAGCCGCTCACCTCGACCAGCAGGTAGTCGTCGTCCGCGGGATAGGGCCGTAGCTTGAGAGCGAAGGGGTCAATCTCCCTCCCGCGTACTATGCTCAGAAACCTCTCTTCACTCTCAGACGGGATTATGACGAGAGAGCCTGTCAGCACCCCGAGACGTAACCCGAGGATACGCGCACGCCGTAGTGTCTCGAAGATAGGGACCACGCCAATCTTCAGCAGAGGCCGTTCGTCATCCCGGTTGCGCGGGATGAAGCCCTTCCTGATGTAGTCTGTGAGAATGACCATTCTCATGTCGGAGATGAGTGACTCGTACTCGGTCACGACAATCTCCTTCATTCCCTCAAGCTTCGAGATGCTCTGCATCAGAAGCCTCTTGACCGTCTTGGTCTCTCTAAGCATCACGTGTCTGCGCTCCACCGCACCAATGTCGCGCAGTTCCTGGAGGACTCGTTCGAGGATTGGCTGGAGCGTGTCTCCGCGAGAGCCGTGCGGAAACAGCAGGCCGGTCAGTAGTATCTCCAGCCACTCAAGGTTGAGACTCGGCAGGCGCCTCACCTCCCCCGCGACAAACTTCACGGTCTTCTTTGGCACCTCCACGCCCGCTGCGCCAAGAAAGACAAGCATGCTTGAGAAGAGGTCTGGCTCCTCAAGGACCTCTTCGGCGTACGACTCTGGGTCTTGGACCCAGGGATGATTGCTGAGAAGGGCGATGAACTCCGCATTCTGTTTCAGTTCCTCAACAAACAACTCGACCCTCTGCCGGTACTCGCTGATGACGCGCCTCTCGTCCTCAGTCGGGGTTGTCAGATAGATAAGATCCTGATGCGGGCACACGTCCCCAACGGCCACAAGCTCGGGCACTGGCACCTCGATATCAATCGGACCACACAGGTCCACGTAGCGATCCCACTCGTACTCGGGAACATCATATGGCGGTGTGGCCGTGAGCGCAACGACGACAGAGACTGAGAGTCTATGGACGAGTCTTGTCAGACTCCCCCACCACTCTGTCCGCAGATGGTGAGCCTCGTCAAGGACCAAGGTATCAATGCTGTGAGCCCTCAGGATGTCGGGTAGATTACTGTCACGACGATGCGTCCGCCGTCTTCCGAGGCGTTGCTCTATGTCCTCGTCCCCATCCTCCTGTCCGAACACGTTCACCGTCTGATGCTGTTGGGCTATCTCCGCGGAGTGTGTCTCCTCCTCGCTCACCCACTGGTCGTCCGGGTCCGGCTCTCCCTTCATCGCGCTGTGCAGGGCCTGATAGGTGGCAACGGTAATCTTGCCCGGTCGCCGAATGTCTGTGGAGATCCATCCTGGCACATCCGCCCCCTCAGGTAGAAAGTCGCGGACCAGCCGCTCAATCCACTGGTCACGGATGGCCACTGTCGGGGCCAACACAAGCGCAGGACGACCAAGCCGCCTAATCACCTCCAGGCCCAAGACAGTCTTTCCAGAGCCGGGCGCAGCCACAATGTGAATATGTTCGTCGTCACGGAGGTCCTCGAGCTGGTTCAGCACCTGCTTCTGATAGTCTCTCCAGCGATGCTTGAAGTGGAGCGCATCGGGAAAGTCTGTTGCTGTGACCAAGGCGGCTCATCTCAGTCAGAGGTACGGACGCTTGGTCTGAAGCCGTGCCTGTCCGAGAGATGCTTGTTGAAGGACTCGCATATCCAGAACTTGTAGGCGCAGGTATACTCGTAGCCCAAGAGGTCGACGAAATGTTGGGAGAAGAGCGACCGGACCACGCGGATGAATCTGTAGAACGGGGTGCTCTTACCGACAATCTCTGCTATACAGTTCAACTGGACACTCTTCAAGGATGTCCCCTCGTCCCAGCGCATATTGAGCGAGACACGCGGATCACGGACGATGTTCCGATAGGTGAGGTCACCGTATATCTCAAGCGCCCCAAGTCGGAATCTGTCGAGTCGCTCCTCATCGATGTACAGATTTCTGAATAGCTCGAACCTCTCTCCGAGGGTGTCGTCGAGAGGGCGACCCTGAAATGACAGCAACTGCCCCTCAAGGTCGTCTATGACCTCCTCGAGGACTCCGTCGTGAGGGGTGGGATACACAAACTTTCGAGCAGTGTTTACGGGAAAGAGCTGATTGAAGGAGAAGGTACAGACGGTGGCCTCAAAGACACGACTCTGCATCAGCCGTTCAAGTGCGGCCTGAGGGTCGTCACGAGGATCCGTGAAGGCGAGCATCGTCTGGAACAGGGGCTCTGGAATTGGGTTCAGAGGAAACAGCAGTTGCGCCTTGCGTAGGCGGGTCTCTATTCTTCGTGTCTCCCTGTCAACAAAAAGCTGCCGTTCGGTCTGTTCCATTCTGCCGACACCCTCTCTCAAGATGCAGTCACGGAGAACTAGATGTAGAGGGTAATAAACTTGAGCTGCATTGAGCGGACCGTCTTCGGGCTGGCTGTAGTGAGTGGTCCTACTCTATGTCGTATCTGGTCGAGGCATTGTCCCAGTACAGTGCGGAGAGAACCCTGTCCGGAAGGCAGAGACCGTTGATGAACGTCCCGCCCGTCTTCACCGTGTCCTCGTCAACGAAGGGCAACGGGACATTCAAGACATTCGACTCCATCAGCATCCGCAACGAATGGAATCTCCCCTCGAAATAGGAACGGTCCGTAGTTCTTGCGACGCAGTCACTGCCAAACAGAATGCGGTCACGATACTTCGTGATGAAGTCACGTGACCTACGTGGCTCGCGTCCAAGCTCGCGGACCATCCAACGCGCGGAGCCTGTGTCAATGACAACATTTCGGAACCGGTCAAGGAGAGAGCCGAGGTGGTCAAGACGATGAGGCTCAGGCTGTGCAGCAAAGTGGGCAACCTGAATGCGTAGTCTCGGCGTACGCTCAAGCCGTGCCTCGAACTGCCGAAGATGTTCCTCTTTCGTACCAAACACAGACGTGTCTGCATAGCGGGTCCTGTAGTAGGTGTCCGGGTCGGCAATGTGAATCAAAGAGGGAATGTTCTCGTCTTGCAGAAAGTCGAAGAAGGGATCAAGCGACGTTGAGTCGATGCTGAGGGGACTTGAGCCCTCCAGCCGGGTGGCCCACACTGGCGAGAAATGCATCTTAGCCACAGTGAATCCCTCCTCGGCCATGCGGGCGGCCTCCTTGATTGCTCTGTCGACGTCGCCGCTCAGCAGCATTGTGCCCGAGAAGTACTTTGCAAAGATGAACCGCTCAGGATAGCGCTTCTCAATCTCCGTGGGCTTTGAGTGATGCACAATCAACACGGCACGACGAACTCCGAATTCATCTGCAGTCTTGACAAGGAGTGAGAGGGAGTCGCAGTCGACGACGTGAGAGTGAGCGTCGAAGATCGGTCCCTCGTATCTGAAGGTGTCCCTGACGGAGTTCATCAACGGGTCTGTCGAGGAAATGTGTGTAAAAGACTTCTTGAACTGGCACTCTGCAGACGGAGACTATCGCACTGTGTCAATGGAGGCGGTCCCATAGCGCGCGTGCAGCTCTGCGGGAGATCTCGCTGACCCGAGACCTGTCCACCCGCACAAGGGCGTGGTCTCTAACGACCAATTCACCGCCCACGAGTACGTGTTCTACATCACTGCCACGGACGCTATGTACGATGTGGCCGATGACCGACCGTGAGGTCACAGGAGTGGGAAGACCGCGTCCGTCAATGACAATGACGTCCGCGTCGTTACTCACCCTGATGGATCCGACCCGCCCCTCTAGGCCATAGCATCTCGCTGCCTCTACTGTGGCCATCCGCAAGACAGTGTTCTCGTCTACGACGCTGGGGTCTCCTGCGGCGAGCCGGTGCACGGTGAGTGCGCATCGCATGTTCTCGAATGGGTCGAAGATCCAGCCATCATTGCCCAGCCCGACCGTGATGCCTCTGTTCAGCATCTTCGGGACTGGTGCCACGCCCACCGCGTTCAGCATGTTGCTCATTGGATTATGGGCGACAGAGGCGCCACGTTCGGCCACAATGTCGAGTTCTGTGTCGTTGACGTGAACGCAGTGAGCAAGCACGGTCGATGACGTGACCGCGCCAAGCCTGTCGAGGCGTTCGATTGTGCGCTCGCCGTACTTCTCCAGATTGTGGTAGAGGTCCACAAGACCTTCAGATGTGTGAATGGTCAGGGGCAGGTCAAGTGTGCGCGCCCGACGCACGGCCTTTGTGATGAGTCCGTCGCTGACGGTGAAAGAGGCGTGTACACTGACCATCAGGGAGATCTTATCATCAGACGAAAGGGTCCTCGCAGCGTGCTGCGTCTCGTCGAGACCTCTCTCCGCTTCCTCTGGGGAGTGACGCTCTGTGACCTCGAAGGCGATGATTCCTCTCATTCCTAGCTCGTCCGTTGCTCTGGCAATTGCCTCGAGACAACCCTCTATTGCGTTTGGACCGGAGTACGTGTCGGCAAAGGTGGTGCAGCCACTGAGCAGCATCTCGGCACCTGCAGAGAGTGCGCTGGCATACGCATCATCGACCGTGAGCGCCTCGTCGACGGGCCACCAGATCCTCTGAAGGACCTGCGCAAAGTCCGTTGGTGGGGCTATTCTGAGGGCTGCGCCTCTGAGCAGTATGCCATAGAGATGCGTGTGCGCCACAACGATACCGGGCATCACGATCCTTCCCGGCAGGTCGAGAACCATATCGGCGTCGTCCTTGGTGTCCCCCTCGCCAACATCTGTGATCTTGCCGTCCTCAACGTACACGTACCCTCTGTCATAGACGGTATTGCTGTCGTCGACGGTCACTATCACTGCATTCCTGATGAGAGTGGTCCGTCCCATTCTCATATCTCTCCGGTCCTCCCGACCAAGAACTGCTGGCCACTTAGTCTTTGCGGCGGGTGAGCGCCCGCCTCTTGGAATCCGTCTTGCACTTGCCAGCAGAGGAAAGGAGATCAGAGTTCCATATCCACGTAGCTTACGGTGTCCTTGCCCGAACGGTACACAAGGCCGTCTCGCTCAAGGGCCTCAAGAGCCCTCTCAAAGTCCTCATCTGTGACTCCGTCTGCCCTGAGCTCCTTACGGAGCGACTCCATTGGGACGTCCTTGCCGAATGACTCACTGAGCTCCTTCAACGTCTCGATGAACCTGTCTGTCACAGCCGCCGACTCGTCAACACGTTCCACAGCCTTCAGGACGGACTCTTGAGTTCCCGCGGACACGGACTGCTTTGTCCTCTTCAGTGCAGCAAGCAGTGACGATACATCAGGGCTTGCCGGCGCGCTCTCTGGCCGTGGCTCTTCGCCCGGCGATGGACGCCTCTCCTCTGCTCCGGCACCAAGGTCACCAAGGCTGAGACCCTCCTCCTGCTCCTCGGGCTCCAACTCGACCTCGGGGACCACCACTTGTACGCCAAGCCAAGAGGAATCGACATCTGGGTTATGCTGAGCGGCGCGGAGCAGCTGCTTCCTGTATCTCTTCTCCACTCTGGTGCGCTGCCTCTCAAGATCACCATCAAGACATGTCTGTATGCCAAGCAGAAGCGCAAGTCTCTCGGCGTGGCCCCGTACCCGGGCGTGTGAGTCGGCGATCACATAGCCGAGCAGCTGCAAGAGTGCCGAGAACTTGCTCTTGCTAATGTCGATGTTCTCCAGCAGGGCCTGCTTCACCCGCCAGTCCGGGTCGGCCAAGATGTCGAGAACGATACCTCGACAACTACGAATCCCGAGACGAGCGACCTTTGCAGCGACCATCGCACGCTCTCTCCAGGCCCCCTCTCTGAGGATCATCGTCGCATATTTCAGGCTCTTCTCATCGAGAGCATCGATGATGTAGGGAATCAGCTCTCTGTTCCGCTGGACGGCTCTCTCGACGGCCAGTCGGAGGAGGCGCCTTCTCTGCGAGTTGGGGATTGTGTTGAGCCTGTGGATAGCTGCAGGAGTGACCTCCTGAATGCGTTCAGAGACTAGGTCCTTGACCCATTTCAGGCCGGGCCTTCCAAGGAACGACATGATGCCAAGCACTGTTGGTTGATGCTCACGGCCGAGCCTCTGTAGCGCCTGAACCCAGTTCTCCTGCTCGTAGCGGCTTGAGGGTCCGCCCCGGTTCCGAAGTCGCTCCTCGACGAGCTGCAGCACCTGCTCCCGCTCCGCAGGAGAGATGTTGTCAAAGGCCTCTATGAGTGCCCCGACGTACTTTCCGTACATAAGCTGTGCAGCAGTCCTGAACATCAGTCTCCGAATAGTCGCGTCGTCGGTATCCAGCAGGCTCATTGCTTTCGGCAGTAGCGCGATGCTGTTCTCGTGGGCCATCATCTTGCCCGCTGCAGCGTACATTGTCTTGGGGTCGGGAGAATCGAGGGAGACTATGAGTCGACGCATGCCGCTGATGTGACTCTTCTCAAGCTTGGCGATGTCCACTTGGTCATTCATCTCTTCTTGCTGCCCCCACTCTTCTTCTTTCGCTTCGGACCCTTTGTGGCACTCTTCTTCGTCTTCTTCTCTCGAGCCGATGGCTGTTTCTCGTCGATGAACTCCGTCAGAGGCTTCTGAGTCCTCCCGTTCTCCTCCACTCCCACACCCACAGCGGGCTCCGGTGCAGAGATTGCCCTTGCCTCTTCTACTACCTGTCCGTTCAGCGTGGCCTGTGCAGTGAGCTCATCAAGTTTTGTGGCAAGGGTCCCCTTCTCGACCTCTTTGTCCAGAAGCATTCGATCGTACGCGGCGAAAAGCTCGGAGACCCGGGGATCGTCCCTCCTCAGCTTCCTCTCTCCGACCTCGGCACTTCGGAGGACCATCCTACCCAGGACTGACCTGTGAAGAGCCGTCAGGTCGATGGTGTCATCCTTCTCCACAGGCCGGCACTTCTCCAATTGTCGGATTTGTGAATCAAGGAGACGCGGCACAAGAAAGCCGAACCCGTCTCTTGCCAGTTCCGAGGGCTGCAGGTGGTCCAGCTTGTGCCGATCTATCAGGTCCAACGCGACCTTTGCCAACACGTTGCGTACCTCCCTCCTACCATCACGCCACGTCTCTGCAGAGAGCAGAGTCGAGAGGATCTCCTCAATACTAATGTCCACTGCCAGATTCAGCGACAGTGCATCAAGTGCTGCAAACACCCCGTCCCTGAGCACGCCGACCCACTCTGCGAGCTGCTTCTGATCAGCGTACTTGTCACCCTTCCTCTGAAGGTATTTCAGGACTCTGTGCCACGGATGAGCCTTCTTGTCTACCCAGTATCCTCTGAGAGACTCGCCGATTAGGTCAATGTCCCCCCGCTCCACCATATTGCACACGGAGCGGACGAAGGCAATCATCACTGATTCTCGGGAGCGGCTCTTGGGCAGTAGTGTCATCCTCCGGTAGTCACTAGCAGACCCTGTGTGATTATTTTGCTTTTCTGTGATTGTATTTCCCACAAGACACAGACCAGCAGCCTGCTTCCTATACTGTGACACTCCCGAATGACTGCTCTACTATCTCCGTTACCACATCTTCGTCAAGGTCAAGAGCGAAAACGGCCCCGTCCTCCTCGACCGAGAACGAGTGATACTGCAACAACAGGTCAGCAAACACGCGAAGCGCAGCCTCAAGAGCTGTGTCCGGTTCGTCGCCAATCCCGAAAAAGAACACGTCTGCTCTCTTCTCGATGGTGATGACCTTGTTCTCGTAGTAGATTGATTGTAGCTCGCTCTGTGTCTCAATGAGGTTGCTCATGGCCGTCTCTAGGGCAGAGAAGAGCGCAGAGAAGAGAGAGGGGTCCTCAAATCGCTTTTCTTGGAAGTCGTACAGCAGTATCGGATAGCCCGCGCTCGTCATCACAAGTACTTTGTCGAATGACCTCTCAGAGAAGATCAGCGTCAGAGGCCGGCGAGAGGTCAATACTATCCACACCATCCATCCTGCGACAAAGAGGAACGGTCGCGCAATGCGCACAAGAGGAATTCCCGTCAGACCGCTCGCTGCTGCCCAGCCAAGAAGGAACGACAGGACCAGCAGTAGGCTCAGAGCCTCCTTGCGTCCCTCCTCCGAGCTCGCCCTTCTGAACTTTCTGAATATCGGACGCAGGAAGACCAGTATGAAGAGTACGATAAGTGGTACTGCGAAGAGGTTGACAACGGGAGAATACGAGGCCGCATAGATCTGGGCCTGCAAGTCTCGACTGACGCTGAACCAGTCCGGGTTACAGTAGGCGACGATTGTACCTCCGCCGAGGAGGGATGCGATGTTTGTGCGCGCGGGTAGTCGGTTGTGCTGATAGTAGAAGAACGAATAGAACGTCGTCACAATACCGAGGATCAGAAAGAGGTTCATCACCTGCCACAGGGTGGTTACCGTGTTCATCTCGTTGCTCTCAAACATGTTTGCCAAGAGCCTGAATGACGAGCTGACAGCCCAGAGGCCAAATGACAGCGCCATATACCTGTAGGCCTCGAACCCGTATCTCCGGTAGGTCCGGAGCATCAATAGGGCACCAGCCCAGAATGTGACCTGCTCGAACGTGAAGAGTACCGTTGCTGTGGGCGGTGGCAGAATCACCTCTATCGCCGCACAGGCACGGCAGCATGACGTTATTAGCGTATTGTGTGCGTATACCTGCTCCGACAATCTCTCGGTTACCGCGAGACACGATGCTGCATCCGCTGGTCGATGCCAATCGGGAAGGCGTTCCCATAGTGTGATAGCAGGATCATCGCTGTAGGTGTTCGTCTCGCAAGCTAGAAGAATGATGGCTCTGTCTCGCTGATGCCCTCCGGCGGCTTCATCTTCAGGGTCTCCTCTGGCCTCAGAATCTCGACAAGTTCGTACTCTGTGGTCCCGAGCCCGAGCTTCTCAGCATACCGGACCGCGATATGGGGGTCCTTCATTGGTCCGTGAAGGCGCTGGAATGGATGCAGGTCCATATGGGGATCGAGATTGGTCCGCAGGAACGGTGGGATGTTCTTCTCGATCAGGCCCTCCTTGGCTATGAGGTCCAGCGACGCCTGCTCTATGGCAACAATGTCCCGGCTTGAGAGTACTCCGATGTCATTGACGACACAGGGCTGCCCGAAGCCCCAGCAATCACACAGGGCGGTTATCTCAGTCAGGAAACTGACGAAGAACCGCTTGTCTTCGTCGAAGGTGTCAAGGACGATCTTCGCACCGACGGCCATAAGCTCTTGAAACGCGGAGAAGTGCTCCTGTCTTATGTCCAGGCATCCGACCCCCTCGTCAGCTCTGATACACTTCATACACTGATTGCACACATCGAACACTATCGTCAGACTGTGTCTCCCCTCGTCGTACTTGATGCAGTTGTAGGGACAGGAGTCGACAAGTCTCTTTGCGTGCTCCGGTGTGCACTTGTCAGGGTCCCAGTATGGGACGTGCGAGTACACGGTGTGATACTTTTTCCACCTCGTATTTGCGGCGTAGCCCCCGATGGCGATGTTCTTGATTGCACCGCCGAAGCCACAAGAGTTGTGGCCCTTCACGTGCGTCAGGTCAACAAGGACGTCCGCGTCCCTCAGAACTCCAGCAAGATCCATACTCTCGACGCCGTGGAGCCCGGCATCGACCCTCTCCACGTAGCCGTCTTTCACACCAGTTATCGGAATGATTGGACAGCCACATGTCTCTTGCGTGTAGCCCCTCGCAACAGCATTGTACACTGACGTCGGATTGTCGGTGACAAACGGAAAGGCACCCCGTTCCTTGATTGCCTTGACAATCCGACGGACAAAGAACACGGGCACCGTCTGATAGCCGTCCCTGAAACCAAGGTGCATCTTGATCGCAACCTTGTCCTTCTTGTCAATCGTGGAGAGGTCCAGTCTCCTGAAGACCTCGTCGACCTTCGCTGCGAATGATGCAAAGGCAGCCTTGGCACCATGCTGGACAGAACCGAAATACACCGTTGCTGGCTCTGGCATAGGCAACCCAATTCTCTGCGCTCAATATGAGTCTATTCACTGAAGCACCGTACAGCCACAATGTGCGGTCCTGCAGGATGACTCAGAGGTGGACATTGACCAGAGAGCTATATACAATAGGGGCGGAGTTCAGGAACGGAGGCAAGGTGATACTCACGGCCGAGAACACCGACAACGAGGGAATAGACCCCACAGTAGTCTTCGCCTCTGCTTCGTTCATGAACGATGTTGGGTCGGACATGATTGCCCCGGTCTGGCCAACCTTCCTCCAGCGTCAGCTCGGGCTGAACCTGTTTCAGATTGGCATCGTCGACGGAATGGCCATAGCAGTGACCTCTCTGTCAAAGCTGGCCTCTGGCTACGCGTCGGATAGGCTCAGGAAACGGAAGCCGTTCATAACCTCCGGCTACCTCATATCGATGCTGTCGAGGCTGGCCTTCATCTTCAGTGTCTCATTCTGGCAGATACTCGTACTGAAGGCCTTTGACCGCTTGGGAAA
The DNA here is from genome assembly GCA_029855935.1 of Candidatus Thorarchaeota archaeon. Taxonomy (GTDB): domain Archaea; phylum Asgardarchaeota; class Thorarchaeia; order Thorarchaeales; family Thorarchaeaceae; genus B65-G9. Next base: position 5,432 of record JAGSHN010000030.1, on the reverse strand, counting down.
GATGCGTGGTCCTCCCAGAGACGCAATAGTCGCAGCCCACGCACGTGAGAAGCGACGCGGGCGGGCCTTCGGCTTCTTGCGGGCGGCAGACTCTGCAGGCGCTCTTGTGGGGGCCACACTGAGCTTTGTGCTGTTCCTCTATCTCGGCTACTTCTGGACATTCATCCTCGCCGCCATCCCGGGCACGATAGCCGTCCTCCTTGTGGTACTGCTGATCCGTGAGGAGGCTGGTCGTGAGGTCTTCAGGGGAGTCTCATTCCGTGGCCTGAGCCGAGACCTGAAGCTCTTCCTCCTCGCCTCAATTATCCTTGCCCTGGGGACATATTCCTACTCGTTCCTCATCCTGTACGCTGCGGACTTCGGGTACGTCGAGGTTCAGTTGCCCCTCCTCTACATCCTGTTCACCGGTGTCTATGCCCTGTCAGCATATCCCTTCGGTCGGGCCTCCGACAGCGTGGGCAGAAGGCCTGTACTGATAGCCGCATTCATCCTGCTTGCACTCACCTCCTTCTGGGCGAATCTCACGACCGACTGGCTCACGGTCCTCCCGTTGATGATATTCTTCGGCCTCGCGAACGGCGCTCTCGACCCCGTGCAGACCAGCTACGTCGCCGATTTAGTCGAGGAGGAACGACGCGCCAGCGTCATCGGTGCCTTTCAGATGGCCGTGGGCATAGCCGCTCTCCCGGCCGGGATGCTCCTCGGATGGGTATGGGACAACATGGGTCATCTTGCATCATTCCACGTCTCACTCGTCCTGTGTGTCGTAGCCACTGTGATTCTGATGGTAGTACGGCCTAGAACAGAGAAGTCGCAGTGAGCAAGTGCCGGGCGGTCTCCCGTGGGAGCAGCCTCCGCCCCGAGATCAGAATGGGCGCTCAAACGAGCCCTGCTGCTCTTCTGATGATGTTGCCAATACCGGCGCTCGTCAGCACGTACCACGACCAGAAATAGAGGCCAAAGGCGCCGCTGTCGAGAGTCCGTCCTATCCACCCATCGAGGAAGGGCAAGACGTGCTGAATGTTGAACGGAAGGATCGCGACTGGAGTGACCCCGTAGACGGCCCCTAGGAGGAAGAAGACAATCAACATCGGCAGGTAGAAGACGCACATCGGCTTCATCCGCGCCTGAGCCACCTGAGACTGGACAAGCAGCACTCTACTCCTCTGTGCCATAACCTCGGTGAGAAGAACCGGGTCCATCGTCTTCATCGCCTGCATCTGCTTCCTGCGCCACTCGTTGACGAACTCGGTCTTCTCCCTGAGGTCCTCCAGGTCGACCATTCTCACTGTCACCACTGTCGAGAACAGCGAGAGAGTGACGCCTACGATGAACACGAACAGTGCCGAGGCAGGCGGGTTGGCAACTGGATCCAGTACATCGATGATGGCATTGAACAGGTCGCCGAAGATGTCCATGGTGAGTCTTGGCACCGTCGACATGCTGGGGTTTTAAGGGTTGTCAAGAGGCACGTGGTGAGACACTCATCAGGACAGCTTACCAGCGTGTGTCGTCACCGAGGCCTGAAGTTGTGATCACGGAAGTGTTCAGGGTCATCCTGCTACGCCTTGTCGTGCCCCTCTGTTCGATTGTCTCCTGTTCCTCCTGTCGGACCTGCTCGAGTCGCTCCAGAATCTGAGCCCCAGCAGGGTGGGATCTCTTGGCTATCCAGCTGGCAAGACTGCAGAGCTTGTCCGGAATCTGCACAAAGGGTACGAACTCAAGGAGGACAAACGTCAGAGCCGCGTCTGTCAGGTAGAGGTCATATTCAACCAACAGCCGAACGAAGAGAGACCACTGGAGCTGAAATGGTGCCACAGCAACAAGATTCAGGACTGTGATCAGGACGAAGTGTTGTTGCTTGAGCCTTACGTAGTCAGCCTCCGCATAGGCGGGGAGATGGAGTTCGATGGCTATTGGTTCGGCCTCAGCCCTGAGCGCCTCCGTGGACAGAGTGTTTGGAAACAGGATCAGTCCTGTGACCAACGATGTAGCCTGCCCCTGCTGAGCCCCATCCGGTCGCCCACTCGTAGAACGACGACGAGTTGAGCCACTTGTAGGCTCCGAAGGCGACACCGGACATTATGAAGAGGAGGGAAATGAGAAGCTTGAAGCGGCCTACAGTGGTGAACCCCTCTGGTACTTGAGGTGTGCTGTACACGTGGCACCCTAGGGCAAGATCAGAATGTGGTAGTTACGGCCCCCCTCGATCCTGTGGGTGATTGATGCCGTGATCGTTAGGGCGTAGGAAACCGGTCGCTATTCTTGGTCGGGACTGAATCCGAAATCCAAGTCGCTCTCGCCTTCGTCAGGGCTTGCACTTTCCGGTTCGGCCTTCTCTTGCTGACCCTTCTGCTCTTTCTCGCGCTTCTTCTCCTCGGCCTCAATCTCCTGCAGCCGTTCGAGGATCTGTCCTCCAAGAGGATGAGTCTTCGTAGCAATAGTGAGAGAGATTGTAGAGAGAACTGCCACGACGACGAGATAGAGGAACATCTCCCCTATGAACACATACACCGAGATCTCTGTGGCAAGCAGACCGAAGGTGACTAGAAACCACATGACGAATGACCATTGGTACTGTAGCGGCACAACGCTCAGTAGCGTCAGCACTAATAGCAATGCAAAGAACATCCGCCTCAGAGATACAAAGTCGCTCTCTGCATAAGTCGGCAGATTGAGCTCGGTGGCTATCGGTTCCGCCAGTTTCCTCAGCGACTCGGCCGAGTCAAGGTCGCTCATCATCACTCCTATGAAAATGAGATACAGGGGTGTCGCCAAGCCCCACCCCGCAGCCCAATCATAGACCGATGATGCATTGAGCCACTCGTAGATCGCCAGAACTATGCCGGAGACAATCAGGATGGCGGCTACAAAGAGGGCGAAGGGGCTCTTCTTGGCGTGCTCTCCTGGAGGGTGTGGCAGGTTGTACATACATGCCGCTGAGTCCAGCTTGCAATATGAATTATGCGCTTGTGAGGACATCAAGAATTCCGGTCTTGCGGTAGACGACACAGTATCTGACGGACACGGCAAGCGGCGCCGATCGGATTGAGTTACTTCACGGGAGAGCTCCTGTCCAACGGCGTAGTGAGTGCGCGTCCGATTGTCGGGCCTGAGTACACCCACACTGGACAATGGTCTGCCTTGCTCGATGCACACGTGTACCGTGCCCGGTGAGTAAATTCCTAGACATATACCTAGTACACGTATGCCATTTACCATGTCCCACTGATGCTCTAACTAGTAAACGTATGATTGTTCCGCGCCAAACGGTGAACATAGATGTTACTTCTTGGCCAGCTGCGTGGTCAAGTGCAGAAAAAGAATCCGCAGAACGGAGTTTTGTATTGCCGGAGGCCTCATTCTGTAGTCTTTGTTCAGAATGGCAAAGCTGCCCATCTCATACGTTTACTCAACGGAATGTGATGTGTTTATATTGTAGATACGTGTACTCATATTTTCGTCAGCCGCCGGGAGGGCTGCACAGATGCAGATGTTCTCAAGGATGCTAAGAAGACAAGGGTTCTATCGGGTCAAGGGACAGGATCAACCAGTCTACATGAAGCATCACGTAGGCATTGGTGGGATCTATGTCAGAATTCAGAACAAGACGGCACTTGTGACCGTGCGCGACCTCGGAATCGAGGAGGAATTCACACGCGTCAAGCGTCTCGAACAGTTCATCACCAGCCTCGATGAGGAGGCCTACCGTCAGAAGTGCCTCATTGTCAACAAGATGCGTGCCGAGGCGTCGTAGGCGACCGAGGCCAGTCCGACACTCTCCACACCTCGCCAAGCCCTCATCAAGTCGCGCGGGATAGCGAGCACTAGATCATCCTGCGTCAGACACAGAAGGACAGAGGCCTTCGAGCAGCAGGCCATTATGTCCCATCTTGTTCCATCCGATCATAGTTCGGTCATCAGGCGGGAACGGTCGCCGCCGCGTCCGGGGTGACCCAAGTCGCACATCTCACCTCGCTGGAGATTCGGACTCACCTCGCACTATGCACGACCAGAGACTTCCGGGAAAGAGTGCACAGAGCAACCACCGTAGGACTTATCTTGCCGGAAACGGGTCAAGCTAGCTGCAGTTTCAACCGGCCTAAAAGTAGGGTCGAAATGGCGCAGTGTTGTCGGTCCAGAACTTCATAGTACTATGTTTGGATCGGACTGAGAGTGGGAGTGAGACGATGGGAGGCCCCTCCACGATAGCTTAGCTACGTAGGTGTTTCAATCGAATCGTGATGGGAATGGAGCACAGCAGAGATATGACCCATTGTCAGTACCAGCACACAATCAGGCCGTTCACAAGACCGGAACCACTGATGGGCAATCGGGAGCACGTCGGAGGAGTGTCAGACGTGACTCAGCAGAGCAGGGTCACCCACAGAACCTCGAGTCACCGGGCCGCGAAACAGTAGAGAATTTGGAGGCGAGGGCAGGCTCTTTGTGTCAGTTCTTTCCTCGCCTCCGAGGATCTCCGGTCCCTTCTTCCCCGTCTTGGTTGCCCAACGCTGTCCCCAATCACGTGGGGCAATGTGAGCCTGCCCCTTGCCTGGGTGGTTGACCAACGTGTGACCTGTGTATGTCGGGTCCCTCTATCAGGCGGTATTCCCGAGGTGAGAGCGACAGACGCCCCTGTTGCGGTTTCCGCAATCCTCAGAGAAGACCGTTGCGAGTACTTCAATCAATTGATTGCAGGGGTAAGAACCCCACAATATAAGTCATTCTCTAACGTATCGCTGACGCATCACAGAGGTGTGGGCCAGTCACTGTCGTTGACACCCGCTGCGTCCGAAGAAACTGTGCGATGCTATCGGTCCAGATCTCAACGGGAGAAGCGCTCGCCTATCTTCAGGCGCGCGTACGAGGGAGCGACAGAGAGTATCGCGCGGAGCACCGTCCGCTCGCCAAGGAGCATCTCTCCAATAGCGCGAATGTTCTTCTCAGACGAGAGCAGGGCCGGGCCCAGCGATCGCGACCCGCTCCGGATCAGTCTGCGCTGGAGCCACAGACCCCACTTGAGGTCGGAACCAATCCGCCGGGTCCATGCTCTCTCGTACCCTCTCAGAGTCTTCGCGCTGAAGTCGCCCCTGCTGACCGCGTGAACTGCGGCTCGCGCTGCACACTCCCCGCCCACCATAGAGTAGTAGATCCCCTCCCCTGTTATGGGCGAGCAGTGGCCTGCTGCGTCACCTGCGAGCATCACTCGCTCTGCAGACGAAGGACGAACCACACCGGCAAGGGGCATAAGTGCCGCCTCCGTTCTGACGGTCTCTGCTCCACTTAGTTCGGAGCGCGCGGGCTCTGTCTCCTGTACAAGGTGGTCCAGATACTCCTGCAGACGTCTCCCCGAGGCTCTGACCTCGCTGACCAAGCCGCCTGTGCCGACGACGACCAGAGGTCCCCGTGGAAAGACCCAGGCATAGCCG
>JAGSHN010000001.1 GCA_029855935.1 Candidatus Thorarchaeota archaeon | reverse complement strand
GGTCTGTTCGCGTGGGTGGGCCGGGGTGAGGACCAGAACTGCCTAACAACCCACTCGTTCAAGTCTGTGTGTCCGGCTGTGCGGACGGACTACCACTGTCCGCATCATCATCGAGAAGACGCTTCTCGCCCTCAAGAGCCTTGATGTCCGTGATGTCCTGGCTGACCTCGAGAGTGCCGAGATACTCGCCATCTGGAGAGCGGACCGCAAAGTATCGTATCATTATCAGTCGACCGCGAATCCGGATCCAGAAGTCGGCGACATCACGACGACCGCTCTTGAAGTCGTCGAGTATGCGATTGACCATGTGGAGGCTCTTCTGCGGGTGGCAGTACTGGACGTGTCGCCCCAGGACCGACTTGGGCCTGACAAAGAACCGCTCCTGTGGCCTGCTGAAGTACCGCACGCGGTCCTCCGCATCCACGAACGTGATGTCGACTGGCAGGGTGTTCAATATCGCCTCCAGCACCTCACGACGGAGTGTCCCTGTCTCGAACTGCACCTCGCCATCCGTGGCGGCAGGCACCGTCTCCGCTCCTGCCTGCGTCTCAGATGCAGAGTCCTCGGCACCGGGGACCTGCAGCCTCGGCGAGAAGTCACACAGGCCTATCTCCGCAAAGTCCCTGCGGACGGCCGTCCAGTCGTCCTCTGTGAAGAGGCGCAGCGCCGTCGGGAACAGAATGTTGTTCTCCTTGTAGAAGTGGCTCGACAGCAGCTCCCGAAGACCAATCGCAGCCTGGTCGAGACGCTCCACGTCCACGTGCGTCCCGCTCTCGTCCTCCGTCACGGCCGAGAAGAGCATCTTCTTGACCGCACGTATCTGGTCGTGCTCCATCCACATTATCGCAGGGGGCTGGGTGACCCCGTGTCTCTCGAGATGCGGAAACAGGACGTTCTCCTCACGCAGATAGTGTCGCTCGGCGTCCCTGAACAGCGCGACCAGATGCCGTATCCGAATCAGCTCCTCCGTGGTCGGCCCGCGCTGCTCCTCTCTCATCGCCGATGCGATCTGTGACAGCTCCTCAGCAGCGTCCAGCATTGCGCTGTGCTCGTGCATCAACACGTATACAGGATGGCCCTCAGGAGCAATGTCGTTCTGCTGCTCTATCGAGTCCCTGAACACCGCAAGATGAACATCACACAACTTGCGTATCCTCTCTCGGGGCATCCCCTCACGAATCAACTCCTCCTCGACAACCGAGATGTCCGTGGCGCTCACGTCGCCAATCGCGTCCCGGAACCTGCGCTTCATCTCCTCGGGGTCTGCACCCTCGTGCAACTGCCTGATTATCTCCTTGATCGTCTGCTTCTTTGCGGCGTCCATCATCTTTCTCACAGGCTTAACAATAGTTAATATGTATATAAACATGATAGTTACGGCCCGGTCACCCGTTCACAGAACCGTCAGTCACAGCCAGTCCTCCACGGGGGGCAAGCCCCATCACGAACGGCCCATAGGACGACTAAGAGCTATGAACAGTGGCATACCCTCCTTCGCAGGCGTCGAATGGTGTAGGACTGGTCTGTCGCCACCAGCGCGCCGACTGGCAGATTGGACTTTGAGGGAGTCACCTAGAGTATACTGAGAAACGATGAGAGTGACCTGTCCATCTTGAGGAGTATCGGGGAGATTCCAGATTCACTGTCGAAAATAGGTAAGGTTGGTGCAGACTTGTTCGACAAAGACTCCTGACTCCGAGCGTATGGTGTGCGAAAACCCATATACAGGCTCATACGTCACATCCATATTCTCTCTGACAGAGGGGCTGCAACTAATCAGCAAGAACTGAGGTGCCTCATCTAGCTGAATCAATGATCATTCCTGAGCGACTCTGGGATCCCAGAGGAGTATTAAAGCGGAACGCACATACTGCTGTAGCGGGAGAGTGATTCGCACTGACGACGACCAGACCGACTGGCGAGGGTATGCCCATCTTTGCTGTTGACTCCAAGAAACATCACAAGGAATGGTACAGCTGGGAAACTGGGGAGAAGAGGACGTTTGATGCGCTGATTGGGGTGGTTGTGAACCCCCTTGTACCAGAGAAGTTCTATCAGGACTACTCTGAGATAATGACTAATCTCTTTGATGACTATGGCATCAGGCGTAGTCGGAGAGTGTACAAGGCCCATGACATTGGGGAACTCCTAGGAGAGAGAACGGATGCGTCCAGGTCGTTCTATCTCAATTTTGCAAGGCAGATTCTATCTCTCGACGACGTGAAGGTGGCATATTGCGTCACACGCATCAATAGGAAGCACCTGCAGGATGGAAAGGTGACAATCTACGGTCAGTATGGGACGGCCACGCAACAGGTGACGGTACAGGAGTTCATCAAGATAGTTCAGAACTACTACAACGTTGTCTGCGCATGGTTTGTTGCAGAGAAGACAGGAATCCCGAGAGGTCATTTCGTTCTCGATGGCGTTGACTCAATCCCCCGCTCTATATGTTGGGACACTCTTCGGCAGGGACACAAGGTTGAGATCATCTTCAACGGTGACCGCGTAGACCCCCTGTTATCGACAGCGGACATTCTGCTTCGTTCGCTCGACACATTCCTTCAGCAGTACAAGAGATATCTGAATGAGAATACCGTGAGGGACATTGTCCTGTACGACGACAGGGTACCGGCTGAAAACAAGTACTTCTACTACATAGGCAACCCTCATATTGACCAGATAAAACCCCTGTCGGACAGGCACTTCAGTCTACGCGAGTTACAGCCCTACATACGTCGGCCAATATTGTTTGTGAGTGCAGGAGGATTGCCCGGACAGAAGAGTCTCATCGAGACCTCGCCACTCTACGACCAGATTCTTGACATTGCATATGCACAGCGGGCTGGTCTGAGGTTCTTCAACCCGAACAGAGACCGGTACATCGTGGGACGTGGTGAGTCAGCCGACCTATTTCTTGCCCTGAACGAGGTGGCTGAGCAGCAGTACGGTCTCCTACGGGCTACGGGCCGAAAAATCAGAAAAATAGAGATAGTGAAACACCGCAAATAAGGTACAACACATGTGCACATTAGGCCACATCCTTGGACTAGGAGTGGCCCGCACCTATTCTTCTCTCGCGCCATCTAATAAGGATACCGGAAGCAATGAGAGAGGCCAGACACGCATAGATCACTGACGGTCTTCGGCAGTCGTATTCAGATAGGAGGGCAGAGAAGGACTATCGACCGACGACCTGAGGGCTCGTCGACACAGTCTTGAACAGACTGACCCACCATATACCTCAACACCATTGCTTCCAATCTCTGACGCCCCAAACGGGGACCCACGCGTGGGACGAGAGGGGGAGGACCACCTCCCCATCACATCACCGTCGCCCGTCCGCGCGGGGAGCGCGCCGGGCTGCAGCCCCAGACTGGGGCTCCGAAACACAAGGTCCGACCTGCAGGTCCTCGCGGCGGTGGGAGCGCCCGCCACCTGACTCAGTGAGTCGGCGAGCGGGTGAGTGAGGCCCCACCGTGCGCCCGCTCCCGTGCTCAGCCCTCATCCGGACTGCCGTCACCGGCGACCGGCAGGGGGTGCTGTCATCCTCCACCGGCTGTCCGGACGTTTGACAGGGGTCATCGGGACGGGGTCCCTCGTCCTGTACACAGCCTCCTCCCGCTGCGTTGGTCCGCCACGGGCGCCAGTGTGAGTCCCTCGTGGCCGCAGACGGGTCTTCCACGGTTCTTGTCTCCATGGCGGGGTCGGCACCGCTCACATACCTCTCCAGAGAGGCCTGCTCATAGCGGTCCACCACGGTCACTCCTACAGGCGAGGCTGGCGACCTCTCGGAGTGAACGCACCTCTCGTCAGAGCGTCTCGCGCTCCTCCGAGCTCTCGGCGTGGTCCTGCCCGCCACCCTCACTGTCGTGCTGGTAGAGGGCAGCAGCCACTGTCCTCGTGCGCTGCTCTCATTCCTCAGTGATGGAATGAGCATGATGAGGCGGCGTGCTATGTTTATGGCGCCGTTGACATCGGCATTGACGCGGTAGCCGCAAGTCGGGCAGACGAAGAGACTCTGTCGTGGACGGACCCCACGACGACCACATCGCGAGCAGGTGATGCTCGTCCACTGCTCAGACACCACTCTCACGCGGCTGGCGTCGACTCCCGCGAGCCTCAGCGCATGTACCAGCCACTCGGTGACGCGCGCGAAGGACCAGCGCGTGATCATATGACGATAGCGTCTGCCGCCACGATGACCACTGCTGCGTCTCGCGTGACGACGGATACCTGCAAGACGGCCGATGGCGACGTAGATGTCGTAGGACCGTGAGAGCTCGACGATGTGGTCGCAGAGCCGTCGGACGAGTCTCCTGTCGTGGTCGATGCTGAGGTCCCTGCGCTTCGTCTTTAGCGCCCTGAGGCGTCGCGACACGCCATCGGCACTGAGTCCGGCGCGGAGCTTCTCCTCTCTGCGCCTCTGCAGGCTCGCGAAGATCCTGTCGTAACGCTCCATCCGTCGTGTCTTCTCCTCCTGTCGCCAGAACCGGACGTGTCTGAGTCCATCGGGCGTCAGCAGGACTGAGCAGGCGGCCTTGCGTATTCCCAGGTCGATGCCCAGCACGGCGGGAGGACGTGCCGGCACCGTGTCCGTCGCAGGGTCGCTGTCGGTCGTCACTGTCGCTGTCGATGACGGTGGTGTGATGCGGACGCGGAACAGCACCCACCACTTCCGCCTCCGGTCCTTGAAGACCTGTATGGACTTGACGGTGCCGCGTCTCAGCATTGAGAGATGGTACGATGACGGTCTGAGAGGCACGGCGAGCCGGTCGTGTCGTCTCCGTCCCTGGCGCACCGAGTCCAGCGAGTCCCTCAGCACCAGCCAGTGACGCACCCTCTTGTCGGGCGTGTACACCAGCCGGAACTGCCTCTCGAACATGTACCGCGGTATCTTCTTCGGCCGGTAGCCCCTCGCGCGCATCGGTGGCGTCGCTCTCACACGCAGGAACGACTCCCACATGGCAATCGCCGTCTCTCGACACTCCTGCAACTCGTTCGTCGAGATGTTCGGAAACCGCCTCTTGAAGTCGTGCGCCACCTGCCTACGCTCTCTCGTCCGTAACGTCAGCCGATCCAGCGCCCCAGCGTCCACCCGCAGACGACGACCACCACCCTGCGCGTACACGACCTCCCGCTCATGATGCTCGATCACCCCAAGATACGCCCGGATCACACGCGTGTCCCTGCGCGTCATCCGATCAAGACGACGCCTCTGACGTCCCGTCATCCGCCCCCAGTCTATGGGCACCCTCACCGTCAGCATCAGTCCCGAGGACCTTCCCATCGCGTCGCACCTGCGGCATTTAAAGTTCCGACCTAGCAGGCCGGCGGAGCCTCACTCCCCATCCCGTTCATCAAGAGGGGTTAAAGGCTCCACGAGAAACAAATCGCCTCAATCGACCTCGGCGAGGCACTCATCACGCTCGCCAGACTGGAACACCACGAGGACCTTCGCGCGTCCGCACTCGACACCATCGACTCCGCCATCCAGATACTCCGCCGTTACGCCGAACAGTGGGATGACGATGCAGTACGAGAACTGCTGAGAGATGCCCGTCAACTGCAACAGGAGATGAGGGAGGTCTGAATCATTCTGGTTCAACCTAGTACAGGAGCATACTATTTTCAAGGCGAAACATCACTCTGAACGGTGGAGGCTGATTCTGCATTCTCACTGGGTAGGCTTGATGACGTTGTATATGATGAAGACATACGTACAGCCGAATCACGTGGAGTATATTACTCGTTGTACGGAGCGAGTCAGTGAGTGAATCTCCATTGGCCGTGACAGGTCGGGACTTTTTATATCCACAAGAGGCAGCCCGACGCACGGTGGGCGTGAGCCTGCGTGTGGGGTTCTGGTGGTCGACACTTGTCACTGGCGCTGGATGATGATACGGGACGGCTGGAACATGGGACGTTCGAGTGGAGTAATGTACACGGTGAAGGTTCCCATAGACTGGGAGCGGATGACGGGACGTCAGAGGCGCCGTCTTGAGAAGATGACGCGCAGGGACACGCGTGTGATCAGGGCGTACTTGGGAGTGATAGAGCACCACGAGCGAGAGATTCTGTACGTGGGGCAGAGACGCCGAGTAGACGCTGGTGCCCTTGACCGTCTCACGCTCCGTACGAGAGACAGGAAGTCCGTTCCTCACGACTTCAAGATACGCTTTCCAAACATCTCGACGAACGAGCTTCAGGAGTGTCGAGAGACGGCCATTGGCATGTGGGAGGCCTATCTTGTGACGGGACAGACACTGCCATTACACGCCAGAACACGCCGTCCCAAGAAGATTCCCCGCCACATATTTCGGCGTCTGTTCACTCTCGTCTATGCGCCTGAGAAGACAATCAAGCACTGGCTTGTTCTCAGGGACTCTCTCCGCTCTGCACGAGAGGGTAGAAGACGGCACGACCGCCTGGCGGTGCCCCTCAGAATGTCGGGATTTCATCTATCAGCGCTCAGGCGAGGCGACGTGAGGTCAGTACAGATTCTCAAGGACCGCCGGCGGAAGTGGTGGGCCCTGCTCAGGGTATTTGGCCGGATCACTCGATTACTCCAACACAGACTTCGAGTTGCCGGTCTTGACCCGAACCGCGTTCGTATGGTGCCCGAGTACTGGACAAGCACGACATGTTCAAGATGCGGGCGACGTGGTCTTCGACCCAAGCAGAGCTTCTTTCTGTGTCCCACCTGTGGATATCGTGCTAACGCTGACGTGAACGCCGCGATAAACATCGGACAGCGCCTCATCAGGCTCATTCCATCACTGTGGGATGAGGACGGACTAGGACAGTGGCTGTCAGCAAGGTTCAGGCCTGAGACAGTCACGCCGAAGGCCCGGCGGAGCACTCGCTCTCAAGGGAGGTCCGCTCACTCCGAGAGGTCGCCAGCCTCGCCTGCAGGAGTGACCGTGGCTGACCGCGATGAACAGACTCTGCATGACGAGTCTGGGAACGGTACCGACCCCGCCATGGCAAGAACCATGGAGACCCCGTCTGCAGCTGTCAGGTCTGGCACTGACGGCAAGCGAATGCAGCGGGAGGAGGCTGAGCGTAGGGCGAGGGACTATGTCCTGATGACCTCTACCAAACACCATGACGAACCGACCGATGATACTGTGTTGGTTGCCGGTGACGGCGGTCATGGTGAGGGCGGAGCATGGGAGTTGCGGTGCGGTGGAGACTCACTCACTACCTCATTCAACGACTCGGGGAATCACCCGGTTGACGAAGAGGTGATGAGAGCACACCCTAGGGACCATATTCTTGGTCCCCGGTGACACTTTCCGCAGTCGCAACAGGTCGGGGATCACCTCCTCATTCAGGAAGGCAGATGAAGAACCCGTACGCGTCTAGCGATAGCCCGCCCCTGTTTGGCTTGCCGAATCAACCGATGACTTGGTTGCAGATACTGCAATGGGATACAAGACATCACAAAAGAGTCCGCACTTGAGGAGCCCAATCCTCACTAGACGCACTGTGAACTACAATACTTGAAGAAATAGGGTGCTCAACAGTGTGCGCACGGGACAAGACCCTGTGACTCCACCCCGCCGCCTTGTACTTCAAGGATCCGTGCTGCCATTCGGCAGTCGGCTGCGTCTACCCCTAAGGTAGAGTCTTAGGAGGTGATTGATGGCCCGCAAGGTGCCCTTGTGGGCTTCCATCCGCAGCTTCCGCTACGGATACCTTGTTACGACTTCTCCCCACTTGCGACCCCAAGATTCGTCATCGCCCGATGGACGACGCCTCACCCCAGGGCCGCTCGCGTGGAGCGACGGGCGGTGTGTGCAAGAAGCAGGGACAGTATTCAGCGCACGATAGTGACATGCGCTTACTAGGGATTCCAGGTTCACGCGGGTGAGTTCCAACCCGCGATCCCAACTACGACCGGGTTTCGCGATTGACTTCACCTTTCGGTGTCGTAACGCATTGTCCCGGCCATTGTAGCACGCGTGTGGCCCCGCCCATATCGCGGCATACTGACCTACCGTGGCCCCCACCTTCCTCCGTCTTGGTCGACGGCGGTCCCCCTAGTGTGCCCCGTCAGGGCCGAAGCCCCCGGCTGGCAACTAGGGGTGGGGATCTCATTCGTTGCAGCACTTAAGCCGATACCTCACGGCACGAATTTACGATGGCCATGCACCAGCTCTCAGCTCGTCGGGCAAGATCATCAGTCTGGCCCTCATTCGGCTGTCTGGGCGGGTAAGATTTCCGGCGTTGAGTCCAATTAAACCGCAAGCTCCACCCCTTGTGGTGCTCCCCCGCCAATTCCTTTAAGTTTCAGCCTTGCGGCCGTACTTCCCAAGCGGCCCGTTTATCGCTTTCGCTACAGCACTGCACCTTGAAGGGTGCAACACTTAACGGGCATCGTTTACGGCTAGGACTACGCGGGTATCTAATCCGCTTCGCTACCCTAGCTTTCGTCCCTCACCGTCGGGCACGTTCTCGGCGACCGCCTTCGCCACTGGTGGTCCTCCACGGATCATCGGATTTCACCCCTACCCGTGGAATACCGTCGCCGTCTCCCGTCCCCAAGCGAGGCGGTATCCCTACCAGCCCGACCGTTGAGCGGCCGGATTTGAGCAGGGACCTACCAAGCCGGCTACGGACGCTTTAAGCTCAATAATCGTGGACACCACTCGAAGAGCTGGTTTTACCGCGGCGGCTGGCACCAGCCTTGCCCTCTCCTTTCTAGCGGTCCATCCTACGGATCCGCCACAGATGGAGTTATCCCCCATCACTCGGCTTGGCCCACTCACGCTTTCGCGCATTGGTGAGGTTTCGTAACTGCTGCACCCCGTGGGGCTAGGGCCCTTGTCTCAGTGCCCTTCTCCGGGCCACGACTTACATCGCCCGTTCGGGTCATAACCTAAGTGGGCAGTTACCCCACTTACAAGTATGATCCGGTGCCGCCCCGTCCTG
>JAGSHN010000002.1 GCA_029855935.1 Candidatus Thorarchaeota archaeon | reverse complement strand
GGCCGGGGGATCTGCACGCTGCCAAGGGTGGGAAACCGGACAAAAGAGAAGTTGACTGAGAGAGGAGAGGAAGTATCTCTATGGTTGGGCTGCGTAAGATACTGAGAATATTCGTGGAAAATGGACCTACACGCCATCGTTGCATCTCGAATCGCAAAGGAGAGCATGTGATGGCCGTGGAAGATGGAGTTGTCCCTGATTCAAGGGGAGAACTCCCGGACCGTGTCGATCGCAGGACGGCTGCAGGGACTGTGACCAGACACGCCTCTGGTGTCGATCATCTTGTCTCCAGATGTCGCGCTGGGAAGAGGACCGCAATCGTCGCTGCAGCACTGGCCCTCACGGTCATGCTGGGACTCCAACTCGTTGCCACCACCGCGTGGACAGCTGATGCCGCCACCGATGGCCCGGCGGTTCTCATATTGCAGTTGTCGGGCGACCGCGACACCACCTGGGCGGTGAACGACCTGTTGCGCCGCCTTGAGCCGTTCATCGTGGATGATGCCTTCGTGCGTGATCGTGTGAGGGTGATACGCACATCCGACCCGCGCTCTGCAGAGCGAATCGACTCTGGAATTGTCATCTATGCTACGCACGGTGGTCCTATCGGACTGGTGACGGGTCACAGGCTCACGACGTGGGGGACGATGGCTGGAATAGTCGAGCGCTCGCCCGCACGGCTGCATTTGTTCATGGCGTGTGAGAGCCGCAACATCATAAGGTTCGGCCACGAGTCCTCTGACAAGAGACTATACACGGTTCCAGGGGCAAGACCCGCAGAGGTCACGAATGTCGAGATTGTCAGCACGGTACTTCTTGCGCTGGGTTATCCTGCTGACTGGGTGGAGAACTACCGAGCGAGGGAACTCACTGAGGCAAAGTATCTTGTGCAGTCCGGAGCAAGCGTCCACATAATGGACTTCAAACAGATCATTCTCAACGAGATTGACTACATCGACTCTCACTACTCCGACACTTACACAGACACCCACCGCGTCTACAGATACGCCGAGACCGACTATCTCACCGGGATTGGCGACTTTGCCCTGCTACCTGATGACCTGAAGGACCTCATAATGGAGTACTACGGGGTCTACTGGCGGGATGTAGGCGATGATCTTGAGCCGAACACGCGGACCATAGTGAGTCTGCGTGTCAACTATACCCGCAACTACTACTACGAGGCACGGTGGGTCGAGGACCCGGAGGACCCGCCGCCCCGCGAGCCGGATGCATCCGCCCCGGATGCGGGTGACGAGTCGAAGTACAGCAACACATACGTCCAGGCGTACCATAGCACGAGTGGCCACTGGGAGTACGGTCCTCACATCTTCTGCGGCGGCACATACTCAGGTGTCATCGTGTTCTCAGGCGACGGCACACTCTACGACCGCGTGTGCGTGAATATCAGTGCAAGCGGAAAAGAACTGAACAGTGTGGACTCCATCTCACTGAACCAGGTTGGTGCTGGCGGCATCTACGTGACGCGCCAGAAGGTCGACGGCGTATGGCAGCAGGCAGAGGTCGGTCGCAATCCCGGTCGGAGTGGCGGTCTGTGGACTGACCCCTGTGTGAGGGCCGACTATGAGTATGACAGCAGCTGGCCTGCGTTCCCGGGTCTACACACGAGTTCGGGTTCTCTCGTCGCGACCGACGGCGAGTATCTCGAGATCAAGAGTATCCCTAGGGGCGACGGCTGGCACGGCCCGTCCTTTGTCAGGACACTGCCCTCGTACTTCAGGATGAGGGACCTTGGTTCCTTCTCCGCAAACCTGTCCCTGGACGCCAGTTCCTCGGTGTACGTGCGAGGCTTCACGAGCGTGGCGCTGTACGATGCCAACAGAAAGATTGCCGTTGCACTGTACATTCGGGACTCTTCTGTCAGGTACTCGACCGTGTACGTGGTGGCACGCTACTACCGCGAGGACGGCTCAAGCACGTCAAATCGGCTGGCAGTACCAGAGAGGTTCACAGGCGTGGTGAGCCTGCGCTACGACCCGCTTCAGGGACTGATTGCCAGTGTCCCCGGTCTCGACGACAAGGTGCTCTATCTGTACAATCAGATCAATCAGGACAGGCTGATCAAATACGTTGCGATACAGAGCTATCGCTGCGAGTCATCACCGGAGCCATTTGAACGGATCTACAACATCCGGCTGAGCTACTCGGGCTCCGAGTTCACGGTCTTCCACGACACCTGCAACGATATGGAGGAGTTTCACAGCGACCCGTCATTCCCCTTTGGCACGCGTGGCGATGGTCAACTCATCGTACCGTCAGGACAGAGTTACATGACGTGGTCGAGCATAGCGACAGGAAGCGGCTGGCACGGTCCGTGCTACGTCCACGTCCTGGACAGGCCCTTCAGACTCTATCAGCTGAGCGAGTTCTCCGTCACCGGCGAACTGCGACAGAGCTATCACACAATGGGCAAGACATATGTGGCTCTCTACGATGAGAACATGCAGCGCGTGATGATGATACTCTTCGGCGACTCGTGGTACTCCTCGACAAAGGGCTACTTCAACGTCTACTTCTATCCTCAGGGCGGTTCATCGTCGTACCGCTCCTCAGGCTACATCTACTCCTCCTTCAGGAAGACG
>JAGSHN010000012.1 GCA_029855935.1 Candidatus Thorarchaeota archaeon | reverse complement strand
GAACTCGGCTGACCGGAGGTCTTCGGCTCCTCAGGACCTGTTTCCGCCGCAGCAACGTGCTCGCGCTCTACGTCCAGCGTAGATGGCTCATCGTAGGGGGTCCATACATCCGCCGGTGACGGGTGGTGTGAGGCGGCAGTTGTGTCGGTCCGCTCTATCGTCGTCTCGTGCCCCTCACCAGCAGCCGGGGCCCCCGTCGACAAGGGACTCCCTTCCCGCCGGGAAACACCTGTGCTGGGGGATCTCCTCTCGTCTTGGGCCTCTTCGCCGGGCCCGGGCGCAGGGACATCCTCTCTCAGGCCGCCCTCCTCCGAGGGCTCGGGAGCTACCTCAGTCCTCTCTGCCTTTGGCACACCAAGACCGTGCTCGTCCAACAGCCGCTCAAGCTCTTCGAGAGCAGAGGACGTTTCGTCGGGGGCCGATACAGACTCCGTCTCTGTGGTCTCAAAGACGACAGTCGGCTCGCCCTGAGCAGGCTCAGCGACGACTGGCATCTCAACCTCTTCGACTGGCTCCGTCGTAGTGGCAGGGGTCTCGTCGTGCAGAGGCATCTCTGGCGGCACAGGGGGCTTCTCAACGGGCGACCCCTCGCCGACCTCAGACCACTCCTCCGGTTCCTCCGCTGTCCTCTCAACCGGCAACTGGGAGGACGGCTCCTCCTCAGTCAACGCCTCTGGCTCGGGTAAGTCAAACTCACGCTCAAAGTCTCGTGAGGTGCTTGGATACTCAAGGTCCTCAGGTCCGAGCTCACCAATCTTGCGTAGTGACTCCATATCTGGGCCCGGAGAGATCTCAGGAAACGGCTGCCCCCTTGCAGGCGGTGCCTCGAACTCAGTGACCTCTGACTCTTGCTCAGCCTCCGTGTCGGCTGGTGTCTGCTCCGCAGGCACCGGCGGGGCTCCCATCGATCGCTCGAACGATGGAGAGGGCTTCTCAGGCTCCGTTGTGATCTCTGGCCCAGTCCCCTCCGGTAGAGTATCAGATGACCGTTCAACAGGTGGCCCAGTCCCCTCTGCGGCAGGCTCGCTGTACAGGTCGCCAGGATCTTGAAGTGTGCGCGCCAGGGGTGACCCTCTGACCATAGACGGTGTCTGTTCGAAGAAGTCTACGGATGGAGGCGTCTCCCTGACCGGACCACCCTCACTGTCAGCGGTGAATGACACGCCAAGCACGTGGCTCAGACAGGACTGACAACGCTTCGCCGCTGCAATCAGAGCCTCATTAATGAACTGCTCAAGTGGCTTGGCACGCTCGGGATTGCGCCTCGCCCACTCGATGAAACTGTCCACCATTCTCAGGGCATCACGTACGCCCAACCAGTAGTTCTCATCTGAGTCAGAGGTCACCTGGAACACCAGGAGAATAACTGATAGCGAATGGAGAAAAGGCTTGCGGCAGCTCGGGTCCAAGTGTGGAGGCGCGGGACCTCCTGCACTTGCGCCTGCCGCTATCACAGATGACTATTTGTTCAGACGTGACATCATCATCTCGTGGACGAGGTCCTGAAACAGCTGGCACACCTCTTCACGCTTGGCCTCGCTCAGAGCAGCCCCACTGTAGAACACTCGGGTGGGAACGGATCCCACCTTCTCACGGATCTCGTTTCTGTACTTTGTTTCAAGCTCCGGGTCCGGACTCTCCAGAACAATTATGGCGCCCGAGGCGCCTATCAGCGTGAGGGAGAGAAGGACATCCATTGCGTTCTGTGTGGGGGACATAACGACCGTGCGAATCTCGGAGCGGTCGGTCCTGAAGTCGCGAGATCCAATGCGAATACCATCGACATCCACAGACTTCTCTGCGATTGCACTCAACACGTTGTACAGCATGGAGTCATTTGGACCAACAACGGTGACCTTCAACACATACTTCAGCGTACGTTCGTCGAGATCTTCGTTCTCTGCCATAGGAAACAGTCCTCGACGCAGGCGGATGGACCGCTCGCGGTCTCAGAGAGACGTTTCTATACACTCACACATATTTCTTTGGTGCGTGACCCTTGCCATAGATTATTAAACGCGTAGTGAACAACCCACTGTCAGGGATTGACGTGACAACTGTCGAGCAGGTCATGGAAGTGTTGCAGGAGGTCACAGATCCGGAGATACCGATCCCGGTGACCGACCCCCGAGTAGGCATAGTACGACCCGAGTATGTGCGTGTTGACGATGGAATCATCAGCGTTGTATTCAAGCCTACTGCCGCTTACTGCCCGATGGGCGGTCTCATCGGGGTTCTCATCAGACATAAGCTCGAGGAGAAATTTCCGGACCACACTATTCGCGTAAAGGTCTTGCCTGGTACCCATATGCAAGAACAGGCAGTCAACGAGATGATTAGCAACGACGAGAGATACGCCAGTATCGTCGCACAACTGAAGGAGCGAGGGATGATATAGACTTGAGTGTCGGGACGAGCCACAGGGCGGATCTTCTCTGCGGGCTCGGCCTAGTCCTTATCGCCACCGGACTTGTGATTCTCACTGTGAACTCCGGAAGCGGGGTCATCATAGTCTTCCCGTTTGGAATAGTAGGAGAGAACGTCCCGGTCGCTATGGTCGTGGCGTTGGCTGGCATTATGCTCCTTATGGTCATTCTGTCGGTCTGGCTGGCCTGGCGTTCGTTCGAGACCGTGAGTATGTTCAACCCGCCGATTCCGTCTACCGAGAGAGTCTGCCCCGTCTGCGGCAGAGCTCTGCCTGAGGACGCTCTGTTCTGTCCATATTGCGGTCACAGTCTCACGTGAGGCGTCTGCATTGAAGCTCACGATTCGGCCACTCACCTCAGAGGACGTGGCGGCGGTCTACACAATAGAGAGGAGCTCGTTTCCCAGGCCCTGGACCCGCGACATCTTTGAGGAGCTTGGCAGGATGAGAGGCTACACCCTGCTGAGGTCGTCTGAGCGCCTGGTGGCCCTTGTGGCGCAGGTCGATAGGCAAGTCGTCGGATTCATCATATGGGAGGACAGCCCTTCACAGCACCGCGGTCGGATACTCAATATTGCGGTGGACAAGAGTTTCAGGCGAAGGGGAATCGGGGAGCGCCTGATGAGACACGCACTGGAAGATATGAGAGCAATCGGTGTTGTCACCTGCGAACTGGAGGTTCGCGAGAGTAACAGTGCGGCGAGACTGCTCTACGCCAAGATGGGGATGGTGCCCTGCGACCGGATTCCCCTGTACTACGGCGATGAAGACGCAATTCGATACAGGATCACCCTTCCCTCTTCCCAAGGCTGACGAGTTGTGGACCCAAGATGTCGTGATACATCTTCAAGAACGCTCTGTCCACAGAAACGACAGCGAAGGGTGTGTCTGCATCACCAATCCCTCCGACAACTATCTCCTCATCGTCCCTCACGGCGAGATAGGGGGGAGATTCTACATACCAGACTCTCCAGCCTGCGGGAGGCTTGAACTTGGCCTCGGGATCCTCGGGCGGCGGGAGAATCAGCACGCGCCGTGTCGCCTTCTTTGCCTTCGACAGCCGGCGCACCTTCAGGCATGATGGGTCTGGGACAGAGATCACGATGGATGACGTGGCACGGGCCGCCATATCCATAATGTGCGCACACGTCTCACTGGCCCCTGTGAGATACCAAGTCGAAACACGCGACGACTCAGCAATGAGGTGGCTGGCTGTGGCGACCGCTCTGACCACATCGAGAGTGTTCTTGGTGACGGCCCTCAGACGCTCAACGGTCCCGTCCATTGATGTCTTGAGCGTCCCAAGCTCGTCGCGCGCGGAGGACAGCCAGTTCTTCAGCGATCGGTCAAACTCAGATTCGAGCTCGCTGAGAATCTCGGCCCTCTTGTCCCTCAGTTCCGTCATTGCATCACCCACCATCTTTGTGGACTCAGAAACGGCTGCGGCGAGAATCTCACCCTGCGTGGCCAGCTCGTTACGCAGCTCCTCAAGGACCGAGTAGATGTCGCTACTGAGGCGGGTCTTGAGAGCAAGACCAGCAGACTCGAAGTGTGTGGAAACTCCAACATTGGCCGTCGAAACAGATCCCTTGATGGTCTCAATCATTCGGTCACGAGACTCCTGGAGGGTACTCTTTAGCTGGACTGTTGCCGTCTTGTGCTCCGACAGAAGGCCGTCAACAGCACTACTCATCTCGGATGCGATTGCATCGAGGCGTCCGGCAATCTCAGAGTTGACCTCATCAACACTCAACGGGGTGCTCTCCTCGACCTCCTTGAGGAGGGTTGCACACTCGGAACGGAAGGCCTCGATGCCCTCGAGAGAACGTGCAACCTGCTCAAGACCCTCCTCGGAGAACTCTGTGACGCGCTCACCATAGGATGTCTGTATCTGTTTGAGCAGATCGAGAAACACACTCTCAATGCGATTGATCTGCTCACTGCTCTTGTCGAGGACCTCTTTGGATATACTCGACGATGCCTTGACCAGCTGATGCTCAACGACAGAGATACCATTGTCGAGACTGTCGCCCGTTGCCTCAAGGGAGGACGCGATGTTGTTCATTGTTGAGTCGACCCAAGCAATTGCCCCCTCGATTGACTCTGCAGCCTCGGAGCGACGCTCCCGGATTGCAGACAGACTCTCCTCGCGCAGAGCATTCCGCAGGCGGACCAGCTCGGACTCTCGGTCGCCAAGAGCAACCGCGTGGGCGTCCAGCTTCTCCGAGAGCTCTGAGGAAAGGACTGCGGAGAGAGCGTCCAGCTTCTTACTCGCCTCAGCCAGCATCTTCTGACGCGCCCCGGTTTCCTCCGAGAAGAAGGCCTCTGTGGTATTCTTGGCCGAAGTCACACCCCGTCTCAGTGTCGTCAGGACTGTCTTCTGAGCACCAGTAAGACGTTCTGTGACAATTGCGGTCGCGCTCTCGACAGAGGCGTCAAACTCGCGAGCCATCTGGAGGAGGCTATCGCTGATCTGCTTGAAGGTGCCGCCCCTTATCTCCTCGAGACCCTGTTCGATTCCGTCAAGTGTCTGACCGATTAGACCAAGTGTGTGCCGGAGGCCGTTCGACACCTGCTCCTGCCTCGATGCAGCGAGCTCCTCCATTGCACGCTTAGCCGCTGCCACCGAGGCGATCAGCTCCTCCAGCCTCTGCGCCATTGTGGAAGCGTACTCCTGCTGCAGCTTCAACGAGTCCTCGCGTAGGGAGCTCATCTCCCGTCGGACGGCCGCTCTGAACGACGTGTGTGTCGACTGGATCATATCACGGGCCTCCATCGTCTGGTTCGTCAGGAATCCGTTGAATGACGCCTCAAGCCCCTGAACGAGGGAGATGAACTGCTGCGTGATCTCCTCGACTTGGGCGTGAAACTCCTGACGGATGTCCTGAGTCTGTCGGTCGATCCGAGATATCTGATCGGCCAGTGCCTCCTCGATCTCTGTTTCGACACGCTCGACGTGTGACTTGACCGTCGATACTCCCTCGGCGAAGCGCTCATCGAGCTTGGAATTGATGGTTTCGAATAGAGCCTTGGTCTCCTGCACCTGCTGCTCGAACTTGGAGGAGAACTCGTTGAGAATCTCCGCAAGCTGCACCTGAAGCGATCCCTCGAATGCCTGGGCCAGCTCCTCTGCCTCGGAGAGAATGCTCTTGCTCTTGGTCTTCGCCGCGGATATGACAGACGTGAATGCAGACTGGACACGACTGTCCATATTCTCAAGTAGCGACCGCAGCTCGCCCGTCTCAGTATGCAGGACAGACTCTACATCTCTTGCCGCGGCCTGTATCTGTTTCCGCAGCGTATTTCGAGTCTTGTCTACCCCTTGCTCCAATTCCGACAGAAGTTTCTGACGGGCCTGCTCTACACGGGCCAGATCTGCCTCGTTCTGTTTCTGAAGAAGCTGGACCACCTCACTACGTGAACGCGCCAAGTGACCCGTGACCTCATCGCGGATCGTAGAGAGTACGTTGCGAACCCCCTTGTATTCCTCGGAAACGGCCGCGGAGACCTTCTCAAGATGAGATGTTATCACGTTCTCAACGGTGTTCAGGTAAGACGCATCGTTGGCAGAGAGCTGCTGGAGATGAGTGTTGATTGTGTTGGCAGCGCTCTCGATAAGAGCAGACACCTCTGCCTTCCACGCGTCGACATCCCTGCGTAGCAGCCCGGCTGTTTCTGCGGCCTCCCGAATCCGAGAGGAAATCAGTGCCGCGTGCTCCTCGTTCTGACTCCGGGCGTCTTGGATGCTCTGGGCCAAGATCTCACGCGTACGGACGTAGAGATCACTGAGAGAGGAAATCATGTCATCGACTGCACTCTTCAGCTCGCTTGACGCGGACTGGAGAGTTTCAACGGCCCTATTGGCCGACGCGGTGGAGCGGGTAGACACGCTCTTCAGTGTTTCAGAGAGCAAGGACTGAAGGCGTTCCTCCAAGAGACTCAGTACTGACTGCAGGGACTCCCGTACCTGCTCGACCAGAGTGCCGGCCCTGATAGTGAGGCGCTGCATATATTCTGTTGAGGCCCCCATCGCCTCGTCGAGTTCGATGTCAAACTCCTCACTGAACCGTGCCAAGAGCGAGGAGATCTCGGAGTAGACCGCATCCAACTCGTGCTGAAGAGACTGCAGCTCCTCGCCCAAGTCAATATCGAGCTGGGACTCCAGCCCCTTCACAGTCGACTCCAACGAGACGAAGAACGAGGAGAGGACCTGCTGGGAGGAGTCAAACATGTTCTGCAGCTGGAGACGGATATGCTCGAGTACATTGCGCTCGTAAGACTCGAACGCACTGTGTAACAGTGACATCCGTTCCCGCCGTGCGTCCCGCATCTCGGTATTGGCCGAGTCCATCGCTGCAAGGCCCTCATCGATGGTCCCTGCAATCTTGTCCACGAGTTCATCAAGCTGTGTGATGGTCCCTGTGAACAGGTCCGACAGGGCGAGACTCAGGGGGAGGGCCCGATACACGGGCACTACTCCCTTCACCTCGGCCACTAGCCCGCGTTCGATCAGGCGTTTCAATGACCTCTCCACTTTAGTCTTGGACAGACCAGAGACCAGCGTGATTGCACCGACAGTCATGTTCCCTCCGATGATGATTGGGAGTATGACGTGGGCATCGGTCTCTGTGAGATGCAGGTTCTCCATTATGACAGGAATGACAGCACGTACCGACTTCGCCTCACTCATTCAGTTCCACCTCGCCGCCGTACTCCAGTATGTATCACGTTGAGAGCAGTCCCCCCTCAGCCCCCACTGTTTGCCAGCAGAGCGAACAGGGTACGAATGGCCCCAACCCGGATTGACCGGGATTCCTCTCTGAGCACCACTTCGGCCTGAAGAACGACCGAGTCCTCGTCCGCTGTCTTGTGAACAGCCTCGAATTCTGACACCACCTCATGGGCAAGCACTTCGTCAGCGATAGGTCCACCCGTGGGGCCAAGATTGATAGACAGTATCCACCAGTTCAGCGTCGCATCAAAGCTCTCTGCCTCAATTCCGTACAGACTGCTAAGCAGGCGCACGTACTGGTCAAACAGGACATAGTCTCGAACCTCGACATCCCAAGGATTGACCTCAACGATTCCACGTGAGAAGTCAAAGTGGAAGAGGATGTCGTCCCCGCCAATGAGCAGTAGGTCGCCATGACGGATTCTGGCATGACGACGCCAACGCTTTGTCATCTGTGTCGTGAACTGACGGATTGAGCTGAACTTGAAACTGGACAGCAGGTCCCTGATGGGCACACGTCGGTCAAACATCTGACGACCCTTGCCCTCAAGCACGAACCGGCGGAGCTGATTCAGATGCTGAGAGTAGCAGAAGTCGAGGTCAACGGACGGATTGATACCGACCTCTATCAACGCGTTCAAGAAGTTGCGATCCTTGCACGAGGGCCGGACCGTGCAACTCAGGCGATCCTCCTGACAGCGTGTGCACTTGGCCTCGTGGAGCTCAACAATCTCCCGCACAAGCTGCAGGTCGGCTGCTGGATCAAGCAGGTGAACCCGCTTCGCAAGTTTTTCAGCGCTATCGTGTAGATGCATACGTCACTCAACTCACGTTCAACTGGTCTAGTTTGGTTGGGGACAGGACCTTATCGGCCGAAACGCCTCCAAGCCGGAGCCGTGAGCTGAGTCCGCACGCGTGGAGATAAATCTATGTGCATATCGGGGAAATAGACTGACCATCTGATTTGTTGCCAGCAACAGATAGCAGTCGAGATTCATCCTATCCTTCGGCGATCTCCTTGAGCTTTGCAGCCCACGCTCTTATCTCCTTGTTGAGCCGGGCAATGTCATTCTCATTGAGAGTGGCTGTGGGAGGATACGACTTCAACTCACGGGCCATCTTGCCAAACTGAAAGATGACGGGCGTATGTTCCTTTAT
This sequence comes from Candidatus Thorarchaeota archaeon, assembly GCA_029855935.1. Classification (GTDB taxonomy): domain Archaea; phylum Asgardarchaeota; class Thorarchaeia; order Thorarchaeales; family Thorarchaeaceae; genus B65-G9. The sequence continues at coordinate 330,604 of JAGSHN010000012.1, read as the reverse complement.
CAGGTCCGTTAGCCGGTCACGCGTTTCCTCCAGCAGGCGAGCCATCTCAGCTGCCTCAGTATGAGGGGTGACCTTTGACAGCAGATGCTCCATCATAGTATCAATGGTCGCAGGAATCTCCTTCTCAGGTACTGGCTCACCTTTCCGAGCAGTCTTGGCCTTCTCAGCCGTTGGCTTCCTCTTGGGGGCTACAGCCGCGGCTGGCGCCGTTTCTACCTCCGCGGGAGCCGCCTGCTGAGCCACTTTAGCAGTCAATGCAAGAGCCTTCTTGACCTCCTCAAGGGCCTTGTTGTACTTTCGCTCAATGTCGTCAAGCTGCTGTACGATGATACTGACAATCTCGCGTGTTTCATTGAAGATGTCTGACAGACGATCGAGCCGCTCCTCAAGACCAACCACCTGTTGGACCTGCTTCTCGACCGAATCGATCTTCTCCATCACCGAGGACGTGTCAACACGCTCAGCCACCTGTTGGACCTGCTTCTCGACCGAATCGATCTTCTCCATCACCGAGGACGTGTCAACACGCTCAGCTACCTGTTGGACCTGCCTCTCGACCGAATCGATCTTCTCCATCACCGAGGACGTGTCAACACGCTCAGCTACCTGTTGGACCTGCTTCTCTAGGGCCGCGATTCGTTCCTCGATGGGCGTCCAATCGACCCGCTCTCGGACCTCTCTCACAATCCCTGCAAGGTCGGTCAGGGCCTTCAGGATGTCATCCGTTCTCGCGACTGGCTCCAACTTCTTGTCAAGCGCGGCGACGGACTCGCCAAGAGTCTCGACACTCTTTGCGATGTCCGGAAGCGTCGATAGTGGGTCAATGTCATCCCTGAGCAACGCTATCTCGGACTTGACCTTGTCGATTGCCTTCTCCAAATCACTACTCTCGGTCTTTTCTTCAGCCGGCATCGTTTCCCCTCTTCAAGCAGGTGCAATATTGGGACTGCCACGTACAGCGTATTTAGCCTTTCGCAGACGTCGTGGCATTCGTGTCACTGGCGTGAGAGAATAGACTACACCAGTTCAACCCAAGCGCACCGTTTCTATACCGATCTCATCAAGAACAGGCAGTACTTGACTACGCTGCCCTGCATTCGTGCCTTTCCAGTCAATGACTGCGGCCGTCACTCGCTCCCGACAGCGGCGCACCATCTCCCGGACCATCTGGGGGGACAGACCATCCAGAGCATACTTGGGCGCGATGTGACCTATCAGCAGCCCTCCACTGAGAACAGCCTTGCTGAACTTGCTCGCATAGTGGTTTCCCCCGAAACCAATGGCGCACTCCTCCGCGAAGGGCTCACGAAGAGAGTCCATCACAGCAGAGGCAACAGCCCTCGCACCCTCGACGTGATTCCAATGGCTCTCATCGCTACCAAGTTCGACGAAGAGCATTGGCGTGTTCAACTCTGTTGGGCCGTGATGCGTCACCTCAAGCGATACGTCAAACTCATCAAGACCAAGTCGTTCGCGCTCACGAACAAGAGACCTCAGTGCCCTTGAAACAAGACTGGCGGTGGATACCGACAGGCTTCGAGGCTGGCCACCGAACAGAGCCTCGTCCCCAAAGTTGCCTGTGCTGTGGACGAGCAACGCAGGACGACCCGACTTGGCCTTGTGTCGGGAACAGAAGATGAACGCCTCAGCATCAAAGTGGGCGTCGAGGTGACCGCAGTTGATCAGGTCCCTCTCGCTCATTATCAGAAGGGCATCCTCACTGTCCAGCCTGTACACAGGATGACCTTCAAACATAGAGCCGGTTTCCTCAAAGTCGTACTCGTCAAGCAGGACCGAGGCAATAGTCTTGCTAGCCGAGTCCTGTTCAGATGTGACCAGTACTCGCATTCATCTTCCTCCAGTGGGACTGTCACGTCAGACGAAGAGTCAGTCGACGTTGCACTTGGCCAACAGGGGCTCAAGGGTCTCTTCTATCTTGATATGGACCGTCTCGCCAAATGCCTCCTTGATCTCCTGCTCGATTCGCTTGCGGAACTCTTCCATCTTCTCAAGCTGGCGCCGAATCTCATCAGCAATCCGTCGCAAGTCATTCTTATGATACTCCAAGTTCTTTCGTGCCTCTTCGAACCGGGCCTCCAGCTCCGCGGCACGGGCGTAGATCTCAGAACCAGCAAACTGCCTCTTACGCTCCTCCACGGACTTTGCCTTCTCCTGCAGTTCACGCAGCGCGCCCTTCTTTATCAGCTCGATCTCCTCAACAGCCCGTCGAGCAAGCCGGTCCTTGAGAGGCAGTGCACCCTTTCCGATCGCCTCCTCAAGAGCCTCAAGACCCTCTATCAGCCCGGGATAGCCGTCGGGCTCCTCCGTGATTGCACGATATGGATCATCAAAGTAGTCGTTGAGTGCTCTAGAGCCGGCGGGAGACACCCTGACACCTGTGTCGTGTTGTAGAAACTTCTTCACGGGCTTCTTCAATGTGTTCAGGCGCATACGGAGTAGTCCCGCTATCCGCTCAGCCTCTTGGTCAAGGCTGAGTATCTCGCTGACATTCGATGTCGCCCGGAACTCCTCCAGTTCTCTCTTTGCCTCGTCAAACTCACGCTGCGCCTGCTCAATCTTCTGAGTGACCTGCCGGATAGACTCCTCGTAGAGCTCTCTTCCGTGTGTGAGGTCGTGAAGAGTATCGATGCGCGAGGCAATCCGTTCAAGGTCTTTGATCCAGCTGTACTCGTATAACAGTTTCCCGATTGTCTTCATCTCGTTGATCAGGTCTTTCATGTAGGCATCCAGATGCTTTATTGTGCCTTTGTGACGCTTGTCCATGCGCCTGATCCAACGTGCGCCAGCGCCCCACAGCTCCTGGATGAAACGCTGTATCTCAGCCTGCATCGCCTCGGTTCCCTCATATGTGATCTCCTTCTGCAGATCGAAGGCCGCCACAATCTCATCTATCTTCATTGCAAACCTCGCTGCTATGCCCTCGGTCTCACTGTCATCCTCGGATGAACTCGCCTCACGCAGTTCGCGTGCTACGGCCTGAACCTCTTTCAGGGCCCTGTCAACGGCCTTGTAGCTCTTCTGGGCCTTCTTGATGAAGTCCTTTGACTTGGCACGCAGTTTCTTTCGATACCACTTCTGAAGCTGGGGGATGGTCAGGGTTGTCATGGCTGTGGGCCACCAGTCTGAACAGTCGCTCTTTGACAGCCATATCAACTTTGCGAAGCAAGAGCAGAGAGGACACACTTGGACCCGCACCGGCACTTCGAACGGCCATGCTCACACTCCTAGGTCGTGTCATCCATATCTTCGCACGAGGAGGGCCTCCCTTGGATGGGTGATGTTTATCAGACCAAACGTCCGGGAGATGTACGATGAGTCGCATAGCAGAAGTTCTTGAGACTGGAGACAAGAGACCACGTCTGGACGTGACGTACGCCGTTGAGATACTCAGTTGAGGCGTAGGTCGCTCGGGCTTCTACATCAGACGGCTCAGCCTGATCAGCCCGGATGGTGAGGAGATGACACTACTTCGAAACCCCGCACATGATCTCGCAGGGTTCTGGTTCTCCTATGGAATCGATGGGAGGACATACAGAGCAAAGGCGACCGAGACCTCATCGTACAGCGAGCCCAAGATTCACAGGCGTAGATACGGCGCCTCGGTGACCTACGAACACACTCCACAGGAACGCGACACATCTGTACTGGGTGTGACCATTGATCTCTGGAGCGAGAACACTCCGGCTCTGTGGGTGCGTCCCACGGTGCAGAACATAACCGACCAGCAACTTGAGGATGCCAGAATCTACTTGTTTATGGACTTCGACCTAGGGGGGCCTGGGAGTCACAACGACGACAGTGGGAGATATGACCAACAACTCGGCGTTGCCACAATGTCGGACCCGACACCAGTCCATGTTGGCGTTTCGGCCAGACCCAAGGCGGACGCTTGGGATGTGACCTCCCCCAATAGGCTGAGAATTGGCAGAGTCCGACGCGACCTCAGGAGGTCTAGTGCGGCCGGACCGGGCGATGTGGCCATCGGGCTACAATGGAACCTCGGGCAGATCGAGCCCGACGGACGTCGACTGGTCGAGATCGTCATTGCCGCTGGTCTGTCGCCCGACGAGACCCTGACAGCGCTCAATCAGACGTGGGAACGCCCTGCCGAGAGATCCCGTGATACTGGCACGTAAAGCTGTGCAGCGCCAGTGGAGGAGGGGGCAGCACCCCCGTTCCTCTCGGCAAGGCGTCACGGTTCGGACTCTTGGCTGAGTAGATAGTCCGCCAGCATCCTTCCTGCTGCAGTGAGACTTGCCTTCAGACCTCTCCGACTGTTGTCGCCACCGGCCACGAGTCCCAGCTGTACCAATGACCTCAGGTTCCACTTTACAGTCGAATATGGTATTCCGGTCCGTCGTGACACCTCATCAGCAAGAGCCGTCACGGTCATCTCGTGAAAGCGCAGTACCTCAGCGGCGGCCAGCAGCACCGTCTTCAGACGATCGGAGAGACGGTACCTAGCCATCCTGAAGAGAGAGCCCGCGAGAGATTCGACGACCGGACAGCCAGATGAGAGACAGTCCTTACTCTCACTGCAGAAGAACTCGGACACCTCGAGGCTGAATTTGGTAGTCACCCTCTTGGTGTCTGACCCGACACTGGTGGGCAGGGGCTATGTCACTACCCACTTCGCTTTTCACCTCGTTATAGCTGTCCCAATCACAGATGGGTCGGACACACGTTCGGTTCATTGGCACTTAACTCTTCCGCCGGGCTTGACACAGTCGGTAGGACGATTCACCCAAAGTCGGTGGGCAGCTCCAGCCCGAGTGACCTCAACTTCGCAAAACCCTTGCTGAAGAGGCTCATATGGTGGCGGATGTCCTCCTCCACCTCTGCCACGGCAGAGAGAAGTTGCACTATCTCCTCGAGGCCGCCCTCGGAGTACTTCTCGCTCATCTCGACAATCAGATCGCTCATTCGCATCATGCTGTCCTGAAGTACCGAGCACAGGTCAATCATCGAGCGCACCGTGTCGATGGAGTCAGAGTCCGGCATAAAGGGAAGGAAGTCCTCAAGGGCGACTCCAGCCTCGCGACATCTGTCGATCCTCCCCGGGATTATCTCATCGCACATCTTCTGCATCCAGCCCAAGCGCTCAGCAGACGTCAGGGCCTGAAGATGCTCGATTGAGAAGTATGCAGTCCACGGACCGAACTCTGTGGCCTCATAGTCAATCCAGTCCTCAAAGGCGTGAATGACACGCCTCCATCCTTCCTCCGCTTCCGACATCTCAATCCCCTACTCTGTCAGGACATCGATGTTATAAACTAAAGCACTGTGTTGGTAACCGTGATGAGGACAGAGTCCGAGATTCTGATATCGCTCCTCGAACGGTCAAGGGACGGGCAGGCAATCCAAGAGTGCGATGACGAAACCGCCACTCTGCTTTCGCAGCTCGGTGCGGTCCGCAATATCGAGGGAGGCTGGGTGCTGACCAGAGAAACAAGAATACAGATTGCAATGCGGGCTGCAGCGGCGGGAGTCGACATCGAGCGTGTCGTCAAGGCGATGGACTGGAAAGACTTTGAGGGGCTAGTGGCGGCAATCCTTGAGATGAACGAGTTCGACTGTGTGGAGAGTTTCAGACAGAGGGGTAACGAACTCCGTCGTGGAATGGAGATAGACGTGATTGGCGTGAGGGATTGGACCATAGTCACAGTCGACGCCAAGATGTGGGGGATTCGCTCGGGGAAGAGATCGGCCCTCAGAGAGGCCGCAGAGCGGCAGCTGCAACGATCAGTCCGTCTGGCCTCAGAACTCAGTTCGTTGAGGAGACGTCTGAGGAGTCTGAAGCCGGGACAGTATCGCGTGCTTCCAGTACTTGTGACCTGGCTCGTGGAGGATGTTGTGATCCACGAGGGAGTCCCGATTGTGCCAGTGTTCAAACTGAATTCGTTTCTGTTGAACATCCCGATGTATGAGGATCTGCTGCACTTCGTGCAGGGCCGACTTGACTAGGCGGGGCCTGATGAACCATCCAGAGCGATTTCGCTCATCTTTTAAGCGTCGGCGGAGAGCCGTCGCAGTGAGCATCCGGAGAAGAGTCGTATGTTCTTCGGGATAAGCTATCACGAGAATGTCAACAACTGGGCGACGCGGACTCTCATCGAGGCGATGAGGGCGAGAGGACACAAGGTCATTCCGTTTCGCCTTCCTGACGTGGCGGCACAGATACCGAACAGGTTCATCCATCTCGACAATGAGGACGTTTCTGATATGGACGGTGTCATTGTCAGGACTATTGGCTACGGAACGGGGGATCAGATAACCTTCCGCATCAGCCTGCTTGAGCATTTCGAGGACGCTGGCATCTACGTGATGAATCCCGCCTATTCCTTTCGACGGGCGAAGGACAAGTATGCTACACTGACTGCACTTCACAAGGCCGGCATCAGAGTGCCACGTACCTTCATTGGCGAGAATCTTGAGGCTGCGGTGGCCTTTGTTCAGGAGGTAGGAGACGTGATCATCAAGCCTATGATAGGCGCTCGTGGAATGGGCGCCATGCGGCCCGAACACCCGGAGCTGGCCTATCGTGCAATGAAATTCCTCCATCAGCTCGGTCAGGTCCTGTACGTGCAGGAGGTTGTGAAGAAGCCAGATCGGGACATCAGAGTATTTGTCATCGGAGATCGTGTTGTGGGCGCTATGTACAGGTATCTACCTCCTAACGTGGCCGGTGAGTGGAGAACGAATGTGCATGGTGGGGGCCGGGCCGAGCTGGCCCACATCGACGGGGAGTACGAAGAATGCGCCATAGAGGTTGCGCGGACGCTGAAACTGGACTATACTGGCGTGGACATAATCGAGTCGGGTGACGGACCGTGTGTGATTGAAGCAAATGCATCACCGTCGTGGAGTGCCCTCTCACGAGTCACTGGACTGGACATCGCAGGGATGATAGTGGACTATCTTGTGGAGAGATGCAAGAGATAGACAGGCATCTCAGGGGAGGACAGAGATGCCAATGACCGCCAGGGCCTATGACTTGGTCAGGACGCTCTCAAGGAGTGCCTGTACCTCGCTGTGGGGGAGAATTCTGAACACCTTGTCGGTCGTATCGATTCTGCCGACCTCAATCAGTCGTGCCCGCTCGGCCGGGTCGATGTCAGCCTGCTCGCCAGCTGGCTTCAGGAGCCCACTTAGTGCAAGACTGACTGCACCATCCATGTCGAGGTCTGGGCGATAGTTCTCCTTTAGGAAGTCACGGACCGTGTCGGACTCCTTTCCTATCGCGGTGGCCTTCCAGCCCCAGAACGAACCTGAGGGATCGGTCGTGAAGAGCTGCGGGCCAGCATCATCAATACCTCCGACTAAGAGCGATACCCCGAAGGGTCGGACTCCGCCAAACTGCGTGTAGACCTGCTTTGTATCACAGATATCCACGACAAGAGAGCGAATAGAGATTGGTTCATCATACCGGAGCCTGTTGATCTGTGCCTGAATGCGAGCCTGGTCGATTAGCTTGCGAGCGTCAGCATGCAGACCTGCAATCGCGGTTCCAATGTGGTCGTCGATGAGAAGTATCTTCTTGAGCGTGTCAACGTCGACGAGGGGATGCGGCGCTCGTTTCTCACCCACGAGCACGACGCCATCAACGGCCTTGACACCAACGGCCAGCGGACCGTGACGCACAGCCTCTGTGGCATACTCAACTTGGTAGAGACGACCCTCAGGAGAGAAGACAGTTATTGCTCTGTCGTATTCCATGCTCTGCGTGCGAAACATGCTCAGACGCTCCATTCACTCAACTAGGAGCTGAGTGGTCAAAAGGGGGTCTTGTTCACCGCTTTTAAAAGCTTGTCTGTGGGAATCGACAGGCCTCGGGGAGAAGAACGTCGCCCTTTGGATGGGCCGGATGCCATCCTCACAGACTATATGTCCTAACGCCAATCAATGTGGACTCTAATCTCGGGAGGAGCCGTCCTGGCCACGTACTCAACGTCCTCGCGTGCAGGTCGCGTCAGGCGTCGCGCCTCATCCTCCCGGACACCGTCCGAATGAACATAATTCTGAATGTGATAGGGGCCTTCATAGCCCTCGCTTACGAGAACATCGAGAATACCGAGCAGATCCTCGCGGGTCATCAGACCTCCCACGTATGTAGTTCTGGGCCACAGCTGGACATCCGAGTCGCGGAGCATCCTGAAGCTCCTCAGAACGCGGGGCCATGGGTCGGACTTCGTGCGTGAGATCTCCCGATAGCGGGCAGGTGGTGCCTTCAGGTCAAACCACACGGAGTCAAGATAGGGCAAGGAGGCTCTGAGCACACCCGGCACCGACCCCTGCGTGTTCAGATTAACGTGTTTCGGAGAGAGTTCTCTGAGCGCCCTGAGAAGGTCAGGGAGGTCCCGATGAATTGTCGGCTCACCTCCTGTGATACAAAACCCCTCGGAGAGAAACCCCGAGACCCGACGCGCTACCTCTGAGGGACTCATCGTTTCACCAGAGTCCAGAGGAATCAATGCAGAGTTCTGACAATACGGACAGTCGAAGTTGCAACCTCCGGTGAAGATTACGGTGACGGGCACACCGGGCACATCAACGAGGCTTATGTCAATGATTGAGCTGATTCTCATTTGCCATCAGGTCCGTGGCGGTAGTGCCGGACACAGGCACTAATGAAGTCTCTTAGGAGAACGTCTTTTGCGGGAGGATTTCTCACAATTCTTTAAATCAATGACGTCATAATACTATGACGGGGCCAATGTCATGGCTGTAGCAACAGTCAGCAGAGAGGACATACTCCGGATGACTCTGTTTCACATTCAACTCAACCGATTCCAGTACATCGATAACTTCCCGGAGAAGGTCGCCGATGTGATTCAGCGCTATGTCGTAGAGAGGGGGATTCGCGACTACGAGAAGATCAAGCGCCAATTCTATAGAATTGACACTAGCTTCTTCCGGATAAACGGAGTGGCGAAGAGGACGTTCTACGAGGGGCTGTTCCGGCGCATCAAGAACCTGCTGCAACGACAAAGCTAGAGTAGAGGCGGGACACATTCATAGGTCCTTTTCTACTCAGCGAGCGGCAAGTATAGTGTGAACTTTGCCCCTTTGTCGGGAGATCCCTCTACCCTATCGGCGACTTCTATTCGGCCGCCTGATTCACGCACTATGTGGGCCACAAGTGTGAGACCAACACCTCCGTAGTCGCGGGTCTTCTGAAAGAGTGTGGCCTTCCGAGTATCACTGATGCCCGGACCATTGTCTGCTATGACAAGAGCAAAATACTCGCCAGCGCGTTTCCCGGAAACCCATATCCGCCGGTCACTACGGGGGTTGTGCCTGGCAGCATTCTCAAGTAGGTTCCATATCATCTCTCCGAGAAGAGAGTTGGCCCGTACGTATATCGGCTCACTGAGATCCTCGACCTCGACCTGTGCCTCGTAGACACGTTCGACGGCTCTGACCTTTTCGGCAAGTACCTCAGCCAGATTGACGTCAGTGATGGGTAGCTCACGCACCTTTGCTGCACGCTTCACTTTCGCGATGAGGCGGTTGCATCTCTCGACGGCCTCGACTATGCTGGCACGTGCGTCGTCGATGTATGACGCAGGGAGTTCCTCATCAAGAAGGCCAGTGGCGGTCATTATCACCTGGAGCTGGTTCGACAGGTCATGCGTCAGCAGATCCACAAAGAACTTGACGGTCTTCTCAGCCTCCTTCAGCTCGGTGATGTCCGTTACCACAGCAACGGAGCCAGAGAACGCGCCAGACTTATCTCGGAAAGGTGCGGCCGAGACGAGGGTCTGAAGCAGTGTGCCATCAGCTCGACGCCAGTTGATCTCGTATCTTTCGCTCTCGCCCAGCCTCCGAAGAGCGACCTTCTCAAACACGAGATCCTCATCAGGATTCTCCATGTACTGGACCCAGCGTTGACCGATCAGCTCGCTGCGGGGGACGCCCAGCATGTTGGCAAAAGCCCTATTGGCATACACTATTCTTCCTCTTGGATCATCTATGATTACACCATCAATGAGCGAGTCCATCACCCAGTCGTAGGGGACCAAGCCGGAAACAGTTGGAACCCCGGCTGGCATGTTTTCGAGGAGACGCAGAAGCGTGTACTTCCTCCTTGCGAGTCTGACGGGGTCGAGAATCACCAAGATGTCCGCATCACGACCAATCTCAGAACGAGGAAAGTGCAGAGTCTTTCGGGGCGTACGCTTGCGGGAACGAGCCATCTCCTCTACATGCGGTAGCACGAACTCAAGGCCCTCGACCTCACTCACTGGGAGGCCTATCACCTTGTCCGCCTCTGTGTCTAGAAAGGAGCACATCACAGGGTTCACATAGACGACTCTTCTCCCCCTTCCCACCACTAGGATTGCCTCGTGGGAACCGTCGAAGAGTGGTCCTAGTACCTCTTCCAAGTGTCATCAGCCTTCTGCGTGAAATGTGCTCAAATTGTATGTTTTTGCTGATGGAATTGAGTGATAGCTCACAATAAATAGTTTGTATTTCCGAATAGCGCATATCAAGACATACCTGCACAAGAATAGCCTATAGACCAAGCTGCGAGAATACTCTTGCACGGACGGCACGAACAGTCCTACGGGCCAATTCCCACGTCTCGGAATCGTCTTGGATTGGAGGACTCTCCGGCGGCGCAGAATAGGGGATGCCGGACAGAACCGAGAGCACAGTGGCCACACCCCAACTCAGCGCTTGTCGGTCGTAGCCGCCGCCAGACACAACACCCAGACGACCGTCACAATGCTTGTGTGCCTGGTCGTGCAGCATCAGGGTGGTCTCTCGGGTCGTCCGTGTTGTGGTGACTAGATGAGCGAGCGGGTCAAGGTAGTGCGTGTCGAATCCCGGTACAAGAATCAGAAACTGCGGTCTGAAGAAGTCGAGAATCGGGGGCACAATCTCGCGAAAGGAGTACAGAAACACGTCGTCACCAGAGTCCATCGGCAAGGGGACATTGACACTGAGTCCAGACCCCTTCCCGGTCCCGGACTCCTCCACACGGCCGGAATGGGGATACGTCCATTCAGGGTCCTCGTGCAGAGAGATGTGCAACACATCGGGTGACTCTAGGAAGTAGCTCTGCGTACCGTTCCCATGATGGACATCAAGATCCACTATGGCAACTCTCTTGATCCCGCGGTCCTGAAGCAGACGCACTGCAGCCGCAATGTCATTGAAGACGCAGAAGCCGCCTCCTCTGTCGGGAAAGGCATGATGGAAGCCGCCCGTAGGAGAGATGAAGTGGTCTATCTCTCCGCGGAGAATGGCCTTGACACCCGAGATGGTTCCTCCGCAGGTCCACAGGGCAGTCTCGTAGATGCCGCGGTAGCCCGGTGTGTCGATGTCGACATCACCCTCGCCCGTCGCCGAGATCCGTCGAATTCGTGTGATGTACTCCTGTGTGTGAACTCTCTCAAGAAGGCTCTCTGGCAGAGGCTCAGGACTCATCTCCGAGACATTGTCGTGCTCGTAGAAACCCTGTGATACTATGTAGTCGCGGACTGCACGGAAACGTCCCTGTCTCACTGGATGATTGCGGCCGTTGTCGAACTCTTCAAAGTGGTCGCTCCAGACAAAGGCAACCTTGCAGAGAGAGCCTCTCGTCATCAGGGACTATCGAGGCCGCACCCTTAAATGGCTTTGCTGATGAGGAATTGCGGCGCAGAGGCCGGACACCGAAGTGTGGACTATGGCTGAAGACACGTGGTCAATCGAGGACTCACGGGTAGTATACGGACTAGGAAGAGGAGACCTTCGGTTCTTCGACATCGACGAGAGAGGACGACTGTGCGTCACAGTGGGTGAGCAGAGAGTAGCGTTGAAAGACATTCTCGACACGGCGGAAGTCCGTGGATCAGTCTCTCTTCGTCTTCCACAACTCGTGATGGAGCGCGCCCGCCATCTCAAGAATGTCTTCCTCAAGACGATGAGGGAGGTCAGATATCCTGGCCATCTGCGACTATTCTACCCGATCAAGGCCAGCACGAGCGGGACGACCATTGGAGCAGTCCTTCAGGCCGATGCAGACTATGGCCTTGAGGTCGCATCACTGAACGAACTCGTCCGCACCGTCGCCATCCCGGGGGCCGCCGAGAGAAGCATCATCTGCGACGGGGTGAAGACGGAGGAGTACATCCAAGAGACGGCACGTCTAATAGAAACCGGACACAGGATAGTCATCACACTAGGCTCACCCGGCGATGTCAACGTCGTGCTGGCACATCGCAACTGGCCTGATAGCCTGCGACTGATGCTTAGGCTCAGACCTCTGGTCAGGATTAGAGGTCACTGGGTCAGATCAACCGGCATTGGCTCCAAGTTCGGCCTGGGACCGTCCGAGGTTCGCGATGCAATCCTGAAGCTGGATGAGAACGGGATGGGTGCGCTCGTCACGGGAGTTCTCGTCCACCCCGGCTCCCAGATCTCAGACGTGGGCGACATGAGGGAATTCGCCCGCTACGGAATGAGGATGTTCTCACTGCTCAGGCGGGAGGGTCTTCCAGGACTGGAGACGCTCGACCTAGGCGGCGGCATTCCGATTGACTATGAGGGTCGTCACCCGACAGGCGAGGAGGACACCGCCTCCCGGTATGCCCAAGAGGTGATAGCAGGAATATTGGATGCGGCGGCCAGCGAGAGTATGAGCACCTCCCTGCCAGATATTGCCATCGAAGCCGGCCGCTATGTTGTCGCTCCGTCACGTATCACGCTCGTTGCCGTTCGCGAGGTCAGGAGCGTCTACCCCAAGACAGACGGCACCAGCCCATCAGAGGCGGCCCGCGAGAGGGCGGGGGAGCTGATTCGCGCAATAAGGAGTGTGGGAGATCCTGTCGGGCTCCTTCGTCTGTGGGAGAGCGCGGTTCACGAGGACTGGTGGAATCAGTCAGACGACATCGACGACTCTGCGGACTGGGCGTACATCTCCGAGGTTGCCACAAGAGAGGTACGCAGGAGGACTTTCGCCAATCCCGAGTTCTTCAGTGCCATCTGCACCAGCGACCCTCTCCGGCCTGACTACATAGCAATCGGCGAGTTCAGCGTATTCAGTGACCTTGTGGATCATCTGTTGGTGGGACAGTATTTCCCGATTGTCCCGCTGGCAGATCTTGACAGGCGCCCGCAGACCAGCATCCGACTTGTGGATTTGACCTGCGACTCCGATGGCGAGATCTCAGCCTTCAGCCTGAAGCGACACTCAGAGAGGCTCTACACGGGTGATGGGCGACCGCTCACGCATGACAATCCCCTCGTCGTCGAGGGGATTCCAATACCAGATAGACAGACCCTCGTGGGCGGCCACCTTGCGGTGCTGTTGACAGGGGCCTACCAAGAAAGTACGGTAGTGGGTCAGAACCTCATCCCGCCGCTGCCGGAGATCATTGTGAGGATCACACAGGAAGGCAACATAGTGTGCGATTGGAGTGGTGGCCGAGATGAACACTTTGAAGAGGAGGGCTGGCAGAGATAGGGTTATAAGTTTCTAATTGAAAGTATACTTAACCATAGTTAGGTGATGGTCATGAGTGAGGAGCCTGTAGAAACCATCGACTGCATAGGATTGTACTGTCCACAGCCTCTGTTCCTGACCCGAGAGGCCATTGATGAGATTGAGGTCGGACAGATACTGGAGGTGCTTGCCGACGACCCCGCCGCCGAAGAGGACCTGAAACGGTTTGTCAAACGTACAGGCCACGAGCTGGTCAAGTACGAGCGGCTTGAGGACGGGGTCCACAGGTTCCTGATAAGACGCACAAGTTGAGGGAGTGACGGAGAGATATGAGCGATATGATACTGTATGTGCAGACGAGCGACAACCCAGAGAGGCAATACTCGCCCCTAGTCCTGGCACAGGCCGCGAAGAGCATGAACATTGAGGCAAAGGTATACTATCTCGGACAGGCGCTCCGAGTCCTGAAGCCTGAGACAGCAAGGACCATAAAGATGGGCTCCTTTCCGAGCCTGTACGATATGATCACAGAGAGCATGGACATGGGCATTGAGATATTTGTCTGTGAGGCGTCGAAACAGATGCTCGGGTGGAAGGATGTGGAGCTGATAGACGGTCTGAAGATTGTTGGGGCAGCCACTCTGAACGACCTCGTACTGGATGCGAACGCTACAATGTGGTTCTAGGAGGGAGATGGTTGAAGACGGTATATCTCGACTATCACTCGGCAAAGCCGACCGACCCAAGAGTCGTAGAGGCTATGTTGCCCTATTTCACAGAGCACTTTGGAAACCCCTCATCACTGCATCACGTCGGCGATGTGGCCACAGAGGCACTTGAGGAGAGTAGACGTGCCATAGCGAGGTTCATCAACGCCGACCCCGACGAGATAGTCTTCACATCTGGAGCCACCGAGTCGAACAACATGGCTCTCATAGGCTACGCAATGAGGAACAAGAGAAAGGGAAACCACATAATCATCTCAGAGGTCGAGCATATATCAATAATCAACATCGCCAAGTACCTGATGGCGCAGGGTTTCGAGGTTTCAAGAGTGCCTGTGGACCAGTACGGGCGTGTCCGGATATCCAAGCTGGAGAGGCGTATCAGGGACGATACGATACTGATCTCGATAGGATATGCAAACAACGAGATTGGCACGATACAGCCCGTCGAGGAGATTGGCAAGCTGGCGGCCGAGCACGGTATTGCTTTCCACACTGATGCCGTCGCAGCTGAGGGACTTGTGGACATCGATGTGAGAAGGGATGGAATAAACCTGATGTCGCTCAGCTCCAACGACGTGTATGGCCCCAAGGGCCTCGGAGTCCTCTATATGCAGAAGAGGTACAGGGTCAATCCGATAATCATCGGAGGAGGACAGGAGAGAGGCCTGCGCTCGGGGTCGGAGAACGTGGCCGCGATTGTCGGGATGCGTGCAGCGGTGGAGATAATGCAAGAAGAGATGCCGTCAGAGGTGCAGCGCCTGAGAAGCTACAGGGACAGACTGATACGGGAGGTGCTGGAAACGGTCCCCGACAGCCACCTGAACGGACACCCGACAGAGAGATTGGCAAGCAATGCTCACTTCAGATTTGATGGCATCGAGGGAGAGTCACTATTGCTCTCGTTCAAGGATGCAGGGATTGCGGTCTCCACAGGGTCGGCCTGCACATCGAAGACGCTCGAACCATCACACACGCTGATAGCGACAGGGCTGATCCACGAGGAGGCACACGGGTCGCTACAGCTTACAACGGGACGCTTCACAGAGGACGAGGATATCGATAGAGTCCTCGAGGTGCTCCCCGGTATCGTCGCTAGGCTGAGAGAACTGTCACCGCTCTATCAGGTGAGGACGAGGTGAAGGATCATGAAATCAACACAGTATTCGGAAAAGGTATTGGACCATTTTAGGAATCCCCGCAACGTAGGCACACTGGAGGGCGAGAACGTGGCTGTTGGCCGCGTCGGGAACCCTGTCTGCGGTGACCTGATGGAGGTCTACATCAAGGTCGAGGACGGGCGGATTGTCGATGCGAAGTTCAGGACGTTCGGTTGCGGCTCGGCTATTGCAACAAGCAGCATGACCACCGAGCTGGTCAAGGGAATGACCCTGGACGAGGCAATGAAGGTGACGAGAGCAGATGTCGCCAGCGAGCTTGATGGTCTGCCGCCAATCAAGATGCACTGTTCCAATCTTGCTGCCGACGCGCTGCACGAAGCCATCAAGCAGTATCGAGAGATGCAGAAACGAAAGCACACAGAGGAGGCCGGCTCAACAGAGGCCACCGAGGCGATAGAGATTCCCGAGATAGAGAATCTGGAAGACTACATTGGCAAGGGCGTCTTCCGCAGTCTGGGCAGTCCGAAGGACTTCGAGGACCTTCGGGCTCTCGTGGTCTACACGGGCGACCGGTCAGTCGAGGCCGCAATCGATCTAGCAACGGTGACCAACAGAGTGGTGTTAATCACGCCCGCCGAGCAGCTTGATGTCGACGAGGAGATGGCAGCACGACTGGCAGAGGCCGGCGTCAAGGTGATAACTCAGGGTCGTGTCCTGTCGGTCAGCGGCGAGGGGGAGGTCGAGAAGGTGTGTGTCCGCAACCTAGATGAGGACGACGAATATGACCTCTACACCGATGCCGTGGTCCTGCTGACAGAGTAGTCCCCATCAGTCTAACCCACGCGCGGGTGGCCCACGGCCGACCTGGCCCGATTCGGCCCTATGGGCTATGAGCGAGGCCACACCATAGACGTGGCTGGTCGTGATCAGGACTGCTGCTCCGCCGAATGCCTGATTTCCTGTATGTACTGGTCCACAGGTATTGCCCACTCGTTAGCAGATCTGTCAAAATGCGTGTACAACTCCCCGGGCTGACCTCTGTGTCGATGGTGCGTCACCTGTATCCTGAGAGAACGAAGATTGCGGCGGACCAAGTCGAGGGCGTTGAGAAAATCTGGCAGGTCTGAGGGGTATAGCTTGACGTGGACCGCGAACTTGTCGGAGGTCTCTGCCCCAATCTCCTTTGGAAATGGTATCTTCATCAGACAGCCCAACAGTGGACTGTCAAGACCGTCCGTCTGGAAGAAGATGTAGAGATGGATGGGCGACTGAAAATCCTCCAGAATCCAACGATAGCCCTTGATTATCCCCTCTCGCTCCATCCGTTTGATACGTGCATTGACCTGACTAGGAGAGAGGCCAGTCACCCTCCCCAACTCGCGCAGGGTCACGCTTGCATCACGTTTGAGGTGCTGGAGGATGTCGATGTCACGACCGTCGAACTTGGCAATCGGGACATCGAGCTCAAGGCCAATGGACTCCCGCAAGCCCTGCTCTACCCTCTTGTGACACTCAGTGGCCCACGATTTCCAGTCCCAGTGCCATCTCCCTGACGAGTCCAGTATGACTGGATCACCAGCAATCGAGTGGAAGTCGTTGATGCCAAATAGGAAGGCATCATCGACGACGCCTGCCTCTCTGAGGGACTTCACGAATGTTTGAGGAGTGTTCGGACGCGAGAGGGGATACGACATGTGGACGACATAGCCGTTGTATCGACCGTATGTGGAACCGAAGATGTAGAACATAGGAATCTGGCCGAAGATGTCGCCCAAGGAGGATACTCCCTCTGCGAGATTGAGTAGTACAATGCTGTCGCCAAGCCCGACCTTTCTGTCATGCGTCATAGCGTAGACGTACTTGAGATAGCCGGACCTCTTGAGACGATTCAGTCGGTATCGCACCGTCCGCGATGGACGCTGTAGGACATCGCCAAGCACCTCAGTCGATACCTTGCCACCAAGACGGTGAAGAGCCGCAAGGATGTCTATGTCGAGCTCGTCGAGTCTTGGTGGCGATCCTCTCATTGTTCCTCACACATTGCTCTGCTGCTCGCTGACGCGGCCATTATTACTTGCGCATTTCAGCAACTGGATACTCGACCGAATATCTGGCACAAAGTCTATATATAGTTTGCCAGAAATAGATAGTAAAGGTCATTTACAAGGAGGAATGCGCCACCTCAGATTGGATGTGGGCTCGATATGCTGACTATGAACGACCTCCCACGAAGCGCACTATTGGTCCTCGATGCTCTGAAGAGGGGACCTCTGAGCCCGAAACAGATAGCTGCTCAGTCTTCACTTCCACCACGAACTGTTTCATTTGCTCTCAAGAAGTTGATGCGCCAGCGGCTCTGTTCAAAGGCACCGAACCTGAAGGACATGCGACAACCACTATACTATCTCATCGAGGACCGACTTCGTGAGCTGCATCAGAACATTGAGATCCTGAGGGCACGGGCTGGACTATGTCAGAGGGCCACGTGAGCGTGTAGAGAGCCACGTCGTCTGTCTTTGGAGAACAGGATGAGGCGTGGGCCGACCCTGCACAGTCAGCGCCAGCCCTTTTGATAGTCGGTCACAGAGCGTACCTGTGGCGGTCGATGAACTCCTGCCTCTTTGAAGCATTCCATTGGGACAGTGCCTGTTGATACCCGGTTATTCGGCTGAATACTTCGCAGCCCACATAGCCGCACCGTGGACACTGGATATGCTCCAGCTGGTCAATTGAGGAGAAGCGGGTTGTCCTCCAGTCAATGCCGGCCTGATAGTAGCACTGCGGGCACGAGAGTATGTCCTTCGTAAAACTCCAGTATGAATTGAGCGTCCTCGTTGCAATCTGCTTGGTGAGCTCCCATATGGCATCCGGGTCTGGGTTTGCCTCGCCAAGGTAGATGTGGGTCAACGCACCACCATCCATGTACGGATGGAACATTCCCTCCTTCTTGATCCGTTCGCTGAGCGGGATGGGTGCAGCGACATCAAGCGTTGTGCTGTTGGTGTAGTAGACCTCAGTCGGTCCGGTTCCCTTGAGGTATTTTCGAATCCCGGGGTAGGCCCTCCAGTCCTTTCGAGCCAGACGCCCCGCAGCACTCTCTGCGGGCGTACGCGTGACTCCAAAGTGGAGGCCCGTTTCCTCTTGGAACTCGTCGGCTCGCTGCCTTACGTACTTGAGTACCTTGATCCCGAACCTTGCACCCTCGCGCTCGTGGAGGTGGTGGCCCGTCTGGATTGTGGCCATCTCCTCAAAGCCGACTGTTCCGATCAAGAACTCCCTTCGACTCATATCTATCAGAGGTTCACCATTTGGCTTGGGCTGTGTGTAGAAGGGAACACTACCACTCGCAATCAACTTGTCCATCAGACGCTTCTTCTCCAGAATCACCTCTTTGGACAGTTCTAGATAGTGGTCGAGCTTCTCGAAGAAGCGGTCCTCGTCTGATCGGCCCAACCACGCCGCACGGCCAAAGTTGGGAGTCACCATCTGTGAGGCGCCAAAGACCATGTTGCCGCTGAGGAACTCCTCCAACTCCTCCTCGCTGCTTGCTGTCCACAGATGAGAACAGCAGCTGCTGCAGCCCGCCTCAATGGACGAGCGCCAGTTCAGATAGTTCTCGAAGTACGGTGTGCCGAACTTGGCAGTGAGCTCGGCGACCAAGTGCCAGGAGTCGTCGTACTCTGGGCGCATGAACTCTTTCCTGAGAACAACATTTGGCTTCGGAAAGTTGAATGCCTTCCCCTTGGCGTCGCCCTCAATCATAACCTCCATGAAGGCGTTGAAGAAGCGGTTGGCCTCTTCCTCAAAGTCGGCATATGTCAGAGAGGTCGTTCTACCGCCCGGGAGAACCGCCGGGACATCGCGCATGATCTTGGGTATCCCGGGAGTCAGGTCGACACTTGAGAATATTACCTGACCACCACGGGCAACGTACTGCTGGGTGAGCGTGAATATCAGTTGCTGGGCCGATTGCTTGACCTCGTCGTAGCTTTTGTCCTGAAGGAATGGAGCGATGAACGTGTTGAAGTAGAAAAAGCCCTGACCCCCAGCGAAAGAGCTCTGAGCAGCCGCAAGCCAGATTGCCGCATGATTGATTGCCACAGGGAGATGTTTGGCAGGCCCCGCAGCAGAAGAGTGAACACCTCCAAGACCATCTGGAGCAATTCCGAGCAGAAAGACTTGGCGGAGGTCCCAGGTGGCGCAGTAGTCTCGTGTGGAGAAGTACTCGCGGTCCTTGATGTAGATGTCTCCACGGAGATGAGCATCGGCAAGATGCGGAGGGATTGTCAGGAATGTGTGCTGTTCCATAACTTGGTCATGGACGAGCTTGGCGATTGTTTCAGGATTCCTCATCAGGTTCGCGTTAGAGGTATGCCTGTTGGGATGCATGATAAGCTGGTCAAGATCATACATCGGCACACCAACGCGGGTATACCGGATGCGCTCTCTCTCAAAGCCCATCTCGGCCAATACGCTGTTGCACATCTCACGAATGAGCGGCCCTGACAGAAACCGGATTCCTGAGGCTGCAATCCTGTCCATTACCTTTGCCGCAACGAACTGTGCGTCGCCCACACTCAGTCCAGCCTCCCGAACAAGGCTGTCGACGATACGTTGGCCCTTGAATGGTTCAAGGGTCCCCTTGGTCGTTCGAACGTGCGGTAGCTTCTTCTCCCTCGCGCAGATGTCTGCGTCACTAATCAGAGACTCTCTAATGTCTGTCATAGAATCATTCCCCTACTACTATTGAACGAATGTCTTCTACAGTGGGGACCTCGCCACTGTACAGGAGGCGGAGAGAGCCGTCATTCTCAAGGACTATGCTCGGCGTTGATGCAATGAAGACCTGCTCCTCAAGAAGACGGAACTCAAGATCGGAATCCATACTGTGAATGTCAACAAACTCGACGTCGATTCCAGAGCCGTCGAGTGCCTCCCTTACGACCCGCTTGGCCGCGGGGCAGTTTGGGCAATTCTCTTGAGTGAAGACATATACTACGGTAGTCATCGCTCTCTCTCCCGGCGGACGCTTCCCTGCCCCAATGAGGGGCCTGATGCACTTTGTAGCCGCGACATTAAAATCTTGTCCCAAAGGAGTATGCACAATCGACCTACCGCAAGACATCTCGTACCCGCAGGACAATGGCACCGCCGCACTAGACTGTCTGACCAAACTATTTAACCCCCAAGCGGCGCCACCGGGCTGGACTCCAACAGAGCAGCTGACAGAAGGGATGATGTCTTGGCGTTCTTTATCAGGGCAGCGACACCAGCAGACGGGTGGAAAAGAGTTGTTAGATACATCATGGGCCACGGGAGAGAGCGCGTTGACGAACGTGGGCTCCTCACACGATGGCTCGACAACCTGATGGTCTGTGTCAGAGACCCCTTCACCGAACGAGTGCCGGAGGGGTACCCCTTTAGCGAGCGTGTCCTCCGCGAGCGGTATGCAACACAGATACTGGACCCCAACCCGATGGGATTCGATTATACGTACGGGGAACGACTTATGTCATGGGGGCAAGAGGCAATAGACCAGATTGACTATGTCATTCGGAAGTTGAGCCAGAGTCCCAATAGCAGGAGGGCGGTAGCGACAACTTGGGATCCAAGGCGGGACACTGTAAACGACGAGGTGCCTTGCCTGAACCACTTCGTCTTCATGGTCCGGGATGGTGCCGTGGACCTCAGTGTGATGATTAGGTCAAACGACATGTACGGGGCCTGGCCAGCAAACGTCTTTGCTCTCGGAGAACTCCTCAGCCGCGTTGCAACAGAAACGGGTCTCGACAGGGGAACAGTGACCACTCTGTCTGTCAATGCGCACATCTACGAGCATGACTGGGAACGCGCATCAATGGTATGAAACAGGTCGCTGGCACCTGCGCGATCCGTGATCTTCGACCCGAGGGGTTTCAGGAGGAAACTTTAGAAGGAGTGAGGGTCACACCGTGGTGGGTCTGACGATGGGACTCGACAATATTGACAAGAAGCTCATCTCAACTTTGTTGCGGGACGGAAGAAAGAGCCTGTCAGAGATTGGTCGAGAGCTTGGGATGTCACACGTTGCAGTGGGAAAGAGAATGGACAAGATGGTCAGGGACGGGATACTGCGCGTGACAGCAGCGGTCAATGCTGAGAAACTGGACATCAAGATGCTGTTTATGGCCATCGAGACCGAGAACACGGAGGTCGCAGAACAGATTCTTGAGAAGTATCATGATTGCCCCCGCCTCATCATGCTAGCACCCGTGACGGGCAGATACAATCTCTTTGCAGTGATGGTCGCCGAGGACACGTGGAGCCTTGAGTCAACTATGGGGACATGCAGTCTTCGCACGGAACCGGGAGTCCGCAGATCGGAGACCTGGTTTGGAAATGCCCCACTGGTGCCGACACACCTCCCACTGGATCTATCGCCGACCTGCGAGGACAAGACCACGGCACCTTGTGGAAGAAACTGCGGGGAGTGCAAACGCTATGTCGCGGAGAAGTGTGTTGGCTGTCCTCCCACGTCATTCTACAAGGGCACGCTGTGGGCATCGCCCAAGACCCGACCGAGAAGGAGAGTCGGGAAAAAGAGTTAACAGACACGGTATGTGCAGCTGTCCGTGATGTAAGATGAACAATGATGTGTTCATTCACCCACTGGCCGTTGTCGACGAGGGCGCAAAGATTGGCCGTGGAACAAAGATCTGGCACTTTGCGCACGTCAGAGGAACAGCGACGATTGGCGAGGACTGCATCATAGGTAAGGATGTGTATATCGACGCCGATGTCGTGATTGGCAACAGGGTCAAGATTCAGAATGGTGTCTCCGTCTACCACGGTGTGACAATCGAGGATGACGTGTTCTGCGGGCCCCATATGACGTTCACCAATGATCTGTATCCCAGGGCATTCTCGCAGGACTGGAAGGTATCAAAGACTCTTGTGAAGAGGGGGGCCTCTATAGGCGCACACGCCACGATAGTGTGCGACACCGTCTTGGGCGAGTACTGTATGGTGGGCAGTGGTGCAGTGGTCACGAGAGACGTTCCCGCTCACGGCCTTGTCGTTGGCAATCCCGCGCGGCTCATAGGGTTCGTCTGTAAGTGTGGCAGACCCCTACGCGGAACTCCTGAGGCGAGTGGCCAGAACGTCCACTTCAGATGCTCCAGTTGTGGAGCAGCAGTCGTC
The DNA here is from genome assembly GCA_029855935.1 of Candidatus Thorarchaeota archaeon. Classification (GTDB taxonomy): domain Archaea; phylum Asgardarchaeota; class Thorarchaeia; order Thorarchaeales; family Thorarchaeaceae; genus B65-G9. The sequence goes on along the minus strand of JAGSHN010000012.1, from coordinate 308,126 downwards.
ATCCCCAAGTCGGACTACGAGATGATAGGGTAGGGTAGGGCGAGTGTCGAGGCTCTACAAGAAGTTCGTCACCGAACGGGTGAGCAAACTAGTCGACTCGCCAGAGCGAATCAGGCTCTGCACCGTGATTGCCCACATAGACCACGGGAAGACCACACTCACAGACTCGCTGATAGCTGCATCCGGCCTGCTGTCCAAAGACGTCGCAGCAAGAGCGCGTCTAATGGACTATGACCTCATAGAGCAGGAGAGAGGCATCACCATCAAGGCGTCGAGCATATCCCTCATCCACTCGATGAATGAAGAGGAATATCTTGTGCACCTCATCGATACTCCAGGACATATCGACTTCTCAAGCCATGTGACGAGAGGGCTGAGACTCACCGATGGCGCACTGGTCGTGGTGGATGCAATAGAGGGCATAATGGTCCAGACCGAAACGGTGACGAGGCAGGCAGCTTACGAACTCGTCCGACCATGTCTGTTCGTCAACAAGGTAGACCGGCTGATCACAGAGAGGCGTCTGCGTCGGGACAAGGTGGCCTCAGAGGTGCAGAGAGTCGTGCGCGAGTTCAACGCAATGCTCGGAAAGTACCTTGAGGCCGACCTCCTTGACAGATGGGAGATCTCCTTCAGGAGGGGGTCGCTGACCATTGGTTCCGCTCTCGATAAGTGGGGGATAGGCATCGAGACTCTCCTCCAGAGGACTGATGGCAGAGACAGTCCGAGAGATCTCGCGGAGGCGTTCCTCTCAGTTCTAGACGATATCCTCTCCGCATACTATGCTGGGGACGAGCGGCGACTGCAGGACAGGTTTCCTATCGCGCCCGTTGTGCTCAACTCTCTTGTCAGGACAACGCCAAGCCCAGTAGAGGCACAGTCCTATAGAGTTCCTCGGTTCTGGAGCCCCGAGTGTGACGAGAGTGTGTATGCAGCGCTCAGGACTTGCAATCCCGCAGGACCATGCGTCGTTGTTGTGGCGGATGTCCGACCTGACCGTCACGCTGGTACCGTCAGCACTGGCCGGGTGTTCAGTGGAACGTTGAACAGAGCAGCGCCATTGAGAAACCTGCGCACAGGACGAGTGTCGAAGACACTGCAGGTGGGCATCACGATGTCGAAGATTCGTGTCGCCCTCGACACAGTCCCCTGCGGTAGTCTTGCATTCCTCACCGGCCTCAAAGACATCGCCATCGGGGACACACTCGTGGATGCGTCGGTCGAGAGAGCGGCTCCGATGATGGGGCTGCAGTATCCCACCGAACCTGTTGTGACGTATACCGTCGAGCCGAGGGTGCTCAAGGACCTCAGCAAGATTCAGCAGCCAATTGCAGAGTTTGCGGCCTGTGACCCTGCTCTTGAGTTCAGCGTCAACCCCGAGACTGGAGAGATGCTCCTCTCTGGTGCTGGCGAGTTGCATGTCGAGATAGCAGTGGAGAAGCTCTCCCATCAGGGGGTCGACGTCGTTCTGGGAAGGCCTATGGTGTTGTTGAAGGAACAGATGACACACGACGGGGAGGCGGTCACACGTGGTGGGCCGCCAGCCAGCGAGTTTACTGCTCGTGCCATACTAACACCTGAGGACTACCTCCCAGATGCTGAGGATGTCGTGCTTGCAGCACAGAGACACTCTCTCAACTACCTGATTGATAGGACTAGAACAGTCAATCCTCACTCCGAGGAGGCACAATGGATCAGAGAGGCTTTCTCTGCGCTCATCCGGAATGGTCCGGTAGCTGGAGAACGCATGCGAAGGGTCACCATTGAGATACTGAGGGCAGACATCAGGGCCGCCGGCCCCGAGACGTCTTGGAGAGATGTCACACAGCCGCTGCTGGACGCAGCCCGTGAGAGTGTGATCACCGGCGAGCCCGTCCTGTTGGAGCCGTGGATGCATCTGGAGATAACCATGCCAGAGGAGTATGTCGGAGAGGTCACCTCCGTCCTCGCCCGCAGAAAGGGGCGTGTCCTGAGCATTGAGACGGAGCGCGGATTGTACAAGGTCGAGGCAGAGATTCCTGTCAGAGAGTCGTTCGGCCTTGCAAATGAGCTCAGAACAGCCACGTCAGGATGGGCAACGTGGGGTGCGCGGCCCGGTGAGTACAGACCAGTGACACACTCGGAGAGTCAGCGCCGCATATAGTAACGGCGATTCATCTCAAGACCGAGTCTGGAGAGAAGGCGTCTCTCAATCATGGCCGTACGGTCCATCACCCTCACAGCCCGCAAGAGGTTAGACTGGATTGCACGCAGATACGGCTCAAGATCTAGGTCAGGATCCCGCTCAATCATCTGTAGGTAGGCACTTGTGATCTTTATGAGCCCAAGCCAGTCCTCCGAGAGAATCATAGAGACGGGCTCGCTCGTCCCGAGCGACTCCGTCCGAGTGTGGTCTGTGATCCTCACGTCCTGATCGGACAGCCTGGACTTCAGTACGCTGGCAAACTGATACAGAACCGAGCCAAGTGAAGCGGATGTCGCCCGGACAAATTCCGAGAGCTCATAGCCAGCTGGGTCAGAGGGAATCCTATCGCAGAGCTGTGCGGCCTGCTCAAGTCCAGAGGCGAAGTTCTCAAGGCTTCCGTCCGCTCGAAATGTGGATACACAGCGGATGATTGCCGCTTGGGCCGCCCAATAGCCAGCCAGGAGCGGGTCTGCCTCCTGCACCTCAGGAGAGACCGGATCACGCACCTCCTCAGGGCCAAGCGAGTCGAGTCCCTCAATATTCATCTTTGCCACAGCCAGGGCTCCCATTAGACGAGCGACACTTCGGAGCCCGACGTCGAGGGACTCTTCCTCGGCGGCCACAACAGACGCCAAGCGCTCCAGCTGGTTCCACTCCCGGGCGAGGCAGGGTACAACGAGCTGGGCCCCGGCCACGAAGGACCGTCCCTCAACAACCTTGCTCTCGTCGAGCATTCTGACAATGTCGTCGAAGAGTCGAAGTATGCGTGGCGATATCTCAAGGCCGTGACGATGGATTGTCCACGCCACATCATACACTGCAATGGCAACCTCTACATATGACCTCGAGTCCGTTGGAAAGAGGGGGACGTACTGCAGTAGGACATCGCGAAGTGACGTGTACATCGAGTCGTCAATAGACTCGACAGTCCTCAGCTCCGACAGAGTCAGACCAAGTTGGCTACCAAGAGTCTCAATTGGAGGAATGCGCCTCTCCTCCTGTAGCACCTTCCTGAGTCTGGTGGCCTCTCTGAATGCACTGATACCCCTCTCCCAGAACTCGTCGGACTCGGAGAGCAGTGCCGCCCACCCGATTGCGTGATGGCAACGGGCACGCTCAGCACGCAAGTCCTCGCCGTTGCGTTCCAGCTGGCGGAGGATTGCCAGGGCCCGATTCAGATGGTCAATCGCCAGTTCTGTATTCTCATAACCTCCGCTCAGAGCGTGTGCAAAGCCCAGCCCGGCGAAACATTTGAACAGCATCATAGAGACCGTGATTTCTCCATCCTGAATGTCGTCAAGAACATGCAGAGCCGACTCAAACCTCTCGATGGCCTCTCGGACGCCCTCTCGCCAGCCCGTGCCGAGAATGCTCGACCCAATCACGAGGTAGGCCATGGCAAGCTCTGTCCGCGGGAGTAGCGACTGAGATACCGCCTCTGCAAACAGGGACACAGCACGATCACCCATCGTCCTTGCTCTGACATGGTCGACAGCGTCGTCACGTGTCTCATTGACGACGAGACAGAGTGTCAGCGAGGCCAGTCGTTCAAGATTTTTTGTCCTCTCCGCCTCCTCGATTGCTGGGGCAAGGAGTGCACGGCAATCGTCATAGAGACCCAGTTCAGTGAGGACATAGGCCTCATCAAGCAAGACCTCGTAGGCAAGGTCGTACATCTCCACATCACGAGAGAGATGCAGCACGCGGTGGAGAAGGGCCTCTGCGCACTCAGACAGCCCCTGATCGATGAGAAGACTTGCGAGGTAGTGCGCCTCGCGGAGGGACAGACGAATCGAGGGCCTATGACCTCGTGCATAGATCGCGTCAAGGGTGAGCAGTGTCTCATCGGCGAGAAATGGCAGAAGAGGTCGTAGATTGAGCTCCAGTGCAACGCCAACCGACTGTGCAAGTTCACCAAGGATGTCCAGCAGACGAGGGAGTGCCTCCTTGTCAGGAAGCAGCTCTGCCTCGTTTCTCCTGAAAGAGTTCGTATACCGTGTCTCCATCAGCATGAGTAGCAGAGGTAGTGACCTGTTCTCCGAGAAGGAGTGACGGACCATCAGCTCCGTGAGCTTCGCGCTCGCAAGGACCGGCCTCCTCAGAATCACCTCCTCAATGGCCCTTGCGATCTCAAAGGCCAGATCGACCTCACTGGGATGGGTCCTGCCAAGAGTCTGAAGAGCGGACAGACCGTCCTCAAGGGACATAGAACCACAGAGCACATCCCGCATGACGGAGAGGATTGGTGATTCCAGGAGGGGCATCTCGACTCCGGAACTGGAGACTGGCTCTATTAGGTTTCTGGTCGCTCGAGGACGAACTCCATCCACGCCCGGGTGGTCTCTGTGCCACGCATCCGTTCCATCCGGACGTAGTGCCTCGGCTCGGGCCCAGACTCGTCCACCTTGAAGCGCAGGACAGCGTCAGCCAAGTAGGAGAAGGTGGCGTAGGTCTTCTCATCGTGGACCCCTTCTTCAAGTATGTACATAATGCTGTGGGAGCTCTGAGTGAGTCGTCCACTCAGACGCTGCACGGCCCGCGGCATCGTCGCCGGATTGGAGTGGAGAATGAGTGTTGAGAGACTGTCCACAACTATCCGTGCCACTACAAGGTCGTCGAGCACCTCCGACAGGACTATGCCAAGCTCCGTTATGTCGTCCACCTTCGAGAGTGAGTAAGCAGTGCTGCTCCTCGGCGCGCCCATTCTCTCCGAATAGCCGTCAATGAAGACGAACTGCCCTGCCTTCTCGTATTCGTCCACTGGCCATCCGTGACGGGCCATGTCGTTGCGTATGACGCGAGGTGACACATCGGTCGTGACGAAGACCGCCGGAAAGCCCAGACGCAGTCCCTCTGCAAGGAATGCTTCAGCATAGGTCGTCTTGCCTGACCCCAGAGGGCCGACAAGCATGATTGAGACCTGTGTCAGCTGACCGAACTGAACGAGATCGCCCAGCATCGGTCGCGCAAGAGTCGGCGGTGGTACCTCGGCGGGATCGTCGCTACTACTCACGTCTCTCGCCTCCTATCACGTTCCGGGACTAATCTCACCAGGCCAGACGCGTATCCCCTCGTCAGTAATACGCATCGAGTGAATGCGAGAGCTGTGTTTCGAGCCCCTCAGTTTCAGAACCTCTATGGACCTTGAGCGGGAGGTGTCACTGATCTTCTCGTTGTAGAGCACTATGACGCCCGATGCGAGGAACGCCTCAATGTCAAAGACGCCAAGGCCAGTGTCCTGAGCCGGAATCTCGCTTGTGAGCAACAGCGTACAACCAGTGCTGGTGATGTGGGCACACAGTTTGAACAGTTCCTCACGAAGAATGTCCCGCGCCTTGAATTTGTACGCGAGGATGGAGATTGTGTCGATGACAACACGCTGGGCATTTACCTTCTTGATGTGATGCATTATGATGGCCTCGAGGCCCGAGAGGTCGAATGACGGATACTCGCTTATGTTCAGTGGAGTGTCCCGTGCGGGCGAGAGATCAACTATTGAGAGCATCCCCTCGCGCTCGAGCTTGTCAAGGTCCATTCCGAACCGCATCATGTTCCGCTTGATGAGACGAGGCGGCTCCTCCAGGGTGACCAGCACACCCGGCTCATTGTAGTCCACAGCGCCTCTGTAGAGAAACTGGGTGGCGAGAATGCTCTTCCCGGTGCCCGCCTTTCCGGCAATCAGAATGGTGTCCCCTCGGGGAAATCCACCCTCTATTAGCTCGTCGAGGCCGGGTATCCCGGTCTTGACCCTATCAATCTGATACTGACTCATTGTCGACTCAACTCCTCGTACCGAGTTTGGACCCTAGTATCATCTTCATTATTATCTCCGGCTCAGGTATGCCTGTTACCGACATCCCGCCGATGATTATCGCAGGCAGGGCGAATATCCCGTATTCCTCTGCCTTCTCGGGGTCTTCTGATACGTTATAGACAATCACTTTGAACATGTCTGCTCCGAACTCTTCAAGGGTTTCGCGAAGCACCTCCTCCGCCCTGGGACAGAATGCACACGTGTCCGACTTGAAGAAGAGGACCTCGATCTTGTCCGAGGTGTCCTCCCCGACGTCATCACTGTTCGAGTCGGCATCCGTGTCTGTCAAGTGTTCCGTCTCCTCAAGCGTTGGAGTTGCCGAACGGTGAAGATGTACACCTGTGAATTCGTGCGGCTCACTTAAGCAGTTTTCGTATCCGTGTTGCTCCCTTTCCGAGAGCACGGGAGTGATACCGGATGTGACGCGGCATCACTGCTGCAAGTATCAGCGCCTGATCCTTCCCACGCAGAATCTTACGGAATACAGCCTTTCCCTCGGTGCACCGGACCGATATCTCGGTCAGCTCTCCGAGATGGAGCTCATTGCGCATCCTCTCGACAGTCGATGCAACATAGCCTGCCATCGCGGCGACTATCTCGCGGTTTGTCGATGCGTTAGCAGCAGAGGCTATCAGTAGCCCGTCGTCGCGTGCAAGGATGGATGCATAGTACCCACCCTCCTCGTTCATCTCTTCAAGTATCCTTGCAAGCTCCGCGTAGTCAGGGCGCTTCATCACGAATCATCTCGGCGGAAATCAAGCTCGAATTGCGCATTCTCTTATTAAATGATGTGTGCATTTTGGGGACCTGATCACTAAATCATAATGAGGAAGACGATCCTACACTTACGTCACAACCGCCGAAATCCGTCCGTCAGAGGCGGATTGGAGGGTATACGAGTCGGCAAGTGTTTTAAGGCGCCAGCACAATGGCGATACGAGGATGTGAGCCCTGTGCCTGCAGAGTACAGGTTCAAAGTGGTCATGCTCGGTGATGGCGCCGTGGGAAAGACTGCGCTGACGGTCAGGTTCACCCAAGACCATTTCGAGTCTGACTACAAGCGGACCATCGGAAGTGACTTTGCAATCAAAAGAGTTCAGGTGCCCAGTCGAGATGCAAAGGTCACACTGCAGGTATGGGATCTCGCAGGCCAGCAGAGGTTTGAGGTCGTCAGGCAGTCATTCTATAGGGGCGCACGGGGAGGCCTCCTGGTCTATGATGTCACAAGAAGGCGCACGTTTCTCAATCTTGACCGCTGGAGAGAGGAGGCATTCAACAGCACAGGCCGAGTGATTCCAATGATCGTCGTTGCCAACAAGATAGACCTTGAGGACATTCGAGTGGTCTCTACGGAGGAGGGCAAGGCCTACGCTGACAAGATTGGGTCACTCTACGTCGAGTCCAGTGCGCTAACAGGCGAGAACGTCGAACGGGCCTTCCTTGAGCTGTGTGAGGTCATGATAGACAACGCGACCAAGAAGCGTTCCGGCAGGAGTTTCTAGTGCGAAGGGTATGAACAACTCACTGTCTCGCCGGAGTGCCCTTCAGCAGTCCAAGACCTCTCTTGCATTGCCAGACAGCATAGAACACCCTCTTGTCACGCAGCACTTCAGGATCGTACTGGGACTTCAGGGTCTCGAACTTCTGAATTAGCTCCTCGCGCCGGGAGTGCGTTGTGTCGGCCTCGATTTCAGACAACAGCGCCTTGAAGGGTGCAAGAACCGTTTCGAGATCCTCTACCTCCCAGCGGATGACTGCACCTGAGCCATCCGCGGTGAGAAATGCCGACCTCTCAGGAAGCCACTCAATGCCATCAATCTCGCTGAGCGTGGAACCCTCGCCTGCTTTGACGTACCCATCTGTGAGCCAGACATAGAGCTCCCTGTCACTTGACCCGGACGCAAGATAGCGGCCATCGGATGAAAAGGCAAGACAGCGTACCTCGGCAGAGTGCCGCCGGAGCGTCTGTTTCAGCCTCAGCGTCGGCACCGAGGCGTCCCAGATCTTTATTGTCTGATCGGATGAGCCAGACGCAAGCGTCTGACCGTCATTCGTGAAGCGGACGGCGTGCACTGCAGTGTGATGTTCCTGTAGCCAAGCAAGACGCTTGCCCGAATCGGGATCCCACACACCGATGAAGGAGTCCACGCTGCCCGACACTATGCGCCCGCCGTTGGGGTCCCATTGACAGGTGACGACGTAGAGTGAGTGACCCTTCAGCTGTCGGATCTGAGAGCGATTGCCAATATCCCATATCATCAGAGTGGCATCGCCACCGCCTGAGACGAGTCTGTCACCATCGGGAGAGAACGAGAGGCTCAAGACCGGATAGCTGTGACCCTCAAGAGTGGCAAGATGCTCTCCTGTTCTGATGTCCCACAGCTTGATCACGCGGTCGACACCGCCAGAGGCAATGATATCACCATGTGGACTGAATGCGATACTCGTGCAGAGAAAGTTATCCTCAAAGACCTGCACCTCCTCGCCGTTCCGAACATCAAAGAGACGGATTGTGCGGTCTTGCATTGCAGCTGCGTACATCCGTCCAACCCTGTTTATGGCAAGCCTGCGGGTGATCTCTGAGCCGTGTTCTGCCGGAGCCTTCAACGTCTTTGGTCTGAGGAATAGTGACAGGTCCTCTGTACTCATCAGATGTCGCATCCGGTCACTCTATGATGGCTGTCAAGCGCGGCGGGACCGCTAAAAGTGTTGTGAAAAAAGAGGCGCAAGATGAACAAGCAAATCTGTTGGCGACAGACCTCTATCCCAACCCACCAGCCTCAAGAATCTTTATTGCAAGCTCAAGGAATGCTGCCTCGACGTTCTCGCCAGTCTTGGCCGATGTCTCCAGAAATGACGTATGGACTCCCTGTTTGGCCAGCTCCTCTGCGAGCCTTCGACCCTCCTCCGTGGTCACGATGTTGTGCCGCATGGCAGGATTGCCCTCGAACTGTTGTCTCAGGTCAATCTTGTTGCCGATGACAACAATGGGAATCTTCTTTCCGGCATTATGCCAGCACTCCTGAATCCAGTTGGGCAAGTTCTCAAATGAGGAGCGCTCGACAGTTGAATAGACAGCAAGGGCCCCCTGGGCGCCCTTGTAGAAGGTAGAACGGACGTTCTTGAAGTGTTCCTGACCGGCGAGGTCCCAGATCTGAATGCTGACCTCGTGACCGCCCTCGAGCACCATCTTCTTGACAGCAAAGTCTGCCCCGATTGTGATCATATAGGAGGCACGGAATCCCTCGCCCATGTAGGCCCTGCGAAGACTTGTCTTGCCGACTGAGCCATCGCCCATCAGAACGACCTTGAATAGTGCCGTAACCATTGCGTGACCACCAGACGGATTTGTGAGCACGGGAAGAACTGCTTACCAGTCATCCGTTCTAGTCCTGTGGTGTTGTGCGAATGGGTAATAAGAAACTTGTCCTGCGGTATGGCACTCTGGTGGGCCACACTTTTGAGGCCAGATGCATCAGAAGACCGATTCTTGCTGGGCCGAGGACCGTTGAGTACTGGGGGTCTGTCGCCAGCCTGTATACCCAGAGGGACTAGGCGAACCACGCCTGCTTACTTTCGGCCATCAGTCTAGGAGGACAATGTCATATCGAATAGACACCCAGTGGCAATAAGACAGATACCGTCTGACACGATGGTAGAGGATGCCGACGGCCGTTCACAGACTGGACGCGAACGAGCAGACAGCGGGCAGGCTCGGTGATTGAGATGGGCCGAACTGTACAGACCTTCCGCGACATGGTGGAGAGAGAGGAGGAGCGATGGCATAATTTCCGACGCACTCTGCGACCTCTTGACAGGTCGATGCTTGATGCCATATTCGACAGCGCTCGCGCCCACGCGGATGCCGGGACAATGATTGTCACCCCCCGGCCCATCGAGGTGGTTCTCATCAGTGCGCTGATTGACCTCCTCGGTACCGTCAGACATCTGGAAGAGCGACTGACGGAGCTTGAGAAGAGAACAGAGCGTTGTGGGAAGGAAAATGACGGGGACGACTGAACGGGGGTGGATACTTGACGCCACCGTGGACCACGCGCATAACGCGCTCCGCCTGTGGATAAAACAGGGCACGACCACAAGCGGATACATCTATCGTGGGTTCAGACCGTCACTCTTCGTCCACATCGAGGGAGATAGCGAGCGGACACTGGAGCAGGTCAGCAGAGCCATTGAGGAACATCCACTTGTTGACCAGACCGAGATCATACATAGATTCCTCAGCGTCTACGATGAGGACAGGTCACCAGTCATCCGGGTCAGGACAGGACCGGCTGCACTGTATGTGGTGGCACGTGACCTTCATCAGATCCCTGACGCAGTCGTATACCACGCGGACCTCGATCCCGTACAGCAGTTCTTCATCGAGGAGGATGTCTTCCCCTTCGGGCGGGTGGAGTTCGACAGGTCGGGAGATGAGATGACCATCTCAAGAGTACGCTCCATTGACGACCGTGACGATGTAGAGTACGAGATTCCACCACTGAATATCATACGACTGGAGGTCTTTGCTGACTCTCAGAGACTCTTCCCGCATCTCAGCGATCCTCTACATCATGTGACAATAGAGCATGATAATGGGCGAGTCCTCGTCATCGGAGAACAGACCGAGCGGGAGACCCTCAGATGCCTTCAGCATGCCATTGACGAGATAGACCCCGATATCATAGTGACCAATGGCGGAGACGAGTATCTCTTTCACTATCTCACCATCAGGGCGCGAGCCAACAACATCATCCTGACTCTCTCGCGGGACGGGACGCCTCTCAACGTCAGAGAACGACAACCATCATCGTTCTGGCAATACAATCATGTCGTTTTCCGGCCCGGCAATCAGGTGATGTTCAATGGGCGAATACATATCGATACCAGTCGAAGTCTCTACTACTCGCCACGTGGGCTAGATGGGATAGTTGAGGGATGCAGGATCGCGATGACGCCACCTCAACGAGTGGCACGGATGTCCATAGGAAGCGTCAATGCAGCAATACAGTACTATCACGCCCTCAAGAGGGGGCTACTCATTCCACCAGTGAAGAGGAACCCCGAGTTTCTGAAGTCACTAAACGTCCTCGCACTCATCGACCGTGGAGGACTGATCTTTCAGCCCACACCCGATGTCTATGAGGATGTGGTCGAATGCGACTTCTCGTCAATGTATCCGACACTGATGGTGAGGAACAATATCAGTCCTGAGACAATCTGTACACAGAAACCCGAACAGTGTAGGTATGGAGGCCGATACTGTCGTGATGTACCAGAGCTGCCATACCGCGTCTGTCAACGGAGAAAGGGGATTGTGGCTGAGGCGCTCGAGCTCGTCATAAGGAGGAGAAGAGAGTTCAAGCGCCTCATCAAGCAGGGGCGGGACACAACCAGATATCAGCTGATGCAGAACACGCTCAAGGGTGTGCTGGTCTCCTGTTTCGGATACCTTGGCTTTAAGAATGCGAGATTTGGTAGGGTGGAGGCCCATACCGCAGTGACCGCCTTTGCCCGAAAGACGCTGCTCCGGACGAGAGAGATTGGTGAACGGATGGGACTGGATCTCATCCACGGGATTGTCGACTCCGTCTGGCTCAGGATGAGAGGGCCCGTGGACTATGAGACAATACAGGAGTTCTGCAGACGGGTGACTGAGGAAACAGGTATAGAGATGTCACTGAAGGGGGTCTATCGCTGGCTCACGATACCATCATCGAGAATGCATCGTAGAATAGCCCCTCTGAACCGCTACTACGGGGTGTATCGAAACGGTGCGATAAAGGTTCGGGGACTCGCCACACGCAGGAGGGACTCATGCCTCTATGTACGCGACTGTCAGATGGAGATGATGAGAACTCTCGCGCGTGCGAGGAATCGCGAGGAGTTTGTCAGATTCATTCCAGAGGCCCATGCCGTGTGCAGACGCTTTGTCAGGAAACTCTTCGTCGGGAACGTCGATGCGCGGGATCTCGTCATACACTCACGTCTGAGCCGGAGCCCCGACGAGTATCGCGCTCCCACACGAACCTCAATAGTTGCCCATCAGTTGAAGAGCGCTGGGAGAAGTATTCACGCTGGACAGCGTGTGGGATATGTGATAGTCGATGCGGACGCCCGTATCCCTGAGCAGAGAGTACGTGCGGTAGAGCTGATGGACCGTGATACAGGCTATGACGCAGAGGCGTACGCTCAGCTGTGCATTCGGGCCTTCGAGGAGCTGATTCCTGCACAGTATCTAGAGCCGATGCAACCACAACTTGCAGACGTCAGTCGGTGACTGCATAGGCTTGGAGCGCCACACGCGGCTTGAGCTCGCGCACAGGCATACCAGTCTCAGCAGACACCTTCATCAGGTCATCAGCCTCGGGCTTGATATTGATGATGCTGCCATCCGGTGAACGCGAGACCTTCACCCGGACCATGTATTCCTTGCCATCTATCTCCAAGCGGCACACGATTATCTCACGGACAGCCTTGAGCCGATCCCACGTAGTATACCGCACACCAAGAGAGCCGAGATGCCGGACAAGGGTCTCAGCCACGGTCATAAGGCTGGACTCGGGAGCCAACACCTTGATGACATAACACGGACGGTTCTTCTTACCAAAGGCAGGTATCATTATGACGTCATAGGCGTCACCACTGGAGAGCAGCGTGTCGAAGATTGACCCGATAGCCTCACCATCTACGTCGTCGACCGTGGTCTCTATGACAAGGACCTGGTCGGTCTCCCAGACGCCCACCCCCGTGGGCGCCGAGGATTTCTTGCCCGTTGTTGTGACTGGCTTGGCCGTGGGAGCTCTCGCGCGGGTCGTGGTGGTTACGCGGTCGGCAACAGGAGCAGCCTCGGCAGCCTCGGGACGATTGCCAATCCCAATCTTCATCACATTCGGCACCCTCCCCAGGTCACGTGAGCCAAATCCCACACCCTCCTTCACTATCTCGATGTCTACTGTCGACTCCACGAACTCGTCGACAAGCGTGACGAGAATCGCAGCGCCAGTCGGAGTCAAGGCCTCGGTGGTGGCCTCTCCCGTGACGTAGGGTACGTCGTGACTGACCAGTATTTCTGCGACAGCTGGGACGGGGACCTCCATCTCGCCGTGCTCTGTCTCAATTGTCCCGTCTCCGACAGCGACCGGAGTGGAGAGGAAGCGCACCTTTCCCAGGAGACCGAAACGCTCTAGCAGATAGGCGGTTCCTACGATATCAAGGACAGTATCCACAGAGCCTGTTTCATGGAGATGGAGCTGGTCAATTGGCGTGCCATGGGCCTTGGACTCCGCCTCAAGCAGCCTGTCAAGAACACGATATGAGAACTTGGTGGCAATGTCCGAGAGCTGAATCTCGTCGGCAACTCCCTTTATCACCTCTCGCAGCGACTCTGGGGACAGGCGTATTCCTTTGTCGGTATGAATATCCACGCGCAGACCCCTCAGACCGTCTGCCGAAACCTCTTCGACCTTTACCCTTATGGAGGGGTCGTAGATCAACAGACTGGCAGCCACTCTCATAAGGGCCTCTTGATCACCAAGAAGGTCAAGGAGCGCGGAGAGGAACATGTCCCCTGAGGCACCTGCTGATCTGACATCCAGTAGCACTACTCTCTCACTCATATCGTTCGGTCCTCACAACTCGAGGCTGTGCCCCGGCCGGTGGTCACACCCGACCGCGGCCCACTCTCGCTACGCGGAATCAGGCATATGACCTATCTTAAATAGCTAGCTCTCGGCGTTTCTCCACCTGTTGAAGATGGCCATATACATGCACTCGTCCGGGGGAATCCACATCTCGGCAGAGTCAAAGGAGGAATCGACGAACTCCACTGGCGCTCCTCTGACCAGAGCAGCGGGCACGGACTCGCTTGACTCTCCCATCACGAGTGTGCACGCTGAGGCAAGGTTATCTGCCACAGCCCTCCGCGTCACCCTCAACACATTGCCGAAGAGATCCTTCTTTCCCCTCTCATCAACGACGGGTCTGAAGCCAGCGACTCCCAACGCCATCCCGATGTTTCCCAGTCGCAGAGGTTGAGTGCGACTGTCAATGACTACGACCCCTACGTCTTTCCCGAATCGCCTTCTCACCTCGCGACGGATGCGCTCTGCGCTCGCCCGTGGGTCCTTAGGCAGGAGCGAGGCATACCCTGGTGGCACATTCGACTTGTCGACACCCGCATTGGCCATCAGCGTGTTGTTCTTTATCGTCAGGAGGACGTGAGGAATACCACCAAGGATCTCGTCTGCCTCATCCATAACGAGCTGTGCCACCTCTGGGAGCAGGTCGTACTCATCAGCGAGACGCTTGGCCTCCGGGGACACCTCGACATCCGCAAGCCTGACGACTCTTCCCTCGGTGGTTCCCAGGGGCGTCTCGGCCACCCCCAAGATGTCGCGGTCCTCAAAGACTTGGCCAGCATGCTCCATCCCCTCGGCAATCACCGTCAGGAGGTCGTCCTCGGGAGTGATCATACGGGTCTTTATCGGGATGACAAGCAAGGGAACACATACCTCGCGTGAGAGGGCCACGACCATTCTCATAAGGCCTGCGAACGCCGCAGCCTGGGGACGACCATCAGCCGCCGTTCCCACGCCTCTCGCCCTGTAGCCTCATACGCTGGGCCATGATGCAGCCGTCACCTCTGCGGCCACCAATCGGATTCCTAGGCGTCCCGAGTGAGTTCATACATCTCGCGGCGACGCCAGCACCCATAGCAAGACCGTCCTCGACAAGAACAAGGAGACGGGTGTCAGCCCACAGAGACCCGTCAGGTGCCCTCAGTCGTTGCGCCAAGAGGCGTGGCTTCTGTCCCGTGAGGATGGCACGTCCTGTCAGGCCAAGTGATGTCCCTCTCAGGAGAAGGCCACTTGCATCCACCACTTTCATGATGCGCTCGACAAGTCCTACCTGTACGAGGTCAATAAGAAGGGTCAGGAGGCGGACACCGCCACGGTCATAGACCTCGCGACCAATCTCTGTGAGGACAGCGAGGCCAGAACCGTTGTCACCCACATCGACACCCACGAGAACGAGTCCAGCCTCCTCTGCAGCACGGGGATCAACAGGGACCGTACCGAATCGAGTTCTGCCTTTGGCCACCCGCTGCACGCGGATCAACCCGTGCACCCGTTCCACATCCTCCTCGATACCACTGGTACCATCGTCTAGGGTCCCGGAGGGCCTTGGTAGCTCGAGCGCCGTACCAGTCTCGGGGTCGACCAGGTCGGATCCTCGTGCCAGAGCATCGGGAATCGCGCCAGCAAGACCCGCAAAAGAACCCACGGTCTTTGCATAAGGAAGGGAGGCATCTGTGACCCGCCCTGCAAGAGTCGTTCCGAAGTCCAATGTGATCACTGGGCTGCGGAAGTCCACCCCAGCAGACCGAGCGGCGCCCTTGATTCCGGCAGTGACGAGCTCGCCCTCCATCTCGTTGGCCACTACGCCCGTGTCAGCGGGCGGCAGACAACCTGCGATAGCGCCATCGAAGTATACCTTCCTGAGCCAAGTGAAGTCCCGGATGCCCGGAGGGAGGTTCTCAGGGGTCAGCGAGGCGGTCATCAGGCGTGGTGAGATACCAGCAGAGAGGCACCCGTCGGCAAGGGCCTTCACCATCTCTCCGACCTCCTCGGGACGCGCAAATCCTGCAGTCACACCTGTTGAACGGACGACAAAGTGTAGGTCGTGTGACAGGTCGAGTCGGGCACGATCGACAGTTGCAAGTAGTACGTCACGGACGAACTCGCTGACAGACTCTCGCGTGAGAGGAACACCGACCACTGTGCGGCCGAACACCTCTTCGTCTGGTGCTGGGGGACGGACGTCGCGCGTTGGACGTACCACCTTGGCGAGCTCGTACATCCGGCCATTGCGGAGGTCCGTGGCCACGATTATGCACTTGGTCGTGGTGTTACCCAGCTCCACAGATGCAACAACGTAGAAGGGTCCCCTTCGCAAGGACGCGGTGCTCAGACCGCGTGGCCGGATGAAACGAAAGGGCATGCCAATCATCGCCTCCTATGTGAGCCGAAACAGAGGATGACCCTCAGCTGGCTCTATTCCCAACTCCGTTTGAGCCATCTCAGCTGCAATGACATCACCCATTGCGGCCACGGGAAAGACGCGCGGCGCGTTCTTGATTGGACCATATAGAACAAAGTCTCCACCCATCATCTGGACCATCAGACTTGAGGAAACGTCACAGGTCTTGAATGCCTCGCGGTCCTTCTTGCGATAGCTGATCAACCACGGCCACGATGCGGGCGCGTTGTGGATCCCAGCGCCCGTGGGCAGGCCGTAGGCGGCCTTTGCGACAAAGATGAAGGCGACAGAGGAGCCAGCACCTGCTCCGATTGATGTGATAGCGGTGTCGATCAGCGGCTTCTGAACACCAAGTTGCTCGGCCATCTGGAGCAGTCCACTCTCAAGTCGATGGACGCCCTGTTCGAGAACAGCACGACGACCGGCCATCGAGGAATCTTGAGGATTGAAGGCAAGAACAATAGCGGCCTCGGGCGGGATCTCAGAGAGCGCCTCAATCTCCTCCCTCGTGATGGACACATTTAGCGAGTTGTAGATCACGCCATCGAACAGGCCCACCTCCTCAGCATGGCGAAGCCCCCGGATGCGTACCTCATGGGAGGTCGAGTCGATGATGATAGGGGCATCGGTGACATCGGCAACAAAGTCGATATACCTCTCAATCGCCTCTGTAGAAGAGGATACTATCTGCACCACACAGGGATTCCCCGTGGTGTCCGACATCTCATCCTGGAGGCTGATCAATCGTTCGGCGGCAGCCCTGTCGAACGTTCCTCGGGAGGCATCCTCCACTATCTTGTCACCATCATAGAATATCGACCCTGCGAGAACCGTGGGAAACTCGCCTGGCGAGCCACCAAAGCGTACACCTCTGACGTCAAACACTGCCTGTTCCTTGTCAAAGAGAAACAACCGTCATTCCTCCCTCGTGAAGAGTACTGTTCCCCCGTCTTCGGAGATCACCTCGACGACGACATGACCCTTGCCGACAGGGACGGTCGCAGACGGTGCTCCACGTCCTATGACAGAGGTCGCGGGATCGATTGACACACCGTATTCCGGGATGACCCAGACATCTCCGCTCGGCTGTTTGCCGCGACGCTCCCGTTTCGCATGGCCAAAGTCGACCCAGATGGGTGGCTTGGGGAAGGGCTCCGCGCCTCTCGAGAGAAGATCCTCCGCCTGTCGAGCGATACGTTCTGGGTCTGACACGTTCATCATATCAACCAGCTCAATCTGCTCCCTGAAGCGTTCGACGGCCTCAAGAGGAACGTTCTCTACATATGGTATCGCACCGGGTGCATTCAGAACTCTCCGTGTGTGGGGGTCGACACCGTGGTCATACAGGCTCCTCAGTGTTGAGCCAGTTCTGTGACCCGGGACCTCAGGCCCCGCGAGAATCAGATAGCGAATGTTCGGGTTGGAGACTATGTTGACTATCACTCTCTCGATACCTATGTTCTCTGTCTTGCAGGTCCCAATGATGGCATACTTCGAGGGCACAGAGATCTTCTTGCCCAGTGTACATATCGCCACGGGGAGCAGTGGATCGCCGACCTCATAGTCTCCGGGGGCGGGTGGCCACTGACGCTCTGGTCCTGATTCTCTGCTCAAGAGTGCTCGCATTCCTCCTAGTCATATGTTGGTGGTTCAAAGAGTGATGTGTCCAGTCCAGCTGCATAGTGGGCCTCTGCCGCAGCTGCAGCAATGGCGTTTCCCACCAGTGCCACAGATGCGAACACGGCTCTGCTGTTCGCGAGAGAACCGTACATTAGGGCATCGGTGGCCAGTACCTGAGCCACCACGGTGGCTGCAACACTGGTCGTCAGCCTGATCACCTCCGTGTCTAGGGCCTGCTGACGGATGAACCTCCACGAGGCCGGAGCATTGTGTGGTCCAAGGCTAGTGGGTAGTCCGAGTTCGGACTTTATGGCAAGCACGGTACGGTATTCGAGACCGTAGCCAGCCCCGACCGGGAGCGTCCCCGGGTCAACAAGAATCTTTTTCATACCCAGTCGCCGTGCCTCACTCACCATTGACTCGACTGTCTCCATCCGCTCTGCAAGAGAGGTCGCCCGAGGGGACCATCCCAAGACGACAGCCTTGTCGATGGACGACTCGGACAGTCTTTCACGTTCCTCGGAGGTCATAGAGAGATTGACACTGTTGTAGACCGCGCGGTCTACAAGGCCCCTCTCATCACAATACTCTATCCCATAGATCCTCGCACGCGCATTGATTGATTCGAAGAGGAATGGTCCATCAAAGTTGTCGGCCAGCCACGAGAGATGACGCTCCATCGCTATGGGTGTGCGTCCATAGATCTGTATCATCAGGGGATGACCGGTTCTCTCGGACATCTCCTGCGCCTGCGACAACCACTGAGCAGCTAGGGCGGCGTCAAACCGGCCCTCCCGTGTGTTCTCCACCACCTCTTGGCCCTTGAAGAACAGCCCTCCTATCAGCACCGTCGGGTTCTCGCCAGGCTGCCCACCAATCCGGATCCCGCCAAAGTCGAAGACTTGCTGCTTCTGCCGAAATATGAACACCGTTTCACCTCCTGTTTGTCACCGCGGACACGAGGCCGGCCTCCGAGAGGACATCGGGGATTGCATCTACCCAGCCAACACTCATGATATGAATGCCACTGACACCTGGGACTTCTGCCAGCGCTCTGACGGTTTCCACAGCAATCCGCATCCCCTCCTCGGCCTCGGCCGCCAGTCGCTCCTCCTCGTCGTCAATGCCCCGACCTGCCCTTCCAAGTCGGTAGATGACCTCCCGGGGGATACGGACTCCCGGGAACGCTGCGAGCGCCTCAGCCACCTCCAGGCTGCGGAGAAACATTGCACCTGCTATTACCCAGACATCAAGCGGACGAACATGGGTCATGAAGTCTGCAAACCTCTTGATGTCAAAGATTGCCTGAGTCTGGAAGAATCGCGCTCCAGTCTCATACTTCATCCTGAGCCGCATGAGGTGAAGGTCGTACGGCTCGCCGCAGGGATTGAAGGTGGAGCCAAGAAAGAACTGTGGTGCGCCATCAATCTCAGCACCGCTGATGTCCACCCCGCCCATCAGCGTCGATGCAATCCTCAGAGCCTCCACGGAGTCGTAGTCGAAGACAGGCTTCGCGTGCGGATGCGTGGCGAGATCCGGATAGTCGCCAGTGATGAATAGCAAGTTACGCACACCGAGCGCCGCGGCACCATAGAGCAGACTCTGAAGGGCGATTCTGTTGCGGTCACGACCGGAGATCTGAAGGATGGGCTCGACACCCGCATCAAGAACAAGATGGGCTGCAGCGAGTGCGTCCATCGATGGAGTGGCACCGACATTGTCCGTGACGTTGATGGCGTGACAGTAGGGTTGGACCAACCGGACTCGAGAGAGAAACGTGTCAACGTTGCATCCGCGTGGTGCGGGGACCTCGCATGTGATGACGAAGTGTCCACTCTCTAGCAGTTGTTCCAGTTGGCTGGTCGGCAGAGTCTCATACTCCTTTGCAGTCCTGTCCTCGGTCGGAGTGCCCTTGCTTTATGTGTTTCCGATTGAATATTGCTGATAGGGTGGGATGAAGAGAGCGCGTCACTCAGTCAATTGGCTGAATTTCACTGTCTACTCTCTGGAGAGATCCCACTGGCAATGTCTTGAGCAGACGTCGCGCGAGGTCGTAGGAGAGGTCGACCTCTATCTCAATCCCGCCACTGTTGAACTGCTCGGAGACAACTCGTGCGTTGTCGTGGACCCACGATAGTAGAGACATCCCCTCGTGACCGTAGGGTAGGAGGACACGGTAGCGTGTCACAGGCGGCAGATGTGCCTCGACTTCTTTGAGCAGCTGCTCTAGGCCCAGACGGGTCTTGGCGGAGATTGGCACGAGGGTGTCGATCAGGTCATCAAGAGCCCTAGTCTTTGCATCGGCCTCGTCCTGCGTCACGAGGTCAACCTTGTTGAGCGCCCCGACAATCGGAATTCCGTTGGCCCCGATCTCTCGGAAGGTGTCGAGACAGGTCACGGTCTTTCTCCGTACCTCATCAACTGGGTCAGAGCCATCTATGACCAGCACGACCACGTCGGCATCTGCAATCTCCATCAGGGTCGTGTTGAATGCCTTGAGCAGCGACGGCGGCAGGTCACTTATGAATCCAACAGAGTCGTTGAGGACAACAGGTCTGTCAAGTCCTCTGAGCAGTGCCGCCTTTGTGCCCAACGTCGTGAAGAGCTTGTCGGCCACCTCGACAGATGAGCCTGTCAGCGCACGGTGCAGAGTGCTCTTCCCCGCATTGGTGTATCCGGCAAGGGCGACCTCGAGGAACCCGCTCTTCGACCTACTCTTCTTCTTCAGCTGTTGTGCCCTCTCTATCTTGTCGAGCTTCGAGCGAATCCTGGCTATCCTACGGCGAATCTCCATCACTCGAAGATTCAGCAGGTCCTCTCCCGCGCCAATCTGCTCACCCACAGGCCGGGCCCCCGTGTGCTCACGTTGCAGACGCATCCTTAGCTGATGGCGTATGAATGGCAGCTCGTACCGCAGACGAGCCTCCTCAATCTGCAACTTTGCCTGCAGCGTCCTCGCGTGTCGGTCAAATATCTCAAGAATGACCTGAGTGCGGTCGCGGACCTCAATGTCCCAGGCCTCCATCAGACGATACATCTGACTTGACTTCAGAACGGGAGAGAACAGTACCACGTCCGGGGAGTTGACCTCGATCCACAGGCCAATCTCCTCAACCTTGCCGCGACTGATACCGAAACGGGCGGATCCGGATCCGACCACGTCGATTGTCCCGATAACGGAGTACCCAGCACTCTCTGCGAGAGCCACAAACTCGTCCATCAGGTCCGGATCGGATGGACCACGACTCTGCACAAGAAGTGCTCGCTCTCCGTTCATCAAAGACCCACGACGAGGCATACTGTCTTAAGGAGTTCGATTAGTGAACACACTGACAACGCTCAACTATCCAGCCTGCTCGGTCCGCCACGACGTAGAGGTGCCGTGAATGAGCGACTTTGAGATAAAGACCAAAGACGGACTCGCAAGGATAGGGAAGTTCAGGACGCGACACGGGACAGTCACTACACCATTACTAATGCCCGTCATTCACCCCGGTCGCTCAGAGATAGCACCCGCGGAGCTGGTATCCGAGTTCGGTTTCCAGATGGTGATAACAAACTCGTACATCATCAGTCGGCGAGAGGAGCTGCGCGAGACCGCGCTGAAGAGAGGTGTCCACGGTCTGCTCGACTTCGAGGGACCCGTCATGACGGACTCGGGGACCTTCCAGATGTACTTTCACGACCTCCCGTCAGAGGAGATAGACCCGCTGGAGATCGTGCGTTTTCAGCGCGACATTGGCTCTGATGTGGGCACCATCCTTGACGTGTTCTCGGCACCAGACGTGGGACGCCAGCAGGTCGAGCACGACGTGCTCACATCCCTGAAACGCGGAGAGATGTCCGTACCGGAGAAGGGCGATATGCTTCTTGCAGGTACCGTCCAGGGAGGGGTCTATACAGACCTTAGGGAGATGTCGGCGAGGCGGCTCGCCCAGCTCGACTTTGACGTCCATCCAATCGGGGGCGTGGTGCCTCTGATGGAGCAGTATCGATACTCCGATGTTGTCAGGGTGACACTTGCAGCAAAGAGGCACCTCCCACCAGACCGGCCAGTGCATCTCTTCGGGTGTGGGCATCCGATGTTTCTCGCGCTGGCGACGGCGCTCGGATGCGATCTGTTTGACTCAGCGTCTTATGCCAAGTTCGCCGATGACGATAGATTGATGCTAACCAGCGGAACAGTTCATCTCAAAGACCTGCGGGAGCTTCCGTGTGACTGTCCAGTCTGTAGCTCGACCACCGTAGAAGAGCTGAAACGAACGAACAAGAGCGAGAGACGCTCAGCAATCATGAGACACAACCTCTACGTCACAAGTGCCGAGATGCGACGCATCCGGCAGGCAATCGCTGAGGGGGAGTTGTTGCAGCTCGCTTCGGCACGGGCAAGATCGCATCCAAGCCTATACGATGCGCTCCAGACACTACTGCACCGTGCTGATCAGATTGAGAGGTCTCATCCTGTGGGAACAACGACATCAGTGTTCTATACTGGCCCGGAAACAGCACATCTTCCAGTGTACTATCGGCTACACGACAGGATAATGACATCCTACCCCTATAGGAGAACAGAGACCGTCATAGTTGTGCCGCACCTCGCAGATACACCCTTTGCGGAGACTACTCCCACGGTTGTTGACCTCGTCAAGCGTACCACCCCAGAGCGCCTCATTGTCGTCTACCTGACACCCTTTGGCGCAGTACCGTGGGAGTTCGAACATGTTCATCCCGTCCAGCAGTCGGTCTTCCCAAGATACCTTGACGCGGACACGCTGAACACGGTACGCGAGAGAGCCCTTGAGGTCCTGACAACCATCGAGGCGGACGAGGTAGTGTGGTTCGCAAGAAGCGCTCCGACCCAGGTTCTCTTCGAGGCTGTATCGGAGGTGCTGACCATGACGCCCCTGGAAACTGCGGCGGAGGTCACAGAACACGTGACCAAGACCGCCTCCGGAGTACGGCACAGAGCATGGACACTCAGAAAGCTCCGTGCGCTATTCACGTATCAATGGGGCATCAGTGACACCGGCAGGCTCGAACAGTGGAACGTTGAACTGTCGCGAGCAACGGGAAAGATTCGCTACATCAGGGAGGGGGAGGACATCCTCTTCACAATGATGCCTATGACAGGACTGCTGATCCCCACGTACGAGGGGGGGTTGGCGCTGGAGGATATGGGACTCCCGGAGAGATACTATGTAGCCGTGAATGATGAGGCGGCTCCCTTCGTCGCAGAGGGCAGGTCGGCCCTCGCCAAGTTCGTGAAGAACGCGAGCCCAGAACTAAGGGCAGGGGAGGAGGTCCTCGTCACGGACGAGGGAGGTACTATACTTGCTGTGGGACGTGCCCTGCTTACAGGGGAGGAGATGCTGACGCTCGACCGGGGAGTCGCTGTGACGATCAGGCACTCACAGCCGTCGCAGTAGAGGTTGATGATCTGAAGAGCGGATGGCCAGGTACTTTCTTGAGTGCCTCCACACCGCCCAGTGGCAGCACCATGACCTCAGTCGGTCGTGCATACAATGTGATCTCTTCCCCCGGCGACACATCTGTGTCTGGTCCCAGAAGCGCCTCAGCGTGAATCTCACCGATCTGGAAGTAGACCTCAACAGCAGTACCGACATAGATTGTACGGACAACGGTGCCCGTAATCTCGTTGTCCTCAGGGGTGTGTCTCTGCAGATGAAGGGACTCCGGACGGATGGCACACTTCACCTTCTCACCAATCTCAAACGGATAACCCTGGATCGTGGCCCTGCCGTGAGCAGTCTGGCCATTCGGAAGTCTGACCTCGATGTGGGAACCGATTGACTTGATGACTCCGTCGATGAACGTGCACCGGCCGATGAAGTCTGCAACAAAGATCGTCTGTGGGTTAGCGTAGATCTCTCGGGGCGGGCCGAACTGCTGAATGTAGCCGTGGTCCATCACGGCCACCTTGTCAGAGATGCTCAATGCCTCGTGCTGGTCATGGGTGACGTACACGGTCGTGATGCGTAGCTCCTTCTGGATGCGAATGATCTCTTCACGCATCTCCATCCTCAGCTTTGCATCGAGGTTCGAAAGTGGTTCGTCGAGGAGTAGCACGTCGGGCTCGACAACAAGCGCCCGGGCTAGAGCGACACGCTGCTGCTGGCCACCCGAGAGCTGATGGATGTGTCTGTCCTCCAGACCCTTGAGGCGCACAAGCTCGACGACCTCCTTGACACGCCTGTCAATCGCAGCCTTTGTGTACTTCATACCGTTGATGCGTTTTAGTCTCAGACCGTAGGCGATGTTGTCGTACACTGACATATGAGGCCAGAGTGCATAGTTCTGGAAGCACATGCCTGTGTTGCGCCTGTATGGGGGGAGATTGGTCACATCGCGGTCGTCAAAGTATATCCGCCCTGAGTCTGGCTTGTAGAAACCTGCAATCAGACGCAGAAGGGTGGTCTTCCCACAGCCCGAGGGACCAAGGAGCGTCGAGAGCTCACCCTCTGCTAGGACTATGTTGACCTGGTCCGTCGCCACAACATCTCCAAAGGTCTTTCGAAGGTTCTCCAGCCGTATCTCAACCAAGATTAACACCTCATATGCCAGTGATTGCTGAGGATCTTGCACCAAGTATCTTGTTGGTAATTGTAATTACCGCCATCTGTAGCGCCATCATCAGGACGCCCAGACAGGCTGCGTGGAAGTAGCCGCCCATTGTCCCACCAAGACGCAATACCTCGTATGTCCAGAACGTCATAGGTGCCTGCTCACGGCCCACGCTGCCGAGTATCAGGCTAGTGCTGACCTCGCTGACAGAATAGACAAATGACAGCAGAGAGCCAGCAAGAACACTCACACCAATCAGGGGCATAGTAATCTTGAAGAACGTCTGATTCTTGGTGGCGCCAAGGTTCATAGAGGCCTCCTCCAACACCACAGGTGTCGACAGAAGCCCTGCGTACGCTGCCCTCACAGTGAACGGGAACTTACGCACCGTATATGACATCGTTATGAGGAATGCGGGAGCACCAGGTGGGAAGAAGATTGAGTTGTAGAAGAGTGTGAAATACCCGGTGGCAATCACAATACCTGGAAGGGCGATTGGTGATGTGACAAGCAGGTCAAGCGCGGTCTTTCCAGGGATGTCCGTACGTGCGATGAGATACGCGGCACTGGTGCCCAGTAGCACGATGATTACCGTGGCCACGGCACCGTACAGTAGCGTCAGTGTGATTGACCGGGTGACATCCTGATAGGCCCACAATACTTGATAGTTGTCTAGTGTCCAGACAGAGGGCAGTGGCGATGTTGTGGGCCATTCCTTCGCAAGAGACAGGACTATGACGCTAATCTGTGGTATGAGAGCGAGGAAGAGTGATGGGATGAGCAGGACGTAGAGCAGGACCGTGGCCGGGATACTCAGAGGACGAGTACGTGGATTCCACTGACCACCCTTGGTACCGGCCTCGTATGAACGCAGAGATGCGTACTTGCGAATCACGAGGAAACCGATGAGGGCGAAGACCAGCAGGATTATCCCTATGGCAGGCCCCTTCGGGTCTATTGTGCCGGACTGTGTTGCGATGCTAGAGAAGACCTGAAAGGCAAGTGTCTTCCGTGCCTGTGGGTCGTCGTAGTAGACGAGAGGCGTTCCTAGGTCCTCGATGCTGAGGATGAACGTCAGTATTGCGCCAGCCTGGATTCCGGGCATCGCAAGAGGAAGGGTGATAGTTCGGAACAGCTTGAACCCTCTTGCCCCCAGGTTCTCGGCCTGCTCCTCTAGTGAAGGATCAATACTCATGAATGACGAGTAGGCATTAAGGTATACGAGAGAGAAGAAAGAGAGGGACTGAATGAATATGATCGCGGCCAGCCCACGAAGCTCGATGGCAAAGGGCCACCATCCGAGATGAGTGTAGAACAGGTTGTTGAAGAAGCCATTGAGACCAAGGAAATATCTCACTCCGATTGCACCAACGAAGGGTGTCGCGAGAATCGGAAAGATGAGAACGGTGCGTACAACTGACTTGCCCGGAAAGTCATATCTGGCGATGACAAAGGCGAAGAATACGCCGAGCAGGACAGAGAATATAGTCACAATGATTGCCACATAGATGGAGTTGATGATGGCTCCAAAGTCCCAGCCCTGAATCGTGAGAACACCGTGTGCGAACTGGACAGTCCGTAGGTCTATGAAGAACTCCCATCGTTGGTTGACGGCATCATAGTACCAGGGCCAGATGTTGGTGTCACTGAAGAGACGCACAAAATGCGCGAGGGTGGGGGACCCCGTATGAGGGTCGGTGAATGAGAAGTGCACGACGCTCAAAAGAGGGGCCACGAGGAACAGGCCAAAGACTCCGACGACACCCACCAACTGGGCAATTGACATCGTGTCCAGCTCCTGCCTCAGAGAACGTACGGAGGCATGAAGACGCTCCCTAGCGCGTGATACGGCAGCCCGGGGGTCCCTGAGGATTGCGACAAGGCCACGTAGCCCACGCAGGAGAGCAGCTCCGACTCGCCCCACGAAGCTTCTCGCCCTGCGGGCCACGACACCGGGCAGGGCTAGAAGTGCCTCTCGAACGCGAGTGCTCAGAGTGTCGGGTATGAGGTCCTCAGACTCCACGAGTTCCTCCGACTGGAGCTGTTCGCCGGTTGTCATTGGCTGTTCCTCAATAGCTCAATACAGGTCGCACTTCCTATGATATCAATGCCTGAACTTGCTGCATCACATTCTGATACTGGACCTTTGCTGCGGCTGTCCACCGTGCATGGATCTCCGACGCGAAGACGCTGTCGTAGATCATCTTGTTGTTTATCGATGTCGCGTACTCGATTGTGAACTGATGGAACTCTCCTGTGTCTGGATCCTGCACGGTCACGGGATTGCCCATCAGGCCAGCATAGTAGTCCAGCTCCGACTCGTTCAGATGGCCGTCATAGTAGGCCTGGACTATCGTGGTCCAGCAGTCCACAAGCTCGGTGTGAGCATCGGTGAAAACAGACTCGAAGTACTTCACAAACGCTGCATTGGTCTCAAGTGACAGAGTGTCGTTGAAGTCGATTCCGACATTCTTCACGGTCTTGTTGAATGTCGCATACATCTGCAGATTCTGCTGGCCGAGAGGTGTGTCAAACGCCTCGCGCATAACGGGCATTCGGAGGATCTCCTCGTTCAGCCACAGCGACTGAGCGTACGGTGTGAGCAGCCAGTCGACGAAGCCTTCTGCCCAGTCCTGGTGAGAGGTGGTAGCTGCAATGGCGACCGGGTCACCGTTGACTATGGTCTGGCCCTCAGGAAGGATGTACTCACAGTCGGGATTCTTTGCCTGCGTAGTATAACCGTAGAAATCGATGGACATAGACACTCCAACCTGTCCAGTCTCTGCAGCCGACTGCGTCTCGACAGAGCCGAGATAGATCCGTGCGCTCCCCGCCATCCGGGCAAGCGTGACCCATCCGGTGTCCCAGCCCAGTCCCTGAGTGATGATCTCGTAGATTCGAGTGTTGGATGTGGTGTCGGGTGCGTTGCCCATAGCTATGGTCGGTACAGTGGGCAGGAGACTCCCATAGACCGGGTCCGCAAGGTCGGTCCACGTGTGAGGCACAGGCAGACTGTGATCATCAAGGAACTTGTGGTTGACAGTGAACCCGAACGATGAGATTGCAGCTGCAATCCACATAAGGCGCCCCTGTGAGTCGTATCGTTTCATGTCAGCGCCTGCTATGGAGTCGTTGACACGACTTGCAGCCTGCTGCATCAGATCGCTGGTCAGAGGAGCAAGACGATTGTCACGCATTAGCTGGTCAAAGAGCGTAGGGCCGCCACCCCAACAGACGTCAATCTGACCCGCATCAATGAGGTCATCCCAGTACTCGGGAGAGGGTGTCTTCCACACTATGTCAGTGATTCCGTGTTCCTGGGCATAGTCGGTGGCTAGGAATGCCCGTTCGTATATTCTGTGGATGGCAACTTCGTGCCTGGTCAGAATCGTAAGAACATTCCCTTCCTCTTCGGTGCTGGTGGTTGTGGTCGGGCCACCAAGTCCACCAAAGAAGATGAAGCCAACACCGGCCACGCCGATGACGGCAATCACAACAACTGCCAGGATTATGTTCCTGGTATTCTTGACAGGCTCAAACTCGCTCATTTCTTATGCCCCTGCTCGGACTCAACAGTGATGGTGAACGTGGAGTGTGGACTCACCGCAGTAATTAAGGATTGCGCGAGAACAGAGCAAGACCAACGTGGGCCTGAAGAGGAGTCTTGTTACCACGCGGGGCGGCGTTCGCTCTCACGGAGCTGCTTGAGAATCACTGCTGCGCTGGATATGGTACACCATCTTCACCGCCAGCTAGACGGAGAGTGAAGTGTCTGAAGGGAGTAGTAGAGGGACAAGCCACGCACAAGAACGTGTGAGGCATGCGGCGTAACATATCCCTCAAGCTGGCTCACACAAAGAAAGAAGAGGGAGAGGAATGACGATCACTCGACACCCTGGAATGGGTTGGAGATGCTGTCCTCCTCAACTTTGTCGGGTCTGTGCCGTGCGCGCCACTCGTCTATGGTCACGGCGAACTTCTTCTCAATTCTCGAACGGTGAATCGTGTTCATTGTGCAGAATGGGATTATCCTGCCATCCGGCACCGAGTAGTTGATGTCGCAATGCTGGACACGTTCGAGGTCGAAGTTGTATGGATCCATAAAGTGCATCATACCAATCATAATGACGCGCTCCATAAACTTCGACAACGAGTCATAGTCGCCGCGTGAGAGGAACGCGTTCAACAGGTCCTTGATGAGACCCTTACGCTTGATGTGCCGCACGCTACCCGCCAGTTTGGCCTTCGCTCGCGCACTGGCAGCCCTCTTGCCCTCGGCGAAGAGATCTGCAATGTCGGACAGTATCTCGATGAACTTGTCAACGTTGATCAGGTTCGTTATCGGCTCGTACGTACCGTCTTCGTTGACCCAGAGGAAGGTCGACATCCCGCAGGCAAAGTGCGAGCTGAGCTCAAGCTGCGGGGAGCCTTTCATCAGGCCAATCGCACGACCGACCGGCATCATTGAGGGAACGGGGTACCAAGCAGATGCGGGAATCTTGCCACCAGTCTGCTCCTCAATGAGATGGATGCAGTCTGGGATTGTGATTCTCATCTCACGACGCTGCGAATAGTCGATTCGACCAGTAATGCTGACAGGCTGGAAATTGACACATCTGATGACATCGTGATTCTCCACAGCAAACTCGATGATTCTGCCAAGCTGGTCATCGTTGACACCTCGAACCACAGTGGGTACGAGGACAAGTGAGTCAAGCCCGACTTGGCGACAGTTCTCGATGGCCTGAAGCTTGACTGGCAGCAGGTTTGTGCCTCTGGCTGCAAGATACGGCTCAGGGGTGACTCCGTCAAACTGCATGTAGACGGTCGATAGTCCTGCCTCCCTGAGCTCTCTTGTGTACTCCAGGCTCCGACCAAGTCGGATGGCGTTGCTTGCAATCTGCACGTGACGGAAGCCAACCTGCTTGGCCCAGCGAATGTATTGTGGAAGATACTTGCTCACGGTCGGCTCACCGCCCGCGAACTGGATGGCAGGAGCCGGAACTGGCAGGTTGCTGCGGAGGTTCTTCAACATCTCTATGACCTCCTCGGGAGTCGGCTCATAGACGGTTCCTGACTCCGCAGCGTGGGCGAAACAGATTGGGCAACGCAGGTTACACCTATTTGTGACATCTAGTAGGGCCAGTGCTGTGTGCGACTTGTGCTCGGGACACTGCCCGCAGTCATTCGGACAGCCGTTGACGGTCTCCGTACGCGGGTTGTCGAGGCCCACTGACTTGAACCAGTACTTCTGGGCCCTCCGCCACATCTCGACATCGCCCCAATATACATCGATGAACTCCCCATGCTTCTCGCAGGTCTTTTTCATCATCACCTTGCCGTCTTCCTCATAGATGAGAGCGTCAATCACGTGGACACTGTCCTCAGTCATGAGACATTCAGGACATATCGACTGAGTGGTGTAGGGCAGGGTATGCGGTTCGTACCTCTGTATCTTATATCTCGAGATGGGTTTGCCGCCATAGGTGTGTGAGAGCGGCTGCGGAGGAATTGGTTCGAGTTTGATCTCCATGCTTGTGACTCTCCACAATCGTTATACAATACCACCACTGAACGGAGTGGTAACTGTCACAACACGGGCCGTGACAGGATATAACCTTTGTCCGATGATTCAGAGTATGATAAGTGATGTGAGGGGAAAGTCAGATCTCACTCTCGTCGGGCATCTCCAGCACGTATCCCTCCCGAAAGCCTCCACGTGCTCGCTCCTTGTTGAGGCGCAGCGTCTCGACCTCCGCCCGCGTGACGCCTCTGTGCTCCAGCAGAGCATAGAGGGCCTCTAGGATGTCTGCAATCTCTTCGTTCGCACCTGATGCGAGTAGTTCCTGGGCCTCCTCGACAATCTTCTCTCGCAGCAGAAGGTCCAGTTCCTCAGGGCGGGCCCTCCGTACGACAGGCTGGTCACCATTGCGTCTAATGATGTCCGGTATTCGATCCCTGACCAGCTTCTCCGATGGCAACAGCCTCACCAGCAGACAGACTATGGCCGAAGGGCCAGTGCCACTTCCACCTGATGACGCGCTGCAACCAGAAACTCGTCAATCGCTGCTCTCACGTCATCCGGGATGTCAGTGGTCCAAGGATCAGCGGACCCACGAGGTACTCCATGCTTCATCGAGGAGAAGGGGAGATATCTCGGACTCACGCTCTCGTCAAAGGACACCGTACCAAGCCATTGGCCCTGTTGGATAATCTCGTAGAGCGGCCAAAACTGTCCCAGTTCGGTGGGGACAACAGCGTCCCAGTAGAAACTCATGCCATTGAACTGGTCGGGAGCACCAAGACCTATTGTGTAGGTGTCCATTGTCGCATTTGCAGAAACGAGCGCATAGAGTATGCCAATCCTACAGTTCAGACATTGATTGAACTCAAGGCCATCACCGTTGGGCGCAACATAGGCGATACCGTTCTTCTCTACATTGCTGTCATTGCACAGGGGACAGAGGTTCATCCCCCACCGTACCTCGATGTGATCCTCTAGTACGTCGTTCAGCAGCCGGCCTCGGGCCTCCTCGAAGGCTGAGCGCACAGCGTCGGTGCCCTCCGAGTCGAGCCGCTTGCGTATTTCCTGCCAGACCTGGAGCTGATCCTGCCACAGGACCTGGAGCACAAGGTCAAAGAGCTTGCCCAATGGTCTCTCATCCAGAGTACTCAACACATATCCCTCGGTCGCGGTCTATGGCCTATTGATGGCGCTCGCATAAATTAAGTGTTGACCGAACGCATCTCCATGCGTCCGGTCACTCACAGCTTGCTCAATGCTTCCGTTTCACGATGACTACCATTGCGACTAACACCACCACTGCGGCACCGATTCCCCCGAGGACCAGAGGATTCGACAGAGTGCCGAGCAGGCCGGATGGTGGGCCCGAGGTGGTGGGGCCAACTGTCATATTGTACTCAGGTAGATTGGTCGACTGACCTGTGAAGTCCACGATCTCAATGTGGAATACTATCTCTGTGGACACAGGATACGGGCCGAGAACAGCCGTGAACCAGTTCCAGTCGCGCTCCATCTTTTGACTGGTGTTTCCAGAGCCGTCATTGTAGTGGATGTATGCGTTCTGGACCATAGTCTTGGCCTCCGAGTCCGAATACCATCGAATCTCGACCCTATACCCGTCGTCGTCGCTGCGAAGAGTCCACGTGACGTTGTCTATCGGCAGGCGCTTGCGGAGGAGCACCGGCATCAGATAGGCGCCAGCATCGATTGATGGGACATTCAGCCAGAATGTCGCAATGCCTGAGGAGTCGGTCATGCACTGACGCACGATGGAGGTCGACGACTTTGCCTCGACTGTGGCGACTTGGTTCACAGGGTCAGGGGTCACGCTCGACATGGCGAAGACTGTCGTGTTGATGGACACTGTGCTTGTGAGATTGTTCTCAAGCGAGATTGTGAGCTCAAAGTTGCTGTTCGGTTCCACGTAGTTGGGAATGGCAAAGCTTAGGTCAAGATTGAGTGCAATCTCCGATGTGGCGTTGGCGATGTACCTCAGCGCACGTGCCGGATTCCACGAGTCGAGGGCATTTCTGGCTGCCTCAAGATAGTACCTTGACAGCCCCACCGAGACTCCGTTGTCCTCAAGAGAGGTCAACAGCGACTCCGTAGACCCAATTGCTGAGGCCGCCTCATCCGTCATCTCGAGATAGCGTTCGACCCAGACACGCTGGCCATAGACGAGGTTGTTGAAGCGGTCGAGAATGACAATGCGTCTGTTCCGGACTGCGTCCATCAGGTCTGCGGCCGTCACCGTACCGTGAGGACCTGTTGGATTCTTTACAAAGGCCACATTCATCATGAGGCCAACAAGTGACGCCCGATGACCGTCACTTGCACCTAGGAAGTTCTTCGAGTAGCCATCCTCACCATCTCCGTAGAAGAAGCCCGAGTTGTCAACCTCGATTGCATCGAAACCATAGTCGTAATATCTCACATAGCCCGCCGCATATCTAGGATCAATCGTAGGATGAGCGAATGTGGCCAGAGCGCCTTGGGTATGGATGCCATCGACAGCCTCTTGCTGGTCGGAGGTGTAGACGTTGTGCTGCAGCGGCCATCCCGTGGTGTGAAGGACAGATGAGAGTTCGGCACCCGGGATCTCCACGATGTCCAGACCATAGCGGTTTGCAATGGCCCTCGCGGCAGCACCGCCGGTCATTCCACCCTTCGGAGCAGGTTTGTCATAGGAGTGGTCGGTGAGTATCATAAAATCGAGAGCCTTGTTCAGACCAGCCTCAAGCATCTCCTCGACGGTGTTCTGGCCATCACTGTGCGTTGTGTGATCGTGGTAGAGCCCCACAAAGGCGTGGTACTCCTCAATCTCCTCTGCCGTGAGTGATGGACCGTCTCCCACTATTATTGTGGCGATCTCTGGTACCTCAGCCTCTCGCTGTGGATTGCCTGCCAACCAGTCGATCACGTTGAGGCTGAACTGGAAGTGTGAGGGGCCAACGCTGCTCGCCCCCTTTCGGTACATAAGGAACGGTGCGGGGGAGCCAACAGCTACGACACGCCCCAGTCCTGACCCAGAGACCGCAACCACGGGCTTCCCGTCTGCCCGGACAACCACCTGAGCAGGTGAGGACACGTCGAGAGAGCAACCCCAGAGCTGGTCGGCGTCAAGAGAGAGCGTCGAGACGTCAGTCGTGATGTTGTGGTCCTCGAAGTCCGTCGTCTCAACCGTTATCTGATCCATGTTGAACTGTATCCCATAGTCCTGTGCCAGAGGATTGAGATTAGTCGAGGAGAAGCCCCACCAGTTCTGTCCGTCAACCCCGACCATAAGAAGACCACCGCCGTTCTCGACAAACGAGTGCACAGCCGAGATCTCACTGGAAGACAGTGGCCTCATCGGGAAGAAGATGACAAGGACATCGTACGATGCCAAGATGCCAGAGTCCAGAGGTTCGTCAAAGTTAGTCGACGAGTTGTAACCGTTGACGCCCAACATCCAGCTGAATAGCGAGGCGTTGCCTGGCGCCCAGAGACTACTGGCATTGGCAGTGTGACTCTCATCAAACAGAATCCTTGCGGGTTCGAAGGATGATGTCATCATGATGTTGGCGAGGGGAGGTTGCAGCCCCACCTGTGCCGCCTGCTGCGTCGGCATGACCATCGTGACAATGAGCAGGCCTGAAACTATCCAGGACAGAACCAGCATAGTTCGACGCGACATATGTGCACCAGCACGCCCCCTCGCCGCTCGGCAGGACATAAAGATTGTTGATGCACAACAGGTCCTACGAGGCTGCACTGTCGCCATTATTGCAACAAAGAAGGCAGTGCGGTAGCCTTAAGTAGGAAAAAGTAGACATTATGATGGTAAGAGAAAACGAGAGGGTGAGTGAAAAAGAGAGAAATGCGGCCTAAGAAAGGCGGGTGCGTGGGCTAGTTTTTCGTTACATGCCCTCAATTACGAAACTCCCCCTCCTACCGATTACCCACGACCCGCCACCTTTTCCCTCATCTCCGTTTTGATTCGATGTCCGAATCCTCCGTCCGCTCATATGGTCGCTGGTTTGAGGTCCATGGCGAGTGTTAATTAGCCAGGGGCACCACAGCTAGACTCGGCGACAAGAGGAATGAGATATCGACAGGAGATAACTGTCCTGCAGGTGGACGCGTATACGGATCGGCCCTTTGGGGGAAACCCAGGGTTCGTGGTACTTGGAGCTGAGAGGCTGAGGAGCTCTGCAATTGAGAAGATTGTCCAAGAAACACCAGCTGAGGAGTGCGTGTTCGTATACAACTCCGAGATAGCAGACTATATGTTCAGGTTCATGGCACCCAGCGGAGAGGTCCCGTTCTCGGGGCACCTCACGGTCGCCGGGTTCACCGCACTGGCACACGAGGGCTTCATCGAGGTAGTCAGGGATGTCAACCTGTACACCCTTGAAACCCTCGCGGGCGTTCTCGAGGTAGAGGTCATCAAGAATGAAACATCAGGCCTGCACGAAGTTCAGGTCACGCACGAGAGTCCGAAGTTCTTGAGAACTTATGACCCCAAGGACGTCGCAGAGTCACTTGGTCTCACCCTAGCGGACATAATGTCGCCCTATCCTGTGCAGACTGTGAGCACAGGAACACCACAGCTCATGGTGCCTGTCAGCACTATGAAGGCGCTCGAACGCGTACGGCCGGACTGGCCGCGGCTTGTTGAGCTGCAAAAGGATGCAGACTGGGTCTCCGTACAGGTCTTCACAAGAGAAACTCTTGAGCCAACATCTGATGTCCACGTCAGACACTTTGCCCCGACACTTGGAATCAATGAGGACCCTGTCACAGGGTCTGCGGCGGGGAGCATGGGCGCCTATCTCATCAAGTACGGCCTCTTCGATGTCACTATACCAGTGACGAGCATAGTGGTTGAACAGGGCCACTTCGTCCAGAGGCCGGGCAAGATCTATGTGGAGGTCCAAGGCGACTCAAGCGAGATAAAGCAGGTGAAGGTCAGCGGGACGGGTGTAGTCATGCTCAGAGGCACGCTCTACGTCTGAGTGACCCTGAGGACCGGTAGCCGCCAATCGTTCCTTTGTGAACTATTGTTCGACATTCCTCGAAAGGCTAAAAAAGGTGGCAAGGCTGCTGGTGGCTTGTAGAAAGAAGTGAGGTTACGATTTGGCGGATTTCGACAGCCTGATGAAGAGCGAGATTGAGCGGGTGAACAGTGCACTTGATGAGTACCTCACGATGCGTATAGAAGAGGCCAAGAGGCTCAGTCCGGTACATGCCCTATACTACTCAAACATACGAGAGTACCTGATGCGCGGCGGAAAGCGACTCCGTCCTGTGATGGTTGTCAGCGCCTACAAGGCGGTGCGAGAGGGAGTGGACATGAAGCATCTGTACAGGGCTGCGTGTGCAATGGAGATGCTGCACAACGGGTCACTCCTGCACGACGACCTGATTGACCACGATGAGGTCAGAAGGGGCGGACCCACCTTCCATGCTCTGTACCGAGAGTGGTACCTGAAGAATGCCAGGGACGATCCCGAGAGGGCTGTCGACTTTGGAATGGCCATGGCAGTTCTAGGTGGCGACTCTCTACTCAATATGGGCCCTCAGGTCATCACCGCCTCGGAACTTCCTCCAGAAGTGGCGTTTGAGTGCATGAAACTATATCACACCGCATACCAGGAGCTCGCCGATGGTGTCCTCCTTGAGATGAATATGGTCAATGATCCGTCCGCCACAGCGGAAACATATCTTGAGATGATCAGGCTCAAGACTGCAGTTCTCTTCGAGAGGTCTCTCCTGATGGGGGCCACAATAGGAGGCGCATCCGCAGAGCAGAAGGCCGCGCTCTCGGAGTTCGGCATCACTGTGGGCCAGGCCTTCCAGATTAGGGATGACATTCTCGGAAGCTTTGGGGAAGAGAAGGTCACTGGAAAGTCCGCTGAGGGAGACATCCGGGAGGGCAAGAAGACAATGCTGGTCATCCAGGCATACCGCCTCGGAAACAAGCAACACTGTGCCACTCTTGACGCGCTGCTCGGTAAGCGTGGTATGACATCGGAGGAAGTCGACAGGGTGAGAGAGGTCTTCCGAGAGAGCGGTGCTCTGGACGCGACAGCGGAGATCATGAGAAACCTGTTGCAGAGGGGACAGAACGCACTTGAGAGAGCAGACCCGCCGCTCAATGAGATGTACAAGCAGTTCTTGCTGGACCTGTCAGAGATGCTTGTGAACAGGTCTTACTAGCTGGCTGACAACCACTCAGATATGGGCCACCTGAGACCGGGTCAAAGTGACTACACTGCTCGCGTTTCAATCAGGCGCAGACTGAGCATGAGAACATCCTCGCCCTTCGAACGGAGGATTGTCTCGATTGTCTTCCTCAACGATGGTACGTGGGCATCAACGTACCTCAGTAGGGACTCTGGCGACTTGCATAGTGCACGACGCATCTCCGAGGCGTGCTGGCGAAGGATGTCGCGTACGAGTTCGATGTCTCTCTCGGGGTACATCTTTGTCTTCATCATTCGAAGGATGTCATCCGCAAGTATCATCGAGTCGCTCACTACATATCTGCGGTGTGGGGGTTTCTTCTCAGGTGCTTCAGGGACTGTCTCAATCTTCCTCCCGACAAGGGAGTCATCTGAACGGTCCTCGACCACGAGTTTCTTCCACGCCTTGTGGCCGTGTAGTTTCAGCGGCGAGATGTAACCTCTGGCATGCATCCGGAGGAGATGCCTGTTGAACTCTTCCCGAGGTGTGAGAGAGTGACGTGATGACATCATCAAGTACTTTCTATAGAGTGTGTCCTCAAACTCAACAATGGCCCACCCAAATGCGCGCAGGATGTCCGAATAGATCTCCATATCGCGGACATCTCGCTCTGCGGCCTCGGTCATTCTCCGCTACTCTCCAGTTACTTCTCCATAGAATGCATATGCGAGAATGCTTATGAATCTTGATGAACCGATTCGCCCTCGATTTATGTAATAGACGGTCGGATTTTCGCTCGTACGACAACGGGACTGGCAAGAAAAAGAAATGGATAGAACGGGGGACAGACTGCCCCAACCGTTCCGTCAATCATCCTCTCCTTCTGAGCAGGAGGACCAGTGCAAGGACAAGGAGGACTGCGCCAATCGACCCAATGAGGATGGCCTGTGAGCCGAAGGCAGGACCTCCTCCAGGCGAAGTTTCCGTTGTAGTGGTGTTCGTGCCAGTCGTGCCAGTGGTAGCCGCCCCAATCTCAATCGTGTATGAGGCACGGATTGCCACGTTACCGACGCCGTCTACTGCCGTGATGCTGATGACGACAGACGACAAAGCCTCTTGGTCAGGAATCTCTGCAGAGTACGTGTTGTCTCCAGTGTTTGACATCACAAGGGTCGCGGAAGTGCCGTCGACAGTGTAGGTCAGGTTGACACCACCAACTCCGCTCACATCGCTGACGGTCGCCGTGACGGTTATCGGCGAGTCATGAG
The DNA here is from genome assembly GCA_029855935.1 of Candidatus Thorarchaeota archaeon. Classification (GTDB taxonomy): domain Archaea; phylum Asgardarchaeota; class Thorarchaeia; order Thorarchaeales; family Thorarchaeaceae; genus B65-G9. Next base: position 270,924 of record JAGSHN010000012.1, on the reverse strand, counting down.
CAGCCGGGCTCGGTGTCCACTGCATGTTCCGAATCCATGGCCCTATCTCATCAACATCAGTAGAGATATTATGCACAAAGCGGCTGTCACGAACCCAGTCAAGGAAGTTCTCCACGAACTGGATATTGTCGAAGTCCTTCGAGTAGTCATAGTTGCTGAAGATTGTGGTACCTGTGACAAGAAGTCGCAGTCCACCAATCTCTTCGACCGCAGCAACAGGTATTTGAACGCCGTTCTCGCCGTCTTGGGTGTCATCGTACACACGGACAGGAGCTGGCGGATTCTGATCGGTCTGATACCCAGTCGGGTCACAGAAGATCAGTGGGAGTACCGGGCGCTCATCAAGAAAGTATAGACTTGCGGGCGAGAAGAATGTCATACTCTCAACGCCAAAGGTGAGGTTGAGGGTCTCGGATGGCGCAGGAATCTCGTAGAGGTCTATATACCATGGGTTGTAGGTTCCTTCCATGTAGACGTTGTCATCATTGAAACGAATGTTGGAACCAATTGCTTCGAGTATCTGGTTGGGCCTGGCAACATCCTGATAGGTCGAGTAGTCGCCGCGTCCAGCGAGCAACATTCCCTTGTCGTCCGATGCGGCCCAGTCCGAGATAGCCTGAAGCTCGGCAGTTGTGTATTCATCCAGTCCGCATGTGGCAATGATGAGGTCAACGTCTGCAAGATCCGCTGCAGTGAATGCACTATCCTGATGACGCACCTCGAACCCATGTCGGTTGAGGGTGTCCTCAATCTCTGTGAGCTTGTCAGTGGTGTAGTCGTTGGAATGAGCATAGTCAATGACCGCGACCTTGTCGAGTATTGATGTCACGTCTGGTGCGTCAAGTCCAATAGTCAGGGTGTAGAACAGGCTGGTGCAGGCGTTCACTGCCATTGACAGGCAGTCCACCGTCAGATCCCAGATTGTCGAGTTCGTGTCAAGCGCCGTCGACTCGGATGTCGGGTAGGCGTCGTACACTATGTCGTAGTACTGGTGAGCGTACGTAGCGTTGTCGACCACAAGCTGGGAGACGTTTGTCACCTCTCTCTCGGCAGGTGATGGTAACACGAAGTCCTGTAGGTGATTGTTGATGTCGTGCTCATAGGCCGGATGACCCTCCCACCATTCGTCAGTGTGTACCGGAATGCACGGATCTACAGCGTAGTGGCTCATCACCCCTGCGGCAAAGAATCCTTCCTCCCAGTTCCCCAAGGTGAAGTTTGCTCTCGCCATCTCGAACCAATGGGCGGCTGCTGCAGGGGCATTGTGCTCGCCAGTCTCGGGATAGTACAGGTGGTTGTCCCAGTCCTGCCACTGGTCAGGAATAGCTCCTCCGGTGATCACCTCTGGGGAATAGTAGTCAAAGGCCGCGCGCCAGCTATCGTTGGAGAGTGCGTTGATTGCCGCCGTGTCGATGTAGTTGTGAGTTGCAGTTCCCCACGCCCTGGCTGGAGTGACAGTGGGGGATACTACTAGAAATGGTGTGATCAGTACGAGTATCAGGAGAACTAGCGATGCTCGTGTCATAGTGGTCTAGGGAGCTCACTAACTATTAAGTGAAACGTCACAGGGACCTCTTGGGAAAGAATATCTCCTGCTTTCATTCCCGCGTTTCAGAGGGGATAGCGCTAGTGACAGATTCTCCCGATGAACGAAACAGCCAGTTCAGTGACAAGAAAAAGAGAGGGGAGAGGCCTTTGAGGCCTCTTCAATCTACTACCGCCTCTTGACGACGAGAGCCACCACTATCACAATGATGACTACAGCGCCAATGCCGCCATAGAGGAGCATCGGACTGATTCCGGCCGGAGGTGGGTACTCCATGCCGAAGTGAATCGCGTTCTTCACAAGATTGTAGCCATCAAGAGTGACATTCTTGTATTCCCAGGCGGACATCGGCCTGTAGTCGCCGTAGGGCGATGCACCGGAGACCACAATGACACCGTCACCAGTCTCGCCAGCATTGACCTCAACGGTCATGGCTACAAATGAGCCGGTGTCGCCCTCGTCGTGAGCGTACGGTGCAATCAGGTCATGGTCCACTATCGTGGCCGACGCGCCGTAGTACAGAACAGGGTAGACGTTCTCGATGCTCTCGGTCTCAAGCGCGACCGGGTTGACGTTCTCGCCCGGATTGTCGCTGTTGCTGCCGTAGAGGAGTGTCGGTCCATGCATCAGGACCTTGGAGGTGCCCTCCACGATGTCAGCGACAAACGGATCATCGCTCGTCGTGTTGGCCACCGGTCTGTAGCCGGCACCGCAATTCGAGTCGGGATCCTCAATAGAGGTCGGCTCACCGTAGACGTGAGAACCGACAGCCTCGAGGATCAGTGTCATGTTGTCGTTTATGTAGGCACCACTGTAGTCTGAGTCATATGCAACCCAGAGGAACTTGTCGCCTGAGTTGAACCAGTCAGCGATTGCGGACACCTCAGAGGAGGTGAAGGTGTTCGACTCGCCATACAATGAGCCAATCACAAGGCCATCAGCATTGGCAAGTATCGAGTCATTGATTCCTCCGTAAGCCCACACCACAGTGTAGCCCAGTTGAGTGAGATTGTTGGCCAGATCCTGATCGATGTCCCAGGTGGCAGGGTTGCCTTGGCCGTGAGACATATCGAAGACTATAGTCTTGTTCGCTTGGGCTACAACGGGTGCGGTACCGATGATGAGAGGCGATAGCATGGCTGCAATGAGTGCAACCGCTAGTGCACGCTTGAGTGCCACTTTCATATTCATACTCGTTTCAATCCTCCGTCCGCGTTCCCGTTGAAGGATAAATACCAACAGAAAGCCGACACGATAAAACCTTTTCGAGATGACTGGGCTCTCGCCCTGACCCACCACAGTAGTGCTGGTCAACCACACCTAGCCTAACCCTTTTTAAGATGAAAGTCGCGTGGAGGAGCAGGACCCATAGGTGAGACAGGATGGATTGCCAAATTCACTCTCGAAGATGAATCCTCAGGACGAGCACATTCTCAGTCCACAGTCTCGCCCACGTTGTTTCTGTGTCATCTCTATACTCACTGTGGGTCCCGTAGCAGATCTGGAGCGAGGAGTCTATGATGAATCGACTGGCAAAGAGATACGACCCGGTCGCCGTAGAAACGGAGATACTCAAATTCTGGCAGAAGAATGACATCTACACCAAGACCGTGAAACTCAGAGAGAACGGCCCGAGGTGGAACTTCCTTGAGGGCCCCCCCACGACCAACGGGTTCATGCATGTCGGTCACGCCCGCGGCAGGGCAATGAAGGACGCGCAGATCCGCTATATGACTATGAGGGGCTACAATGTGTGGAGGCGGGGCGGCTGGGACATGCAGGGCCTCCCCGTAGAGCTTGAGGTTGAGAGAAAAGAGGGCATCGCTGAGAAGGGGCAGATAGAGCAGACCCTGGGCCTCGATCTCTTCGTAAAGAAATGTAAGGAACTTGTGGACTTCTACCTTGACCGGTGGGTGCGGGACTCCGTGAGGCTGGGACTGTGGCTTGACTATGACTCGGCATATCAGACGCGAAGAGACGACTACATAGAACACGTGTGGTACTTCCTGAAAGTCGCCAGTGAGAAGGGCCTTCTGGGACGGGGCTACCGCGTTACACCAACCTGTCCTCGGTGTGTCACTGCACTCTCCGCGCACGAGGTCTCGCAGGGCTACAAGACCAAAGAAGACCCATCAATCTATGTCAAGTTCAAGCTCAAAGACAGGAAGGGCGAGTACTTGGTCATTTGGACAACAACGCCTTTCACCCTACTATCCAACGAGATGGTGTCTGTGCATCCGGACTATACGTACGTGCTCGTGGATGTGGGCAAGGAGAAGTGGTGGATAGTTGAGGACCTCGTCGAGACCGTGATGTCTAAGGCGGGCATAGAGGACTACGAGGTTGAGAAACGGGTCAAGGGGTCCGACATGCTCGGGTGGAAGTACATACATCCGTTCCTCAAGGACATCCCGTGGCACCAAGAGCATAATGAGAAGTATATGCACGCCGTCGTGACCGGCACCCACGTGACCGTAATGGACGGCACAGGTCTCGTACACACAGCCCCCGGATTCGGTCCCGAGGACTTTGAGGTCGGCCGTGAGTACGGCGTGCCGGTATTCTGCCCGGTCACCAATCGCGGCATATTCACGCGGGAGGTGCCAATGTTCGAGGGCAAATCGGTCTTTGAGGCGAATCCAGAAGTTCCCAAGATCCTCAGAGAGAAGCGTCTACTGGTCCACGAGGAGACCATCATCCACGAGTACCCGCATTGCTGGCGCTGCGACACGCCACTCATTTACCTCGCAGACAGGTCCCAGTGGTTCCTGAAGATGGAGGGCGTCCGCGAGAAACTAGTCGAGCGCAACCGCGAGATAGACTGGACACCAGAGTGGGCCGGAAGCGGAAGGTTCGGCGACTGGCTGGCCAACGCAGACGATTGGTGCATATCCCGGTCGCGGATATGGGGGTCTCCTCTCCCGGTCTGGGTCTGTGACGAGTGTGGCTACGAGGTCGTCATAGGTTCAAGAGAGGAGCTACGGGAGAAAGCTCTCGACTTTCCGCCGACGTTCGAGATGCACAGGCCCTGGGTTGACCGCGTAGTCCTCAGATGTGAGAAATGCGGATCCATGATGAGGAGAGAACCGTTCGTCCTCGACTGCTGGCTCGACTCGGGGATGGCCCACACGGCGAGCGTGGAGTATCTCAAGGATCCGTCGCTCTTCAATGAGCTCTTCCCCTACGACTTCATCACAGAGGCGGTGGACCAGTCTCGCGGATGGTTCTATAGTCTGCTGTACACATCCGTCGTCCTGCACGACAGGGCACCCTTCAAGGCCTGCGTCAGTCAAGGTCACGTTCTCGATGAGGACGGCGGGAAGATGAGTAAGTCCAAGGGCAACGTTGTGTGGGCAGCTGACACCTTTGAAACGATAGGGGCCGACCCGTTCAGGATATACATGCTAAGCCGCTCTGCACCATGGACCAGGACGAACTACAGTCCCAAGGAGATAGAGCTCACAAGGCGTAACCTAGACATCCTCTGGAATGTGGTCCTCTTTGCTGACACGTACATGGACCTCGACAAGTTCGAGTACGATGAGAAGAGGATGCGGAGGAATCTCGCTGATGCAGACCTTGAGGACCGGTGGCTCGTCTCACGAGTTCAGAGTGTGGTTGCGGAGTTCCACAATGCCATGGGTGAGTATCTGTATCATCACGCAAGCAGGGCACTGCTTGAGTTCATAAGCGAGGACCTCAGCAGGATCTATCTCCCACTGGTCAAGAAGAGGGTCTGGCTTGACAGCGAGAACCCGCGCAAACTGATGGCGTACGACGTGATGTACTACACTCTGCAGACCCTGCTCCGGTGCCTCAATGTCTTCACGCCGTTCCTATGTGAGAAGCTCCATCGCGAGTTCCTGATGAAGTACGCCAAGGGGCTCCCAGAGTCGATAAACATGACAGATATGCCGGATGTCGAGAAGGAGCTGCGCGATGAGGAGATGGAGGCCACTTTCGACGTTCTGGAGGAGCTGCGCCGTGCGACAAGTCACGCGAGGAACAAGAAGGGTGTCAAACTCCGTCACCCGGTGGCCAAGGTCGTCTTCGTGCCGTTCAACGAGGACGTTGCCGAGAGGGCTCGGAGCCTACATGACATCCTGCTTCACGACCTGAACACGCGACAATTCGAGGTATTGTCAGACGATGTGACGGATGAGTTCGTCAGCCTCAGTGTACGACCCAACTACAAGACCCTAGGCCCAAGAGTGAAGGACAAGATGAAGGCATTGGTCGCCGCACTGGAGAGAATCGATGCTGCTGCGCTGCGAGCAGAGCTAGCGAAGGGCCGTGCTGAGATCGACGTCGACGGCACAAAGGTGGAGATATTTCCTGAGGACGTGATATTCGAGGAGTCCCTGCCAGATCATCTGAGCTCTGCCGAGAGCAGAATTGGGCGCGTCTTCGTCGATGTGACAAGAACGAGAGAGCTTGAGGCCGAGGGCTTGGTTCGTGATGTGACGAGAAGGGTTCAGGTCATGCGCAAGGAGCTGGACCTCAACGTGGAACAGAACATTGACCTCGTCATACGGTTCTCGGAGGATGAGTCACGCGAGCTGGCAGAGATGTTCAGGGGTCACCTCGAGTCTGAGACGAGGGCAAGCAGACTCCAGCTGCTTGGACCGAAGGGAAGGCCGAAGTGGAAAGACTACAAGTACGTGAAGGAGTGGGAGATTGACGACCTGAAGGTCAAGATAGGGATGACACCTCTCTGATCAATCGTTCAACCCCGATTGGGAGCACAGCATCCGGACAAGCTCGTAGTAGAACCGACTCGTCCGGACTATTGATGACAAAGAGACCCACTCGTTGGGGCCGTGGAGATTATCGCCCATCGGACCGAAGTCGAAGATCTGAGCGCCCGAGGTCGCGAAATGACGCGAGTCGGAGGCACCAAACCCCTCGGCAAGACGCACAGGAATCCCAACTTGGACCAGCGCGCTGCGTGCGGCCCCTATGAGAGGAGAGTCTACAGGGCTGTCAACATACCCGGCACCACTGTAGACGGTCAGTGACTCAAGACTGTCCGAGACTCCCAAGACCTTTGAGAATGCGTCTCGGACGGCATCGCTATCATTCGTCATCGCACGGACATCGAGATATACTGTCCAGACACCAGTCTCATCATCCAGTGACAACAGATTTGGACAGATCACAGTCCCCTTGTCCGAGAACTTGGTTGGAAATGAGGCCCGACTCAGGGGGAGCAACGATTGTATGATACGTGTCAGAGTTTCGTCATACTTCAGCTCCTCGCCAGCATCGTCAGGTGTGATCAGGTCCAGCTCCACATACTCGGGAATCACGTTCGACTTGACGAATGCTCCACGGACATCAGCAACCACGACCTCCGGATGGATGTCAAGGTACTTTGAGGCAGCAAGCAGGCAGTGCCTATCGACACCGGGACGCAAGTATGCCGAGTGACGGGACTCGGACGCAAAGATGTCGGTCTCGAAGCGAACGGTGTTCAGACGGCCACGCAGTGTGGACTTGGACGCATGTGCCTTCACCACCGTCGGTAGGATGTTGCGCCGTCGATGAATGATGACCTCACGTATGGCATCCGCCACAATCACGTAGTCAGGCAGGAGATCTCGCTCGGAGAGAAGACGCCTGAGGTGGCCAGCGCCATTCGCGCCACCGACCTCCTCGTCTCCAGTCGCGGCTATCAGGACTGTACAGTCGGGCGCCGCTTGAGAGAGCCGCTCTGCCAGCAGAAGAAGTGCGACCACATTGCCCTTGTCATCGCAGGTGCCACGGCCATAAGCGCGGTCGCCCTCCACCTTCATCTCGAAGGGATCGGTCTTCCAGCCAGTACCGGGCGGGACCGTATCAAAGTGTGCAAGGAAGAGAACGACGGGGCGCCCTGTTCCGTGCCGGGCGAGAACCGTGAAGACATCATTGTGCTCCATAATCTCAGCCATTAGCCCCAGATTCTGTAGTATGCCTTGGAGGTACTCGGGTGCCTCAGCAGTGGGAGCAAGTCCGCGGCCGCGATCACTCACTGTGTTGAAGGCAATGAGTTGACGAAGTAGTTCTCGATGATCAAGTGGCATCAGAGGTCAGCATCTGCAGTGACACTACCCCGTGAAAAAGCTAGGTATCAGGGGAGGGTGGGCCGGAAAAAGAGGAAGGGGGAGCGACGCCATTGAGGCGTCACTCGCGCAGTGATTACTGACGTTTGTAGATCCAGCGTGCCCACGAGTTGATGCTTGGCATCTCCTCCGGCATACCCTTCCGCTTGCGGATCTCAAGGATCTTCTCCTCCTGCAAGGCTGCGGGAAGCGGCTCAAAGCCACGGAACTCGTAGCCGAAGAACGAACGACCAGCGGTCGCACTGCGGAACTCGTCGGCAATACCAATCGTCTCAGCTGTGGGCAGAGTGCCCTTCACTGTGACCGAGTCACCCTCAGTCTCGATTGTCAGAATCTGACCACGGTGTGCGGTCAGCACCCGGATGACTGCGCCCTGTGTATCTGCAGGCGTCTTGATGTCGACGTTCAGCACCGGCTCAAAGAGTGCGGGCTTCCCGGTGAGGAAGCTCATATTCAGAGCAGCACTGGTCATCGTCGCCACCTCATTATAGCCCGTGTGAGCGGGATCGGTGTGGACAGTGGCATCAGTTATCACAGCCTTGACGCCCATCACGGGCTCGTGAGCCAGGGGACCAGCATCGATGAACTCCCTGAACGTCGTCACCACATATGACAGGATACGATCGAATCTCTGCACACCAGTCATCGCGTCAACGAGTATAGAAGTTTCGTAGATGTCGAGAATCTTCCGGGCCTCCTTGGCGTCCCAACCAGCCTCATCCCTCAGTATCTGCGCGCGCTCACGGGCATTCTGATCCGTGGTGATCTTCTTCCTCTTGATGAGATCAACAGTCTTCTCGTCAAGGGGCTCGAGGTATATTCTGATTCGGTTGTGACCGTTCGGAGACTTTGTGTGGAACTCCTGGCCGCGCTCCGTGATCTTCTCGCGGTACACGATGATTGGCTCTGAGACCTTGATTCTGACCTGCTCATTGATACGCTTCGTCAGAATCTCAATCTGGAGCGGGTCGATACCATCAAGCCGATACTCACCGGACTCCTTGTCGTGTACGAAGCGGGCTGTCGGGTCAGCCATTATCCACTTGGAAACGACCTCGCCGAGCTTGGCGATGTCCTGCGGATCGACAGGACGAATACTGCGGCTCACCACAGGCTCGCTGACATACTCTATCGCCTCGAAGCCGGGCATATCAGAGCCGGGCTCGACAAAGGACTCTCCCGACGGACACATAAATCCGAAGACAGAGAACAGGTTGCCCGCAGGAATCTCGTCCATGTCGAGAATGTCAGTGATCTCCTGTACACCCAGCCGGCGCACACGGGCATTCTGCCTCATGTTCACAAGCCGAATCTCCTGGCCCGCCTTCAGCGTGCCCGAGAAGACGCGGCCTATGAGTGTCGGCCTCTTGCTCTTCGGGTCAATGAATATCTTTGTGATCATCCCCAGGAGGGGACCGTTGGGGTCACAGTTCAGAAGGGCCTTTCCAGCCTCGCTCTCAAGGTCACCAGGCCAGATTCGGGGAATCTTGAGCTTCTGGGCCTCTCGAGGACTCGGGAGGTGCTTCACTATCATCTCAAGCAACGCATCGTCGAGCGGGAGATTCTCGCGCAGCCACTTCTCATCGCCCTCCCCATACTTCTGGAAGACAACATCGGGCCGAATCCCCTTCTTCTTGAGCGTGGTCATTGTGAAGGCCCAGCCAGTCTTTGCGGAGCCGATGGCCACGCTTCCCTGCTCGAAGCTGACCCGCCACTTCTTCCCCAGACCCGGAGGGGCGACCTTCATGATGAGCTCGTTCACTTTCGCGATTATGATGTCTATCCGCTCATAGACCTTCTTCGGCGGGAGCTTCAGCTCATTGATGAGCCTGTCCACCTTGTTGACAAACAGCACCGGCTTGCAGGCCTCACCACCGACCGCGAGACGGATGTTAGTCTCGGTCTGTGTCATGACTCCTTCGAGAGCATCGACGAGGATGACGACACCGTCGCTGGCACGTAGAGCCCGCGAAACCTCGCCTGTGAAGGAGAGGTGACCGGGGGTGTCCGAGAGCTGTACGAGATACTCTTCGCCATCCACCTCGAAGTTAAGCAGGACCACCGACGTGAAGATTGTGATGCCACGCTCCTGCTCCTCCTCGTCGGAGTCGGTAGCTAGGGCCTGGCCAGCTGCAGCATCACTCATCAGTCCTGCTCTTCTGAGCAGGTAGTCTGTCGTTGTCGTCTTGCCGTGATCGATGTGCGCCGAGATGGAGATGATCCTCTTGTGCTCGTAGTCATCTGATTTGATTAGTCGCCGGATTGCGTCAGGATCCTTAATCTTGACCAATTGTTCATACCACCAACTGAACTGGACTGCGAGTTGACGAGGCGGTCTGGTTAAAAACCTAATGAATTGACAACACGATAGCAGAGTGAGCGCCTAACGTGTTGCCACTACCACCATCCTTTCCGACCTGGCTGTGTAGGGTGTTCGCGGGAGCTTGTTGGCCCCATAGAACTCGACCCTCTTGAAACCCACGTCCTCCAGCATCGCGCGGATTTCCAGAGCAGTGTACATACGAATGTCGTTGTTTGAGAGGGCGTCCTCGTTGGCCAAGACAATACGGTCGCCCTCAGTGTCGATGAATGTGGCAGGACGTCCACGCAGCATTCCTGCAGGGGCGTCAATCACGTGAGGCTCACTGAGCAGATAGCCACCGTCGAGCCTCGTCCACGTCTTCTGAAACCTCGGGAGGTTGTAGGGGTTCATCAGATCAAGCAATAGTGACCCTCCCTCAAGCAGCGCGTTGTACGCCCCCTCAAGGACGCGCATGTTCTCCTCGTGGTCAAAGAATCCGAAACTGTGGCTTAGCATCACAGCACCCTTGAAGCGCTGGACGAAGTTGATCTCCCGCATGTCGCCTGTGTAGAAGTCGACCTCCACGCCCTCCTCGGCAGCTCCTTCCAGTGCCACCCGGATGAGGCTCTCGGCAATGTCGAAGGCTGTGACCTTCATCCCACGCTTGGCAAGAAGGATGCTGTGATCCCCAGCGCCACACGCTATGTCCAGTACCTCATCGCCCTCTTTGAGTCCGAGGACCTCGACACAGAAGTCGACGACCATTCTGTCATATTCGTGAATCCCGGGAATGGAACGACGGTGTTTGACACGAAAGACCACGGCCCAGAAGTCATTCCAGCCGCGCTCGACAATCTCCATGACTCCGGTTCACCTAGACACAGATGCCACACGGTGGATAAGAACATTGTCATGGATATCGAGCGATGCCACGGGTGACCTGCGGCAAGAATAGGAAGAGGGAGATGACCCGTATCCTGTTGATCTCCGCCGGGAGGGACGCAGACTCAGCAACAGGAAACTCCTTCAGATGAGCATCTGATACGGGTTCATCTCTCCATTGAATAGTTTTGCATATCGGCCTATAAATCCTCGCTTTTTCAACTAAACCGTTAGGATGTGCGAAAAATCGATTGACGTGCATAGAACCCAATTTTGGAGAAGAGGTGATATGGAGGCCGTATCGATGTTTCGAGATGTTGCAGGCTGTAAAATAATGAAATAAGATGATATGAGAGGAGTTATGAGAGAGGCCATGGACTCGTCATGCATAATCCATGAGGCTGAGGCAGAAAGAGAGATGGTAGCCCCGCCAGGACTCGAACCTGGGTCCGAGGATCCAGAGTCCCCGATGCTGGACCACTACACCACGGGGCTTCCGCAGACACCGGACAACTGAACAGCTTTTTACCTTTTCGCTCTCAGAGAACGGCGCCCAGCCAGTTGTGGAGGGAGCTAAGAGTTAAGTGTCAGGAGGTACGCGCTGTCACCCGAACAGAGATGCCCTACTGGCACGAACTCACTCACAGCAAGTTTGTGGCTGCTGCCAATGAGACAGAGGTCGCAGTGGTTGTGGTAGGCGCAGTGGAGGCACATGGTAATCACCTGCCTCTGGGAACTGACGTGATACTGCCGGAGTATCTGGCGTCGAGGGTTGCAGAGAGAACGCGCGCCCTCGTCCTGCCACCCATTCCATTTGGCAACAGCTGGACCTTCGAGACCTTTGAGGGAACGGTGTCGGTGAAGCCACAGACGCTCATCTCCCTCTACCGTGATGTCATGGAGTCTGTGTTCCGTCACGGCTTCCGCTACATTGTCGTCATCAACGGCCACGGCGGAAACTACAGTTCGTTGACATTGGCGGCTCAGGAGGCGACGAACAACGGCGAGAGGGTAGTGATCATCGTCAACTGGTGGAGGGACCTTGCGGAGGGGGCCCGACGGAGCGTCATCGAAACCTACGACGGACACGCCGCCGAGGATGAAACGTCCGAGATGATGCACGTGAGGCCAGACCTTGTGGAAATGAGCCAGGCTGTCAGCAGCAGAACACTGCACAGATATACAGTCGTGTCTGCTGCCTACCGGGAGGAACTGTATCCCTCAGCGGTCTATGGAGACCCGCGCACGGCCTCACCAGAGAAGGGACACACCATAATGGAGCAGGCGGAGGAAGAGCTTGTCACACTGATCAACGAGCTCGAGCGAGGCCAGCTACCAATTCGCCACGAGATCTAGCCACCGATCTTGAATATGAGCGCATCACGGAGTATGCGTTGAAACATCCGCAGCAGGTTCTTTCCCTGAGTGGCGATGGTCTCAAAGACAGGATAGGCCTGAACCTCAAGGGTGCTCACCATATAGTCTACAGGCAGAGCATTGGGCAGGTCCCGCTTGTTGAGAGCAACTACGATGGGGAGAGTTGCCATCATATCAGTGCCGAGAGCGATTGCCAACTCACGAATAGACGCCAGGTTCTCAGCCATCATCTCTGGACGAGAGTCCGCCATGAATATCACACCATCCGCACCACGAAGAACGGTGATGCGGTTCTTGGCGTGACGCCTCTGACCAGCAACCGTGAACACGTCAAACACGATGTTGTTGCTCGCAGTGACTGGTATAAAGTCAAAGAATGTCGTACGGCCTAGCTCGTCAGCTATCTCGACAAGACGGTTCTTGGAGAGTGCCTTGACATTCGCGAACAGCCATCGGAGGGCGGTGGTCTTCCCCGAGAGAGACGGTCCATAGAAGACTATCTTGATGTGGATGCGACCCAGCTCGTCGCGCTTAATGGCACGGCCTGGCACTATCTCGTCCATGCGTTCGGGGACGAGGCGGGCTGCAGCTGTCTGCACTGGTGTGGTGCCCTCGACCTGAACCTCTTCCTTGGAGGCGGATACAATAAATGTGCCCATCGGGGCAGGGGCGTGATAGCCAGTCAGTGGGCGATCTCCAGAGGCCGCTCGTGATGCGACGTCGGTCCGGGGTTGAGAGGCACGCTCATCCCTAGCGGGCGAGGTTGTTGCCGTTGTCGCCGCCTTTGTTGCTCGCGCGATTCCTCCACGACGGGACACAGATTCACGGCTGATCACCCTTTCTCTGTCCTTCTTTAGTGCCTCAAGGAGTTTTCTCAGCCGCGACAAACCTCTCTCCAGTCATAGAGCAAGTGCGGGCCGACTTAAGTTTTCGGGAGAATGTCTTCGTAGTGACCTTTATCTGTGAGGCGTGAACTGTCTGCTCTATGAGTGGGTTGATTGACAGGTCATTCATTGAGGAGAACTTTCCAACGCTCTCATCGATGGTGTACCTGAACACGGCCTCAACGGGAATCCCACCGCGAAGGACAATCGAGGTCATGAGAGAGCAGATTGAGAGCAGGACACGCCCTGGGAGGTCGCTCGATGACACCATCGACTTCTTCCGTGGCCTGAGGCAGACTCTGGCAAGACTGCTGGGCGGTCGGGAGGAGAACTATGCCCCGACAGCGAGTACGTCGCATGGGCTGAATGCAGCAGCGCACGCCCTAGAGTACGAGCCTGGATCGAACATAGTAATATGCGACCTGGAGTTCCCAGCCAACTACGTTCCCTGGCAGAATGTCTGTCGGTGGTACGATGTTGAGCTGCGCGTTGTCAAGTCAAGAAACGGCAGGGCATCTGCTGAGGACTTTGCTCAGGTAATTGATGAGCGGACAAGAGTTGTGGCGGTCAGCCTCGTCCAGTTCTCATCAGGATATAAGATAGACATCAGAGAGCTGGCACGGGCGGCCCACGACGTAGACGCGATGCTTGTAGCCGACATCATCCAAGCCGCAGGTTGGGCTGACATTGACCTGCCGGCACTCAAGGTGGACTTCGCTGCAGCACAGGCTGCCAAGTGGTTGGTGGGACCGATAGGCGCAGGCTTCGTCTATGTGAGTCGACAGGCCCTTGAAGTCGTGAGACCCAGATACCTCGGATGGTGGGGCGTCAAGGACACGAAGAATTTCTCGTACTTTGAGAGGGAGCCGCTGGAGGACGCACGGAGGTTTCATGTCGGTTCGCTGTCACCTGTTTCCCAGGGGGGGCTTCTGAGTTCGCTTGAGACCCTCCTTGAGATTCCCAATGGGACTCGAGAGAGAGCCGCGATGAAGGTTGCCGACTACCTCAGGGAACGTCTCTCTGATATTGGGGTTGAGTACTATGACTTCGGTGCTAGGAACAACTCACCAATTGTCTCGTGCAGGCCAGATGATGTCGAGGATGTGGCTGCCCGTCTGACGAAGAAGAACATCCATTGTTCAGTACGGAACGGAAGGCTACGTGTATCGCCCCACTTCTACAACACGGCGGAGGACATCGACCATCTCGTTGAGGTCCTGAGGTGAGCCACTGTGTTCGAACACATAGCTGGCCCAATCTACTTCAGAGAGTCTATGTCGATGGACAGCAATGTGATCTATATCGATGGTGATGACAGGCGAGTTTTGGTGGACACCGGAACAGGGATGACGCCAGAGCGTCTCAACGAAGACCTTGAGAAACTCGGATCTTCGTTCGATGATATCACCGACATCATTCTGACCCATAGTCACATTGACCACATTGGTGGAGTACCGGCAATCACGGCGAGAGGGAATGCGAGGATACACCTGCATAGAGAGGAGGCCGAGCGTATCAACGCTGGCGATATGACACTCACGCTCGCATCAACGTTTGGGGCCAGACTTCCGCCGATGAGAGTCCACAATGCTCTTGAGGAGGGAGATATGATAGACGTCGGTGGCATCAGCCTGCATGTATACCATACCCCAGGTCACTCAATCGGTTCAATATGCCTACTTGAGCCAGATCTTGGAGTGATCATCACTGGCGACACGATGTTCGCTGGTGGGAGCTTTGGCCGGGTGGACTTCCCAACAGGGAATCCGAGAGCCCTTGTGGAGTCGCTGAGAAGAATCTCAGAGCTTGATTTCCAAGTCGCCCTGCCGGGACACATGAATGCCATAACAAGGGACGCAAGAATCTCAGCAATGCACTCGTACAAGATGGCGGCGTCGATGTTCACAGGCCCGATATGAGTCCTACAAGCTCTGGTGGAGCGAAGAACTCCGCAGCCTCAGCCTCCGTTCCGACGGCACGTCGTTCGATGGCCTTCACAAGCGCGTAGACCGTCGCACTTACCGGGAGATCAAGCCCGAGCTGTTCGCCAATCTGGAGCACTGCTCCCGTCAGATAGTCAATCTCCGTCCTCTTGCCCATCTGGATGTCCATAAGCATCGAATTGAAGTTCTCGGCTGTCGCCTTTGCAGTACCAAGGGTATAGCGAATCGGGTCATCGGTCGTCAGGCACACGCCCAATGCCGTAGCCACAGACACAGCCTCATTGACAAGCTCGATTACAACATGACGGAGATGCCGACTCCGGTAGATCTCGCCGTTCGTCAGGCCCGTGAGAGCGCCGACAGGATTGATACCGCAGTTGACAATGGCCTTTGTCCAGACCACTCCGTCGACATTGTCAGATGCCCGGACATTGAAACCTGCGTCCCGAAGAATGTTCACAAAGACAGAGAGAGCCTCAGCGTTCTCAGTATGATGGGTGCCGACCTCGGTCAGACCACTGCCAGTCGCGACTACGTGACCCGGAGAGGAAACAACTGCCCCCATACAGGTCGTGGCTCGCAGGACTCGTTTGGTGGCAAGCTCCTTCTCGACAATACGTTCCGTACCCAGACCATTCTGGAGCACCACTACGGTAGCACCGCCATCTACAATATGCGCCACCTCAGAGGCTGCTTCGGCCGTGTCATAAGACTTGGTCGTGATAACCACGAAGTCTGCGTCGGTGACCTCGCGAGCGCAGTCACAGGCGGGTATGGGGACAACATGCCGTCCCATCACACCATCTATGTGAAGCCCCGACTCGTGAATCGCACTCACGTGTGGGGGACGCCCAATCAATATAACATCGTGACCCGCAAGACGGAGAAGACCGCCATAGAGGCTTCCAATCGCGCCCGCACCCATTATCACAATCTTCAATCCACTACCTCCTCTAGGACCTCCAATTCGAGAGGACTTCTCACAGCCTCTGCCTGCTCCTTGAGATGTTGCAGGATGGTCCGCACAGCAGTCTGCAGGTTGCGACCATTGTCGAACCCAGCCACTATCGATTCCAGCTCTTGGCGGCTCAGGGAACGCATATCCCTAGCAAGCTCCACCATCAGTGGAAGGGCACGGACTATGTTGTCTACAATCGAGATGTTGGCGTATCTCGCGGTACGACTCATCGGGTTGAGGTCGATCGTGATCACCTGCTTCCCGATCCGGCGAAGGGCCTCCGTCCGATCACCGTCCTCAAGCGGAACAAGCACAACATCAGCACTGCCAATCCCCTCAGGATCTACCTTTCTGCGATTGCTACTGAGTTCGGGAATCGTGGTGGACGGCCGGTCAGAAGTACCAAGAATCTCACTGGCGCCCGCCCTCAGCAGTGCCTCACGTATCGCCCTCTCCCGCTCAGGCCGATAGTAGAAGAGATTGATCTCCAGCGGGGCCCCAGTCAGACGCGAGAGCTCGACCATCTCCTCAGGCACGAGCGCACATACATTTCCATTGACACTGATTACAGGATGCTCCGCAAGAAGTATAGTGGCCACGGCAACCTCTGCAGCCCGCCTCGCAATCTCCGTCGTCCGCTCTCCCAATAGGTAGTCGAAGGCCTCACCCCGGCCGTGAGCGAGAAGCCCCGCTGTTGCGACGATGTTCAACCCATGGCCGCGGATTATCTTGTGACGTATCTCAAGCGACACCCGTCGTGGGTGGTCTTCCGGAATCTCTATGTCGCTCACGGTCCAATCAGGCCTCCGCCATTCGTAGCAATCGATGTCACTGCGATGAGGGAACTGTCCCAGTGCTCTGAGAGGACACGCTCTGCCACTTCCGTCTCCGACGGGTCACAGACACAGAAGACAGAATCGCCGAGCATTACCATACTTGATGCGTCGAGACCTATGTCCCAGAGTTCCTCAAGCGCAGACCTCACGCGTTCTGTCATCAGCCCTGTGGACAGGGCGAACTCCTTGGACACATCTATGAGTGCTTCAAAGGTGGGCTGTCGAAGAAGTGACCTCAGGAGCGTGTCGCCCACATCGTTGATTCTCTGTCGGCTCTCGGGATTGGTCAGCACGTCCCTCGTGTAGAGCCCCTCAGCTCCAGCAAGCACGACGCGTAGATCCTCCGGGTATGAAACCCTCGTGACCTTGCCGACGCCTGGCGCTCCAGGCTCCGTCCGGACCTCAACCCCTCCGACAGTCTGGGCAATTACATCGCCCAATCCCGTGTGATTGACGACCTCTGCTCTGTGGGCGTACTGACCGGCTGCGACTATGTCAATGTCGCTGTCGAGAAGCGAACCAAGAGCAAGAGCGGTACCGAGGGCCCCAGCGCCGGAGGCACCAAAGCCGACTCCTATGGGCAGGTCAGAGTCATGATCTACCCGAATCCTTGCCTCCACATTGTAGGCCTTCAACA
The DNA here is from genome assembly GCA_029855935.1 of Candidatus Thorarchaeota archaeon. GTDB lineage: Archaea > Asgardarchaeota > Thorarchaeia > Thorarchaeales > Thorarchaeaceae > B65-G9. The sequence continues at coordinate 253,458 of JAGSHN010000012.1, read as the reverse complement.
TCTCCCTCACCACAGTCGTGGTAACCGGGGCGTCAACATCTTCTCCGTTGTATCGCACCACAATCTTGCTGGGGACCTCAGGCTCAAGCACGACCGTCGTCCTCGTCCCCACGGCAACCGAGAAGCCTCCGCCTCTCGATCCGCAACGGAGCAGGTCCGCGCAGTCATCAAATATGCGGAAGATGCCCGTGATATGACCGGGGACGAACGCCTGTGCCTGAAGTATAGTGCCGGTCAAGTCTTGTTCCATACTTGCTCAGTGAGGGCGGGTATATAGATTTTCTACATACAGGACTCGCTGGATATATAATATATATACATCAGCTGGTGCGACAGTGTGGACCGCATCGTCGCATCGGTAGTGAGAGGACCTAGAGCCGCCTGAGCGGCGGGCCGGCTGATTCGCACAGACAGAACAATGCAGCAGAGCTCAACGCTCAATGGGAACGAGGCTTGTGTAGCCCTTCTCACGGGGGTCATCGGTCAGAGGAGCAGGATAGGCCCACCGGGCATCGATGTCCCTGCCGCTGAGATCGTAGACATTGAAGCTTCCAGAGCTCCACGTGAGGGGACTGAAGCCCAGTAGTAGCGTCTGGGTCCGCCAGCTTGAAACAACAAAGTGGCGATACATGCCTGCTGTCGGAACGACAAGAAAGGCATTGGACAGTTCCATAAGTAGGGACGTGCTGATCCTGTAGAAGAAGCTGTACGTGCGGCGGTGTTCCTCGGCCCCCTTCGTACGTAGGTCATTGAGGTACCGTACGATTGTCTGGTCGTGAGTGGCAGGGTCCATCACATCACTGAGTTCCTCGACGTCCACCGCCACAGCCGTCTCAAAGTAATAGGCGAGCGGAAACTCTGTGATGTGAAATATCAGGAATTTCCTCTTTGAAACGACTTGGTATAGGTGCTGGAAGATTGCCTGCTTCGAATACAATAGACTGGCATCGAGCTCTGCAGGATGGAAGCTACTGGCCTCCTCCGAGACAACAAGGCGAAACAGGTCGTCGAGCATGTCCCCGTCATAGCCAATCTTCAGAACGTGATATGGGCGCCCACGCTCAGGCATGTTGCCGATGACTGTCAGAAACTCATCAAAGTCACGAAGGAACGTGTCAAACTCGTTGTCGCTGTCAAGGATGAAGAGCGACTGGGTGGGAGTACCCATCTCGGCCATTGTGTTCGCATATGCCTGGAAACGGGCACGCTTCTCGGACGGAAACCGAGATAGTATCGAATGCCAGTCCACAGGCATATTAGCCAAAGTATGTGCACCCACCTGACGACAGTCGCTGTACTATCCCACCCCGCACACATAGAGAGGTATCAAACGCCTTGGGGCGGACACATTGCGACACAACAACATATCGCCAAGGAATCTGAGCTGCATATATTCTTTGCTAACCGCCAGCTGACCAACACCAAGAATTGTGTGAGATCCTGCCAACACGTGTGCTAGGTCTAAGAGAAACGTGAGATGACGTGATAGTGGTTGAAGGATTCCGAGAGGAGAGAGGCAGGCCAACTCAACAGGTGGGCTCACTTTATCAGGGTCGGTGATAGAGAGAGAGGTGTGAGTGGGATGGAACACACGTCAAAACTAATCACCTCAACACTGAGCCATTCACTTGATGGTCAGAAGATTGTTCTCTGCGTGACAGGCAGCGTCGCAGCTGTGGAATGTCCCTCACTTGCAAGGCTGTTGATGCGCCACGGAGCCGATGTTCACGTTGTGATGAGCCCCACAGCCCAGAGGATCATCCACCCCTATCTGATGGAGTGGGCGACGGGCAATCCTGTTGTCACGGAGCTGACCGGACAGATAGAACATGTCACGCTCGCAGGCAAACACGATGACGCAGCCAGCCTCGTCATAGTCTCGCCGTCGACTGCTAACACCATAGGCAAGATTGCTAACGGTATCGACGACACACCGGTCACCACAACCGTCTCCTCAGCAATTGGTGCTGGAATCCCTGTCATTGTCGTCCCAGCTATGCACAGGTCGCTATATGACCATCCAGCGGTGACCGAGAACATCCAGCGTCTGCGGCGTTTCGGTGTCACAGTCCTGACGCCAAGGATGGAGGAGGCCAAGGCAAAGATACCGGACACCGAGACAATACTGGAACACGTGTTGCGCATACTCGGGCCAAACGACATGCAGGGCGTCAAAGCTGTTGTCACTGCTGGACCAACACGTGGCTGGATAGACAGGGTCAGATTCGTGACAAACCCGTCCTCAGGGAAGATGGGGATTGAGATAGCACGTGAGATCTCCCTGCGTGGTGGCGAGGTGGTGTTGGTGCTGGGCCCGACCTGCGAGAAACCGCCAGCCACAGTGGAGACCGTGAGGGTCGACACGCCAGAGGAGATGCTCTCCGCCGTCAGGGATGCCCTTGAGAGAACAGAGGCCTCACTCTTCGTGTCTGCAGCTGCCGTTTTGGACTTCACACCTCGCGAGCGAGAGGACAGGAAACGCCCCTCAGGCGAGCCCTACGAGGTGGTCCTTGTACCGACAAAGAAGATCATCGATGAGGTGCGGTCCACTCATCCGGACCTGTTCATTGTGGGATTCAAGGTCGAGTCCGGTGTCAGCGATGAGGAACTGGTGAGTCGTGCCAAGCAAAAGATCGACGCGGGCGTGTGTGACCTGATGGTGGCCAACGATGAGAGAAGAAGAGGCGTTGCCTTCGGCACGGACACAAACGAGGTCGTCATCGTTGGCCCTGAGGGACTGATCAAGAAGGTCGAGCTTGCGCCCAAGAGAGAGGTGGCGCGTCGCATAGTCGACGAGATTACCAGCAGAGTGAGATCATAGTCCGGGCCCACACCTGTGAGATGGCCCTCAGAGAATCTCCACCAAGCTGGAGGCGAGACGCTTCATATCGACGAATATCAGTCCCACTTGAGCGTCGGCCTTGGCAAGAACGAGAAGCAGTGCCGTATCGCCAACAGATGTCATCAAGGTGTAGCCCTTGTCCCCCTTCACGTATATCTCCTGAAGGGTTCCACGATAGAGCTCCTTTGTCGCCTTCTCGCCAAGGGAGAGAATTGCTGCACTGATTGCAGCCACTCGCTCCTGTTCACTCTCGGGCAGTGCTGAGGCAATCATTAGACCATCGAGCGAGACAAGGGCGGCGCCCTCCACGCCTGGGACAGTGTCGAAGTCCCGGATTGCAGCATTGATCTTCTCGACGCGACTCGTCATACCAATACCTCTCGGAGCAGATGGAATCTCCACGAGCAATGCTATAAAATCTTCTTGTCCCCAGATGCTCAGAACAGGGTCATTTTGCGCATTTCACACCCCAAAGAACTCTTTCAAGTCCTCCTCCTTCTCCGCCTTCTCGGGACGCTTCTTGCCCTCTCTCGGTGGCCTATGCCTCGACTTCTTTCCGCGACGAAGAGACGGCAGGACCCTCTCGCCCCTCTTCCGCTTCCGATATACGTACAGGACCATGATTCCGGCAAAGACGGCGCCGACAATCCCTATGGCCAGCCACGGCGAGGGACGAATGTACATGAAGCCGGGAATGATGGCTGTAAGAGTGTCATAGCCCTCCTTGGAGGCCTCAATACGAATTGTGAGGACACCTGGGTGCGCAGTTGTCCACCCCTCGTCCAACAGTATCTGATAGTAGCCGTCGCCAGTCTCCGATACGTAGGCACTGACATCTGAGGAGTTTATCGATGCACGAATACTGGCGCCCGTCACTCCACGACCCTCACCATCAAGGAGGTGAATCAGCACCGAGACTCTGTCACCACCCCAGATGATGTATTCGCTGAGGGACAGAGAGGAGAGAAAGATTGACGGCCGGACATACCATGTTGCAACATTCTGAGCTAGTGCTGCCAGCGCGTCCCCAGTGGGCCTGAGGGTCATCAGGGCAATCTTGCCGTGACCCATCACTCCAGCCACCATCACTGCGCCCTGGCCGTCTGAAGTGGATGCCACGACTGTGAAGTTCTCCCACAGGCCTGTGAGAACACCCGCATACGGAGTACTCTCGGGGATGCTGTTCGGTAGAGAGACAAGAGGATGGCCAGGATCGTCAATCGATATGATCTCACCCGTCTGGGAACCATCATATGAGACAGGCCAGGGTATCCACGTCGACTCGGGTGTGACTCCCATCACAACGAGCGCGCCTCCTCCGCGGACATACTCGTGCAGCGACACGGACATCGCTTGGAGACTGCCTGCAAGCGCGGCAGAGTAGTCAGGCTCGATGATGACAGCGCGATGGAGGAACATCCACGGTGAGAGAGCTGAGATGTTCGACGAGGTGTAGGTGATGTGATCCACGGACTGACCCTCCAGCAGCGTGGGAAGGGTCGTATTGTCAGCGACCGCCGCCACAAGTGGTAGACCACGCCCCGGTCTGTGACCACTGATATCCAGAGTGTTGGCGTCGACAGCGGGCACGTGCGGGTCGGTCGAAGGGGCGAACAGCCTGACCCCAGGGTCTCCATAGAGAATATGCTGATTGGCGTAGTCGCGTGGGTCGCCTGAGGGCAACGGGTCCGTATAGTCGATTGAGACCATTCGTACGGCATAGCTGAGCGCCTGACCAATGGGAGCATCCTCCCTCAGGCGGTCCATCAAGAAGAGGGACAGCATTGCAGCAGGCTGGAAATAGACGGTACGCGGAGAGGCGACAACGCCGACTGCACCGTGCTCCATGAGCATCAGCGGTAGCCGGGAACCGCCCAGCAGGCAGGCAGTGATGATCACAATGGGAGAACCGATGTTGTCCACAGCACCCTCAAGGTCGTCGGTGTTCTTGATGACGTGATGCGAGGCCTCGGGATCGAAGAGAACTGGATTGACGAGATGGTCGCCATTCGCGTCACGTTCGGAGGATGTCTCCATACCATAGGGCGCATCAACATCACGCAGAGAGAAGAGGCCCGTGCCGCCTGGCCGCTCAGGCGGATCCGTAGGATATCTAGTCAGTGTCCCGTGCGTACTGATTGTCCACAGTGACACCTGCGAAGCAATTGCTGAGAACACCTCATCCACGCCAATGTGCGACAGAGCGGTGAGACCGGACTCCTGAATGATACGTGTCGAGTTCTCGTACTGGTCGACTACGTAGTAGTTGAAGTTGTTATCCACGAAGCCAGCGTCCTGAGTGTAGGCATACATAGTCACCAGTGCGTCTTCAGCAGAGTCGGCGATAAGAAACAGAAAACGGTGGAGTGCCGCACGCGCCACCATCACGGTGGCCAGTGCTGCGGTCGTGGCCGGGATTCGACCAGGCGAGAAGTGACTCTGAAGAGAGCGATCAAAGCTCGGCTTGATCACATCAACAGGCGAGAGAATGACGACCGACTGAGGTTCACTCTCATTGTACGCATTCCGGCCATCGAGAAAGTCTTTGAAGGTGGTGGCGGAGAGCTCCATCGCGTATCGGTTGGGTATTCGCTCGTCGTACCAACCGTTCTCGGTCCTCGTCGTGTATCTGCTCGTCACATAGACGTCAATCTCAGGTCCGATGAGATATGGCACCCAAGTCGCTGCGGCACGGGTAGTCACGAGATTGTCGTCACCACACAGCGAGAACACTGGTGCGCCGTGGACCGCCCCTGAATAGGCGGCTGCTGCGAAGAGCTCGTCGCCGGCACCGAGTGGTGCTGTCACCACGACGTCATAGGTGGAGGAGAGAACCCGAATCCAGTGAGAAACAAGGGGATAGTTGTTCAGATTGGTGACAAACGCTTCTGCGCTCAGTGTCGAGAGCAGCGAGGAGGTCTGCATGGAGGACGGATCGACAAGGAAGAGGTAGGAAACACCCAGACGCTGGATGGCCCACAGAGTGACATCCGGTACATCGGACGGAGTGACGTACAGTAGAGGTGCGTTCAAGAGCGAGGCCAAGACCGCACCGTTCGCGGCGGATTCCATGTAGGTTCCGAGGTTTCCATCAATTGTTGTGATATCCCACTCGAACTGACCATTGTTTGTCTCTCCTGTAGCATTGAGCCATGCGGCAATGAGAGTCCACTCACCGGGCATAGGAAAGTCCACAGAGGCGCTCTCTGACCCAGGATTTGATATCACACTGCCAGCTGGGGCCCATGCACTCAGATGCCCAGTGGGATCGATCAGTGCCAGGTTGATGTCGGTCGCGGCATTATCCCACGATGCACTCACCTCAAGAGATCGTGCGTTGGCTGGCACGGTGATGGTCACCGAACGCCCGGGATGAAAGACTATAGTGCTATCGAGCGGAACAGGAGAGGAGATGTCCACCTCAGGATACAATGTGAGCGTCCACTCGCCCTCCGCTGTACACGGCACCCAGAACTGGAGCGGCACTGGGTGGTCCACGTAGGAGGAGAATCGCTCCTGATAGGTCTGGCTGCGGACCGAGTAGTCTACGATTACCCCGTTGGGGTCGGTGAGTGTGTGAGTGAAATATGCCGACCCGGTCCAATCGAATGATGCCTGTATCCAGCCAGTCCCAGTTGGAGGAGTGAACTTGACCTGAACAGGGTCCGAGGACGTGACTGTGACCGAGGGATGAATCTCCGTCATCGGGTCGTCTGACAACGTGAAGGATGATGAGTCGCTTGTGGTGACCAGAGGACTGAAGCCTGACTCAACAACTGCCACAACGGCCGTATCGGAGTGTCTCCAGTTGGCGACGGCAAGCTGTGCAGCCACATCGTACGGCGAGGCTGACTGAATCCACGGAAACGGCTGGGCGCCAAGACGAGCCCAGATGGAGTCAATGTCACCACTAGGGGAGGGCCCAATGACCGTGAACTGTGTGGTACCCCCGTCAGTCTCAAGATATTCGACCCAGTCATCGACAAGCCACGATTCGGACCGGGAGCCATCGACCATCAGGACAGGGGAAACATATTGTTTTCCTGCGGCATAGAACACACCGGTTGGCACTGCGGCGATGTACGCGAGCTCGTCCGTGATGGAGGTGGGATCGCTGACGACGGCCGTCAATGATCTGAGAGGGGTTCGGTTCGATGCCAATACCGACTGGGCCAGACGAGGCGAAACACTGGAGGTGTCTGTCGAAGGTGAAGTGTTGCGAGGCATAGTCGGAAGCATCGCAATGCCACCAATCACGACGAGGAAGATGACAAGAACGGGAAAGGGGGGCCGCCGAATCAATTGACGTACACTCCTGGCGATAGCAGGACGTAATGGTCGGCCAACTCAAATAGAGTTTTCTTGAGCACCCGACCCACTCCGACCACACACACCGATGTTTCAGGGTTCGGCCGTACACCTCACCATAGGCCCGTGACTGAAGACCAGCTGACCGACTCTTGGCGAGTCACTCAAGACCAAGGTCGAGAAGGTCATCGTCGAGATCTGTGTCATCCTCCTCCGTCGAGGTCTCCTCGGGAAGAGCATCAATTATGTCATCGATGCGACGCCTCAGTCTCCGACGGGTGGACTTCGGAATGTCCCAGAGCTTGCCCTCTGCACGCTCCACAGCCTCACGGGCCACGTCAAACAGCTCGGCCTTGAGATAGCTCTCGGCGGCCTCTACAAACATCTCAGCCGCCTTCTTCTGATTGTTGTTCACCTCAGCAATGTCACCGAGTAGGGAGTATGCATCACCAATTCCCGCAGCATCCTCGAGCTCTTGGTATATCTTCAGTGCCTTCTTGAAGAACTTCTCAGCATTGACCCAGTCCTCTCTGTCTGCGTAGGCACTGCCTATGTCCATCAGAACCGTAGCCACGCCCTGGTCGTTTCCCAAAGCCTTGTAAGCCCGCTGGACCTTCTTGAAGAGGCCCAATGCCTCCTCAAACTGACCCATCCCCTTCTTCACAAGGGCGAGGACGTATGTCGCATCGGCCGATCCTGCGTCATTCGATATCCGCTTGAATATCTTGACCGCCTCTTCGCAGGACTTGGCAGCCTCCTCCCATTTCTCAAGATTCATCTGCGCGGCACCGAGATTGTAGAGAGCGTCGCCCACGCTAGCCTCATCGTTGACCTCACGGAAAAGCTGCAGGGCCCTCTGGAAGGCCTCCAGAGCGTCCTCGTATTCGCCAACGGACATGTAGATGTTTCCTGCAGTATTGAACAGGCGTGCAGCGGCGTGACTGTCACCCTTGTTCTTGGCCTCTGCTGCCATCTCAAGGAGATCAGCTGGGTCTACTACATCTTCGCTCTCTTCCACTGCTGCCACATCCGGTGCTATGAGAAGGTTGCCCCGACGCCATCTTTTGATTCTTTCTACAACTACAGGCCAAGCACGCCTAGCGACGAATGAGGAGTGCTGGATTCTCAAGTATCGGTTTCACGGGCTCCCGAACAGTGAACTGCTCGTCGCCAAGGCTCACATCGAGGATCTTGCGGAGCTCGAACCTGCGAAGATAGCCGACGACCTGCTCACGCTCCATCTTGAGGTCTTGCATCAGACGCTTCATTCCATCACTGCGGCCGCTGTACTCGGCGAACTTGGCGAAGACCGAACTCCACTGCATCATAGTGAGATACAGGAGGGTGCGCAGCATGCTGTCGACGTTGAGCCCCGTCTCTGCAGAGCACGGGATGACCGGGACCCCCGCGAGGAATTTCATACTCTCTCGGACCTTGTCGACAGATCGGGCGTTCTCAAGATCCTGCTTGTTTGCCGCAACAACGCACGGAACACCAGGGAGAAAGAACGCAATCTCCCTGAAGAAGAGCTTGGCACGTGCATCCGCCTCTGCATCGCTGGAGTCCACAACAAAGATGATACCGTCAGCACCTGAGCTCAGAATCTTGCGCATCGTCCGGAAACGAAGGAGTCCAGGAGTACCGAAGAGAAAGACCGTCATTCCATCAACATCGGCCACACCGTGATCCATAGCAATGGTGACCCCACCACGCTCAATGTTAATGCAAGCACCATTCGTTATGTTATGTATCAGACGACTCTTGCCCGACGCCCGGGGCCCCGTGACTACAATCTTCATTTGACTGCACCTGAATCTGAGCTCGTTCCTTTCTGGAAACCCGTACACTTCTGGGTGTTAAATGATTTGCCGTTGAATCTATCCATCCAAGAGGAGACTGATGCAGAGTCAGGGGGAGGAAACCGTCCGCTTGCGGCGGAACTCCTCAGGCGCCACAGCCCTGCGGGTTTCGGACGCCCTCACGGGAACTCGGTTTCGATGTACTGCACGCCCTCTGCGAGATACGCACGGGGCGAGTCGGAGGCCAAGACCCTGCCCACGGTCCAGCACGGAAGTCCCTCCGTACCAAGCTGTTTGGTGAACTGCTCCGCCCGATCCGCGGGGACGCAGACAAGCATTCCACCTGCGGTCTCGGCACCGTGGCCGCTCGCGAGCCGATGACCATAGAAACTGGCCAGCTCCAGCGTGCCCGCAATCACTGGCATTGCGTCGATGACTATGTCGACACCACTGAGTACGGCCACGTTGTTGGCGTGACCTAGTAGGCCAAAGCCTGTGATGTCAGTGGCCGCGTCAACACCGACCGCCCTCATCACCTTCGCGACCTGAAGGTTGCTGCCCGTCATCACACGCACGGCGATGTCTTGCATCCTCAGCAGGTCCTTCTCAGAGAATCTCTCGAGAAGGGGAGAACGCTTCTCTGGATCCTTCAGGTCCCGATATGACCTCATTGCTGGCTGGATGCCGAGGGGCTTGGTCAGCAGGACTACGTCACCAGGCCTTGCACCCGAGGAGTACACAATCTCCTCAGGTTGAGCAATGCCAAGACAGATGCCACCAAACACAGGGCACGGATTGGTTATGGTCTGACCACCTGTCACCTCCGCGCCAAGATCGCTCACGAAGGCACTCATGCCACGAAGTACGCCCACGGAGATCTCCTCAGGGAGGTCCTTAGGAAGGGCGAGGAACGCCTGAAGGGACAGGACATCGGTGACGCCCATCGCAAAGATGTCATTGGTGGCGTTGCAGGCCACTATCTGCCCCTGCACAAAGGGATCGTCATGAATCGGAGTGAAGACATCCACATTCTCGACGACAGCGAGAGAGTCACTGACGATCCTGACCACGGCATCGTCACCGATACCACCGTGACACACAGAGCCCTCTGGTAGCAGCCCCGCCTGCTGGAGCAGTCGTGTGAGATCATCCTGCCGGACCTTGCAGCTTCAGCCGTGGGATGTCACAAGTGCTGTCAGTCTGACGTTCGGCACTTGGCTATCAACCTCCTACAAGTTCTCGGGCGGTCAGGTCTTCATACGGAAGACGAAAAGGGGAGATGTCACAAGCCTTATAGCAATTGCCGATTAAGAAGACGCAATCTTGGCTGGGAGTGACAGAGAGATGAACATCAGAAAGGTGGCCGAGAACGTCTACGAGATTCCGAAGGGAGAAAAACAATGTATGAAGGTTCCTGTGACCATCTATGCCTCGGAGGCCTTGATGAATAAGATGCGACAGGATGCAACCTTTGAGCAGGGCATCAACGTCGCCTGTCTCCCCGGCATCTACAAGAGAAGTATAATCCTTCCAGATGGTCATCAGGGCTACGGATTCCCCATTGGTGGGGTCGCGGCCACTGATTACGAGACTGGTGTGATATCGCCCGGTGGTGTCGGATACGACATCAACTGCGGTGTGAGAGTCCTGAGGACGAACCTTGACGAATCGGATGTCAGACCACGGATAAGAGAACTGATAGACCAGCTATTCAAGGATGTGCCCACAGGCGTTGGCCGCACAGGCAAGATAATGCTGCACGGGGCAAGCGGTGTTGATGAGGTGCTCAACGGTGGTGCCAGATGGGCTGTTGATAGCGGCTACGGCTGGGAGGAGGACCTAGAGCACACAGAGGCTGGGGGTCACCTCACTATCGCAGACGCCTCCAAGGTATCGTCACAGGCAAAGGCGCGAGGTAAGGGTCAGGTCGGCACTCTTGGGTCCGGAAATCACTTCCTTGAGGTCCAGATGGTGGACGAGATCTACGATGAGAAGACGGCCAAGGCGATGGGCATCACTCACGTCGGGCAGGTCACTGTGATGATACACAGTGGTTCGAGAGGACTTGGCCACCAGGTCTGTAGCGACTACATCAAGCTGATGACGCAAGCTATGCGCAAGTACAACGTACACGTCCCGGACAGAGAGCTCTGCAGCGCCCCGGTCACCTCTGATGAGGGGCAGGCCTACCTTGGCGCAATGAGTGCTGCAGCCAACTTTGCGTGGGCCAACAGGCAGGCCATGATGCACTGGACACGCGAGGTCTTTGGCAGGGTGTTTGGCGCATCGCCAGAGGACCTCGACATGCACCTGATCTATGACGTGGCCCACAACATCGGCAAGGTAGAGGAGCACGGCATCGATGGCAAGAGAAGAAAGGTGCTTGTGCACAGGAAGGGCGCTACTAGGGCCTTCCCCCCAGGTCATCCAGAGACTCCGCCCAAGTACAAGAGCATCGGACAGCCCGTGATAATCCCCGGTACGATGGGAACAGCATCATACATTCTCGTGGGGAACCAGAGAAGTATGGAGCTCTCGTTTGGCTCCACAGCTCATGGTGCGGGGCGCTTCATGTCCAGACGAAAGGCTGTGTCGAAGTTCCACGGCCGCGAGATCCAGAGACAGCTTGCTCGTGAGGGCATAATTGTCAAGTCGCCAAAAGCAATTGGGATTGCAGAAGAGGCACCCGGCGCCTACAAGGATGTCGACGAGGTCGTCAGAGTCTCGGACACCGTAGGAATAGCGACAAAGGTGGTTCGCCTACGGCCGATTGGGGTCATCAAGGGGTAGCACCGACACGCGTTCGCGGGCCGCAAGGTCCACAAGCACCATAGCGACCCCGCACAGAATGATGACGAACCCCAACACTGTCACGGCAGAGGGCACCTCTTGGAGGAACACTACTGCCAATAGGCTGGCCCCCACTGGCTCACCAAGAACAGCTGAGGAGACAACGTAGGCTGGCACAAGTGTGAGAAGATAGTTGTTGACAGAGTGCCCGAGAGCGGTCGGGAACACGGCGAGACAGACGAAGATGAGTATCTCAGTCGGTGCAGTGACTATGACGTCTAGCCCCGAGAGCAAGCAGAGGACAAGTGTCGCACAGGCGGCGGTGAGATAGACTATCGTAGTGTATACGGTAATAGGGAGGTCGGAGGCGAAACGGCGGCCCCCAATAAAGTAGGCAGCCAGGAACAGCGCACTCAGCATAGCCAAGATGTCACCAGTCAGAGCCCCAAGGCCCGAGGCAACAAGGTCACCCCAGGCCAACAGTACAGAGCCAAGAACCGCAACTACAATGCCTGCCCAAGAACGGCGACCAAGGGGCTCTCCGAGCAGCATCGTCGAGAGGACCCCGGTGAGAATGGGAGATGTATTGACGAGTACCACGCTGGCAGCAACTGTTGTCAGAAAGAGAGATGTGAACCACGTTGAGAAGTGAAGACAGAGAATGACTCCGACCACAACAAGCCATCGCCAGTTTCTACTCAGGACGGCCCTGTCGTACCCAAGATGATCGCTCCTCAGCAGTCCCACCGATGCCATCAACACAGCGCCCAAGAATGTGCGCCAGAATACTATCACCAGAGGGGGGGACGTACTGAGTCGGATCAGGATACTGGCACTGGATACCATAGAGACCGACAGAATGAGGAGCAGTACCACCCGTGGGGTGATCACCCCATTGCCATCGCTCAAGTCGCTCAATCGTATCAGTCCCCAATCGTGATGTCAGACCCGCAGACGATGCACCTCGCTCCGTTCTCAGACACCTCCACGACGTGAGACGAACAATACGGACAGTCGCGGACGAGAAGCGAGTCGAACGACAGATCCGACAGTATCCGGCGAACCTCCTCAAGCCCGTCATAGTTAAACAGAGCAGTACAGCTGGCTCCCTGAACCATGTACGATAGAGGCGGTGCATCGGACATGCGGAACAACAGTACAGGAATCATCATCTCTACCGCAAGCATGATCTCCATCCCAACACCGTGTGAGGGATGGCTCACCTCAGCGATGAGAACGTCACTCTGACGCACGGCGCCTGTGTCCCGGATGAAGATCTTCCTGGGAGTGGTTCTCGGAAGAAACTGGGGGGCAAAGACTGTCACCCCAGCGTTCTCCAGCGTGTCGACAACTACTCGATAGAAGTCGTCTTGGCGAAGATGGTCGTGGATGATGGGACCTGATAGATATGCTTGTACCATCTTGAGAGGTTCACCCGCGGGATTCGGTAGTATTCTCCCCCGCGTTGCGCCTATTGAGCAATTCGGTTATCTCCGGTAGGGAGCCGTCGTCGGGAACCTCCTCAAAGCGGCCAGAACGACCAAGAGATAGCTGCACCTTGCCCTGCCATTCCTTGGCCCATCCATCGACTATCCGAATCACCTTGCCCGCGTGTAGGGCGGATGCGCCTCCGAAGCCCCAAAGAACCAGAACAGCAGTGCCAGTCTCATCGCCGACGAGAACCTCTGTCAGTTGTGTCTTTCTACCCGTGCGCGTGCTCACGACCCTCGGAGGAGCCACAGAGATGACACGTACCAAGAGATCATCCACATTCTTGCCTGGCTCCACATCTGCAATCTTCACCGACAACGCCGATACAACTACGTGACCGTGTGACAAATCAGTGTTGCGAAATGTATTGAATCCCAGAGGTGAGGGATGGTGACTGTAGGTACCTCCTACCAATCATCAACGAAATAGTCGTAGTAGTCGTCTGTGTCGTCCTCTGTCGCCTCCTTGGTACCAGCAGGGGCAGTCTCCTCTTGTTCGACATCTACGTGGCCGGAAGGAGTAGACTCGGCCTCGTCCACATCTTCATTACCGGCAGGGGCCGACTCCTCCAGCTCCACATCACCTTCACGAGCAGAGGCGGACTCCGGTCCCCCAACATTGTCCTCACCAGCAGAGACAGACTCGGCCTCCTCCTCACTGGGCGCTGATTCCTCCTTGCCAGCCTCAGGGGGTGATTCCAGAACACGGGTGAAGTCCTCAATCTCATCGGGTCTAACTGAGGTGGGCGCGAGTTCGTCCTCTTCCTCAGAGCTTGGGGCCTTGTCATCAAGAAGCCCAAGAATCTTCGTCAGCTCCTCTTTCTCCTCCTCTCTCACAACAGGGGGTGGCATCTCACTGTGGTTAGCAGGGACCTCGTCTGAGGACAGGGCCTCAAGGGCGCTCTGCAGGGCATCATCCGGAGCCTGCTCTAGCTCCTCCTCTATGATCTCGTCCGCGTCCAACCTCTCGGATATGATGGCCTTTGCAATCTCGCGGCTGCTGGCCACCCCACCCTCTTCTTCGGACATGCTTGTCTCCTCGGCTGATGCGATAGAAACGGGTTCCTGCCCTTCTGACACGGAGACTCCCTCGTCGACCTCCTCAACAACCTCCTCGACAACCTCGTATTCATCGGAGAGCTCGTCGATTACGTGGCCCTCCTCGTCCACGAGTACCTCTTCCACTATCTCGATTGTCTCAAGGTCGTCGACCTCGATGTCGCCAAAGTCCTCTTCCTCATCTTCTGCTCCGGAGTCAATCGCCCCCGTTTCGGCCGCCACTGCTGCTCCCTTTGAACTTGCCCGTAGGCTTGGCGTCGCCGCGGCCTGCTCGGCAGCCTCCTCGCTGAACTTGAGAAGCTCCGATGTTGGCAGGTCCGGAAGAGCCACACCGACGTACTGGGCTGCTGCGTTCATCAGAATACGTAGCATCTCATCCCGACGTTCCTTGTCAATTGCGACCATGGGATAGGTCGGTATGCCAAGTATCTTCTGGATGACCTCGGGCTTCATCGCGTTCGGGAGGTCCTGTTTGTTGGCAAGCGCAAACACTGGGACCTTGGGTGCGTCACGCTTGATGAGCTTCAGTATGTCCTTGCTTATCAGCACGTTCCTGAGGGTAGAGTCACATACGAGAAAGATCACGTCAGCGCCGTGGAAATAGAACCTCCAGAGGTTTCTGAACCGCTCCTGGCCGGCAAAGTCCCAGAGCACGAGTGAGTAGTTGCCAAAGCGGATGTTCTCCACAGTCTCAAGATTGAGCGCAATTGTCGGCACGTACTGCGTAGGAGGAGTGTCGCCCAACAGCAGATGGAGAGTTGTCGTCTTGCCCACACCACCCTCGCCAACCAGTGCAATCTTCAGCCGGGTGATGACCGATGGCTCAATGATCTTCTCATACTTCTCAATTGTCTCCTCTAGTCCCAGCTTCTTGATGCTGTTCTTCAGCGACTTGGCGGCCTTCTCCATTCGCTCGAATATTGCGTGCTCGTCCTCCCGCGTGTCGGTGACGAACACCAAGAGCAGGTCATCACCGCAGGGCCAGCCGTGAAACTTGTGGTCGCCAAGAATCAGAGGAATCTCCTCTATCTCCTCGTCGGCACTCATCAGCTCGGCGCGTGTCTGGATGAACTCCTCAAGGTCCTTCTCATCGACCTCAACCGGCCAGTACCTAGTGTGAGCCAAGACCTCCTTCGTCGACTCTCGTACAAGGAACGTATTGTGAATCAATCTAATTCACCAGGGACTGAATTGAATCTCACAATCTCTTGTTGATTATCAGTTCTATGGGTCTGCTAGGCAGAGTGGAGGTAATAAGGAAATCTATGCAGTAGTTATGCGTGGTGGAGTCATGCGTATTCCAGGAGTCACAATTGAAACGGGCTACAGTGAGATCTACGATGATATTGCCGCACTATACAATGCCGTCAGCCGCCACGAGAATCCCGACCACGTGGACATCGACGGTGACTACTTTCGCAAGAGCTTTGCTGGGCTCGGAATCGACCCCGAGCGTGATGTTGTCATCGCAGTCAGCAGCAGGGGCGATGTCATAGGTATGGGACACCTCCGAGTACGTTCTGTCACACCACCAACGGCATATTTCTCCATCTTCGTCCACCCAACTCACAGACGACACGGAATCGGTAGCGCCATACTTCAGCGGATAGACAATATGGCCAGAGAGCGCGGTGCTACACTGCTCCAGTGTAATGTCCCATCCTTCTCGGAACCAGCGGTCAGGTTTGCACAACATCACCAGTTCAGAGAGGTGGGACGCTGGTTCAAGATGCTGCATCCTGATATCAGCAGTGTATCGAAGCCCGACATCCCGCCTGAGCTGAGGATCTGTGAGATTGAGGACAGGGACGCAGAGGAATGGGCCAATCTTCAGAACACTATCTTCCGTGGCGCATTTCAGTACGAGGAGGTCACTGCTGAAACATTTCTGAGACGGGCACAACGCCCCGGCTTTGTCAGGGAGCTCTGCATATTTGGGAGAGTGGAGGACCGTGCCGTGGGATACTGCGTTGGCTGGCCTTTCACGCCGCGAGGACGGGAGGACAGAAAGAGTGTCCTAATCCACGGTATTGGGGTCCTGCCCGAGTACCGTGGCAGAGGGTATGGCAAGACGCTACTTCAGGAGGTCCTCCACAGGGCTGCCCAGAGGGGACTCAAGACCTCCGAACTGGTGGTCAATGACAAGAGCGAGCCCGCCATACGACTCTACAGGAAACTGGGTTACGTCACCAGATACTGGAGAATCTGGTTCGAGAAGCGTCTCGCGTGAAGCCAGAGGTGAAACCGGCCACCACCTCTCGTGCAGATGCCTAATGGCTCATTGAGAGCAGACCGACAGGACAACAACCAGAGATAGGGATGAGGGGGCCGCCGGCCAGAGGCCGTGAGAGGCGAACCACCCGCATCCACAGGTCACATGGACCCGCTCGCACTCCAAGATACGCGAAACAAAACACGTATGCGCAAGTATTGCAAGGGGACCAATGCTAGAAACTCTATGTAGGGACCAAGTTCGGACATGCGAGTTTCCGACGGGGAGCTTCGCGCATCTTGGGTTTGAGCTCTGCAGTCTCCTAAGAAACTGCGTCATAATCATCTGCACAATCACATATGAAATTTACTTGTGAGGAATTCTGGCTCAAAAGGGGTTGTTTGTTGCAGAAGAGCAATCAGCACGCGGCGGCAGACTGTTGAGACCAGCAGTAAGCCACATCTGTGGCCACTGCGGGGGAACCGCCCCTAGCGCGGAAAATTCTCTCGCAATAGGCGGAGATGATGCTGCACAAGCTGGCGCATCTTTGGATCGTCCGGATTCTTCTCAAGGTCAGACACGAGAGTACGCAGGAAGTACTCGGGGAAGAACAGCCGCACTCTGATGTCGTTGAGCAGGAACAACCACTTGTCATACTCCCCAGAGGGACCCTTGCGTCGCTTCTCCGTCACGACACGATACTTCTTCATCTTCTGAATTGCTATTCGTAGGTCCCTTGCGGGAATCATCTTCAGTGTGGCCTCTAGTTCCGCAAGGTTGACAGGGCGTCTGCGCAACTCTGAGAGTACGTCGTAGCAGTCTGGATCTGCCAGTATCTCGGCTATGGCGACCGTGTCCTCAGGCGTCTTCTGCCATTCTGTCAGGAACTCTAGGACCTCTGTCTTGTACTCAGCGGCAAGCTCCGGGTCGAGCATGGAGCTTGCAGCCTCCATCGCCATAAGAGGTGGAGCACGGAATATCTCGATGTCCTTGATCAGGAAGACGCACGTTCGACCAATCTCATCGACCCACTCTGTCTTCACCAAGCCGAGCTCCTCGAACGGTGCGATGATAGAGTCGACACTTATGCTCGGGAGACCCGTCACCATCTTGAGCCATTCCTCAAGATCTTCTTTCGAGACCCCGCCCTTCCAGAGCTTGGGAAAGACCGCACGTGTCACCTCGTCGGCAAACAGACGGGCCAGACGACTCTCATCGGTCATCCCTGCCAAGCGGATGATACGTCGATAGGTGTTCTCCAGCTCCTCTTGGAGCTCCGCATCGGTCATCGACACGACTGCATTCGTGATGTGTGACACGACGGACGTCAGGGCACCCTCATAGGCCTTGGGGTCCTCGTTCGGTGCCAGCAGCAGGGAAACGCAGTACTGTTCTTCTTCACGCACGATGCCAGTGTAGTAGGAGGCGACATTGTACTCCTCGCCCCCAATCCTGACGCTCAGTGAGGCGAACCCTGCAGACGCATCCCCCATTGCGTGGGAGGTGAATATCCTCATGATCTCTGTGTTGAGATCTTCCCTGTAATAGTCTGCAAAGTCAGCTGGCACCTTTGCCTTCAATACGGCACCAATCTTCGAGTCCCAGTCTATGAGGAGCAGCGCGACGGGCATCATTACAGTCTCCAAGCATCGCTGAGAGATGCTGCGTTAAGAGGAAGCTTCGAAAGCCATCTTGAGGCACGCCTAAAAAAGCTTGTCACTCAAATGCTCGCATTCTGGGCCTCAGGAGGACTTCAACCTATCAAGGATGTGACGGGCTATCGTATCGACGACCTCCTCCAGAGGTCTCGTAGCATCGACGACGACGAACTTGGCGCTATCTTCAGCGGCCATCTCAAGATACGCAGCACGGACAGCCTCAAGCCGGTCGCGAAGCTCAAACTGGAGATTCCTGTCCTCGTGACGCCCGTGCAGACGGGACAGAGCGACCTCGACGGGCACGTCAAGCAGAAAGACTATGTCAGGCTCGGGTGCACCAATCTCCTCGCGGTTCCGACGGAGTATCTCTGACCAGTGTATTCCAGTGCTTGTGCTCTGGTAGGCACCGGAGGCAAAGAAGTAGCGATCCATTATCACCACGCGACCACTCTCAAGCGCGGGCAGGACTCTATGGCGGACGTTCCACTCGCGATCCCGCAAGAACAGGTCTAGCTCCTCCATCGGCGTCAGCTCACCAGACGGCGAACGTCGACGTATCTCCTGGCCCCAGGGACTCTCTGTCGTCGGCTCACGCAGCAGCACCACATCGAGGCCATCCCGGACGAGCCTGTCCCGCAGGAGATTTGCTGCCGATGTCTTCCCAGCACCATCTATCCCCTCAAGAACGAATAGGTGCCCACGATGTCCCTCTCTGATATCTTTCCTCAATGGAGTTCATCGTCCTGTTATGTCCTTGCAGCGAATCCCCTAGGGGCCTTGCTGCCATTCGCCAGGGAAACTGATCTCCCATCGTAGAGGAATCCTTAAAAACCGATTCTCTGTGTCATAGGTCAACATATCCTACAAGGAGGAATCACTCTGCGACTATTGTGGCCACAGATACTGTCAGCGATTCTCCTGCTGGCGATTCTTGGCTGCAACACGGCCGTAGCCGCGCCGACGCATACCTATGTGACCTCAGCGACCGATGTCCAGCTCGTAATCGACTTCGGAAATGGCACAACCCTCCACTTCGACGGGCTGACCGGAATGACTGTACTGAATGTCACAGAGGCGGCAGTACCGGTTGAATACGAGTGGTACGGCGATCTTGTTTTTGTCACATCAATCGCGGGGGTGTCCAATGATCCCGACCGTGACCTATGGTGGCAGTATTGGGTCAACGGAGAGCTGGGTCCCGTGGCGGCGAACAAGTACATCCTCAGCGACGGGGATGTTGTGGAGTGGCGCCTGCCAAGTCATGGGATTGACACGAGCACGGTGCAACCCGGTACGTCGTTGACGTACGAAGATACGTCGCTATATCTGGGATCGGCCCTCGTCGCGGGGTGGGGCCTCTTCATCCTGCTGATTCAGTACGGAAGGAGGAAACGCAATTGAGGTCGAGAACAACGACTAGCTCTGTTCTGGTCGCTCTGCTGGTGGTGATGCTGGTTGCACCTGCAATCCCCAGCAGGGCACTGATGATGAGTTATAGCCCGGTGATTCAGGGAGGCTCTGGCGCCAGTGCTGGTACTGTGATCGAGTGGAATGTCACAGACTGCCCGGATGTTCCGTTCTCGTGGGGATGGTCGAGCGACGAGAAGTGGCTCACAACCCCCGGTGAGAAGATGGTGTTCTCAATTGAGAATGTGACTGATGATATTGAGGGCATTCTGACGATTGGAAACCTGACAGTGAATGCCAATGACACCTCCATCGCTAGAGAGCTCGTCCTTGGTGTGTGGGGCAAGACTCAGTTCTTCCCAGGCCTTGTGATCGAGACAGACAGCAAGAGTATCAATGCACTGAACGAGACCGCCTACGCAGCAGCCGCGAGAGTGAAGGGAAACTATCTGAATGGAACTATGGAGTCGAGATACGAAGACATCGCCGTGCGGGGACACACCTATAGTTGTATAGTCTTTGACTATGAACAGGACCCGACCCCGTATGGCGAGTCACAGAGGACCACGCTGGCGTACGACACGGAATCTGGAGTCCTTGTCTGGGCGAATTCGAGCTACTCTTTTGGTACACCGTATGTTCTCACCCTGGAACTCGCGAGAATAGTGACGCCCGCAACAGGTCTTGGACCAGTGCTACCTCTCGTGGTTGTGGGTGTCGTTGCTGTGGTGGTCGTGGCGGTGATGGTAGCCACGCGCGTATTGCGCAGATAGGAGATGTTCTGATATGATGAACAAGCCCGCTGACACGATGGCCCTCAGCCCCAGTCGGCGGGTCGCCATCACCTCGCTGATGACAGCCGTGACACTGGTGGGAGAATATGCCCTCGTGGCGGTGCCGAGTGTTGAGCTCGGGACAACTGTCCTGTTCCTCACGGGCATGGTCTTTGGAGGCCAGGTCGGCATCCCGTGCGCGGTGATATCATCGCTGGTATTTGCGATGATCAATCCGTGGGGCGCATTTATCCCTCAGATCTGGTTCGCTCAAATGATAGGATGGGTCTATATTGTCATCATTGCAGATCTGACAAGGCGCCCAGGTCACGCGGCCACCTCTGGGGAGCTTGCTCTCCTCGGTGCAGCGCTGACCCTAGAGTTCGACCTCATCACCGACATAGGATACTCTCTTGCATTCGGCATTCCCTTCTTCGTTGCCGTCATTGCAGGAGTCCTCTTTCACGTCGTCCATCTGATCTCGAATTCCGTCCTCTTCGCGACTGTCATACCACTCCTGAGTCGGACTATTGAGCGCGAGTTTGGACCGCAAATCTGGGACATCTCATCGGAAGAACTGACAGGCGAAGAGTAAAAAGAGACGGCAAGTGCGTACACACAGAAGGAGACTACTGGCGTGTCGTGGAGAGAGACGCTGGAGAAACTTGCCAGCCCGGCGGACGGACGGGTCCCGCCCGTGTTCAGACCATTCCACGCGGCTGTGGCCCTCATTATGATCGGACGGCAGCAACCGGTAGGACGCTACGAACTGCGTCAGAATATGTCTATAGGAGAGGGCAGCGTTCGTACGCTCCTGAAGCGTCTAGCAGACGCGGGCCTGATCGTCGCTGATGGCAGACAGGGCCAGAGGCTGACGGCCAGGGGACAGAGGGTCTTCAAGGATATTCTGAGGGATGTCCCCATAGGCCTATACCTCGATGTCGGAGCCCTGGCAGTCTTCCCTCACACATATGCGAATCTGGTCAGAGGTCGTGCCCATCTAGTGACTGATGGAGTCCGCCAGCGCGATGAGGCCATCATTCAGGGTGGTCGAAACCGTGCAGGCGCGACAACACTCGTGATGCGCGACGGGCTGCTGTTGATGCCGCCCAATGACCACAATGTACTACTGTCTAACGAGAGAGAGGCGACATTGATACTTGAGAGCCTGCGTCCCAACGACGGCGATGTTGTGATCATCG
This sequence comes from Candidatus Thorarchaeota archaeon, assembly GCA_029855935.1. Lineage (GTDB taxonomy): Archaea > Asgardarchaeota > Thorarchaeia > Thorarchaeales > Thorarchaeaceae > B65-G9. The sequence continues at coordinate 231,918 of JAGSHN010000012.1, read as the reverse complement.
GAGCATCGGATGACCCGAACCTTGCGCGAGAAGTGGCCATGGCGGCAGTCATGACACTGTTTGAGGACGAGTGAAGGAGAGATGCAGGCGGACCTCTTTGGAAATGTTCCTGAGATTGTAATCGATGTTCACGAGACCCGTGGCAAGAAACAAAATGCCGTCAAACATCTGATGCGGCTACTGGACCAAGAGAGAGTCACGTACACGGTAGAGCAGATACCCATCGGCGACATCCTCGGTCCGGATGATATTGTCATCGAGAGAAAGACCGTGAGCGATCTGGTCCACACATTGCAGGGAAGCTCCACTGGTGTGCCCAGACTGACAAGACAGCTCGAGGGGCTGCTGGAGTACAAGAGGCCGTATCTGCTCATCGAGAACATACTGTCCATTCGCCGTGACCCAGTCAAGGGTTGCATCTACATCCCTATGAAGTCCCGTCCTACAAAGGGAAAGCCCTATGTGGTGACGATGGAACTTGTCAGCAGGATACATCCATCGTCACTCGACTCATTGATTCAGAGCATACGGGACAGGGGCATTGAGATAATAGAGGGCTACAACGCAGTGCATTCAGCGGGACTCCTTCTCTCCATCCTCGTCCCTGACGTACGCCCCGATATGAGAAAGGGAGAGCGCCTCCCCGTGATTCGAACACGGAAGACAAGGGACACTCTGGCGGATGAACAGGAGTTCTTTCTTGCTGGACTCCCGGGCGTCAATGTTGTGCGTGCTCGGAGCATACTCAGCGGGTTCCACTCTCCCATCGAGGCACTAAACCGTACTGAGGACTGGATACAGATACCCGGCATCGGACCCAAGACTGTGACCTCGGTGCGCCGCATTCTATTCTCAGACTATCCGCGGGGAGAGGACAGCGGGCCACCAACGGAGGGGGATTCTGAGGACAAATCATAGCTCGATAGTTTTAAAAGAAACGACTATTCTATGGCCAGAGAATACTTTGGATGGTGAAGCCTCATGGGTGAGATTCGTGTCGCTATAGCTGGGCTTGGAAACTGTGCCTCCGCCCTCGTTCAGGGCGTCCACTACTACAGGGACGCCAAACCTGATGAGGAGATTCCCGGCCTCATGCACGTTGACTTCGGCGGATACTTTCCGCGAGACCTCAAGTTTGTCGCCGCCTTTGAAGTCAACAGGAGAAAGATAGGACTGGACATTGCCGATGCAATCTGGGTGGAGCCTAACTGTTGCTGGAAGTTTGCACCAGATGTACCGAAGACGGGAGCGAAAGTGCTACCGGGGCCCATAGCAGATGGCGTTGCCCCCCATATGAGAGAATCATTCTACACCTATGACCCGAACGAGATCGAGCCGGTGGATGTTGCGGAGGAACTCAGGCGAGCAAGGGCAGATGTTCTCATCAACTATCTGCCGGTGGGAAGCGCCGAGGGTTCCAGGCTCTACGCGCAGGCGGCACTTGATGCTGGCGTTGCCTTCATCAACGCGATTCCAGAGTTCATCGTGTCGGACCCGAGCAGTCCCTACGCCAAGGAGTTCGAGAAGCGAGGGATACCGTGTGCAGGCGATGACATCAAGAGCCAGCTTGGTGCCACTATCCTTCATCGTGTGCTCACGCAGCTGTATGACAAGAGGGGCCTCATCCTTGAGAACACGTATCAGCTGAACATCGGCGGCAACACAGACTTTGAGAACATGCAGGTCGAGGACCGTCTGAAGACAAAGCGTGTCAGCAAGACCGAGGCTGTGACGAGCTGTGTCGACTACGAGCTGCCGACGAAGATTGGTCCGAGCGACTATGTGCCTTTCCTTGGTGACAACAAGGTCTGCTACATCACGATAAGAGCAAGGGCCTTCGGCGACCTGCCACTGGACCTTCACCTCAAGCTCTCAGTACAGGACTCGCCCAACTCGGCCGGCGTGATCATAGACGTCGTGAGGGCCATCAAGATTGCCCTTGACAGGGGAATAGGCGGTGAGCTGTCAAGTATCAGCTCGTACAGCTTCAAGCATCCACGATATCAGATTGACGATTTTGAGGCCAGAAGGAGAGTCGACGAGTTCATAGAGGGGAAGAGGGAGCGATAGGAGCGCCCACCCCCCTCTGGACTCTTTCTCGTTCTTCCGCTCAGAGCTGAGTGAAGCTCTTTGCGGTGTCTTCGTCCAGATTGCGGATTATCTCCACCAGAAGGTCAACAGCACTCTCGACATCACTTATGTCAAGCATACCGTGATGGGAGTGAATGTGTCTTGTGGGAACACCGAGGAAGAGCGATGGAGCGCCCATCCCGGTGATGTGAATCACTCCTGCGTCCGTGCCGCCCCGCTTCAGGAATGCCGGTTGATGACGAATCTCATTCTTCTCCGCCAGATCCAGGACGAAACGCCGCAGGCGTGGATTCGGTATCATCGAGCCGTCGCCAGCAGATATTGACACCCCCTTGCCCATCTTCTGGACAAGACCCTCGGCACCAGGCACATCTCCTGAGATGTCAACATCAACGGCAAAGCCAATATCAGGCTGAAGCATTTGAGCTGCGGTCCTCGCACCACGCAGGCCGACCTCCTCTTGGGTGGTCGAAACAAAGTAGACCGTGTTGGGATGGTCGATGTTCTCCTCTGTGATTCTTCGGAGAGCCTCAAGAACTATGAAGACACCAATGCGGTCGTCAAAGGCCTTGGCCACAGCAACCGTCACATCCCGCTCAATCTCTTCGGAGTCCTCCTCATCCGGGTTCTTCTTCTCCTTGCGCTTCCTGCGCATCGTCCGGAATTTGGAGTAGGGAACAGCAGGATCGCCCACACGAATTCCCAGTTCACGGACCTCGTCAGCTGATGTGCAGCCGATGTCAATGTACATCTTGTCCATAGTCAGGACCTTGTTCCTCATCTCAGGGGTCAGCACATGCGGTGGAGGAGCACCAATGATTCCCACAATCTTCTCGTCGCCCTCGGATGGCCGAATGACGACTTCTTGAGTCAGAAGAGTCTGGTCCCACCAGCCGCCGAGCCGATGAAACTTAAGGAAACCCTTCTTGTCAATGTCGGTCACGACGAACCCGATCTCATCAACATGGCCAGCAATCATTATCTTGGGGCCCTTGTCACCCTTCTGGAAGATGACCGATCCCATCCGATCGTAGAGCACCTTGTCGGCAAATCCTGCACCCCGGTCCCGAGCAATCAGCTGAGCCTCGTGTTCAAACCCACTGGGACCAAAGGCATTGCATAGCTCCTCTAGGAGCCCAAGGTCTAGTCCTGAGTCAGACATTTCTATCCTTCCTGGTCAATTCTAGGCGTGACGCTCACAGCCCCACCCAATAAAAGTAGTGGGCCAGTCATTTGATCGTAGCTTCGGCGAGACGATGGAAGGCCTCCTCCACATTCTGGCCTGTCAGAGCGCTCGTCTCAAGATAGCCATCGAGACGGTTCTCTCGCGCAAAGGCCATCCCCATCTCGGATGTGATGACGCGCTCGTTGACAAGGTCGACCTTGTTGGCCAGAAGGATTATCGGGATTCTCGTGCCCAAAGCCGCCTCTGTCTCCTCAATCCATTTGGGCAGTTCGAGGAAAGTGCTCTTGCGAGTGACATCATAGACGAGGAGAGCACCTTTTGCACCCTTGTAGTAGCTGGAGCGAATAAAATCGAAACGCTCTTGACCTGCGAGATCCCATACGAGGAGCTTCACGACAACATCATTGCCCCGGCCATCCTTCACGCTGACAGTCTTGACCGCGAACTGAGATCCGATTGTGACAATGTACTGCTCGCTGAACTTCTGAGTGAGAAACCTATTGACAAGAGCTGTCTTGCCGCTCCCGCCCGCTCCAATCATAACGACCTTCCGCATGACATCAAAGGTATCGGTCAATCCTCAGCACCCAGCATTGCTTGTCGCAGGGACGGCCCGGGGCGACTGTGGCCGCCCTCCACTAGGAGAGGGTCTGAGTGGAAGATGCGTATTAAGCCTTTTCCGGCCAGACTACCGCAGTGCGCTGGAGTGGACAAGTTCCCGTTGGAGAGCGCCATTCGGTACACATGTGCGAAGGGATTATATCTGGTAACACCAGGATATGCCGTACCGGGAGGACGCAGCATTGAAGCTGATCACGGTGAAGATGAGTGAGCTCTATGTAGATGGCATTGACAAGCTTGTCGAGATGGGAATGTATCCGAGCCGCAGCGAAGTCATTCGTGTCGCAATTCGTGACCTGCTGATGAGAGAGCTCTGGGTCAATGGAATCGCTGTGACTGACCTCCAGCGGATGCGACAGGAAGAGCCGTCACCTGAGAGCCAAGGGGCCGTGAGAGGCCATATACACCCGTAACACACTTTAGGCGATTGAATAGAGGATTGACCCGCACGTCCGATGGAGGATAGAATCATTGAACATTAGAATACTGTTCAGAAGTTTTCGACTCGCTTTTCGCGCCAGAAAGAGAGTCACAGCGTTCATAGTCATATACGCGATACTGTTTGTGGTCGTCGGCAAAGGTCTGCAAGAGGCCAGCACGCTATCAGGATATCTACCGTGGTTGGGTATGGCCCTGATCGTGTCCACCGTCTACGCCATTCTCATCAGCCAGTTCAGGGCCCGCGACATCGCCATCCTGAAGTGCGTGTCGTGGAGCAACCCGGAGATCTTCCTGCTCCTGATGGGAGAGGTTGTCATAGTAGCCGTGGCGGCCTATCTGGTGGTCTTCCAGCTCAGCGTGGAGATTCTCGGAATCGTTGCATACTTCCAGACAGACTTTGTGTTTCTCAGCGACCTCCAGAGGCTGATGGTTGTGGACGCCATGCCAATGGCCCTTGCACTGATCTTCATTGTTGTTCTGCAGATACCTGGCCTTCTCCTTGCCAGATGGAGGGCCATGAGGATCCCACCAATGAGGGCGTTGAGGGAGGAGTGATACGATGGCCAATCCAATAATACAGGCACAAGAGGTTAACAAGGAATACGGGCGCGGAAAGAAGACCGTGGCTGCGCTAAAGGACATCAATCTTGAGATATTCCCTGGCGAGTTCGTCGCAGTCGTTGGACCCAGCGGTTGCGGAAAGTCAACTCTGCTTCATGTGCTGTCGGGGCTAGAGGCACCGACCTCCGGCAGAGTCCTTATTGATGGAGTCGATGTCACCCTGATCAGCGAGCGCGATATGCCGAAGGTACGTGCCCAGAAGATAGGGTTCGTCTTTCAAGCCTTCCTGCTCATTGAGGATCTCACAGCGTTCGAGAACGTCGAGGCGGTACTATGGCCGAGCAAAGAGATTCCGAAGGAGAAACAGGAGGCCATGGCACTTGAGGTGCTCCGCGATGTCGATATGCTTGAACGCAAGGACCACTTCCCAAGGCAGATGAGCGGGGGCGAGCAGCAGAGAGTGGCGATAGCCCGTGCGCTGGTCAACAACCCCCCAATTCTGTTCTGCGATGAACCGACCGGCAATCTCGACTCAAAGACCGGAGAGAACATCCTGAAGATTATTGCACGATTGAACAAGGAGAGGAAAATGACGGTGGTCCTCGTCACGCACAATGAGGACCTCGTGAAGTACGCCAAGAGAGTACTCAGGATGAAGGACGGACGCATCACATAGCATAAGAACTCTCGTCGCGGCATGCGCCTCCGTCCCTTCCGTGCTAGAGGAATGCCAGATGCAGAGCACAGACTGCCGTGTGCGGGAAGAGCTTGCTGAAGATATGGCCTCAGATGGCCTCAACTCTGAAGCAATGGACCTGTTCCTAGAGGCAGCCAGATGTTGGGAGGGATGGGAAGAATTCGGAAAGGCGGCAGCGAGCTACGAGAGAGCGTATGAGCACGGGATGCTGGCCCAGAGATACGCAGAGGCGGCTCAGGCGATGCGCAAGGCCAGCAGGGCCTGGCTCAGACAGGGGGAACATGAGAAATTCGAGATTGACTGTCAGATTGCCGCAGAGGCATACATTCTTGTTGCGGAGAACGAGCAGGACCCCACACAGTTCGTCGATGGCGCGTTCTGCGCCATACTGGGCGGTGACATCGATCTAGCGCGCCATCTCATACACGCCGCTGCCGAAACCACCAGTGGTCATAACAAAGAGTTGATCAACCTTGCCCTGATGCTGAGTGAGTATCAGTTCGGCGACGCTGACATGTACATTAGGGCAGCCGTGGCGAGAGTGACTGACAAACAGGGAATACGTGAGATTCTAGAACTGTTCGAGCTCGTCTTCACGGGCTTTGTCAGGACTACGCTTGAGTCAGAGCTGGCAATATCAATAAAGAGCCTCTCAGAGAGCTCCGGACTGCCAGAGGACAAGGTCGAGCGACTGGTGCGTCGCGGAATAGAGAGAGGCTACATCCCAGGAGTACTTGACGAGGACTCGAAGGAGATTGTCGTGGACCCAGAACGAACCGACGTCTCAATACTAATCCACCGGAAGAGACCCATTCTCAGCCGAGATATCGAGGACCCGGGCGCTTGGGACATGGAGGACGAAGAATAGGCTTGCAGATGCCCTGTAGGAGCGTTTCGCGGGCTGCAAAGATAGCGGAAAACGTTTTTAGTATGTTTCTCAAAGACCCACAAGCCGGTGGTTGACTATGGCCGAAGGGCTGAAGTGGATGCAATGTCCGGTGTGCAAGGAGACACTCTACTGGAAGATACCAAAAGAAGCCCTCAAGGACGTGAAGAGATTCCCCGCGGCCATCGTCATAAGACATCACGACCACTATCTCATCTGTTACTTGGACAGCCATCTGCAACTCGCCGACACAGAGGCTGTGGCCGCATTTGTGGAGGCAGACGTGAAAACGTAGAAGCCACCACCGTGTGGCCGTGTAGACCTACTGCTTCTCCGGTGTCAATCCGTTGTCAAGTGCCCACTCTAGAATCTGGGCAGCCTGGGCGCTCGACATCCCCCACGTCCTCAGCTTATCAACAAGATCCCTCACCCCGGTCACCCAGTCACTGAGAAGGGTGCGAATGCGCTCACGCGTGCCCTGATCCCGCGCCTCATCCACAAGAGGAATCATCTTCTCCACTAGGGTCTGCGAGAGGACAAGAATTGTTTCCAGACGGGCAAGCCACTCATCTCGTGGAAGACCTGTCAGTGTCTGCGCGACAGAGAGATGATAGTCGTACTGGGTAGTGTAGTATCTCAGTCGCCAACCCAGTATCTCTATCAACAGGTCGCGATATGCATCACTGGGCGCGGTACGCATCAAGAGGTTGACGAACCGCCCGAACAGCTCGTCGGCCGACTGACTCGCATCAAAGTACAATGCCATTGCCTGCTGATACTGCTCTCCTCTCAGTAGTCTGTCGGCCTCTGACACCGCGTCTCTGAACCTCTGAACAATGTCACGTGTAGACAAGCCGAGGACTGCATCATCATCATCCCGAGCGGTAGTCAACACCCTATCACATCCCCAGTCTGTTATGTTCCACGTTCATAACCGCGTCCTGTTCATTCAGCCACGCCACAAGTTCGTCAACTCTCGATTCGTGAGGACCCTCAAAGAAGGCCTCCCAGATACAACAATCTTCAACGGGACAGAATCCCGTGGAGTGAAGTATACTGAGACCGAACTGTTTGACCTTTGCGAGCACCTTTCGCGCCGACTCAGGGAATGCCGTAAGTGAGAACTCAACGCGCAACTCAATTGCCGAGCCACTCTCAAGCGGAATGATGCGGATTGTTCCACTACGATTGCCGACTAGAAGGACGTGCGATCCTGACTTGATGCCCACCGCATCGGCCACGCCTCTCAGATCGAGGTTGCCATCTTGGAGGCGTGACACTACTGACGTTGTAAGATGTTTCAACATCATCACCCGTAGATCTCACGCAATACTCTCTGGCCTTCACTCGTGACCCTATATCCGGACTCGTCCGCAACTATCAGTCCAAGCGTCTTTAAAAGGGGAACCTTGACGTCCAAACACGTCTTGCTGATGCTTGAGAACCGCATGAGGTCTGTGTCAGTGGTACAGCCTTGGTCAATCAGGTTGAGCACCTGCAGACCGAGATTTCCCACGAGATACCTCACTGTTTCAGTCTCGAAGTGATTGGTAGAGGACACTGATGGACTCATCTTCGAGATGGCTGGGTTGTTTCTTTACTAAAAGGTATGTCATACAAACCCTCAGAGGGGAGGAGGGTGATGCATCTTGTACTCACGTGTTGCCTTTGTCCAGTCTATAAACTCCTCGGAGGGCGGCATTGCGTCGTAGAGCTGTCGCCGACGTGCCTCAAGACAGTCCTCGCTGCGGCCGGCAAGGGCCGCGAGTGTTTTCAGGTCGGTCTCGTTCCGTTCGGCCTCTTCAGACACGGGAGCCAGCCACTCCCGCCAAGTCATCGACCGAAGCAGGTGATGGTCCACGGCGACAAGGGGTATTCGAGCGACGATCTCTATGAGGTTCCCGCGAGCAGTCCTCAGGTGTGGAGCAAATTGCTGGAGGTATGTCGGAGGACCGCCTATGATCAGCAGATCAGGTACAGTGTCAAGGATGAACTTCAACGAACTATCACTGACCGGGCCTTGGAGGTCCGGTGCAAACAATACACGCGTGCCGTCATATTCGACTGTTGTGGCAAGCACAAAGCCCAAGGGGGTCCTGTCGGGTCCGTGAGGAAGCGGGGAGGAGAACGTGATCGTTGTGTTTCCAACCTCAAGGCGAGAGGCGTCGGCCCAGACCATCTCCCCGGCCACACCACGAAGGTCCTTCTCGAAATAGTAGGCCCGACGCCTCTGCGAAGCATTGATGTGATCTCTGTAGTCCTTTGCGAGGATCCGCTTCCCCTCAAAGAGTCGCTGCAGTTCCTCTCGGGAGCCAAAGGTATACCGAAAATCTGTGAAGCCCGGACGCACATGGTCAAAGTGATAGTGCGATATTGACACGAGGTCTGCAGCTCGAACCTCAACAAAGATGCGCTCGAGCGTCTCACGCAGACGCCTGTATTCAACAGGATGTGGTTCGAGACCGTTGCGTCGGGACAGGGCAGCGGAGGGGTCGAGAATCAGACGGATGTCAGGAGTCACAATTCGTGTGCACATAGATCTGACCCCGAGTGACTCAGCAGCAATGGGAACCACGTCAATCATGCCGACCTTCAACCGTCATACTTCCGATAGTAGTTGAGAGAGTAGGAGCCATTCACCTGTACGAGCTCTGCCTCATAAAGGCCACAGTCGTGGTCGCTTCCACTCATTGTTTCGAACATGTGGAGGTCCGACGGAAGGAACTCAGCCCGTCGAGCCCGGGTTTCGGCTCGCGTGAACAGACGCAGATCGCCCTCTCGGTGACGAGGAGAGTACGAGTCAATATCAGCGCTACCTACAAAGATCAAGAAGTGCTGCAACAGGTGACCAGTAGCATCAACAAGGCGCTCCGATACAACCCCTTGGTATCGATACCCGTGCACACTCTCTGCTCCCGTCTCCTCAAGTATCTCACGAACCGCCGCAGCCGCAATGTGCTCACCAGGACGGATCTTCCCACCGACGAGGCTCCAGAGCCCCTCGTATGGGGCCTGCCTCCTCCGTATGAATAGAAAACTGCCATCACACCGCAAGATAGTGATTGCAATTGGTAGTATCGACGACATCTCCACTACCTTCCGAGAAAAGGCGCTACCGCCATCAGTTCAATGTTACGTGAGAGGCAGATTCTTTATCCTCGACCGAGGGCCATCCGTGAGCACGATGGCGCGCCTCCTTACGTCACGAGCAAGAAAGATGATACTTGACAATATCACCCCCACGCCTCAGGAGATACGCCATCAGAGGAAGGTCATCGAGAAGATCACCACGCATCTCGCAGAGCTTGGGCGGAAACAGGGCAGGAGATTTAGCTCAATTGAGCCGCAGGGATCGACTGGCGAGAAACAGACCCAGATCCGTGGTGCAGCCGACATAGACCTGTTTGTTGCGCTTCGACCAGAAGACTATGAGGAGATCGTATCACTCCCACGACCCGAGCGCGATCGCCTGATATCCAGAGAGTTTGATGGCCTTGTCAACGAGTGGTTCGCACCTGCTGCCCGTGCCGCTGGGGCCACAAAGATGGTAAAGGCCTACTCCCAGCATCCGTACCTGAGCGCAGTGATAGATGGCATAGACGTAGACATCATTTTCTGTTTTGATCTGCCTGCTGAGACGTTGTTGCACACGGGGCCCCTGACAGCAGTGGACCGAACTGTCCATCACACGCGCTATGTGGTCAGTCATCTGACGGACGAACTGCGGGAGGATGTCCGGATACTGAAGTCGTTCGTCAGGGCCTCCCACGCCTACGGTGACTCCTGTGCGGTGGGTCAGATAGGGCTCACGGGTTATGCCATTGAGGTGCTGGTCATTCTTGGAGATGGACTGGATGGCGCAGCCTCGTTGCTTGGTGGCCTTGGAAGACGACCGGTTGATCCGTTTCGGAGGAACCCTCAAGAACTAGTCAAGCAGGTACCGTCCATAGAGGAGGACTTCGCTGTCATAATAGACCCTGTCGACCCGAATAGGAACGTGGGAGCAAGTTTCTCTCCCAGGGCGATAAGATGGGTGCAGCAGAGGCTCGCCCATCTGCAGGAGCTGACAGCACATAGACGCGACAACGCTGCGGTCGCCATTGTCATTGAGAAGCCGATACCAGACGACCCTCTGCCAACTTGGCTCGCACCGCACTGCAGGACTATCAGGTTCATCGGCGACCCTGAGAAACACTACACTCTCTACCGGGACAAGATCTACAGGCTCATGCGCGGCCTCAGCGCAGCCTTGGCCCGGGAGGGAACAGGTGAGGTCAGGTTTGGAGATGTCCTCTGGGAGGTGTACTTCGAGGGGTACACCTTTGCAGCGTCCCTCATCGTGGAGCGGCCCAAGATTGAGCCTGTGTACAAGAGGAGAGGACCTCCGCTCGACCTTGGAGACGCCGTCAGGGCCTTCAAGAAGCGACATTCTCGCACCTACGAGAAGGACGGATACGTCTGGGTGGACGTCACGAGAAGGTGGACAGACGTTGACGAGTTCATAGAGTACTATCTTGAGAGACATCCCATCAGCGGGCTGAGCCGTAGGAGGAGGAGAGACACTGTAATGGCTCGCGCGGAGAATGTTCTGTACAGATATGTCATGAGGGTAGAGGACTGGTTTCCGTTGGCGCAGAGGCAAGAGTATAAGGACGTGCTGCAGAGTCTTGAGTGGTGAGCTCGCGTGGCCCTCGCCGATATCGTCGTCGTGACCCATCCGGACGTCACGGAACACGTAATGCCATTTCCGAGACCTCATCTCGAGTCATTTGAGCGGCCACTTCGCGTCCAGATGATTCTCCAGCATCTTGACAGGTGCGGATTCAGGGACGTTATTGAAACCATCACCCCGAGACTGGCAACCCAAGACGAGCTGGCAACCGTTCACTCGCGGTATCTCATTGAACTGGTGATGTTGATGTCGAAGCTTGGCGGTGGGGAGGTGGGGGATGCTGCTTATGCCAGTCCTGCGCTGTACAGGACTGCCCGACTTGCAGCGGGCGCAGCCATTGAGGCTGCTCACCTTGTCCAAGAGGGGAAGGCGAGACATGCCTTCTCCATCATGCGCCCGCCTGGTCATCACGCATCCACATCGACTGCTATGGGGCTCTGCTACTTCAACAACGTGGCAATAGCAACAAGGTCGCTGCAGAAGTCTGAGGCCAAGCGAGTCTCAATACTTGACTTCGACGACCATCACGGGAATGGTACGGCAGAGATCTTCTATGCGGACTCTACTGTACAGTACATCTCGATCCATGAATATGACTTTGAGAATCCCAGCTCGGGTCACTTCCTTGAGAGAGGCCACGGGGACGGTCTGGGCACGAACATCAATATCCCCCTTGCAGAAAACTCGCCTGACGAGTCCTACACGGAGGCCCTAGAGCGTGTTGTTAGACCTGCAATAGTCAGTTTCAACCCTGACATCATTGCTGTCTCCGCGGGCTACGATGCCCACTACGGCGATCCCGTGGGGAACATGAACGTCGACAGCTCCACCTTCTGGCGCATAGGCCGACTGATCAGAGAACTGGTTGAGGAAACAGACGCGTCCGGATCATTCTGGGTGCTGGAGGGGGGGTACAACCCGTTCCTCGTCGGGCTATCTGTGGAGGCCTCAATGAGAGGACTCGCAGGAGAGCGCTGTCCGCGGCTTCACGACCAGGTCGAGCGGATTGTGGACGAGGACATAGTGCGACTCAATGCCAAGATTATCGACGAGGTGGAGAGGATTGTCAAGAAACAGACCCGATGACAGGGGGATAAATGGAGATAGCCACAAGGTTTTAAGGCAAATAGTAGGGGGCGCCGTGAAAAACACCGCTGGTGGACTACTGTGGGTAAGAAGAGAAAGTCTGGCGGCCGCGCAAAGGGCGGCTCCGGAAGGACCGGTACGGTACAGTGTTCCAAGTGTGGCAGGATTGTTCCTGCGGACAAGGCCAAGAAGTTCACGCGCAGAGTCTCGGCTGTAGACCCGCAGCTGGCACGTGAGCTGCGAAAACAGGGCGCGTTCATACACACACGCGTCGTGACCGAGTACTACTGTATCAGTTGCGCCATTCACTCAGGCAAGCTGCAGATTCGTAGTGCGGCCGAGAGAAAGCCGAGGCGCGGATACTACTAGACATCGCATCACGTCACAATGACATACATACTGTCTGTGCATCAGGTCCTCACGGGCACAGGGGGCAGTTGGTACTCCAGATGACGAAGAAGCAGGGCATACTCCGCTTCATCCAGCTCATGCCACGCACTCCACCAGCAACCCGCTTCATTCTAAAAGATCTCCCGGGCAGCGGTCGCAGAATTGACATTCTATGCAGAGACCTAGCCGCCTGTTTTGACTGGGCACCGACCATATGGCCGAGGGAGCGTATCGAGCTCGTGGCCATCCTCGGCGACACCAAGGCCCTACATTTCACAGCCCCTCCAGATAGTCCTCCCATAGGAGAGGTCGCCTGGGCCAAGGCGATCAAGGACTCACTGGATGGAAGACCTCCCCCCTTCGTGAGCGTTGAGAACGCGAGCGTCCGTGATGTTGTGGCACAGATACGACGGCATGGCGGGCATCTCTGGGTGCTGGATGAGGGAGGTCGAGATCTGACAGAGATTGACTCTGGTATTCACAAAGCAGAGAACAGTTTTATGCTGGGAGACCACATGGGCTTTGATTCGCAGGCCCGGAGAGTGATAGGGGAGATGCACATCCCCGCCATATCACTTGGGCCGAGAAGCTACTTGAGCAGCCACTGTATCGCAATGGTGATATCGCACTTCGAGAGGATGACGCACAATGCTAGGAGAGGAGTCGTCTAGGGACCGGCCAAAGGCCATCGGGCGTCTTGTCGACAAGATGACAAAGGAGATGCTGTGGATCTACATTCTGAGACTGCTTCAAGAACGGCCACACTACGGATATGAGCTGAAGGCCCTTGTGAGCAAGAGGTTCGGTTTCTCTCCTGCCACGGTGAGCGGCTATGCAATCATATATCGTCTCGTCAAGGACGGGCTAATACAGGAACAGCGAAACACAGAGTCGCCACGGAAGTACTATGAGATCACCCAGCGGGGACGTGAGGCCATGCGGGAGGCCAAGGCCTTTCTCCTCGACACCCTGAACAAGGTGTTCGACCTGACAGAGGTGTAGTCCAGGCCAGTCAGCAGTACTCAATCATTCCACGAATGTGCTCCCACCGACGCTCTATCTCACGCAGGTCCATCGGAGATGAGTGGTCTTTCTCCTCGACATATACGCTCGCCACGCTAGAGCCGTAGGCAATGGCCTCCTCCATTCTAGAACCTGCTGTCAGGGCCGTTGAGAAGGCTGCCGCAAATGATGACCCAGTCCAGCAGCGCGGCGGGGCGCCACTGTTGAAAGAGGGAATCATCACAAAGTCTTCACCCCCGTACATCACGCTGCCCTGTTCCCCTCTGGTCACAATACTAGTGCCAGCACCCCATTCGACAAGAAGCTCAGCAGCCACCATCGGGTCGGAGTCGCCAACCATGAACTCCGCCTCAGACTCGTTGAGCAGCACAATATCAACGTGGCGCAGTATATGCTTTGCATCGATAGGGTCCATGGGGACCCTGATGACGCGTCGCTTCACCACACGATATAGACTCGGATCGAGGACGATGGTCGCGTCACCGGAGGTGCTCATCCACTCTATCAGCTCGTCGTCAACCTCCTCGGCAAAGGGAGAGAGAAGAATCAGTCGAGAACCGAGGAACTCGTCTGGAAACTCACGGATGTTTATCCGGTCAGTGATGACCCCCAGACGTAGGGTTTCCCCGCGGACATTGACAATTTCCGTTGTGAGATGCTCCGGGCGCGTGATAGAAACGAACTCGGAGATGCTACACTGGTCGAAGTCCGACACAGCATCCGGCTTCCATTCCTGCGTGGTGCCGCCGAGGAGTGCCATCTCATACACACCCAGTCGTGCGACAGTCGATGCAGCCACCACTGCCGGTCCGACGAATGGCCCATCGGCAGCACCCCTGGCCGAGATCAGCCGAGCCAAGTTGCCGACCACTACAATGCTGTACACCTGATTACTCCTCCTCTACAACAAGAGGCCGAAGAGATGAATCTTCATTGTCCGCTTGGTACAATGTGGGACGTCACCTGCTGTCATTTCTCTTCAGTGGCTGCTGCAGGACCCAAAGATGCGGGGGCGTGTTCCCTCGTGTACAGTAGGCGCTGGAGGACCGTGATGTGTGAGAGGACTGCAACCATCACAACACACAGAGTGAGAATGTTCGTCACCTGAAGGGCAACGAAGATGTCGTGCACAATGTTGGGGAGAAGATTCAGAACGTCCATCCAGACATTCGTTGGAGGCAGAGCGAGGAGGAGTATTCCAGCGAACTGCAGCAGTAGTTTTTCCTGCCTCTCTGCAACTCCGACGGTACATCTCTCCACTCCGCCCACAGACTCGGCCTTGGCACGCGTGAAGCTTGCCATGATCATCCCGAACAGCGCGACATATCCCCAGAACCAGGGGACGAACGTGTCACCGGCTGTGACGGGCCACCAGCCGATGCCCGTGGGACCAACGGGGCCAGCCATCAGTCCGAACATGAACAGGAACTCGGTGTATCGGTCGAGTGTGTGGTCAAGTGTTGCGCCAAAGGGCGACGACAGGCCGGCAGCACGTGCGACTGCACCGTCGAACATATCGAGGACGACTGTGAGAATCATGAAGACGAGGCCCATCATCAGATTCCCGACATAGAACAGATACGCGGCCACCCCAGCCAAAAGCACGGTCAGTACCGTTATCATGTTCGGTGTGATGCCCGTTCTTGCAAGGACCTCACCCAGCGGTCTCATGGCCCTCTGGTATCTCTCTCGTAGACGACCCAGCATGACTAAGCACAGTCCCGGCCTCTTCGGCCGGCGGGGCGGACTTAGGTCACTCTAATAAACGTGTTGAGCATGCAGGCTATGGCCCTACAAGTACGCTCTCAATCCTGTCGGCCACCCAGTCAGCACCAAGGAGGTTGATGAACGGCCCAAGACGCGGTCCAGACTTCCGAGATATCAGTATTCGATACATCACCGTGAAGGCCCTGCGTTCCTTCAGACCTGTTTCACGCGCTGCAGAGAAGATCGCGCCCTGAAGTTCGTCATCAGTGAGTGGGCCGCTCCGCAGTGTGTGGAGCAGTCTGGAGAGAAAGGCCCGGTCCTGTTCGGTGATGGTCTTCCGAATCTCTTCAGGGACGTGGTCAGACACCTCAACACGGTCCCGATCGGTACCATACTGTCGGACCCAGTTGCGCGCCATGACCAGACGCTTCTCTATGACCCGATATGCCTCATCCGGAATGGTGCCCAATGAGAATCGCTTCTTGATTGCAGTGACACAACGCTCAATGACCGTGTCCCGTCCCAATAGCTCCTCCAGCTGCGAGATCACGACAGCGAACTTGAAGGGAAGCTTCGGGACGTACTCTGAACGCACCTGATGAGCCTCAGCCAATGGATACAACAGTCTCGCCAACTGGCGCCGCGCCTCGTCCGCCTCCTCAAGACCGTAGTAGACACGCTCAAACTTGTCGTACTGATCGACAGAGTCGGGAATTCTCTCCGGCTGAATGTTGATTGTACGTTGGAGGTCGGTCTTGAGCATTTGAAACCTGTAGAGCTCTGCAGGGGCTATGTCTAGCCATGCCCTAGGCGTGAACACGATTCCCTCTGACGTGGTCATATCGCGGCCCCCAATCTGTACCCACTCGTATGGGACCTTGACGGGGCCCTCCCAGCCGAATACGCGACGTGATATCTCAAGGCCCGTGTCGTACGACCCGCCCTTGACTGCGTGGTCCTTGCCTGCAGGCTCACAGGTGACCCTGAACAAATGCCACTTCGCGGGCCAGTCAACACGCCAAGTCAGCTTGATACGGATGTCAGTCAGACGACGCGTGTCCTTGAGCCCGCAATAGTGGCACTTGAATGTGATCTGGTCCGTTTCGACATTGTAGTCCAGCACCCGGTTCGGCAATATGGACCCCTTGGCACCCGCCTGAAGACGACCACAATTGGGGCAGACCACAGACGCAGGATACCATGTCTTCATCGACTCGACGTACTGGACACGCTGTTGGGGACTGAAGTCCCGTGCCACGTACTCAATCATTATCTCACGAATGGTCTCTGTATGCCTCAGACACGTTCGGACCTCCTCAAGCATCTCGGGGGTCTCATACAGCTTGGAGGTCCATACTATCTCGGGGTCGATGCCAAAGTCGGGGAAGGCCTCAATCAGCTCGTTCGCCCAGTGCGCCCCATAGCTCTCACAGCAGCCAAACTCGTCTGGCACGTCAGAATACGGTATTCCGACCCACTCCTCCAGTGAGAGCGAAACACCTGGAGGGAAAGATCTCACGGGGTCGTAGTCGTCGACTATGAACATTGTCCGTGCCCGTCGACCCATGTCCCGCAGTCTTCGCTTTATCACGTCAGAGATTATCAGCTCTCGCATGATACCGATGTGAATGCTGCCGCTCGGACTCTTGCCAGCAGACATCAGGTAGTCGCCCACATTGCGCTTGAGGACCTTACTGACGACATCCTCAATCCAATGAATGGAGAACTCGTCCTCCGGGGCGGGCACAGGCACCACTGTCACCTCTTCTGACAGAGGTCGCTCAGCCGGTTCTAAAGAACGTTGCCATCAGACACCGAACTCTGACACCCTGAACTCCATCCGCCTGCTGAAGATCATATACACCGGGATGGCTGCCAGCACGGACACCATCAGTAGAGCACCAAACATCAGGATGAATGAGAGCGGCAAGTACAGCACCGAGGGCACGGTCGCCTCTGGCACCAGCAGGTAGGCGCCGAAGAGGATGGACCCCACAATTGCGGGTATTCCCGCTTTTGACGCCATCAGTATCCCCTCTGCTGCTATTGTCTTCGCAATGAAGAGAGGCTTGGCACCAATGGACCTCATAATTATGTAGTCTCGGAACCTGCTGAACACCGACACGAGCAGATAGTTTGTGAGAGCAAAGAAGGCACTGATCAGTGCCATCACTGGCAGGGGCTGCAACAGCAGCCACAGACCGCCAACCACTGCCAGATTGTGCCGTACGACCTCCTCCTGGAGAAAGATGTCCAGACCGTGACTCCGAGCAATGGAGGTGATCTGAGAGATCACATCCTGCCGGTACTCCTCAAGTTGTACGAGGACAAGGTTGGCCCCCGAGATTCCCCACAGGTCCTGCATGGCAGAAACGGGCATCAGCGCCACCATCCCGCCGTGGGCTACATCGAAGGCAATGCCACGTATCTCGAAAGAGGCGCCACGCACCCGTAGCGTCTGGACTAGTGGGTCCTCGAACATAGAGTCGGCCATCTCACCACCTATTAGCACTTGGTTGCTTGCGTTGATGGGCTCGCCCTCGAAGTACCAGTCCGAGATGGTACTGTCCCAGTCCACACCAATGAGCAGTGCAGTACCGTTGCGGTTGTCACCTATCTCCTCCCATTGCTGAAGAGTGGGGTTCCAGACTATGGCTGGCCCCTCTGAGACGTCCGAATACGCGATCAGTCTCTGCTCGACCGCTCTGACGCCATCCACAGAGGCCACCTCCCCTACGAGGTCCGTGGGGACCATCAGGGAGCTCTCTGTCAGCGAGGTGTTGACAGTGGGAGGGGCCTCGCCAAGCGAGTAGGACTGATAGTACGCTGATAGAACGGACGAGTGACCGATTGCCACAACATTCGACCCCATTGAGCGCACTATGTAGGAGTCCATCGTAGTGTTGACAATGCCGCCGCCAACCCAGAGCGCAGAGGCCAATGCGATGCTCATGAACAGAGAGAGGAGCGTTCTCCGCGATCCTCGAAGCCTTCGGCCCATGGCCTTCGTCGCCACACGAAAGGAGAGCCCGAAGGAGTCAAGGAGGCCGACGTGGCGTACACGTGTCCCCAGCTGGGGATTCAGTACTGATATGGGAGACTCCTGCACAGCGTCATAGATGGGCTTCTGGGCTGCAAAGTATCCCGATAGAAGATAGAGCCCTACTAGGACTAGTATCTGCAAGAAGGGGAACGCCATCTCAAATCTGACGGGAGGTACAAGGGAGGACAACCATAGTGTTCCCGCAAAATACATCACAACACCGATGCTCGCACCGAGGACCGCGCTGGTGACGAGCAGAATCACAGCCTGACCCATGAAGTGGTCAAAGACAGTGTCGGTGAGAGTTCCTATCGCCTTCATCAGACCAATGTCCTTTCGACGGCTGACCATCTCAAGAGAGATGACAGCAGAGAAGACCACTAGGCCCAGTAGAAGAACAAAGAGAAGTGTCCCCCAGATGAAAGTCTCGAGGAACACATAGAGCGACCCCATAAAGGCGGCCGATGTGACGTACGCGGTGACATACAGCAATGTGTTGGCAAAGAGGAACAGAAAGACTGTGAATGCCACGACAGTAGTCATAGAGAGTAGCATGACACCCGACTGGAACGGGCGTCTCTTGAGGTCCTTCAGAGCGTAGTCCGGAGCCTCAGACAATCTCTGTCAACTCCCCTCTCTGCATCTTGAAGTGCCTTGCATCCTCTGTGCCAATTATCTTGGGGTCGTGTGTCATCACAATGACCGTCTTGCCGGCCTCATTCAGCTCGCGGAGGATGCGACGTACAAGGTCCGCGCTCTCCTCGTCAAGATTCGCTGTTGGCTCGTCAGCAAGAATTAGCGGTGGATCATTGGCCATCGCCCTTGCCACTGCGATACGTTGTTGTTCTCCGGAGCTGAGTTGCCACGGCAGATGATCCCACCGGTCGTCCAGACCCACTCGCTCCAGTAGCGACTTGGCACGCTCCTTCAGCGCTGCCCGAGGATGCTCTGTGAGCTGCATCGGAAACATCACGTTCTCCAGGGCGGTCAGCGTTGAGATCAGGTTATAGCTCTGGAAGACGAAGCCAGTATTCGTCAGACGAAACGTGGCACGAAACGACTCGTCATAGTCCTGTATCGGCACATCCATCAGAAAGACGCGTCCCTCTGTGGCATAGTCAATCGCCCCAATGATGTTGAGAAGAGTAGTCTTGCCGGATCCAGAGGGACCCTCAACCACCACGAACTCACCGGGGCGTACCTCAAGATTGACATCGTGCAACGCGACAATCTTACGTGACCCTATCTCGTAGACTCGAGAGA
Source organism: Candidatus Thorarchaeota archaeon (assembly GCA_029855935.1). Taxonomy (GTDB): domain Archaea; phylum Asgardarchaeota; class Thorarchaeia; order Thorarchaeales; family Thorarchaeaceae; genus B65-G9. Next base: position 212,251 of record JAGSHN010000012.1, on the reverse strand, counting down.
CATCTACGAGCCGAGTGGCATACTTGACGCCAGCCGACTCGCTCTCAGCAACCAGTATGATCTCTTCATCATCCTCCTCCACGGAGGGACCTCCAGATGTACTATCGTCGGACACCTTGGATACGTTCCTGTGACGTGTTTCTTGGATTGCCGGTACAGTGGGTTGCACTGGGTACAGTCGTCAAGATAAGGATGAAGATAGGAATATCGGTCGCTTCACTGTGCCGACCACTGACTCAGGGCATCACGAGCCCAGTCGGTCAGAGTCAGTGGGCGTTCCCTTCCAAACACAGGAATCGTCTTCAACACTCCTGCCTTGAGTAGAAGACCCACATAGTAGGAGACGAGGCTCTTGTCCATCGACAGTGTTCTACTCAGACTGGCCTGCGTAGTCGGCCCGGAGGCGGTACACTCTCTGACAATGGCAGCAATTGTCGGATTCCTGAGAAGAGCAACCAGACGCAGCACGTTCGCATCAGACGAGAAGCCAGCAACGAAGAAGTGCTTCAAGTTGCCCGTCCTCACAGACACTATCAGACCCTCCCTCTCCAGGTTTTTCACGTGGTATTGTAGTGCACCCATCGCACAGCCGACGCTCCGCAACAGCTCCCTGAGATGAATCCCCGGATTTGCAGCAATCTCGCCGACAACGCGTTCTCGCAACGACTGTGCTCTCCCAGATGGCACTCCGACCTCCACAGTCGCGATGACAAACAGGCATCCTCCGGAGAGCAATAGAGAACCTGATGTCCAAGTATTGAGGGGCATCGTCCCAAGAGCAAGACCGAACGGAGCGACTGCAAGACCACTTCCACTGGCTGGAACAGAGGGACTCGCATCGTGGAGAGCGAGAGCGTCGCTGCCGGTCTGCAGCTGGAAGTTGAGTAGAATTACTATCCCGGTCATTGCAAAGGCCAGACAGAGTAAAGCTGCAGAGCGACGCATAGCACCACCTCTACGCTCCTTCTCAAAGTTTGAAGTTAAGGTATGTGTTTGGGCAACGCTTGTACCAGTCGGGGTCAGCCTTTGGCGGGGTATGTCAACTTGAGGTGGAATGTACAAGATGGAGCTCCCGTGGCTATACAAGTTTCCTCGACGACCGTTAGCGTCTCGTACTCGATTCTATTGAAGTCTGTCAGGTATTCAAGAACAGCCTCAATGAAACCCCTGAGGAAATAGCACGAGGGCTCTTCGCTGTGAAGACCCGATGCATAAGGGTTGTCACGAATCTCAATTATGGCCTCTTCATCAAGCCAGAGCTTGTAGAGCTTCTGGATCTCGACATCTCCAAAGGGGACAATGATGGTGGAGAGGGCCATCTTGATGAATTCTACGATGCCCTTGAAGTCCCCAGGCGGCTTCTGCTTTCCAATCCTGAAGTACTCCTGTTGCGCCTCAAGCCCAGCAAGCCGTCCCGCGCTGTAGTAGAGATCACGTACTCTCTCCGGGAACATAACTGCGATTCTGTTTCCAATCTTCGTCCACGTCTTGGCAAAGAACGCACGCATCAGGTCGCGCTCCTTGAGCCTACCACGCCACCACTTGATAACCTCAGGCTCTTTAGACATTTCAGATACCTCCGGGCAGATACCCCGTCCACAGCCGGGGATAAGTGCTTTCCTGTGACATGGGCTGCCACGGAGTCTTCTCCATCATACGAGACGTACATTCCAGGAGCAGGTCACGCCTCCTGTGGCCCTGCAAGTCTCCTCGAAGACACGTGCATCCACGCCCTTGTACTTCAGTATTGCCTCAAGAATGCCGCTGAAGACTTCGCAGTAGCCAAAACCGGGCATCCCCTCCAAGTTCACGTCCTGACACCAGACGCAGTTCGAGTCGCTCACCCGGACAGAACCGCGGGCCGTTTCCATGTCAATCTCTGTGGGCTTGCGGTCAAATAGAACCCTGAAGACCACCTCAACCAACTTCGCAACATCTTCTCTCGTGAGGACCTCGTCCTTGGTCTTCTCAACGATGTCCGTGGTGAGATAGATTTGCTCGGCCATAGTGCGACCAAGCTCACGGAGACGCTCATTGGCCTCTTCGATGTTCTGCGTTTCAGCAAGAATCTTGTCCACTAGCTGACCGTAGATGCTCAAAAGTAGGGGGTTCTCTATTCGCGCCATTGCCTTGAACCTCTGGTGTGTGTCGGGTTTGAGGAATTAGATGGTCTTGCCAATCATTTTCATACCGTGCTTGCGGTACAGCGCCACAATGTGGATGACCCGCGGAGCAGGTATCCCGGCGGCTTCGGCAATCTGTTCCGTCGTCCGTGTGCCGTCACACAGCCGCACAACCGCCAGGTGGTCGGGCTTCACCTTTGAGAGGTCGCCCTCGAATCGCGGACACTTGACAAAACGGGACGGCTTCTTCGTGACCCCCTCCGCTGCCGCCTCACCAGCTCTCGGAAGCTCTACTATCCGCTTCGAGGCAGCCCATTTCAGTACCTCGGCCACCTTGACAACAGGCTGGAACATTGCGTCTGCGATGGCTGCAACCGTGGACCGCCCGTCGACGAGCATGAGGATGTCAAAGCCGAAGTTGCGGTAGGCCTTTCTCATCTCATCATATAGGTCAGAGTCGAGAGAGAGAGCTGTTGCATATGCCTCGCCCTTCTTGGGGACAGTATCGGATGTTACGACAAAGTCTTCAGGAGAGAGCTCCTCTGCCTCTTGAGCAGGAGCAGGGGCGGGCTCCTCGACAGTCGGTGCCGCCTCAGCAGCGGTGGAGGCGGCCTGCATCGCAATGCTCTCTAGAACCTCCAAGTTGGACTCTACGGCCTCCTCGAACTCTTCAGGCGGCGGGGGCAGCTCGATCCCCTCAAGCATCCGCAGGACGTTCTTGGTCTTGGCAATCGCCAACCCCAGCTGTAGCTCGGGAACATACAGGACTGTGAGTATCCAGTTGTCGTCGACCGGAGCGAGAACCACAAGGCCCTTGTCCGTATCGATGGTCATTAGTCTCAGGTCGGTCTTGTACAGGCTGATGCTCTCCTTGACACGCGGGAAAAGGTCGTCTGGAAAGGAAAAGCTGACAAACGGCCTGCCACCCTTGGTCATCAGGGAGTAGCCAATGACCTGATCATCAAACCTGAGCTTGGATAACGCTCTTTCAAGGTCGCCGGACATGTCAGATACACACCTTGTGGTCCCTGGCGCTGGCGTGTCGCCTTCGAGAATATGGGAGGAGGCACATCAGAAAAGGATTGCGGTGACGTGTCTGCGAGTTGTGGCGAATGAGTTGTGACCTCACAGTTCAGAAACATTAAATGGCTGACAACAGCCCACACCAGAGGGGCGGAAGACCGCGCCACAGACAACATCACAGGTCGAGAGAGATGAGAAACTTTGGTGGTGCGCTGGCCGCGGCACTGGTAGGAGCCTATCTCACAGATGTCTGGGTGTCAGGCATAAGAGGCTCTACGGATGTGCTGACACGCATCCTGCGGGGAGGAGAATATCTTCTCAGCGTTCAGGGCGTGGTTGATCACGTGCTAAACCCGTTGACGCATCTTCCTACCTGGCTGTTGATGGGCGTCATCGCAGGAGTCGTGGCCAAGAGAGGGTGGAATAGCGTCAGATCATCTCTGTGGCTGGGAGCCGTTCTCTCAGCTCTTGCCATTGCTGCGCTATTGATCTCTAACCCGTCGCTGTGGGACTCTCCCGAGAGAAATACGACACTGTTCCTAGTCTTCGCACAGGGGATTCTGCTCTCCCAGGTCAGCCTTGTCACCATCCTCCCGACCAGCATTGCCGTTGAGGTGTTGACGCGTGGGGGAACCGTGCCTCCCCCCGAGTCGATACTCACCAGATGCGAGTGCGGGGCGGTGTTCAAGTCCCGACCCCTGATATGCTCTGAGTGCGGACGCGAGCTGGGCACTGAAGATGATTGCGACACCATCACCGCTCACGCGTGACACCGCTCCCGAGGAGACTCCCCACGACTGCAGCAATTGCGGGATATATAGCACCCTCAAGAACGAATTGAAGGAGCAACATTGAAGTGCCCCCAAAGATTGCCATGAAGTCAGTTGTGCTGATAAAGAATATCAGCAGCCACATCAGAAACGCACCGATGATGACTGCGAAGATGGCTGCGAATACGCCGGGAATGATCTCGCGAGACAGAGCTCCAGCAATAAGACCGCCGGTTCCCCAGGCGAGGAACATCAGGATTGTGGAACCCTGAGCGCCGAAACCAAGCTGCATCCCCAGGTAGGGTGGATACATCACTGTTCCCACCACTGCAAGCTTGAGCTCAAGATCAGGCCTGCTAAGAAAGTCCGCGACGATCTCAGGGGGGATGAGATCCTCGTGAATCGAACCACCAAACATGAGTATCAGGAACGTGATAAGGAACGCGACGACCATTCCCACAAGCGTGCCAGAGATCTGTCCCATTCCATTGCCTCCTCTTGGTCTCCGTGGACCGTTTCACCACTGCATGATACCTCCCGCCATTTATACATGTTCGCTAGCCCACTAGGGGTCACTCAAGAAGCCGGATGGTCCAGCGACAGGTGGAGTCGCCAATCGCGCGACAGGACTCCTGATAGGCCTCGGCCTTGAATCCACGCAGGTCCATGACCGCTTGAAACACGCCGGAGATGAGACCGCAATACTGGAGTCCGGGCATGTCGCGAATCTCCACGCCCTCACACAACACACAATGGTCGTCAGTATATTTGATCACGCGACCGTCCTCACTGATCCACACATCGGTAAACTCCTGTCCGCTGTTCACCTTGTAGGCGAGCTGAAGTGTCTTGCTGAACTCCACGAATGTCGAGGCGTGCTTTCGTATCTTGTCTGCGTACTCCATCAACAGGTCCTGTCCAACGCGAAAGCCAATCTCCTTCATTCGCCTGTTGACCTCTTCGATATTGTCGCACGTCTGTATGAGCGTGTTCATCAGCTCTCGGTAGGTCGCCTGAAACAGTGGCTTCGCCACTTTGTCAATCTTTAATGTCCACGCGAGTTTTCCTTTCACTCCCATCTCTCGTCACCTCCACTACGAAACTACACGACTGGTGCTAACAAAGCGTAGAGTCTTGCCGCGGTACGGAAGGATGCACTGCATTGCCTCAAAGTATGTCATCCCGAGTTGATTGGCAATCTCATTGAGAGTCAACTCCCCTTTGCAGAGCTCCAGGACAGGCCTGTGCTCAGCTTTGGCCTTGCTTAGCTCGCCCTCAAAGATGGGGACCTCGACAATGACACGCTCGCCAGACTCCTGTTCCTCCGGGCACTCCACGGTGACAATCTGGTTCGATACAGACCAGCGCACGACCTCGATGACCTTGTCAACAGACCTTGCAAGGGTCTCTGCAATCTTGAACACGGTCCGCTCCTCGTCGACAAGGAGCAGGACATCAATGGCGAACGCTCCAAGATCACGCAGCCTGTGGTTCAACTCCGATCCCAGACGCATCGCCTCGGCGTACCTCGGTCCGCGATGTACCACACAACCGTGAGTCACCCTTGTCTTCTTAGCGGGAGCGACCGCGGGCTCTTCAGATAGTGCTGGCTCCGTTGCCCCCGGGGCCTCAGCGGTCGTTGGGACCTCAGCAGCCGATTCTGCAGGTCTTGCAGACGGGGGCGGAGGCAGCTTCACCTGTTCAAGAAGACGCACTACATCGCGCGTCTTCTGGAGCGCAATACCCAACTGCACCTCTGCAAAGACCGTCGCAAGGACCCAGTCAGGATTGACGCGAGCCAAGACAACTGTCCAGGGGCCGGCCATGATGTTCATTAGCTTCAAGGATGTAGAGTGTATCTTCATCGCACCGCGGATACTGGGGAGTATCTCCTCAGGCAGCGAGAAGGACAGGAACGGCTCGCCATCGTTGGTGATGAGAGCGTATCCACTGACCTCGTCGTCGTATCTGAGCTTGGTCAGAGCACGTTCCAAGTCCATCCTGGGCCGCTCCGCCTGAGACATTTCCTCAGCATACGCGGGGAACTATGACATCCGACATATGAAACTTGCCACCACGAGCATCGCAGACTGCCGTACCGCGCTTGCAGAAACAACGCCAATGAGGCCGCTGAGGACTCGCCCGCCTTGAGCAGCAGCCTCATCTTCCCGTCAGGAACTCGATGATCTCTTCCCTAGTTGGATGAGTGGCATCTGAGGATGAAACGTACAGTGCTGCAACGGCATTGGCAAGCATCAGCCTGTCCGAAACCTCCAGACGAAGCAGGTATCCATAGATGTCACCCGCATTCCACGCATCGCCCGCACCACAGGTGACTTGGGGCTCCACAGGAAATGTGTCAACTTGGACAGCCTCTCCGTTCCAATGCGTCGACACAAAGCCTCGGGTGTGAAGGTCGATTCGAACGCCAAGCTCCTCAGAGATGTCATCTCCAGTCATACGGAGCGTCGCATCATCAGATTGCCACGAGAGGTCACGACCCATCGCTCGGGCAAGCCAGACTATCTCGTTCTCATTGATGCTCAGGATGTCCACGAGACCCTCAGCAAGGACATTTCTGAGCAGAGGATGCAGTATGTCCGGCCGTCCAGAGGGATCACCAATGTCCATGAACGTCATCGCCTGTGACTCTGAACGAACGAGGCTGAACAGGTCGTTCGCCAGCTGTGCAGGGTCCGCGTTATGATTGAGGCATAAGAGTGCAACAAGCCCCGCCTCGCGAATGGCTCCGACATCGTAGTCGGTGAGGTCACGAATGGAGAAGTCTCGCGCGGAGCCACTGTCGCTCACCATCAAGTTGACCCGCCTGTCCTCATAGTTCAGCTCAATCGAGACAGTCGACGAGAGGGCCCCGGTGGCCTTGACGTGCGATAGATCAAGATTCGGGTCAACGAGCGCTCTCAGCAGTGATAGGCCCTGCGCGCTCGTCTTCACAATCAGCACAGGATCAGCCCCGAGTCGAAGCAGGGCCGACGCGGTGTTGACCGAGTTCCCTCCTCGGCGCAACATATGCCGGGTGCCAATCAGATTGCCCCCGCCCTGTTGAGCAAGACGTCTAAGTCCCTCAATGAAGGCGTCCAGCGATTCACCAATGACAAAATGATCGACAAAGAAGTCAGGCATGATGACAGGACGCTGGACAACCGGTGGGTTGCACAGCACCTCGAGCAGTGTCGTGGGAGCGGTCAAGATGACCAACTCACAGAGTCCATCTCTGACGCGAGCCGACCCACGGTGGCCGTAGCTCACGATTCCGACAGGAAAGAACGCAACGCATCTACGTTCTCAGGATGGACACTCTTCCTGCGATGGTCCACGGGCAGTCCTCTTCGACGGGCCTCTCTCACTCGGAGGCCGACCTCCTTAAGCTCGCCTGGGCTGAAGCCCCGCCCCGTGCGCCGTCGTCCGTCACCGGGCGACTTGACCATAGCGACCTCTGTGACCTCTTCCATCCAACTCACCGACGCGCGCTACCTGGGCTCGGCTTATTAGAGTTTCGAGAGAGATGGCAGTGAGGAGGCTCTCAGACGCCACATGAAACGTGGTCATCAGTGATCATCCAGTGTTGTCTGATCAACTGACATCTGACGATGCATTCGTGCCAGCTTTGCCTCCTGTAGCTTGTTCGCCAAGCCGAGGAGATGAAGCATCTCAAGTGCATTCACAGCGGCATTGCCCTCGAAGTGATTGTTGAAATACCCGAGAACAGTACCGACCTGATCGAGCAGAGCATTGAAACGCGGGACCCACTGCTGGAGCTCCTCCGTAGAGTATCGATAGTCGTACCAGATACGGGTACCATGGCCGTGCCATCGGACATACGCGAAGTCTGTGGTGACGGTCAGGTCGACGGGCAAGAGAGGCTCGTCCACAACAACCTGAGCGATGTTGTATGCCTCAATCACCTTGCGAACCTCCGGGACCAGCCAACTGTGATGCCTAAACTCTATGGCATACCTGAAAGTCTCATCAAGTGAGGAGAGAAACTGCTCAAGGTCGCCCATCTTGGTACGAGGCCATGGCGGCAGCTGGATTAGAAGACAGGCAAGTCTGTCAGCAAGAGGACGCATCAGGTCGAAGAATCTGTGTATCACCTGTGCGTCCTCGCCTTGCAGAACGAGACGTGCATCGTGAGTGATAGCGCGTGGGAGTTTCGCTGAGAAGAATACACGTGGACTCTCAATCTGAGACAGGTGACGAATGAAACCCCGCTGTGGCAAAGCGTAGAAGGTCGAGTTGATCTCGGCCGTGTAGAAATATCTCAGATACTGCTGCAATAGCGAGTCTCGTGACTGATAGAAGACTCCTACCCAGTCATCAGGATAGGACCATCCGCTAGTACCTATGTGAATGCCCTCAGGAATGTGCTGCACATCAAGGAGTATGATGTTCTAACGTTTCTGTGTTGTGGCCACAAAGCCTGTAGCAGCGATGTGCAGGCCTGTCGTCAGTCTTAAGAGGGCATCATCACCCCTGCTCAAGTGATTTGCAATGAGAGCGGAGAAGGTCAAGGCCGAGTTCTTCAACCTTGAAACCCACATGGGGGACTTCCGCGAATCGAAGTTCAAGATGAAGGCCGACGTGGTCTACGAGGACCTCCTACTACAGATATCCGACGACAAGAGAACAGTCCGCATTCACGCGCGCAACATCGGCAATATGTGGCTTGAGAAGAAGGCTGTGAGAATAGCAGCAATGAACTTCGAGATTGTGAAGGGAGATGAAGAACCGAGCGTCGTAAGTGGGTCAATCAGGCTCGAGTTCGGAAAGGACGCGGAGGAATGGTTCAGGACCATATGGGGATGATGTTCCCGCGTCTGAGCGAGCTTCTTGAAGCGATGGACAGGTTAAAAAAGGAGAGACCGCGCTCTATTGGTCCACCTCTCAATGGAGCGTTGTGCCAATGGCCCACGAGATCTCATACGTAGTGCTCCAGCTCGTCGACCTCCTTGGTCAGTTGAAGGGTGTCATCGTCCCATGTAGTCCCGTGGAGTCGCTGGACGACCTGCAAGACGACCCTGTTCTATCAGCAGGATCAAGTGTGGATGGTAGTTCAATAGTCGGACTCACCTCAGTCGAGTCCTCAGACCTGCACCTCCGGCCTGACGTCGACACTCTTGTCGAGCTGCCCTTCGGCCTACAGAGGACTGCTGCCGTGATGTGCTATGTCCAGAGAAAGGCAGACGCTGCAGACACGTACTACCATCTGGACACAAGAGGTGTGTTGCAGACTGCGTATGACAGGCTCCTACCGGGTGAACTACATCTGAGGGTCAAGACAGAGCCCGAGTTCTTTTTCCTCGACTCAGAGGGGGACCTACTCGACGAGGGGCAATACGCAGACATCTATCCTGACGCGCCAGGGCAGGACACGCTGCTTGAGATAGCATCGGCTGTCCGGGAGATGGGAATCCGCGTCAGAGTTGCTCATCACGAGGTCGGAGTGGCACAACATGAGATTGAACTGTCATCCGATGACGCACGGCGGATGGCTGATAGTTTCGTACGTTTCAAACAGGTCGCCCGTGCGATTGCGCAGGAGAACGGCCTAGATGTCACATTCATGCCCAAGCCCATTGCAGACATTGCGGGCAGTGGTCTCCATTGCCACCTGCAGCTATGGGAGGGCGACACGAACCTCTTCGGCGGCGATAGGCCCGGGGAACTCTCCGAGACTGCCAAGCACTTCATCGCAGGGATCATCGAGCACGCGAGGGCGATCACGGCCATCTCGAATCCGACCGTGAACTCCTACAAGAGGCTCGTGCCCCATCACGAGGCCCCCGTATACATCTGCTGGGGCTACAGGAACCGCACCGCATTAATCAGGGTACCACTCTTTGCTGGTCCCGACAAGGCGGCCATCGAGTTCCGCTCACCAGACCCGCTCACCAACCCCTACCTGCTGTTCGCGGCTCTGATAGCAGTAGGAATGGATGGCGTCAAGCGAAACTTGGAGCCGCCTCCGGCCGTAAATGACAATGTCTTCACAATGAACGAAACAGAACGTCAGAGGCTCGGAATAGGGGTGTTGCCAAAGAATCTTGGCGAGGCCCTTGAGGAACTCAAGATGGACACCGTTCTCAGGGATGCACTTGGAGAAGAGCTGGTCAGAGTCTTCATAGACATCAAGTCGAGGGAGTGGGAGGAGTATGTCAACCGGGCCGTCACGGACTGGGAGTGGGAGAAGTACCTCAGCGCGTGAACCTAGGGCCCGTAGACTGAGAAGAATCGCCCCAGGCGGTCAAAGGCCTCATTGATGGCCTCAGAGGTGAGATGTGCGATAGATATTCTCAGGTGACCCTCGCCAGCCTCTCCAAAGACGGACCCAGGCAGCACCAGCACAGAGGTCTTCTCAAGGATGTCAAGGACCAACTTCTGCGAGTCCGCGCATCCCCGCACCCTGGGGAATAGATAGAATGTGCCAGAGGTCCGCACTGTTTCAAGCGCATCGATCTCAGATGCACGTGAGTACGCAATGCGTCTCAGACGCCCAATGCGTGCCACCTCAGTCAGAACGTGATCCTCCCCCCTACGCAACATCTCAAGGGCGAGGACCTGTCCGGCCGTTGGGGCGCATATCGTGACCGTGTCCTGCACCTTCATATATTCCTGCACGAACGAGGAACTCGCGACCACATATCCCACACGCCAGCCAGGAATTCCAAAGTCCTTCGAAAAGCTGCCAAGAAGGATGACATTCTCCTCTGCGTCTCGTCGTCTTCTCGGACTGTGATGTATCATATCATCGTATACAAACCGGGCGTAAGTCTCATCGGAGATCAGGAACACGCCCCTCTCAAGACACAGGTCGACCAGACCGTTCACGACATCCTCTGAATAGACCGCGCCAGTTGGGTTGTTTGGAGAAACCATCACGATGGCACGGGTGTGCTCGTCGACGGCCTCGCTCACAGACTCGACGGAGGGCTGAAAGTCAGTCTCGACAGGTACGGCTCGGGGGGTGGCACCAGTCAGCTGAATGGCCATGTACGAGTTGAAGTAGTACGGGTCCAGGACTATGACGTTGTCCCCGGGCTCAACAATCGTCATCAGGGCGCCGGCAAGTGCCTGATTCCCCCCCGCAGTGATGACAATCTCGTCTTCGGGGTCGGCATGAACCTCATGAGCCCTCCGGAGATAGAGAGCCAGCTCTTCACGCAGTTCGAGGAGACCCTGGTCAGCAGTATACCCGTGGAGAAACGGACTGTGAATCTGATCAGCCAGAGCATCAAGGACATTTCGCGGCGGGATGTGTCCTGGCGCACCCTGTCCCATGTTGACGAACGATGGAGAGCCCACGAGCGGCTGGGCAGCACGCATCAACTGCACTATCGGAGGCGGTCTGATGTTCCGGGTACGCAGTTTCATAGGGCCATCACGAACAATAGCACTATACCGCCTTACTAATCCACCGCATCACTCATCGCATAACCAAGACCCAATCTTAATATCGCTTGGGGACCCTGTCATTAGGTGGGCTAATGATAATGACCGAAGAGTGCGAGACCAAAGTCCTCGGCTCACCAGAGGCAAAGGTCGTACAGACCAAGACACTGAATATCGATGAACCGCTCCTTGTGTGTTGCTTTCCCAGCGCTGGAGTGGTCGGGATAATAGCCGCCAACACAATCATCGAGCAGTTCAAGATGACTGAGATTGCGCATGTCCGCTCCAAGTACATTCCATCTGCGGCGATATTTCTGGACGGGCGGCTCAGACATCCATTCCGAATCTACGGACATGAGGGGAAGAATCTACTGGTCGCCACCACGGAGCTTCCCGTGGCCGAGGAGGGGATGTACGCGGTGAGCTCGGCGCTGCTGGACTGGGCGTGGCAGGTCGGAGTGAGAGAGACCGTCGTCCTTGACGGTATTCCTGTTGAGGGCCTACCGACAGATAGGAAGGTGTTGTTCGCGGCGGAGGAGGAGAAGATTCCGGAGCTTGAGAAGGACCCCGAGCTGGAGATGTTCAAGAAGGGCCTGATAGCTGGCATCGCGGGCTCTATCCTCTCAGAAACACTCTGTAGGGACATGGTTGGATTTGCTCTGCTGACACCGGCAATAGCGATTGTGCCAGATCCTGGAGCAGCAGTGCAACTCCTGCAAGCACTGAACAGGCTCTACGGGTTCGACATCGACGTCAGCGAGCTTGTGGAGAGTGCGGATCAGATAAGAAAGAAGATGGAAGAGATGGCCCGACAGGTAGAGAGCATGAGGCGGCCGCGTAGGGAAGTTGGTACTCCCGCCTACGAGAGAATGTATGCGTAGTCCAAAGAACTGTTGGCGCAATCTAGTCTGTGCAGGTCTCGTACGCCTCACGGGCCCCCTCGGCGTTCCTCTCGCCCACAGGGCCCGGCCACTTCTCCTTTATGACCTTCTGGACCGTTTCCAATCTTACCAGGCCAGTGGCCTTCGCAAAGGCGCCAAGCATAGTGGTGTTTACAACGGGCAGACCGGCGACCATCAGCCCGTATCGTAGGGCAATACCAGTACCATCGTATGTGTACACGTGGCCACGCTTCACGCTAATCTCGCTGGGTTTCTTGGGCGTGTTGACAATCACTTTGCCGTTGGGCTTGAGACCCTCCGTCACATCAATCAAATCGAGAATGCTGGCATCCAGTACTGCCACAACGTCAGGATCGTATATCTGACTGCGAACGTTGATCTCTTTGTCTGATATCCTTGTGAACGCCTTGACGGGCGCACCACGCCGCTCGGCTCCGAAGTATGGAAAGGCCTGAACACCCTTGTAGCCATCGTAGTACGCTGCCTTGGCAAGCAGCTCTGCAGAGGTCACACCGCCCTGTCCGCCTCTGCCGTGCCATCGGACCTCAATAACTGGCATCGCTCAAGACTCCTTCACGTTGACCTTGCCGGTCGACCACAAGCCTCTCCCACAGGTGTAAAACCTTTTCGTTGTATCGAACAAGACGCGGAGGCGTGCTATGCTCATAGACCTGACATATCATCAAGAACTGCCCTGACGACGCCTCTTGCCGAATTGGCCGCCTGCTGCAGTCCCACACCAGCCCCAGCCGTGTCCGTGCCAACTATGTACAGCCCCCGAATCGGGGTGCGAGGACCGGGCCGGTCAAGATCGGTCTGGCCCGGGATCAAGGCCGCTCTCGTCGCATATGACATCTGTGCATGCTCCATCTCAACATGCTCTAGTATCCGCGGATAATACTTCTCCAGTCCACCGCCTTTGATCATCTCTACGTGCTCATCGAGACTGAGATCAGGATGGGCGATCGTGGCTATCGCGACGAGTTCCTTTCCGTCAGGCACGCATGACGGGTCAAAGCTTGATATTGAGACCAACCACCGGCTTGGCCGTGGGTGAACAATCACACGAGACTTGCGGTCGCCGACCACCACCTCATCCAGACCGAGCCAGAGGGTCACGCCTCGGGTCATATGCATATGACTCCATCGCTCAAAGAAGTTCACGACATCGTTGCGCTGAGACTGCACTATCGAGGGCATGCTCCAGAGGGGAATGTTCGAGACCACCCGCTCGTGCCGAATCTCGTCGCCTGCCACCTCGATGCCAGTCACACGCCCATCACGCTCCACTATGGCCTCAACAGGGGCATTGAGGACGTAGTCTCCGTTGATTGCCTCAGCAACCTTCTCCACAAGCCCGATCATTCCTCCTATGACGTAGCCCTCATCATACTCCAGAGAGCCAAACAGCAGCCTTCGGAGCAAGGCCAGTTTGGACTGCTCCCTATCCGTGTCCTTGAGCGTACGCAACGCCTCGTATGCAGACGCCTTGTCAATACCCACTCCAGCGGCAAGATAGATAGCGCTCTCAATAACATCGCGAATCGTCTGGTTCGTCATGTTATGGTGATCAAGGAACTCCGCAAACGTGATGTCCTTGTACCGCTTCATCTCTTCAAGCTTCATTGTCTTGATCTTGGCCCCGACCCGCGCAAGGGCGAGACGACCTCTCAGATCCGTCAGCGGCCAGCGAAGAGTCTGACCAATGCTCGTCGGAATGGTCGCGACACGATCCCCTACTCTGAAATACCAGCCCTCATGCAGAACATACTTCGGTGGCTCGGGCAGAAACTCTCTCAGGAACTGTGTGAAGGCGCCCCGTGTCACCCGAGTGATGACGTGCAGGCCTTGGTCGACACGATAGCCATCCACCCAGTATCCGTGCCACACCCCACCCAGGCGGTCGGAACGTTCAATCACGAGAACTCTCTTCCCGCTACCCGTCAGGGCCAGACCCGTGAGCAGTCCTCCTGCGCCAGCCCCTGCAACAATGACATCGTACTCCTCCGGGCTGACCTTCGCGAGTGGGATCTCTCTCATCGCAACGACCAGCCTCTCATTACTCGAGCAATACTTAAGCCTGACTACAACAGGTCAACGGGACGGTTCAGATTCGCTGATTCGTACGCAGCATCAACGACACGGTGCGCTGCTATCGCATCGGCAAAAGAGGGCGACGGACCCTCATTCCTTGAGATTGACCTCAAAAACGCATAGTTCAGTGCCGCATATCTCTCCGGTCCGACCCGTGTGATGGCGTCCATAGCCTCCTGCGAGAGCGATGACCTGTCGAGATTCAGCTGGCGCATCAGGGCATCATCGGCCTGCCTGACACCGACCCTGACGGGCGTGGATCCCTGTAGCTGGTACTCAAGGAATCTGTCGCCCGACTCAAGATGAATCGCGATGTAGCCACGCTCGAAGAACATCTCCAGCAGTCTCTCGTTTGGTCGTTCCACCCAGTGCCAGACAGAATCAAGTGTGCTCAAAAGACCACTCGTATGCCGAAGGCTCACACTGGCAATGTCCTCGACCTCGCGTTCGGATCTGAATCCCACGCGGGCATAGACGTTCTCGATATTACCAAAGAACCAGAGAAGAAGGTCAACATCATGGATACTGTGCTCCAGTAGAGTCCCCCCGCCCGCTATAGCCTTCTCGCCGCGCCACTTGCTGTAGTACAGATAGTCAATGGGGAATCGCTGATCGTCACGAATGTGGACGAGGAGAGGCTCTCCAAAGTCGTTGTTCTGAATCAAGTCACGAGCATACACCAATAGCTGGTCGTAACGAAGAACTAGGCCGACGCCAGCGTGGACGCCCCTGTCCTGAGTCACAGCAAGCATATCACGCGCCTGAGGACAGCTGTGGGCCAGTGGCTTCTCACAGAACACGGCCTTGCCCGCCCGAGCAGCAGCCTTCACCATATCGCTATGACGATTGGTCGGTGTGCAGACGTATACAACATCCACGTCATCACTAGAGACAAGGTCCTGATAGTCGGTGTACGTACGCCGTACATCGAAGAGCTGAGCGGCAGATTCGAGAGCCTCCTTGTCGATATCGCAGAGCGCTGTCACCCGGACATTGACGAGCCCGGCGTGCGCCAGAGAGGCGAGCGCAGTGAGGTGTGTGCGGCCAATATTGCCGGTCCCAATCAGTCCTATCCTGAGAGGTCTGTCTGGTCCACTCAATTGAGTATCCCTTGCCGCGCAGGAGTCCATCACCGTTATATTTGAGTCTATTGAAAGACGGCGACATATGACGCACGATAAGCGTTATCAGTAGCTCACCTATCGTGAGCAGGTCGAAACGTTTAGTCAAGTGGGAGAACAAGACTTTGACGACACTCCAAGAAGTCCTCAGAGCGGCCAGAAAGAAGGTCAAGCAGGGCGACAACAAGACAGGTGCAAAACTGCTCAAGAAGGCCGCCGATGTCCTCGTCTCACACGATAAGCTCAGGCAGGCTGCAAAGATCTACGAGGAGGCGGCGCAGGCGTACAGACAGGCCTACATGGCCGACGAATGCTACGAGGCGCTGGACAAGGCAACGTTGATGCTCCTCCGCGCGGGGCAGGACCCGACAACACGGAGAGAGATTGCACGGATAAACAGACTCGCAGGCGAGATTGCAGAAGAGGCAGCCGACCACAGAAAGGCTGCGGAGTTCTACTTTAGGGCCGCGGACTTCGCTGAGAGCCCCGAGGCTCGGCAAGAGCTGGCCGTCAAGGCGGCCGATGCCCTTGAGAATGAGGCCGATGAGAGAGAGATGAAGGGGGAACTTGGAGAGACTGTGGCGCTGCTCAAGAAGGTCGGCCGCATCTATTATTCATCTGGTGATGAGGAGCTTGGTCGAAGAATCTACAGGCGTGCCACAGACATAGCGAAACGCTGGGCTGCAGAGGCCGAGGCAAGGCAAGACCACAGTGAGGCAGCAAGTGCTCTGGCCGATGCCGCACAGATTCTCCAGATGCTGGGCGATCTTGCCGAGGCCGTCAAGCTGTTGATGAGAGCTGGCGAGCTATACGAGCGTGCAGGTAACTTCGAGAAGGCTGGAAACACTTACGATGCGGCGCAGGAGCTATACAAGAGAGAACGCCTCACGACAGCCCGAAGGAAGGCTATGCTGAAGGCCTCAGAGGCGTATATGCAGATGACTGGCACGCCCGAGGTCGTGGCACCATTGCTTGTCAAGGCGGGAGAGATGTTCACCGAGGCTGGTAGTCCAGTAAAGGCCAAGTGGGCCTACAAACGGGCTGCGGAGATGTTCCATCAATTGGCCGAGAGGGCAAAGAAGGACGGCGACGATGACTCCCGTTACAAATACCTGCAGTACGAGGCAATGTCACTGAAGAAATGGGGGGCCAACAAGGACGCACAGGAGCTCTACGACCATGTGATCAGCTACTACCTTGAGCGCGCAGAGCAGCACGAGAAGAAGCAGGAACATGAGATGCAGGCAATGCGGCTCAAGGAGGCAGCAGAGGTGCTCTACGAGATGGGGGAAATAGAGCGGGCCAATGCTGTCCTTGAGGAGGCCTTGGAGATATACATTCAGCTGGCCGAGATGACTCAGGAGAACGGTGACACCGAGAACAGTTCACGATACTACAGCAAGGCTGCAGAGTGTGCCAGACTGATGGCCGACATAGACAGATGGTCAGGATTTCACTGGATAGCAAGCAAGAAGGCTGAGTACGTGGCTAGGGGATATGAGAGGGAAGGGATTATACCGCTTGCCGCAGTCTGGAAACGCACTGCCGCACACGAGGCTCTGAAGACCAACGAGGACCATCTCAGGAGACACGCTGTTGAACTGCTCAATGAGTCCTCGCAGAACTTCAAGCAGATGGGAGAGCTCAAGGAGGCGTTCAAGGACCTCCTGCTTATGTTCGTCCTCACGTGTAGGGACTCCCCACACAACGACGATGCGCTTGAGTCCATCGTGAACGAGATGCAGAAGATTGTGGTGTTGACGGGCGATGAGTACATGCGGGCAATCCTAGCCGTTCTTGTGCCAATCCAGCGTTCCGACTACCTCATCGCCACAATGGCGCTTCAGGAACATGAGAAAGTGATTGGGGCAGACGTGCCACAGCTGAGAGAGGTCATCGAGTCGAGAAAGAGAGTAGACAAGAAACACCAGTGAGAGTGTGATTCATTAGCGCTGGCTTCTTCTCTGAAGATTGGTGAGCATAGTGACGGTGTTTCACGGTGAGATCAGACTCGACACACGGGGAAACTGCGAGCTCATCAACATAACAGACAAGGTCGCAGCGCAGGTGCGTGAGAGTGGCATCTCCAATGGTATCTGCACGGTGTTCTGCGTCGGTTCAACGGGCGCGGTCACAACCATCGAGTACGAACCCGGACTGCTGAGGGACTTCCCCGATGCAATGGAGCGCATAGCACCAACGGGAATAGACTACGAACACCATCGCATGTGGGGTGATGGCAATGGTCACTCACACATACGGGCCTCAGTTGTGGGACCAAGCCTTACCGTTCCCGTTGTCGACGGGCGACTCGAACTGGGAACGTGGCAGCAGATGGTCTTTGCAGACTTCGACATCAGACCGAGAAGGAGGACTCTGCGGACAGTCGTCATCGGAGAGTGAGGTCTCATCAGAGGTCCCAAGTGATCTCCTGAGACGCACAGGTGCGTTGTGCCCCCTCGCGAATTCTCAGTGCCAGATAGTGAAGACGCAGTGCTCTTCTCAACTTGTGGAGCTGATACGGGGTGTTCCAACCTGGCGGGGACGATCTGTAGCCCAGTGTTTCGAGTATCTCGTCTATGGCTGCGAGCTCTCGCCGGACCTGGGCTTTCACATCCTCAATCTCCCTGTCGAGTAGCAGAGCGCCGTCTGACACCGGGTGACCACCAGAGAACAAACTATTCCGTCCACACATAACACGTGGTGTTTCCCCGGTATTACCCGCAAGTGGGCTGCGGCTCCCCCGCTCGTCCTCACAAATGACGCTATGTTACTGCCCGTGGACGGTGTGGCAAGGCCTACACCTCCGAAACGAAGTGGTAGAGTGATCAGCGACGTCGTCTGCGTCGCATTCTACTGCCGCAGACCGGGCAGATGTCGTCGGAGACCATCTCACCAGGGGTCATCCTGTGACCACACTCCGGACAGACATATGTCCAGACAACCTTCCCTCTGTAGCGACCTGATGGATCCTCGACTGGGATTCCCAGTGCCTCCGCTGTGTTCAGCACTGCAAGATCGGTGGACACCAGACGTACATCCTCGCCCCGCTGCTTCAGTGTGAGGGCCAGGGCCACAAGACCGATGTCCTGTTGGGACAGGACTGTGGCGTCGCCAGTCTTCATAGCAGCATCACGGACTGTTCGCAATGACAGTGTTTCTGGCTCGTCTGTTGTCAGTCGACCGAGCGCAGCGAGCGTCTCAGCCCTCTGCCTGCTGGGGCGATTGACAACCTCGTTCAGAACGTCACTAGTGGTGACAAAACGGGCGTTTCTCTGATCAAGAGGCCAAGTCGAGAACAACACGCCCGCATCGACCACATAGAACCGGACCACCCTCACCACCTAGAGCGTCCGTGGGACAAGCCGTGTGTTCAAGCGGTCATAGTAGTTGTCGTAGAGACGGATGAACCGTGTCACCTTGTCGGACTTCCTCAACCACACAGTACTACCAGCCTCGACCTCGTATCTGAGCTGGCCGTCCACAACAGCATATGCTCCGGCCCCCGGCTTGGTGAGCTCTAGTTCAAGAGTGCTGGTGTCCGGGATGACGAGCGACTTGAGTTCGAACCTTGGGGGGCAGACTGGTACGAATATCAGTCCGTTGACGTTCGGAGTCAGAATGGACCCGCCAGCAGCCAAGGCATATGCCGTGGAGCCGCAGGGAGTTGCCAGCATCGCACCATCCGCACGACCGTAGTCGACGCGGGTCCCATCAAGATACACCTGAAAGGTCAGGAGACGACCCGGAAGCCGCGACGTGACGTAGACCTCGTTCAGGGCCTGTCCAAAGGTTATGTCCCCGACGCCGGAGACTATGTTGATGCAGCGTTCGATTATGCAGTCCCCGTGCAGAACACGCTCAAGCGCGTCAATGGCATTGGTCGTGCTCGCCTCCGTGAGAAAACCAACGGTCCCCCGGTTGATACAGAAGAGTGGGATCTCCCGGTCGGGTAGCAGACAGAGTGTGTGGAGAATCGTGCCATCGCCGCCGATTGTCACTACAAAGTCGACATTCATCTCCTCAATCAGTGTTGGGACTGCACCTCTCTCTGCAACATTGCACGAACCTGTATCAACTAGCACCTCAAGACCCCGCGACACCAAGAAGTCCGTCACACGTGCAGCAGTCCGCTCCATATCAGCGCGACCCGGCTTGCATACAAGACCAACCGTGCCTCTGTCAGTCAGGATGCGCGGAGTCTCCTCAATCATTGTGCAGCACGACCCTTGCAACTTCGCTGACCAAGCCGGCATTTTACTCTTGCCACTATGGACGAGGGATTCATTGGAGCCAGAGGAAAGACTACCATAAGGTATATGAGTCGCCCCAAGGGAGCCACTTCATAACCGGTACTGGTTGGTGAGAAGGTTTGAGTATAAGGAAGACCGAGGCAAAGTCTCTGAAGCCGGGAAGCTACTTCATCATCGATGGCGAGCCCTGTAAGGTAGTCTCAGTTGAGAAGTCGAAACCGGGAAAGCACGGGGCAGCGAAGGTCAATATCGTTGCTATCGGCTTCTTTGATGGCAGAAAGCGCAATACCATCATGCCGGCGGACCGGCAGGTTGATGTGCCCGTGATTGACAAGCGCAGTGGCACGATAATTGCGGATATGGGGGAGACCTATCAGGTCATGGACTCTGAGACCTACGAAACCTATGAGGTACCAAAACCCAAGGACGAGGAGATTGCCTCCAAGTGCACCCTCAATGCTGGTGTCGAGGTCTGGGAGCTGCTGGGCCGACGAGTCATCACCCGTGTAAAGTCGTCATAGTCGGTCGAGTGCTGGACACCCCACATCCACAACCCTAGTGTGCAGACAATCCTGCTCCATATGCTCAGACGGGAGTGATAGTGGCAGTGGGTAGTACCAAGATAGACGCACGAGATCTCAAGATAATCAGGCTGTTGAGAGAGGACTCGCGGCGCTCCCTGCGGAACATCGCAAAAGAGGTGAAGCTCAGTGCAGGGTCGGTACGGAACCGGATCGCTCGCCTGATGGACATAGGTATCATCAGGCGGTTTACCATCGACATAGACTATCGTCGCCTCGGGTATGACATCCACGTTCTCGTACTTGTGACATCGCGTCCAGGCAAGTCCGAGGAGATCTATCACCAGCTTCAGGAGTATGAGGAGGTGCATCAGGTCTACTGGACATCAGGCCCTGCCAACGTGGTCTGCCTCGTCAGGGTACATAACATGGCAGAGCTATCACGTTTTCTATCTCAAGAGCTGCAGAGGCTCAAGGGTGTCGAGAGCGTGGAGAGTATGTTCCTGATGCCCGAGCCAGAGTAGCAATGCAGCATATCCGATCCGCTCCTAATCTCGTGGCAGATAGGCACCCCTGTCGAGATGGACACTATCGCGTTGTCACCGGAAAAACAATACAATCATGCTCTCACCCGTTGGGCAAAAGATGAGCAGAAGATAGATGGTGCGGAGGGCGAGATTTGAACTCGCGAACTCCTACGAGACGAGGACCTGAACCTCGCGCCTTTGACCTGGCTTGGCAACCTCCGCCTATTCTCCGTTTCATCCACAGAGCCTTTTAACCGTAACGGCGCCGCTCCGCCACGCAGTCGGGACTACGCATCTCTCTCCTCAGCGACTCCCAGTCACCAATGACCGACCTGACCCTCTCGTCAGCCAAGGCATCCTCCACAGGCCCATCAAACACCACCCGTCCCGCATCCATCACCACAACACTCTCCGCCCAGTTCTCGACAAAGAATCGATTGTGCGTGGTGAAGAGGACGCTAACTCCTCCGTCAGACCTGAGTCTGTCAACGATGTCGACCATGTTGCGCACCATCCGGAAGTCGAGACCTGTGAATGGCTCGTCAAGGAAGAGGATCTGAGGACGCATGGCAATGACTCCGGCCAGAGCTGCTCGCTTCGCCTGCCCGTGACTGAGCTTGTTGACCGGTCGATACGCGAGGTCACTCATCTCAACTATGTCCAGCGCCCATTGCACTCGTTGCTCGACCTCATCATCACAGAGGCCGAGATTGCGCGGCCCGAAGGCCACATCCTCCCACACCGTGGGGGCGAACAGCTGATCCTGGGGATTCTGGAACAGATAGCCCACTCTCTGACGAACCTGCCAGAAGTTCTCAGGAATCACCGGAATCCCAAGGACCGATATCTCACCCGATGACGGACGCAACAGCCCGAGGATGAGGCGAAGGAGTGTGGTCTTCCCGGAACCATTTGGACCGAGCAGCGCCTTCTGCTCTCCCTCTCGGAGCGCCATAGACACGTCACGTAGAGAGAATGTTCCGTAGTCGAACTCTACGTTCTTCACAAGAACCGCATATACCATAATGACACAACCTCCGAGAGAACAGGTAGCAACCACCAAGAGAGGACCAGCATTACTACGGGGACGAGCAGCAGCGCTGCATCGGCCCTGCGTAGACCACTACCGTGAGCGCCACCTCCAAGACCGAGGCCCTTCAGCGTCATTGACTCGTAGACGGCGACACTCCTGTCAAGAGCGCGATCAATTATCGTCCCGACAAGATAGCCGAGCGAGGAGATACGCTCCACCCGGGTGCCTCTGTGGAAGCCTCTTAGCGTCTGGGCCTCCTGAAGACGGTTTCTCTCCTCCATAAACAAGGGGATGTACCTGAGCATCACCATCAGAGAACTCACGATCACGAATGGCACGTGCAGTGTGCGCAGTCCGTCGACAAACTCGCTCAGGGTCATATGTGACAGGACTATCAGAAACAGGAGAAGGAGCGTCATCATTCTCAGTCCCAGAAGAAGACCGACCTCCAGTCCCTCCGCAAAGATGGGTAGAGAGCCGAATGGAATCGTCAGACGAGCAATCACGGTCTGACCATAGATGAATGGCTCAATCAGAATCCAAGCAACGACTATCGTCTCGAAACGAAGCGCCAGATCCAAGACCGTCCGCCACCTGGTATGCGTGACGACAGCGCCCGCGATAATCAGGGCCAGTAGGATGGCGACCGTGAGGGGCTGAGCCTGAGCCGTTATGACCAGTCCTGTCCCAGCGGCCATCAGCAGCTTGCCAGCTGGAGAGAAGGCCCCCTGTGTGTCTGGCCGTTCTGTGAACGGTAGTAGGAACCGGCTCAATGTATCAACCCCCTGTTGCCAACCAGTCACGCATTGTCGTTCGATACACTAGACTCTATATCGAGGGACTCTCGCTCAGCGCTCCTTCCGCGCCATCGCACGGAACAACAGCAGCCCGAGCATCAACGCTATGATCACTCCCAGGGCTCCGGCAACGACCTCAACGAGAGGTCCCTCACCGAGAAACGCCCAGATACCCTCAAAGCCGCCTGTTGGCTCTGACACGTGGGCAAACTCAAAGAGGGCCCACTCGAACCCATCAGGATTGGACGATACTAGATTGCCGAGTATGACCACAGCCAGAATTGCAATCAGCACAATGACCACGGGGATGACAAACCGGACGAACTCGTCTCTCTCCATTCTCTCTACCTCCCGAGCTCACTCTGCTGGTCTTGCCCAGGGCGCGTCCACCGCGGGGGCGAGCTCCGCGACCTCGCTGCCGCTGAGGAACGATATTATCTGTGGCCGAGCCTTGACGAAATAGAGCATTATGACGAACGTCAAGACGGCCTCGCCCACAGCGATCACCGCGTGAATGCCCGTGATGACAAGCAGACCTGCTACGCCAAAGCCGGGGACCGTCTGGAGTTCGATGCCGAGTATGAACGCGGCCACAACTGTCGTGACATACGATGCAAGAGATGTTGCCACGAGGACCGCCCTCTTCTCGTCCATCCTCTTCTTCAGCGCCTTGAACAGTGAGAGCGCAAGGAGCCATCCAAAGAGGCATGAGAACGCACCCATATTGAAGAAGTTCAGGCCGTAGGTCAGCATTCCGCCGTCGCCGTAGAGCGCCTGAATGAACAGAACAAGTGCGATCACCAACATTCCCGCCCAGGGACCCAGCATGACCGCCACCATCGTGGAGCCGATCAGGTGACCACTCGAGGGCGGTACGGGAAAGTTGACGAACTGTGCTGCAAAAATCACAGCCGCTAGGACTCCGATATAGGGCACGGTCCTCTCGTCAAGTCGCCCGTTGACACGTCTTACTGCGGTGACAATGAAGGCTATACTCACCACGAATAGTATGAGTTGCAGGTACAGAGGTACTACTCCATCGGGAACGTGCACGGTTATCTGCATCTCCCTGATGCGATGGGGCCGCGTCGGGCAAAGGTACTTAAGTGTGTTACTATCGGAAAAATCGTGGCACGAATGTAGCTGCCCTGTGTCAAGGGTGACACAGAGGAGGACACATAATGACATCATCTACATCGACGAACGAGATTGAGCTGAAGAGGTTTGGAGTCTCTGTGCCTGCAGACCTCCTCAAGAGGTTTGATGAGATTGTGATAGAGAGGGGCTATGTTGGCAGATCAGAGGCCATACGAGATGCCATGCGTGCCTTCATCGCGCAGTGCGAATGGGAGTCCCAGCAAGAGGGGCGCCTTGCGGCATTGAACATTGTGTATGAACACAAGCCACGTCTGATGGCTGAACTGATACGCGCACAGCACAGATCTAGGGCACACGTGATCTCCACCGTTCATGTGCACCTCACCCATTCTCACTGTTTCGAGGCACTGACCATACGTGGTGACCGCAAAGACATCGAGAATCTGGCCAACACCATCAGCGGGTTGTCGGGCATCAAGTACGTGCGCCTCTTTGTCTTCTCGCTACCCGATGATGAGGACCACGAGAGGCACCACAGACATTGAATAGAGCTGGGGGATAGGTTCTAGCTCACTCCCGCCGAATCTCGAACACGACAGTTCCGCCTGGTGTCAGTGGTGGTCCTGGGTCTAGGCACTGGACGACATATGGTTGTGTCGGGGCCGTTCCCAACCCTATCTCATCAGCAGGTACACCGTAGCGCGCGGCAACTAGGTACGGCAAGAAGGATGCGGATGCCCATACACAATATGCGTCTGTGGCCTTCATGTCCAGCTCAGCGCCATCAATGGTGATGGTGTCGCCGGGTGTGAAGATTGGGCACTGTCCTCTCACCTCTCTGACCCTGATGACTATCTTGCCTGATCCGCCCATTGTGAGGGTCACCATCCGTCCGGTCACTCTGACTCCGATGGCGATATCTCTTTGGGAACTCCTCGTCAACAACGGAGATGCACAGATAAGCTAATAAGAGCGGCCCACAGGAGCGAATCCTGAAGGTCTATCACACCTATGGCCCGAGTGGGGTAGTGGCAACCTCAAGGACTGTGGATCCTTGGCGGCGGGTTCGATTCCCGCCTCGGGCCCCATATTCTCATTCTCACGTGCTGTCACTGTTGCGTCGTAATGGCCACAATGATTATACCAGAGAATACAGAGAACTCGCGCCAGACAGCTGGCCAGCCCACGGAGCATAGACAATGTTCGAAGAGAAGGGTCAGAATCGGACCGAGGTGCTGGAAGAGCTTGATGCATTGCTGAGAGCAGACAGCACGTACAGCAGCGGTCATCCTGTGGCATCAATGTCCACGATACCGCACAGCCTAGGAGTGGAGGTGTTCTCAAGAACCCTCGAGAAGAATGCTGGGCGCCTTCATACGTTTCAGGGATCGGCGCGCATTGAGCAGGAGCTACTAAGGATGATAGCCGACCTCCTCAATCTCAGGGGCGAGGCCTACGGTACGACGACCTCGGGAGGCACCGAGTCCAACATCCTTGCAATACTCGCCGCGAGAGAGAAGGCGAGACGGAGGGTCGAACGGCCCGAGGTAGTCGCTCCGAGGACAGCCCACTCGTCCATCGACAAGGCGGGATGGCTGCTTGGGGTCAAGGTAGTCCGAACACGCGTTGACAGGGAATACCGAGCGGTACCCAAGGACATCGAGAGGAAGATCAACGAGAACACTGTCGGTATCGTGCTGACTGCCGGGACAACCTATCTTGGCCAGATAGACCCGATAGAGGAGATTGCCGAGATTGCCAAGGACCATCGGCTTCCGCTGCACATCGATGCTGCCTTCGGCGGCTTTGTCATTCCATTTCTAAATGATCTCGGAAGAGGTGACTACAGATTCGCGTTCGAGGTCGACGGTGTGACAAGCGTCAGTGTTGACCCTCACAAGATGGGGCTGGCACCAATCCCAGCAGGCGCCATCATCTTCCGCAACAAGGGCTACGTTCGGCGCATCACAAAGACCGTGCCTTATCTCAGAGGGGAGAGTGCCGTCCAGGTGTCGATCCTCGGAACACGACCCGCAGCACCTATCATTGCAGCCTGGGCCATAATGAAACATCTGGGAAGAGAGGGATATCGCAAGGTCGTTGAAACATGCATGAAGCGGACCGATCACGTTGTCAACAGAGTCGAACAGAACCCGTTGCTGGACTTGGCCATCAGCCCCGTGATGAACATTGTTGGAATAGAGAGCAGGGAGGTCCCTCTTGATGACATAGTCGAGAGGATGGAGGCTCGCGGATGGAGGCTGGCCACATCGCCGCTGCCGCCCACGCTCAGGCTGGTGATAATGCCTCACGTCAAAGAGGGTGCCATCAACGCCTTCTTCAACGACCTCGACGATATCTCAACGACCATTCCGGCATAGTCAGGGCTGTCGTGGCCGACGTAGACTCTCTATCTCGTCCTCAAGGGACTCGACACGTTTCACCAAGTCCATCATGGCACCCACCAATATAGCGATGAGATAGCCGTAGCGGACCGAATAGCCTCCCTCCTGGGGTCGCTCAAGCAGATGAAGTTCGTAGAGCCGCCTAGCTGCATTTGTGATTGATTGCTTCGATATCCTAGTCTCTCCAAACATCTCTCTCAGCTGATCACGGACCTCCTTCGGGGGCACCGGAGGACCGTGAAGCTGAGTCAGCAGCGTCTGAAGAACGGTGATGCCCACACGCATCCTTGGATTCATCAGTTTTGAGAAAGCCACGTCCATGTCTGGCCACATCTTTTCTCAACCGGACGTGATACTGGACGCGTTCGTGAAAAAGCTTTGTAACGCTCATGCTGGGCTGCAACCAGCTGCACCGCCCAGTGATAGGGCTCATCTGTGGAAAACAAGTTAAGATGGTTGTGTGTCTCTCCCGCCAGCGATGACAGAGAAAGATATCGAGCGAATAATATTCGTTCCTGTGATTCATACGGATACTGAGAGCATAGAGCGGGTACGCGAGATAGTCCGAAACGAGAGACCCGAGGTCGTGGCAGTTGAGCTCGATAGAGAGAGGTACGAACAGGTGAGGGATGGCGGGCGAGTGGACCTGACAGAGTTTGTGTCGTCCGGCGATCCAATCGAGAACCTGATGCAGCAGATTGCCAGCCTTGAGTTGGCCCTCGGCAATCAGATGGGTTCGGGCGTTGGAGCAGAGATGCTTGCAGCCATCGAGGAGGGCCGGAGAATCGGGGCGAAGATAGCACTCGTTGACAGGCCCATTAGGGAGACCATGAGGGCATTGATGAAGGTCCCATTGGACGAGATCTACAGACTGATGAATCTGATACCCGAGACCGCACAAGAGGTCGCCTCAGGAGAGGCCAAGGAGTACGTGGACTCCCTGAAGACAGAGGAGGGCGTGGCCGAGATGATGGCACAGTTTCGCAGCGAGTTCCCCGCAATCACGGACGCACTGATAGACCAGCGCGACGAATATGTAGCACGGGCACTGGAGTCAATTCTAGGAGATGTCAAGGGCAAGATAGTTGCGGTTCTCGGTGCAGGGCACATAGAGGGAGTCAGGGATCACCTTCTGGCAAGATTGAGGTCCGAGTCACAGAGATAGGGTTACAGACCGAGTACCTGAATGAGGTCGTCAATACCCGTGCCAGTCTTCGCACTGACCCTGACGACAGGTATCTTCGCGTCAATCTCTCGAATGTCGCGTTCGATTGCATCAACATCAATCTCAAGAGCCTCCGCAAGGTCGATCTTGTTGATGACCACTGCGTCGCATCGTTTGATTGTCAGCGGATGCTTTCGAATCATGTAGGGGCCCTCAGTGAGACTGACAATGACTATCTTCTTCTCTGCGCCGAGAGGGTACCCTGCCGGACAGATCAAGTTCCCCACGTTCTCTATGAAGATGACATCGTACTTTGACAGGTCGACATCCCTCAGGGCCACCCGCACCATTCTTGCATCGAGATGACACGCAGTCTGTGTGTTGATCTGGAGCGTGTCGACGCCGTGCTGCGCCACCCTGTCAGCATCGATCGAGGTTGCAAGGTCGCCTGCGACCATCAGAATGCGATACTTGTCACCAAGACGCTCGCACAGGGACTCGATGAGCAGGGTCTTCCCGGTGCCCACGGAGCCCATTATGTCGAACACCCGGTTGCCGTGCTCACGGAAGACTGCCGCATTGATAGCAGCCGCCTCCTCGTTAGCACCGAAGAGGTCCTGCCTCACATCTATCGTGATCGTCTTGCCAGTCAAGCCTATTCCTCCGTCGTTTCAGACGACGGACTCTGACCTTCAACATTTGGGTAGAGGTAGACACCAGCAATCGGGCGCACCACCGTCCGCTCCAACACAAGAGCGACAAATGCCCACAGAGCGGCCTGCAAGCCATCGATGGTCGCGGGGACTATCGACGCCTCAAGAGACAGTGAGAATCCACCGAAGATAGTCAGCGTGGGTATAAATCCGCCAATGAACGCACCGCCAACTATTGCAAGCACCCAGTATAGAACGCTGTCACGCTCACGAGTCACGTGAATCGCGTACCCAGTGCCTATCCCAAGGCAGATGTTACCAATTGCTGGCAACAGCGGGACCTCGCCACCAGCCATTGCTCCGGCCACTCCGACAACCGCACCGACAAAGATCCCACCCGGAATCCCACCGATGACTCCTCCAAGCTCGGAGAACGTGAAGGCTGGTGTGAGCTCCACCCAATCGGGAATGACAGGTATTCGGACGAAGAGCCTGAACACTGCGCCAAGCGCTGCCACCATGGACAGAGTTGCCAGCCAGACGACATTGCTCTTTTGGACGGGAATCGATTCCATCTCAGTCGTACCCCACTTGGATGTACTATTCGGGCGGGTCCGGCCACGACTCCATTAAGAACCTTTTCGTCTCCTGATACCAGCGCTCCAGTTGCTCCAAGATGCGTCGCTTCACGTCCTTGGTGGAAACCGCACGATAGACGTAGTAGTATCCGCCGCGTGGAAAGGTACGGGCCTCACGAACGACCAGCCCCTTCTTGTACAGACGACTCAGCACCCGCTGAACAGTGGTGCGGTCTCTGTTGATGATCTCCCGTATCTCCTCTACCGTTTTCTCTCCAGAGAGCAGAGCAAAGTAAGTGTCAATCTCGGTCGTCCTAAGCCCACACGCGCAACACAGGAAGTCGGACGGCTTGTCGAACCCACGTGAGAATATCCCGTCCAGCGGATCGTGCGTAGTCATGACTCACCGGAATACAATCGATACAATCCGTGTATAAGGGTTGTGCAATGGCCTTGCACACCCGTCATAATACTGGACTTGAAAAGGATGTGACGACGAACTCTATGTGAGAGTGAAGTGCAGTGGACCCTCGACCACCGTTCAAGGAATTTGAAGACCACCCCCAGAGAGACATACACTCTCTGTCTGAACATCCCTCTGGAGAAGCGCGCCGGCAACTGTCTTCTTCTGTTGACCAACCTGCTGGACCGTTTCGGGATCACTATGACCAGCGGACCCCCAGCAGAGAGATGGCGGGGAGCCGGTTCACGGGGCAGGGACCCTGGATAGACCCTGAGGAGCAGGCTGCACGCTTGCGAGCGGTCAACCTTGCACCACTGAAGGGCATTCTTGAATCGGATCCCGTGAGGTCCAGACTTCTTAGGCTCTTGATTGAGGACGGTGGATGGGTCACGACCTCGGACCTGCTCCGGGTGGCCAGACAGGCACGGCCAATTCTTGGTGCCGTGACCATCGGTACCATACTGTCAGGACTGAACGATCTTGTCTCGGCGAAACTGATACTCAGCCGGACACCTCCGTCCTCCGGAATCGAGTGGGCCGAGTGGAGAATCAATCCGAACTGGCTCGAACCCACCCGCAGGCTCCTCCAGATGCTGACTCGGGCGCGGCTACGAGAGGCCCAGCGGTCGCAAGAATGATTTACTCAGAACTGAGTAATTCCTCTCTCTTGAGTAGCATTTATAAGGGGCACCGTGACGCCTGAGCATATGAAGAGTGACAATTCTGGATCCGATCCGCCCAATGGTGTTCAGACTGATAGAACTGAACTCACCCCCGTGGCGAGTGCGAGTGGTCGAACCCTGACCATGAAAGTCGCCACCGCAGCGGAACTCGCAGCACTCTCGGTCGCAGTATCGCCTGTGGCTGCGTTCCTGCCGAGACTGAGCTGGGGGATTGCCCTATTTGATCCCGTTTCGCTATTCTGGATTGCAGCCTTCCTCATCGGTGGGCCCTATGTCGGCCTGACCGCCGCACTGGCTGGGACCTTCGCCTTGCTCCTGACCGACCCCACGCTCGTCGGTCCTCTCTTCAAGCTGGCAGCGACACTCCCGATGATGATAGTGCCGATGCTGTATGTCAAGCTTAGAGCTGGGACTGATGGTGGTGGTGAGAGACTATCAAATGGTGCTGTATATGCACTGCTGATGATACTTGCACTGGTCGTCCGACTGGCACTGATGGTCCCTATCAACATCGTTCTTGTCCCGCTGTTGATGGGCTTCAATGACATCAGCTTCATAGTGCAGTACACTGTGGTGCTCAACATAGTACAGGGATTCTGGGACGCTCTCGTGCCCTTCGTGGTTGTCTACAGGACCCCGCTGTTCAAGCACTTCGGAATGTGGTGAGTCATCACAACAGTGGGGCCGAACGCGATATCTTGAGCGTCACGGAGAATGGAATGGGTCCCGTCCAAAATGAGTTAAATACATAGACTCCCTGCCATCACCCCAGTGGTCCATAAAACAACCGTAGGGAGTCCCCTCTATGGTCCGACGTTGCCCGTTCTGTGATAGTCCAGTACCGTCAGATGCAACAACCTGTCCGGTGTGCAAAGAGGAGATAGGGGAGGAGACCCTTGAGAGACTCCTACCGTTGCTGAAGAGGCCTGAGTCGCCCGATGTGCGATTCCTGAGCCCCGTAGAGCGACTGTGGGGGACCATCAGGAGGCCGGGCCCCACCTTTCGCGACATAGGACGGCGACCGGACACAGCAGGGCCGGTACTGTTGATATTGATCAACGCGCTGATTGTGACAGGCTACTTCCTGCTCATCTCGTCCAAGTTCACGACCACAGTCATTATCGACGGGACACCAGTGCAGACCTCCATCTTGAACACGGACCTGGGCGCCACATTCTACCTCGGTGCACTCGGGCTGCTCATCGGCAATATCATGATGGGGATTGTCTACTTCATCCTTGGCAGCGCATTTGCACATCTGGCCTTCAAGATAATGGGCGGCGTTGGAAACAGGCTGAAGACTATGTCCATTGTCGGGTACAGCATCATGCCCATTGTCTTGGTACGACTGGTCGGTCTCGCCATCGTCGCCGTTATGGCGGCCCCATTTGACCTGACCGGGACCACCAATCTCGTAGCGCTTGTGACTGCAATCTATGACGCACCATATTGGACCATTCTCGACTATATGACGGCCGCGTCATTTGCCTGGGTGGGGTTCCTGCTGATATTTGGCATCAGAGAGGCGCACAATACCTCCACACTGTGGGCCTTCGTGATGGCGCTGGCATGTATGACTGTCCTGATGTGGACATTCTGGCAGGTGCACTGACGTAGAGGAACTAGAATAGGGCTATGCCGTAGAGGGGGATGATGACAAAGGCGATGAGGCCCACCAGTGCGCCAATCTTGTCAAGGGTACTACCAATGAGCAGCGACCGCTTGCTGTCATAGCCTGTCAGAGGGGCAATAGCCGCACCGAGAACGACAACGTCACCCAGCACGAGCAGCGGCCAGAGGTCCCAGCTTGCAAAGCCCAAGGTCCAGATCAGTGTATAGCACAGCACACCTATCAAGTTGAAGACGAAGGCTACAGCAGCGGCCACCTTGTGGCCATAGACTCGTGCCACGGTCCGCACGTCTCTCAGCGCATCACCCTCGACATCCTCCGCCCCCTTGATGGTCTCACGTGCCTGAAGAATCATGAATGCGGTGATAAAGAACAGCCACGTGGGAACCGGTATCACAATAGATCCCACGAGCTCTCCGTAGACAAAAGACCCATAGATGACACCGAAGGCGAAGGAGAAGGCAACAAGAAAGTTGCCTGCTATGCCGAGTTCCTTGACCTTGGAGGCGTAGGCGTAACCCACGAGGAGGAATATCACGACGACGAGTGAGCCATAGGGCCCGTTCAGCCAGGCAAAGAATGTCCCCAAGATGC
Organism: Candidatus Thorarchaeota archaeon; assembly: GCA_029855935.1. Classification (GTDB taxonomy): domain Archaea; phylum Asgardarchaeota; class Thorarchaeia; order Thorarchaeales; family Thorarchaeaceae; genus B65-G9. The sequence goes on along the minus strand of JAGSHN010000012.1, from coordinate 180,408 downwards.
TGAGGAAGACGACGTATACCCAAGCCTGGCGCACAGTCATCCTTCCACTGGGCAGCGCCCTGTGCGGCCGGTTGATCCTATCCACCTCGATGTCGAATATATCGTTCACAACATTCCCGCCGGCCGCCACAAAGAAGTATGTCAGGTATCCGTAGACGAAGTTGTACAGATAGTCACCCAATAGACCCACAGGATTCACACGGTAGGCAATGGCGATCCCGGCAATCACCGTGAGAGCACCAATCACACAGTTCTGTGGCCGGATTATGGAGAAGAATGCCTTAGGGTCAGTCTTGCGGCCTTCCATACGCGTCGCTCCTCGGAACACCGTCCAGTTCGTGGCAACGGTGGTCATCATTGATTAAAGACTTCCGGCACCCTGATGAAGATCTGTCGTGAGTCCGGTGCGAGCGGGGGCGGTGCGGAGGGAGGGCGTGGAGCAACCCAAAGCATTAAGCAGAGGAAGAGGGAGCGAGATATTGTGAACCGCAATGACATTTGAAGACCTTCCACGAGAAACGCTCCTGAAGATCATCGATGCCTATGCGAAGGCGTGGCAGGCAATGGACGGTGCCTACTTCCTCTCACTGGAGAAGAAGTACGGAATGGATGTAGCAATGGAGATGGACCGCGAGGCCTGGCGAATATTCTCCCCCATTGAGGCGCGACGAATAATGCGGGAGTTCGGTATCGAGGAGGGAGGCGGGCTGAAGTCTCTTGAGCAGGCGCTCAAGTACAGGGTCTACGCGTCACTGAACAAGCAGTCCATAGAGTGGGATGGGCCCAACAGGCTTGTCTTCACGATGAATACCTGCAGGGTGCAGACGGCGAGAAAGAGAAAGGGCCTTCCGGACTTTCCGTGCAAGTCAGTGGGCATCATCGAGTACACAGAGTTTGCCAAGACTATAGACCCGAGAATCAAGACGCGGTGCCTGTTCTGCCCGCCTGACGAACATCCTGAAGACGCGTACTGTTCATGGGAGTTCACATTGGAGGAGTAGCCACTGGCCAGAGTGAGGTTTGGTCCCGCAGGATACCCGGACGAGGCGAGAGGCAAGCTGGAGAGAGTATTCGCCATTCTCAGCGAGATTGGCCTTGACGCACTGGAGTATGCAGCCGTTAGAGGACTCAGACTAGGAGAGGAGCGGGCTCGCGAGATTGGTTCTCTCTCCGAGAGACATGACATCGCAATGAGTGTTCACGGCGCCTACTACATCAGCCTCGCTTCTCGCAAGCCTGAGATTAGAGAGCGGTCCAAGGAACGCCTTGTGAAGGCACTGACGTTTGCACCGCTGATGCGAGTGAGGCGAGTAGTGTTCCACCCAGGGGGATACGGAGGCCTTGACAAGAGAGAGGCCTTCAGAGTGATCCGCAACGCACTGAGGGAGGTGTGGCAACAGGCTGACGGTCGCCGCTGTGGGGCGCTCCTTGCCCCGGAGGTAGCTGGCAAGGTGAATGCCTTTGGCTCCGTCGACGAGATTCTTATGCTGTGCACAGAGGTGGAGGGGTGCATTCCGACAATCGACTGGGCCCATCTGTATGCGCGCTCACAGGGAGCACTGCGGCGTAAGCAGGACTTTGTCAGGGTCATAGATATGTTTGAGAGAGAACTCGGAGACCTCTTCGTCGATAATATGCACTTTCACGTGAGCGGAATCACATACACAAAGGCTGGCGAGAGGGCGCATCGTCCTCTCGGCGAGAGCTGGGGACCCGATATCCTCCCACTGCTTGAAGTGATTCGTGAGAGAGGTTATTCACCAACAATCATCTCCGAAACGCCCACCCCGGTAAGGGGAGCTCTGTATGCCAAGTTCCTGCTCCAAGAACTTGAGGAGGCACAGCGGTGACGGACTACATCTTCGTCCTCGGCAAGAACTGGATACTCTCACTTGCAGAACTGATAGCACTGCTTGATAACAGAGGAATCACAGCTCATGTGACAGACCTGTCGAGACACGTGGCCATACTGGACATGTCCGAGCTGCCCGAGCACGAGGTTATGGAGATACAGTCTGCCCTAGGTGGGTGCTTCAAGGTCGGTGTCGTCATTCACACCGAGGAGAAGAGAGCAGTGGAGAGAGCGTATCCGCGAGACCGGCGTCCTCGAAAGACCGAGCGGAAACGAGTCCTCTCTTGCCAGTGGTGCCCTCAGGTCTGGCCTGCGCCGGATGGGCAGAGGGTGGAGTTCGCAGTGAGTGTCTACCCGGCCTCCAATGACGACACCATTCACGCCGTCCGCCTAGCGCGTGCGCTGAGCGAGGCTGTCAAGGACTGGCTCCTGGAGGCCGGGGCCAAGAGAGCGGCGTACCATCTCTACACACAGCCTGATCGTCGGCATCCTACCAAGACTCCAACAGCACTATGGCCGCAGACCATCGCGCGTCATAGACTTCTCTCGCCTCCGAACGCGGAGATACTTGTCGGGATAACGGACACGAAGATGTACGTCGGGAAGACCCTCAGTGCCTATGACTCCCTTCTCCAGCAATACCGGGATGAGGCGCGCCCGTATGTTTCAGCAGAGATAACGACCAGCCCGAAGCTGTGCAGGACTCTTCTGAATCTGGCGGGAGCCCGCCCGGGGGACACAATACTTGATCCATTCTGCGGCACCGGGACCATCCTGATGGAGGCGGCTCTGCTCGGTATGAGAGCGGTCGGCATAGACATCGACGGGGACGCAGTGCGCGGGGCTCGGTCCAACCTGAAGTGGCTGGGTCGAGAACTCGGTGAACAGATTGTTTTCAAAGTGATAAGGGGAGATGCCAGGAAACTGCCTCAGCTGATTGATGAAACAGTTCATGCGATAGCCACCGAACCGCCCCTCGGTCCCGTCTTTGCGACTCCTCCTGCTCTGAACGAGGCACAACAGACGATTGCTGAACTGACATCACTCTACCGGGATGTCCTGAGGGCAGCAGGCGATGTCCTGCACGAGAATGGACGGGTGGCAATGACATTGCCCGTAGTAGTCGTCGGAGACAAGACCGTGTCGGTCGATGTCGACTCGATGCTGGAGGGGACCCCATTCATCACGTACAGAATGTTACCAAAGCAGGCCCTTCGACCTCTACTGAGGAAACGAGGCGGACTGACAATCCATCCCGAGAGAACAAGGCTTCCCGAGAGAAAGAGGGGGCAGATCGTACAGCGAGAGGTCGTCGTACTGGGAAGACCATAGCCTAGAAGAGATAGCGGACCACATCATCGAGAATGGCGTATGTCTGGAGACGCTTCAGATCTTCCTTGACGTATCGCATCACGTGGCTGAAGACGCAGTCTCTGTAGGACCCTGAATCGACATTCGACCTGACTGCCTCGGCAACCACTTGGAACAGGTCCTCAAGTGCAGCACGGAGGGCCCGATATGGTATCTGGTTGTTGAGCACGTCAATCTCGAGCACCTCGACGCCAGCCTCATCGACAGGCACGTCCTCCAAGAACGGATATGTCTCAATGAGAGAGGCCATGCGCCTCTTGATGTCCCGGACTATCTTCCTCTTCGTCACGCGGTCCACATCGATCCGCATCAGCTCGCGGAAGAGGTGATTGTACACCTCCAAGGAGTCCATAGACTTTCCAGCAACAAGACTCTCATCAGTCATCTCATACTGCTCGACAAGCTCATCAAGGAATGCCCCGAACGAGGCAAAGGTCTCAGGATTGCCCTTCCACTCGCTCAGGAACTCTCCCAGGTCACGGCCCTTTGGTATCATCGTGTCAACGAACTCCTTCAGTGCGTACTTCAGCAGGAAACGCATATGACCAATCCGGGCCGCCTTGCTCACAATCATCACGAGCAGTAGATGATCATTTCTGACCCACACGTATCGTGAATTCACCGTGTCGATTGTCTGAAGAGACTCGTTCGATGCCTTGTCGATGAAGGTGTGCGTCGCTGACAGAAAGGGAGCTATCAGATCCATATCCACATCTATGCCCCCGTAGGCACGGGCGACGAGATTACGGCCGGTGTGCCGCTCAATCACCCATATGCCAAGAATGGACCGCCTCAACGACAATTTCCAGTTTCACCTCAGACTCGGTCGTTCGCAAGAGTACCAGTTTCTCTCAGTCCTGCGCGGGCACGGGGGACGGCCCCGCAATGAGAGCCTCCAGCGCCGCCGAGAGGCGGTCGATTGATGAACTTTCACCACGGATCTCAAGGGTGGTCCTTGAACCCTCGTTGTCCCACGTCATGAACAGCACAGGGCCAATTGATGACATCTCAACCTCGTAGCTCACGTCCTTAAGAACTGTGTCAATGCAATATGGCCCCGGGTCGTCGAGGACCTCGATTGTCATCGAGCCGCCGGCAAGCCGGAGACGACACCTGTTCAGGCACTCCCAGTTTTCGTGTCGGTTCATCCGGCATGTGACAGTCACGTCAACGAGCACGTCCATCGAAATCACCGTGGAGAAAGAGTACGGAGGGGCGGGGAAAGATGGACCCCCGCCCGAGTTTGGCACCGTACCTCGACTCTACATCGTCGTGATACCGAGGCGCTCAACCATCTCTTTGTACCTATTGCGGACAGTCACCTCCGTGACCCTAGCAGTGCGTGCAATCTCCAGCTGAGTTCTTCGAGAACCTGTCAGGATGCTTGCAACATAGATGGCAGCAGCTGCCATCCCTTTCGGGTCCTTGCCAATCGTGAGATGGTGCTCGCGTGCCTTCTTGAGGATATCAATGGCCTTCTTCTTGGCCTCACCTGGGAGATTGAGCTCCGTTCCAAAACGGTGGACGAACTCGATGGGGTTGCTGTGGGGGATCTTGAGATTTAGGTATCTAAGAATGAGTCTCACACAGAGGCTCAACTCCTTCCTGGTGATGTGAATCTGTTCCACAATCTCCTCAAGAGGCCGTGGCACTTGGTGTACTCTGCAGGCAAGATACAGCGAGGCAGCGACCATTCCGAGAATTGTGCGACCACGGGTCAGACGCTTCTTCAGCGCCTTGCGGTAGATCACTGCGGATGTCTCCCGAATCGAGTACGGGATGCTTAGCTGGGAACTTATCCTGTGGAGTTCGGTCATCGCAACCGCGAGGTTGCGCTTGTCGGACGAGTGAACCTTGGTACGAATCTGCCATTTTCTGAGTCTGTGTATCTGCGCTCGACGCGTCGATGAGAGTTTTCGGCCGGAGGCATCAACGTTCTGCCGGCCGATTATGGTGGTGAGGCCCTGGTCGAACTTGCTCCAGTCGTTTGGACCACCAACACGCTGACGGGCATTCTGTTCGTCAGCAGTGAATGCTCTCCACTCCGGCCCCATATCGATAGAGTGGTCAGAGAGAACGAGTCCGCAATTAGAGCAGATGACTTCCCCACGAGTAGAATCAATGTATACATCAGTCGAGCTGCAGGCTGAACAGACATAACGAGTCGCGCCAAGGCCACTCTCCCTGTGAGTCCGGGTCTTTGGTTGTCTGCTGGCCAGTCCGATCATCTCCCTGCAGTCCCTTTCGCTGAAGGACCTGCGCTCAGAGGTGTCAATGAACCGATGCTGTGCGACCCCTCGTGGCGTGATGAGGGACCGCATGGTGGGACGCGGACACGGGAGAGTTCTCCTGTCGGAGAACAATCATGTTCGCCAAACAACAAACATAAATAAGGGTTTGCACGGCTCTTCAAAAATATCGTTATTGTATTTATGAAACAATGCTCCGCTCCCTTCGTCGGCTCGTGTTAGGAGAGGAGAAAGAGGTCGCCGAACAGCCACCCATCGCGTCATTTATGAGGAGAACCACACCGAGTGACCCCGAGCAGGTGAGCTCGACAGTGCGATCACCGGTCATCAACCCCTGGGAACATATGCTGAAGACGGCAGCTGACATTATCGCACAAGCAGCTGACATAGGGGCCGATGAGAGTCTTGATCTCTTGGAGGTACCGCCCGACCCTGCTCTCGGGGACCTGGCCACGACCGTTGCCTTCGCGCTGGCGAAGCATCTGAGAAGGAGTCCTGTGCAAATTGCGGCTGAGGTCGCAGAGAGGGTCAAGACCGCGATTGATGCGGAGCCACTGTTCGAGAGAGTGGAGGTGAAAGGGCCATACATCAACCTGTTCCTCGACCGTGCGGTAGTTGCCCGTTTCGTCATCAACGCAATCTCAGAGACCGGACCGAGCTACGGGAGGACCAGAGACTTTGAGGGGAAACGGGCTCTGGTGGAGTTTCCCGCGGTCAACCCGTCAAAGCCGTGGCATATCGGGCACGCAAGGAATGCGGTCCTAGGAGACACTCTCTGCAACGTCCTTGAGATGGTGGGTTTTGAGGTCATCAGACTCGACTATATCAATGACCTCGGCCTCCAGATTGCGCAGCTGACATGGCGGCTCATGGATGGCGACCTACAGCCCGAGAAGGGAGAGAAGTACGACCACTTCCTCGGCAGGGTGTATGTTGACATTCAGAGGGACTTCGAGAGCGACCCTGCAGTGGAGCGTGCCGTGAGGGAGGTGGCGAGACAGCTGGAGATTCCCGACTCTGACGAGGCCAGGTTCAGTGAGAAGATGGTATCAGAGTGTCTGAAAGCACAGTGTCAGACAGCATACCGACTTGGCATCTACCACGACTATCAGGTCTGGGAGAGCTCCATTGCTCACAGCGGCCTGCTGGACATCGCAAAGAAGATGATTCTCAAATGCCCCTCGGTGATGATCCTTCAGGAGGGCGAAAAGGCAGGATGTATCGTTGCAAAGCTCGACGACCTTGAGGAATTCAAGGGGATGAAGGATCCATACAAGGTGCTGTTCCGGTCAGATGGGACACGTACCTACACCGGCGCAGACCTGGCGTTTCAGATGTGGAAACATCAGATAATCGAGGACCCATTCAGGTACGTCGAGTTCGAGGTCCAGCCCAATGGTAAGCCTGTGTATCGTACCACTCTTGAGGGTCATAGACACGACTTGGGTAAGGTGGACCTCGTGTTCAATGTAATAGCTGCAGCACAGGCCCACCCTCAGAGGCTGATCTACAACATCCTCGAACTGTTGGGCTACAAGAGGGAGAGCGAGAACTCTCACCACATAGCCTACGAGTTCGTCGGGCTTGAGGACACCGAGTTCTCGGGACGGAAGGGGACATGGATAGGTTATACTGTGGACGACGTTCTTGACCGGGCGGAGGAGATCGCTAGGATTGAGGTCGAGAAGAGAAATCCTGACGCCAGCGATGAGTTCAAGAACCGCGTCGCGGGACAGGTTGCTGTTGGGGCGCTCAGGTACTTCATGTTGAATGCCTCACCTGACAGGAAGATAACCTTCCGGTGGGACTCGGTGCTAGACTTCGAGGGCGACACCGGGCCATACCTGCAGTACTCCTATGCGCGCGCCCAACGGATACTCGAACGCGCTGGCGATGAAGGGGAGGGAGGCGACGCCACGCTCCTGGTGACACCATATGAGTTCGCGCTCGTGAAGGCACTGTCCAGATTCCCCTACGAGGTGGTTCAGGTCGTCAGGGGACTGAAAAAGGAGGTACGTGGTACAGCTTTCAGCTCCAATAGACTCACAGAATATGCTTTCGAGATTGCGACCCTCTTCAGCAAGTTCTACGACAACTGTCCCGTGCTGAAGGCTGATGGCGACCTCCGAAGGGCAAGACTTGCCCTTGTCAGAGCGTTCAGGGACACCATACGCAACTGCCTTCAAATGCTCGGTATCCCGGTCATCGAACGGATGTGAGAGCTGTAGCGCCACGTATGCCCAGCGTCCTACTAGGGTTTATACAAGGCCTCCTTGACCCACTCCTGAGACAGGATACCAGCAGTGGTGAAACTATTGCGTCTGTTGAAGCGGGCCGCCATATGGGGCAGAAAAAAGCCAGATGTCACGGAGATTGTCAGCGGTCTTCAGGTGATGGCCAGAGAGCTCGAACGTGAGCGCAACCATCTGGAGAAACTGGCTGCCGATGCCAAGAGGCGGGCAGTGACAGCTCGCAGAAACGGGCAGAACGAGGCCTGCATACTCTATGCCGGGGAGGTCCTGCGGACACATCGTGATATTCTCAAGATCGAGCGTGTCCGGTTCTCTCTTCTACGTATTGCGTCCTACATCAAGCGAGCGAGGATAACAGCAAGAGTCAACATAGGCATGGAGAGGGTGGCAGCAATCTTTGGTATCCTCGGAGAAGAGATCAGTGCCAAGAGGGTCATTCAGAATCTCGACGAGGTGGCACGAAGACTCGAGCAGTTCGAGATTGAGAACGGCATCTTCGAGGAGACCCTCCACGGAGCCACGGATGGCAGAATTGCTCCTGAGGAGCTGGCAGACGTGATGGCGGAGATAGATTCCGAGGTTGTGGAGAGTGGCGGCCGTAGGGGGACCACTCCATCCACCAAGGCACCACCCGACAGACTGGCAGAAGAGATTCAGGCGCTTGAGAGGAGGCTTGGCCTCTAGACTCCGCTCAGACTCACGCTCAATGTCCTCACGCTCAATGTCCCACAGTCCGTGCACGCCTCATAGTTTCACGCAGGGGTTCTGGCGGAGCCTACCGAACCCTTTCGTAGAAGCGTCGCTCCATCTCAAATGAACTCCGCATCAGGTCACGATAACGCCGAACAAACTCGTCAGGAGGAAGTCGACCCCGTCTGAGTGCACGTATTGTCTCTTGGATCTCGTGATTGAGTAGTGCAGTCATGTCCCCGTCGCCATAGTGTTGCGAGTAGACACCGCGCGGGGGCGAAGTCGCAGCCGTTCTCACATACGAGCCGTCCAAGCTGTAGCGACTATCTGGACTTGTGGCCTGCGGACTGAATGGCGACCCCGAGAATGTGGCCCTAGGACTATTCGAGGTCTCCGGATAGCCCCAGCTGTGGACCGGAGGAGGAGAGCGAGTGTACGCCCCCGTACCGCTCATGGCAATCGCTCTGCGTCGTTCTCGAGAGAGCAGGTCATCAATCAGATCCAATATACGGATCCTCACCTCATCAGGCGCACAACTGAACCGCTGCAGCTGCCTCGTACGCTGAAGATTGGTCTGTGCATACTTGGCAAAGCTGCGAGCAATCTCCATGTAGTCGCTCATCACACGTCGTGTTCCCTCAGGACAGACTATCCTGATGTCGCCTTGTTGCATCCTCAGAACAAGACGCTTCTTCCGTCTGCCGTCCTCCTCAATCCCCGACAGATACGGCAGAGGAAAGTCAAAGACCACGGACTCCCTCTTTCGAATAGTCCCAGTGGTGGCAATGAAGACCATTCGCCGGTCGGTCAGATAGAGCGTTCCTGCGGCTTTGTCGTGCTTGAGAAAGTCGGACCCCGTGAGGCGGATATCCGGCAGTGCACAGACGGGCAGCTCATTGACCTCAAGGGGGACGAGGCTAGAAAAGGCCACAAAGGCTCGTCGGAAATACTCGAGACCCTCAATCGTCTTGCTGATCTCCTCCAGACGACGGAATGCACCAGCGAGGGTCTCATCGACTCGCTCCTTGTACTCCCGTCCAAGCTCGCGCAGCCTGTTCACCACACCTGATATGAACGGGAACTGGTCAGCCGTCCATAGAGGGTCGTGCATTATCCCTGATGTTTCCGCAGCCATCTGGCGCGCCACCATCTCGGCCCGGTTGACTATTCGGTTCCTGAGTGCAGGGACCTCCTCCTGCAATTCCTCCAAGTGGCGCTCAAGCCAGTGGTAGTGGACGAACTTTGCCATCCGTAGTGACACCAGAGTCTCGACAATCCGAGTAAGACGTCTAGAGAGCTCGTGAAATCTTGAGTGTCCGTACTGGAGAACATTGATTGCCTGACGCAGGTCCTGAGCGAGAGTACGTCGCTTTTCCGACACGAGCACAAGCCTTGTCGAGTGACACCGGGGGCATCGTTCCTCTTCCCGGCGCCCCGTACGAATCTCTTCGGAGCCACACTCGGGACACTTCTGCGGATGATTGTCGGTCTCCGAGGACGGGATCTGGGAGTGGCAGTCGCCACAGAAGTAGAAGTCGCTTGTGACCGTTTCAACACAGTCAGCACACAGAACAGCACCGCAGTCCTCACAGAAGTAGACGCCGTTAGACCTTCTGCAGACCTGGCAAGAGTCGCGCGCGGATTCTTGACTCAACTGTGTGCCTCCGTGTGCCTTGGTCTCGACTCAGTGATGGGATAAGAAAGAGCTGTGTATCACCAAGGTTACACCGACCGCCACTCACTCTTCAAAGCAATTATAACGAGCGGTGTATGCGACCGGCTAGTGATTCTGATGGAAGACCTTGCCCAGATTGCCGTAGAGTCTGCACTCGACGCAGGAGCATCGTTCGCTGACGTGAGAATTGAGAACACTCACTCTACCGTTATAGAGATGGTCAATGGCGTGACTCGGAGGTCGATGTCCGCCCATCTCAGAGGCGCAGGAGTGAGGGCGTTCATCGACGGGGCGTGGGCCTTTGCTCAGACGACGGAACTCACACCCGAGGGAATGCGAGGGGTTGGCGAGTCTGCTACCAAGCTGGCTCTCGCTGTCCGTCCACTTGTTGCCGAACGATTTGAGATCGACGGCCCCACTTTCAGGGCGAAGGAGTTCATCTCCGTCAGGCGCCCCTTCCCTGATGTCCCGATGGAGGAGAAGATGGAGTTTGTCAAACAGATTGACATGCAGGCACGTGAGTTTGACGAGCGTGTCTCCAATGCGAGGACTGTATACGGGGAGCTGTGGAGCGAGCTCTATGTGGCCAATTCTCTTGGGACCTCTGTGTATATTGAGAACTCCCTCCCGCGCATCATATCGTCAATAACGGCAAGAGAGGGGGCGAATCGGCAGCGTGCCTACAGGTCTGTCGGAGTAAAGGGCGGGTTCGAGATGATGATGGAAGAGGACGCTCAGACGGTTGGAGAGAGAGCCGCAAGAACCGCCGTCGACCTGCTCTCGTCGGTGGCTGTAAGGGGAGGCGTCTACGATGTCGTGATGGATCCGGTCCTCAACGGCGTAATGGTGCATGAGGCGTTTGGACACGCCTGTGAGGCCGATGGCTGGCCTGCGCACACAACAGTCCTTGAGGACAAGCTCGGACAGAGTGTCGGACCAGAGTGGCTCAACATAAGTGATGATCCCACGCTGGACTGTGCCCGCGGATCCTACCCATATGACTGGGAAGGGACAAAGACGAGAAAGCGAATCCTTGTCAAAGACGGCATCTTGACAGAGATACTCCACTCTCTCGAAACGGCATCTAGGCTGGGGATGGAGTCGAATGGCGCAGCCAGAGCTGAGTCCTATGCACACGTACCCATCCCGAGGATGAGCAACACGTTCATGGAGCCGGGTGACTGGGATGTTGATGAGCTGATTGAGGACACCAGACATGGCCTTCTCCTGTGCAGATTCAACTACGGCTACACGAACCCCTCTATGGGACATTTCATGTTTCAAGCCCAATACGGATACGTGATCAAGAAGGGAGAGATTGGCCAGATGGTCAGGGATGTTTCGCTGTCAGGTCTCATACTGGAGGTTCTCTCCAAGATAGACGCGGTGGGCAGGGACTTCGAGCTTGACGCAGGTACTTGCGGAAAGAATGGTCAATGGGTGCCGGACATGAGCGGTGGACCACACGCACGGGCCACAGAAGTTCCTGTCGGAGGGATGTAGAGGTGCGGGAAGAGATACTTGGTATCGCTGAGATAGCGGTCAGACACGCTGAGAGACAAGGCGCCGAGCAGGCCGAGGCCTTTGTGGCGAGCACTCGCTCGTTCACAATTGAGGTGGAGAACAACTCAATCAAGAGCGCTGCAGAGAGGTGTGACAGTGGCTGTGGAATAAGGTGTGTCATTGATAGTAGAATCGGCTTTGCATACGTCACGACCATCCGAGAGGAGGACGTCAGGGCCGCTGTCGAGAGAGCCATCTCGCTCGCACATGTCTCTGTCCCCGACCCCGATTTTGGATCGCTCCCCTCGGCGAGCGGTGGATATCCAGTTGTTGAGAGACTCTACGACCGGGCGATGGCCAACCTCAGCTCCGAAGAGGCCGCCGACATTGTCACAAGGATGGTCGACGCGACCAAAGAGAGCTTGTCAGACTACAAGTATGCAATTGAGGCACAGATGCGGACCTCGCGTGGGGGCGCTGGCATCGTGAATTCGTTGGGCATCGAGGCATACTACGAGGGGACTACCGGATACATCTACTCGGCTCCGACCATCAAGACAGAGGATGAACAGACATCGAGCTCTGAATATGAGCTGGCGCGAGCATTGCGCGAGTTCGACCCTGAGAAGGTCGGTAGAGAGGCGGCCGCTGCGGTCATCGCAAACCTCGGAGGCAGAAGAATTGAGAACGACAAGATGCCGGTGGTATTCGGGCCGATAGCTGTCGGCTCGGTACTTGGCGGCGGGTTCGGTGGAGCGGTCAACGCTGAGGAGGTTCAGTTCGGCCGGTCGTACGTCGCCGATGCCCTCGGACAGCAGATAGCCTCTGAACACCTGACTATAGTAGATGATGCGCTGAGCCCTGGAGAGGTCAGCTCAAGACCGTTCGACGGAGAGGGGGTTCCGTCGAGGAGAATAATGCTACTTGAGCAGGGAGTACTAAAGAGTCTACTGCACAACTCGTACACTGCACAGAAGGATCAAGTTGAGAACACCGCTCACGCAAGCCGATCCTCCTACTCCAGCCCTCCAAGGATTGCTCCAAGTAATCTCATAGTCCAACCGGGAAGAGGCGGGCTGATGGATCTGGTTGAAGAGGTGGGTCGCGGTATACTCTGTCGCGACACGGGCGACAGACCGAATATGACGACAGGCGACCTCAGCGCACTTGTGATGGAGGGATACTATTTCGAGAATGGAGAGATTCGGTACCCTGTGAAGAGTACTCTCATCGGAATAAACATGCTCGACCTGCTCAGACGAGTGATCCTCGTCGGAGGGGATGTGAGGAGGACCTCTGAGGCAATCACACCCTCCATCGTAGTAGAGCAGGCACAGATCACGTCCGGCTGAACAAGTAGGAACGCATAGGCACGTAATACCGAGCAGTCACAGAGGTTCTTAATCCCACTCTGACTCACCAGTAGAGGGTACCTATGTCAGACAGAATAGACCGCGGTCTGAGAGAGCTGCTCGGCCGTGCCATACAGCTGGACCAGAAGAACCTCGCAAGAGAGGCCTGTCAGGCATATCTGCAGGCCAGCAGGGTCCTCGTGCAGCTGTCTAGGTCTACAAGCATTCCCTCTGTCAGAGACTACTACTACAGGCGCGCAGAGGAGTGCATACAGCGAGTCAAGCAGCTGTCGGGAGTGACTGTCGAACATCGCGCCCGGAGACCACGGCCCACCAGCTCGTCGGACATGCCAGTCTCGCCAGCCTCACCACGGTCTGAACTCGCAACCGATTCTGCAGAAACTCGCAATCTCATGGAGGCCCTTGAGGACACCATGGTGACGGAGAGACCGAACGTCCGGCTCACAGATGTGGCGGGTCTTGAGATGGCGAAACAGGCAATCAACGACGCAGTCATTGTCCCAATGAGGTATCCGGGGCTATTTCGAGGACGGGCCAGACAGCCGTGGAGGGGCATCCTGCTCTATGGTCCATCTGGTTGCGGAAAGACCATGATTGCCAAGGCGGTAGCCGCAGAGATCAACGCCACCTTCTTCAACGTATCCGCAGCCAATATTGTGAGCAAATGGTTGGGGGAGTCAGAGCGGCTCGTCCACCTTCTCTTCGCAATGGCCCGGGAGAGACAGCCGTCCATCATCTTCGTCGACGAGATAGACTCCATCGGTAGCCTGCGCTCCTCAGACGATGTCGGAGGAGAACGTCGATTGAAGACTCAACTCCTCACCGAGCTCCAGGGCCTGAACAGCAGACCGGAAGAACGAGTCACAGTGATAGCGGCCACAAATCTACCTTGGGAACTCGACTTTGCCTTGCTGTCCAGATTCGAGAAGCGGATACTGGTGCCTCTACCGGACCTGAATGCCCGGGAGATGATCTTCAGGGTCCATATGCGTGATGTCGAAGTCGCTGCAGATGTGAGCTTCCGCGATCTTGCCGACCTGACCGAGGGCTACAGCGGGAGGGACATCAGCGTGATATGCAGGGAGGCTGCAATGGAGCCGATCAGAGAACTTCAGCGAACCGGACAGCTCTCGAGTGATGGTCTGACCCCCGTATTGCGTCCTGTGAGTATGGACGACTTTCTGTACGCCATCGACCTGACGAGGCCAGCCATCAGAGCCAATGACATAAGCAGGTACGTCAGCTGGGCGGAGGCACCGTAGCCGTGGCTGTGAGAGAACAACGGAAACAGCGGGAGAAACGAACCGGGGAACAGCGGGACACTGTACCAGCTACGGAAACAGCGAGAGGTCAGCCGCTCCCAATCTCCGGTGCGATACGCCACGACAGGACGAGGGATTCAGCGAGAGTGCGGACGCAGGCAGTCACCGTGGCCCAGAGGGAGAGAGGACCACCGCCTCCATGGGGTGGCTCGCGCGCCGCCGTGTGGATGTATACAGTTCCAGAGAATGACGCGGCAAGGGAAAGATGGACAGCAGAGTGGGGAGAGTATCTGCTCGACTGGGCGAGGCATCAGGGTGCCCATGTTGTTTCGCTTGGCGATTTCATCATAGAGAGAGAGTTCGGCGAGATTCACGGAAAGATTGAGGCATTCAGACTGATTGGGGACTGGTTGGTTGGGCAGGGAGTCGCAGAGTGGATGGACGAGGAGAAGAGGAGGCTGAGGGTATACTGGCGCTCCGTGCAGGAGTGGGCCGAGGTCATCTACGCATGGGCACTGAGGCGAGGGGAACGGCAGATTGATGTCAAGACCCTTGTCATTCAGTGTCCAGAGGAAACCTTCTCATCTCTGCCCGAGGAGGAGCTGCACAGGGCTCTCCAAATCCTGGTGGAGGACGGACTGGCCGAGTGGCTTGACAAGAAACGCCATGCCATCACTCTGAGACTGTAGGACTGCCGTCCGGGCCACCATCCTGTTCCATCGGACGGAGCCCGGGGAAATAGTATCTGCCACCTGTGCTATACTTCAGGCTCACGACCGCTATCCCGGCTTCTACAAGACTGGCCAGGACGCGTCGTGCGTGATCCTCGGACCAACCGAGGTTCATCATCACCTCTTCAAGAGAAACGTAGCCCTTGCCCGCCGCGAGATTGATGACATCGGCCTGATCACGTCTCAGCTCAAGGGGGCGGAGCTCGACAACCTTGACACCACCCTTCAGCGTACGGATACCGGGAATCAGTCCAGCCCCCGAAACGCGGTTGACGGCCTCGATGACGTCAGTGAACTTGGCCACCTGGGGATTAGGCAGGCTGCGGAGCACCTCGACTATCATCTCAGCCAGACCGATCAGACCCTTTGAGGAATGTTTGGTCGCCACATCAAGAACAAGCAGACCTAGGTAGTCATAGAACTCCTCTTTCGATGCCCACTGGCCCGCCGTCCACGTCGGGCCTGCCGGCTGCGCAGGGACCAGTCCGAGTAGATTCGCAGCCTCCGGAAAACGCTGGTGTATGCTCCAGTCTGTCAGAAAGGCCTGCACATCCAGCCCAAGACGCTTCATCTGTTCGAGACCACGCTGAACCTCGTTGATCAATGCTCGCGACTCACGCTCGAAGAAGCGGACATCGATATCGCCGAGGTCGTAGAGACGCTTGAGCTGGTCCAGTGTGGCAATGGAGGCATACACTTCGGACTGGAAAGCATCACTCATGTTCAAAACCTCTACGCTACTGCCAACACCTGCTGACCAGTCACCGACTACGTAGCGGCTCCTTTAAGGCGTAGTATTACGTTGCCCCTGGTTATGGGGTGAGTCGGTCGCGGTCACGAGGCAGCAGCGCGGCCTCACGGATGTTCTCCAGACCAAGCAGCTGCATCGTCAGGCGTTCCACACCGAGACCAAGACCCCCGTGTGGTGGCGCACCATACCTGAACGGGTCGAGGTAGAAGCGGAAGTGGTCGGGGTTGAAGCCCTTTGCCTTGAAACGCTCCACGAGCAGGTCGTAGAGATGTATTCTCTGCCCGCCGGTGGTGATCTCCATTCCCTTGTAGGTCAGGTCGAAGCTCTCTGTCATCCCCTCGTCCGTCAGGCTCGGCATCGTGTACGCTGGTCGGAGCTCCAGAGGATAGTGTGTGATGAACACCAAGTCGGTGCCGAACTTCTCAGGGAATATCTCTCCCAACATCCTCTCGCTCTCCGGGTCGAGGTCGTCGTGAATGGAGATCTCCTTGCCCTCGGAGTTGAGCAGGTCTATGACCTCAGCATACTTGATTCGAGGGAAGGGTGTCTTCGGAACCTTGAGATCGACACCCAGTAGTTTGAGCTCCCGCTCTGATGCCTCCAAGGTCTTGGCAAAGGCGTAGCTCAGCATCTGCTCCTCCATCTGCATGACATCCTCCACACCTCCAATCCATGCCATCTCGAAATCGAAGGACGTGTACTCGTTGATGTGACGACGAGTATTATGTTTCTCCGCGCGGAACACGGGGGCTATCTCAAAGACGCGGCCAAAGCCAGCCAGCAGCATCAGCTGCTTGTAGAACTGGGGACTCTGCGCGAGGAACGCCTTTCGCTCGAAGTACTGTATCTCGAACAGGTTAGCCCCTCCCTCTGTCGCCTCAGCCACAATCTTGGGAGTGTGTATCTCGACAAAGCCGTTGCTCTCAAGGAACTCCCGTGAGAAGCGGACAAGAGAGTGTTGGATGCGAAAGATTGCATTGACCGTCGGCTTGCGAAGGTCCAAGATACGATAATTGAGACGAGTGTCAAGCTCTATGGACACCTTTCCCTCCACGACGTCAATGGGCAGAGGCTCAGAAGTGTTGAGGATGTGAATGGAATGCGGGATGACCTCCACACCCGTCTTTGACTGTGGGGCCTCTACCACCTCACCCTCAACTGCCACAACGGCCTCTGGCTTGAGTCGGCCGGAGATATCAAAGACCTCCTCAGACACCTTCTTCTTCGGAATTGTGATCTGGACCGTGCCTCCCTCATCTCTCAGGATGAGAAACTTGATCCGGCCCTTGTCGCGTAGGATGTGAACCCAGCCCATCAGGACTACGGTCTGGCCAACCAAGTCGTTCGTTATCTGGCTTGACAAATGCGTCCTTCGGAGATTGCCAATGGGCTCAACGCCTGCCGCTTGGTAGAAGTCCATCGATACAGCCTCGTCTCAAGTCGATGATGTGACAGCCCACGACCCACCCATTATGAGGCTTTTGGATGCACTCCGAGACCATCACGCTCTTCACACATCAACTATCGAGACCTTTCTGACTGTCCGTCGGGGATGAGGGAGAGGACACCGGACACAGCTGGGCCCGGCATCCACACATCTATCTCGGCGTCGCTAGAAGGGAGCCTCCGTCAGCTCGTAGACGACCTTCCGCAAGTCCTCCGCGTGAGACTCCTCTCTCACCAGACCCAGCTCCTTGAGCCTACTGAGGCCATAATTGACAGTCCGGGGAGGCAGGAACGACTCATCAATCAGCTCCTGACGCGACATGCGCTGTCGCGCCTTAAGAAGAACGTAGACGAACTTCGCGGAGGGAGGCAGCGCTAGGAAGGATCTTCGGACAAACGTGATTCCCCCATTCGGTTATTGCCATCGCGCTTCTTACCTCCTTTTGTGTTCTGACAGAGGAGCAACATAGAACCCTATAAGGATTAGCGTCAGGCAAACGAACAAGCGGGCAAGTTCGGTCAGGGACACAGTCAATGGACCTACTACAGTAGGCGCATGAGAGATTGACAACAAGAACTGGTCATGGGGGATGTGGTACTGACATCTCCGCCCCGACACCGCTCCACTCACCCTCTGTTTCATCTTCAGAGAACTTCAGAAGAAGGCCCCCTCTTACAGCAAGAGATATAACAAAGGCGGCGTGCTAATTTTCGCAAATTCTCTTTAGAGGAGAGTGGAAGACATATGTCGAAAGCTTCCAACAAGAAGGCAGCTGACCTTCTGATTGTCATCGGTGGCATAATAGCACTTCTGACAGGAATACTGACCGCTATCAACTGGGTATCTGGCTACCTCAGTTGGTTCAACGTCATCGGTCCACTGGGCGGTATCGTCGTTGGTATTGTACAGATAGTTGTCGCACTGATTGTACTTGCCACGAGTGGAGTAGTTGATATTCCAGCACTGAAGCTGGAGAACAACGGAGTCGTGATGATCATCCTCGGTATCGTGTTGATGGTCATCGGTGCGGGCCTTGGAGGACTTCTCGTCCTCATCGGCGGAATCATACTACTGCTATAGTCGAGTACAGAGGACGTTCAGAGAGACGTGTCCCAGCGGCATACGTGCCAGGAACACGTCTCGTCCCCACTCTTTATTCCTATTCTGTCACTGCACCTATGGCCCGGTCAAGACGATCTACCGCGTCGTCAATCTCCTCCGGCGTGATGACATAGCTCGGCGTGAAGCGGATTACATTCTGCCCCGCTCCAAGCACCCAGAGGTGCTCCTTAGACACAAGATGCTTTATTATCCGGTCCCGGAGCTTGGGGGCCTTCTCCTTCCCCCTCTTGCTCTTGACAATCTCGATGCCAGCCATCAGACCGATTCCGCGGGCATCGCCAACGACCTCATGCTTCTCCACGAGCTCCTCAAGGCGCCGGAGTAGATACTCACCGTTCTCGCGGTTCTTCCTGAGGAAGTCGCCCTCCTCGATGTGGCGCAGGACCCAGAGGGCAATCAACGCCATTCTTGGCTCAGCAGAGAAGGTCTCCGAGTGACGTGACGGACCTGTATACATAGGTGCTGGCCCGATTGACGCACCAAGAGGATAACCTCCGCCGAGGGCCTTGGCCATCGACACGTAGTCAGGCACGACACTGTGATTCTCTATCGCGCACCACTTCCCGGTGCGGCCCATCCCAGCCTGGACCTCATCAGACACAAAGTAGCCGCCAAACTCCTTTGTCACCTCGTACATTCCCTTGACCGCCTTGGATGGCGGTACAATGATTCCGCCCTCACCGCAGATTGGCTCCATCACGGTGGCAGCGATGTCGTTCCCCTCGACCTCAAGGGCATAGCGCAGCGCCTCCACACATTCGAGATTGCAGTCCTCCTCGGTCTGTCCATAGGGGCAGCGGTAGCAGTACGGATAGAACACGCGGACAACATCCACACCTTGGGGGAATCCTGTCTTGTGCTTGGAGTTGGAGGCTGTCAGAGCCAGCGCGTAACCTGTGCGACCGTGGAAGGCGGGACGAAAGGCGACGAACCTATGCCGACCGCTCAGATCCATCGCCGATTTCATACACCCCTCGACCGCACGACCACCGGAGGTCGTGAATACAACCTGCTTCTGATGGTCTCCGGGGGTGATCGATGCAAGCTTCTCCGCAAGCAAGGTCTGAGGAATGGCGTCGAAGTCCATGCCTGGGAACTCGTGAATCACATCGCTGATTCGTGACTCAAAGTCGGCCAGCGGGCGATATCGAATCCCGAACGCGCGGACTGCAACGCCGCCAGTCATATCAAGATACTCTGTTCCCTCAACGTCGTAGAGAGTTATGCCCTCACCGCGCGTATGGTCAAGGCAGCCATAGACATCCCGGGTCTGAGTGGTCAGCGCCAGTGCCCTCGCGCCGCGCTTCGCCCAGTACTCGTTTGTCATCGTCTCTGGAGTGATATCGTCAAAGCCCAGTTCCTTAAATATCTCAAAATGCCTGCTGTCCATTACCACAGTACCTCCGTTGGTCCGGGTCGAGCGACTGCGCGAGATATGTGGCTAATCTAGTTTCCGATGTCGGCCAACTCGGTACTGGAGAGGAGTGACCGCGCTGGCCGTACATAGCAGAAGCGTGCTCTGGCGCGGCCTATCGAAACGAAACTAGCAGGGGGATGGCCCCTATGAGGGGCCGTTCTCAGCTCTTCGTCAGAATGAGTATGCCTGCAATGATGAACATTAGACCTGCCAGCATTCCGGCGTTCATCAGCCAACTAAGAAGATTGAAATTGAGGCCTCGTGCCACTATGATTATGGACACAAAACCAAAGATGGCCAGCAGAAGACCGCTTCGGGTGATCTTCCAACTCACGAACCCGCATGCGTCGAGGCCCAGTATGGCCATCAGTATCAGTGTGATTCCCAGAACAAGGTCGATGACCGCATTCACGTCGCCGCTGAACGCTGCCACCTGTGCTCCAGGTATCACCAAGCTAAAGAGCCCAAAGACAAACAGTACTGCTGCACCAAGGAGCGTAAGGCCCTGTGCAGCACCTTCAGCCTTGCATCCCATTGTTGACAACATCCTCTGACTCAATTCGGTAGTTCTGTCGTTAGTCGAATCGTCCTTAAAGGCTATACGGCCAGAGTGTGGTGACTCGGGGGGAACGCACAACGGCCTCGACACTCATCATCAAAGCGGCCGAGAGGGCACCGTAGTGTACACGCCGCGCAGGCACGAGAGAGGCCGCTATACCTTCGTAATACACGATATTCTATTTCCGAGCCGGGTAGACCAGCCTGAGAGCGGCCATAAGAGGTGTTTGGAACGAGATACCCTTCCTACGATTCCAGAGAGGACGAGCGCCCGGTAAGACTGGACCGCACTGAGGGGGTCGTGATAATCGAGGGAAGACCATATCCAGCGAGAGAGGTCATAGAGGCTCTTGCACAGAGCGGCTATGCACAGATTCGTACAGTCGGCAACGCCCTGGTTCTAGGTCATAGGAAGATTGCCCCAATCTTCAAGTCACGGCAGGAGCGCGCCCTTGCATCGCTGTGTCACGGAAGCCTAGCGTACTGCTGTCCGCTCTCAAAGAGATGCCCCGAGCGTGACCGGGCACTGGAGGTCCTGGGTCTCACCCCAGAGGACTACGAGAGGCTCAAGATGGAGGAGCACCATCAGTTCCTTGATGCAGCTGGCAGCCACGATCCGCTGACACGGTATGCTGATGAGTATGGTCACTCCGCGTCACCTCGTGCGGCGAACCGCCCCGCAATCGATGCGGGCTTTGGAGGCGATGACTACAGGAGGGACTTTGACGCTCTTGAGAGAGCTATGCGGGAGAGAGATCTGAGGAGGGGGACGGATCGGGCGTCAACTGTTGGATGGGGAGTGCAGACACACAGTGGCTCGGGAATCGCTTCAGAACAGGCGTCATCCCCTGGTCCGGATGTCCGTGGCACACGTGCGCCAGTGAGTACGTCGTCCTCAGGCAGACAACGATCGCCATTCGGGCGCACCGCCAGCAGTCCTGCCACCGACAGTAGAACAGGAACGGGTGCGCTCACATCACAGACACCTGTCGCCGCGCCGTCTGCAGCAGCTTGCAGTCTTGGCAGCGAGGAGATAGTTGGCGGTCTTGGTGCCCTGTTTCGTCAAGGAGAGATTAGCCCCTTTGCCGACGAACGGACTCGTGGGGACGAGTCGCACAGTAGATCGTTCTGTTTCTCCTGCGGAAAGACAATAGGAAGGGGAACGGTCCGATGTCCCTACTGCGGGGCTATACAGTAGGCAGCCTGCTCACACGCCGCCAATTGCACTCTCGCGACGCTCAGCATAGCTCTCGGGGAATCTGAAGCTGACAGCCACCCGATCAATCTCAGCATCGCGGGCGATGGCCATCACCTCATCCACCTTCTCCCCAGAGGAGACGCCCCATCTGTACAGAACGACCGACCCGCCACGCCTCTTGTAGTCCTTCGCAAAGTACAGGGCCTCTAGCAGTCTGTCATGCTCCGGGGTCCCCTTGCGTGGGAGGACTGGCGTCCACGGATATAGATTGAGAACGACACTCTTTGTGACATCGAAGATTCTGGCGGGATCAAGGCCATTCTCTGTCTTGGCGCCCTCAAGGAGACCAGTCTGTGGATCAATGGGAATCTCCACCGTGAGCTGCAGCGGCTCTGCACGCTCGGTGAGCTCATCAGCCTCACGAGCTGCGGCCGCCAGCTGAGCAAGTCCGCTCATCACTATCTCGGTTCTCCACTCGTGCCAGGCGCGATGATAGTCTGGATTCTCCGTGATATAGCCGTAGTTCAGGCGGGCTGGCTCTTGACCCACGCGTGGCGCAAAGGCCTCACGGCATCGCTCGCAGAAACAGAAGCTGTCGCGAATGAATCCCGTCCCGAAGACCATTATCTCGCGGATTGGATAGGATCCGAGTTCCTTGACTATCTCAGCACCATATTCCCAGAACTCTTCACGATTCGGACATACCTGATGTGTCACGGCATTGCCCCTGGCGCTCACAGACTGATACTTCGGGTCACGGGCAAACCACCTGTCCGTGTAGAAGTTCATCACGACGGATGTCTCCACGCGGAGCTTGTCAGTGATTGCGACCCACTCCTCGAACATGGCTGTGTGCTCTTGTTCTACAGGGGCGGTCTTGCTAGGAAAGATGGCATAGCCGCTCTCTCGTTTGGCCTCAATTCCTGCGAGGCGCATGTATGAGCCGTACTTGGAGATGAACTCCCGTGCGGATGGCCCAATGTCCTCAGGAGTCAGAATGAGAAGTGCATTCTTGGCGAACAGCTCCCGGAGATCTATCTTCATCTTCACTACCCCATAGAGTTGGACAAGCAGAGGATGCCGTCTAGGGCCAAGTTAGGCCGTACCTATGCTATAAGACTTTCTTGCCCAGACTCGGTGGACAACCTCTCTACGATGAGAAGGTTGGAACAGACCAACTGAAACTCAGAAGAACTGGTCGAGTGTCGTGAATCCCAACAGCTCCTCAAAGTCAATTCCCACTGCGTCCAGCACCTGACCAAATACCGACCTCAGAGTGTCGACATACTTGTCCACATCAATCCAATACGCGCGCTCTCGCGCCAGCTGTATGGGCAGTACCCCGGCCTCGTCTTTCGTCTTGATATACTCCACCACCGTGCCGGGCTGAACATCGTATCCCGCCTCGACCAGCATCTTTGCCGCGCGCACATGCTGCGGCATTGTCGAGCCGTACTTGTCAATCGGCTTCGTCATCTGTACTCGAAACGCAAGCTCCTCGGGCGAGTAGAGCTCACCCTTCCCCTCAAGCCGGTCAAGGACGGAGTTGACAATCTCGCGTATCTCCTCCTTCGCAGCCTCGAACCCCTGAGGGCTGTCCACCTTGCTCAGCACCCCGAGCATCTCTCGGAAGGCCTCCTGCACGAAGTCCGGGGTGTTGCGCTTCTTGCCGCTGAGGCCCTTGACCTCAACGTAGCCCGATGGGTAGACACCAATGTAGTTCTTCTTCCGACCGGAGAGGGCCACGTACTTGTAGGTCTTCTCGACTTCGAGATCGATACCCAGCTCCTCCCTCGACCATCGTATGAGCTCTCGCTGCTGCTCCTCCGTGGGATTGTCAAGGAACACCGAGTCGGTGTCCCCGTAGAGGACTCTCACGCCCATTGACTCGGCCTTCTCCTTTGTGCGCACGATGGCGTGTCGTCCGTAGGCAGTGACGCTCTCGGCTGCAGGCATACAGAACAGCTCGAAGTGCTGCGCACCCGTCACACCATACGACGCATTGACGAACACTTTCAAAGCCTTCTCGACAACACCGTACCAGTCACGAATACGCTCGTCGAGACTCTTGTCCTTGCTCAGACGCTTGAACCATCGGACACGAGTGTCCCTGAAGAAGCCAATCGTCTGGCTGATCATCCCGCGACGTTTCTTGCATATCCAGTGGTCTGTTTCGGGGACACGATTGTCCGTGGCATTTCTGCACTCCTCGTGCGGACAGTCGACAGTCTCGTAGCTTATGTTGTGGCGCTTCATTATGGTGGGATACAGGCTCGCAAAGTCGAGGACGCATGTATTGAAGTGAACGCCGGGGACAGGATCGATGACAATTGCACCCTTGAACCGCTTGTCCTTTATGATCGCCTCAGTATGTGCCTCGGCTCCCTTCACGGTCGCGATGTCGACCTGCCTTGGAATCAATGCTCGCCGGGAACGATGCTCCTGCCGGAACAGGGACTGAATCCACGAGGAGATGCCCTGACGCGTGACATCCTCCATGCTGAGGCGCGAGATACGCATCAAGAGTACGATGAGACGGAGCAGGAGGTTGTTCTTGTAGGTCGTGATCTGCAGCGTGATATTCGCATCGAGCCAGCAGTAGTGCGCCAGCTCGTACAGGGGCAGATGGGAGATGTCCGTTGTGCGTTGGAGCTTGCCGAAGCCGAGGAGGCCCTGAGCAATGGACTCAAGATTGCTCTGCTCGTAGGCCCCCGATAGAGCATAGAGTCGGACGGACGGATTCTTCAGGAACTTGTAGAGGTCCACGTGCACTCCCCTCTGTAGAAGTGCGATGTCACGTCCGAGATAGATGGGACACTGTGTCTTCACGTCGATGCCAAGCTTCTTCGCACGATGATAGAGATAGTTCAGGTCAAAGGCGTCGCCAACGAAGGTCACGACTATGGGATACTCGTCAATCTTTCTGAAGGCGTCGAGGAGCATCTGACGCTCGTCATCATAGAATACGACCTCAAGATCCTTGGGATAGTCCTCGCCTCGCTCGCCAAGAGGAATATCTTCACGTTTCAGTACGAGACACACGTTGTAGCCCTCACTGTCGGAGAGGCCGATCGCCGTGACCTGAAAAGGCGCCGTTGCCGCGTCGGGCACCCGGTTGAGCTGAGGAGAATAGACCTCAATGTCCAGGGCAATTCGCGGAATGTCGGGAACCTCAGTGAAGAACATCGGTGCATAGGTCTCCACGATGTCCTTGAGGCCCTCCTCCTCATCGAGGGCCTCGATGAACTTGTGCAGGGTCGCCTCGTCAAGCTCTGGCGGACAGGGGATGAGCTGACCGTTCTCCACACGGTACATCATCCCGGGAACAAGCTTGCGGTCGTATGTGTAGCAGTTTCTGTATCTGATGTTGGCCTCCCACGCGTGACTGACCTCCGTTGTCGGATGGGCGGGGTCTCCAGTTCTCACGAGCTCCGTCAGCAGGTCGCGAATGGCGCGATGCGAGCCACCTATGGCCAGAGGGTTATCACCAATCACCTTCGTCATCGTGACCTCTTGGTCCCGGAGAAGGTCATGAAGCCGAACGGTCTCGGTGCGTACAAACCCGGGATGCGCCTTGGCCTTCATCTCGGCGACCTGAGGAGGGTAGTCGGTGTAACAATAGGGCTGGTGACCAGTGTTGTCAAGCCAGAACACGGTTTCTCGTGTCTCGGGGTTGAAGAGCCTGACAATTGCGCGATTATGCTGGCCGGAGTAGTCGACAGAGAGCAGGAAGGAGGGGGGTGTGTTGCGGGGCGTCTGGCGGGGTGCCAGCCAGTATGTTGCAAGATGCTCTTCAATCTCCTCCACAGACTCCTCCTCTTCGCCCTCCTCATTGTCTGCAAAGACTATGACGGTGGGCGAGGAGGGGCCCGACTTGCCCTCCGAGGGCGGCTCAGACGATGACTGTTGGGGAGGGGACTCTGACTCCTTCAATCTCGTGCGCCCCGAGTCCTCTGAAGAGGGAGACATAGGAGGGGGAATCGCGGAGAACCTTGCCTCAGAAATCTGGTCACCTTCCGTGTCTGATGTGGTGTCCTGTGCTCCTCCCGGCTGCACGGAGGACACTATGGGTGGTGATGATGACATGAAGTCGTCCAGACTCGACTGACCTCTATCCTGTTTCTCTCTCTTGTCCGCCACTGCCGTTCATCAGATACGTCACGTATTAGACAGATAAGGACTTCCCACATAGCGCGATTGATTAGTTGGATGGACCACACGGTACGGTATGCCAGACTCACTTGAGACGCGGAGAAGACGCACCATAGTGGCGCGACTCTATCCGGGAGAGGACATCCTCCAGAGCCTACAGCGCTTGGTCACCCAGTACGATATCAGGGGTGGACAGCTTAGTCTGATTGGCGCTGTGTCACAGGCCACTCTCGGCTACTTTGACAGAGAGAGAAGCCAGTATCACACGTTCTCCCTAAAGGAGGACCTTGAGGTCGTGTCGTGTGTTGGCAACATCTCCAGACTCGAGGATGACACTGTTGTCGTCCACGCACATATGGTGACAGCTGACAGAGATGGGAGATGCTACGGCGGTCACGTCATGGAGGGATGTACTGTCTCAGCCACAATTGAGGTGGTGATCACAGAGTTTGATCGACCTCTGATGCGAGAGCGCGACGAAGTCACCGGGCTGAACCTGTTGAAACTGCAGTGACAGCCGTCTCACGCCTCGGCAATCTTTCGTGCAGCCCGCTCCAGCTCCTCACGCTCTGCCATCTTCTCCCGATAGTTCTTCGGGAACTGAAAACGGAACTCGTCGTCATGGTTCCTAGGCACGACGTGAATGTGCAGATGTGGGACCTCCTGTCCGGCCCCGGAACCATTTGCCACTATGTTGAGGACGCCATCGGGTCTGAAAGCGGCGTTTACCTTTCGTGTCAACTCTGCCAACTGTCTGCCGAGATGGGCAACTACGTCAGGGTCGACATCGAACATATTGGTGTAGTGCTTCTTCGGGATGAGCAGGCAGTGACCCTCCTTCACCGGAAAGATGTCCATGAAGGCTATGCAGACATCGTCCTCGAAGACAACGGAGGCTGGAATCTCACCTCTGATAATCTTGCAGAATATGCAGTCCTCGTTAGTGCTCATACCCGAGATTGTACGCGAGAGCGAGATAAAATGTTCGCGATGCAGTAGGAAGTCTCATTAGAGGAATTCTCCAGTTGTCACAAGAAAGGTGATGCACTTTGAGCGGCAGGAAAGGGATGATATTCTTTGACCAGACGCAGAACGAGCGAGGCCGTCTCGACTCCACCTACTCACAGCTGGGAAAACTGCTCCGCGAGAACGGCTTTGATGTCGAGCCCTATACGGAGTATATGATCCTGCCGCGAAAGCTGAAAGAGGCCAGTGCAATCGTATTCGGCTGTCCCAACAGTTCCAAACTGAGGCCCCCGGAGATTGACACACTCAAGAGATTCGTCAAGGAGGGCGGGGGACTGATGCTACTCTCCCTCTCAGGAGGCGATCGCGGCCTGATGAATAACATGAGTATGGTCTCGAAAGAGTTCGGCATAGTCTTCGAGAACACTGCCGTGAAGGATGCTCGCAACAATGCCGGAATGCCGACGATGCCAATCATCAGGGACATAGTCCCGCATCCTGTCACTCAGAACGTGGCCGAGATTGTGATGTCAGCAGCATGTACTCTGCGAGTCTCAAGTCCGGCAATGGCCCTCGCGCTCACATCAGCGGTAGCCGATCCCGCCAGTCAGCCGGTGCTGGCTGTCGCCGAGTATGGCGAGGGACGCGTGATATGCATCGGTACCTACGAAGTCTTTCGAAGTGGCGGCCTCAAGAATAAGGGAAATAGGACACTCGCACTGAACGCCTTCAGGTGGCTATGCGGTACTGAGAGCCTAGTGCGGCCCAGTGAGGTGACTGCACCAACGACTGCTGCGCCAGGATCGCAGGCAGTCGCCGTGGCCGCAGGAGTACAGATACCAAAGGACTTCGAGAAAATGCTGCGGAGACTCGTCGACACAGTCCTTGACCTGAGCAAGGGGATGGAGCGCCTGTCCGAGAAGATTGATGGCGTCCAGAACAACATCGAGTCACTTCGATCTCAGTTTCAAGCCTTTGCACAGAAGACACAGGAACAACTGGGAATGATAATTCCCGCTGGTGAGTTCCGCACTGAGAAAGAGGCTGAAGCAGAACGCATCAAGTCCGACATCGCTGCGTTAGAGCGGGAGATTCAGTCTGTGGAGCAGCTCCGAGAGCACGTGGAGGAGAGGCATGCCTCTGGTGCAATGAGCAAGGACACCTACGAGGAGCAGATTGCGAAACTCGATGCGCGTATCAAGAGTCTGAAGAGGAAGATCTCGAAGAAGAAGAAGGACTTGAAGAGTCTAGAGGGGGAGTAGTATAGCAGACCATTCTCTGTGGTGGGACGCGGCCACTATTCCCGTACTCGTGCCTCACTTACACTGGGCAGTGACCATTGCGACATTGACCGAATTCTCCGTACAAGCGCACGACACCACAGGAATAGATACTTGCGGGGAACCACCAGGGCCGCAAGACCAATCAGAACAATGTAGAACCATCGAGGGGTGAATAGAATGAGAAGCGACCAGAGGAGGACCAATAGCGGGATGACCACCCACCCAACCTCATGACCACGCTCCAAGTAGTCAGCAGACTCCACAGCACTCCACACAGCCAGCAGAACAACAAGAGTGACGCAGTAGTACTTGTATATTCCACGCGGAGACCACAGATGGACCCAGAGGTACATGGTCACAAGCAATAGGAATGTCTTGCGTGAGAATTGGGGCTCTGACCAGTCCAGTGTCACACGCACAAGCTGGAAAATAATGACCACAAGAATGCCCAGCAGGGCCACAAAGCCGTAGTATGTGACCACGTTGACAGCATACAGAACGGGGAGAGGAGCGCCAACTGCGATTAGGGGATAGACAATGGTGGTGGGCATCTGGCGAGATGGAAGCCCCTTCTCGACATCAATCCAGACGGTCCCGGGGCGGACGAATAGGTAGAAGAGGTAGTTCACCGGGTCGGTCACGATGTAGGGCAGTGACAGTAGCACGGAAACAACCACAACGACGAGCATCGTATTCCTCAGAGAGACCCAGTCCATCACGGGCTTGGTGGACTTCTCGTGCGAGAACACTCTGAGACCTGTGGAGGGTCTTGCCGCGTAGGCCAACAGTGGGACTATCAGGAAAAAGCCGGTCTGCTTGAAGAGGGCTGACACGACAATCGTCGCGGCACCCACAAGTCTGTGGTCTCTCATCATGAGATACAGGCCGAGCAGACCAAAGAATGTGAACGGCGCGGAATTGAGCCATTCAAATGCAGTATAGTAGAGGACCAGGGGATTGAACAGATAGATCAGCGTGGCTAGCAGGGCCTGCGACTCGCGCCTCGAGAGACTATGGGCAATACCATAGATCGGGATGGCTGTGAGATATCCGCAGAGCGTGATCAACAGGCCGATACCATACGGCTGGATGGGAAGAGCGACTCCGAGGGCACACATATAGGCAAAGAGCGGCGGGAAGAAATACGGCGCGTTGTATGTGCCCTCCTCGGTCTCAATCGCACCGAACTCTGGCGAGTACAGCTGACGGCCCTGAAGCAGCTCCAATCCCCAGGTCACATAGTAGTAGTCGTAGTCTGACCAGCCCTCCAAATCGTAGTCGAACTGGTAACCAAAGACGTTCACTGTTCCCATCCCGTTCCACACCGCACGAAAAGGTCGAGTTCCACCGAATGACTGCGTGGCGACCACAAACACCCCAGCCCAGAGAACAGCCCCAACAGCGAGGACAACAATGATCTCATGGTGCTGTCGGAGAAACCGTTTCAACGCGGAGCGATGTGGCTGGTCTGTCAGAGCACTCATCCCTCCCTGTTCTCTGTGTCGGAATTCGGATGTGAGAGCATCGCCCGTCTAGCACGTGCCGCGACAACGCCCTTCAGACGTTGCGCATATGGATGGAGTAGTCGTGATAGCCAGCGGAGAGGCGAGGTCACAATGAACCACAGACTACCCACCGTATCGGCTGCAAGATAGCCGACGAAGATTAGGAGGACACCAGCAAGGTACACCTCCCGCGGGGGGAGAAGGATGAGAGCGGATAGCGCGAACGGCAACCACACCATGGACAGAGAGAATCCCACGTGTTCCTCTCTGCTCGTCACCATCTTGGACGACGAGAAGATTGAGAAGAACGGTGCGAAGAGCGTGAAATAGTACTTGTAGACCCCTCTCGGCCCTGCGAGATGGACCCAGAGCATCAGAATGAGAGCCAAGAACAACAGGCGTCTCGCGTAGTAGACTGGTCGGTCCTCGTCTCTTCGCTGAACCAACATCAGACCAGCCAATAGACAGACACCGAAGATGAGCGGGTACTTGCTGTAGATGAGCCCGTCGAGAAACTCGGCGAGGGCCGGGAGACCGGCGACGACTGGAAGCACCTGTAGCCTCATTGGAGAACCATAGGGTGGAGGGTCTGTGTAAGAGTCAAGAGCAAATCCTCCTGCTGCCAGCGAGATGTTCCGTAGTGTCAGGGAGGGATACATGACAAGGAACGGTAGCATCACTGCGATGACATAGGCCACAACGAGCAGCGCACTGGTGATGAAGCCCTTGAGATCGAAGACACGGTTGAGAACATGGAACAGTCGGACGAGAGTCCCCTCCTGTGAGGATTCTTCCCCGTCACCCTGTGGCTCTGGAATGGTGACATCGGCTCCCTCGTCATCAGCTGGACCGGCCCCATCAGCGTCGGTCTCATCATGCGGGCATCTTCGGGGGCGGATGAGCAGGTAGATCACCAAGGGGATTCCCAGAAACCAAGCCATCTGCTTGAAGAGCGCGGCTGTCACTATCGATAGAGTACCAGCATGTCTGTGACCTCTGACGAGCAGATAGAATCCCAGGAAGAAGAAGAATATGAAGGGGGAGGTATTGAGCCAGACAAAGTCGACATGATAGAGGACATTCGGGTTGAGGAGATAGGTCAGTGCAGCAGCTTCGCCGGCGTGACGACTCCCAGAGAGGTGCCTTGCGAGGCCGTAGGTCGGAAGAGCTGTAAGATAACCAAATGCAGCTAGAATTGCGCCAATCCCCCAGTAGCCATCAAGACCAAGGGCGATTCCAATCCCGTAGAGATAGGCGTACAGGGGAGGGAATATGTATAGACCGTTGTTGTTGGTCAACCCGTCCAAGTAGATGTGGCCGAAACTGTCGGAGTAGGGCATCACACCATTGAGAAGGTTGTTCCCCCAGTGGACGTAGAAGAAGGAGTAGTCAGAATACCCCTCGAGGTGATACGACACCGTGTAGCCGAAGACCGTGAAGTCTCCGTTCCCCAGCCATACAGCCCTGAATCGCCACAGATTTGCATCAAGATAGTCCACAAGTGCGGCATTGAACACGACCAACCAGACGTACAGACCGAAGCCAAGAACGACTACAAGGATCCCGTACTCTGTGACAAGATGGACAAGGAACCTTACCATCCGCCGCGCCATAGAATAGGGACTTCTCGAACGTATAGATATACTTGCTGTAAGTGGAGAGAATGTCTTGTGTGCGTCGAGTGTGGTCATATCTCGGACGGTAGGACGAGCGTGGCGGTACTATAGTCCCCGCTCTTCTCCACCTCAATGACAGGCACTCCCTCGAGGTTCTGTACCTCGGTGTGAGTGATGAGGAAGATCTGCCTAAAGTTCGAGTCGTTGACAAGACTCAGGACCACCGCCTGTCGACGCTCGGCGTCCAGACCGGAGAGAGGTTCGTCCAGCATCACGCATCTCACACGTGGAGCATTGGACGGACTGTCTCTCAGCGGCCGCAGGACACTCATCGTGCGAGCAATCCCCATACGTAGTGCAAGACTGACAGCCGTTCTGTCGCCGTAGCTGAGCTTCTCCTTTCTCTTGCGCAGCCCATCACGCTGGTCGTAGACCTCAAGTACAAGACCGGGAGTCCTCCCCGTAGACGCTGGCACGAGATCTATGGAGGTGTACTGCTGGGCTGTGAAGGAGGCGAGATAGTCGACCGTTACCCTCCTTATTATCCCTATCAGACGCTTTTGAAATACCCAGTCAGACACGAAGCCCTTGGCCAAGTTCAGGCGGACATATCGAGCATGTTCCGCATAGCGCCTGAGCTCCTCAATCTCGGCCCCCCTCTGCCGCATCGTCTCGACTTCCACTCGCAACTCCTCAATCCGGTCCTTTCTCCTATCGATATCGCGCCTCAGGTCCTCGCAACGTCTCTCAAGCGCCTCAATCTGAGTCTTCAGGACCCGCGCTTGATTT
Source organism: Candidatus Thorarchaeota archaeon (assembly GCA_029855935.1). Lineage (GTDB taxonomy): Archaea > Asgardarchaeota > Thorarchaeia > Thorarchaeales > Thorarchaeaceae > B65-G9. The sequence goes on along the minus strand of JAGSHN010000012.1, from coordinate 148,646 downwards.
CTCAGTGTGGGAAGGTCCTTGACACCGTATCGAGAGAGCAGGGCATCAAGGTCTGGAACACCCACCTTCTTGAACGTCGATGTCAGATGACGTCTGAGCTCCTCCAGAGTCTGTCGTGCTACCCTTATGCGCTCGTCATGTCGAATCACATCATCAATCGCACGTAGGGCCAGGTCAAGGCTGGACCGTCTGTGCCTGAGCTTGCGAACATCATTCTCGATCTCCTTGCGTCTCTGAGTGAGTTTGCTCAGCCGCTTCCGCCCAGCCTCTATCATCTCCCGGTATTCGCTGACAATGTGATCGCGCTCGTCGGGGGCGAGCGGCTTTGAACAGGTGGGACAGCGTGTCACTCCACTGTCGTCTGCAGACGCGTCCTGCAGTGTCTCGATCTTCTTTCTCAGGTCTGCCTCGCGTCCCTTGATTGCCCCAATCTCTTGGTTGATAGAAGCAGACTCCTGACTCAGCTTCTCAATCTCTTTCTCCGTTCGCTCAATCTGCGACTCGAGGGCCTTCCGACGCGCTGAGACTGCCTCCTCCGAGTCCACAGGCAGACCAGCCTGCTTGAGGGCGTGCTTGCGCTCCTCTAGAGTCCTTGAGATGTCGCGTTCTGTATTCTCCATCTGCTCCTGAAGAGCCTCAAGCCGATCTACTAGGGTCCCATCTGGCAGTTCTTGCAGGCTCTGACGACGGCTCTCCAGTTCGGCAGTGTTCTTCTCCAGCTCGCGCTCAAGTGTAGCAACCTCTTCCTCGAGGGAGCGTAGGTCCTGCTCCAATCGCTCTGGTTTGACATAGTCCTCCTCAAGCGCCTTTACTCGTGCCCTGAGATTGTCCTCCAGATACTCTATGTGTTTACCCATATCGTGAATGACATCGATATTGTAGACCTTGACCAGCAGATCTCGGAGCTCGGCTGGTCGAGATAGAGCAATCTTAGCGACCTCACCCTGACGCACGAGGAGTGTGTTCAGTGCCTGGTCAACGTCAAGTCTGAGAATGTCTTGAATGGCACGCTCTACAGTACCAACCCTGTCACCGATTGGCACCCATTTTGAGCCGTCGTGTCTGGATAGAACAACCTTCGTCCTCGTTGCCCGGTCGTAGGAGCGATCAATCCTGTAGCGTGTGCCTGCAACCTCGAACTCCAGTACGACCCGCATGAATGTGTGATTCGAATTAATCAGGTCCTCGTTCGAGAGAGCAACCGCGTTCGCACCCCAGATGGCCCACAGGACCGCCTCGAACAGTGACGACTTTCCGGTGGAGTTCCTGCCGCGTACGAGAATCAGGCCCTCAGGAAGGTCGCCCTCGGTCGGCACCTCGAGCTCGCTGAAGGGCTTGAAGTTCTTTATCTTGATGTAGAGCAGACGCACGGTTCACTCCTCCGCATCCTTCTTCAGCGTGTCCCACGTGAGATGCTCATCGCTAGGCGACACAGCGAGTCTCAGTGCCTCCACAGCTATTCGCGTCAGAATCTCCGGGTCGTATTGGGAATCAATCTTCAACTCCTTGAGATAGGTCTTGAAGTCCTCCTCAGGATCGTCTATCAGGTACTCCGAGACCACCTCGGGATAAGCGGGACTCTCCTGCTCCTGCCTCTTGAAGCCAAATTGCCACACAAGCTGAGCCACGTTGTATTCCGAACCGTCCCTCAATACCTCCGCCCTCAGGGCCTCAAGCCTGAGAGAGAGATCCAACACCCGACTCTGTGGCATCTCCCCCGTCAGGACAAACCGCACCCGGGCGGCAGACTCAGGGTCCCAGGCAGTCCGGAGCCCGTGCTCATCGAGCCAGCCCAGCAGAGTCTCAGCCACCCACTCGGGAGTCGGGTTCGTTCCAACATCGACTCTCTCATTGTACACCGGACGACGGAACTCCAAGTACTGGGGATCCACAACAGGACTCTCGCCGTTTGAGGCCTCGACGACGAGAAAGCCCTTCTTCTGGCCAGCCTCATCGAACCGCCAGCGTTCAATGCTGCCCGCGTACCACGCCTTAGGACCGAACTCTCCCTGCCGATGGTCGTGACCAAGGGCAACATAGTCGTAGTCATTCGTGAGAATCTGATCGTACAGTGTCCCGTCAAGTGGCATTCCGTGGGCCACGGCGATTGATGTCCGACTGGGCTTGGGGGCCTGTTGATTGAGAATCCAGTCAAAGAACAGATGCTTGGTCTCGGTGGCTTCAAGGACTGCAGGCTCGATAAAGGGGAAGCAGTAGACATCGGCCTCGTCATACGAGAAGATCAGGGGCTCTCCGCCCGCCCACGCTCGCCTCATGTCCATCCGGGTGGCCACATTGACACCGGGGACTGACACCCGGATTATGTCGAGCAGACTCACGTGGCGTGTGCGGTAGAGGCCGTGGTTACCCTCGAGAATCAGGACGGGGATGCCCGTCTTCTCGATGAACTCGCGGAGAGTGCGTATCACAGTCTCCTGTGCCATAACAGGTGGTTGCGAGGGGTTCTTGTCCCAAGGCGAGTCATAGAGATCGCCCGAGTGAATCACTAGGTCGACTGGCGGGTCCAGTGCTGCAATCCTGTGAAAGACCTCGACAAAGCGCTCATAGAAGTCGTTCTCGATGAGCCGTGACCGCATCTCAACTCCCCACACATTCTGCTTGACACCAGTTCGTGGCGAGTAGCCAAGATGGGTGTCCGAGAGATGGGCGATGCGAATGGTCACGACTTCATCTTCTCCTACGGGAGGGCATGTCTGGTTGTACGCCTCTTGGATGTGCCGCCCTTGTACCGCCTCTTATCATGTTCGAACAGATCATCGAACTTTGGTATCTTCACGGGAAGTGGTACATCACGATAAGAGGCCGTGAGTAGGGCCTCACCACGTGCCATCGTACGGAACTTGTCCTCGTATCCAGATATGTTAATACTTGCGTTGTCAATACAGCTCTTGATCTCGGTCTTGTTGTTGAGCCGCAGACTGATCTGCGTGTTCATCTGGCTGAGAATGACCCTGTCGAGCACGCTCACCTGCTGACTGATGACTATCAGGCCGATGTTGAACTTGCGCCCCTGGCGCGAAACATCCTTGAAGACCGACCGCCCCTTCATCAGCTCGGGGTTGAGAATGGAGGGGGCCTCCTCCACAGTGATCATCACAGCGGGAAGTTCGGTGGGACTCGCTACTGGTGAGTCGTCATTAGCTGTTCGCCCTCTCGCATACAGAGCTATCATCCGCTCGTGTATCCGTTGGTACAGACCGTGAGGAAGCCTCTCCTGTGCCTGTTTCTTGAAGTCACCAAGCGTCATGCTGCTCTTCAGAGCTCTGCGGAGGTCGGAGATCGTCCTCGTCACGATTGTCGTCACCAAGAACTGCTCGGTGCTGCTCATCAGAGACGTATTGACAATGAGAACTCGCCCGTTCTCAAGTGCGTAGATGATGTCGTCCAGTGTCGACGCCCCCGAGTCCACAAACAAGTCAGAGTTCTTGAGAAAGGCCAACCGGCGCTGAACGGCTCTGAACGTCCCTGGAGTGACACCCTGAGGAGTTTCAATCATGTTGAGAATCTCGGAGACCCAGCGATCGCCCACGCGGGCGTATACATCATCTATGAACCACGACATCTGCGGGCTGAAGTCCATGATTGAGTACAGGTCCTCTGGCTGTATCTCGTCCCAGAGGATTCTCAGCTCACGTGCGTACCTCTTTATCTCCCTTGGGACTGCTCTGATCGTCGATGTCAGGTAGTAGAAGTCGCCCATGACCTCGTTCCTGCGACTGTCATCCATAGCCTCGACGATGTCGTGAATGCCGTATGTGTCCGTGCCAGTTGCAAACTCGTCGTGAGGGTCTATGCAGAATGCGGAGACAAGTGGCTGTCTCGACCGAGCCGCTCCACGCCGGACCTCAAGGTTGTGGTCAATGAACGACTTGATGAGGACCATCATCAGGTTGCTCTTTCCCGCACCAGTGGACCCGAAGATGCCGAGATGCATCGGGAGGAACTTGACTGGCAGGTTCACTCGCACTGGAAGAGCTGTGTCCCCGTCCTCAAGATCGCCTACGTATATCTCACCGTCGAGCTGTGGTCCGAAGAGAGTCCCAATCAACTTCTCGGCTGTCTTCTTCTGGGGGATGTATACATGCGCAAAGTGCTCGGGTGTGCGCTTTGATGGACGGAACTCCCAGACCCCCTTCTGCTTGTTCTTCTGAGCATACCCAAGGAGATGACCCTCCACCTCAAGAAAGAATCTCAGACTGCCGTCTATGAGATATGCGTCCTCAAATGCCACAAGTGTGCTTGCGACATCCTCTGCCTTGTCAACATACTTCAGGTAGTTGCTCACACGCAGTACGAGGAAGAAGAATATGCGCTCCTCTCCTCCACGCGTTGAACGAATCAGAAGCAAGCGGCCAGTGGCCAGGTCGTCATCGTTGCAGATTAGCACCAGAGAGGTCTGGTCACCGGAGGACACTCGGCCGAACAGCTCGGCCTGTTTGTCAAGATCTATCTCCTGATTTTTCTCAGTCTCCGCATTCATCTCAGTTCACACCTCATAGATTGTAGTCCTCACGAAGAGGATTCACCTCGGTAAAGTCGAGCTCAATCTCCCGTAGCAGAGCCCGTGCCTCGTGACGAATGGCACGGAGATTGTCCCGCGTCAGCGTGCACTCATTGTGCGCAAGGGCGAGGGGGACAGGATAGCCGTACCATCGGGCATCCCGGGACATCAGTTCGATGTCACGAAACAGAGTAATCTCATTCGCCCGTGTGGTCTCTGGGTCACCATTGACAAAGATATTCTCAAGCCACCAGATGCGGTCAAAGTCTATTCTCGACGGACGATTGTCAGGTGAGAAGCAGAACAGATAGGTCACTGCCAGAGTCGGGGGTATGTAGATTCTGTCCTTGTAGATCTCAAGACCGTGACCGGGGTCGTCATCTGATGGAAGTCTGCAGAACCACTTGGTTCCTCGTGGGAAGACCTCCGTCGCCATCGTGGCAATCCTATGGGCAAACGGAATGGTGTGGTCCTTGCTGACAGCTCCAATGATCACTCCTCTCTTGCGGGCAGATGAGACGAGCTCACGGAGGACAAAGCCCGATGGATATGAGGGATATGACCTTGAACGACGTAGGAACAGTGTGAGGGACCCGTCGAGGAAGAGATACCTCGGCCGCATCTCCTCATTCTCAACGAGCTGGCGGGCAGCAGCATACTCGTAGACCCTCATGACCTGCTCGTGGAGTGTGCGTTCGGAGAGTATCATATCATCAGAGATCAGACTCTCGCGCACCGAGTTGGGTATCTGGTATTCGGGGGAGTGGTCCGCCAGCTCGTCTAGGGAGGACACTCCCAGCAGATCCTTGAAGTAGGGCAGAACTATCTTCTCGGTGTCATCAATGGGATAGAACTCCAGTATTGTCTCCTTCAGCTTCTCAAGGGCATCGCGACCAACGCCTGAGTGCCAGAAGAAGTCCGACTCTGGCTGCTCCGTGAGGAGTCCCGCGTCCCTGGCCTGCGGACCCACCTCTTGGAATGGTGCGTCCCCATCCGGACTGGTGCGCAGCAAGGAGATAGCGCGAGTGACTATGTGCACCCGAATGTCGTCAAAGGTGGCAACGCGCGGATGTCCTGAACCATCAACAGCTGCAATGTAGAAGTCGTCGATCTTTGGTCGTGGCGGATGACAGTCTATGGCTGCCAGAAGCTCCTCTTTGATTCTCCGCTCGTCGCGTTCGAAGGCCTTCTCACGCCGCTCGAAGTCAGCCTTGACATCCAGCAGGACGGCCTTCAGCTTCTTGCGAAACTTACTGGTGACGACATGCGGAAACACTCTATCCCCTCATCTGTCAATCATCCATCCCATATCACTGCTCGGCGTACATAAGCCCAACTCTAGGGAATGCCGAGTGACATCAAAACGCGCGCTATGCATCTCATAGGGGACTGCCATTCACGACCCGCTTCGTGTTCAAGTCCCTCTACAATTTCCTTTTAAGCCAGCAGTGGTTTCCATATCTCGACGCAAGTTTTCCGGCTCAGAGGGTACCAAGTCCGAGGAAAGGAAGTGATTGTTTGCTGAAGATAACTTACCTGGGTCACACGTCCTTCGTAGTAGAGTCCAAGGAAACGTCAGTCCTGCTGAATCCTGGCATCTGGAATGGCGAGGCTGTGGTCCCAGACAACCTCGATGTCAGGGTGATCATAGCCACCAATCGTATGGACGATGCGCTCGGCAATGCCGCCACGATCGCGAACAACGCGAAGGCGTGGATCTTGGGCAACGAGGAGACCATCGAGAAGGCCCGCGCGCAGGGCGCCAGACCCTGGCTCCTGCACGTCCTGCGGCCAGACGAGCCCTACGAGATACCGGGTCTCAAGGTCACGGCATTCCCGCTGAAGAGACGGAGTCCGGAGGCGAACGAGGATGTCGAAAACCTTGGACTGTATATTCAGATGGGCAAGATGCGAGTCTCGTATCTGGGTGACACCATCGTCAGGGGGCCCTTCGGTCAGTTTGACACCGACATCCTGATTGTCCCCATCAGTGGTGAGGGTGTGTTCGGTGTCAAGGATGCTGTCAACCTCTGCATCGATGCGTCACCGAAACTTGGTATCGCGATGCGCTGGTCCTCTGAGGAGCAGACCACGAAGTTCAAGAAGTATGTGGACCAGTTTGCATCTGGTTGTACTCCTCTGGTCATGGAACCGAATCAGTCCGTGACTGCGGAGTGGGCGGCGGGTTATGAGTTCCGTTTCACATTGTCCTGAACTCGGACGCGAACCTGATGAGCCGGAACGCCCGGGAGCGTGAGAACGTATAGGTGGGTGAGAGAAACATTGAGCGAGGAAAAGAGAGTAGTCATCGACATTGAGGAGAAAGAGAAGGCGACGCTTGGTGAACAGAGCGAGCTCCTGTCTGCCACTGCGACTGGTATCCTCAGCGTCAATAACGTGTCACAGCAGAACAGAATATGGAACGTCAGAGTACTGCTCGGAGACAGCCGAGAACGGACCAACATAGAAGAGGAGACCCTCTCTGCTGGGGAGATTGATGCAGGTGGACGCTGGGAGTACGAGTATACTGTGGATATTGATGCGCCACTGCTCACTGTGACTGAGAGATATGACACGTGCGCCGACGTCGAGACCGAAGAGCCGCACTGGGCATACGCTCACGGCAAGGACAACAACATCAGAATCACTATCCAAGTAAGAAATGAGACTGATGGTGAGATTGACAACATCGTGCTCAACAAGACGATACCGCCAGAGATGACGGATGTTGTCATCGAGTCCACACAGTCCGGTACTGCAGAGTTCGATGAGGGTACACGTCAGGTGATATGGAAGGACTTCGTAATATACCCGCACGAGGAGTCTACCATTGTGATCCGAGGCGTTGTCCGTGTCGAAGACATCACTGTGGTCAACTCTGGCGACGTTGTCGTCACGTACCGTGCGGAGGGACAGCAGAGGTCGAGTCTGGACCCAGATATGACAGCCCTCACAGAGTTTCTCACTGGTGTGGACACTGCAGAGACACAGCCGAACCAGTGGGAGTGCACCCTGGAGTGTGCCAATGAGAGCGACCTTGTTGTGCGAATTGACCACGCAGAGGTGTACGTGACTCCCGAGGAGGGAGGAGAGAAGATCAAGAGGATTGACGAGTCACCTGCAGTCGAGCTCGGTCCTGGACAAGAGTGGAGCGTCAGCTTTCAGATTGAAAGCAAGACACCACCGAAGGTGACACACGAGGTCATCTACACTCCCGTCAGGACTGTCACCAAGAGGGTTCTCGGAACCATTGAGAAGACTCCCCAGACAATCCCGGTCTACAAGATTGACTACACAAAGGTGTTTGATCCTCCGGAGGTCGCCAGCTTCGATAAGACTCCTGTCGAGGTCACCATAGAGGTGAAGAACACAGGCACGGCAAGGCTGAACGAGGTTACAATCATTGACCATCTCCCCGACGATGTCATGCCGCCGAAGCCCGAACACATAACAGTCTGGATAGCAGGGAAGGAATACACTGGGGACTACGAGTTCACGATTGATCCTGACGACCAAGACCCTGAATCGGCCCATACACTGACGTTCAGATTCAAGGACCTGAAGGACACGGTCGGCGAACTTGAGCCGGGTGACAGCATAAAGATCAATTACGCCATTATGGCGTGGAAGAGCCGACCGGAGAAGGAGTACCCAAGTCCTATACGGTGTGAGGCGACGATATACCCACCTGGGACCGTCATAGATGTCCAGAGCCCGGAGGACGGTCATAAGATTGGTGTCGTCTACAAGAAGCGGCGCATCTCAGCGAAGAAGGCCATCAACAGGGGTGCCAGCCCGGGTGAGTACGTGGTTGTGCTCGTCATTGAGAACAAGGGCGAGGTGACAGTCGAGAACGTGACCGTGACCGACTGGGTCCCCAAGGGCTTCGAGTTCGTCTCAGTCGAGCCATCGGACGAGGAGCCAAGAATCGACACAGTCGACGATGGCATAACGATGAGATGGTCCTGGGCACGGATGAATCCCGGTGACAGGAAGAAGCTCAATGTAACCGTTCGTGGCGAGGGCGAGTATGAGCGCCGCGAACCGGAGGTCACATCCGACTAGCCGGAGAGAGAGTACCTCCTATTCCCACTCACCGCAATTAGTCGGTCCCTCCCGGTGAGGGGAACGGGATGCTCTTCCCGTCCCCCTTCACACTCCTTTTGCACTGAAGAAGCAACTACTGCTCAATCTCGTTCTCCATCTTGGAGATCTCTTCGCGGGTCGCTGCGAGTTCCGCGTCTATTGCCTCCAGCGGGACGTAGTCGGCCCCCTCGTCCGCGAGATGTGTGTCAAGGTTGTACCAGACCTTGAACCCTGACAGAGCGGCGTGGAGAGCATTGGCAATCTCCAGTATCGAGCTGCTGAGGTCCCGCTCGTCCATGTCCTCCTGCTTGTGCTCGTAGACAAAGTCGAAGGCACCCCGCACTGGAGTGAAACCAAGCTCCGTCAGACGTTTGATCACCTCAGAGGGAGAGGCTCCCTCGCTATAGAACCAGATGCTTACACGTGTCACATATCTCGGCATGTTGGGCCCGTCTCCAGACTACCTGAACATTGAATTCGCCGCTGGATGGCCTTTAAGACTTTATTCATCTGTCTTCCACGTTGGGGACGCCCGGTCGTGCGAAGAGCCCGTACCGATGCAGAGAGAACAGGATAAGGACGTTGAGAAACAGGGCCGCGACAAAGACAAGAGACGGCACGCCGAACGAGAACAGTAAGCCGCCCAAGACCGGGCCAAGAGCGGTCAACAGGGCGACCAAGAACCAGAAGAGAGCCAGAAACTTCGACGTGTCGCTGGATGGGAGGTTCTTGCGTATCAGAGTGATCAGCACAAGGTTCCACAGAATGTCGTTCACATACTTGAGGACTATCGCGAGGAAGACTGTGGTGAACACTGCTCCAAGACCGGGGAATAGGGACTCCGCCCCTATTGCCCAGTCAGCGGGGGCCCACATCGGAACAGCCGGGGCCACCAGAATCAGAAATGTTGAGAGAGGCATCATAGCATAGACCAGGTCGGCGGCGCTGCTCAGACCTCGGGTGTCAGCCACACGGCCCACCCAGATGAGCAGCGGCACCGAGAAGAGCAGCGTGAAGATCATTATGCTGCCGATACCCGGAATCGACACGTTGAGAAACTCGTTGGCATAGAGAAGGGCGCCGAACTTGAACAGGCCATCGCTCACGGCATCAAGCAGCACAACGAGAAGAGTGCCGGGGAGCGCCAAGACGAGGACACGCAGCGCCCGTGCATTCTCGGAGAGGAAATTACGGAGGAGACCCTCTGGACCCATCTCGTGTTCTATTGGGCTGGGTGCCAACCATACATGACGCACCACTGCGCTCGCCATCAGTACGCAGGATGCCAGCAATGCAAGGAAACGGAATCCTGCACCGAACCCTATGACTGGTACGAGGATGTTCAGAGCTAGGAGGGCCGAGATCCCGATTGCACGTCCGGCTGTGAACAGGGAGAGAGCCAGACCACTATGTCGTTGAGGAATGCTGTTCATCACATAGGCGGACGAGCCACTCGTCACGAGATGCATAGTCGAGTAGAGGAGAAGAGCAAGGACGAGGACGACTGGATGAATGGACAGAGCGATGAGCAGGTAGAAGCCGGAAACGACCAGCATTGACGCAGCAGCGAGGCTCTTCCGGTCCACGTGATCGCCAACGTATCCACCAATGATGCGTGAGAGAGCGGCGATTGCCTGATTCGCGGCACCGAGTATCCCAATCGACAGAAACGTCCATCCGAGATCCCGGAGATAGAGATTGAAGAAGATGTTCAGCGACTCAAAGGCGTATAGACTCCAGGCTGTCGCAAGGAACACCGTGTAGCTCCTCCGCCCCAAGAGGTCCCGCAGTGCGGCCTTGAGTGGAAGAGGAGTTTCCCCATCCCGTTCCGTCTGCAAGAGACTGGTCATCGAAGAACCTCTCAGAACATCTGTTCAGCACTGGCCTGTTGGGACCACAGTATTTAGTCACCACTCGGGCACACCTGAGAGAGGTCTTCTGGGCCTCAGTAGTGCACAACCAGTGAGGCACCCTCGTGCTCCAGAACGTGATGCCACCGAGGACGACAGTGACAGTCAAGCCCGTCAAATGTTCTGAGGTCCTGAGTCAGAGAGAACCTTCGAATCGCATCGAGTGCGGCACCATCACAGTCGCCACAATTATGTGCACCGCGATGCGTGCCTCCAGCAACGGGATCGCATTCGATCCTGACCCCCACGGGCAAGAACATCCGGGCACGTTGCAGTGCCTCCACAACTGTCCAGAGCCACGGGGGCCGGTAGGCACCACGGCTCCAGAGCTGACTCACGAGCGTGTGCCGCTGGATGTTCACTGGATTGACCGAGACTGTCGTCACACCCATCTCTGCAGCGTCCTGCATTGTCTCAACGGCGTCCGTCAGTGCCTCCTGCTCCGTCAGAAATGGGGGCTTGAGCAAGACGTAGGCTCTTGTGCCTATGCCATGGCGCCGGGCAGTCTCAACCGCCGAGATGAACTCGGCCCTCGTGAAGCCCTTGTTTAGGCACAATAGGCGGATCACGTCATTGCTCGACTCCAGTCCCATGCCAATCTCGACAAAGACATCAGGAAGAGCCTGCCTCACCTCTACGACTGCATCCTCAATGACGAACTCAGGCCTTGACTCGATCACCACGTGTTGGACACGACTGTCGCTTGAGATGAGCTGCAGAATCTCGCCACGTGCCTGTGGGGGCACCTCCTCCGGGTCGAGGAAACTTCCGCTCGTGTACAGCTTGACGGACAATGGACCATCCGCGTCAGAGACCCTCATCATTGCGGTTCTGAACTGCTTGACGAGGTCGTCGGCAGTCACAGGGGCCTCAGTCCCGTCGAGGAGGTAGCTGCACATTGTGCACCCGCCGTTCTCATCTCGAGCGTGACTGCAACCGATTGTGGAGAGGACTATGGCAATTGCTGTTCCCTCATTGCCTTGAACGACCGTTCTTGCTGTCCAGGCTGCCGCGGGAATCTCCGGATTTCTCCTCCGTCGGGACGCAATCGAGTCCGCGCGGGCCTCAAGACTCATCTTGGAGACTGCCTCTGTCAGCCTGTCCATGTCTCGTATCACGTCGCTCACCTCTGGACTCTACTCCTTGTGTCGTATCGAGACTGCGCGGCCATTGTCAAACTCACACATCTCACGACCAGACATCTCACTGCGTCCCACTCCGACAACCTCGCCATCGGTGTTCAGAACTATCACCTCGTCACCGGGCCGGATCAGAGGGTCTGCATCTGTCACTGCAACTGCAAAGAGGGAACCACCTCTCAGTGTTTCACCATCAAAACGTACCCAATAGTTTCCCAAGGAGGATATTCGGCGTGCCCCCGCAAGCGTCAGAGAGAGTAGTCCCGTGGAACCAACGTATGAGCAGAGTTGCTGCCCCTCCACTGTGCATGTGACCGTTGCATATAGTCGTCCTCTCAGGCGGGCGCTGTCAGGAACAAGGAGCGATCCCGCACCGGGGCCGAACTGGAAGTCAGCTGTTGCTCTCAGTGTCTCTCCCACAAGCGCGTTCCGAGGACGACGGCGACGTCTATCAGAGCGACCCTCATACGAAACCTGAAGGCCGAGAAGGCCACCCACATCACTGAGAGTCTCTCGGAGCGACTCGAGAGCTTCGTCTGACGTGGCAGAGCCTCCCTGTATCGTATAGATTATGCTCTGGTCGATATCGTCCTGTGCGGCACGAAGTACATCGGCATACCCACCGGAGGTGTGAGCCACCACGACGACATCGCTGCTGAACTTGCTCAAGTGTGTCCGCAGGGCCTCGGCTGCAATCCGAATCTCCTCGGCATCCCAGTCGCCAGTGACAGGTATGTCGTACTGTGCAGCGGGGTACAGGCGTTCCAGCTCACGTGGGACGACTCCGAGAGGGGATGTGATCACGACCTCTGCGACTGCAGATCTGGCTCCCTGCAGGGCGGACTCTATCGTTTCTATGAATCTCCGGTGAGAACGTGACTCCGAGTACGGCTTCCGTGCAGAGCAGGGCAACAATAGAACAATCTGCTTATCCTCCGGTGGACTATATCTCTCAGCCAGCCGTTGTCGGAATCGCGCAACAGCTGCAGCGTGATAGGACTCCGGGCCTATGAGAGGGAGATAAGACGGCCCGACCGTCGGCGTAAACTCCTCAATGTAAGGATAGACAGCGCGGTCCACTCTGCGGAGAAACGTAGCCATCCCCGGTGACACGTGTGTCATTGATTCAACAAGCCATCTGAGTAGACCTCTTGACCGGGCGTGCACTGCCTCGGAGAGCACAGTGCGATAGATGTGAATGTTGTGCCCTCTCAACACAGACTCCAGATCACCCTCCGCACTGTCCGTGGCCATTGTGCAGGCTGTGCACGCACAGAACCGCGCATCATGGATGCTGGTCACACATTCGGTTCCGTTCTGCCACAGTCGCTCGTGCCGTCTGGCGGCCTCATCCGCACGACTGACATCAAAGCCATCAATGCCTATGTAGGATAGCAGTGGGACGAGGCAGGGTTCGATACTACCAACAGCTATGGTGAGCCAGTTGCGCGGAAGCATAGAACGTATGATGACCGAGTTGAGATCGCGTCGACCCAGCATCCCATCGAACTGCAGTAGCGCAGCACGTACACCTATGTTGTGTGCCTCTGTCACCAAGGGCCCAAGCAGAGCCATATCGTCAATTGGGGGAAGACGTAGTACCACTCGCGATGGGTCATCGTGGTCGCCCGCCATATGAAGCTGTTCGCGAATCAGAGCGGTGACCATCTCGGATGAAACAGCTGAGGCGCCCACGACAGAGGGGGCAGCAACGAGTGGCGAACGCTCTGAGAGAATGTCCTCACCTGCACTCCTCCCACTAAGCAGTGTGGGCATAACAAGCACGGTAGGTTGTGACACCTGCGTGAGTATGTCGTGGTCGGGAACAATATACACAGCATCAACATCCTTGATGTTGGGAGGGCCAAGAAGGAATGGAGTTTCGATAATTCCAACAGGGGAGACCCACCTTCCACGCCTTGCAGGACCATCGTGACCGCGTTCTATCTCGAATCTGCTCATCTTCATCCACTCGCGGGTCGGTCGATCAACCGGACCGTCGGTCAGACCAGAGGCTCATACCCGATGTGAGAGTCATCCTCAATCGATGTACTGACGCCCTTCAGAATCTGTCTCACGCTCTCCAGCGCGCCAGGCTTGAAGAGCGGTTGATTGTTGTTGCCGCACTGGTACGAGTACGTGCACAGGGGACATCCGTCTACAGTCTTGCACTCGCATCTTGACAGTATTGTCTCCACACGTGAAAACGCTTCCGGCAGCCTTGAAAAGAGCAGTTTGGAGGCGCCATTCCCGCCAGGACTGCCATCGTAGACGAATATGACACCCGAGTCGCCCATCGAGACACCACCGATCTCGCGCGTGCTGCCTCCTGTAAGCATGTCACTCGACTCAATGAGGACGTGCTCAAGCGCATGGTAAGCGCCACCATAGAGCTGCGTGACTCCCATCAGCATTCCTCTGGAGTCCTCCAGATTCCTCTTCAAGTACTGCTCTACTGAGCGCTTCGGTGGTGGCGCCTTGAAGGCGATTCCCCTGGTCAGATAGCTATAGACGAGCGGCTCGGCCAGCCACTCCTTTCCGATGACTTTGCCAGTGCGTGTCTCGAGCGTGAGGTAGCCCGTTACCTCCTGTGTCATTCGCAGGGTACAATAGATCACTCTCATACCAAGTACCTGCTTCGCCTCGTGCACCTGCACTATTGCTGGCATTATTGAGTAGAGCGGCCTAGTGTAGACCCTGGGTCCCTGGTACGGGACGACACGAGCCCTACCGAGGCCAGGACGATACTTGAACTCTACAGACCGATAGGCGTTGCCTCCGTGGAGATAGATGGCACCAGGATGCAGCTCTTGCGCGGCCATTGGCATGGTGCGCTCCCCAATCTTCTTGCGCTCTGTGCGAATCTCCACGACATCGCCAATTCCACGTATGCTGTACTCGTGCCAGATCTTCCTTGCACGAGAGAAGTCCTTGATACGTACTGTACCATCCTCATCAATTGAGATCAGCCCCTCCTCCTGAAGCGATTCAAACAGTCGCATCTGACGCGGAAACATCGAGGTCCTCAGCTTCCCCGTCATGGCTGCAGCTATGAGCTGAACGCGTCCGACCACCTCGTTCTCGGGCTCCATATAGGCCGCATCGATGTCCGTAAAGTACTTCTCAGGTTTGTAGCGGTAGAACGATGAGATGGGGTCGTTGTCGCGCAGCGCCAGCACTGCCACGCTCTCCTGACCCTTCCGCCCGGCACGTCCGACACGCTGCGTCAGCCGAGTTATCGACACAATCATGCTCACTACACAGTCGAGGTCTCCAATGTCTATGCCAAGCTCCAGCGTCGGCGTCGAGACTATGACTGGGAGAGCGCCCCTCCGAAAACTGTCCTCGACTTCCAGTCGGTACTTCTTTGGCAGGCCCGCGCGGTGGACCATTGACTTGATTCCCTGTTCCCGCAGCAGGAGGTTCAGCAGTTCGGCCTCGCTGTGCGTGTTCCCGAAGACGAGGGTCTTGAATCCGCCACGGATAAGTGTCGACACGATGTCGGTAATCATGCTGTACTTGCTTCGCTCTCCCGGATAATACATCATAAAGTGCACCGGGCCCCTCCGGGCCCTCTCAGAGCGAACGAGATAGGTGTCACTGTCAAAGAGCATGTCGGCGAACTCCTTGGGGTTCGCAACTGTGGCAGAGGCACCAATCTTCTGTAGGCGTCCGGTTTCCAGCTCAAGCCGCTTGAGAATGTAGTAAACATTGGCGCCCATTGACCCGGTATAGAGATGAATCTCATCTAGGACAACATATCGCACCGAGCGCAGAATTGGTGTCAGACGCGACCTCGACCATCCAAGATGATAGTGAAGCACATCAGGATTCGTCAGCAGTATGTCGGGCGGACGTTCGTACAGCCTATCGCGTTCGGAGGACGACACATCACCATCAAAGATTCCAGTAATGAGGCTTGCGGCCCTGCACATCTCTCGTATCTTCTCGTATTGATCACGGGCAAGCGCCTTCGTCGGATAGATTAGCAGCGCTCGGACGCCTGGATTGAACATCGCCTCATCGATTGTCTTGACGAGCCTCAATATGATTGGAAGGATGAATGCCTCCGTCTTGCCCTGCCCTGTCGGAGCCGTGATGACGACGTCACGGCCATCAAGAATGGCACCGAACGCCTCCTCTTGGAACCTATACAGCCGGTCGATTCCCCTCCTCTTCAGCACCTCGCGCAGCCGGTTTGGTATGGGCATGTCATCAATGGACGCCCCGTAGTCTGCATCGGTCGCTGGCATATACTTGTACGAAACGAGATAGTCGCGACCGCGCTCGACCAGAGCCCTGACGGCCCGGGGGAGATCCTCAAGCCGACTCCCCCCGGCCAAGATCTTGGCCTTGACCTCCGAGGGTGTCTCAACGCGTGCCGGGGACTTGCCCCTCTGGGCTCGCCTACGAGTAGTTGGCTCCACACTCAGAACCTCTGTCGCTGCAGTCCGAGCTCTGGGAGCCGAGGGTCTTAGACGCCCAGACATCACGCCCTCCGTGAACTCCTCGTAGGCATCGAAGAGGTCTTTCGAACGCCCATCGACCATCAACTCAATCCCACACGTGCTGCATCGTACGGTCCATATGCCGCCAGCCTTGAAGATTGTCAGCTTCGAGCCGCAGCGCGCACAGTGCAGGACTGGCATTGGAGTACACACCCGACTAGAAACAGCCGGTAGAGCTTCACTTATGAAGGTTTTAGTGTGAGAGACGCCATCAACGGGCTGTTTCTTCTCACGAGAGGTGGACCGGGGATGAGGACCTATCACAATGCTTTTTAGCGGTTGTGCGCGAGTCGTACACAACCGCCCGTAAAGCAACGGGAGATGAAGTGATAAAGATGGTCGAAGAGATCAATGCAGATCAGCTGGACAAGGTGATCAGTGAGAACAAAGTTGTATTCGTGGACTGCTATGCGGTCTGGTGTCACCCATGCAAGATACTCAGTCCAATCCTTGAGGAACTTCACGAGAAGTACGCCGACAGGGGATTCAAGGTCGTCAAGATTGACGTGGACCAGAACCAAGAGTTCAGCATGGTCAATCAGATTACGGGCGTGCCCAGTGTCCTCGTCTACAGTGAGGGACGACGAGTCATATTTGACGATGGGAGCGGCCGAAAGCTAGACAAGCTTGTCGGCGTGATGCCCGAGGAGGTCTACGAACAGATCATTCAGAACCTGCTCGCTGACGCAGCGGCATAGTCAGAGGACTCTGTGGGACTCTACGGTCCCACCCCTCTAGACCTGTTTTTTCTCACAACTATGTGTTATGCAGTGAAAGGGACTGCAGACTGACCCGCGGCCCGAGAGACTGATGGTATGGCGCTACTCCGACCCGATCCTGAAAGGACGGGGAGCTACGTATAGGACGTAACACTTTACAGAGGGAACCGCGTAGGTCACCCAATCATAACTGAGTGCAGAGGAGGAACGGACTATGGTCAGAGACGTCAGTCCCGAGGAACTTGAGGAGATCATAAAGGAGAAACGACTCGTCTTCGTCGACTGCTGGGCTGCATGGTGTGGGCCCTGCAGGGCGCTGACCCCGCGTCTTGAAGAGCTTGAGAGAGAGCACTCTCATAATCCCGATATCGCCTTCGTGAAGCTCAACGTCGATGAATATCGTGAGTTTGCCATTGAACATCAGATAACAGCCATCCCGTGCGTCCTGGTCTACTTCGACGGAAAGCCCGCGCGCGTGAAGATGTACAGTCGATTGACCGGAGGATATCAAGAGACTGACCGCATAATCGGCCTGCGAGACACAGAGGTGTACGAGGAGGTAATCGAACAGTTCTTGGGGGACTGACTCTCACGCGCCACCTCAATCTCGGTGTCATCACATTGAGCAGGCGATATTATGGTTTATATGACGCATCTGTCGTAGAACATATGCACAGGGAGTGATTCGAAGGTGCCAATCCTACCTTTTCGTGATGTCATGCCACGCATCGACGAGTCAGCATACGTGAGTCCTCAGGCAAC
Organism: Candidatus Thorarchaeota archaeon; assembly: GCA_029855935.1. Lineage (GTDB taxonomy): Archaea > Asgardarchaeota > Thorarchaeia > Thorarchaeales > Thorarchaeaceae > B65-G9. The sequence goes on along the minus strand of JAGSHN010000012.1, from coordinate 131,000 downwards.
GATAGTAGGCGATGTCGAGATTGGGGCCAGAACGAGCATCTGGCCCGGTGCCGTCATTCGCGGCGACGAGGCCCCAGTCAGAATTGGAGAGGAGAGCTGCATCCAAGACAGTGTTGTCATTCATGCGCACAACAAAGACAATCCAGCCGTCATAGGCAATCGAGTTGTCATTGGCACGGCGTCGGTCCTTCACGGTGTGTATCTGGGCGACCTAGTGACAATAGGTGAGGGATGCGTAGTCTTCGACGGCGCGACGTTGGGGGAGGGTGTGGTACTGGCCCCCGGAGCCATAGTACCAGCGAACGTCGTTATCCCACCAAGAAGCGTCAATTCGGGGGCGCCCGCAGCCCAGATACGCGAGCTGTCCCGCGATGAGCTGGAAAAGGCGGAACATCGTGCAGAGACCATATCTCTGGTGTTTCAGAAGCTAAAGAAGTGGCAGTCTGTCCCGTGACGCCATCACAGTGTCTCCAGAGAGACCCGGCTTAGACGATGTAGTCGATCACGGGTCACGAGGTACATATCCGCAATCTGTACGGTTCCAGCATCGCTCAACGAGCACGTCGGTCTGAGAGATACTACTGCATTCTCCCGTAACACTGAGTCACACGCAGACTCGATGAAGGGCGGTTCGTGGAGGTCAAGTCCTATCGAGCTACCGAGGGGCTCGTTGACCGTACACTCGGGAAGTGACTGATGACACATCCTCACCGACCGCTCGACAACAGGTCCTATCGCCTCTCCAGCGCTCAGGCCGTCGGCAAGCGTTTCCAGCAGGGTGGTGCTATATTCAAAGAGACGCCGTTGGTGAACACTAGGAGTGGTAGGATGACAGGTCCGTGATATCTCCGCAAAGTAGCCAGCAAGGCTGACAGTCACGTCTATGACAACAATATCCTTCGCAGAGATGCGTGTCATTCCCGGCTGCGCCTGAGGGTCACGTGCGTGGGCACCACACAGAACCGCAGCGCGAATCCCTCGCTGCTGACCGCCAGCGCGTCGCATCGCAGACTCCGACTCAAGTGATGCGGCCATCTCAGACTCACCTGCACGAACAAGCTCCAGTGCGGTGCGCATCCCGATCTCAGCGATTCGGACAGCCTGCACGATGGCGTCAATCTCGGCGGCGTCCTTGACCGAACGCAGATGCCAGAGCTGTTGGGAGAAGTCGCGGAAGCCAGCGTCAGGGAGGAGCTTCTTCAGTCCCTCGAACTCTCTCACCGACAGCCAGTTCAGCTCTAGGCCTATCTCTCCGTCAGCAAGCGATGCGCCTCTAACGACCTCTGAGATGCACTGCCAGAAGTCTGACTCTAGTGAGAAGTCCCAATAGTTGTACTCATGACGGCTGTATCCCACGGCATTGCCCAAGACAGAATCAGAAGGCAGAGAAACAAGCAGTCCGTCGGGGATGATCAGAACAGGAAGACTGTCCGTCCCCAATACGCAAGCGACAGGCATATCATCCCTTGTCTGGCCGTAACCTGTCAGGTATTGAACGTTTGAGGGACGGGTCACTATGATCCCGTCAATACCCTCGTTCCGCATCAAACGATGCGTTCTATCTATGCGTCCAGGGATGAATTGCATATCTCACAGCCCTATGACAGTACCGTTAGTGACAGGTCGTGTCGCCCGTGAAAGACGCCATATAAGGCTCTCGAATTGTAGGCGGTACAAGAGAAGAAAAGATGGCGGGACCGCCCGGATTTGAACCGGGGATTACCAACTCCGCAGGCTGGCGCCTTATCCAAGCTAGACTACGGCCCCGTTGACTCGGAGCGAGCGTTTCTCTTATAGACTCTTCGCTGAGGATGCGACTGCTGACTGTCGGGGGAGATGACTGGCAGTTTGTCGCGGAGAGCGTATGGAACTATTACTGTAGACCCTGTGCTGATCGCGGTGTGATGCCGGCATCTAGCCAGCTCGCGACAGGCGCAGAACAACAGAGAGGATGCCTGATTGCTGTCTCAGCCGAGGACTTCGACTATCGCACGCCCGTTTCTCTTCGTCACGCGCACCCGTTCTCGCTCCACACGAAGGACAAAGCTCTCACCGTCCTCAAGATGATTCATTATCATCCAACCTAGGCTGCTGTTGAGATACCTCTCAAGCCTGCGGGCAATACTATGACCCTCGTCGCCCTCTGCCTCCGGCACATGCTGGTTGACGACACTCAATACGGTCTCCTCGTCATCCTGTGTTGAGGGGCTCATATAAGCACCACACTAGGTCTGGAGCGGCTCAGGGGCAATCGGAGAAGGAGATGGCGGGACCGCCCGGATTCGAACCGGGGAAGACCAACTCCGGAGGCTGGCGCCTTATCCAAGCTAGACTACGGCCCCGATTATCAGGGTCAGTGGCAGTTCTTTAAAGATTTGCTCTGGAGCACATCCACAAGATGATAGCCCCGTGGGGCGCAGTCCTAGTCCCAGCCCACCAACACGAAGACCATGTGTGTACCCCCAGATCTCAATCATCGTCTGAGTAGGTCCACGTCCGTCAACCACCACGCGCCGCGCTTTCCTCTGACAACTCCCTTCTCGAGTCTGAAGAGCGGGGCGCCAAGCAGCTCCGTGGCGCGCCTATTGATGCCCTCCATCCTGCTAAGAATTGTACGTCGTTTTCTGCTGTCCCCAAGGAGGGCCTCCGCGAGCTCAGGCGTTGTGGCACCACCGTGACGGAGGAAATAGGTAAGGATTCGCCGCTCGAGATCGTCTCTGCAGACCTGCCGTGTGACCACGTCGCTCAACTCGCCTGCGAACGTCTGCGGCCCATGAAGATCCTCCAGACGTGAGACACGACTCTCCAGTTCATTGAGGCGCGACTCAAGTTCAGTGACGAAGGGAGGAATCTCTCTGTCGAGACGCCAGAGGATTGCCTCGCGGATGAACCTCTGACGACCGCCCGGGCCCGCGACTCTGTCGACCCTGTCGAGGACATCCTGCTCAAGGTTCACCCGTATGCTTTTCATCGGCGAGTCTCTCTTCGGGGACAGCTGTCATCACTCCCGCCACAGTCGCACATCAGATGAGGACTGCGTCTGATGTGAAAAGGATTGCCCATGGCTGCATCTCTCCCATAGGAATCTACAACGTCACAGTTATAACAAGAACTACTTCTGGACAGTCGACTCTTTGAAGGAGATGGCAGGCTTGAACAAAGAGAAGGCCCTTGTACGAGAACTGACACGCCTGAGGAAGACCCAGAATCCCTCAGCAACCGACTTCAGGCGAATGCGGAGACTACGCAAGGCTAGGGCGAGATACTGGCTCCTGCTCAAGAGACGTCATGGCAGGATAGGGGAGCAGGCCAAGAGGCCTGAGAAGAAGGGCAAGAAGAAGGAGAAGAAGAGAGAGAAGGCCAAGGAGCCTGAGATTGAGGAGATTGATATTGGGGAGGAACTCGAGGAGATCTACAGCGTAGACGAGGACTTTGAGGAAGAGGAGGGTGAGGAACTCCCCGACGAGGCCGACACAGATTTCGAGGGCGAGGACATGGACGCCACCCCATCTGAATAGCAGAATGCGTCCTGTCGTCGAGCGGTAAACTTAGGTGGAGCCACCTACCAGTGGTAGTGGGCACGTCAGCCCCGTTCACGCTGGTCCTTGTGACAGGTGCGCACCATGATAACCCTGAGAGACATAGTGAGCCATCTTGCCACTCTGGCGCCCCCTGAGTTCGTCCTGCAGGGTCTTGAGAGCCGCGTCGAGGTTGGTCCGCAGACAGACGTGGAACAGGCGCAGACGGCTGTGAGTCGTGTCCTAGTGACTACATATCCTTCACCTCGAGCAGTCGCGCAGGCCTCTCAGGCGAAGGCGAACTTGATCATAACTGAGCGGCCCCTCTTCATCTGGCCTGTGGACAGAATCACGGGTATCGACGAGATTCGCCTTCGACTCATTCTCAAGAACTACATGTCGCTATACGTAATGGGGAGTCCGTGGATTGCGGCACGTGATGGCCTGACCGATGCTCTCGTGGACGTCTTGGAGATGAAGTCGCTCCGGAAGTTCGAGACCAGGGGGGATCTTGGTACGCAGGTGCCCATCGGCAGGGTCTGTCGCACCGAGGACACCATCAATCACTCCACACTGGTCAATCTCGTTGCCGGAAAACTTGCTGTGGACAACATCCTCTTTACTGGCGATCTCGACCAAGATGTCGAGGACATACTTGTCGTTGCCGGCACCATTCTAGATATGCCTGAGATAGTGAGGACCAAGAGGGAGGGGATTCGCACAATAGTGACCGGCACACTCCCCCCTGAGGTCAGACTGCTGGCGAGCGAGGAGGGCATCAACGTCATCGAGACTGGTGACTTCTACACCGAGGAACCAGGAATGAGGAGACTGTACAACTACCTGAGTCTCCAGTTCCCGGACACGAAGTTCACGTTCTTCCAGACCCAACCGGTCTCGAGGGTCATCCGGCCGTACAGCGCGGGAAACTAGGTGACCTGCTGCGGAGGATATCGTATCAGGACCACGTTCTTGTCCCGCGGAACACCCACGTGACTTGCGACTGTGTTGCACTTCGTGCGCATGATGTGGACGACGGGACAGGGCGGGTCGAACTCGGTCATAGACTCGTAGTTGCCCATCCCCTTGGCGACGATCAGCTGAGCAGAGAGGACCGCATCGAGGAATTCCCTTGAGTTTCGCTCGGGATTGACCCCAATGGCGGGAGCACCCGTGTCACGCACCTCGTCGGCGTACCGATGAAGACCGACCTCCTCAGCGTCCTCCATTGTCGCGTCGTTGAGGACTGGCCCACCCTTGACGTAGACAACCACGCGCGGACCCAGCCGACGAATCTCGGATATGAGAACAGTATCGAGTACTATCTCTCCGGCGTTGTCCGTCAGATAGATGACCTCGTCAACCTCGGAGCAGAGGTGCCTGAACTCGTCAACCATGTCGATAGCGAGATCGTGCTCCACCCTGTCTAGTATTGACTGGAGTTCCTCAAGGCTGAAGTCACGACCCGACACATCGAACTCGATAGCGTTTGCCGCTGCAGCAATCAGGGCGGCCCGCCGGAATCTCGCCTCCCCGTCCGGCGAGGACTCCACTATCGAGAGGAGGCGGGGTAGCAGCTGTAGCGCCATCTTGTTGGACTGCCGCTTCAGGTCCGCATAGGGATCACGTCCGGTCATCCTCTGTACGAGCAGGTCACGGTCCGTACCGATGTGGCTGGGGACTGCATCTGCAGTGAACCGCTTCGCAAGAAATCGGGTCATCTCCGCTATGACTCGCATCTGAAGTTCGGGGTCGTCTGTTGCAAGCTGTACTTGATTCACGGCTCTCTGGAGCAGACAATGGGCACATTCTATTGATACCTTCACCATTGGTCCCACCCACGGCACGAACAGTGACGTACGTATGCGCGCTCTATTCACGGACTACCTGTTCAGCGAGGTCTCTGAGGACCTCTGCAGGCCTGTCCGACTTTGCGACGGCGGACGCTAGGAGAACGCCCTGAGCACCAAGATTGAGCGCGGCACGCACATCGGCACCATTCGAGATGCCAGCACCACAGAGTATGCCCACCTCATTGTTCACGGCCCGAATCTTCTCCACCGTGCCCGTGATCACCTCAGGTTGTGCCTGTGAGACGGACACACCCGTACCAATCAGCTCGGGAGGCTCAACAGCAACGGCCCAGGGTCGCAGAGAGGCCGCGGCAACGCTGACCATGGGATTGTTTGTGCAGACGATTGTATAGAGGTGCAGCCGCTCCGCCTTTCTGACAGCGGCTTCGAGGTCGGCCAGTACCATTCTGTTCTCAGAGTGGTTCAGCAAGGTGCCAGCACACCCTGCCTCAACAAGGGCCTCAGCAAGAACGTGTCCAGTGTACCGGCCTGGATCTCCGGGGTCCATATGCTGTGCGAAGACGGGAATGTCGACCGCACGACTGACCCGAAAGAGGTCCGGTGTCTGTGGGGCCACAACTATCTGAACCCCATATTCCTTGGCCACGGACTCGCAGTGCTGTGCAAGAACAACGGCGCGTTCTCCGGTGGCCTGGGGGTAAGTCTTGAAATTGACAGCAATGAGGGGGAGCTCAACCTTAGCCATGACTCTCTCTCCCTGTTGTGTTGTGGATTGTCACAGGGCAACTGGTGCGCGTTGCCCTGCGCCCCACAATATAAGGTTGGTGAAGGTACCTCAGAGAACGACTATCTCCACTCGCCGACCAGCAGCTTCAACAGTGGACAGCGAGCATAGCCGCGAGGCGTGAGTTCATCGATTGATCTCCGAAGCTCAATCTTTACGAACTTTCCTGGGTCAGCATTCCGGTAGTAGTGCATGTAGGTACGCGAGAACTCTGTGAAGTTGGGTGCGTCAAGCAGCTCACGCACGACGTCGTTCGCGACCCGGATGAAGACATCTTTGTCAGATATGGCACCAGTGCCGTACTCTATAGGGCCGTGCGCTCTCTTTCTGACCCACACTCGCTCACCCATCGCCATGATCTCGATTGTAAACTCGTCCTCTGGTCGAATTGTAGATGAGATCTCAGACTCCTCAAGGAGATACTTCAGTCGCTTCTGAAGAGAGTCATGATAGGGAATCGTCTCCTCAGGAGCGGCACTTTCGGGCCTCGACTCTGCCGCGGGCTCGTTGACAACCTCCAGTGGGCTGCTCTCTTCGGCAGCAGCACTCTCCGGTTCTGGCACTGGCCCCTCAGCTGCCTCCGCGGCTGTTTCCTCGGCCGCCGCTTCGGCAGCCTCTTCGACGGCCTCTTCGGTCCCCTTTTCTTCTTTCTTTTCTTCCTTCTTCCGACCAAACAACCTGCGCATTACCATTCTTCTTCAACTCCATTGGTGGAGCATTGTCACGTATGTCTCTGATGTCGATACACGACACTCAGACTCGGTCGAGTCTGTAGAAGTGAGAACAAAAAAAGGTAGCTCGGTCAAATACATCGGTGAGAGAAGATATGCAAGGTACGGTCACTCGCTCGCGCGGGAACAAGACTCTGCGAGGGACTCCTCTATGTGTGTCATCAGAGGACGGGAGTGTCCTGACCGACGGGATCCCCAGAGCTCATCCATCAAGAGGTCGCGAATGGCAATACGAATCACCTCAGAGCGATTGGGGTACATAGCCTTCTTGATGAGCTTGTCCATCCCCTCAACATATGACTCGGGCAGGCAGATAGTCACGACCTTCATCGTTTCATCACAGCATCCAGCGAAACTATGACTAATGAAATGGTGTCATTCCCCAATGCTCATCTGCATATTATTCACTCAGCAACTCTTAACAGACTGGCATCCCTGCGATGAAGCGACGCACGGAAACGTCACAGGCGGTATGTCGAATGGGAAAGGGCAAAGGTAAGACGAAGAAGAGAGAGAAGGGAAAGGCCGGGAAGGTCCGGGCAAGCCACATCCTCGTTGAGAAACACAGTCAGGCCGTGGAGATCATCCGGAGGATATCTGAGGGCGCCGACTTTGCAGAGATGGCCAGACAATACAGCAGTTGCCCCTCAAAGAAGAAGGGTGGAGATCTGGGCTGGTTCACCAGAGGCCAGATGGTCCCCGAGTTCGAACGGGCGGTGTTCAGCCTAAACGTCGGCCAGATGACCCACGAGCCCGTCAAGACCAAGTTCGGGTATCATATCATAAAGCGCACCGGATAGTGAGCATCCATTCACTCTCTGCACTTCGTTTCGTCTGAGCACAGTTCGTACTGCTGTATGTGGGCGATCGACCTCACAGGGCGAAAGGAGGCAGGAGAGCCGCGGAATCTCTCCTGCCACGCCACGCTCTCACTCGGCCGAGTCAGAGTCATCAGATACCTGACCAGTTACTACTATCTCTGTGTCCGAGAAGCGTCCCTCAAGACGCTTCAGCACATTCGGCAGTGTGGTGTACTCCATCGACTCCTCGTCAAGACGATGTGGCATGAAGGGGCCGTGACGCCGCAGATAGTCCACAACCTCCATCGCACGCTGACGCGTCTGATCGAACGCCACATCCTCGAAGAAGTCGACAGGACCGAGGAGTAGACCGTCGTGAACCTGGAATCCAAGACCTACGACCCGTGGCGGCCCATCGAATCGTGTACAACGAGAGTCCTTCAGACCGACTGGCATCAGTGGACCGACATGAGAGCCTCTCATCCATCCCGCAACGAGATGAGGAATTGTGAAGCCCTCAAGGACCTCACCCATGGCCGGAAGACCTGAGTGGGCACGGACGATCGCCACAGGATCGTCCTTGCCAATGTACTTACCCGCAATCTGATGCAGCTTGTCGGTGCTGACAGAGGCAGCCACGAGGCCGTCCTTGCGATAGATCTTCTTTATTGTATATCTGCTCGTGCTCCCAAGCAGGGCCAACAGGTCGTACATCTCCTCAGGACAGCGCAACCCTACAAAGTGCGGCTCCGACTGCTTGATGTCTTGGACTACAAACACGAAACCCTGATGGAGGTTCGGATCAATCACCAGACCTGCAGTGTTGAATGGGTCCGCGAATATCCTGAAGAGCGGGAGGTTGAATGCCCCGGGCTCCGTCTTGTCAGCCATGAAGACGGCTATCGGCTCAGACTTGCGTTCCTCAATCGTCATCTCTGCAGAACCGGGACCCATACCACGGACGTTTCCGCTGAAGGTATCGGAGAGGATGTCCTGTCCGGCAGCATAGATCTTCTTCTCGCGTGCCAGCTTGGCGCCCTCATTGAAGATGTCCCAGGCAAGGCGATGGACGTCCTCGGAACCCTCACCTCTGTGATGGGTCATGATGAGTTCGAGGTCATCGCCAGCATTGGCAACGTAGAAGTCCTTGATGATGCCCTTCTGTACTGCTTCCTTCAATCTCTTGCGTGCGAGCTCCATCAGAAAGTCAGGCACGACAACATGACCACCCAGTGAGCCAATGTCGGCCTTGATGACGCTAATTGTAGTTTCGACCATCGTCAACATGCTCCTGACGCCTGTACGACTGAACCGGTGATGACAACACCTGTTGAGAGGATTCCGACGCCTCCTGCTCTCCTTTTAGGTCTGTCGGAGTCCGAATGGTGCAGTCGCGCAGACGATATTCTATGTCCATATAATACTTTGGCATGACGACCCTGTCGTGATCAGCTGGCCCCAAGGATGCGTCTCAGCTCGTGTGCGATACGTAGAGCATCACCAAACTCACGTTGCCACACATTACGTCCGAAGATCAGTCCAGTGGCGCCCTGTTCGACACAGACGCGTGCCCTACGGAGAAGATCGTCATCGCTCACCCTGTGACCCCCCGAGAACAGCACAAGCGTCCTGCCAGCGGACTCTATGACCTTTCGAACACGCTCCTCAAGGGAGAGCGAGAGTGATGAGTACGGCTCGGGCTGGTCGCCCCTGCGTGCAGGGTCATCCACAGGTACGTTCAGCTTCACGAGGTCCGCACCGAGCTCGCAGGCCACCCTGGCTGCGTAGTCTATGGCATAGAGAGAGTCCCGACCACCCTTGCGTTCGATGGCCTCTCCACGGGGGTAGGACCAGAGTATCACAGGCATCCCGTACCTGTCAGCATCGGCCTTGACCCTGCGGAACTGCATAAAGTCCGTGTGTTGGTTCGGGCTCCCGACGTACATAGTGTATCCAACGGCGTCGGCACCAATTCTCACAGCATCCTCGACTGAGGCAGTCAGCGCAGAGAGGGCGTGCGCATCCGATGGAATGTTTGTCTTTCCATTCAGCTTGAGGACTATGGGCACCTCTCCCGCATACTCGCGCGCGTACTTCTGCGCCAAGCCAAGATGCAGAACGATGGCGGAGAAGCCACCCTCGCGTGCAAGCCTGAACTGGAAATCCGGGTTGGCAGACTCGGGATTTGGAAAGAAGTCCACAGGACCGTGCTCCAGCCCCTGATCAATGGGCAGTATCAACAGGCGTCCGTTGCCCGGGCCGTGTTCGTAGAGCAGCCTGTGAAGACGGACAAGTTTTCCCAATGGTAGATGCTTCAGTCGGTCGTCGACAGGACTCATCAGCAGACACCTGAACACACTACTCTGGTCACAACGCCTATAGAAACCTTCGATACGAAAGGAACAAAACGCGGGACGCAAGACGATACGGGGAAAGAGTGTGTCACGATGAAGCGTGTGTCAGCAACCCGGCCAGTCACGGAGGACAGGAAACAGTACCATCTAGAGGTGGGTGAGGGTGACGTGGCAGAGGTCGTTCTGATGCCAGGGGATCCCCAGCGCGTCGAGAAGATAAGCTCGTATTGGGAAACGAGAAGACAGGTGGCATCGCATCGTCAGTTCGTCACTCACACGGGAACCTACAAGGGGGTCCCGTTGTCAGCCTGCTCAACAGGCATAGGAGGCCCCGGCACGGCCATCGTCGTGGAGGAGCTCGCCAACGTCGGAGCGAGGACATTCATCCGTGTCGGGTCGACAGCCACCCTGAAGAAGGACGTAGACCTCGGTGACCTGATCATATCAACAGCGGCCGTGCGACTGGAGGGGACGAGTAGACAGTATGTGAGGGCCGAATATCCTGCTGCTGCCTCTTACGAGGTGGTTCTTGCGCTCATAGAGGCTGCAGAGAGTCTGGGGCTGAGATACCATCTTGGGATATCCGCCTCAACGGACTCATTCTACTTGGGTCAGTCAAGACCAGGGTTCGGCGGCTATACTCAGAGCATGAGCGAGACTCTGATCAAGGACCTCACGAGGGCAAATGTGGCTAACTTCGAGATGGAGGCAGCTACACTCTTCACGCTTGGCAACATCTATGGATTCAGGACTGGAGCAGTGTGTGCCGTCTATGCCAACAGGATACGGGACGAGTTTGCGGTGCGCGGCGAGGACGATGTTGTCAGATGCGCCAACGAGGCTGTGCGAGTGCTCGCGGAGATGGACGAGGAGAAGAGAAGAGGGAACAGGACATACTGGTACAGAGGCCTGAAACGTTAGTCTCACTTGCCGATGTAGTAGTACTCGCCCATCGCCTTCTGCTGGCGGTCAAGCTGCGAACCGTCCTTGTTGACCCTCGGACGACCAGTCTGGGGGTCGCGCCGGAAGGTCACCCCCATATCTTTCAGGAACATATTCATCCCCCTGCGCAGTGTCATCACGGGTGATGCCTCACCATACCGTCCGGGAGTACCATTGAAGACGACCAGACTGTCGCTCAGGTAGTCCGCCATCAGGATTGAGTGCTCCACCACGAACGCTGTCTTCCCAGCACCCTGAATCATCCGCCGGATGGCACGTGAGGCCGCCAGACGCTGTTCGACATCAAGGAAGGCCGATGGCTCGTCGAAGAGATAGATGTCCGCGTCCCGTGCCAGACACGCCGCAATCTCTGTCCTCTGGAGCTCTCCACCGCTCAGGTCCGTCACTGCGTGGTCGAGCAGATTCTCAAGGCCCAGACGACGCAGGACAGCGGTCCTGAAGTCTGCAGTGTCGATGACCGCACCGCCAGCCTCACGCAGGTACATACGGACCGTGCCGGGGAAGTCCTGCTCAATGTACTGAGGCTTGTACGACACCTTCAGGTCAGTCCCCAAGACCGTCTTTGTCGGCACCTCGCCCTCGTCGGGCTCGATTATGCCTGCCAGCATCTTGACGAACGTAGTCTTGCCAATACCGTTGGGACCGAGTATCCCGATGATCTGGCCTCGCGCCACACGTCCACCGTGGACCAAAAGCTCAAAGTTCTCGAAACGCTTCCGCATCTTGCCATACTGGAGAAGTGTCTCGGCACCAATGAACTCCTCGTCCTCAGAGGTCATGCCCTTGAACGAGATTGCCATGTCACGGAAGCGCATGTTCTCGTCTGGGATGAAACCATCAAGGAATATGTTGATGCCCACGCGTGTGCTGTGAGGATGAGAGACTATACCATAGACACCCGGGTCGCCGTAGAAGATGCAGACAAGGTCCGACACGTAGTCGAGAATAGATAGGTCGTGCTCGACGACAACGACTGTCTTTCCCATCTCGGACAGCTGGCGGATGGCCTTTCCCACACGGAGCCGCTCTCGGACATCAAGATATGCTGTCGGCTCGTCAAAGAAGTAGATATCTCCCTCACGCACAATTGCCGCTGTCACGGCGACCCTCTGGAGTTCGCCACCACTGAGGAACTTGACAGGACGGTCCCAGATCTCTCGAAGGCCCATATCCGCCTTCAGCTCGTCAAGACGGCCCGACGTGTCGACGGACTCCAGCAGCTCACTGATTGGACGCTCCGCAATGTTCCTGACCTTGGGGAGGTCAGTGATGGTCTGAGGCTTATGGACACTGGTGATGACACCATCTCGCATTCTCTCAAAGAAGGGCTGGAGCTCCGACCCGCGAAACTCAAGGATGATCTCGTCCCAGTCGGGGGGGTCGTCAATTCGACCAAGGTTCGGTCTGATCTCTCCCGCAAGTATTCTTATGGCCGTCGTCTTTCCGACACCATTGGGACCAATCAGGCCCAGCACACGGCCCTCCTTTGGTATTGGCAGTCGGAACAGCTGGAACCCGTTCACACCATAGCGGTGGCTCGTGTCAGTCTCCAGCTTCTCAGGTAGATTCACTATGCTAATCGCATGATACGGACACTTTCTGACGCAGATGCCCTCACCAGAGCATAGTTCCTCTACAATCACTGGCGGCTTGTCAGGACCATCGGGAAACACCACTGTTTCGTCGCCAGTCCGGACGCGGGGGCAGAACCGTCTGCACTCGTGAGTGCAGTCCTTGGGCCGGCACCTGTGTCGGTCGATAACTGCGATTCGCATCTCTGATGTCACCTGCTGGAGTCTGCGACTGACCTCTCCAACTGCCTTATAGCGCTTTGGCATTTGGCGGCGCAGGCACGCTAACAGGAGTGTGAAGAGATGTGTCGCAGATCTGCCTGTCTGGACGAGGAGAGTTGGAGCAGATACGTCACTTGGAAAACCTTTTGTTCTATGCTCCGAGCTGCCCATCATGGATGAACCACTATGAACATCGCTGAGCGCCTGCTCGCTCTCTTCGACCGTGGACGACTGCTCCGCGGTGCAATGAGCCAGCCTACTGACCTTGTCCGTGTGATCAGAAGGCTCCACGAACTGACATTCGTGAGCCTGACTGGCAAGAGGCCCCTGAGCACAGGACTTGAGGTCAGTACTACGGGCAGTCCGTCTGGCCACGGCCAAACGACTGGTCTCGTCCGACGGCTGACCCGAGGAAACACTAGGGCATAGAAGAGGGCCATGCGCAGAATGGGGACTGACCAATCAACCAGTCACCAAGTGGTCGACGTTGTGGAGTGGGCCCAGCAGGACCGGCCGCCCGTTCATCCTCCTTGACCCACAGCAGATGACGACCGAGCATCAGCAATCCCATCACACCGAGGCGATGAACATATTGAGCCCGTTTGTCTGTAATCACAACGGCGACTGTGATGAGGATAGGCTCTGCTGCCTCAAGACCGAGATGACCCTCACGCAGGATGACATTCGACGTATCGAGTCGCTCGGATACGATAGAGATGAGTTCGTCCATCGTGCGCAGGACGGCTTTTACGAACTACGCAATATAGACGGACACTGCTTCTTCTACGACCCGTCCTCGAAACTCTGCAGGATCTATGAACATAGACCCGAAGGGTGCAGATACTATCCGGTTGTATACGACGCACGTGCTGACAGATGTATCGTAGACGAGGAGTGCCCATCTCGCAGCACAGTATCAGACGATGAGATAAGACGGATCTGCCACGGGGTGCGCACACTCATCAGGACTCTAGTGAGGGAGGCGAGGCCCGTTGAGTAGAGACCAAGCGGATTTGCATGTTCACAGCGACCGCTCAGACGGCGTCCATCCGCCAGCAGAGATTGTCCGAATGGCGGTTGACATCAATCTCGGCGGCGTTGCCCTGACGGATCACGACACCACAGCGGGGCTCCAAGAGTTCACCGAAACACCCGCACCGGACTGGCTCATCCGCGTACCCGGCATTGAGATAAGCACAGACTGGCACGGGGAGGAGGTTCACCTCCTCGGCTACTTGGTGCCAGAACACTCGCCAAGACTTGAGAAGAGGCTGCAACACTTCCGCGAGGGCAGAGAGCGGCGTTTCCCAAAGATGGTCGAGCGTCTACGCAACCTTGGTATCGACCTCGACGAGGAGAGTGTGAGAGCGATACTGGAGAACGTAGAGTCACCGGGGAGACCGCATCTCGCGCGCCTGCTTGTCGAGGCAGGCGTTGTCAGGGACATCAACGAGGCCTTCGAGAGGTACTTGGGAGAGGGGCGTCCCGCATACGTCCGACGCGAGATGATTGACCTCTATGATGGAGTCCGTCTGCTGGACTCGGTTGGTGCAGTCCCGGTGCTCGCCCATCCACTCTTCTTCCCCGTAGAGACCATCCAGGGACTATTGAGAGAACTTGTGGAACTCGGCCTGAGGGGCGTCGAAGTAGAATATGCCTATCCCAACTCGCCTGGCAAAGACGCGTTTGATGCTCTCCGGAGGACTGCAAGGGAGCTCGGCCTCATCGAGACAGGTGGAAGCGACTATCATGACCCAGAGTCCTACGCTCTGCTCGGTGGTGTGACCGTACCAATCGGGACAGTTGACAGGCTCCGCCAATCCTCACTACGGCAATGAGGAGGTCAGACAGTGAGGTTCGTCGTGGACGCTATGCTCGGACGCTTGGCCACATGGCTTCGCCTCACCGGTCAGGACACGCTCTATCTTCACGACTGCGCTGATGGTGAGCTTCTCAGACTGGCACGCGAACAGGAGCGCATCCTGCTCACTTCAGATGGGACACTCTACGAGCAGGCCACCCGGCAGGGAATCACTGCAATGCTCGTCAGGGGCGATGTCGACAACGAGATTGCGGACGTGTTCCGCCACTTTCGCATCGCCCCCAAGGTCAATCCCGACACGGCCCGCTGCTCGAAGTGCAATGGCCGGCTGATTCATCTGACGGGGGATCAGAAGGAGAGAGTGAACGGCCTCGTCCCTGAACAGACCTACAACTACTATGACGAGTTCTGGCTGTGCGAGGACTGTCACAGCGTCTATTTCAAGGGCAGCTACTGGACAAACATAACGAGCTATATGAAGAGGATTGCTGCACTGATTCAGGAGAATAGGGATGATCAGTGAACAACAGACAGCAACGGGGCAGTGACTCAGTCCAAGGCCTGTGCCGGTTGTACTTCCTCCTCCGTTGCCTCACGAAGTGAGATGTCAAACTCGAACGGTATGCACTTCGATACCGACCTGTATACGTGGCAGTATCTCTTCATCAACTCAATACAGCGCTCCCCCACGTCATATTCATCGGGACCAACGACCACCTCGCCCGTCACCCTTATCCCGACGATCTTGTAGCCCTCACTATCAAACTCGACCGTTGCTCGTCCCTCAAGATGCAGCGAGATGAGTTCGAGCCGAAAGCGCCTCTGAAAGTCGAGAAAGGTGTTGTTCAGACATCCAATCACAGAGGTGATGAAGAGCTCATCCGGACACAGTCCCTGCCCCCGACCCCCGTATGTCGGAGGAGTGTCGAGGACCAACTCGCGACCCTCTCCAGTCTTGGCATGTGCGCCTGTCGCACCGTCCCAGTCGGTGGTGGACGTGTACTCGAGGTGTTCAGGATACCTTGATCTGATTCGCATCTCGCCATCGCCGCCCAGACGACACACCAGTCACGATTAAGACGTTGTGGTATGTCCGTCGATGATGAGCAGGAGCAGCGTGAGCCGTTCAGGAAACCATTTATGCGCTGGCAGGGGGCCCACCGATGACTGCAATGCCCCATGGAAGAATGATGGCTGCGATGTACTATGGCGTTGGCGATGTCAGGTACGAGGAAACCGACATCCCCGAGATAGGTGCTGGAGAGATACTCGTCAGAGTAAAGGCGGCGCTGACCTGTGGCACCGATGTCAAGACATACAAGAGAGGCCATCCTCTGCTCATCAAGAACGTTCCAGCACTCTTCGGACACGAGTATGCAGGGATTGTGGATGAGGTCGGTGAGGATGTCACGCAGTTTCAACCGGGGATGCGTGTTGTCGCGACCAACTCGGCCCCATGCGGCCACTGTTTCTTCTGCAAGCGAGGACGACCCAACCTCTGCCTCAGACTGAAGGAGAATCTCGTCAACGGCGCCTTTGCAGAGTACATCAGGGTGCCGGCTCCGGTTGTCGAGTGGAATACACATCAGATCCCGGACGACCTGCCCTTCGAACACGCAGCACTGACAGAGCCCCTCGCATGTGTCGTTCACGGTATTGAGGAGGCGGGAATCAGGCTGGGCGACACGGTCGCAATAATAGGAGCGGGTCCCATAGGACAGATGCTGATAATGCTCGCCAAGAAGGCTGGTGCCTCCACGGTGATGGTCTCCGACCTAGCCGATTTGAGAAGAAGGATGGCAAAGCGAGCGGGTGCAGACATCGTGATTGACCCAGCCGATGAGAATGCGGTCCAAGTGGTGCGCGATGCAACGGCAGGATATGGAGCGGATGTCGTCATCGAGGCTGTCGGCCTGCCCCAGACGTGGGAGCAGGCAGTCGACATGACAAGGGATGCAGGGACCACTGTGCTCTTTGGTGGTGCAGCGACCGGCACAAAGTTCACCGTCGATACTGTCAGATTCCACTACGGTCAGCTGACACTGAAAGGGGTATTTCATCTGACGCCCAGACACGTCGAGCAGGCCCTGAGACTGATAATTGCCGGGGACATTGACCCATCAGTGTTGATCTCTCACGAGATGCCACTCTCCCAGATTCGAGACGCGCTTGAGATGATGAGCAAGGGGGAGAGTATGAAGGTCGCGATCAGGCCCTGAGAGAGAAGGAGGTAGCCAATGGCACCAGCGGTTAGACCTCGTAGGCTCAAGAGGAACGAGCAAAAACTGATAGAACTCTTGTCCAGCCTTGGCACGCAGTACCCTGAGATGCTCGTGCTGGTAGAGGGCAAGAGGGACGAGTCAGTCCTCCGGGCACTGGGAGTGACATCGCGCATCGTGCGCCTTCACACGGGACGCAGCATCGAGGAAACCATCGACAGAGTGGCCGAGACACTGGGAGAGCGTGGTTCTGTCCTCATCCTGACAGACTTTGACCAAGAGGGAATCGACCTCGATCAGACAGTGGAGCGACATCTCGAGCGGAAACACATTCGTATCAACCGGCGTCTTAGGCTGAGAATACGCGCACTGATGGCGAACCTTAGGTGCATCGAGGAACTGATCTCAATCTATCGTCACGCGGATGCCAGACCGCCCTGATAGGCCTGCATCACCGGATGGTCGAGCCGCAGTTGCTGCAGATGTAGCTTCCCGGGGGTATCTCGTGCCCGCAGACTCTGCATCTCCGGGTCTGACGCTCTCGGAGCTGGTCGACCATCTCACCACGCTGAGGCTCAAGAATGAATCTCCCATCCTCGTAGCTGATCCTGAACTCTGTCGGGTTGCCCGCCTTCTCAAGCAGGTCTAGCGGCATCGGCAGACGATAGTTGTTGTCCAGCTTCACAATGCGAGTGTGGTCGAGCGTGTCCAGGTCGATGCCAGCCTGATGGAATCCTGAGATGATACCATCTCGAATCTCCACAGTGATGTCGGCCTTCGATGCAACCTGCTGGCTGTGAGTCACGATGAAGAAGGAGGTCCCCAGCGTCTCGTTTAGCTCCTGAAACAGCTCAAGAATACGTTCTGCTGTCTCGGGGTCGAGGTCGCCAGTTGGCTCGTCACAGAGAACGAGTCCCTTGCCCTCGGTGTCAATCAGGTTCACAAGTGCACTGGCAATTGCCACACGAGAGCGCTCCCCGCCGCTGAGTGTTGTTGCCTTGTTACGTTTTCGCTCCTCCAGGCCTACCAGCTTGATGAGCCTGTCAACGCGCTCCTTGCGGACGTGACGTGGAACACCAGCAATCCTTGCGGCCAGCTCCACATTCTGCCAGGCATTGAGATGCGGCAGCAGATTGTTGACCTGAAAGACAAACCCAATGAAGTTTCTCCGCGCCTCTGTCAATACGCGCTCGGGCAGTTTGGTGATATCGGTCCTGAGATTGGCCCAGTAGACCTTTCCCACGGTGGCCTTGGTGATGCCACCTATGATATTTGTCAGAGTTGTCTTGCCAGAACCCGACGGACCGACAACGCACATTATCTTACCCTCAAGAATCTGTAGCGAGACTCCACTGAGGGCGACGACCTCCAGCTCTGCGGTCTTGTAGATCTTGTAGACGTTGTCGACACTGACGACGACATCGTCGGGGAAGTCGTGATAGTAGTCTATCTGTTCTGTCACGGTCATAGGGCCATCACACATCTCCGCCAGAAATGAACAGTTAAGGTTATTGAGCTGCGCAGTCTCACGTCTATGTCCTCCTCACAGGTTCCGCAATACGACGGCGGGGTCCACTGCCCCTGCTCGACGTGCGGGAATGTAACAGCTGAGAATCATTACGGCACTCTCGGCCAGTATGGTCAATCCCATTATCTGCAACGGGAAGGACAGCACCTCCGGAAGTATGGGCGAGAAGGGGGAGATCCCGAACGTGAGCAGGCTCATCGAGTAGCCGAACACAAGACCCAGCAGGATGCTGATGCCTATCGCTGCCACCACTGTCCCTGCAAACTCACCGAACACTATGGACACCACCTGGCGACGTGTCCCGCCGAGTGCACGAAAGATGGCATACTCCGACTTCCGTTCCAGAACTGCTGAGCCGAGAAACAGTGCGATTGCTGAGAGACCCATCAACGCACACAGCACGAAGGCGATGATAGTCAGTCCGTTTATGCCGGACAGGAAGAGGTCTATCGAGTACGACTGTGCGGCAATGTCGAACGTGAGTGGGGAGTAGACATCCAGTTGACCCAATGCCTGAATCGACTCTATCGCCGCTGTGATGTTCGCAAAGTCAACGGCATCTGCTAGAAACAAGTCTGCCGTGTGGATGTACGCCTCACGATAGAGGAAATCAAGGTTGACCAGAGCGAATCCCTCCCCGACGACCTGAAAGCCCAACTGCGAGCCGAAGGAGCGGCCGGGCAGATCTGTGACCGATGCCATCCCGAAACCGGGAGCACTGCGCATTATTCCGACGATCTCGAAGTCCATTGTCCTCGTACCATTGACCATCGAGAACGTCATTGTGACAGAGTCCCCAATGCTCCGGTTCCATAGCTGAGAGTAGAAGTCGCTGATGATGATGCCCGCATACGTCTCAGCTAGGGCGGACAAAACCTGTTGGGCAGTACCGCTGACAAAGCTGTCCTGAGTGAAGTAGCCTATCTTGGAGTAGTTGAGCGGATCGATTCCTTCTAGGAAGAATGTGTTCGAGCCCACCGACCCAATGGACTGCAACACTGGTGTCACCCTGTACACGCCGGGCTGTTGCAGGATGGACTTGTTGAACTCGACAGGGAGAACATCACCCTCCACTCGTAGGTCAGCACCAATGGCATAGCCAATCTCGTGGTCTAGGGTGGCCCGGAAACTCGATGACTGGATGATCATCATCGACGTAGTGGTCAGGGTGAGTGTTAGAATGACCAGCAACGGTATGAACTGTGCCTTCCGCTTTCGCAGGCTCCGGCTGAGATAGAGAGCCTTTTCACCAAGCAGGAAATTGGTGCCACCGGACAACCGTGATGTTACGTATCGCATCGTCTTCGAGCCGAAGTAGGAGGCCACAAAGAGTAGAAGCGTCGTGAGGACGATTTCACCGATGGCTGCCGCACCGCGAGGCGCCATGATCTCTGGAAGAGCGAGGAGAAAGCCAAGAACGAGCGACAGCCCCACCGCGTATCGGAGGACACTTGTTTCCTCGGTCTCCTCATCAGGCACATTGGCCGTTGGTTGGCCTACCTCTGAAACATCAATCCTGCGTGCCACGTGCAGAAGATATGACGCGGGGAGGTACATTGCCAGTGCACCAGCAATTACGAGCGCAAGTGGGGGAATCGTGAGATACTTGACGAACTCGGTCATCATAGTCCGGTCAAACTGGAAAAGACCACTGGCAGATCCCACCAGCGGAGCCATCAGTAGCGCGAGGAACACTCCAATGACGAATCCAAGGACTGAGAGGACGAGAGACTCCCACATGAAGGTTGAGAAGACCTGATTGAAGGATGCCCCCTTCGCACGAAGAGCGCTTATCTCACCCTTCCGTCGGGCGATGGACGTCTCAGAGGTGAAGACAGTGAGCATTAGGCTCATGATGAGGACGGGGAAGACAATTATCGTCAGTATCTGGCTCTCGAGGTAGGTGCGAATCGTCGCATCAAGGCTCCAGATCTCTGATAGACCCTTGATTGTTATCTTGGGGTAGGCCTCTGAGAGCTGCTCTCGCACGGACACGAGATGTGCCCCGATTGCTCCCACACCACCCTCAATCAGACCCTCGACAGATCCCCTCAGGAAGACGACAGGAGCGAAGAAGCCCCTGTTGCGGACGTTCGCTATGACGGCCTCACCTGCATCACTCTGTAGCATCATCACCGAGTCTGCCAGACCAAGCACAGGCTCCGTGTAGAGGCTCATCGGATCCCAGTTTTTCCGCGACATCGAGGGGAATACCTGAGTCACCAACAGACGCTTCGTCGGACTGCGATATATGCCAGCAATGACGAGATTGGAGAAGCGCACTGCACCAAGACTATTGGGATCACCAGCTGTTGCGTGAGAACCTAGCTGCAACAGGTCGAAACTAATAGTGCTCCCAATTGTCAGAGTCACATTGTAGACCTGCTCGGTGTAGGTGATGAAGTTCTCTGATACAAGGACCTGTCCGGGGTCAAGATGGAAGGTGCCATTGTATTCAAAGTCCACTGAGGCGTTTGAGAGGAAGTCGTTCGTGACGAGCATCACCCGCATGTCCTTCATTCCGTCGCGATACACCTGCCCAGTCATATCGTACTGCGACCACTCAGGGAACACACCGCCCGCGAGGATGCCGATGGTTGATGGGACAAGGTGGGCGGCCTCAATGTAGGGACTTGCCGTGACTTCAGTCATCGCATCACCCATACGAGAGGACTCAAAGTTCTCTCCGGCGTCAGGTAGCATTGCCATCTGGAAAGAGTGCGTCTCAAAGTATTGATGGGTGACCATGTTTGTCCCCGTCGACGACCACACAAAGACGGTGGTCGGAAGCGCCACACCTATGGCAAGAACAAGTGCAATGCCCATGTTGCGTAGGGGATAGTTCCGTAGCGAGGTGAACGCATAGGAGATAGCCCAGAAGGGGTTGCCTCTATAGATGGGTCGTTGTGTCTTGGTCGTCATCTGTCCAACCTCACAAGTTTCTGAGCACGATTGCAGGATCCGTCTTCGCAGCCTCCTTCGCCGGGAGATAGGAGCCACCCACCATCGCAACCAGCTCCAACAAAACGACAACAGTCAGGAAGCCGACAGGAACAACAATGACTGGTGCAAGCATCCGTGAGAACGGACTCATGGAGAATACCACTATACTGAGGACATAGCCGAAGACCATCCCCAAGATGAGACTGAGGGTCAGGGAGGCGAGAACCACGCCCACAAACTCGGCCAGGACCACACGTATCACCTGCTTCCTTGAGGCTCCCACTGCGCGTAGTATCGCATAGTCACGACGTCGTTCCCGTACTATCGATCCCAAGAAGAGTGTCAGCGAGAATATACTGAGCAACAACGACATGGTGAAACCGATGGAGAACAGGCCCTCTACCGTGCTCAGGAAGAGGGCTGTACCAAAGGAATGACTGTAGAGGTTGAAGGTCTCGGGAGTGGTCGCTGACACGCCCGGGAGGTCGTTGAGCGACCTGAGAAGAAGAGTTGTGTCGCTCACTGTCACGAGGTCGCCGAAGAACAGACGGGCGGTATTGATACCCGTCTGGGCAGACACAAACTCAAGATTCGCTATTGCAAAGCCACCGTGAGGCGCCTGCAGACCAAAGCCAGCACCGAGCCTGGACGACGGGGCATCAGCAATGGAGGCGTACCCGAATCCCGGAGCCGTGTGGACAAGACCCACGATGACGAATGTGATGCTCACAGCTGCAAGACGGCCGCCGACGGTGAGGGTGATTGTATCGCCGATCGTCTTGTTCCAGCGGTCGGCATGATACTTGCTCATCAGAATTCCGTTCTCCACACGGGCAAGTTGTCCCAGTATCGCCTCTGGGTCCTCACCGTTGAAACTGGACTGGTCGAAGTATCCCAAGTCGGAATACTTCAGCGGGTCGAGTGCCTCTATTGAGATTATCTCATTGTTGATCCCACCCCACGTCTGTAGCACGGCCATTGCATCATCGACGCCCGGATAGCTGGAGATCGTCCTTGTGAAATTGAAGGGTTTTGATGTTGTGGTCACTCTCAGGTCCGCGCCGACAGCATAGCGGACCTCCTTTGACAGGTCCGTTTGAAATGTTGTCGCCTGGACTGTGAAGGCGACTGTAGAGGAGAGCGTGAGTACCAGAACGACCATTAGTGGAACGATGCGGCCCCTCCGCATCTTCAGGTTCCCGGCGGCCACTATGTTCTTCTCCCCGAGAACAAAGGCCAGCCGCGAGGTGATGTTGGCGAATCCGATACGTGTGACTCGTGAGCCGTTGTATGCCAGAAAGAACCATGCTGCAGTCCCCAGACCGAGCTCCAGCGATATGAGGAGCGGGTCCGCGGGGAGGAGTAATGCGGCACCGAGCACCATCGCAAGAAGGAACAGGGAGATTCCCAGTGTGAACCGGTTGCCCTCGTCGCCCTCTGATATAGGTTCGGTACCCTCGACCATCATCACGCCGATCTCAGCGCGGGTGGCCTTTCTCGCAGCATAGACAATGAAGAGGAGGGGTGGTACTATACAGAAGAGAGTGGAGTACAGCAGAGCCGTAGGAGTGAGTACTGTGTTCTGAAGATAGAATTGATAGACATCCCAGTCGAACTGCAGAAATGCGACGCTTGAGGGAATTAGAGCAGCAAAGACTACGCTGAGAGTAATCCCGAACACCACGCTGACGATGGCCATCAGGGCGGACTCTACAACGAATATACCATAGATCTGACCCGAACTTGCGCCTTTGGAGCGAAGAGCGCTCACCTCGGTCCTGCGTGCAGCCATAAAGGTGTCTGCCGCGAACACCGAGAGAAACATTGCAAGAATGAAGAGAGGTAGGTTGAGAGAGATCAGAGGGGTCGTATCACGATAGGTATCGACCACGCGCTGGAGATAGAGAATCTCGCCTAGACCGTAGACGGTGACATCAAACTGTTCCTCAAGGCGGGCCTTTAGTGTGAGAAGATTCTCGGCAATCTTGTCGGGCCCCGCGGCGACGAGCGCTGTTGGCGAGGCCCGTATGAAGAGCCGCGGCCTGAAGAACCCATGTTCCTCAATGCCAGAGGTGTCAACACTGTCGGACAGGATCATCACACTGTCACGGATGCCTAGCACAGGAGTGTCGTAGTGGACATAGGCATAGTTTGAACGCATAATGGAGGGAAAGGCCTGCTCGATGAGAGAGTTGTACCCCAGAACCTCGTAGACACCGACTATCCGCAGATCGCGCAGGCTTGTCCGTGACATATCCCCAATGGGTCCAGAGGGACCTGCAGGAGCGTTCATCAATAGCTCAAGGTCGAATGTGGAGTTGACCGTGAGAGTTATGCCATATACTTGGTGTACATACGTCAGGAACTGTACCGAGACAAGAGCCTCACCCTCTCGGAGAGAGAACTCACCATCAACAAGAAAGCTGCGTCGCGCCGTTTCGAGGAACTGATTGTCAACAAAGAGGACCTGGCAGTCCTTCATCCCCGACGAATACAGGGGCTCATCCAGTCCGTAGACTGTGTCATTGGGCAGCCGGCTGCCATAGACCAGCCCGATTGTGGAGTTTATCTTGAACGTGTCTTTGACCAGACTGCTCGACGCTGCATACTGGTCGGCCTGAGAGAGTATCGCCTCCTGCCCCGGCGGAGCCTCGACAAGCATCTGAAAGGCCGTGTTGTCAAAGTAGTTGTTCACACTGACCTGAACACCTGTGTCAGCCCATATGAGCACAGAGCCGATGAGCGAGAGGCCCAGGCTCAGCGTGATGGCAAGGCTCAGTGCCCTGAATGGGTAGGACCTGATAGACTCGAGAGCATATGAGAGGGAGTAGAACCGGTTGCCCCGTGGGGTCCTTCGACCTCCGCTACTCAAGGCATCACCCCTCTGTTGGTGCGGAACTCCTAGAGTCCGGGTCGCGAGCTACGGTGACATCGACGCCACTGGGCTTGAAGAAACGGCTCACTAGCTCCTCCACAAGCTTGCCATCACGAAGTAGGAGGATGCGGTCCGCCATCCTTGCCACCTCCGGGTCGTGGGTGACGACAAGGACTGCGCGGTTGTGTTTCTTGGCTAGGTCACGCATCAGCCGGATTATCTCGCCCCCGGTCTTGTGGTCGAGGTCGCCAGTCGGCTCATCGCAGAGAAGAATAGCAGGATCGTTTGCCAATGCACGCGCGAGAGCGACTCTTGACCGCATTCCGCCGGAGAGCTCGTGAGGCATATGGTGCGCACGGTGGTCGACACCGACGGCCTTGAGTAGCTCCATAGCACGTCGCTCTCGCTCCTTGGCCCTCACCTCGTTCAACAGCATCGGCACCTGGACGTTCTCGAGCGCTGTGAAGACAGGCAGCAGGTACTGATCCTGAAACAGGATCCCAATCTTGTTGCGCCGCATCTCAGCCATCTCTTCGTCGTCCAGCGCCGTTATCTCGATGCCATCGACGAATATCTTCCCGCTTGTCGGCCGGTCCAGTCCGCCAATGAGATTGAGGAGAGTAGTCTTTCCGGAGCCCGAGGCGCCCACTATGGCAACGAACTCACCCTTTCGGACCTCCAAGTCGGTCCCCCGCAGGACACGAATCACTCGTGAGCCGTCCTGAAAGTCTCGATGAACATCCTGACACAGAACCGCAATGTCGTTGTCAATGTCATTGGCCAAAGGAGCTCTCTCCGCCCTGTGACCAAGATAAACCGATTTTTAAGGTTCCTACTGGAGCAACACCGCGAGCTGGTGGTATGACCCACAGGACCATTCGGAACTCGTCATCGCAACGGGTGTTTGCAATATCCGGCCTCTCGGGATCCGGCAAGACCACACTGCTGGAGAGAGTGATACCTGAGCTGATGAGGAGAGGTGTTCGCGTAGCGGCTGTGAAGAGCAGCAACGAGGATGTCTTGGCGCAGGCAGGAACTGACACCAGGAGACTGTGGGAGGCAGGTGCCAGTGGCACTGCACTGGTTGGCCCAAGCGTCACAACGATGAGATGGAGGCAGAGGCTGCCGCTCAGGGAGATTGTGGAGCGTCTCGACGCCGATATAGTGATCATTGAGGGGATGAAGAGAGAGCCGATACCTCGTCTGTGGTGCATCAGGGGGGAGGCAGTTCCTCCACCGCCCGCAGTGAAGAGAATTGTGGCCATAGTCTGCGACGAAGATGTAGCAGAGGACGAGAGGCTGGAGGGGTGGAGAGTGGTCTCACCTGACAACACAGAACTTGTGGCTAATCTGATACTGGAGCACGCTGAGGAGCTGCGGTGATTCCTCTCGCGGTGGGCATCTCGGATGGCGTACTTCAAAAGCTTAATCAAGCGCACACGGGGGGGTCGCTGGTATGAGCCCTCGGAACGGCGCGGTCCTCGCATTGGGACTACTACTGATTCTCGGAGTTGGTTTCATTTTTCATCAGGCTGGTGTGGTCACAGAGCTGAACACACAACGCGCCGTGCCGTATCGGCACTCTGTGGTTAGTGCCACGACCAAGGTCAACAATGTCTGGAAGAGCATATTTGACGACGTGAGTGTCGACCGGATCAGGACTATCGTGAAGGACCTCTCCGAGCTGTATCCTCAGAGAGTGTGGTATCCTCTCGACCGGAAGCCATCAGACCCGCTCGCGGGCGCGTGGGAGTATATCGATGAGGCAATGAGAAATGCCACAGACAATCATATCGCTTTTGACAGAGAAACGGTGGAGGAGACACTGGTCGGTGTCCTGCACGGGACAACCGACAATCGCGCACCAATCATCATTGCCGGTACAATTGCATCGAGATACACTGCTGGAGCAAATGGTTTCGGCGCCTCAGCGGCAGCCGTCGTCGAGACAGCCAGATTACTCTATCAATATCCGCTGACAAACGATGTGATGTTTGTTCTCACCAACACCATCACCACAGGCTATGGTTCAGGGAGTAGTGGGAATCTGGGACTCCGGACGTTCATGAACCAGCTGATTGATGAGGGAAGACGGCCTGCTGCAATCTTCTGGTTTTCGACACTCCTGCATCATGAGGCGAGCTCCCCGGCTGGACTGCTCTTTGTATCGAACTATCACGACTCGGGCTTTCAGAATGTGGACTTCATGGGCGAGGTGGCCGTACGGGCCTCCTATCTCGCGGGTGCAAGATTCACGACAAAGAGTCCAGCACCAGCAGGAGGATGGACACGTACTGGTGCGTATGATGGCACCAATGCGGGTGTCCCGAGCTTCGTATTGAGCCAGCCTTACTACTATGTCCCGACGGATGACGACAACTGGAACAACGCGAGATACGACTACGCGCAGGCAGCAGAGGCGGTGGGCCTCGTCGCCTCCCTGACATGGATGCTAGGTAACTTTGGAACAGGGAGGGAGATTGCGTTCGCGGGCCAGATGTCAATTGGGACTAACTACACCGAGGCGGGAACAATGCCGCTTACAGGTGTCTCGCGGTTGACACTCGCCTTGGGATGGACGAGCGGGACGCAGCTTGCAGCACACATAGTGGATCCCCAGGGGAATGACATAGGACAGGGCACATCCAACAGCGGCAGCCTCGTCATCACAGCAGATATTCAGGCACCCGGCATCTATACGTTTCAGGTGACTAATACGGGGAACGCCAGCGCAATAGTAGACTACTCGTTCTCGCAATATCACGATTTTGACATGGACAGCCTCGATGACGGAACGGAGTACCTGTTCAAGTCCGATGCCATCTCACCCGACACCGACGCCGACAATCTGACCGATGATCAAGAATACGAACTCCGCACGAACCCACGGTCACCAGACACGGACGGGGATGGTGCCTCCGACTACGTCGAGGTGATGATAGGGTCTAATCCGTGGTTGGTCGACACCGATGGGGACTCTCTCAAGGATGGCTTTGAGATAGAGCATGGTCTCAGCCCATTGTCAACCGACACCGACGGCGATGGAGTCGACGATGCCACAGAGCTTGAGATGGGCCTCGACCCGCTAAATGATGACACCGACGGGGATGGTCTCATAGACTCCTTGGAGATTGAGCACAACACAAGTGCCCTCGTGGCGGACACGGATGGTGACGGCCTGACAGATCTGTTCGAGGTGCTCAATGGTCTCGACCCCCTGTCAAATGACACCGACGGGGATGGTCTCACCGACCTGTATGAGGTTGAGAATGGACTACTGCCCTTCAACAACGATACTGATGGGGACTCCATACCTGACGGAGAGGACTGGGATCCAAAGATACCGTGGACACAGGAGATACCGACCTGGGTCGCGCTCGGTGTCACCGTGCTGGTGGGCATCTGGCTGGCAGTGAAGAAGATACGGTACAATCGAGGAGGATGAGCCGCGGGAGGACAGACAGTTGCGCGACGAGTACGATTCACGACAAGTTGTTTCGCGTCCCCATCACATAGTCGTAGTCGCTGTTGTACTTGTCACCATTCTGGGTGCGACTATGGCGATGTCGCTCGGAAACACCACAAAGAATGTAGATCGATACTATATGACCGATACAAAGGGGAGCCCACAGAAAGCGTGGACAGGACACCTTGCCGGTGCAGGAGCATCGTTCATCAACGTGACAGCACTGTGGGAGGATATCTGGAATGTCTCCTCGGAAACCTCCATGCACGATCTCACCGATACCCTCGCCTCGACGTACGGGTCACGGACCTGGGACATCAAGCATGACAGGCCATCAACAATGCTCTCAGCGGCCCAACAATGGGTCAACACGACGCTCAATGCCCTCACCCAAGGTAGACTCTGGTTCGGGACCACGGGCCAGTACCAGACACTATACGCAGTACAGACCGGGATCGGGCCGTCGCCGCGACCAGCGGTCCTTGTCACAGGTATACTCGACAGTCGGTATGATACACCTGGTGCTAACGACGTTGGAGTCAGCGTCGCAGCAGTGTTGGAGACCGCAAGGATTCTGGTCAATCTCTCACTGCATTGCGATGTCTATTATGTCCTCAGCAGTACGGGTAGGGCAGGTTATGACCACGACCCGGGAGCAGCGGAGTTTGTCCAGATGCTCGACGGGCAGGGGACGGAGATACTGACGGCGATATCGTATGACCGGTTGCTCTTTCACAGGAGCCAGTTCCCATACGGTACTCAGGTGCTTCTCAGGTCGCGCTTGGAGTCCAACATCTATCAGAGGACCAGCTGGATTCCTGACCTCATGATTGTCATGTCGGCCGATGTCGGTGCAGGAATGGTGCACAGCGCGATGGACAGGGGATATTCGGAACACTCTCTCGCTTGGGAACTCTGGAACAGGAATACCTCGGCCGTCTATGCCTCTCAGGGATACTTCTATGACAGCCTCAGCGGGGGCATAGACGACGATGCGGACGAGCTCTACTACAGTTTTGTAAAGGCAAGAGAGGCCGTGGCCTCCGCAGCAGGTGCCATTATGCTGCTCGGAAGAGCAGGTGATGGTGATATCCTATCCTTCTGGAGGTCACGCGTACTCCCCGTGAACGGCACAGCGGATCTCGGATTCGTTGTGAGCGTTGATGGCTTTGTCAATGCGACTGTGACGTGGCAGAACAATGCAACAGTCTATGCAAGGATTGTCAGTGTATCGACGGGCAGGACTGTCTACGAGAGAACAGAGAACGACGGCCTCATCAATCTCAAGTACCTCGCCAACTCGCCGGGCCAGTACAGACTTGTCATCAGTAACCTCGGGCCGGATGAGATTGTGGCGCACACCAATGTCACGTGCCTCGATGATGCGGACGGGGACGGACTCAGTGACACCTATGAGGTGGACAATGGGCTCGATCCCTACCGGCTTGATTCTGACGCGGACGGACTCGAGGACGACTTTGAGATAGCGATTGGCAGCGACCCACGTGAGAGGGACTCGGACCACGATGGTGCCCTCGACTCGGATGAATACAAGTGGGGGTCAAGTCTGGTGCTGCAGGACTCTGACGGAGACAACATCACCGATGGCGAGGAGGCAGCACTCGGCACATCACCAATACTGACGGACACCGATGGTGATGGTATCAGTGACTATGAGGAGATCTACGTCTACCACTCCAATCCTCTATCTGCTGACACCGATGGCGACGGACTCGATGACGCCTTTGAGATAGCCACGGGACTGAACGCGACATCGATCGATACTGACGGTGATGGGCTCGACGACCTGTTCGAGATTCTCAACCACATCAACCCTCTCTCTGTGGACACGGACGGCGATGGATGGACTGACGCATTCGAAGTGTATCACTATATGTCGCCCACCAGCACCGACACCGATGGCGACCTCATACCTGACAACTGGGACTGGAATCCCCACAGGCACTGGGTGGACAGTGTCGCACCCGTTTCCGTGACAACTATCGTGGCACTGCTCGCTGTGTTCGTCTATCTGAAGCGCAGGGCCTACCTCAGAGGCTCACGGGGTGTTGACGAGAGCGCAGGAGAGTAGTAGTAGAGATAGCCTTGTCAGGAGGAGCAGTGGGGGCTATGCAGGAGATTACGGTGAGGGACTTCAGCCTGCGCGACACCCTTGAGTGTGGCCAGACCTTCTGCTGGACACGCCACGGAGATGGGTATCTCTGCACGGATCTGGGACAGGTGATATATGTCGAACAGCAGGGCGACAGGCTCCTCTATGAGGCCTCGGAAGAGGTCGACGCTGCTAGTGTGAGAAGACTGTTCAGGCTCGATGACCCGTTGCGAGACATCCAGACAGAGATTGCTAAGGACGATGTGATGAGAGAGGCAATCGCGTTCGCACCCGGTCTGAGAATAGTCTCCGATCCGTTCTTCCCCTGTCTGGTGACCTTTATCTGTTCGATACGGAACAACATACCATCCATCCAGAGAGTTGCTCAGAGGATCAGGGAGGGGTACGGCCCGGCATACGAGTTTCACGGCCAGAGGTATCACGGTATGCCCGGTCCCGATGTTCTCGCAAGGGCCGACGTGAACGACCTACGGTCACTCGGTCTGGACTGGCGTGCTGAGTTCATAGTCCGTACTGCCAAGGCGATTGACGAGGGCCTTGTTACCGAACGCAAACTCAGACGACTGAGCTACGAGGAGGCGCATCACGAACTCAAGACGTTGCACGGTGTGGGCGATAAGGTCGCCGACTGTGTATGCCTCTTCTCCCTCGGATTCTTGGAGTCATTTCCGATAGACGTGTGGATTGAACGCGTGATTCAGAGACACTATGACATCTTCACTGAGAGCGGCAAGTCGTACGCCAAAAAGTCCAAGGCTGCGAGGGAGTACTTCGGCCGATACGCAGGATATGCTCAGGAGTACCTGTACTACTATACCCGAAGCACAGCAAGGCCATCCTGAGCGGGCTCAGAAGTGTTGCTTCTTCTGTCTCTTGCGACCGTACCAGGTACGGCTCGTTATTCCGTGTGCAATCTCCCAGGCCCGCGTTTCGTAGAACTGCAACGGGTGAAGCACGTACTCGCACAAGGGATCAAAGGCGGAACCGAGATACACAGGACAGAGGCCATTGCCCTGCATCTTTCTGCAACCCGGGGCCGTGTATCCGCCCTCCCGAGAGGCCGCACCACGACGCTGCCCCGCTATATGTTCGACCTGATAACGCGCGAGGTCTTGAACAAAGTCTGGCGACGCACTGAACACTCTCATGACCTCGTCCGTGCTCATCCCGATGTTGAGGAGGAAGGCTGCAAGGGCGAATCGGGCCTCGTGAGGAAGGTTCTTTCCCGCCAAGGCATCGCTGTGCATCTGCGCAATGCACGGTGGGAATGCGCTCGTGCTCGTCTCACTTATCTCAAGAGGTGCGGTACGCCGGATCTTGGACCCAAGCTCGCTCTCTATGCGCTGAACAGCCTCCGTCAGCCTTGCGGGGAGAAGAGTCGGGACCTCCAGTGTTGACTGGACAATGATCTGACGAAACTTCCCGGAGATCAGGCGGTCCAGTTCGGAACGTCGTATTGGGACCCATCCACGGTCGAGAGGACGATTGACGAGCTTCCACGACGACTGATGGAACTGCGGAGCCACCTCGAGATAGTTCTCGAATCGCATTCTCAGATTGTACAGTCGAAGAGGAATTGGAAGCCTGTCTTTCTCGTGCTCCGATCCCACGATGCGCACGTCCCACCCAAAGGACTCGGTGCACATATGGACAACGAACTCCGTGTCAACCTCATCCGAGAGATGGGCGTTCACGGCCTTCGACTCTGCCTCGGCCTGATACTCCCTCAGACGCTGGTTCCCAATCCTCTCAACAATAAGACGAGCAGTTGGATAGATGAGGAAATCACGACGGTCACGGTTGTCAACCAGTGGGATTGGCTCTTGGTCAAGAGCCGCGATTATCCGGCGTTCCGCCTCTGCAATTATGTACTCGTTACTCGGGTCGGAGAGCATCTCTATCAGCGAGCGTACGTCACGGGCCTGCTCGCGTGTGGCCTTTCGTGCCTGCGCCGAGAAAGGGTATCTTAGGAAACGTCTCTCCGGGTACAGAGGCAGGACCTCCCTCAGACATCAGTCACAACCAGCCCTAATATGTGGGCCTGTAGTCATCGACTCCGCGAATGTAGAAGCGTTTTCCGCACGCAGCACACTTGAAGAGCTGGACACCACGTGCAAGAGCCCACCGGTTCAGGTCACGCACCACACGAGTGCTACCACACTTTGGGCAATGCAGCTCGTGTTCCTCATATGCCCAAGGGGAGTGTCGACGATCCGGGGACACGCGCGTCACCAACATCCAACGTCAGTGAGAACCGTTTGTGCCTAAAACTATAGCTCTGTGACCATTGACCATCACGTGACGAATGTCAGTAAGCCCTGCAGCCTCAAAGAGATGCACTATGTCCGCCGCACTTCGACTACACATGTGTGGATATCGACTTCGAGCGCGTCCCTCATCCATTCCGAGAGCGACCATTGCCTTCACAAAACTCTCCTCATTGCCTGACACATAGTCAAGAGATACACAGAGGCCTCCATCAACCAAGACCGAGCTCACCGAGCGGAGTGTCATCTCGGGTCGGTCAAGCTCGTGGAGAAGATAGCCTGAGAAGACAAGGTCAAGGTGGGCATCTCTGAGTGGAAGGGGGCCTGCGTCGAGGTCATGACAGACCAGCATCACATCTTGTTCCGGAGCCATCCGTGAGAGGACCTGTCTTGCTGTTTCCAGCATCTCGACACTCGCGTCCAGTCCAACTAGCATCTCTGCACCAAGACGCTGTGCCGCATCGGCGAGGAACAGGCCGGGACCACAGCCCAGATCTATCACACGGCGATATCGCCTCCTGTCGAGGAGCGAGAGCAGGACCCGCCATACGGGCTCTCCATAACGTGCTCTGTACGATGACGCGAGTCCGGAGATCTGCTGCTGCCCGGACCAGTCGGCCCTGCGCAGGTCGTCCATCTCAGTGCCGCCCGAGAATGAAGTCAGCACGTAGGAAGAGACGGAGAAACTCGCTCATACTCTGTCGGAGAATCTCCGGGTCGCTGTACAATTGTTTGAGACGCGCTCTTCGCTCCTCCAGCGAGGGGTTCGTCTTCTCGTTGATGAGCTTGTAGGCGGCATTCGGACGCTCGATCCAGCGACATAGTTCCTCGAACTGCGAGTTCAGAAAGAGGACCACGGGAGTCTTTCTCTTCCCGTTCACCTTGAACAACTGATGAAACTCGGCGTTCTTATCACTGTCCAGCACCCGGAGATGAATCTTCGGGGAGAGTGAGGCCATCCTTGCAAGGACCGGCAGATTCCCAGCCGTGTCGTAGCATCGGTCGGTGCCTATCACCAGCACGTAGATGTCGTTCTGCAGTGTCTTGAGAGTCTCGGCCTCCTCCTCTTTGATGAGTAGGTCGTTGAACCGTGCTCTCATCAGTTCGACATTCTCTCGGGCCGACTCCAGGAATTCCTCATAGCTGACTGCCCGGTCCCACTCAGCACTGAAAGACATGATTCATCACTCGGTGTGAGAAATCTCACATTTACATCGACCTCCGAAATAAAAGGCTTGCCAGCTGTACAATATCCATTCTCTCTCGCGGAGGACCTCACTCACTCTGGCGTCGATAGTCGGACCACAGCGTCCCAGTTGCAGAAAGTAATATCAGAGTCCGCATCAGATAGCGTGTTGAGGCCACCGCGATCACGCGGTGCGCAGGAATGGGATGAAGCCGGACGGAGATGTAATGAACAAGAAGCAATGGCAAAAGGTCATAGTCTTGCAGATAGTCATCGTTGTCACCCTCGCTGGGACCTCGCTGCTCACCTATAGCGCAAGAGATCTGTACGTCATCCATACTGAGGAGGGGGCAAGTCCGCAGATCTCCCTGACATATCTCTTGGAGCGCGGTCACGACTACTGGATAGACATAGTGGTCACAGAACGCAGTCAGTCCTTTGCGACTGTTGAGGCTAATGTGTCGATATACTTCAACGGCACACTATATTCTTGCAGGTACCTAGTCGACGCATCAAGTGCCAATCAGGAGGCAGTTGCCACAGCCTTGACCAGAGTTCATGTCTATGCAACTGGTGACACCCATCTGGCAGTCAATGGGACGATGGATGGCGATAGTTGGGTCATCAAGGTCTTTAGAGATGTGCCACAGGCAATCAATGTCATCTTCAATGTGGCGCTGCTCTCGTTCTTAGTGGTGTCACTGTCCCTAGTGTACACTATGTTCACATACTACAGGAAGTTCCTCTCTCACGAGGGAGAACAGGCTAGCGAAACACAGAACAGTCGAGACGAGTGAAACATCGTAAGGACGAAGACCATTGTCCTTGGTCCGAGACCCAAGGCCTGATTCAATAGTTTCGGCGACCTGTTATGCTTATCTCTCTTCGCGGGCAGAGGGGACATGTTGGTACAGATGAGAAGGTCCGGAGTTGCCGATCTCAGGCTTCATCCCGGGAGGGCTCCACACTGGCTCGTCAAGCGAATGATGCCCATGGCGTCAGCCATATGCGAGTTCATCGTCGACGAGTACGGGACAACAGAACTTCTCAGAAGGCTTGCGGACCCCGTGTACTTTCAGGCGCTGTCAAATGTGCTGGGCTACGACTGGGACAGCTCAGGCTCGACCACCGTCACATGCGGTGTGCTCAAGTCTGTGCTCTCCTTTGAAACGCACGGCGTGGTTGCGGTCGGGGGCAAAGGAAGGGCATCTCTGAGGGTGCCGGAACAGCTGAGAGCCCTAGAGGACTTCGGTCTCGATGGGGCTCAGCTGGCGGACACGAGCCGCATGGTGGCGAAGGTGGACAATGCAGCAGTTCAGGACGGATACTCCCTGTACCAGCACGTCTTCTTCGTGGACGCTGATGGGGACTGGACCGTTGTTCAGCAGGGGATGAATGACAAGAGCGGTGATGCCAGACGATATCACTGGTGTTCTGAGCATGTCGACAACATAGTCGAGGAGCCGCACTCGGGAATGATATCCGGTAAGGTCGAGGAACATGTTCTTGACATGACGGCTGGCAGCTCAAGCAGTTGTAGGGACACGTCCGTCGACCTTGTCAAAGAGGGCGTGCCACGCCTGCGTCGGATGTTTGAGAATCTCAGACCCTACGGACAGTCGACTCTCTTGGACTGGATTGAGCCTGACGGAAGGACACTGCAGGTGCCTGCCTATAAGGTACTGCCGCGTCGGATGAACTGGAACGCAGTGCGTCGCGCGTATGAGATCGAGCCACGTGGATACGAAGAACTTCTCCGAGTCGAGGGGATTGGTCCGGCGACCGTGCGCGGGCTGGCTCTGATATCGGAGATGATATACGGTGAGCCTCCGTCGTGGTCGGACCCCGTACGAATGACCTTTGCCTTCGGAGGAAAGGATGGAGTGCCATTCCCCGTCCCTCGCAAGAACTACGATGAGGCCATCGTGTTCCTCAGACAGGCACTTGAGGAGGCCAAGCTTGGACGCAGAGATAGAGTGGTGGCACTCAAGAGGCTCCGTCAATTCGCTCCGCCACGCGTTGTGACATAGACACAATAGTGGCCGGGGCACCGTGACCAAGAATGAGGACACTCATCGAACTATTTCCGTTTCTTCTCGCGAATCCTGCGCC
The DNA here is from genome assembly GCA_029855935.1 of Candidatus Thorarchaeota archaeon. GTDB lineage: Archaea > Asgardarchaeota > Thorarchaeia > Thorarchaeales > Thorarchaeaceae > B65-G9. The sequence continues at coordinate 95,691 of JAGSHN010000012.1, read as the reverse complement.
ACGCGTCACGCGGGTCACGATGCGCGCGGCGCACCCTCTCGCGTTCTCTCTCGGCACGAGCGGCCTTCTTGAGCCGGGAGCAGTTCGTTCTTGCCGCACGAGCCAGCGTTGCAATGCGCTCAGCCTCGGCGTCCTCACCCATTCGCTTGAGAATCTTCCTCGCACGCTCCCAAGCCTCGTGAGCTGTACAGAAATCGTTCAGCCGCGCGCAGGTGGTGGCATAGGCGTCCCACGCTCGAGGATCGCTCTTCTCCACTCTGATGAACTGCAACCACGCATCCCGAGCACGGTCCCACTCCCCGAGTTCCATATGGATGAGTGCCAGATTCTTGAGTGCTGACTTGTGGTCCCTCTTCAGGGAAACTGCGCGCCGGAAGTGGGTCAGAGCGTCATTCAAGTGACCGGACTTGAACGCAACAAGACCGAGCGTGTTCTCAATCGAGGGGTCCTCAGGACGAAGCTGGGCAGCACGCTTCAACGCCTTTGTGGCTGCCTTGTACCTCTCAGCACGCAGATTGACATCGCCGAGGACAAGCCACGCCTCAGGATTATCAGGAGCAATCTTTGTTGCCCGCTCTGCCGACTTGACAGCCCTCGACCACTGTTTGGAGAGCGAGAGTGCTATGGCACGATGAATCAGTGCGGGCACCAGCTCTGGGTCGAGCTCCAGCGCCCGGTCATAACTCTTCACGCCCTCCGCAAACTCCCCCAGCTCAAGATGGAGATCACCAATACGCAGCCACAGTCCCTTGTCATCCGGGTTGTGCTCAGCCATCCGATGCAGACATCCAAGCTCATCAGCCGACCGGCCGAGCATCCTCAGTGCCATTGCCTTGTCACGAAGAACCTCGACATCCTCGGGTGCGATGGCCAAGGCCCGGTCAAAGGACCGCAGCGCCTCCTCGGCCCTCTTGGGACCAAGAGCGAGAAGAACCCTGCCACGGTTTACGTGCGCATCACGCAGCTGTGGGTCGAGCCGGACAGCCTGATCGAGTGCGCGCAGCGCCTCGCCAAAACGTTTCATCTGAGCGAGAAGAACGCCCCTCACATTCCAAGCAGCAGCATCGTTGGGGTGAGCCTCAAGGTGCTCCTCGACTGACTTCAACAGGTCCTCGGTGGGGGGCATGTGAAACAGGTGAGGAGAGCCGGGTAGTACTAAAAAGAGTTGAGTTGTAGTAACGTCACAGGAGCCTTGTCATGCCACAGAAACACGCATCTGTGAAGGCGATCATCTTTGACCTTGGTGGGACACTCTACAGACCAGCGCACGACCTGCGTGTCGATTTCCTCACAGAGCTCGGCATCACAACTCACGAGGGGCGCAGCTACGACGAGCTCGTCGCCATATTGATGCAGTCGGCAGGCCAGTGGCTGGACAAGTACATGGTGGACAATCAAGTCGGACAGCACTGGCGACCGACAGACGACATCTGGCTCGAATACGACAAGCGGTTTCTCATGGCCCTCGGAGTCACGGAGAACCTCGATAGGCTGGCACGAGAGTATCAGGCTAAGTGGGACGATCTTCTCGCTCGACAACGACCCAGTCTCATAGATGGCTGTCACGAGACTCTCATTGAGCTGCGGAGAAGAGGCCTGAAACTGGGCATTGCATCAAACCGTTTCACTGATCCAGCAAGAATGCTGAGGAACGACGGAATACTCCACCTCTTCGACGCCATCGAGTACTCCAATGTGCCGGGCCTCAGAAAGCCCTCGCCATTCCTCCTGAACAAGGTGGCCAACAAGATTGGTGTGATCCCCTCCAAGTGCCTCTACGTCGGCAATCGCGTGGATGACGACGTGGTGGCCGCACAACGAGCTGGGATGCAACCAGTGCTAATAACGTGGTGCGAGTCGGATGTCAGTCCGCAGGAATTAGATCCATCGGTCATCATCATTGACCACATCGCGGATCTTCTGAGACTGACCGGGTAGGGCTCGTGACCAGACAGTCATGTGTGATCACATAGGACCTGTCACAGCGATTGTTGCTCTGTGGCTGGTGCCACCTCGGTCGAGAATGTTTTTTTTTTATTGCGGGGCTGCAAGACAGCACAAAATGGCGGTCACAGAACACTCTACAGAGAGGGACGAGGGGACTGCCCCTTTGGGGTTAGTTGAATATGCAGTACTTGTGCTAGTCATCGGCTACCTCGGGTTTCTACCATGGGTGCTGTCGTCCTACGGTCTCTTTCCCAGTGACACGGTGGTCCCGTTCCTCATCATGGGAGGATTCTCACCCACAGTGGCTGCGATTGTCGTGCTGCGTCGTCACCGTGGAGTAGAGGGGACACGAGGGCTGTTCGACCTATTCAAGAGAAAGTTTCCATTGTGGTGGCTTCTAGTTGCCTTTGTCCTCCAGCTGGCACTGTTCTATGCCGGGATGTGGCTACAGGTCGTTGTCCAGGGGACGGGGACAATCTTACCTCCAGATCCCCTCCTGTTGCTGGTGATGTTCATTCAGGCCTTTGTCATGAACGTGTGGGAGGAGATTGGCTGGCGGGGATACGCCCTACCTGTACTGCAGGAGAGATACAATGCCTTGGTGTCGGGCATCATTCTGGGTGTCATCTGGGCAGCGTGGCACGTCCCTCACTTTCTGGTCAAGGACAGTGGAATGCTCCGAATCTATGGCTCGTTCTGGATTATCCTCATTGGTAACATCATCGCGTCGATTGTCTACGTGTGGATGTTCAACTCGTCGAACGGGAATCTGTTCGTTGTGACGGTGTTTCACGCCACCCAGAATGCGCTCGGAGCGATGACCGTTCTACAGGCCCTGCCGATTGTGAGCGCTCTGTACTTGATTCCGCTGGTCTTCGTTGTTGCCACGATACTGGTACTTGTCTATGGACCGAGAGGCCTATCAAGAGATGAACCGATCAAAGCCTCAGACCTGTACTGATGGTCAGGTGGCACGTACCCCAACACGTGAGAGAGATTGCATCACAAAGGTATTGAGTGGCGGCGGTCTATCTCAAGACCACTGCACCAGACCAATGACGGAGTGAGAGGCTTGAGACCGCCACACGGTGACATCAGACGCGTGACATGCGAGGAGGGCAGTATCAGAGTCGCAGCTGGAGAGAGTTTTTGCTTTGAGTATATGCGCCACGGGTCGGTTGGAGAGGATGCTGAGTTCACCATCGACGGCCAGTGTGTGGAGTTCCAACGTGAGGAGGCGGAGTACCTTCATCCGGAGCGGATGGAGATGCCCGGTATCACTGGGGCTGATGAGGAGAGAGTGAGGTGGATCTTCAGAGCAACTGGCACTGGTGAGGCCACAATTCACATCAGATACCTGTTTCGTGGGACGATAGACAGAGAGTGTGACATCAGGGTCATCGTCACTGGGTGAGATGGGACAGAACACGACGTAATTGCAACTGGCCAGGATGCACTCTCAATGTTTTTCTCTCCGCGATGCATCAGGAGAGAGTTGAGGCCGCAGTATGAGTAGTGATCCGCTGGTCAGTATCAGAGGAGTGACAAAGGTCTATCAGATGGGCACTGTCGAGGTCTATGCGCTCAGCGGCGTAGACTTGGACATTGAGCGCGAGCGATTCGTCGTCATCCTTGGACCATCAGGCTCAGGCAAGACCACGCTGCTCAATCTGATAGGAGGAGTGGATACTCCCACATCAGGGACAATATTGTTCGATGGGAGAGAGCTCCCCACCGATCTCACCGGCCTGACGGAACACCGCAGGACGAACATCGGCTTCGTCTTTCAGTTCTTCAACCTGATTCCAACTCTCACCGCACTGGAGAACGTCGAGTTTGCGCTCGAACTGGTCGGTGTTTCCACAACAGACGGTCGAAGAGACTTCAGCAAGCAGGCAATCAGGTCGCACGCTCTGCGTCTGCTGATAAAGGTGGGCCTGGAGGAGCGAGCTGACCACTTTCCTGCAGAACTGTCTGGAGGTGAACAGCAGAGGGTCTCTATTGCCCGAGCTCTGGCCAAAGACCCTGCTCTCATCGTTGCCGACGAGCCCACAGGCGCCCTCGACTACAGGACGGGAGTTGAGGTGCTGACCGAACTCTTCAGGGTCAGAGAAGAGGAGCACAAGACTGTCGTGGTTGTGACACACAATCGCGAGATTGCAAAGATAGCGGACGTGATTGTGGAGCTGCGGGATGGTCGTGTGGGAGAAGTGCGGAGCAACACGCAACAGAAGAGGGCCAGAGAGCTGAGGTGGTGAGACTTGACAAGACGTGCCCTGTACCGCTCTGTCCGACGCGATATTGCAACCCACAGGCTGCAGTTCACGGGAGTGGCAATCATGGTCGCGCTTGGTACAGCTGCACTCTCCGGATTCTATCCCGCCTACCTCAACTTGGAGAACACCTACAGTCTGACGTACGACCGTCTGCATCTCGCTGACTTCAGGATAAGTACCGTCCTCTCAACTGAGATGTTCTCCATAGCCAATGTCACTGACATCATCTCGACACTGCAGGAGACGTACCCGATCGACTCCTTTGAGTGCAGGATTGTCAGCGAGATGACAGCGCTCGAGAACAACTCAGGGCAGCTGAACCTGATAGGGGTCCGCGTCATCGGCATCAATGTGACAGGGGGGCGGCACCCGACTGTGAATGACATTCAGCTTATGGAGGGGAGATGGTTTGCCGATGACAACTGGAATGCCTCACGACCGGACAATGAGTATGTGGGGATAGTAGATGCACGGCTTGCCAGTTATCATGGTCTCACTCCGGGCTCGCATCTCAACCTCCTTGCCAGCGGGAACGTGAACGACTCAACAGATGTTCACATCCTTGGTGATGCCGGCACTGCGGAGTATCTCTGGATCGCTGCCTCATGGCAGGACTTGATGCCCTCGCCACGGAGGTTCGGTCTGCTCTATGTGCCTCTGAGCAGTATGCAGCACCTCCTCGGAGAGAGCCAAGATGCGGCCAACGACATCTGTGTAACAATGCGACCCGGCACAACACGTGATGTCAGGGATCGTACGATGGAGGCACTGAGGGCAGTCCTTGTAGACCGCGGATACAACGTGATGCCACCCACGCCCAGAGAGGACGAACCTTCCTATGCCGGACTCAAGCTCGACCTCGATGGGATTGCGGAGATGGTCTCGATCTTTCCCACATTCATTCTGCTCTTCGCTGCTCTCGGCACGTATATCACGATGTCAAGACTGGTCAATGCCCAGCGACAGGAGGTGGGTGTGGCACTGGCCTTGGGCTACGGCAGTGGCGACGTAATGCGGAAGTATCTCGCCTATGGCCTAGTCATAGGAGTTGTGGGAGGAATGGCAGGTGTGGTCGTGGGCGAGGCCATTGGTCACTGGTTCACAGACACGTATCTGAGCATGATGGTCGTCCCCTTCCGCTACTACGGGTTCTACCCCGAGATAGATCTGGCGAGCATGATACTGGGTATCGCCGCTGTTGTCGTGGGCAGCCTGGTACCTGCGCGAAGATGCGTGAGAATGACTCCTACCGAGGCGATGCGGGATGACCCGGCAGCAGTGACGATGGGGCGCAAGCCGCTCGTGGAGAGGATGATGAAACGTCTCACAGGCTCGGAGCCGAGGACGCGAAACAAGATTGTCTTACGGAATCTGTTTCGAAACAGGCGCAGAACAATCTCGACCATTGGTGGCATAATGATAGGGCTCGTGCTTGTGGCATCCACTGCTGGCGTAAACGACTCATTCGCAATCACACTGGAGGCAATGAGGGTGAGAGAGGGTTGGGACCTTCAGGTTCAGTACACGGACTTCAAAGACCCCTTTGCCATCGACCATGACCTTGAAGTGATAGAGTCCTGGCCAGAGGTCAAGACCGCCTACGCAGGAATCACGTTCTCGACTGTTCTAACTGTGAACCAGTCTGACAGCAGGGTGATTCTCCAGCTAAGGGTGCAGGACCCTGAAGACTCTGTGCATCAGTTTCAATTCCTCAGTCCAGATGGGGCGTTCAACGATAGTGGAATCGTCATCACTCGCGGTACTGCCAAGCGGCTCGGCATTGGTAAGGGTGACTACATCAACGTTCTTCATCCAAGATTCAATGTGACATCATTCTATCCTCTCAGGTACACGTTCACGATGGCCAACTCCAGTGTTCTCGTAACGGGAGTGACCGTGGAGAGTACCACCCTAGTCTGCTGGATGAGCTATGCGGTGGCCCGCGGTCTGGTGGGTCAGGCACAGATCGGCGCCAACACGATATACATCAAGGCCCGCAGCCCGGAAGACACCTCTGTTGTTCGACAGAGGGTGTTCAGACATATTGCTGGAGTACGCTCTGCTATCTCGCCAGCAGAGGCTGCCGACGACATGTCCCGGTATATGGATGAACTCAGGCTGTTTCTCGATATTCTGATAGGGCTGTCATTGGCGCTGTCCGGCTCGGTGGTCCTGACCACTGCGGTCATCAACGTCCTCGAACGCAGACGAGAGGTCGCAACGGCGATGATGATGGGAGCCTCGCCATCTCTCATCGAGCGGTTGTTCCTTGTGGAGAATCTGGTCGTCACCACGGTGGGTCTGGCACTTGGTGTGCCGCTCAGTCACGCGGCCCTGAACGAGCTGGCAAACGCGTTCAACAACGACTTCTTCGAGTTCCTCGTGGGCATCTACGCCCAGACAATGATCCTCTCAGTCCTCGCAGTCTTCGTTGCGTCGATTGTTGTACAGTGGATTGTCGTCAGAGGATTCCGTCACATGGACTTGGTCCAAGAGACAAAGCGCAGAATCGAGTGATGACTCAGAGGAGTGACTGACGCGCACCTATCTTGAACAGCAAGTGTCCCGGCCGCGTCTGTCCTGTCCGACAGAGAGCTACCTCCAACGGTCGGCTTTGGGAATATCTATAAGTGACCCAAGATTCAGGCCGGCCAGTCAACCGACAACGGAACCCGAGAAGAACGAGGTAGTTTGAGATGAACTTCGAAGAGTCTGATGAGGAGCGAATGTTCCGCGAGGCCGTTCGCGACTTCGCTCAGAGGTATGTCGCTCCAGTCTGGCAGGATTACGACAGGAATCACGAGATCCCACGCGACCTGATCAAGAAGATGGCCGAGATGCAGCTGTGGGCGCCGACTGTCTCCGAGGAGTACGGTGGTGCTGGTCTCTCGTGGGTGATGGCCTGCATCGCGGCAGAGGAACTGGCGCGTGCGGACCTCTCCATCGCATTGCCCGTGATGTACCTTGTTGAGGCATCTTGGGCGGCAATATTCGACATGTACGGTACGCACGAGGCGAAGAGCGAGATCCTCCCGCGTGTGACCAAGGGGGACCTGTTCTTCGGAATCGCCACAACAGAACCCACTGGCGGCTCCGACCTTGTCAACTCCACCAAGACAATCATCAAGCCCAAGGGCGATAACTTCGTGGTCAACGGCGAGAAGGTCTACATCAGCGGCGTCAGGGAGTCCGAGAAGTACGGCGGTGTCTACTTCACCCTCGCGAAGGAGGACCCGAAGGGCGACCACAAGGCCTTCACCGCATTCATCCTCCCACTCAACCTGGGCGATGGCCTCCATCCCGGGATCACAACCACCCTCTTCGAGGACATGGGTAGAATGGGCGTTTCCACCGGCGGTTTCAACATAGAGGATGTCGAGATTCCCAAGCACTACATCATCGGGGAGCGCGGTCGAGGCTTTTACTACGCTATGATGGGATTCTCGGCCGCAAGGTGTCTCATAGCGGCAACCTGCCTTGGTGCAGCCGAGGGTGCCTTCGACATCGGTGTCGAGTACGTCAAGCAGCGCAAGCAGTTCGGTCGACCGCTGGCGGCATTCGAGGGAATCATGTTCGAGGCCGTTGACTCGTGGATGGCACTCGAGGCAGACAGAGGCCTGACCTACAAGTCTGCCTGGTTGATGGACAAGGTGTACCGCGAGAAGGATCCCAACTACACTGCTCTGGATGTCGCAAAGTTCACCGCGGCGGCGAAGTACAGAGCACCGCACGACGCTCTGGACATCATCACCCGCGCGATGACGTGGCACGGCGCCTTTGGCTACACGAAGGAGTGTCCGCTTGAGGCCTCGTACAGGGGCGTCCGCTCCTACACCATCGGTGCCGAGGGCGGCGCGCACATAATGAAGATAGTGATGGGTAGGGAGATCTTCGGCAAGGAGTACCTCCCGTACCGCCAGAAGGGTCAGTTCGACTAGACGCACTGAGAGAGGACTTCGGTCCTCTCAGCTCCTTTTTGAACCGCAGAAGGACAAAGGCGGCCCCAGTGGGCAGCCATCTTCTCTTGTGTCAAGGTTCGTACGGAGAACCGTTCTGTGCAGATCAAAGCTGCAAGTCGGCCTATAGCCTCGCCCCGCAGTTACTGCATTCGGTAGAGCCAAGAGGGTTCTTCTGCTGGCAGAAAGGACAGATAACCCATTCACCGGCTCCAGATTCGCCACCCCGTATGACAACAATTGACACATCAACCGTCTTCATTGTTCGACGAGAATATGTATTGTCTAGAACCACAAGGAGAGGTTCGGTTTTACGACACTGATAGTCTATGTCAATCTCATCAATCTTCTCGGCTGTATAGTACGACTTGCCGATGTGGACGTAGTCAGGGGTTTCGTAGATCTTGCTCAGGACGTGGATTGTGATGTCTTTGCCTTTTGTGACGCGACCAAAGACTCTTATTACGTCACCCTGTTTGGCATCTATTTCAATCGTTTCTAGATAGCCAGGATCGATGTCGATACTCTCTCGTAACGGTTCGTCACCCACCGATAGCGGCGGATGCTCAACTCGGATGTCGATGTCAATTGATTTGTACCTAGACTTGGCATGGTAGTTATCAAAAAAGACGTAAAGTGTATCCCGTTCCTTTGCTACGTACTTCTTCTTAATCTCTGGTACCTTTTCCTTAGACCAGAGCGCCTTTGTTTCATCGAATTCCGTCACAGTCCCAAGAATGGGTGCACGCTTGACATCATCTGAAGGAACAATGTACACGTTGAATGTTTCTCCATCCAGTTCATAGGCATCAATGTATATTGTGCTGCCACTCCTACACGGAATCTCAACATATTCCCACTCTCCGGCATCTATCTCGATGTTCTTCTTCAACCGACCTCCTTTAACCCTCACCTCATCACCACCAATGTCAGAAACTATGTGGAGAACCATGTACCTGCTAGTGCTAATAAAGCATTATATCTCTCTCAGAACAGGATAGCACGCCCCTGGGCACACTATGTCTGATTCTCCAACCTTTGTCGGGTCGTAACTCTCGTGCTGTTCGCCTTTAGGAACTACGGGCACCTACCTGCTTCTGCCGTTTCACCTAGCGTGTGTACATCACAATACTTAATCTGTGGCGGGGGAATCTAGACCGACCAACCTCAGAGGCGGCAGAAGGATGACAGTGGAGGATGTCAAGAGAGAGGATCACGGCCCAGCGCTGATGCTGACGAACGAGGCAGTCGTACGAGCAGCGCTTGAGGCCGATGTCAAGGTTGTCGCAGCGTATCCGGGCAGTCCCACCTCAGAGATACTGGATACATTCAGCGAGGTGCTGACGCACTTCGGTGACTTCAGGATGCATGTGGCCATCAACGAGAAGGTTGCACTCGAGACCGTGGCCGGCGCATCAATGGCGGGAATGAGGTCGTTCACCTCGATGAAGAGTGTGGGTATGAACGTCGCCAGCGACTCTATGCTCAGTATGGCGTACACAGGACTCAGAGCGGGTTGTGTGTGCCTGATCGCGGACGACCCGCACGCACACTCATCACAGTCTGAGCAGGACGGGAGATACTTCGGTGAGGCCGCCTACGTCCCTATGATCGAACCGTCGACCGCACAGGAGGCCTACGACATGGTCAAGTGGGCCTTCGAGGTCTCCGAGAGGTACAGAACCCTCGTCATCGTGAGGACCACAACACGGGTCAATCATCAGCGGGGGATGGTGCGCCTGGGCGACCTGAAACGCACACCGTTCAAGAGGAAGAGATGGGCTGATGTCCGTGACAGCTACTTCACCGTCGGAGCAGTCGCACGCGAGCTGAAGGCCAGGCTCCTTGAGAAGGTGAAGAGGATACGTGAGGAGTTCGAGGAGTCGGAGTTCAACCGGGTCGATGAGGGCGAGGGCGACGTCGGCATAATAACAGCCGGCGTCTGTTATCTCCACGTCAAAGAGGCAATGCGGAACCTCGGTGTGAGCCTCCCAGTGCTGAAGATCGGGACACTCTATCCGCTACCCGAGAGGAAGATTGCAGACTTCCTGAAACGAGTGAGCACCGTCATTGTGGTCGAGGAGCTCTCACCGTTTCTCGAGACACGCATCACGGCACTGGCAAAGGACGCGAACCCATCGGTCCGCATCATTGGAAAGCGGAGCGGACACTTCCCTGAGATGCTGGAGTACAATGTTCCAATTGTCGAACGTGTCCTTGCGGGTGTGCTCGGTCGGGAAACCAGCGTGGACTACGATGCCGTTCTCGAGAGGGCCAAGAGAGCAAAGGAGGGTGTCCTTCCGGATAGGGCGCCAATCTTCTGTCCCGGCTGTCCGCACAGAGGCACTCTGTGGGCATTCCGGCAGGCGCTCACCAGACTCAAGATAAGGGACAAGATCGTCTTCAACAACGACATAGGTTGCTACTCGATGGCGTTCCTGCCTCCGAACAACTTCAGCGACTCGATGCTCGCTATGGGTGCGTCTGTGGGCCTCTCCGCAGGTATGGAGATGGCTCTTGAGGACAAGGTCATTGCAATGGTCGGCGACTCGACGCTCTATCACGCCGCCCTGCCCGGAATCGTCAACCTGATTCATCATAACTCGAACGTCACACTATTCGTCCTCGACAACTCTGTCACCGCAATGACTGGTCAGCAACCGAACCCCAACAGCACCTACGACGCAGGTCACACGCCAGCGAGAAAGATCAACATGGAGAGATTCTTCGAGGCCCTTGGAGCAGACTCTGTCACCATCATCGACCCGTACGAGACACGCGAGTGCGTCAAGCCAATAATGGAGGCCATACAGAGACCGGGGTTCAATGTCATCATCTCAAGACGCGAGTGCGCACTCTACGGTGACCGCGAGAAGAAGAAGCGTGGCGAGAAGATCGTACCGAGTGTCAATGACAAGGAGGTATGCAGGAACATCTACGCCTGCATCAGGGAGTTCTACTGCCCGGCCATAGTCATCGATGAGAGCGACCGCAAGATGGTCATCCAGCAGGACCTGTGCGATGGATGCCTTGAGTGCCGACAGGTCTGTCCTGTTGATGCTCCGCGGAGGATGGAGGTGAGGCAATGAAGACGTACAATATAATCTTCACCGGGGTGGGTGGCCAAGGCCTGATGCTCCTCTCATCCATCTTGGGTAAGGCGGCAGTCGACGCTGGCCTCGAGGTAATGACAGGAGAGCAGCACGGTCTGTCCCAGCGCAGTGGCTCAATCTATGTCCACTTTAGAGTTGGAGAGCCCATCTCCCCAATCATTCCGTACGGCACGGCCGATATGATGATTGCAATGGAGGCGACGGAGGCCCTCAGATACATCGAATACCTGAGAGATGATGGCGTCGTCATCATGAGTAACAGAGTGATGCCCTCACCCATCGAGACAGCAGAGCTGATTGCCGATAAGGAGAGGAACTACGTCACGCTGGAGATGATAGAGGAGCGGGTCAGGACCGTGACGAGCAGGGTGGTGGTGCTTGACTCACTCGGGCTGGCGATGAAGGCTGGCAATCCGAGGACTGAGAACTCCGTTCTTGTGGGTGCAGCCTGTGCCTGTGAGGACTTTCCAATCCCCGTGGAAAAGGTCCGCGAGGCTGTCCTAGCACTTGTGCCGCCAAAGACACGTGACGCCAACTCTCGTGCCTTCGAGCTTGGACTCAAGGCGGGGGCGAGTTGCCTCCGAGAGTAAGAATGAACGGTCGGGCCGTTGGCAACAGTCTGGTCCTCCTTCGCACGAGGCTTGCAAGGTGTTTCCTGCGAACAGTAACGCAGTAGCAGGCTGACAGAGCCCGCCCTCGCGAGAATGTATCATCACAGAGAACAGATCTGAGCCGGGCAGACAAGAGCGTCACGTATACGATAGTGAAACTGCTCCCTGCAGGCAAACAGTACGAACGAGAAACAGTAGAAAAGCAATAGTCGAGAGGCGCACGGCATCTAGTCCGCTCGCCTCTCTCTGTGGTGCCCGGTTACTATGCACTCTATGGTTATCGTTTGCGATCAGTGTATCCGATGTCTATGATTTGCGCTTCTCCTTGTCATAGCTCTCCCAGCTACTGACAACAGACGTGTGACCACGTGACTTGAGCTCGCTGAGGACGTACTCGCGGATGCTGGGCGTGTCAACGACATCCGATGACGCCTTGAAGGAACTCGCAATCTCACGGGCGACCTCGTAGGGTGCGCCCGCCTTCACAGCACTGACGACGATCTTCTCAGGCATAAATGCCTCGAGAGAACCGTCCCTCTTTCTCACCTGCACTAAGTTTCACCTCAATAGTCAACAGAACATATTATCGTGAAACCACTTAAGGATTGGGAAGTCCACGCGACACCGCACTCAGCCTCTGTTCTGCTCAGTCTCAGCGATTATGAGGATGCGATCCACGTCGGCGCCGACTCTCTCTGCCACAGCCCTCTGGAGTTTGACAAGCAGGCCCCTGATGGCATCATCTTCGATATCGACTATTGCACCGTCCTCACGAATCAGATTGACGTGCGGCGCAGGGTTGAGCTCGTATCGGGTCTCACCACGATAGTGAAAGCTGCGTAGGATGCCAATCCTCTCAAAGGCCTCGAGGTTCTTCAGTATGGTCGACTGACTGATGTTGGGATGGTCGCTCTGAACCGCGGAACAGACTTGGGAGAAGGAGGGATGATGATGACCTATCTCCTCTAGCGTGCGTAGTATGGCCATTCTCTGCGGCGTGAGCCGTAGTCCATGTCTCTTGAGTTGGGCGATCACAGCAGAGGACTGGAACCGGCTGAATATAAGGATATGTGTAGAAACTATTATATAGAAGTTACTTCGAGATAGAAGTAAGGTGATAGAATGGCGCGAGTAGCAAGAGAGATGGTGGAGAATGCCGGGGTCGACCTGGACAAGCTCCTCAGGCTGTTGATCAAGAATGCCTCAGCCGAGCTGACGACGTACTACTACTACACAATTCTCAGAGTCCACCTCATAGGACTTGAGGGAGAGGGACTCAAGGAGATAGCAGAGGTCGCGAGAGTCGAGGACAGAAATCACTTCGAGGCACTGGTACCACGGATATACGAGCTTGGAGGCGAGCTCCCACAGGACATGAAGGAGTTCCACGACATGTCCGCCTGCCCACCCGCCCTGCTCCCCGAGGACCCGACGGATGTCAGAGAGATTCTGAAGGTCCTTGTCGAGGCGGAGAGATGTGCTGTCAGGGGCTACACTCAGCTTGCAAAGATGACGGCGGGAAAGGATCATAGGACGTACGAGCTCGTGGTGGCCATCCTGCACGAGGAGATTGAGCATGAGTCGTGGTTCTCAGAGTTCCTCGGGGAGGGACCGTCGGGCCACTTCATGCGTCGCGGCGAGACCTCGCCATTCGTCAGCAAGTTCCTGAGGTAGGCTGACACCAGTTGTCCCGCACAGGGACACATCCTAGGAATTGGGGGCCCTCCGTGCCCCCACCCCGCTTTTTCTTCGGCACCGTCCGGTCATGATACTTTAGACAGGGACCGGAGAATGCCTATTTCAGGGCCTTGCGCAGGTCATCAAGGGGCTGCTCCACCATCCACGTGCGGTCGCATCTCCATTGTTGGGACTCGACATCGTAGTTCGCCGGGTAGAACCAGTAGAGGCGGCTGTGGTCGCGGACTGTGTCCATCGTGAACACCTGAAGGTTATGCAGGTACCGCCACAGCGCGTAGAACAGATTGTGCTCGTGAGAGGGTGGCATCCGCCCCCACAACAGGACACCGCCATCATCGAGCAGGTCGATGGACATCGGGAACGGCGGGGCAGTGTCAAGAGAGAATGCATTGAAGAGCCGGGCTCGGGTGGCATCGTCGACGTTCTCGCTGTAGAACATCTTGGTGGACGTGATGTCGAACCGGGACCGGTCAATCTGAGCACGGACGGACTCGATGAACCGCTCGCGGATGGAGATGACCTTTCTACTCACCGTGCTCTGTGATAGGGAGAACATCTTCTGGAGAATCGCCTGATTGAGATTGGCGTTCGAGGTGAGCTCGCGCAAGATTCCAAGGTCGGCCTCAGTGAGGTTGAGGCGTTGATCCGCACCACGAGAGACCCCAGGGCGCTCGAGCCTCGGGGATAGGCGCCCTATCTGCTCGGTCCACTTAGTCCAGTCATAGTGCCACGTCATCGTCTTGGGGTCGAACAGTGTGAGGCTCGGGATGGTCGACGCCCTGAAACCCGAACTCCTACGAGAGACACGGACCTGACCGTGCCCCATTCCTGCCAGCTCGTCGAGAAACTCCTGCAGTAGGGTGGCACCTACGGGAGGAATGTCAAACTGGACAAAGAGCCCGGGATACGGGCCGTACACCCGTGACCTGTAGTGAGTATAGGGATGGACATCGCATGCAATCTCAAGCGCCTGCAGACCAGACTCTCCTGTCGCCTCTAGAAAAACAACGTGACGTTCGAGGCCCAGTCGGTCGGGATTGAACACTGCGACAGGGTCTGACAGAACACGGTCCTCTCTCAGCTTCTTGATGTGACGATTGGCTGTGATCCAGCTCACACCGGTCATCTTTGCCAGTTCCTGAACTGAGATTGTGGGCCTCAGTTCGATTAGATGCAGTATCTTTAGGTCAAGCTGTGATAGTGGCATTGTTGTTTCACCCCGTCTTGGCCCCCCAAAGCCCTCAGGACTGCGGCATTCCACGGACCGAGCTGACTCGCGTCACGAGGAGGAGTGTCAGGCGCTCACGACAAGGAAGCCGCACGGATCTGCATCGCCAGATCCGCCCGGTGGGTCGAAGGAGTAGTGGGTCTGCCCTGCAGCAACACCACCCGTATACAGCACGATATCAACACTGAATGTGTAGTTTCCGCTCTCCAGCGCGTGGTCGTAGAAGTACATCGTACAGTGTAGTGTCGACAGACGGGTGTTGACCGTGTAGAGGTAGGTGTAGGACTCTCCAGAGGGCAGAGTCAATGCCGGAGAGATGTCCATTGTGTAGCGCTGTCGGCCGCCCAGAAAGATGTCGAAATAACCGACAACGTCGTCCTCGTATCCGTCCCCGTCCGCATCCGTATAGAATGCCTCCACAATTGAGAGCGTGACAGAGACCTGTCTATTACTGCTCCGGACTGTGACACTTGAGGCATAGGCAACAGTCGATGATGCGGCTATGATCAGGACGGAGAGGAGAAGAATGGAGATGAGATTACGCCGGGCCATGACCATCACGGACGGTCTGACGACATTCTATATAAACTCTGTGAGCCTATGAGTTAAGACTTGACCCGCTGAGAGATGGGATGATGGAACTCTATCAGAGTGTTGCGACGAACGTATCCCAGACTATTGGGTGAAATATATACTCTACACCAAGTAGGTTATAGAATTCACCCAATATTTATTAGGTGGCAGGGCACTTGGAGAGCAGTCTGTCAGCCGAATGACGGACAGACTCCTTTGACAGGTGAGAGAGAAAGTGAAGACTAAGACCCTCGCCGGATTGATCCTGCTTCTCTTCGCTGTGTCCACCTTCCCGGTGGCAGCGTTTGCAGTGACTCCGAAGCACAAAGGGTTCGTCGCCCTAGTCGGACCACCGCCCTGGGCGGGGCCGGGTGGAGGCGACGAAACAACATACCCGTGGCAAGACAACGACCCCGAGACGCCGTGGGGCATCGAGAGAGTGTTCAATGGGAACTATGACGGAGACCAGCCCACAACGAAGGTCCAAGTCGCTATCCTCGACACTGGGATAGACCTTGACCATCCGGATCTTGTCTCAAACATCAAGTGGACCGTCGATGCGACTGGTGGCAGAAGCGCCGATGACAAGAACGGACACGGCACTCACGTCGCAGGTACCATTGGAGCTGTTCGCGATGGCAATGGCGTCGTGGGAATGTACGCCAACGTCGAGATATACGCTATCAAGGTCCTCGGCAACGGAGGCAGAGGTGACTGGAGCGACCTTGTGACAGGAATCTACCTTGCCTGTCAGGGTCCTGATGGCATCGAGGGCACAGCTGATGATGCCGATGTCATCAGCATGAGCCTGGGAGCCTCATCCGCGCCCACAGAGGTCCACGACGCGATCATCCATGCCTACAACATGGGTATTGTACTCGTCGCTGCAGCAGGCAATGAGGGTGACGGAGACCCCTCCACCGAGGAGATCTCCTACCCGGCCGCGTACGCAGAGGTCATTGCTGTTGGTGCAACCAACAAGGATGACGCGGTGGCGTCGTTCTCGAACACCGGGTCGTACGTCGAGGTCACGGCCCCAGGTGTCGGAATCTACAGCACCTACAAGGGTGGCGGCTATGATACCCTCTCGGGCACATCGATGGCCTGCCCCCACGTGGCCGGACTCGTGGCCCTTATCATTGCCATAAACGGGAAGATGCCCGTCGGCACCTTTGACGACACGGGAACCAACACGATTCGTGGATATCTCCACAGCACCGCACTGGATCTTGGCCCGTCCGGATGGGACCCAGCCTACGGATACGGGCTCATCCAGAGGTAGGATTCCGGCAACAGCAACAGGATGAGGGTCTTTGCGCCTCTTGGTGCATAGCCCCTCGTCCACCATTTCTTCTCTACAAGACTCGGCCTCTTGTTATCGACCGACTCACAGTGGGGTACGCGACGTGCCAGATTGAAGAGGAACGTATTTTTGGTAGGACGAGATGCCCAGTACCGCAATGTCGGACGTGAGAGAATACATCTGGGTACTGTATGGCATCATCACCATCCTTGTGATTCTTGGTGTGTCCTTGTTGTACACGCCTGTGGCAGAGTTGTCATTGCACATACATGCACCGGTGACACTGGCGACACCGCTGGACCTGATGATACCACTCATTCCACCGGTGATCATAATCTACTGGTACGTGTTCTACTCGTTCATCTTCTTCAGCTACGTGTATCTCTCGTTTGTCCAGCGCGAGTTCAGAAATGCCATGCTCATCTCATATGTGGTGGTCAGCCTCGTCGCCTACGCGATCTATCTGATATTTCCTGTGCTCGGTCCCGAGCGGATAGTCACTGGGACAGACTTCTTCTCCGAACAGGTGAGGCTGCTCTATCAGACAGATGTACAGGTGAACTGCTTCCCCAGTCTCCACGGTTCAATGTCCCTGCTCTCAGCATACGCCCTCTGGAGGGCAAAGAGAGAGTATGGCTACGTGTCTTGGCCCATTGCCATTGCAGTGATGGTATCGACCCTCTTCGTCAGGCAGCACTGGATCGCGGACCAGATACTGGCGACCATCATCACGCTGCCCATAGCCTATCTCTTCTTTGACAGGTTCAGATACACACGTGTCGAGGAACCGATGACCGAGCCAAGACAGTGGCAGGTAATTGCCTCGCTCATAATCGCCGTCATTGTGATGGTGCTGTACGTATACTCGTTCGGGCTGTAGGGAGCCACAGAAAGAAATCCGTCAGCAACGGCCATACTATTATAAGGTCCACAATGAGGCCCCCTACGTGGGATGAGCATTGAGCACGGATGGCATCGTCAAGATTCGTGACGTGAAAGTACCCGGTGAGACCTACACCATCAGAGGATGGGTCTACAGGAAGAGGATACACGGCAAGGCAACCTTCATTGTGTTGCGTGATGAAACCGGAGTACTCCAGTGCGTGCATCATCCCAATCTGAACCCTCAGGTCCAGATACCAGAGAATCTTGGTATAGAGTCGTCTGTGAAGATAACTGGGCTGGCAAAGGAGGACAAGAGAGCGCCCGGAGGAATTGAGCTCGAGATAACCGGTTTTGAGCTGATTGGTCCCTCACACATGTTCCCAATCACCAAGGATCAGTCGGTCGAGGTCCTTCTGGACAACAGACACCTCTGGATCCGGAGCCGCAAACTGACCCAGATCATGCAGGTCAAGGCGGAGGTCGTGCGCGCGGCACGCGAATGGTTCTACGAGAACGGCTACACGGAGACTTTCCCACCAATCCTTGTGGGCAGCGCATGCGAGGGTGGTGCAACGCTGTTCAGCCTCAAGTACTTTGACAGAATGGCATACCTGAGCCAGAGCGCACAGCTCTATCTAGAGGCACTCATCTTCGCGCTTGGCGATGTCTACTCCATAACTCCATCCTTCCGCGCCGAGAAGTCTAGGACTGTCCGCCACCTGACAGAGTACTGGCACATCGAGGCGGAGTGCCCCTTCAAGGGCCTTGAGGAGATAATGCAGGTTCAGGAGCATCTCTTCTCGTACATATGCAAGACAGTGGCTGAGAAGATGCCTGACGCAATCAGCTCACTCGGACGCGACCCTGACTACCTGCTCTCAATCAGACCGCCGTTCAAGAGGATCACCTATGATGAGGCGGTCAAGATTGTGCAGGAGAAGGGCATCGACATGAGGCCCGGGACAGACTTTGGTGCCCCAGCCGAGCGCGCACTGTCAAACCACTTTGACAGGCCCTTCTTCATCTACCGATACCCGGAGGAGATCAAGCCGTTCTATGTGAAGCGCGACCCGGACAATCCCGGATATGTCCTATCGGCCGACCTGATGGCCCCGGAGGGCTACGGCGAGATGACCACCGGTGGCGCACGAGAGGAGGACCTTGACAACATCATAGAGCGTGTGAAGGCAGAGGGATTCGACCCTGCAGACTATCAGTGGTATCTCGACCTAAGACGATACGGCTCGGTGCCACACTCAGGGTTCGGACTTGGCACAGAACGGCTTGTCTGGTGGCTCCTCAAGCTGGATCACATCAGAGACGCATGCGCGTTCCCAAGGGTACTGAACCGAGTAACTCCATAAGCTGTCAAGAGGTTGACGCGGGCACTCTTGCAGGCATCGTTGCGTCTGCCTCCTCTATCAGGCGTCTGATCACGTTGCTAAAGCTCTCCCCTGGCTTCTTCAGCGCCTTCAGTCGCAGGTAGATGTCATCCGCGACCACAATGTGCCGAGCCATATTCACCAAGTCATATTGTGAGACCCGTTCCTATCAAGGTTCCCAATATCGTCTCATAGGGTGTGTTCGGTCCCCCGGCGCGCATCAGGCAGAGCACCACATCACATCAGTAATTAGTATCACCACATGTCTTCGGACGGCGATAAGACAATGTCTGTGAGGTCTGACATCGAGACATGGATGTGGATTGTCAAGGTCTGGTTACCGCTCTATCTGATCACGACCTTAGTTGGTGTCATGCTGGGACTGTCCGTTGAGTTCTCGCTCTTCTGGTGGACCCGGTTGGTCATTGTGCCGGTTGTGGTAGTTCCCGTGACCTACTCCAATCTGATGAACCAGGGCTGCAGCCTGCGCCTCCACATCTGTCCCGTTGTCAAAGGAGTGCTTGCAGGCCTCATAATGCTCCTGCTGGCCATTGTCTCCGACTCCCTGTTGGGTTGGATTGTCGGTGGACATCCACTGTGGCCACAGATATGGGCCGCGAAACCAGTGACAGACCCGAGCCAGATCTGGCTTCTTAGTGCAATCGCAGGGGGCATAGCGGCAAGGATAGGAGAGGTACGTGGGATGAGGTCAGGACGGTCTGCGCCAGCCATAACAATCTCCCATACCGAACCCAACACCTGAGATGATGCCGGACCGAAATCGTTTAATATTACTTCACTATCGTTAAGTCCGGTGATGTAATTGGACAACGTGATACAGGTTGGAGAAGAGGTTCCAGACTTCGAGGTCGACGCATACCTCCCCGAGAAGGACGACTTTGGAAAGATCAGGCTCTCGGACTACAAGGGAAAGTGGGTAGTCCTCCTGTTCTATCCGGCGGACTTCACCTTCGTCTGCCCGACGGAGCTTGAGGATGCAGCCGAGTTCTATGAGAACTTCCGCAAGGAGGGCGCAGAGATAATGAGCGTCAGCACTGACACACACTACGTCCACAAGGCGTGGCACGATCACTCCCAGGCCATATCCAAGGTCAAGTACCCGATGCTGGCCGACCCTGCAGGAAGGCTCAGCAGGATGTTCGGTACGTATCTGGAGGACGTAGGCCTCTCTCTGCGGGGTACATTCATCATTGACCCTGATGGCAAGCTCGTGTCGGCGGAGATTCATAGCAACGACATTGGTCGCAACATCGAGGAGATTCACAGGAAGTTTCTCGCAGCCAAGTATGTCTCCGAGCACGAGGGCAGGGTATGCCCGGCCAGATGGAAGCCTGGTGAGAAGGACCTAGCACCGTCTGTCAGTCTGGTGGGCAAGATATAGGCGGTACTCTGCCATCTGTCGGCCAGACAGCAATGCTAGCGGTATGACCCGTTTCAGGGTCATGCCGCATGCTCACTCACTTCACTCATTCTGCGCCTAAATATCAGGAGCACAAGAAGGGGGATAGGTGACAGAAAGAGTGCAGCGGTAGTGAAGGCGAATACATAGCTGTGACCACCGAGCACAAGCAGAAGACCCACGACCAGCGGTCCTGTTGAGTGTCCCACGTCCATTATTGTACTGAGTAGACCAAGCGCCGTGCCCTTCTGGGATGGGTCTACACGCTCAGTGACGAGGGGCGAGGTTGTTGCATCTGTGGCCACAATGGACAGGCCAATCGGGACAATCAATGCGAACTGTACCAACATATCAGGGACAAACGTGGCAAATGCAACCAAGACACTCAGCGACAACAGACCCGATACTATGAATGGCACTCGGCCACGCCGGTCTGATATGCGGCCGAATACGGGGCCTGCCACCAACAGGGTGATTGTCAGAAGAGTGAACGCAGGGCCAGCAATCCATTCAGGAGCCCCAATCTGCTCCTCCCAAAAGAGGGGGAAGAAGAACTCGTACGCGCCATAGAAGAAGAAGGTCGCAGCCTGCGCAGCGCATATCACCAGTACGTCCCTTCTCAGTACAGCAGAGATGGGTACGGTGTTCTCCGGAGAGGGCATTCTAGAGATCCTATCGACCTCGACGGGGAGAAGTATCGCCATTGCAAGGACTGAGAGACCAACAAGGCCGCAGAGGAGATACACCCCTCGATAGACATCAACACCGAGCTGTTCGAAGATGGGCACTGCAAGCAGGAAACCGCCCACGAGTGGTGCCATCGTACGACCGACTCTTGTGGACGAGGAGTATAGCGCCATCTTCTCGCCACGGTCCTCTCCAAACCAGCCAGCCACAATGGCCAGTGCCACTGGCCCGAGAATGGCTGTAGCGAATCCGTGAATGAAACGGACGACAAAGAGCTGGATTGGCATTGTCACAAAGAAGTAGAGGAAGGGGACAAATGCGAACAGAAAGGCCGCAGTCCATAGAAGCAGCTTGGGACCCTTCCGATCCATCAGAACCCCGACGGGCGCACTGACAAGAACACCAGTTGCAGGAGAGGCGGCACCAATCAGACCTCTTTCCGCGTCCCCAGCGTTCAGGTACTTGGCAAAGTAAGGTAGCACAGGCGACTTGGCCATCGTTGAGCTGAAGATGGCCAGAGCACCCAGAACGCAGAGCAATAACATCTGAGTGGCAACCCGACGCTCCGTCAAGACAAAGACTCCCGCAGATGCGTACAGGACATCTGACTCGCTCCTAGAAATCTCTTTCCTATATCACAACAGTCGAGGGAGCAGACGAGCACGACGGCACGACTCATCGTCTGCCCAGCTTGGCAGCGTAGGGGAGATAAGATGGGACGTCATTGATGTGATATGTGGCGTTACTGTTCCTTCTCTGTGTGGTGGGATTCCTCCTCGACCTCCCTCTCCTCTTCAGGTCGTATGAACACCAAGAGCTCCGAGAGAAGTACGGCAGGGAACGCGGCGACAGGATAGGCGAGCAGCTCGGGCTGGTGTCGGGATATCTCTACTTCGGATTCTGGGCTGGAGTCTGGCTCGCGCCCCAGGAGAGGTTCAAGCTCAACATAGTGCCAGCTGGCAACATGAGTATGTGGGCCATCTCCATCCCTCTGGACCATCTGCTGCTAGGACTCGCCTTCCTCGTACCAGGTGCCATCTTAGGTGTGGCGGGTGTTCGCGCGGTCAGCCTGCGCGTCGCGGAACTACACCGGCCAGAGCAAATTGTCACCACTGGAGTGTACTCGTTCGTGAGGCATCCACAGTACTTGGGGGGTGTGCTGTCTCACATCGGCATGACACTGATCCTGTCGGCCCTGTACTCCCTAGCCGCCACCCCGCTAGTGTGTCTGGTCAACTACCTAGTGGCACACAAGGAGGAAACCGAACTGCTCAGAGAGTTCGGTGAGGAGTATGCCGAGTATCGAAGACGCGTGCCGATGTTCATTCCAAGACTGAGGGGAAGGAACTAGACCGGAGCAGGGTGAGCGAATGCTCCCACGTGGGCGTCCGGATCATCAGCCTCTCCTGCGCAGTCGGACGCCAATCACCGCGACGGCCACCACGAACACGGAGAGAACTATGATGAGTGTCTGTGAATTAGTCACCCAGGACCACAGTGTGTTGGTTGAACCTCCGGCCGAAGTATCGGAGGATGTCGTCGAGGGTGTTGTAGAGTGCTCGCCATCAGGTCCCGTCCAACCAGCCAGCATCGCCATCATATACCAGAATGCACGCGCCTTTTGCTCACAACTGGTGAAGGTCGTGTGTCCGGCCTCATCACCGTGGAAGTCTGGATGCTCCACAGGTACCGAATAGGTCGTGTCGCCATCGACGTATTCGTACGTGGCCTGTTCGCCGTTACTCCACGAGTCGAGATCTGCAAAGTCGAAGAGGACCTTCCCGTTCTGGATGCAGTACTCTCGAATCATCTGATTCCTCAGCCACCGGTTGTAGCCCCCTTCATCAGTGGCCTGTGCATTGCCTGTCATATAGATGAAGGTGACATCCGGGTTCTGGGACTCCAGATATGCCATTGCATCCAGATACTCCTGCACAGACTCCTCTGAGTAGTAGTCGAGCTGCGTGCACCACGACCAGAGGGAGATTGATATCTCAGGGTTCGCATCAAGCGTGTTCTGTGTCATCTGCAGGCCGTCCGGTGCCTGCCAGTAGAGATCAGGAGTGATATATGACTCGCCATCGTTCCCGTCATAGATGCACAGCAGACCACTGGAGTCTGGCAGATAGTTATCGCCTATGTCGACCCCGAGAGAGGAGTTGGAGGCCATCAGTCTCTCAAGGCCTATGGTTATCTGACCACCATGACTCGTGTGGGCATAGTGGACCCGGAGATCGCTCTTGGCCTCTGAGATCCACCGCTCGGGAACAATGTCAAGATTGACACACGTATGGTCGACTATCACAGCGCCGCCATCATCCGAGAGACTACTCTGTTGGATTGGCCCGGACCGGGCGCTCAAGGTGCCAGCTATCGATATGATGAGCACCAACAGAAACCACGATAGAATACTCGTCTTGTTCAAGGTACTGACCTCATCTGCGGAGATGACTGAGGAACACAGAGCGGTAAAATAGTCTTCCGCGCACAGATTGATGCTAATCACACAGATGAGTCAAGAAAAAAAAGAAAAAGAGGGGAGGGCGGCGCGGCCCAATCACTTCCTCTTGCGCAGCACGTATATGCGTGCTACAACTGCCACTACAGCGATTACGCCACCGATTGAGAGGACCGTGGAAGCGGTGACGAGGCCACTGACGTAGCTACTCACTTGCCCTGGGGGCACATCGGGATAGACCTCAAACATGGGGTCGTGAGTGATCGAGTATCCGTCCCAGTTCTTGTAGGATGAGCTGTAGTAGTAGACCCCGCCAGAGAGTGGACCAGCCTCAGTCAGGAAAGCACCCTCTCCACCACCCTGCTCAAAGGGCATCTCAAACTCGAAGAGAGGATAGAGGGCAGTCCCCACATCATATGTCTGACCATCGCGGCCCCAGACGTAGGTGCCTCCAAAGTTGACCGAGGCAAGTAGGTCGTCCTGTACTTGGAACGAAACGTCACCACTGGAAACAGGGACAGGCTCTATGACCAATTCCTCTTCCGCCTCGTAGTCATCGCCAAAGACGATCTCGTCGTCACTCTCGACCGTGAGGTTGTATGTGGAGAACGTGCTC
This sequence comes from Candidatus Thorarchaeota archaeon, assembly GCA_029855935.1. Taxonomy (GTDB): domain Archaea; phylum Asgardarchaeota; class Thorarchaeia; order Thorarchaeales; family Thorarchaeaceae; genus B65-G9. The sequence goes on along the minus strand of JAGSHN010000012.1, from coordinate 71,538 downwards.
CAGTATGCGAGAGAGAGACTGAGTCCCTCAAGCTCCGGTACGGGGTCGCTCGTGCCAGGCTGGTGGAAATCGCCGACGTACTGGTCTATCTTGAGAACCGCAGCCGTGTCTGTCATCTCAAACCTGTACGTCATGGACATCGAGTCGACAGTCGCGGGTATTGACACAGGCTCTGAGGGGTCATCCTCACCCCAGCCCATCTCGTACCCACCTGGCATCGCTGGCATCATCGAGGCCCAGTAGTCGTCCGAATAGAAGGCACCATCGATGTCCGTCACCTCTGCGCCCCACTCAATCTGACCATCCGAGTTTACGAACGGTGTCCGAACTGCGCCGAGCTCGGCCTCCTCTGAGTAGAAGGCATAGGCGGTCTCTGAGGCTGTGTCGTTCAGCTCTTGATACGTCCAGTCGACCTGGCCGTCCCCATTGAAGTCGATACCAATAGTGTTGTACACCAGGTCAAGAACTCCATTACCATTGGTGTCGTTGAACGCACTCATACCCATGAAGTAGTGCTCCATCCACCGTGTCTGGTTGGCGACAACAGCCATCTCGTGGATGTCATAGCCGAATCCCTTGTAGGACCACTCGAACGAATCACTGATCGACTCGTTCATAGCGGCGGCCCACTCGTAGCCTTCGGCGAGATTAGGAATCACGGTGTTCGGGTCTACAGGATGCATCTCCTCGTCATACCACTCATATGAAATGTTGAAGAGATAGCTGCTGTAGGTGTCGGCGTAGTAGAAGCCAGAGAAGACGACAATCTCGTCGCCTGTGAGTGCCTCCGGTTCCTCGCTGTAGATCACTTCCCAGATGTCCTCCTCGATACCTTGGCCTGAAAGCCAAGACACGTAGGACCCGTCCGGATCGACAACTATGCTGACCAGCAGATTGTTCCAAGTCCACGAGAAGTTCGACTTGAACTGCATATTCTGGGCAATCCAGTAGCCGTTGCCGTCCGTATCCATCACATAGTAGAAGAACTCGCCCCCGTCAGCCGGGGTCCAGTTGGGCTCACTCCAGTCGTCATCCCAGCCGTCGCTCCAGTCATCACTCCCATTCGGGTAACTGGGGGAGCTCTCCGTATAGCTCTCATTCCACCATTGCCAGTAGAGGTAGACTCCTGGCTGAACCTCTTCGAATGGCTCAAAGGCCTGCAGAGCGTGATGCGACGCAGAGGGCGTCGTAGCGTGCGCCGGCACGATCCCGACAACTGCAGTCCCTATCAGAAGGCCGATCAGTGCGGCCAACAGTATGTGGCGCTTCATAGCTCTTCTTTTCCTCCGTTGGAGATTGTTTCTGGAACATCTTCCGGAGTGGATAGTAATAGATGTTCGCTGTGAACCGTTCACTCTGCCAACGAGGGAGGGGCTTATGCTGCTGATTCACAACAATGGAGAGTTACCTGAGGCGCAGACCGTTCTAGGGACGATATCATCGACGCACACTGGAGACCATCTGGACAATCTTCGTCCTGCCCCGTGTTTCCCGTCGGATGAGCCCCTTTCGCTCCAGCGAGGACAACGAAACACTGAGTGTGGACTTGCTCAGACCTGTGACACGTCTGAGCTCGTCCTGTGCGATGATCCCATCATTCTCCTCCAGCCGGTTCAGAATCCGACGCTCGATGTTCGTGAGAGTTACGACAACCACAGATGGCTCCACTGCGGGCAGCCTCTCATCCCGATTGTTCAACGACTGCTCAAGACGGGCCACGCGTCTGTGAAGTCGAACCACAACGAGAGCAGCCACGCTGATCACAAGGACTAGAGAAATGACGAGTGCCACCGTTGTTGTGACGAAGACTATCTCGCGCGAGACTGTCGCGGACGCCATCCAGACAGTGACGGACCCAAGAAGAACACCGACGGAGAAGACAACAATGACAATGTCGATCAGTGAGCCACTCAGGCCGGGGCGCTCGCTCAAGCAGACCAACTCCAGAACAGTCTGACAGACGCCGCGGAGTATTCTGCAGCCGGATTATGGGGGAGAGACTGCACCCCGAGTGGACTGCGGGGGGTGACTAGACTGCTACCCCACGGCGGGAGGATGTGCGTACGGCACGGTGATTGTCCGAGGGAGCGTAACTCGGATGACATGATTATACCTCGCTGACGCGGTTGTGAGCGGAATGCGTAAATGAATTAATAAGTTGAGTGCACGCGGGACCGAACAGTGGTACGCGGTGTCTTTTCCTGAGCCGCAGGTGACATCACGGTATCACCTTGTGGAGATGCTGCGATTGCGCAACACGGTAGGTTCTGTGCTCTCAAGGAGGGAGCTAGTCGAGCTTCGTAGACTTGAGTTTGTCAGGCACGCTCTTGAAGAGATGAAGAAGAAGGGTATCTCACAGGATATCCCCATCTGCCCGAACTGCAAGAGCTTCAGAGTGATTCAGATAACATCTCAGGTTGACCTTGGTCTTCTTGGGGCCCTCCAGCCGGCCTACTACTGCCTCGACTGCGGCTGGTACGGCCGCACACTAATTGTGATGACCAATCGTCCAGACAGCGATGCGGTCCATCGCGACATGATTGAAACCTTTGGGAACGACAGCGAGATGAGAGAGAGTGACTCGTGAGTGGGAAACGGAGCGATATCACAGATCCACCTACTCGTCATCCTTTTTCTCGCGTTCGACCCGCATCAACTCAAAGACAACGGGATTCTCGGCATCGGGGCACGCGTGAATGGCAGTACACTGATTCTCAAGCCACGGAAAGTACGCGTTGAACATCATTGCGAACACCTTCGGTAGCATCGAGTACAAAGCACTGATACATAGCTCGCCACGCAGGCCTCTCTCTGTGAAGAGGACCTCATCACCCACTTTGTGGCCAATGGCACAGATGCCCTTCTGACTCTTCACACCGCATCGGACGTTCCACGGCTGATCTCTGACACAGTCTCTGCTTGACGACATAGCAAGACAATGCGGGCGTCGCCTCATAAGATGCATGCATCACGGGTCAGGTGGCGCGCTATCGGGAGGACCGCCGTCTAGTATTGAGCGTTCATTGGGAGGACCTGTTGTGGCCACCCCCGTTCGGGGGGCGCATGTCACAGGATACTCTCCTGCGCGCCGGAGACCCTCAGAGGCAAAGATGGGGCCGAGTATCTGCAGAATCATCGTCGTTATGACAACGACGTCTAGAATCAGGAGGCCCATATCGGCAAGGCCCGCGGCACCAAACTGTTCCTCCACAATGAGCGAGAGACCCACCGCCACACCTGCCTGCGACATCAGACAGTAGCCGAGATACCTCGTTGTGACCGAGGGGGCGCCCGTCAGCCTGCCACCAGTGTATGCGCCGACGTACTTGGCAACGCTCCGACCACCCACGTAGAGTACCGCCAGCAGGACCGTGGTCAGACTCAGGACGTTCCACACATTGATCGAGGCACCTACAATCACAAAGAAGAGCATCACGACCGGCGACATCACGACCTTGAGTGTGTGGCAGACGGGGTCCTTCTCAGGACTGACGTAGTTACCAACTACAAAGCCGAAGATCATACACGACAGGATTGCACTCAGGTGCAGCCAAGTCATCAGCCCGACGAGCAGTATTATCAGGCCCAGCTCGAACTCAAGAAGCTTGGCTCGGTCGTCCTCCCGATTAATGAAGTAGACCATTCCAGCACCAAAGACTGCACCAACGCCGGCTGAAGCGACTATGTCGAAGAGTGTGACGAGGAGTGCATCACCGAGCAGAGTAGAACCGGAGTATGCTACTGTGACCAGCGACATGGAGATGTTCGCGAGAAGTATTGCCACCACATCATCAAGGGCGAGGACGAACATCAGCGTGTCCGTCAGTGTGCCCTTCGAGTTACGCTCCCAGATGACCATCACAGTGGAGGCAGGATCCGTGGCACTGGCAAGTGCGCCAAAGACAATTGCAACATAGATGTTTGAGAGTAGGAGGTTGGTCAGCAGTGTGACCACGACAAACGTCAGTATTGACTCAAGAACGAGTATAGTCCCCATCTGACGCGTCTTGCCACGAAAGACCTCTCTACGAATCTCAAGACCGATATTGTAGCCAATCATCCCAAGGGCAAGATTGACGACCGGGAACAGTGCGGCCCTGACATCCGAGGTGATCACGCCAAGGACACTGAGGATGACCCCGGCCAGCATGAATCCCAGTATCTGCGGTATTCCCAGTCGCTTCATCACGACTGCTCCCGCAAAGGCGAGCACAATGCCGAGGCCGATGACCAACAGAGGCTCCCATGCAGAGGGTTCCAGTATCGGAAGGACCATGGGGGATCACACCAAGTGACACACTCAAGGATGACGGCCTCATTCCATCACACTTCTTTTGAAGGTTGTCACCCCTGTCGGATGGACCCAGCATCTCCTACGAGTGCATAGTCACATATCTCGAACAGGAAGCATTCATCACACTTGGGTGACCTTGCACGGCAGACGAAACGCCCGTGACGGACAAGATTGTGATTCAGCGAGAAGATGCACTCAGGGGGAATCATTCCCTCAAGGATGATGTGTGCCTTCTCCCGAGAAACCCTTGAGTCAATCAGACCGAGGCGACGGGTCACACGATAGACGTGTGTGTCGACGGGGAGGACAGGACGATGGAACGAGAACAGTAGAACGATTGCAGCTGTCTTGGGGCCGACGCCGTGTAGCGATGTCAGGAACTGCTTTGCCTCCTCGAGCGACATCTCGGCCAGTGATGACAGGTCTATGCTGCCCATACGTCGCCTTATCTCGCGCAATGCTGTCTGTATTCTCTTGGCCTTCACCCGGAATGCTCCTGAGGAGCGGATGGCATCGGCCACATCCGAGGGCGGTGCCCCGGCAACATCATCCCAACTGGAATATCTTGCCTTGAGTGCCTCGAATGCCCGACGGGCATTCGTGTCGGTGGTGTTCTGACTGAGAATGGTCAGGACCAACTCGTCCACCGGTGGCAACGTCCGAGCGGATATGTGGTCCCCGTAATGCAAGACGAGCAGATCACACAATCTGCGGGCCTTCTCTCTGAGAAACTCCTGAGATGACACCCGTTGACTGTGAGCGTTCAGAGATATAGATGGGACGGTACGACCAAATACGCTCTGACACACGAGTGTGCGATGCCGATTTGGAAGGCTTTTCAAACAGGAGTGAGAAGGGAGCTGGAACAACGATGAAGATTCTTGTTGTCTACGAGAGCACGACCGGCAAGACAAAGGCAATGGCTCAGGCCATATGCAGAGGAATCACTGAGGCTGGTGGCGAGTGCGTGCTGCAACGTGCTAGAGAGTTTGACGGCTTAGGCGATGCATGTGCGCTGGCACTGGGCTGCTCGACTAGGATGAAGAGGCCTCTGCCAAAGGTGCGACAGATAATGGCCGAGCTTCCGCGGCTGGACGGTCTAAAGGTCACGTCCTTTGGCTCTTACGGGTGGAGTGGAGAGGCTCCAGGCATTGTGGCTGACAGGCTGCGGGAACTCGGTGGAGAGTTTGTGGGTGACGGACCACTGCGAGTGAAGGGCCATCCGACACAGGAGGACATCGAGGCCTGCGAGAATCTCGGAAGACTTCTTGTCGAGAAGTGCAGATGAAACGCATCAATGACTCGGATGATCTGATAGTACTGACGGTGAGAGAATGGGGTACATATGGAGGCTGACGCAGTATCCGCTTCGCCACAAGAGACTGTTCTTTGGTTTTCTAGTGTCGGCCACAATTGGCACAGCCTTCAATGTTCTCACTCCATCAGTGCTGTCGACCATCATCGACAGCGTCATTCCCAGTGCCGACCCAGCGCTCCTCATTCCATACTCCTTGTTGTATCTGGGGCTCACGGGCCTCTACTCAGTGTTTGACATCATCGCGAGGTACGGTGCGGTACTCTCGGCGCATCGATCAATATACGAACTCCGGCAGGACCTCTACGAGGCGCTGATGGAGAAAGATCTTGCCTTCTACGACAGAAACGAAACGGGACAGCTGATCGCACGCGTCACAACCGATGTCACTACGATGAGGGAGTTTCTCGTCTGGGGCTACCGTGTCATATTCATGGGCATAGTCCAGCTGATAGGCACCTATGTCATGATGTGGCTCATCAGTCCCGGCCTGACAATGTACATGTTTGTCGCCCTACCAGTCGTCGCATTGTTCGGTGTCGCCTTTGCGAAACACGTCAGACCAGTGTTCTTCAGGGCCAGACAGATGTACGGCCGGCTCAGCTCCGTGCTGACCGAGAACATAGTGGGCATCAAGATAATCCGTTCCTTTACGTCGGAGGACAGAGAGGGACAGCGCGTCCGCAGGGCCAACGAGGAGTACAGAGATGTGGCTACACGGGCGTTCAGGTTGGCGGCGCTGTATCAGCCGTTGCTGCCAGCACTGCTGGGAGTGATCACAGGTCTGCTGGTCTATGTCGGTGGGGTCAGATTCGTCGAGGGTAGTCTCACGTACGGCGAGTTCGTCGCCTTTGTCGCACTCATTGGAATGCTAATCCTGCCAGCCAGATTCCTGAGCTGGGGAATCGGGATGTATCAACGCGCCTCGGCCGCTGCGGAGAGGACTTTCTATGTTCTCGACCACGAAGACGAGATAAGGGACCCGGAACAACCTGTGGAGATTTCAGACATACAGGGCGAGGTGGAGTTCGAGAACGTATGCTTTGGTTATGATGGAAACAGAATGATTCTGGACGGGGTCAGCTTCAGAGTCCTACCCGGGCAGATTGTGGCCCTCGTCGGAGGAACGGGGTCTGGCAAGTCGAGTCTGACAAGACTGATTCCTCGGCTCTACGATGTTGACCCCAGTCCGACTATCCAGTATCGGGGCAGGACGTACAGACTGGACGAACACGGTTGCGTGGAGATTGAGGGACGACGATACTATGCCAAAGATGGGAAGATTGAGATAGACGGTACTGTCTGTCCTGTGAGACCGCCAGGCCGTGTGCTGGTCGACGGAATAGACGTGAGGATGTATCGTCTTACTGACCTCCGGCGCAGGATTGGCATCGTACATCAGGACCCGTTCCTGTTCTCCGCCACTGTCAGGGAGAACATTGCCTTTGCAAGACCTGATGCCTCACAAGAGGAGATAGAGGCCGCCGCGCGGGCTGCCATGGCACACGAGTTCATCGAGAGGCTACCAGAGGGATATGACTCGATGGTGGGAGAGCGTGGGGTCACGCTCAGTGGTGGTCAGCGACAGAGGATTGCAATAGCACGGGCCCTGCTCGCCGACCCCAGAATACTGATATTGGATGACTCAACGAGCGCGGTAGACGCTAGGACGGAGATGCTCATACAGCAGGCACTCGAGAATCTGATGAGAGGGCGGACCACGTTCGTCATCACTCACCGGATGAGCACCATCCGGAATGCCAATCTCATTGTCGTGATGGAGAGAGGACGTGTTGTCGAGATTGGAACGCACGAGGAGCTTCTGGCTGCAGGCGGCATCTATGCAGGGATATACGAGACCTTGACAGAGATGGAAACGAGGGCACTGCAACGGACGTCAGTGGAAACACAGGAGGGGTGACGTAGAGGATGGGCTATCATCTCGACGAGCAGGACGATCCCGATGCAAGGAGCTACGACTATCCGGACAGGACACTTCTGGCGAGGATGGTGGGCTATCTCCTAGTGTATCGCAAGGAGTTTCTTGCAGTCATCATACTGATGGCCGCCAATATGGCCGCAATCCTGTACAGTCCCTTTGTTCTCAAGCATGCAATAGACATCGACTTCCCAACCGGTGACCTGAACGCTCTGGCCACCACCGCGCTTCTCTATGTTGGACTGCAGATTGCCGCATGGCTCACAGGCTACTCCATGCAGTATCTGATGACCGGGATGGGACAACGGGCGATATTCAACATCCGGCAGGACCTGTACGACAGACTGCAGATGATGTCTCAAGACTTCTATGACCGTTCCACGAGCGGCAGGGTGATATCCAGACTGACGAATGACATCGACAGGATGGGAGAACTCCTCAATGGTGGGTTGATCACGACCTTTGCACAAGTCTTCATTGTGACTATGATTGGAGCTATCATCATCACTGTTGACCTGCAGCTGGCTCTTGTCACCCTACTGGCAATGCCACTGCTGCTGGTCGCCACGATATACTTCAGAGGGAAACTAAAGAGCGCATATCGCAAGACGAGAAAGACCATCTCCATCGTGACCTCAAGCCTTGCAGAATCCATTGCTGGCGCCATAGTGACAAAGAGCTTTGCTCGCGAGAAAACGAGCATTGCGAGGTTCAATGAGGTGATCGATCTCGACTACAGGGCCAATATCGAGGCTGGCAAGGCCCAGGCAACATTCTTTCCCGCCATCAGGTTCATCGGTGGAATAGGCATCTTCCTCATCCTCTGGGTTGGTGGCCTGAGACTGATGGAGGGCACGCTGACACTGGGCACACTTGTGCTCTTCATCAGGTATACAAACCAGTTCTTCAGGCCGATATTGATCATCGCCAACTTCTACACCAACGTCCAGAGCGCATTTGCCGGGGCAGAACGGGTCTTCTCAATCATTGACACAGAACCCACAGTCAGAGATGTCCCCGATGCCATTGACCTGACAGACGTGAGAGGCCACATCAGGTTCCGGAACGTGACCTTTGGCTACATCGAGGGGACTGACATCCTCACCGACTTCAGTCTTGAGATCCAGCCCGGTGAGACTGTTGCCATAGTCGGCGATACAGGTGCCGGAAAGACCACGGTCGTCAACCTTCTCAACAGATTCTATGACATCAGGAGCGGTAGCATAGAGATTGATGGGGTGGACATCAGGAGGGTCACTCAGAGGTCATTGCGCGCAGCAATCGGGCTCGTCCTACAAGAGGCGTTTCTGTTTATGGGCACCGTGAGGGACAACATAAGGTATGGTAGACCTGATGCGACCGACGAAGAGGTAATCAGGGCCCTCGACACAATAGGCGCCCGTCGTGTTCTTGAGAGTCTTCAGGACGGCCTTGACACCGAAGTGGGCGAGAGAGGGGGTCGACTCTCCGAGGGCGAGCGCCAGCTGATAAGCTTCGCACGGGCTCTGCTGAAGAATCCTCGCATCCTTGTGCTCGACGAGGCCACAAGTTCAGTGGATGTATACACAGAACATGCGATACAGAGGGGGATGCGGATGCTTCTCCGTGGGCGCACGGCCATTGTGATCGCGCACAGGCTCTCCACAATAGTCCAAGCTGACAGAATCATTGTCCTGGAGGATGGGCGGATAGTAGAGGAGGGTACTCACTCCGAACTTGTGGCCAAGCGCGGTAAGTACCACTCCCTCTACAGTCTTCAGGTCCAACACGCACTAGCTGCACGATAGACCCCAAAGTATACCGGGTGCAGTGATGATGCGGGGGAGATTCTCGTTGTACATTCAGTCTATGTCGTCTGAACAGTCCCACCACGGCAGACGCCTCTGAGGAAATATTCCCGTGGCAAACATCATCGTGGGCCCTACCCTGCACAGATGGCGCAGGATACTGTGTCGCGACCGCCCATGACCAAGGACAATCTCTCTGCCATCTGACCACGCCACGCTGAGTCGCCCGTTCCCGATACGGAGGAGCATCTCACGGGTCAGAGCCACTAGGTCGTCCCCCCAGAGAAGGACTGCACGTACATCATCCGTGACAAAGATCACTCTCCGACCCGCAGACTCTGTTCCGAAGACCAGTCTATGTCGGGAGGAGGTATATTCGAGTTGCTGAAACGCGGGCTCGTCCAAGAGGTCCGTCGCTGTCCTGTGGAGCTCGGACAGCTCGCTAAACCCAGCGTCGCTCACGTCGTCATCAGTCGCCGGACGGGACTCTGACTGCGGTAAGACACCACCAAGGATCACGTGGGCACCCTCCAAATACACGGTCACAGACTCACCCACCGCACCCTCATCCGTCTCAAGTATGGCATCGAGAACGAGGTGCCCCCGGCCGAACGCAGCCAGGCCTACTGTACGTTCATCCTGCCGAACTGGTGTCCAGAGACTACCTGATGCCAGCTCCACTCTACAGATGTCAGAGTCGAGGACACTGCACACCTGTGTGGTCACACTCAGCTCAGGACCAACAGAATACTCCATCTATGTCGCCTCCGGGTCTGTGTTCCCATCATCCTCAGATGGGGCGTCTTCGTTCTCGGGATATTCATCCTCGTCCTCGAACTCCACCTCGATGTCAGAGGCCTTCCGCGTCACTGACGAGCCCTGTTCGCGTTCGACTTGACTTGTGAGCCACTGCGCAAGACGGTAGGCCAGTCTGCCCGTGACCGTGATGTAGTACGTACCGCGAACTTGGCCCTTGACGATGTATCCCGCGTCCAGCAGCGGATTGAGGTGATGCGTCAGAGAGGAACCTGTCTTGCCCGTGTAGGTCTCAATCTCATTGAAGGTCTTGCCTCCGTCCATCAGAAAGTTGAGGATCCTCAGCCGTTCGACATTGCCCAGCGGACCTATCACTCGTGAGATGCGCTCCGGCGGAATGGACTCCACAATCTTTCGCCGGGTGCTGCGTCTGACGGCCCTTCTTGGGGGATGGTGGAGCACGACAGGACGCTCGAAACTCGTCGCCACGCTCTCCACAGCTGACCGAATCTGTTCACCGAGGCCCGCCATCATGTCCTCAAGACTCTCAGCAAGTGCATCGAGGTCAATCACCCTGCGATGAGGTGGATGAGGCGGGTGAGGTGGACGAGGTCCTCGAACACGTGGTGGCCGATGTGGAGGAGGCGGCCCAGGGCGGTCACGTCTATGAGGACCTGGTGGAGCAGGTGGCTCCTCTGGGGGCCCTCCTGCCCGCTCGATTGTCTCCTCCCGTAGTGTCTTCAGGGCCTCTCGCTCACGTCGGACAGCATCGAGTTCTTGCCGTAGCTCTTCACGCAGTCGTCTGATCTCTTCAAGCTCTCTTCGTATCTCATCAGGCTCGGACATGTCAATCAGTCCCACTGAAACTATCAGTACTGTACAATACTACAGTTCTTATAAATCTTCGGTCAGAGTACAGTAGCGCGGACGCTTGGTACGTGGTCCAGTATCAGTGATACCGAATGCGCCGTAGGGAAGAAGGAAAGAGGGAGAGGAAGGACTGCCTGTGCGGCAGCCCACGCTCAACGCTTCTCCTTGAGCTGTTTGATCTCCTCGATTATGGCTGGCACTACCTCGAAGAGGTCGCCGACAATCCCAAAGTCGGCTATCTCGAAGATTGGGGCCTCAGGGTCCTTGTTGATGGCCACTATGATGTCCGAGGACGACATTCCCGCGATGTGCTGTATGGCACCGGAGATGCCAAGGGCAAAGTACAGCTTCGGGGAGACCGTCCTGCCGGACTGGCCAACCTGCTGGGTGGGGGGCAGCCAGCCCGCATCAACGATGGGGCGGGAACCACCGACAGCCGCATCGAGTAGGTCTGCAAGAGCCTGTGGAAGATTGAGATTCGACGGGTCCTTGATGCCGCGGCCGCAGCTGACGATGATGTCCGCCTCCTCGACGGACTTCATGCCCTCGGTGACCTCTACCACACGGTCGAGGATGCGGGTCCTCACCTGCAGCGGGTTGACCTTTATCTCCACCTTCTCGATCTCACCAGTCCGGGACGTGTCAGGCTCTGATGGCTTGAACACGTTGGGACGCACCGTCGCCATCTGAGGACGGGTGTAGGGACAGAGAATCTCGGCCATGATGTTGCCGCCGAACGCTGGTCGTATCTGAACCAGCTGACGGTTCTCATCAATCTCCAGACCCGTGCAGTCGGCCGTCAGCCCGAGCTTTAGCCGTGCAGCGACGCGTGGAGCCAGCTCACGACCGTTGTTGGTCGCACCAAAGAGCACAATCGCTGGCTTGCGCGGAGCGATGAGCGATGCCATCGCAATGGTGTATGCATCGGTTGAGTAGTCTGCATAGATCTTGTCGTCCACGACGAGGACCTTGTCGGCACCCTGATGGATGAGACACTCGGCAAGTCCCTCGATCTCGTGACCAATGAGCACTGCAACGACCCTCTCGCCGAGCTTGTCCGCGAGCTCACGGGCCTTCGTGACCAGCTCAAGGGCGACGTTCCTCAGTCTACCCTCGTGAGTCTCGCAGAAGACCCAGACATCCTTGTACTCAGCGAGAGCCTCCTCGTCAACAGTCCTTCTCTCAATCTTGATGGCGTCGACAGGGCAGACCTCCTCGCACGAGCCGCAGAGAACACACTTGTCGATGTCAAACTTGACCTTGTCACCGTCCTTCTCGATAGCACCAAAGTTACACACCTTGATGCATAGCATGCATCCAGTACAGGTCTCTCTATCGTACAGCAGTCCCATCTCTCATATCGCCCCCTTGCTGGCAAGGAACTCGACCAGTTTCTTGGCCGCCTCCTTCGGATCCATATCCTCTATCTTTATGCCACCAGAACGTCTGGGTGGCGGGTACACCTTTCTCACGGTGGTCGGGGATCCCTTCAGTCCAATCTCATCCTCGGGGACGCCCAGTGTGGCCGCATCAATGACATCCATCGGCTTCTTCTTGGCCTTCATTATACCCATAATATTGGGCAATCTGGGCTCATTCAGTCCCTTGGTGGCAGTCAACAGGACCGGGAGCTTGGCCTTGATCACCTCATAGCCATCGTCCGTCTCGCGATGCGCAATCACGAACTTCTGATCCTCACTGACCTCAAGATGACGGACGTAGCATATCTGGGGCACACCCAACAGCTCGGCCAGCTCTGGGCCGACCTGGGCGGTGTCACCATCAATTGCCTGCTTGCCGCAGATGACCATATCAAACTCCATCTTCTTGATCTGCACGGCAAGCGTGTACGCCGTGGCCCAGGTGTCTGCCCCGGCAAAGGCCCTGTCAGTCAGATGAACAGCCCGGTCGGCGCCCATCGCGAGCGCCTTCAAGAGGGCATCCTTTGCCTGCGGCGGACCCATCGTTATGACAGTGACCTCTCCGCCAAATTTCTCCTTCAGCTGTATTGCAGCCTCAACTGCGTACTCATCGAATGGATTCAGAATACTTGGTACTCCATCTCTGATGAGGGTCCCGGTTTCGGGGTTTATCTTCACCTCGGCGACCTCAGGGACCTGCTTAATGGGCACGATGATCTTCATTGGGATGCACTCCTCGGATAGCCGCTTTGGAACATTGAGGTGCTGAAGACAAGTCGGTATTATAAGCCATGCGCAAGGATGGCAGGAGGCCAGACACCCACGTCTCTAGGAGTAGGGCTGCGGGCTCTGCACAATCCTTTTATTGGGGCATAAGCGGTAATCCATCCAGAATCCAAAAGACAGAAGGTAGTGGATTTTCATGGGCAAAGAGAAGATCATTGGCGCACTCCTAATCATCATCGCGGCACTCGCGGCGATATATTACACATGGGGACTCGTTCTCCTTCAGGGTCCGTGGTGGAATGCACCCTTCCAGCAGTGGGTGCAGGGAATTCAAGATCCCCTGCTTCGGTCAATCCTCGGTCCTGACCCGATGTTTCTCATCATCCTGCCAATCCTCCTTGCGGTTCTGCTGATCTGCGTAATCGGTATCTGGATTGGATACACTATGCTCACAACGCCCGCTCCTGAGCCTCTCGAGGACTTCGACTTTGACGAAGAGGCAGTAGAGGAGGACAAGAAGGAAGAAGAGGAGAAGAAGGAGTAGGCCTTCTTCATCTGTGATGCTTATACACAGATACCTGACATTGATGTGGGGGCATACAGCCCCTTCACATCATATACTTCTAGTCCCGCTGACTTGCTCTTTCTGCCCGCAGTGTCGGTGACTCTCAGAGCCTGTCCACTGCCTTTCTGATAAGATCGATGCCACGCTGACAGAGCATGTCTGCCTCGTTCTGAGTTCGAGCCTCAGCAAAACAGCGCCAGAGTGGTTCTGTCCCCGACGGCCGCATCAGGACCCAGCCCTCGTCATAGAATACCTTCACACCGTCCAGTGTGACTCTCTCCTCATCTGCTGTGAGCTGAAGGAGCACCTCTAGCACTGCTGTCTTCTTGTCGGCAGGGACAGGGACCTTGGCCTTCGTGCTGTAGTACTGTGGCAGCTCGGAAACAAGGCTCTCAAGGGGTCTCTCCTCCTTGGCCATTATCTCCAGCATCAGAGCGGCCGTCATGGCACCGTCGCGTACGGGCTGATGCGGTGGATAGAAGACACCACCGTTCTCCTCCCCACCGAGGGTAGCATCGACCTCCACAATCCTGTGAGAAACATCAACACTCCCCACACGGGTCCACTCAATCACAGCGCCCGCAGCCCTTGCAACATCCTCAATCAGTCGCCCGCTGCTCACAGGAGTCACCAAGATTGATTTCGGCCTGCGGTGCAGAACCCGTGATGCGATTATGGCAAAGGACTGATCGCCCCACAGAACCCTGCCCTTTGAGTCTACAAAGGTTGCACGGTCCGCATCGCCATCGTGTGCGATACCGAGGTCGGCGCCAACAGAACGTACGGCCCTGCTCAGGTCAGTAAGGTTCTCAGGCAGGGGCTCGGGCAATCGACCTGGAAACTTGCCATCCAGCTGACAGTTCATCGATATGACCCTACATCCAAGCTCCCTGAGAAGCAGTGGTGTGACCAGCGAGCCTACACTGTTGGCACCATCCACCACAACTGTCAGCTGTGCCCGTGCGACGGACTCCACATCGACATGGCGCTTTATCACGTCGATGTACTCCCGGACGGAGGTTGGATGACGCCAGTACCGACCAATGCGATCCCACGAGACTATCCTGTGCCCGCCTTCACGGTACACCTTCTCAATTTGCTCCTCCGCACTACGTGGCACCTCGATGCCATCGCTGCCAAGCACCTTGACACCATTGAACTCCGGAGGATTGTGTGAGGCCGTGACCATGACACCACCACTGCATCCAAGCCGCGGTACCATGAACTGCAGGCACGGTGTCGGCACCAGGCCGAGGTCTATGACATCGCATCCAGTTGAGAGAAGGCCCGAAACAACTGCTGAAACGTACATCTCGCCACCCATCCGGCTGTCACGCCCGACGGCAATTCTCCCCGGTCCCAAGACTGTACCTGTTGCGCGAGCAAGTCCACTGACAAGTTCCACAGTCAGAGAGTCATTGATGGTCCCACGGACACCGTTCGTACCAAACAGCCGGTTCAATTCATCACTCCTCCGTCATCGCCCGGGATAACAAGCCAATCTGCTTAAGAGTGTGTTTAGTCGGGGAGGAGTGACTTGCCATGCCTATTCTGAGACGCGGGAAAAAGGAGTATCGGGCCGCTGCAAAACTCCTTGTGGACGGCCACGTCCGCGAGGCGATAGAACGTCTGAGAGAGATTGTCAAGCGGGACCCATCGCATGTCGACGCCAAAGTCACGCTCGCAGTGGCACTGATGGAGCAGCAGGAAACTCCCGATGTCTCCAGCCCGGCGACAAAGGAGGCATTGTCACTGTTGGATGAGGCACACAGCATGGCGCCCCGCGACCCGATTCCACTCTTCAACCGGGGCGTCATCGAGAGAAAGTTGGGGCGACTAGACAGGGCCATTGAGAGCTTCAAGGCTGCACTGGAGATAGAGAAGAAACAGCCTCTTGCGCTGCTCCACCTCGCCGAGATAAACTACGAGATCGGGAACTGGGATGAGGCGATAGAGTACGCCCGTCTTGCGCTCATCCGTGATCCCGGACTCGCAGAGGCACTGACGTGGGTGAAAGACGCCCTTCAGAAGGCGGGACGGCTCGATACACGGCAGTAAACAGAGAAGTGAGCGGTCGAGAGGTCGACCCAACACTGGACCCAAAAAGATAAGCTTAAATTGCAACGTCCAAGGAGCTGTCCAGTCGTTAAGACTATACCCTCCGTACGATATCTCAGGTGATCACATGTCGAGCAAGGCCGAGCCGATGTACAGGGGCTACAAACTCGAAGAACTCGTGAAGATGAGCATGGACGAGCTGATAGAGCTGCTGCCCTCGCACAGACGGCGCACCCTGAAGAGAGGACTGCCCCCAAGGCAGAAGAAGCTTCTGATGAAACTGAGAGCCGCACGAAAGGCCCAGAGAAAGGGCAAGGAGGTAGTGGTGAAGACTCATTGTCGCGACATGGTGATCCTACCTGAGATGGTCGACCTCACTGTTGCGGTTCACAACGGCAAGGACTTCATCAAGTTCAGGATAATTCCCCAGATGATCGGCCATGTCCTTGGCGAGTTCGCGCCTACAATCAAGGAGGTGCGACACGGCTCGCCAGGAATCGGTGCGACTAAGTCGTCCCAGTACATCCCGTTGAAGTAGTAGGTTTCAAGGCTCTGGCCAGAGGTCACTACCTGCGATCAATCACGATCGGCCCCCGAGAGGCCGAGGGAGAGTTGCTGGCCCCAACTGAGTGGTCCCCTTGCCGCTAGACTTAAGAACCAGCCGAGGCCGGTGGGGGGAGGCGAAGGACCTTGACGGGGGACAACCCGGAGAAGAAACAGACCTATGAGCAGTGGTTGAAGAGATACGAGATTAGGCAACAGGTGACGCTGTACGTCCTCGCGGCAATCACGGGCGCGGTCTCTGGAGTCGTTGCAGTCATCTTCAGGTATTCCGTCTACGCATTGACTAATGTATTCTCTAATGTCCCTAGGCAGGTGGGCTTCCTAGGATGGATATTGGTGCCAATCCTAGGCTCTGCAGTGAGCTCATTCCTCACAACGCGCTATGCACCTGAGGCCAGTGGTCATGGCGTCCCTGAGGTAATGGAGGCCTATGTGCTTGAGGGGGGCAATATTCGTGCTAGAGTCCCAATAGTCAAGACCATCTCAGCAGCATTCACAATAGGTTCAGGCGGTTCCTGTGGACGGGAGGGGCCGATTGCACAGATAGGCTCAGGGACCGGGTCGGCACTGGCACAGATGTTCAGACTTGGGAAGCTGGAGACAAGAACACTCGTCGTGTGTGGGCTCGCATCAGGGATTGCGGCCACCTTTAGCGCCCCACTAGGAGGTGCATTGTTCGGAATCGAGGTTCTCGTCGGGGAGTTGTCCGCCATCTCGGTCATTCCCGTCATTCTCGCCTCGGTCATCAGTGTCGCAGTCGCGAATGGTCTGTTCGGTGAGGAGGCGGGATCATTCGTGGCCCCGCAACTGGGACTTGGCAGCTACACCGAGCTACTGTTCTACTTCTTGATGGGGCTTGCCCTCGGCGTTGTGAGCAAGATATGGGTAAAGATTCTGTACGCCACCGAGGCGTTTTTCAAGAACTTGAAGACAACAGAATATGCTAAGCCTGTGATTGGTGGTGCGCTCCTAGGTCTGCTGGCTGCTTGGGTCGTTGTCCTCGAGTCCATATTCAACTATCACGGCGTATTCACCGGACGCTCTCCGTACGTTCCCGCAGTGATGGGCAGCGGATATGGGTTCATCAATGCGGCAATGCTCGGAGGAGTTCCAATACTGGCACTTGTGACATTTGGTGTGCTGAAGATGTTCGCAACGGCGTTCTCAATTGGCTCCGGGGGCTCGGGGGGAGTCTTTGCACCGACCCTCTTTGTTGGTGCAGGTCTTGGTGGCGCTCTGGGGCTGGTATTGAACTCACTGGCGCCCGAGATCGCCCCACACCCAA
This sequence comes from Candidatus Thorarchaeota archaeon, assembly GCA_029855935.1. GTDB lineage: Archaea > Asgardarchaeota > Thorarchaeia > Thorarchaeales > Thorarchaeaceae > B65-G9. The sequence continues at coordinate 53,958 of JAGSHN010000012.1, read as the reverse complement.
CAGCCTATGCGCTGGTGGGAATGGCGGCCATGTTTGCAGGAGCTGCGCACGTACCTGTGACATGCATCGTCATGACGATGGAGATGACTGGAGACTACGCACTCATACTGCCGCTGATGATTGCCGTGTCGAGTTCATACATAGTCGGTTCTGCTGTCATGGAGGAGAGTATATACACCGAGAAGCTCCGGCTCAGGGGAATCAATGTGAAGAAGGGCCTCTACATCGATGCCCTACGTAGTGTCAAGGTCAAGCAAGTCATGACGACCAATCCAACGACACTATCCCCAGACATGACCGCCGAGGAGGCCCTGCACATGCTGACCCTGACGCACCACACAAAGTTCCCAGTCGTTGACTCTGAGGGCAGAATCGTCGGGACCGTGATTGCAGAGGCACTTGAGGAACGGTGCGACCAAAATGGATGTGCATATAGAGTCAAGGACCTGATGGACACGGACTTTCTTGTCGTCGACCTTGACACTCCGATGGATGAGGTACTGCACCGGATGATGGAACGCAAGGAGGGTCATGCGGTAGTCCTCGATCCTCGCGACCGCACAAAGATGATAGGATTCCTGACCAAGACCGATGTCTTTAGGGCCTATGAATGGGCAATAGCGATGCTCAAGCTAGGAGCACCCGCACCCGAGAACTTGTCTGCTCTTGGCGATATGGTGGAGTAGCAGGGATTTCTGGTGTCGCACTTATGACTCAGAGTGCTGCGACCGGAGGCTTCTGAGATAGAACAGGTGAGAGCATCACATAGCGGTGCGAAGCACAGTAGACTCCGGCGTCACGAGGGGAGCGGATGCATGTTTCACCAGCTCGGCCCCCCGACTCGCACCTAGAAATAGGAGCAGAGCAAGCGTTGACATCAGGGCTGCAAACAGCATGATGGCGGTGTAGCCTGGCCACAGATAGTATAGGACGGACGCATAGATCGGCCCGAACACTGCAGATATGGAGAGCATCGACGAGAGTAGGCCTGACGCTGTCGACCTCTCGACATTCTTCTCCGTGACGTATTTCAACGCCCCAACGTAGAGACACGCCCACGAGAAGCCGAGAAGAATCTGAGACGGAAGTATCTCAATCACGGTTGTGGCGAGAGTGAACCAGACAAACGTGATAGCACTTCCCAAGAGGCCTATCGTGATCAGGCGAACGCACTCAACACGGTCCGTGAGCAAGACCATGAAGAAGACCTGTGACAGCGAGTTCGCTGCCTGAATGATCCCGATTGTGAACAGGTCCGCGCCCAGGTCGGCGAGGAAAAGGGGCCACAGTGTCCATATTGCAAACGCACTGCTGTGACGAATTAGGACTGCAATGTATACCGCCAAGTTACGCTTTAGTGTCTCGATGGGAAACAGCGGGACGTAGACACGCACTCTGTCGACCTTGGGGAGCGTCAGGGCACTACCAAAGGCGACGACAAAGAACAGGCTCGACAGTGCAAAGGCTGAGTGGATATTCATTGATGCTGCAATGCCAGTGACAAATGTACCCACTCCCCATCCCAGCGCCCCGAACGATGCGAACCGGCCCATCGGCATGTGGGAGTCATATGCGTAGGCTGCAAGCGCACCGGGATACATTCCCACTGCAAAGCCATTGAGAGCCCTGACAATGAAGAGTAACGTCTGGTCCTGCGCAAGGAGAAGAAGAGAGAATGACAGGGCAGACACCAACAGACCCAAGCGAAGCACAATCCGGCGCCCGTGAATGTCACCAGCACGTCCAAAGATATAGCTGGACACGAAGGACATGACTGCATATCCCTCGACAAGGAGCGTTACATAGAACGCGTCTGCTCCCAGATAGTCGCGTGCAAGAATAGGGACATAGGTGAACGCCGAGAGTACCGCTGCACCTGCCATAAATTGAATCAGCTCTGTCTTCAAGTCCCAGAACCCACAATGCGAGAATCGGCGGCACCAATATTAACCGACCGATACCGACAACGGCCAGACGAAGACTTTTTCACACCAGCCATACAATATCGCGGAAAGCGTTGCAGATAGTAACGTGGGTGATACCATAGATGAGTGATATGAGCGCCCGGTCAAAGTTTGTCCTGATAAACCTCGATGACATTGCTGTAGCGGCGGTGATACTCGTCATAGTCTATTTTCTCTTCCCAGGGTATCTTCTCGCTGCCATCGTACTCGTGATGATTGGACTCGTCGTGCTAATAGCGGCCAAGTATTATCTGATCTACCCCGTGATAGGTGACACTACTGGAGTGGTCTACGATGTAGTTGGCAAGACAGGCACCGTGATAAGAGATGTCACCACATCAGACGGCAGAGTACGTATCGGTGGGGAGATCTGGCATGCGAGGTGTGACGAGACTGATGTCATCAAGACCGGTTCACCCGTCAGAGTGGTGGGACGTGATCGACTTGTCCTTCTCGTGGCTCCACTAGAGGATGAGATCACCGACGAGTGACACCTCGACCCACTGAGCCGAACAACGGCCTATGCGAGACCGATGGATCGCAATGGTTCGTCTAGGCAAAAGTCTCTATCGGTCCTCCAGTCGCCAATCTCCTCGTCAAATGTCTCAGCCCAGAGGCCATATGTCTGGGAACACTTGTAGTCAATCATAAAGATCTCATAGCTCTGAGAGATTCTCCATATCAATGAAACAAGCTCCGAGAGATGAGCAGAGGGAAGACGCGAGTACCACACGAAACCCCCTGGTATTCGCCGGATGCTGGACGAGAATGGGAATGTCCCCTCACGCAGCTTTGCTATGAGCCGCTCGGTCATCGACGGGTCTGCTTGGACAATCAGCATTGGTGTATTGTAGACATCAAAATGGGTCCAGTTGATGAATACACGATAGGAGTCTATGACTCCTCTCAGTCGCTGGATACGTTTCGAGACCTTCTGTTGAATGCTACCCTCTCTCGGGTTCATCCCCAGCCTACGAATGATGTCGATGTTCTTTTGCCGTGCATTCGCTGTCAGCTCTTGAAGTAGTCGCGCATCTAGCTTGTCAATCACCAGCCGCTCTTGTTCTGGAGGTCCGGTTTCGGCCCGCTTCACATCCTGCGTATCCGTCGCCGGTTCCGATGCCCACCACGAGTCCCAGTCAAATACCCATGTCATTCGGTCTGAGTCCCACGCATCCAGTCGCGGGCGCGTGTGAATCGAACCATATATCTCCTGAAGAGTCGGCAGCTCTCTGATCGACTTGATGACGCCAGCATCTGTCATGACTCGAAAGGCCTCTTCGAGATGGGGCAGGGCAGCAGGTGGCTGGCGGAACTGAACGAGCATTCCGCGGAGAGGACCGCCAAACACCCTTGCACGATATAACGTGTAGGGATGCCGCTCACAGAACCCCTCGATCTTCACAACAGCATCATACGATGTTGTCTCCAGCAGATAGTCGTATATCTCCAAGCCCAGCCTGCGGACACGAAGATACGGTTTGACCCCAAGAAACACCTTCTCTGCAGCAAGCTTCTCCAGCCAAGAGATTACAGTCGGAGTGGAACGGCCAATCTCCTGTGCAAGGCGCTTGGCCGGCGCCATAGGCATCTCCTGCAGCTTGAACAGCAGTTCAAGCATCCCTTGGTTCACTGGGACGCAACCCTCTAGAAGTACGCATTGACGGTTGGCAGACCAGGGCCACCGCCGGTGGGCGGGTCAAATGCAAAAGTGTCGGTCACTACGTACCTACCGTCTACGGTGCCCGACAGCCGGGCGGACATGTCGATAGTGTACCATCCGCTCTCGTAGGCCATATTCATACAGTCAATCTGTAGCGTGGAGCAGTCAGGCGGACGATAGACGGTGATCTTGAACGTGTAGGTCACGCCAGACGGCAGAATGATCCACAGGTTTATGGCAACCCTCGACGGGTCGAGTTCGCCGAACGCGAACTCAACGAGAATCTTGATGTCATCAGGGCAGGAGTCTCCGTCAAGGTCCGTGTAGTATGCATTGGAGATATAGACCAGTCTTGCATCTGTTGTTCGTGGCGATGCGTATACAGTGGGGACCAACCACAGGGCTATGATGACAGCAAGTAGCAGTGCCCGTCCTCTCAATGGGCTCACCATCCGAAACTCGCATTTTGTGTTCAAGTCTACCAATGCGATGGAGTAAACCCCCATATTTAACTGATTTTATCTACTCCGACGCCAACGTGTTCCGAATCACTAGCTCGCACCCGCCTCTGTAGACTATGGTTCGCCCCTCGACACAGCAACAGAGGGCTGTGCGCCATCAGACCCACGGATTACTTGAAGATAAAAGGCGGGAGCCAAGATATTGGAATGTGACAACACTCGATCTTGCGATAGGATTGGCAGTCGGGCTGACCATCGCGGCCATCGTCTTCTTGGCGATGAGAGCGTACGTGAGGAACAGGATAGCGGTTGTGGAGGCACGGTTCAGACAGCTGTGGGCTGAACAGGAGGACAAGCTGCGGAAGGAAACCGCCGACCGCAGCCGCCAAGTACTGAAGGGAAAGATAGCGGAGCAGATTGTTCCCCTGCTTCGAAGCGTGTTCAGGTACGACCCGGCTGATGCGAGATTCATTGGTGCGCCGATTGACTACATAATCTTTGACGGGTACACACGGGCAAAGGACAGTGGCAGCAGGGAGCCCATAACGATAGTCTTTGCCGATGTGAAGACGGGAAACGCGCGGCTGAGCCGCACGGAGAGGCAGATAAGAGATGCGGTACGTGAGGGCCGCGTCAAGTGGGAAACCATCCGACTCGAACTATGAGTGGAACGAGGGGGACTCAGCCACATGCCTTGAATCTGCTGATACGTATTAGAATTGTTGAAAAGGCGACTCGCGGGTCAGGGGTTGCAGGATGCGGACGGCTGCATGACGCGACACAACTCCCAGAGGTCTTCTGCATTGGACAGGCGAGAGAATGAGAGTGAGGCATATTCCCTTCTCAAGAGGGCCCAGCGTCTGGTCGACTTCGGAGAGATTCACGCTGCAATTGACACCCTGCGCCAGGCTGTCACGGCTGACCCCGAGCTAGGCAATGCATGGTATCTCCTTGGGTCACTCCTTTATGAAACGGGCAAGATAGAGGAGGCAAGATCCTCCCTCGAGACCGCTGCAAGGCTTAATCCCCGGAGGGCGGAGATCTGGTCCACACTCGGCAGACTGGAGTTCTCTGAGGAGAGATACCGTGATGCGGTCCGTGCGTTCAGCGAGTATGTGAAGCTGGGCGGTTCAGAGATAGACACGCTCCTTACATTCGCAAAGGCGGCATTCCGACTCACCGACTGTGACAGAGTGTTGTCCGTGACGAGCAAGATCATAGACGTGGATGAGGACCAGTACGAGGCGTGGGAGCTCCGCGGCATCTGCCAAGCACGGCTGAAGCGATACAATGCAGCGGTGATGAGCCTGAACATGGCACTCGAACTCAACAAGGACTCCGTGTACGCATTCAACACCGTAGGCGATCTGTGCTATGAGGAGGAGAATTATGAGCGCGCCCTGGAGTTCTACAGGTCCAGCCTCGCGGCGGAGTGGGAGCAGCCACGGGTCCTCTTCAGACTTGCGACCTGTCTATGGATAGTGGGACGATGGCAGGCGGCCATTCCGCTCTTCGAACAGTACGTGGAGATGGCCCCCGAGGACCCACGGGGCTGGAACAACCTTGGAGTCGTCCTGCGAGAGAAGGGGGAAGTGAAGCGGGCCATGGAGTGCTACAGGGAGGCTCTACGTCTTGACCCAGAGTTCCAGATAGCAGAGATGAATCTCCGCACAGCCAAGAACAAGCAGGTTGCCTTGTAAGCCGCTGGACCTTTATATCCCGGTGGGCCCAGTAGGCTCCCGGTGGCCGCTCGTGAATCGCGAGAGATATCATAGAGCAATGTACACTGTGGCTGCATTGTGGAACTGGATTCTGTCTGTCCTCTTCTTGACACTTCCGCGGATAGACATCACCTACTTCTATCTCGGCGGAAACACCATCCCACCCACACTGCTCTGGTTCGACTGCCTTATGGGCCTGATATTTGCCTTTGGAATAGGCTTCTATCTCATTGGCCTCGATCCCCAGAAGAATCACGGTCTCGTGCAGATAGCAATCTTTGAGAAGACGTGGGTCTTCATTGTCGGTCTCGGCTACTTCCTTATCGGACAGGCATCAGCCCTTCTCGCCGCCGTGGTGACGGTCGACCTAATCTTCGGGCTGTTGTTCTTGGAGGACCTCATGGCAATCAGACGGACCTGATATCCTGAGCGATGCCCTGAGATCAACAGTCCTTGCAAATCTCCCGGCAGTAGGACAGGTCTGCCTAGCGCGATGAGATCCGGGCCCTGTCCACCCAATAGGAGACTAAGGCAGATTGTGGGCAGACCGAAGAAGAAGAGAGGAGGGGGCCTCTGAAGGCCCTAGTGCTTTCCTACCTCCGGTACACATAGGCGAAGCCGATTGCATCGGTTGAGACTATCCTGCGAGGTACACGCACGTCCCTGTCACGTGACCGACTCCGAATCGTTGCGACCGCCATTCCATCACCTCCGGCTGGTTGTGTTGGCAGTGAGCCCGTCACCGTCATTCAACACGACGAGGCACACAGCAAGGCCACGATGGTTTACTCTACCAACCATTAGTATCAGGATGGTTGGTATTCTAAGCCATAAAAGGTTTGTGTAACGTACCATATCAACGTATATGGTTGGTCATATCAACCGCAATCTAGTTCCTTATATATCGGGAGGGAGTGAGAGAGATCATAATGACCCCAGCTAGTGGCACGACGGATTCGGAAGATACTGATCGCCTCACGGACACTCTGCTCAATGTGGAGTTGACGGAGGAGGGTAAGAAACCACAGAGGGAGCTTGTGTTTGTCACCGATGAAGAAACAGCGCACGTCATTGATGACCCCGTGAGGTTGACAATCATAAAGGTGCTCAGAGAGGGGATTCCCGACACGATAACTACTAGGACGCGCGATGAAAAGACAGGGGAGCTCATCATTCGCCAGCGGGAGGTCAGGCGCCACGCCCTCTCGGTGATGGAGATTGTGAAACTATCCGCAGAGGATAGAGAGTTCGAGCCGGTGACCAAGAATCAGGTGTACCACCATCTCCCCAGGCTCATCGAGACGGGGTTTGTCATCAAGTACGGCACTGTGAGAACAGGCAAGCGCAGCACCGATTACTACAGACGTACGGCAAGAGGCTTTGTCATCGTGCCACATCCCTACCGAAGAAACTCAACAGTGCTCAAACGCGAGATTCGCAGAACGCTGGACAGACTCGGGAGAGTATTCGGCATCACCGTTTCAGCAGAGCAGGAGAGGGAATTCATAGAGACAATGATCCGCCTGTCACGAATAGAGGCGCAGGCGGGAAGAGAGGTGGCCAAGAGGATTAGAGGTGATGTCATCGACTCTGAGGTGCTTGATCTCTACAACTTCCTCAGGAGAATACAGGCCTGTGGCCATCCAGAGTGGGTCGGACTCCACTCCAAACTGAGAGAGATTCTGTTCCCACAGTAGTGGTAGACACAGGGGCCAAGCCCCTCTCTCAAAGGGCACAGACATTTGTGGCCGTATCAATCACACCGTCTATTGACTTGAGCTTGTCGACCACAAACCTGCTGAGCTGGTCGTTGTTCTCAAACTCGGCCTTGACTATCATGTCGTAGGCACCAAAGATTATGTGTGCCTGCTTTGTTTCCTTGAACGACTTGACCTGTTCAAGGACCTTTCTCGTGGAGTCGGATCGTACCTTGAGCATTATGAACGCCACAACACCCATCAGGATTTCCCTCGACCTCAATAGTGAGAAAAGGAATATCTAAGTCTAGCGCCCGGTCCATTGTTCTTCACATAGTGCCAGCCAGTGCGACAGCAGCCATCCCGAGATCAATCTGAGCAAGCTCGGGAACCGCATCGGGTGTGGCCCATCCAACAACCCAAGTCGCGCCATCTACGAGGCTGACGAGAATATGGCCACCCTCTCCCTCAGCACTCGCAATAAATGATGTGTCGTCAGAGTAGATTCGCGTGTACTCGATTCCACCGACAACTATTCTGGGAGGGGCATTCTTGCAAGCCTGAGCGATGACTTCAGCATCTGGAACCAAGTCCCAGTTGGAGGTCTGCCAGACCACCTGTGAATCCTTGATGACGGCAAATGCTTGAATCTTTGGATTGTACGAGTAGAGTTTCATCCAGAGATCTCCTATCCTGTCCGTCGCAGTCATCTCTGTCACGGCTCCCACAACATCTACCAATAGTATGTGGGAGAGGAGAGATTGTGCGTCTGCGGATGACGCCGCACACGAGAGGGACAGGGCCTTGTCGTTCTCACAGTGGACACACAGATGATGCCGCACTATTGTGACACGCCAGTCCTCCTCTCCAGCCCCACTCACCATTGGCAGTTGCGTCTCAGATCTTGCCCCTGAGCCATTTTGCAGCCCGGTCAACATCAACGTATACCTGATCGGGAGCAGCATCTGGGGCGGCCCAAGCCACGACAAACTTGTCGCTATCGATGCGCGAGAGTATCAGTATTCCGTTACCAGCGACATTTCGGGCGACAAGACTGTCAGGTGTAGTGCGTAGTGTGCTATACTTCACGTTGTTCTGGACAACCGAGGGCGCCCCCTTCGTGAGGGCCGCAATCAGGCCCGGGGCATCCTGAGTGAGGTCCCAGTTATTGCTCTGCCACAGTACTTGACCAGAGGTCGTAATCACGCCAAACGCCTGAACAAGCTGGCCGGAGTTATTATACGCCTGAGTGTAGGCTTCCATTACAGGATCAGACACTATGTTTCACCCCTTGCTAGTGCTCAGCACTATCTCACCAACGATGTCCTCTGGTCCAAGATTTAAGTTAATCTCAGATGCGCCCCCGGGCTGGGTGCAGGTCCACATTGCGTTCAATATCGTCTGACCAGAGAGATTATGAGAGAGTCAAGGACTCTCTCAGATGGCCGGATGAAAAGTGGCGGTCAGAGAAACCCCATCAGGAGTTCTGTTGAGAGTACTGGTGCACCCACGGTCCAAGTCTAGGACCTTCATAGCTGACATTGATGACGGTCAGATAGTACTGAACGTACGGAGCCCGCCGCACGGGGGAAAGGCCAATGCAGAGCTCCTCAAGAGGCTGGCCAAGACACTAGGAGTGTCAACCGCCAGTCTCAGGGTCGTGAGCGGCCTTGGAGATAGAGAGAAGGTAATAGAGGTCGTTGGCGTATCGGCCCAATATGTCACGCGCGCACTCAAGAGTTCCTTCAGGAAGAGGAAAAGGGCCAACAACGTATAAAAGACAATCAACAGAACAATGTCTTCCGCCGGCCGAGAACCACCGTAAACGCATTGCGTCTTGCCCCTGACGTCCCAACTAGAGAGGTGCCAATGGCTTGCTCACAGACCGCAGATCCACGAGAATGACCCTGGCCGGGCTCTTCGGAGCAGGGCTTTTCTACGCAATCGTCATTCTTCTCGAAGGGCGGTGGCTGGACCCAAGTGTGTATTGTGCCATTGTGATTGAGGCTGCACTTGTTCACCTCTCGCTCAATCGTCCCACAGTCACGAAGCGCGATGTCGGAGCCATCTTTCTTGGTGTGGTCATCTACCTCTTTGCAAGTATGACCCTGCATATGTTCACGGAGATCACAGTCATGGCGATTGGCGGAGTCACCATCTTCGTTCTGGTGATGATTGAGCCCAAATTCCCATTGACAAAGCGCGCCATATCGACAGGTATACTTGTTGGGATAGTGATGACCTTCATGGGGATATACCTCGCGCTGAAGCTCGGAGTCGTCTACTTTGTCGGTGCAGAGATGCTCGGTGCACTCATCCTTGGTGCAAGGGGCAGATACACCCCTGAGGAAAACACCATCGCTGTGGCCATTGCCAACGGCTCGTCGATGATATCGATGGGTGTTCTGATCACCTTTCCGGCGATTGAGATCTTTGCCCCTGATGTTGCTCCCGCCCTGATAACGTACCCGTTCATAGTCTTCGTGACTGGGGCCAGTGCCGTCTTCGGATTGATTCTGCTTGCTCCGTTGAGGGACAGGTTCGAGAGCGAGCCGTGGCCCCAGGTCAAGCCACAGGCTGAGTGCATAGTCTCGCTCGGAATGGACAGGGCTGCCAAGATGGATGTGGCGACAGGACTCGTCACCTCAGGCGCCTGGGTGGGGGTCACCAAGGTCGCGGAGACCATCAGCGGAGAGAGTCTCTCATCGCTACCGCATATGCTAAAGTCTGTGCTGGCCCCTGCGGCAGCCATCCCCGACTGGATTGGAATTAGTAACTCTCCACTTGTGGCTGCAATAGGATACTTTGTGGGATGGAAGAGAACTGTTATCCTCGTGCTGGGGAGTGTCATATCACTGGGCATATGGGTGGTGTTGGAAGGGGCCCAGCCCATTCCGTATGGGAGCCATCTGCACCGGCCGGAGATACTCTATCTCGTCCTCGGGGTCTTCGCGACCATCATATCGGGCGACATTGCACTGAGCAGGGGAGGCGACTCGCTCACACCCGATGAATTTGAGGAGTTGGCATCTGAGGGGCTGGGGAGGCAGAAGGAGGAGGAGGAGGTCGTCACCATAGACCATCCCCACTCTGTTTCGGACATAAGACGGATGATGGAGAGACGCCTCACGGTCTCGATGACCTCGCTCAGGGAGGAGATTCGGGAGATGGTTCACAACCCTCGAGAATACCTCAGTTCTAGGCGTGGCCAAGTCCCAGTCTGGGTGGCCTTGGTTTCGGTCACCATCTACACGATCATTGGAATTGCCATATTCTCCATCATCAGGCCGTTCCCAGGTCTTGAGATACACTGGTTGTTGTTCGTGCTCGGTGCTCCCCTCGCGCTTATTTCCGCCTACTTCACGGCAAGAGCCATCAGTGAAACAGGGATGCTGGCAGGCTACATCTCAGATGTGATGTCAATACCAGCAATACTCGTCTTTCACGCCACATTTCAGGCCATAACGACGTTCATATCGATGTTGGGAGCACTTCAGGACGCGGCGGTCGCACTGCTGGTTCATCTCAAGCTGGGAAGACTCACAGGAGTCCGGGGACGTGACATATTCAAAGCGGTGTTCCTCGGCGCGCTCCTTGGGACGTTTGTGGGATCTCTGATGATCTACATGATATACAGGACGTATCACTTCGGGACAACAGACTTTCCGGCACCTGCGGCCCAGCTCTTCGGATTCCTCGTGATCAGCCTGCAGAACATCGGCAACCTTGTGCTGCCGGGAATGGACACCACACTCTTCCCAGGTGTGCCAGCCTGGTTGCAGTTCGTCTACCTCCTCTCCTTCGGCATAAGCGGGTATCTTATGGGGCGGTTCCTCAACAGGCGCGGCCTGAGTCCGATGAGTCTCGTAGTGGGCCTTCTCATCCCTCCTGCGACCTCGATGGCAATGTTGATTGGAGGAGTAGTCGACTACAAGATAAAGAGAGACGCACCACGGGATCCGCTTCCAGAGCGCATAGAGGTACAGGAGATGCGGACGGACAGGCCCAGTAGGGTTCTGAGCGGGGTCGTGGCGGGTGAGGCCATTGTCACAGTCATATGGGTCCTCTGGAGCGCCATCATGTTCTTTCTGCCTTCGTTGTGAACCGTTCCGCACAACTCACACCAGTTCTTCGCCCATCAGCTGCAGAAAGCGGGGAAAGTCACTACGGCTCACGGCAGCCCCGCAGGCGGCTGGATGGCCTCCGCCCTGTGCGTTGTCGAGCTGTGGTATCACCTTGTTGAGGAGTCTATTGAGGTCGACACGGGATCCCCTCCTCCTGATTGACATATCCACTTCGTCGCCACTTGTCCTGGCGCTGATTCCAATCTCGGAGTCTGTGACGTAGGCAGCAAACTTGGCAGTCTTCCCCCGGTAGCCACCCATTGGGACGTCGAGGACGTAGCCTATCGGCCCCATCTTCTTCGCATACTGCTGTACGTACTGAAACATCTGATGCTCAATGCGCGTGGCTTGTACTGCTAGGGAGACAATGTTGGGCATTGCACTAGGCTCCAGCCCCAGAGCCATACTCCAGATGATGTCCTTCGACTCTCGGCGGTAGTCAATCTCCTGCAGCGCCTGCACGAGAAGGCCTGACTCCAGATAGAGGGTCCGCTTGTCAAAGTCATCGAAGTGACGCCTTGTAAAGGGTGTGTTGTCACAGTAGTCAGCAATCGCCCCGTAGAGTGCTATACGCAGCGCGTGCTCAGGCAGAGCGTCCTCGAACTTCCGGTACATCAGTTCTGCTGCGCAAGGGCCTATCTCGTGAAACAGTTCGACGCATTGTGACAATCTCCTCTTTAGACGCGCTGATAGGGGATGGTGGTCGGTCCAGTGAATTGTGGTCTTGTCGGGAAACCGAGAGAGTGCCCGCATGATGTCGTCGAATCTGGCAACATTCACTGCGATGTCACTAATCGACACCACATCGGGTTCGTCCTTGGCGACACGATACAGGTCTTGGTGAATCTGAGAGGGTCGCGTCAGATATACGTCCGCACCAGGGAGAGCGAGCACCCCGATCGTCCCTGACGTCAGCCCATCAACATCGCCGTGAGTGAGAACAATGTGCTTCATGACTCTGAGCCTTCCGACTGGTATAGTTCTCCTAACACACGATCCCACTCGTCGATTTCCCCTTCTTCTGGGCCCCTCTCCAGGGCCTTCCTCCTCTTTCTTGCCTCCCTGCGGAGCCGCCGGGCCTCTCTCTTCTTCTCACGGGCCTTGCGCTTCTCCTCGGCCTCAATCTGCCGCTGGAGGGCCTCCTCCTCCCATTGAGAGTACCAGCGGATCATCGCAGCAATGAAGGCGAGGAGCAAGAGGACTGGAACAAGGAGAATCACGACCATCTCGGGTTGCTGCAGTTCCACACTATACGAAATGCCCGGGGGGAGATTGAGCAGCTCTATCAGTATAAGCGGGTTGACGAGAATATATGATAGCGCCACCACGCTCAGGAACCGGATTATCGAGCCGAGGACTGTCGAGTAGATCACATATCCTGAGGACGGGGCGGCTGCTCGTGCTGTCAGCTCGTCACGGGCACTCGGGTCCGATGCAAGAAGCTGGTCTATGTAGATGTTGAGACGTCGGATGTCGCTGACAGCATCGAGGTTCTCAAGCGCTTCCCGTGATCCCAATAACTTGCGCTCTATCACCTCACGGAGGAATGAGAACGCTGTCGCACCACCTGATAGCCTGCTGGTAGATGTCGCCGCAACCTTCTCACCTCTCTCAATGGCATCCTGTTTCCGGACTTCGGCCCGCAGCGCTAGAAGCTGTTTCTTGAGCGTTTCTTGCCGATCCTCAACAGGCTTCCCGACTGAGTAGCTGTAGATCATCTGATAGCTGATCTCAAGATAGGCAAAGGACACAAGAGCGAGAATCTGTAGTCCTGACGTGAGGAAGCCGAGGAAACCAGTGGCTATAGGCTCCTGACCGTAGATGGGAAGGCCCCTGAAGGCTGCCACAATCATTATCGCTTGGATCGAGAGGAATGCACCAGCAACAAATTTGTGCTCCATTCGGAACAGGGACTGCAGAAACATTGCCACTCCAATACCTGCGAAGAGAAAGTAGAGGAATGTAAAGGTGCGGTCCCAGAGATCCATCGCGATTATGCCGAGTTGCGTATTCAGGTAGAGGAAGACCTGTTGAATGTCCGTGAAAGGGGTTGCTCCTCCGTAGGGTTGCAGGTACCAGAACTTGAGCATGATGGTGTTGAAGAGCGCCGTTGCGAGCGAGCTACTGGCGCCACCTCCAACAAGCTGCTCAAACCCTTGCGCCACTATGATGACCAGATAGAAGAGGAGGAGCGATAGAATGCGGTACACTGTCACAATGAAGACGTATGGGGAGTTCCAGTCCCAGTACCCGCGCAGCTGATTGTATACGATAAAGCACATGTAGGCGAATGTCGCTGTTGACAGTATGCGGAGTATCCATGTGACTGTCTTCAATACAGCGCCACCCCCCTCTGTTTGGCCAAGTTGTACTGCTTGATGATGACGGGCAGGAAGTCTTCTGGACCTACGTTGACAACATCAATCCCGAATCGTGCCAAGGCGCGAGCGATCTTGCTCCTCCGCTCCCATAGCTCCTCTTGGACAGCCTCAGCAAGAACACGTTCGACGGGCCCAAACTGACCAACAGGAGCCTCGAACCAGGGTCCGAAGGGACTGATGACCTGTGCCTTGTGGCCATTGGCAATGACTCTCTTCATTGCATTGAGTAGTGGGGCGGGACTCTCCTCAAGGTCAGTCAGGAATATGAACAGTGTGCGCTTGTTTAGCTGTTTCGTCACATACTCGACGGCGGCCTCAAAGTTGCTCCAACCACGGGGCTCAGCCAGAGCCAACGCCTCAAGAACATCATACATGTGGCTCGGGCTGAGTGCTGGTGCGACGAAGGAGTGAACCTTGTCCGAGAAGACACACGTGCCGACCAGATCCTTGCGCTCCAGACCCATATATGTCAACAAGACGGCTGCACGAATCGCGTATTCGAGCTTAGTGTTCTCCGGATATCCGTTACCCATCGAACCTGACGTGTCGACCATGCACATTATCTGAATATTTTTCTCCATCTCGAACTGCTTGACCACCAGCTTGCCTCTCTTCGCCGTGGTCTTCCAGTCAATCAGTCTGAACGCATCGCCCGGGACGTAGACTCTGAAACCAGCAAAGTCGGTGCCCATACCGACCACTCTTGTCCTGTGCGCACCGAACATAAGTCCCAATTGACGCTGCTTGCCAAGGGCCTCCATCCTGCGGACGTCTTTCCACGTCGGGTAGACGAGTATCTCTGTCTGAGCCTTCAGGGTCCTCTTGTAGTAGTGGAGACCAAGACGATCCCGCATTATCACCTCAGTCGGGCCGATATGGTACTTGCCTCGCATCCGCACCTGAAGAATGTACGAGAACGTGATGCTCGACCCGGGCTCAATCCGAGATGCCATAAAGTTCTCACCAATCGCTAGGATCCACGTCTCTGGGTACTGATCCCATACCTCGATAAAGTCGAAGTGACGACGAGAACGGTTGTGAATTGTGACACGCACACGTACAAAGTCGCCCGAGAAGACCTTTGTCTTGTCGAGAGTTCGTTCTACCTCAATCCCTGCCACGTTTGCAGTCAGGGCAAACAGAGGGAGTGTGACGACGAGACCGACGAGGAGATATATACCTAGCAGGGTAAGGTAGAAGTTCTGGTAGGAGAATCCACTACTCAGTAGTAGCACGCCGCCAAAGACCACGACAAAGCCTCTCTGGGTCAGCACCGCAGATCTTCTCCGGGAAGGTATTCCGTCCGACCTAGCGAGGACAGTCAACCTCGCCGAGTATCTTGGCAATCACGCGCTCGACCGTCATTCCCTCAAGCTCGGCCTCTGGTTTCAGCAGAAGTCTGTGGTTCAGAGCCTGTACGGCGAGCTTCCTCACATCCTCGGGGATGACATAGTCTCGTCCGTGCATCGCCGCTCGTGCCTTCGACGCACTGAGAAGTACCAGCGAGGCGCGTGGTGAGCCACCGAGGAGTATCTGAGGGTCGTTACGCGTGCGGACGATTATGTCACGGATATAGTTGATTATGTCCTCATCCACGTAGACGAGCTTGCATGTGTTCTGCATCCGGATGATTGTTTCAGCGTCCGCAAGGACCCTGAGATCGGTCACCTCGCCCTGATGCTTCCTCCGAATCACCTCAGCCTCCTCGTTCTTTGTCGGATAGTCGAGGATGAGTCGGAACATGAACCTGTCGAGTTGTGCCTCCGGAAGAGGATAGGTTCCCTCTTGCTCGACAGGGTTCTGCGTGGCGATTATCAAGAACGGTTCGGGGAGCTTCCGGGTCACACCCTCGATGGAAACCTGACGCTCCTCCATGACCTCGAGCAGCGCGCTCTGGGACTTCGGAGGACAGCGATTGATCTCATCGGCCAATACCAGGTTGGCAAATACTGGTCCTTTCCTGAACCAGAACTCGCCGCTCTTCTGGTTGAACACGTTGCTTCCCAGGATGTCCGCAGGGAGTGTGTCTACTGTCAGCTGAATGCGTTTGAACTGCAGACCCAAGATGGATGCAAAAGTCCTTGCCATGTAGGTCTTTGCAAGTCCTGGGACGCCCTCCAGAACAACGTGACCATTTGATAGCATTGCTATGAGGCAGTCACGCAGAATCTCAGTCTTCCCGACTATTACGCGTTGTACCTCACGGATTATCTCACGGGTGAGGTCGTGGACCTCGTCTATAGTCATCACATCCATCGACCCGTGACCATGTCCGCTGGTCTCGTCAATTGTCATCTCGTTCAACACCTCATCACTACATCTTTGATTCAACAAGCTTGTCTTGAATAGTACGCATGAAAAAGAATAGGTCCATCATCTCGCTCTCGCGAATCTTCATTCGCGGGTTTGATGATATCGCCTCAATCCGTTGTATCCGCTTGAGAAAGTCGTCCCTCGTCATCTGAGGGTCCTTGCTCTTCAGCAGGTCCCATACCTTGAGCGCATCGTAGTCCGCCCAGCCCTGTGTACGTTTCAGATCCCGTTTCAACTTCCGATACAGCATCTTGACCACGCGAGCATAGTTCCCCTCTGTACGATAGTACGCCATTCGTTCACTGAAGTAGGTCCGGCCGCGCCTCACAAAGACCTCGGACACCGCCTTGACCTCTGGCTTCTTTATGTCCGGGAGATACTTCTTGATGCCGACAACCGTGATGAAGGGATACACCGCGGAGATGTAGGGCAGTGTAGATAGCCAGAGGACGCGCGACAGATACGCGCCAAAGAAGAACTCCGGAGCATACCATGGTGTCGCCAGCAGGTCCTCGCAGAACACAACGGGCTGATCCGTGTCCCCGTGGGAGAGCCACGAGATTATGTTCTGGGCGAAGCGGCGGTTGTCGCCGCGGTTGATCATGTCATTGGTGAACATGCTCGGATCGCTGACTGCAACAATGCGTCCCGCTCGGGGACTCAGCACAAGACTGAGGTCGATTGCTCCAGCAACTGGTAGTGAGCCGTTCCACTCGTCAGGGTCGGGATAGGGGTTGGGATCCGAGATGTTCTTGTCGCACCACGCACGGCGCGTTGTCCACGCTATTCCTGAGAGGCCAAGGGCGGACTTCGGGCTCAGGGCTGTGGCCCAGTTGAGATGAAGACTCGTGACTCCCTGTGTGAGAGCGCCACCATCCAGCCCAGGCCGAAGATCCGTGATGACGGGCAGCTTGGGCGTTTTGTCGTAGGAGTCCAAGTCCAGCAACACTCCGCCAGTGAAGGCGAGTAGTCCTTGAACCTTCACAGGTGCAGTGCCGCTCGCAGCCCCTGCAACGAGGTTATTCAGCAGTGCAAAAGACCTGTTTGCAGACCCGAAGTCGTCGGCGATGAGCACACCCCCACCACGCATCAGGTGATTGAATATCACAAACACGGCGTCTATGGAGAAACCTATGACTGGGCCGGAAACCACAAGGACTGCACTGCCGTTGTATCTGGTGACTACGCTCATCGAGGACTGAATTGCTAGGGTTTCGTATCCCATGTCGCTGATGTCCTGTCGCCACGTACTGTATCCGTTCCAGTCCTCATTGAAGATGCTGAAGTCCTGAGTGTAGGTCGTGGTCGTGCTGCTGGCATAGATGAGCATACCCACTGGGAACCATGAGAGCATAAACAGGGCAATCCAGAGGGTCTGCTTCCAAACCATTCCGACTCACATCCGGCCTCTACTTGGGACTAATCTCAATGCGCGGATACAGGTCTGTGAAGATTCTGATTGCATCCTCGTACTTCTCGCGGGTGACCTGGTGATGCGAGAATCGTGCCTCCTCGTATAGTTCCACGAACTGTTCGACGGTGGCGGGGTCGACTGGCAGTGACTTCACCACGCGCTCCAAGTACTCGCGGGATGTCTCCGAGCTCTTCCGCTCGTCACCAGTCTTGATTCCGCACATCTGCTCAAAGGTACGGTACGCCAATGACACTGCAGCATCATACTTGCCTGCATCGGCCAAGCGCTTGATATTCCGAAGCTTTCCAGCGATGTCGATGCCAACAGTCGGCGCACGGCCTCTGAAGTAGCCACGCACGAAGTACAGATACAGTAGCACTGCCACAACAGCAGCGGCAAGCGCTATCCCCGGAATCAGTAGGTCTGCAAGCTGCATATTACCACCTGTGTTTGCCTGAGCTAGGACTGTGAAGCTCGACACAGTGATGTCTGTGCCCGTGCTCGTGCTCAGCGTAATTCTGATCGAGTACGTACCATTAAGGGTTCGGTCCACAGCCACGACCGAGAACCTGCCATCTTGATCAGTGATGACAGTACTGCTCTGACCATTTACAGTTATTGTGAGTGTCCTTCCGGCCACGGGGAACGCGGAGGCAGAGTCGTCCACCAATGTGCCACTGATGACAAGGGACGTCCCGACAGCAATCGTGTCACCTGATGGGGAGTCGAGAACCACCTCGGCGTTTGCAAAGACATGAATGGGAGTATTGGCCACTGCAGAGGAGCCGTTGATGTAGTTCGGACGGTCTCCCGCATACTCTACCTTCACAAAGTAGTATCCGCTCTCTGACCAAGATGTGGGCACTGTCAGTTCGAATGATGCCCAAGTGGTCGAGTCCACCTCAATAGACTGCAAGGCAGTGTCATTCAAGTAGACGGTGACAATACCCACCACGCTCTGGCCGTACTGGTCAAGCAGACGAATCTGAACCGTAAAGTTCTCCCCGCGGGTGACCGATTCGGCCGATGGCACGTAGACTGAGAGGTCACTGCCGATGTAGACAGCAATGTCCCAGCCCGCCACGCTTTCGCTAAGCTCGTAGTAGTCCGAGTCAGGAGCGACAGAGAAGTTGTGGTCACCCGGCGCAAGAGAGTCCGATACGACAAGGGAGAGAGAGAATGTGCCATTAGGAAGACTGTTTCCTGTGGCAAAGGACGACCTAGAGCCATCGATAAGCACAATCAGAGGAACTCCAGCAACAGCGGCATGAGCGTTGTTCACAACACCAGATATTGTGAGGGTCTCCCCAAACACGATCATTGAGACCGTTGGAGAGTCAAGTGTGATTGTTATCCTGTCGTGAATCTCGACGGTAACAGGACCTGTCTGAGTCTCCTCAAAGGCGATACTGGGCCTCAGAAAGGCAATCCTCGTGGGTACGGCCCCCACAGGATAGGTCCAGTTGAAATCAAAGACAAGAATAAAGCTGCCGTCCGAGCCTGTCATGTTTGCTGCCATCAGCTCGCCATTGATGTAGAGTCCCACGGAGTAGCCGACCATATCATCGCCAGTACCGTTGCCCCACGCGAGATGCCCCGTCACACGGAACCGCTCGCCACGATAGAACAGTGTCGGGTAGGGAGCGATATTCAGGTCGACTGGGATTGCACTAATGTTCAGATTCACATGAGTGCTGGCTCCAGAGTTGATGTACGGTTGGGTGGGAGCACAGTACGCCCAGATCTGTGCTGGGCCCGTGGCGGTGTCCTCGCCAACACTAAACGCATAACTGAATGAACCGTCAGGAGCTGTTGAGAACTGCGCAATAATCGTTGATGTCGTTGCGCCTGAGAGCAGCCAGTAGAGAGTCACCTCTTCGTTGGCGAGTGGCGTGCCGTTGCTGAGATAGACCGTGCCACTGACACTCAGCATCTCTGTCAGATATACGGGATCCTGAGGAGTGGCATCAAACGTCCATACAAGGTCGTACTTGTTGAAGACAACCGTTGTGGGGGAGGTCTCGTAGTCTGCAATCCAAGAGTACGGCGACATAAAGGCCACACTAAGCTGATGCGAACCCTCTGACGCATCATCGGGAATCCTCCAGAATGCGTCAAACGTGCCATTCCAGAGCGTGGTCACGGTACCGACTGGGTTGCCATCCAACAGGATTGTCACATCTACGTACGCAAATGGCTTGTCTGGCCCCGGCAAGTCGTAGTAGAGTGTCCCATTGATGTGGATGTAGTCCAAGATATAGAACGATGCCTGACCATACGTTGTGAAACCAGTGATGAGTGTCAGCCACTGCTCGAGTATGACGCTCACGTGCACCGAGCTGTTGGCTCCCAAGAGCCACGTGCCCGCGAAGGTGGCATATACCTCAATGCCAGTCCAGACCGTGTGGCCCTCCAAATCGGAGTAGTTGAGAGTGACGAATCCGCTTCCATTGGTCACGGCAGAGAGGATCACATAGTCGGTGCCGTTGTACCAGTGCAGGAGCACAGTCTCGCCGACAACCGCAGACGCGTTGTTACCAAAGGTCAACTGCGCCTGAATCAGTACTGACTCGTTGAGCTTGACGGTGGTCGGTGTGACCCAGATGTCTACGAAGATAGGATACCTCTGGGCGTCAACAGTGATGCTTGTTGGAGTCTCTGCATCAGCATTCAGCGGGTTGGTACTCGAGTAGTTGGCCTTGAAGTAGTAGGTCCCTTCAGCCGTGAGTGCACCGGACACGCTGACCACGAAATGGCCAGTACTGTTCGTGACGGCAGATGTGAGCAATACCCAGTCCGATCCCTGCAGGATGTAGATGTTCACAGTCTGTGAGGCCAGTGGGGGACTCCCTCCCTGGTGCGTCAGCTGGCCAGTGAACACCAGCGGTTCGTCGAGGTAGATGGGGCTTGGACTGCTCAGCGTCAGAGTGAGGGGATAGAGTATCAGGTCAACATCCTTGCCAGGTAATGATGAGGCATTATCCCATAACACGTTGGTACGTACGTACTTGGCCCAGATGGTAATGGTCGCCGCAGAGTCCTTGGTCACGGAACAATTGTAGTAGAAGTTGTAGTATCCTGTCGCATTGGTCACATATCCCGCAAAACTATGTTGCGTGCCATTGTTCCAAAGCATCCAGATTGTAACGGACTCCCCCACAATTGCAGTGCCGTTGTGTTGAAACGTCAGTTGCCCGTAGACGTGGATTGTCTCGTTGAGATGATATGAGGTCGAGTTGGTGAAGGTTGTCAGAGATAGAGAGTACAGGATGACTGTGGCGGTCCGATTGGCCGATTGAGCATCAGCCCAGAGCTGATTACTGCTATTGTACTCGGCCCAGACATAGATTGCGCCAAGCGTATCGTTCAATGTGAAGTTGTACTGAAAGGAGAACCCTCCTGAGCTGTTGGTGACCTTGAGATACTGGAACAGACCCATTGAGTTGCGATAGTAGACATATATCGTCTCACCGGCTATTCCTGCACCATTCTCATGGAAGGTCAGCGTACCTGTGAGCAACAAGGCCTCATCCTGATGGTATTGGGAAGCATTGAGAGCGGCTGCGAGGTCGAGCTGGTAGAGCTGTAGAGGAAGGGGGGATATTGATGCGGTGGCATCTGAGTGCAGACGCGTCCATGAGATGAACTCGACTGTGACTGTGACATTCTCCACACTGTCCTTCGCGGGGTCGAGGGCGTAGTAGAAGTTGAACCAGCCAGAGCTGTTTGTCGCCAGCGGATAAGAGAATGACCCAGTACTGTTGATCCAATACAGGGTAACATTGTGGCCTGCAATGGGCGTCCCATTCTCAAAGGTCAGCCGACCCCAAATGTAGGCTGTCTCATTGAGATGGTAGTAGCTGCGATTGGAGAATATCGACAATGAGGTTGTGTAGTTTGTCACTGTGAGCGAGAATACTGATGATGTGGAGTCCTCGTACTCAAGCCAAGGCGAGACAAACTCGGCCCAGACCAAGACCGTGCCAAATTCGTGATTGAGCGGAATGTGATACACAAACGAGTAGAGGCCCGTAGCATTGGTCAGCTGCACTGTGAGGTTGAAACTCCCAGTCGAGTTCTGCCACCAGATTGTAACGGCTCCGTTTGAGAGCGGATTCCCACCCTGTCCGGGAACCGTCAACGCGCCATTGATGGTGATGTCCTCATCGGGATGAGCAGGACTCGGCGAAACACTGAGGCTGAGGTCAGTGGGCCAAGGGACAACCTGAATGGACATGGTTGTGGATGTTGCTCCCTCGTAACCCGTAGTGGTGGACACGAACTCAGACCAGTAGTTTACCGATCCAAGGTAGCCACCCGGGACCACATAGTTGAACTCGTAATAGCCGTCGGTTCCCGTTGTGACCGAACCAATCTTGTAGGAGGTTCCATTATACCACCAGATATCGACCGTCTTGCCTACAAGACCCGAGCCGTTCACCTTGTCAGTCAGGTATCCAGAGATTGTGATTGTCTCGAACGGGTGTACTGGGTCCGGACTTGAGGGGGTGGAGGTAATGGTGATATCAGCTCCGTTGACCTGAATGTCGACATCGACAGAATTGCTCCAGTTGCCGAGGATGCCGACCATGGTGGAGCTCCAGTTCACCTGTGCAGCAAAGACTCCAATAGGGTGGTCGCTGGGAATTGTATAGTCGTATGAGAAACCACCTGTGATATTGCTCCGCACCGACGTCAGGTAGGTTCCGCCAAAGAAGATGCCAATCCACTCCAGTCTCAATGGAGTCCCGTTCAATAGCTCCGCAGTGCCATCATAGTGAATCGACGTTCCGCGATAGGCCGTAGTTGGGGTCACGGTCAGGGATATGGAGATGCGTCCCTTGACATCCACGGTAGAATTGTCCTCAGAGCGAGCGGGTAGTAGAATGGGAATCCCCTGGGGGGTATACTCGCCAGCGTACGAAGACCAGACCTCGTGGGTCCCAACAGACATCAGAGGATCGGTCGGACCGACAAAGATGTCATACTGATAGGATCCATCGGACTGGATTGTCGCGTTGCCTACGATTGCGTCATCCCACATTATCTGAATCTGGTTGTTCACGAGCGTACTGCCATCTACGGGTTGCCCTCCGACTGTCATCACTCCGTGTACGTGGACTGTATCCTCCCACAGAGCGGTGTAGTTGTCAAGACCAAGCTGAAGGTCAACATCAATCGTACTTGCCAACACAGAGCGCTCCGGAATCTCACTCATCGTGAGGGGGTTTGGTTGAGCAACCACATAGATAATTGTGTAGTTTGACACCTCAAAGTTCGGTCCTTGAAATGTTGCAGTAATATTGTGAGGACCTGGCGTGGCCTGCTCATCATATGTATAAGTCAGGTTTGCAAGTGGGAGATATTTGCCCTGAACGATATCCGCGACGCCAAGGAGATGACTGTCTGTCTGGTCGTGGAAGAGAATCTGCTCGCCCCGTGTCACGGGGATGCCATTGACGAGCATCATGGCACTCAGGGTGAACGGGTGGCCAATCACCACCCAGCCCTGTGGGAGGTCTGTGAACACCCAGAGCTGCACGTTCCCCGCCTCCGTGTTCTCAGGAACCTCTGAGCCGCCCATATCAGGAGGCAGGGGGAGCGGGATGACCTGAACCCATTGCCCGCCGTTCACGTCATTGAGCGGAACAAATACCTCCGCCCAGAACATCATATGCCGAACACGGATTGTCCGATAACCGCCCTCAGGATCGCCCACGGCATATCCGTAGACCATTCTTGCCGGTATGCCCAGATACCTCATAAACACACAGTATGCCGTTGCAAAGTCCATTGGAAGACCGCCGCCCCTCTCAAGGAACCAGTCTGTCACCTCCTGATTCTCTGGCGGACGCTCAAGGATTTGGGACTGGTTCATCAGAAGACTGAACTTGGTCTGGAAATAGTTTGCCACTATCATTGCGGTCTCGTAGGCGTTGCTACCCACACCCTCGAACTGAGTGATGTTGTCAATCACGCGTTGCGTCAGGTCGACTGTGAGAGCAGGTGAGCCGTACATATTTGCTATGTCCGGCGGAGCAGCATCACCAGTCAGTGCGTTTGTGGCAATGTACTGGAGGTCTTGGCTCTCGTAGGTGACTTCGTAGCTGATGAGAACATTCTCCCCGGTTGGGGCTTGAATGAGAGGACTGAACAGCAGGGTCCCGTAGTCATCCGTTTCTAGGTCATAGCTAATCAGTCGCGACTCGGCATCGGGCTGATAGGTGCCATTCTCAATGTGGCCGGTCGTGAAGGAGTCCTCGATGACAAGGATTGAAGGAAACAAAGTGGGCAGCTCTACGGATCCCACACTTGGGCCCGCTGTGACGTTGATGACGACCGTGTATATCTCATTCCCAATGGCCTCAGCCTCGGCTCGAGTAATGACAGACGATGAGAAGTTGACTTGCGTACGTGAGGTCTTTCTCCATCCGGAACCATCGTATCCGTCGTACGACCCTGATCTCCACAGCTGTGGGGGATCCTCAGGTGACACATAGAAGACGACATCATCGAGATGATTCAGCAGGTCTTCGGGCAGCTGTTGGCCTAGAGGAAGATTGGTGTAGTTGAGGTTGTTGAACCAGTTCGAGCGGCCTCCAGCCCAAGGAATGTCATATGGCCATGGCGTGACATCAGAATACCGCTTATGAGGGACCTCTGACCGAGCGTTGCCGCCCTGCACTTGAATGAAAGTGACGGTCCCCCAGACTATCATAGCCACCAGTATGATTGAGCCAACGATGGCAGTAATGCTCATCTTTCGCTTGGACACGTTGGCGGCTGACACGCGACAATCACTCTCACAAACTCACATCAGAGCTACAGGTGGCGACTGGCAGTCACCACCCCTCACTACGTCTAAGAATTAAAGCGTTTCTTGTTGGTCGTGGCTCGAAATCGTGAAGACCACACAAAACACCTATCACGTGCTGCCTGTCACCCGTGAGTATGACCCCCATGAATCCTGATGAGGCGGAGAGGCTTGTGAAGGCATATGTCAAAGGCATCTTTGCGGCGAGTCGAGAGGGGGCTCATAGCTATGATCATACAAGGCGTGTCTATCGAATCGCTATGAAACTGGCGCGGCAGTGTGGTGCCAACGAGAGAGTTGTCGGGGCAGCAGCGCTGCTCCACGACATCGGAAGAGCGCGTGAGCAGGAAACGGGAGTGTCCCATGCGATACTGTCAGCCGAGATGGGACGAGAGGTACTAAGGCGGGCGGGCTACACGGAGGAGGAGATACAGCAGGTCACCGATGCCATAAGGACCCACAGGTTCAGCGAGGGGCTCGTGCCCGACTCACTGGAGGGAAAGATACTCAGTGATGCTGACAAGCTGGATGCAATTGGCGCGATAGGCGTCTTTAGAGCAGTTGCCCAGGCAGCCCTAGACGGACGTGGAATGAAGGGGTTTCTGAAACATGCCGAAGACAAGCTTCTCAGATTAAGGGACTTGATGTACCTTGAAGAGTCAAAGAGGATTGCTGAGCGGAGGCACAGTGTCCTTGAGGCATTCGTGAACGAGTTGCGAGAGGAACTCAATAACTCCTGACGGACATCACTGACGAGCTCTCATAAGAAGGGAGAGATAGGACTCGCGCGTGGCCCTGCGTGTGTCAAGACCCAACTGACTTGCCAGGGAGAAGAGACGCTCGCGTGTGTCGGTGACGCCAGCGCGGGACGAGGTCACACACTCCAGCTCCACAAAGCTACCCAGCCCGTCCACATCATCGACACAGACGCTGATGTCCCCGATCTGGTATGTGGACCGTTTCTTCCGAACCTCTCGCACAAATCTGAAGCTCAGAGCGCGCAGTATTGTATCAGCGGCCTCTAGGTCACTCACTTCCATAGTGACCTCATCGCGGGTCTTGGACAAGGGGTCTATCTTCGGACCCTTGTACGTCATCTGCAGGTAGCGAACGGACCTGTCAGAATCAGGTGATCGAACGACTAGCTCCCTCAGACGGACTGCCTCATCCGTTGTCGCAAAGTCCCGACATGGGTGATTGTAGTATCTGTCCGACTGGTACTCAACGCCCTTCGAGATCCCACCAATCCTGACGATACTCTCCTCGATGGCCGAACGCCCCTCTGAAGTGAGAGGAATCTTGATCTCAACCTCGATTATGCTATTCCACCTCACGCTCCACAATCATAGGATATCTTCTGCCGACCAGACACGAACGAGTAGGCTGATCCATAGTATAAGTGACTCGCTCATCGTCTGGACATTGGGTGCAGACTCACAGTCCAGAGAAAATCGTATCTTTGTGTCCAGTACATGCGAGACGCAACTGACTTATCAGGCAACGTTCAATCCCCACGATTGAGGACCAGACTTGCCCGTATACAAGAGAATACGCTGTTCACGATGTGGCAAGGAGTACAATATCGAGTCCGTACCTCCAAATGATGGCTGTGGTGGTCGAATTGAATTCGTGCTCGACCTGCAGTGGATCTCCGAAACAGTGTCCAGAGCTGAGATAGAGTCACGAAGAGTCCTTGGGAGCAGGAGGTACGAGGAGTTCATGCCTGTTACACGCCATAGCGCGTGGGTCTCACTGGGTGAGGGGAACACTCCTCTGATCGAGGCCCAGAGGCTTGGAGATGCTCTTGGACTTCGGCATCTGTTCCTCAAGATCGAGACCACAAATCCGACAGGATCCTTCAAGGACAGACCTATCTCCGTGGGTGTGAGCAGGGCCGTACAGGACAACGCAACTGTTGTCGTGTCAGCGTCGTCAGGAAATGCAGCGGCCTCAATGGTGGCCTATGCCAACAGGGCGGGCATTGCCGCAGTGGTTCTCGTTCCCGAACACGTTCCCAGAGGAAAACTCGTTCATCTCCTGTCTATGGGAGCTAAGGTGTTCAGAGTGAGAGAAGAAGAGGCCGGAGTGGATCCTACTACCAGCCTTCTGAGTGAGTTACAAGCACTCCCCGGATGGATTCCTGTACCCTCCTTTGGCCCCTTCAACTGCTTTCAGTTGGAGGGCACCAAGTCTCTTGGCTACGAGATAGCCGAGCAGATGAGTTGGTCTGTACCAGACTGGATAGTCTTCCCGACAGGCAGCGGAGGTCTTCTATCGGGAACAATGAAGGGGCTTGTCGAGTTTAGCGAACTCGACTGGACGGATGCAGTGCCGCGACCTGTTGCGGTTCAGCCTAAGGCTTGTCAACCCGTGGTTGAGTCCCTGAAGAACGATGTGTCCTTTGAGGCCATCAGGAGCAAATACTCCACCAAGACTGTCTGTGGAGGCCTAGCCGATCCGTATCCGTGGGACGGCGATGCCGCAGTCGTCTACATCAAGAGTTTCAATGGTACTGCTGTGTCTGTGACGGACAGATCGGTTGAGAAGTGGACCGTGGAGCTTGCGAGGACAGAAGGGATATTTGCCGAGCCAAGTGGAGCAGCAGGTCTTGCAGGGCTGGAGCAGCTAGTGGCGAGTGGTGATGTTTCAAAGGATGATACCGTCGTAGTCCCAATCACGGGGTCGGGTTTCAAAGATCTGGCAACAATAGAGAGACTGGTCGGAGAGGCATTCGTCATCCGGGCAGACAGGGAGTCAGTACTGAAGGAGATGGGGCGGGAGGCGGAGGTCCGATAGAGAGTGACCCACACGCGTGCCAGTTCCAAGGTGATAGTACGATGAGCAGAAGAGAGGTACGACAGAGGGCGAAGGAACTTGCGGCGAAGTATGGGTATCTTGCGTACATGATTGAGCGATATCTTGTTCTCTGGGGCGAGGAGGAGACCATCCAGTTTCTCGAGGCCTGTGAGAAAACACCACGTACGTCAATCAGAGTCAACACGCTGAAGGCAGATGAGCAGAGTACTGTCAGACGACTTGAGGAGAAGGGAGTTCTGCTTGAGCCGATAGAGGGAGTGCCCTCCGGATATTGGGCAGACTTTGGCGACCGGACGCCAGGGTCATTGCTGGAGTATATGCTGGGGCTGTACTATATTCAGAGTATGCCCTCGATGGTGGTGACACTGATGCTTGACCCCCAACCCGACGAGATCGTGATGGACATGGCGGCTGCGCCAGGGGGAAAGACGACCCATATTGCCCAACTGATGGAGAACAGAGGGCTGGTCATTGCAGTTGAGCAGGACCGACTGCGTATCGCCAGTCTAGAGAGCAACGTCTATCGGTGTGGAGTGTCTTGTGCGATGGTCTTCAGAGGAGATGCCCGGAAGATCTCGCAGATGGGTATAGCTCCCGATAGGATACTTCTGGACGCGCCCTGTTCGGGAGAAGGATTGCTACCTGTCGACCCGACAAGGAAGACCAGCAAGTCCATGGCCGACATAAGGTTCTGCGCGACACGAGAGGACGAGTTGCTTGACGCAGCGGTGCGTGTCCTGAAGCCAGGAGGAGTGCTCGTCTATTCGACCTGCTCCATCGCCCCCGAGGAGGGAGAATACATAGTCGACGAGGTGATTCGGCGTCACCCTGACATAACGGTCGTACCTCCAGATGTCAGTCTTGGCGTCGAGGGCTATACTGCGCCCTACGGAGTGGAGATGAACCCATCCTTACGTCACGCAAGGCGGTTTCTGCCTCACGTCCACGGAACGGAGGGCTTTTTCATCTGCAAGCTCCAGAAGGAGGGGGATGATCAATGACTCAGGCCGAGTTTCTGAACCCAGTGGACTGGGAACTGATAGTTTCACAGGTAGACGCGGACTTTGGAAACGGTGTCACACGAAGATTGTCAGAGGGTCTCACACCTGTAAAGGTGCCTCGGAGGAGCATATTCTCAGTATACCTGGTACCGGAGGAGTGGGTTCAATACATTCGAGGGGAAATGGAGGATTTCAGACTGTCCTCACTGGGGGTCTGGATGGGCGACCTCTCCAGTGACACCTTCAGGCTCAGCATTGCGATCGTCGAAAGACTCGCCAACATCTCCGAGAACGAACTGGTCGTGGCAGACACAGGGGCTCAGGCGTTCACCTATGGGAGGAGCATTCTCCGCGAGTCCGTGGTGAGCATATCGCCAGAGAGCCTTCGTCGGGGTCAGCGAGTGATAGTTAAGAGCGAGGAGGGCGACTGCTTGGGCCTTGCTGCGCTATCTGTCGACGCATCGAGGATAGACAGGCTGAGCTCCGACAAGCTTGTTGCCAAGAATCTCGTTGACGTCGGATGGTATCTGCGTCGCCTCGGCTAGACGAACATATCAGATGAGCGGTCCTCAGCCTCGATTGACTTGCGCA
Organism: Candidatus Thorarchaeota archaeon; assembly: GCA_029855935.1. Classification (GTDB taxonomy): domain Archaea; phylum Asgardarchaeota; class Thorarchaeia; order Thorarchaeales; family Thorarchaeaceae; genus B65-G9. The sequence goes on along the minus strand of JAGSHN010000012.1, from coordinate 24,997 downwards.
TCTTCTCCAGTCGCTCTATCTCTTTGCTCTCCTCGAGAAGCTGGTCCACACTCACATTGAGCCCGTAGACCTCATTGATCTTCTCCAGCATCGTCGCTGCCGACCGTGGGTCTGGTCGGCCTCTTGTCGCATAAGTGAGTAGACCCAGTGCGGGATAGTCACGCATCTCGAAGTGTGCCAGTAGTAGAGCAAGGGGACCAGCAACAAACAGACCCTCCTCCAGTAGCGGGACAGACCACTTGTCCAACAGGGGCAAGTAGGCCGTTGTGGGTACGCACCGCATGTCCTCGTCGTCCTCCTTGAAGCTAGCATCCAGTCCGCCAAGCAGGAGTACCTCGGAGAACTTGTTGTCAATGATCCACGATGCAAGGCGGTCTATGAACTGCCACTGTTCCGCCTGATGCGGCTGGAAGCGTGGCACGAGGAACACAAATGATTCGTACGAGAAGAGCTCGAACGGGAGCACGAGCCGCTCATTCTCCATCGATACGAACAGCGGGAGCATATCGCTCTTGATGAATCCCACACGCTCTGCATCCAGAGCACGAGCAAGATGTGCTGTACTCAAGAAACCGACCTCGCCCAGCCCATGAAATCCACTGATGAAGATTGAGCCCGGCTCGATTGTGAACCCCGACTTGACTATGATCTCGAAGCCAGAGTCCCTTGTTGCTACAAACGCCATTGCATTCAGACCTCAATACCTAATCACAAGAGCGTCAGACTCTGCGCTCTACGCGGGTTCTGCGAGAACTTGAGGCCTTTTGTACTTGTGTATGCGCCAGTGTAATAGTCACCTGAGGCATTGGAAGAGATGCCCGAAAGACTGATAGAAAGAGGGCACAGACGTATTCTGAAGAGATTTCCGCGGATAGGAGATGTATTCGTGAGTACTCTGCGTGAGCTGGAATATGAACAGGTCTCGCCAAGGCTCCTAGAGGTACTCAGACGAGAGGGGTATGCGACTCTGACAGACTTTCAGCGCAGTACCCTAGACGCCGGCATAATCCGCGGAAACAGTCTACTTCTAGTCACATATGACTACGATGAAGGGTATCAGATTGCAGAGATTGCTGTGCTCAACCATCTGGCGTCAGACTTTCGGGCCCGTGCAATCATCGCCTGTCCAAATCCCCATACCGTCGAGAAGAGGCTGAGGTCGCTCCGCCCGAAATGCCGCAGACTCGGTATTGAGGCCACTGCACTGACGCGAAGAGGAGTGGTGAGTGGGGCAGTGCGCGACACTGGCAGGCTGCTGATTGCCACATTCAGCTCTCTCAGTATGGCCCTTCGAAGCAGGTCGGACCTGCTCGAAGACGTGGGTTGCGCGTTCGTCGAACGCCTAGATTTGATTGGTGACACAAAGATGGGACCGCGAATAGAGAGCGTACTGGTCTCTATGCTCTCAAGCGGGAGGGATATTCAGTACATCGCCATGCTGCCACCAGTAGCCGACTTGGAGGAACTCGGAAGGTGGCTCAGGGCAAGGCCGGTCCACGACCCGAAACCGGAGGTCAGACGGATCTTCAGTGTGAAGGCGTTCAGTAGTTTGAACGAGAGCCTTGTGGACCTAACGGAATTTGTGCATTTCCGACGCGGGCAGGTCATAATTCTCTGCCCAAATATCTCCGCATGTGAGAATTTGGCGCTGCAGCTCTCGGGTGTGAGCGACAGTGAGGGGCCAGTGTTGGACCTCCGGCTCCCCCCCGAGGAACGTGATCTTCTCAGGCAGATTGCCGAGAACGTATCAGAGGTCTTTGAGTACTGTCATCTGACGAAGAGGCTAGCTAGCACAATTCGAAAAGGAGTCGCCTTTCTTCACGAGGGTGTAGCCAGACCTCAAAGAAGAACAGTGTCGGAGGCGTGGGAGGAGGGACACATCCCAGTCCTCGTTATGCCCACACGGTTCGCTCTAGCGAGTGGCCTGCGGGCCACCGTTGTCTTCCTCTTGAGCGTGTATATGCATCCACTGGACCGCGACATCAGGGGGACAGGGGAGCCCACAATGCTCACCGAGTGGCAGTTCTCAGAGGTATTGTACTCAGCAGGCCGCGCAGGCCTCGACAACGAGGCCTTTGGAATTGTGACTGTGGACAGCGAACTGGAGCGCCTGCGAGTAATTGGCAGATATTTCGACACAAGAGAGAACGGTGATATTGTCCCAAGGCTGGGAGAGGTTGACAGCCTGATGGACGACCCAGACAATGCAGAGGATCTCGTGCTGAGCCAGATATGCAGCGGCACGGGAAAGGATGTAGACTCGCCTCTACAGATCTTGGGCCGGACGTACTGGGCAGCCAGCAACAGAATCACGGACATCCATCAGGACACCGGAATTGAAACTGATATCGAGGCCCAGAGACTCATCGCTATGCACTCTCAGAAGGCGGTGATCAAACGTGCGCAGTCCATTCCCGACACCGAGGTGCGCCTTGTCTCTGTCACCCCAACCAAGATTGAGGGCCTTGTGCATAGCTCCACGAGAAAGATATGGCACTACGTCAAGCTCCGGGCTGACGAGGGTGTGTCCTGCTCATGCGAGTCATGGAAGTATCAAGGGCGAGCACGTCACAGACTCTGCAAGCACCTCGTGAAGTTCGCCTCCTTCGCGCTAGACAATGACGAGACCCGACCGTATGCAGCCTCTGTGATTCAGCAGGCCCTGCGGGGGCTCAATATTCTCGAGGAACTGGAACGGGACAGGCTCATCGTGCGGGGGAGAGGAAGTTCCCGCTGCACGGACCTTGGCCGCAATGTCGTCATGCTGGGCGTACCTGTCGCGGATGCGAAGCGGGTGATAAGGACCATCAGCAAGAGAGGCGCCAGACTACGACCGGTGCTTGTAGACATAGCCGTGGCAAGGACTGGACTGAGAGAAGATCTTGTGGAGAAAATCTTGAGGTCCCTCCCAGACGGCAGAATCGAGGAGGTGGTCCACGAGGATGACATGCCAGGAATAGTAGAGAATGCAATAGAAGAAGTCTACTACACCGTTGCTATCCTCCTGAGAGTCATGGGGGCGAGTGTTTCGCGCAGTCTGAAGATGGAGGCTCTCAAGCTGAAGAACGAACTGGAGGACCTGCTTGAGGACCTAGGTCGCGGGCGGCTATAACTCGTCACAATCAATGAAGCTTTTATAGGACCGCCAACCGCGAGGCGGGTGCCGATTCCACAGTACGCAGGTGGAGCATTATGAAACTATTCGAGCACGAGGCAAAGGACATCTTTCGTGCCTTCGGAATGCCAACCCCCCAAGGCGGTGTGGCGCACACTCCGGAGGAGGCGAGAGAGCGTGCCAAGGAGATTGGGAAACCTGTAGCGGTCAAGGCACAGGTACTGACCGGGAAGAGAGGCAAGGCAGGTGGAGTGAAGTTTGCCGACACTCCCGATGAGGCGGAGAGGGTAGTCGGCGAGATCCTCGCGATGAGAATCAATGACCTCCCCGTGAAGGCCGTTCTTGTTGAGGAAAAGCTCGACATAGCTCAGGAGATCTATGCGGGGGTGACAATAGACCGCAACGAGCGAAAGTACGTCGTCATTGGCAGCGCTGCGGGCGGTATGTCCATTGAGGAGCTCGCTGCTGAGCATCCGGAGAAGATTGTCAAACGTCACGTCGACCCGCACCTAGGATTTCATCCCTTTGAGGCCCGGGAGATGGCCATTGATATGGGCTTCAGAGGAAAGGATATCTCTAGGCTGGCCAACTTCTTCCTGACACTCTGGAAGATTGTCCAGACCTATGACGTTGAACTGACGGAGATCAACCCGCTTATTCTCACTCGCGATGGGAGATTCCTCGCCGCAGACGCACGACTCAACATTGATGACAATGCGCTCTACCGGCACAAGGGCCTCATTGAGAAACTGAAGAGAGAGCCCGTGGAGATGAATGAGCGAGAGAGAAGGGCGGCAGAGGAGGGAATGGCCTATGTTGAACTGGACGGCAATATCGCGTGCATATGCAACGGCGCTGGACTGACAATGGCTACTATTGACGCTGTGGCGCTCCACGGAGGAAAGGCAGGGATATTCCTAGATCTTGGAGGAGGAGCTGACGCCGAGAGGGTCGAGAAGGGTATCGAGATAGCGCTCATGAACCCCTCGGTGAGGGCCATTCTGATCAACATCATGGGCGGCATCACACGATGCGATGAGGTTGCGCGCGGGATTGTCGCGGCACGAGAGGAGAGGGGAATCGGGGTCCCGATGGTGATAAGGATGGTCGGCACGAACGAGGAGGAGGGCCAGAGAATACTGCAGGAGGCGGGAATTCCCTTCCTGAAGACAATGGAGGAGGCCGCGTCGAAGGTGGTCGAGCTCGTCAAGAAGGAGGCTGAATAAGATGGCAGTGCTGATTGACAAAGACACACGGGTCCTCATACAGGGTATCACTGGCTCGCAGGGGACTTTTCACTCGGCGGCCATGCTGGAGTACGGAACAAAGGTCGTTGCTGGAGTGACACCGGGCAAGGGCGGCAGCGAGGTCAACAGCATACCAGTCTACGACTCCGTGAGGGAGGCCAAGGAGGCCCATGATGCCACTGCCTCGGTGATATTCGTTCCTGCACCATTCGCGGGGGATGCCGCACTGGAGGCCATTGCAGCCGGCCTCAATCCCGTCGTCATCATCACAGAGCACGTCCCAGTCCAAGACGAGATAAGGGTCATTCACGCTGCAGCGAGAGAGGGTATCACGATCATAGGCCCCAATACCCCCGGCATCATAAACCCCAGTGCCAGACAGAAACTGGGAATCATGCCGGGCCACGTATTCGCCGATGGACCCGTAGCGCTCATGTCACGGAGCGGGACTCTCACCTATGAGATTGCAGCAGGAATGACGAACGCAGGGATCGGGATAACGACTGCCATCGGACTCGGAGGCGATCCGTGCGTTGGTCTCACAACGATTGAGGCCGTGAAGCTCTTCCAGAGCGACCCGGAGACAAAGGCAATGGTCATTGTCGGAGAGATTGGTGGCGATGCAGAGGAGCGAGCGGCTGCCTACATCAAAGACCATGTGGACATCCCCGTTGTCGGCTTCATTGCAGGACGCACAGCACCACCGGGCAAGAGAATGGGGCACGCAGGTGCAATCATCAGTGGCAGTACAGGCACGGCCTTAGCCAAGATAAGTGCCCTCACCGAGGCGGGCGTGCGAGTTGCTGACAAGCCCAGCGATGTCGCAAGGCTCCTCAAGGAGATGATGTAGGGACTATTCTTGAGAAGAGGTTTCCCAGCCGGGACCCGCTGCAGCGATAGTTTTTTAACAAGACCCGGCTGGGAGTCCTGAGCGGGCTCGACTGGATACGCCAGTGTCCGCCTACAAGTCAAGAGAGGTCACTTGAATGCCTGTCGCAGACATTGAGAAACGAAGACTTGCACAGTACTACCTACTCTACAAGTCCGTGTGCCGATACTGCGGCGCGACGAACCCGCTCGGTGCCAAGAAGTGCAGGCGATGCAAGAATAAGGACCTCAGACCCAAGAGGCGCGGCAAGAAGTAATCCTCATAAGCCTGAGCCCGGAATATGAGTGGCAGGGGCCGGTGATCTAGTTGGTTATGATGCCGCCTTCACACGGCGGATATCGAGAGTTCGAACGGTCCGGGGTCTGCCCGCCCGGGACGTATCTCTCCCGGCCCACCACCATCACTCACAACCGATGAACGACGACAAAGCAATACGACAGGAGCTCAGCCAATGCCGAAGCAGATCTACGATGTTGATAGGTTTCTTGAGATGAGCGAGGATGCCGTTGAGTGCCGCGTCAAGAGAGGCGGCGATAAGGTAAAGCTGAAGCTGAGGACGAAGCGTTACCTGTACACTCTCGTACTCGATCCCCAAGAGGCTGAGGCTGTCATCCAGCGGGTGAAGTGCCAAGTGGTTGAGGCACGCCCGATGGCAGAGTAGATGTTCTAGATGTCGAAAGTGTCGTTGGTCTCAGGTACGATGGCCCGACGACCCCTCTCGTGTAGCTGTTCAGCCAGAGCATCACAGGACTCGGATTCACCATGAACCACATAGAACACCGGGTCGCCGGGAATACTGAGGAGATGCTTGAGGAGTCCCTCAGAGTCTGAGTGGCTGCTCAAGTGATGATAGTATACCTCTGCATCAACATCGAACGTCCGACGCCCAACAGTCACCTTACGTCGTGCCAGAAGCTCCGCACCCGGCGTACCGGAAATCTGAAAACTCACGAGAACAATGGAGTTGCGCTCATTGTCGTGGACCATCTTGAAGTAGGTGTGTGCAGCACCGCCCTTCAACATGCCGGCGGGCGAGATTATCACGCCCCCGTTCTTGACGGCACGTACTCGATCCTTGTGGCTCTCGACTACGTGTATCCTGTTGACAGCCCGCTCAAAGAGATGTGGTGACATGACATAGCCTGGATGTCGCATAAGTATCGTATTGACATCTCGTGCCATCCCATCAATGTACACCGGATATTTCTTGGTCACCCCATAGCGCTCAAGAATGCACATTATCTCCTGACTGCGGCCGACCGCAAAGGCAGGAATCAGCACGACTCCGCCACGTTTCATCGTGTCCTCGATTGTCGCAATTAGATCGGCCTCAATCTCCTCGCGTGGGGGATTGGTCCTGCGGGCATAGGTGCTCTCCGTGACCACAATGTCGTGACGCGGAAGGTTGTTCCTTGCTCCAGGCATCAGCTGAGACTCGAGTGCGTTGAAGTCGCCTGTGAATAAGACTCGCTTGCCATCGACTCGCACAGAGACCATCGCACTGCCCGGGATGTGCCCGGCGTTGAACAACGTCATATCGAAACTGTGCCCAAGAGGAACTGTTTCCTCATACGTTGTGGACACACACTGTCGTCTGACTCGTGTGATGTCTGTCCGGTCAAACGGCAATCTACCCCGTGAGAGATTGTACATGTCCCTGAGCAGGATGACTGTTAGGTCACGAGTGGCCGGGGTGCAGAACAGAGAGAGGTCCGGATCCTCAAGAAGTATGCGAGGCAGACCACCCGAGTGATCTAGATGAGCGTGTGTGACGGCTATTCCCTGTAGCTCGTCAACTGGCACCTTGTCTGGAAAGAGTGGCGGGTCCTGAAACTTGACTCCGTAATCGACCAGGAGGGTCTCGCCGCCATTCTGTACAAGGAATCCAGAACGGCCAATCTCGCGACAGGATCCTAGGAAAGTTATCTCGGCCATCCGTGTCTACTCTCGGACACCGCCGCAATAGAACTAAGAAAAGGTTTGTGACGCGGCCATCCTGCTAAACATCGTGCTTGAGGACCGAGAAGACCCTGTAAACGGGTAATTTGGAAAACGAAACCAATATTAGCCACAGGATGCTACGCACTGTGATAGAGCAGCAGGCGGAGAGACTTCGGGTGACGGAGGAGAAACCTGAGAACGAGTCAGAGAACCAAGAGTCGGGTGAATCGACAATCCTAGTGGGCTCGAAGAATGTGATGTCCTACGTTCTCGCGTGCAAGACGCTCTTCGACAAGGGTGCGAAGGAAGTCGTCATCAAGGCGCGAGGGCGACTCATCAGCCGTGCTGTCGACGTTGCAGAGATCACTAGGCATCGATTCATGCCCGATGTCAAGGTCAAGGAGATTACTATCGGGACAACAACGGTCAAGACCGACAAAGGGAGCGAACTGAACGTCTCCACCATTGACATAGTCCTTGCGCGGTAACAGAAGTTTCATATGCCCTTCGCCCGGAGCCTTGACGACTGTTTGTGCTCGGTAGAGGCGAAGGCATCCAATGAAACTACCTGTGTGCGTCATCGATCTAGAGTCGGATATACTATGTCCTAGCTGCCAAGACAAGCTCGACAGGGGAGCGATAGACAGATTCGATATAGAGTTCTCAAGATGGCTCCTCGACAAGGCCGAGGAGTATCCTATTCTGAGAAACGCATATGTTCTTCGTGCCATCAGGCTGCGGGGCAAGATAGTCATCGTGGTCAAGAAGAAGACCTCGCATATTTTCACCGACAATGAGAGACTGATGGAGGAGATCAAGGAGAAATACGGTGAGGTCCTCATCCTTGAGGGGCCGGCAAAGCTTCGTAGCATTATCAGAACCCTGATAGCACCAGCCATCGAAGTTGGTATCAATAGTCTATATCTCCCAGACGGAACTCGGGAGAGCATAGTCATCCTACGAGAGATTGACAGAGGGCGGATTTTGTATTCGAAGGAGGAGCTGCGAGCTATTGCCAGTGCTGTGACAGGAGAGGAGGTTCTCTTCGAGTATCAGGACGAACGTGAGAAGAAGGAAGAGCCGGTACCTGACATTCTCGACAAGAAGATATCCGAGTTCACAAGGCGGCTATAGAACACTCCTCTGTTGCTCTCACACTCTGAAGAGGGGATGGTTCTTCATCAATTCTCTCATCACCACTGTGGCATAGGATCCTTTTCGAAGCCTGAATCTGGTGACTATGTCATCCTGTTCGCACCAGGCCTCAAGGTCGAGAGGATGAAGACCGATTAGGTGAAGTCCTCCAGGAGAGTCCAACGCCGCGCGACCCGGTCTGCGAAACATCTTCAGAGTGATGCCTTCATCTCGAAGTAGCTGAACGAGCGTATCCGTCTGGGGAGAAGAGGGGCACTTGGTCGCGTAGCCCGGCACCGGTGCAGCAACGCCATACTCGCCCCGCGCCACGGCCTCTGTTCTCTCATCTAGATTCCGCTCGGTGACGTACACCCATGAGTCGCGGCCTGCGTGGGTTGTATCTAGTCTAACCAGAAAGTCTCCTGGTACAGGACGGTCAAGTGACAGACCGCTTCGTGCACGATGGCTGATGAGCCTATTGAACAAGTATGACTGATAGGCGTGAATGAAGAGTGTCTGGACACGGGGTGGGATCTTCAGGAACGCACGCTCGTACTCACCAGGGTGTTTGAGGAGCTCGCGGAGGACGGTCTTCTCATATCTGAGATCATCCGGGAACTGTGAGATGATAGAGTCATCAGGATGAAGGTCATCCGAGAGCCGAAGTCGCGCCTCCGTCAGCTTGGGTGGTTCGAAGTCACTGACCGTTGTGAGCATCAGACGAATGGCAGACTCGAAATCCCCTTTGAGAACGGCCTTACCGACAAGATGAGTGTACGGTCGTGTCACTCCAAAGCGCTGAACACCGAAATAGTTCAACAGTGTCCTCGAACCAATCTCCTGTATCAGAGGGAGGGCATCATTGCAAGTCGATTGTGCCTCACGCAACCGGATTGTGAATCTATTGCCCCACAGGTCGCCCGTCTGAACTGGTCGCTCTGTGAAGTGCAGATCTCGGATTGTGATTCGAGAGAGTCGGAGGGACGCAAGGGCCTCTGTCACACGTGCAGGGACCGACATCGCTTGGGCCGTGACTGCCCTTCTGTCCTTCAGGCCAGCATAGGAAACAAACTGCCGCGGCAACCGAAGTTCAGCAGCGAGTATTGTGGCGACATCCAGTGTCGAGAGGTTGATCTTCTGGACGGTAAAGGTGACGTATCGCGACCTCTCGCCAGCAATCTCGGCAATAGGATGAGAGATGTCGTCAGTACTGTCCCCCAGCTCGACTGTAAGGATTCGGCCCTCTGGCGTGATCTCCTCAACTATGAAGTCAGTGGGATACCTCTTGAGGCGGCCCCCCACACCATCAAAGTCCGTCGAGTAGAGTTCCATCCCGAACTGTCGCTCGACAGGGTGGGCCTCTCTCATTCGTATCACACTCAAAGGAGCTTCAGGTCCCCAGTGACCCGGTCTACCTCTTCCTCCGGGGCCGGCCCAATCCCAATGACTGTCAGCGTGCCGGGTGGCAACTCGGTCAGGCCAGCGTCCTGAATTAGCGCGTGCGGAAGACGATGAATTACGGCAAGACGACGCAACTCAAGGAGTTCCTCGGCGGAGCTCACGCGGACCGCAATCTTCCGTTGCCCCTCACGAAGCCAAGCGCGCCAGACATCCGTTCGTGTGATACGTGCACGCTCTGCTGCACTGACTGCGCCGTGAGCCACCTGAACAGCCAACTTGCCCTTGCTCATATGAAGGTCAGTCCGGACTGCAATCACCTGCTTGAAGCGGAAGACGCGGGAGTTCGTCATCTAGTACACACGCTCTACAGTTCATCCTTTCGCGAAGGCCACAGATAATAAGGATGACCCTCGAGTTGAGTGTGATGCTAATTGAAGACTGAGATAGTCGTCATTGGCGCTGGTCCTGCTGGCCTGTTGGCCGCAGAGGAGGCTGCACGACGAGGGAAGGAGGTACTGGTACTTGAGGAACACAGGCAGATTGGTGTTCCCAATCACTGTGCAGGTCTTCTGAGTGTCTCGGGGCTGAGGTCGCTTGGACTGAAACCACCCCTAGATGTCATTCAGAATGAGGTCACGGGGGCAAGAATATACTCCCCCTCTGGACACAACATCGTGATTCACCGAGGGGAGAGAGAGGCTGTCGTAGTCGACCGCGCTCTCTTTGATCAGTGGTTGGCCGTGCGTGCCAGCCAGCAGGGGGTGACGATAAGGACAGATAGTCATGTTCTCTCTACTGTCGCTAGGAGCGACGGACGCATAGTGAGAACGCGAAATCAGAATGATGTCTATGCGAGAGTTGTGATTGACGGCGAGGGTGTGAGAGGAGTTCTCGTCAGGCAGGCGGGGCTGCCCCCGGTCGATAGACGCCATAGGCTACCCGCGTTTCAATACGAACTGCGTGGCGTCGAGGTCAATGAGGACCTTGTGGAGATGTTCTATACGAATAGGTTTGCGCCAGGATTTTTCGCGTGGATTATTCCGCTTGATGATGGCAGGGCCCGAGTTGGCCTTGCTGCTCGTGACAGAGCAAGGCAGCGGCTTGATGCGGCCATCAATCACCACACTGTGATGAGAGAACGCCTCAGCAGAGCAAGGGTGGAGAAGAGAATGGGCGGGGTCGTAGTGACTGGCACCCCGATTCCAAGGACATATGCCCCCGGCCTCCTCGTCGTGGGTGATGCGGCAGGACACGTCAAGGCGACGACCGGAGGAGGCGTCATCGTAGGAGGAGGGGCAGCTAGGATTGCTGGCCGTGTGGCCGCCCAGGCTGTCGAAAGGGGAGATTGCTCCACCAGACTCCTGCAGCGATACGAGAAACTCTGGAGAGCCGAGTATCTCTTCGATCTCAGAGCCATGCGTCTTGCTCAGAGAACCATTGCATCACTTACGGATAGAGGTCTCGACACCCTCATCAGTGAAACGAGGAAGCATGGGCTAGTTGAGATTGTGCATAGAGTTGGGGATATGGATCGTCAGGGAAGAGTCTTGGTCAATCTTGCACGCAGTCCCAGGGCAGTGGCTGCTGTTCTCAAGGCATTCTGCCACATCAACTTGGCGCTGTTTTGAACACCTTTTTAGGTCTCTAGAAATGTGTCTGCGTGAGGACCACCGAGAATGAACAGTACACCTCCTCTAGACATCCTGGCACAGGCAAGGGGCCTTCTCCAAGACGGGGCCATCTGCGACAGATGCCTCGGCCGACAGTTCGGATGGCTCAGTACATCAACTTCAAACCCCGATAGAGGCGGATCGCTCAAGCTTGTGCTGTCGATGACCGCTGACCACGACATCAGGTCAGGCGACAGTGACAGGGGGAGAGAACTGATTGCAGTTCTCGCAGGCAATGGAATGTTCTTGCCAGCACAGAAACTGGCAGAGAAATATGAGATTGAGTACACGATACACGGCTCCTGTAGACTGTGCACGATTGACGGAGAGAGCGTCTTCTCCAGAATCGAGAGGATTGCCGAACGTGCAGCCGAACTGCTTAGAGAGATCGAGTTTGACACGTTTCTTGCGGGATGTAGACCCGACCCGCGCCTCAGCGACCGGGAGGATGAGGTCCGTGCGAAACACAGCTTACTCCACGGCGAGACACTCAAGTCTGACTTCAACCGTGAACTCGGAAAACAGCTGCGGACTGTCCTGAAAAAGGAGGTCGACTTTGAGCGGCCTGAGATTGTGGTCATCTATGACATGGTCGCTGACAGCATAGACCTCCAGATTAGCCCTGTATTCATCTACGGGCGATATCGGAAGCTCCAGCGAGGAATTCCTCAGAGCCGATGGGACTGCAAGAACTGTGGCGGAAAGGGATGCGAGAAGTGCAACTGGACAGGGAGAAGATACCCGGACTCGATAGCCGAGTACATAGGCGAGCCAATACTGGAGGTCATGCAGGGCAGACAGTACAAGTTCCATGCCGCTGGCCGTGAGGACATCGATGTGCTCATGCTGGGCAACGGCAGGCCGTTCGTCATCGAGATCTCCGAGCCGAGAATACGCAGACCTGACCTCGACAAGCTGGCGGACTTGGTCAATGAGAGAGCCAAGGGGAAGGTCGAGATATTCGATCTGGAGTTTGCGACGAGAGAGTTGAGCCAGACTCTCCAGAGCGAGTCCTCGACAAACGTAAAGGAGTACCAGGCGCTTATCCAAGTTGAGGGGGACGTGAATGAGGAGCAGCTTAGAAGTGCTGAGGAAAAGCTCCGAGGAACTGTAGTCCAGCAGAGGACCCCTACTCGGGTGATCCACAGACGCGCCGACAAAGTACGACCGAAACGGGTCTACGAAGTGACTCTGAAGAGGCGGGATGATGGACTGGTGGAGGGCCACTTCCGAGTCCAGGGAGGTACGTACATCAAGGAACTTATATCAGGTGACAATGGCCGCACGGAGCCGTCGATTGCCAGTCTCCTCGGAACGCCAGCCAAGTGCGTACAACTGAACGTCACGGGCATTATGGATGTTGAAACAGACCATAATGCTTAAGTGGCCACCTCAGTGGTCACACTGGAACTCAGCCACACCATGCCATAGCATGCGGCTGTCCAAGACAACCTGAGGGAAGATGATCACCAATGGTGAAAAAGAGCCATGGATACCGAGCTAGGACTCGAAGCCTCCTCAGGAAGAAACCTAGGAGACGCGGACTCAGCCCGCTGAGCACAGTCCTCAGGGAGTATGAGATAGGTCAGCGCGTGGATATCATTATCGATCCCAGCTTTCACAAGGGCATGCCTCACAAGAGATACCATGGCAGGACAGGGATTGTCATTGGAAAGAGGGGGCGGGCATTCATAGTCGAGGTCACGCTGGGTAAGGCTCTCAGGAACTTGGTCATCCGTCCAGAACATCTGCGACCGAGTAGAGGTTGAGGGGGAAGACCATGCCCAAAGAGATCATCAGTCAAGAGGAGATACCACTCCCACAGGTCAAGAAGATTCTCAGCAAACGTGCCAAGGAGGGCGATCTTTCCTTTCAGCAGACCATCACTCTGGAACATGCCACTACGTTCTCAAAGATGGCACCAGCTGTGGCGATGAAACTGCTCGAACGACTAATGAGGAAGTTCGACCTCCCACGAGTGATAGCCGTTCAAGTGGTGAATATCGCCCCGACTACTGTTGAAGAACTGAGAACTATTGTCAGCCACCCAGACATCACTTTGACGTCAGAACAGCTCGAGGAGATTGTGGAGATCGTCAAGAAGGCAAGATCGTAGAGTGAATACTACTCCAGTCCTCGCAAGCAGATGATGCAGCACATCCCGATTAGTTTTTATCAGATATAGCCCAAGAGAGTCATAATGCGGCCTGAAGAACCTCGGAGACTATCAGGATGGTCACAACTCAGCGAAGGATGCACGAGAGCCACGCATATATCTTGGCGGTCATTCCACCAAAGATGTACCTGAGAGACCGAAGGCCGCGAGGAACAACGACTGCCCAGGCCATTGGCGAGTCGTATTTCACACTTCTTGAGCTCATCCCGAAGAGGGGGGCGACGCTACACCCTCAGGAGAGGGTCAGTCTCGAACGTAACACGAGGAACAAGATAGAGCGCGTGAGCCGCCGACTGAGGTACGAGGATCTCGCACCTGAGAGCACCGCAGAATTGCCACTTGTCGTAGAGATCATAGTGACAAAGCATGAGAGCAAGTTCATCCGGTTCTTCAACGAGGCACCCCCAATCACAACAAGACTACACTCACTGCAACTCTTACCGGGTATTGGACAGACATTGATGTGGGCCATCCTTGAGGAACGGAAGAAGGAACCGTTCAAGAGCTTCGAGGACATAGCGAGAAGAACGAAGCTTCAGAATCCGAAGAAGGTCGTCACAGCCCGTATCATTCAGGAGCTCCAGGGCGATGTCAAGAGATGGCTATTCGTCCGACCGCCCCCACAAGAGGAGGACAGAGAGAGAGGGCACTTCAGGTGATAGAGTCTGTCAGAGATTGAGACCGTAGAAGCACTGGAGAGATACGGGGTACGTCCGGACAGACGAGCCGGACAGACCTTCCTGACAGATGTGATGATTGCGCGGCAGATTGTGGATGCTGCAGAGATCTCTCCAGAGGAGAAAGTCCTAGAGATTGGAGGCGGCCTTGGGATTCTGACGCGTTGGCTCGCACAGGCTGCAAAGAGAGTGTTCGTCATCGAGATCTCAAGAGGACTGGCTCACGCCTTGACGGAACGGTTCGGCAGCACTCCTAACGTACATATAATCAGAGGAGATGCGCTACGTGTTCCGCTGCCCCGGGTAGAGAAGGTTGTCTCGAATCTTCCTTACAATATCTCATCAAAGATCACCTTCAGACTCATCCGCGAGGTGCCATTCAGGGCGGCTGTATTGATGTTCCAAGAAGAGTTCGCCAGGCGTCTTCTCGCCGCGCCGGGGTCGCGTGAGTACTCACGCCTAACAATTGACGTACGGTACGCTGTTGACGTTGAGGAGGTCCTGCATGTCCCAGCCGAGAAGTTCTATCCGAAGCCTAGCGTTGACTCGCTCGTCGTCAGACTGCGCCCACGAGAGCGGGGACCATTTGCGAGAGACGAGGATGTGTTCTACTACACCGTGAAGAGCCTCTTTATTCATCCGAACAAGAGGACAGAGAAGGCAATGAAACTCTGGCTCAAGAACATCGGGCTTGACAGTGGAGCGACTGAGCACGTGTTGAGTGCCTGCCATGAGGCCATTCAAGGTGCTGAGAGGGTCAGACATCTCTCACTTGAGGAGATTGTGAAGCTGTCAGACATCATCACCGATCTCATTGAGGCAGGAGTGATTCCGGACCCGCGGAGGCAGGGACGTTGAGGGCCCTGAACATAAGAATACGCACAGACCCCTCAGTCTATCCCCCTTCGGAGGACACATTTCTGCTCGTCGATGCCCTGCATATCACTGAGGATGACACTGTGTTCGAGGTAGGCTGTGGTAGCGGATACGTCGCAATTACTGCAGCAACGACGGCGAAGAGAGTCTACGCTGCAGACATATCACCGACCGCCGTGAAAAACACGATTGACAATGCAAGGCTGAATGGTGTGTATCAGAGAATTGCCGTGTTCCAGTCGGATCTCCTATCAGGGGTTCGCAGAGATGCAAGGTTCGATGTCATAGCATTTAACCCGCCATATCTCCCACGTGACGATGATGTCACGTCGTTGGATGACGCCCTCATCGGGGGATATGATGGCACCGAGATAGCAGTGAAGTTCATCAGACAGGCTGCGAAACACATCAGTGGAGACGGAGCCGTGTACGTAGTGGCATCCTCCCTGGGGGATGTTGACGCACTGGAGAGGGAGATGCGGCAACAGGGGCTCGTAGTCGTGAGGGTGGCCAAAGAGAAGCTGTTCTTCGAGGAACTCTATGTGCTTAGGGGAGTGCCGAGCGACTAGAAGGAAACCGTTTTATTACAGCAGGAGCGAGGGCCGCTGGACCGGTGTTGTCAAGAAAGGGGTAGTCCGAATGTCAGAGGAGAAGAAGACCAAGGCAAAGGCCAAGACAAAGAAGGCGGGAACACGAAAGACCGCCAAGAGCGAGACGTCACGACAGAAGCCGTCAGTCGTCAAGAAGGATTCACTTGTCTATGTGGACTATGTCGCCCGGACTAAAGATGATAACGAGATCTTCGACCTCACATTGGAGGATGTCGCAAGGCAGGAGGGCATCTACAGAGAGAATGCAAGATACGAGCCTGTGCTAGTGGCTGTGGGGCACAACTGGCTGCTTGAGGCGATAGAGGAGGGGCTCATTGGAATGAAGGTCGGTGAGACCAAGACCATCGAGGTCCCACCTGAGCGGGGAGCAGGCCATCGCGACCCGAAGAAGATAAAGTTGATTCCCAAGACGCGCCTTGCAAAGCTTGGCGTCAAGCCCATAAGGGGCGAACGAGTCAAAATGGGCAACGACGAGGGCGTGATCACCAACGTCACAGGGCGCAAGGTGCGTGTTGACTTCAACAGTCCCCTGGCGGGCAAGACACTTGTGTTTGATGTTACCGTGCGGAGTATTGTCACGGGCACAAAGGACAAGATAATTGCCATTGTGAAGAGGAGAATACCCGCAATCCCCGAGGGAATGTTGTCGGTCTCCAAGACCAAGGGTGCTGTCACGATAGAGCTACCAGAGGTATCGAGGTACATCGAGGGGATTCAATACGCAGAGATTGGAATCGCCTCTGACATCATCAAACTGATGGACGATGTAAAGGAAGTCAAGATTGTAACAAAGTTCGAACGCAGAGTCCCCAAGGAAACGACAGAGGAGAGCGAGGAGGGTGAGTAGTCTTCCCCCGTCACCAATGTGGTCTCCAGTTTCTTCGTGAGCGACCACTCAGAAATCTTTTAATACAGAAGGCGGGGCAACGATAACGTCAACTAGTTCTCCTAGGCACTGCTCAATAGACGGGAGTCATTCGACATGGAACATGCAACACAGACGCCATCTGAATTGAAGACTGGGACCACCACGGTCGGGCTCATTGCCAAGGACTGTGTGGTCTTGGCCAGCGATCAGCGGGCGACAATGGGATACCTCATTGCCAACAAGACCGCCCAGAAGATCTACAAGATCACCGATAGAATAGGTGCCACAATCGCGGGCTCCGTTGCCGACGCTCAGGCCATAATGGAACTCTTGAGAGCTGAGGCAAAACTGTTCGAGATTCAGAGAGGCAGGCCAATGAGGGTCAAGGCGCTCACGCGACTCCTGAGTAACATCCTATTCTCAGCGAGAGGGATGTATCTACTGCAGTGTCTTGTCGGAGGATTTGACGACCTCGGCCCACAGGTCTACTACACGGACCTGATAGGCTCGGTCCTGCCAGACAAGTATACAGCGACCGGGTCAGGCTCGCCCGTTGCGCTGGGCGTCCTTGAGGCGGAGTACAAGGAAGATCTGCCCGAGGACAAGGCAGTCGAGTTGGCAATACGGGCAATTGCTGCGGCCATCGAACGCGACGCAGCGACTGGCAACTCCATTCTTGTCAGCGTCATTGACAAGGATGGTTACCGAGCAATCGACAAGGACACCATTGTGAAGATTTGGAAGGGATAGTGGGTCCTCAGTCTACATGCGCATCACCGGCTCGGACTGGGCATGCGGAAGTTGACACACCTTGGCCGGATGATGGAGGTTGACATCAAGCTACCTGCTTTGGAGAGAGAAGTGATATTGAATGAATTCTGACGCGGAATACGAGGACATCAGAGAGGCCGTGCTTAGAGCGCTCCCAAAGTCCGCCGAGATCAGCTCGGTGGAGTATGAGGGACCAGAGATTGCGATATATTCGAAAGCACCTAAGATTCTCCTTGACGATGGCGACAAGATAAAGGCACTCGCTCGCAAGATGCGTAAGCGTATCGTCGTACGCTCCGCGCCAGAGGTACGACTGCCCTTTGAGGAGGCGGAGAAGACAGTAAGGGAGCTCGTGCCGCCCGAGGCCGAGATAACATCAATCGACTTTGACACCTCCAGAGGCGAGGTGATAATTGAGGCGCAGAAACCAGGTCTGGTCATTGGTAGGAACGGTGCAACACTGAGAGAGATAACGCGTCAGACCTTCTGGAGACCGAATGTCCAGAGGACCCCTCCGATTGAGAGCAAGCTCATCAAGCAGATTAGATACATCATTCAGAGCGAGGCGGAAACCCGTAACCGGGTCTTCAGAGAGATAGGAAGGAGAATTCACAGGAGGCCCATACTCTCGAACGGATGGATTCGGATGACTGCCCTAGGCGGCTTCAGAGAGGTGGGGAGACAGGCAATCTTTGTTCAGACATCAGAGAGCAATATCCTGTTGGACTGCGGCGTCAACGTTGGCACGCCCACAAGAGCATTTCCCCGTCTAGACATGCCGGAGTTCAACATAGACAATCTTGATGCCGTTGTCGTAAGTCATGCGCATCTTGATCACTCGGGGCTCGTCCCATTTCTGTTCAAGTACGGTTATCGTGGTCCGGTCTATATGACGGCACCGACACTGAACCTGTCGACCCTGCTGCAATTGGACTATCTCGATGTGGCCGAGCGTGAGGGCAAGTTGCGACCCTATCGTGAGAGAGATGTGAAAGAGGCAATCCTGCACACCATCACACTCGGCTACGGAGAGGTCACAGACATCGCACCTGACGTAAGACTAACACTTCACAACGCCGGTCATATTCTTGGTTCTGCAATCATCCATCTCCACATAGGTGACGGACAGTACAACATCGCGTACACTGGGGACTTCAAGTTTGGAAGGACAAGGCTCCTCGAGCCGGCCACGTTCACCTTCCCACGTCTTGAAACGCTGATCATTGAGAGCACCTACGGTCATCCAACAGACAAGATGCCACCGCGCCAAGAGGTGGAGAAGAAGTTCGCATCCATTGTCAAGAAGATACTGGAGCGGGGTGGCAAGGTCCTTGTCCCAGTACTGGCTGTCGGAAGGGCCCAAGAGATCATGCTGGTAATCGAGGACCTGGTTTCCAAGAAGAGAATCCCACGGGTCCCGGTCTACATAGAGGGAATGATTGCGCAGGCAACAGCCATCCACACGACGCATCCAGAGGCATTGAGCAAGAAGATTCGCGAGATGATATTCCATCAGGGCGTCAACCCCTTCCTGAGCGACATATTCGTCCAGGTCGACAGCCCAGAACAGAGAGAGGAGATAGTCAACGGCGACCCGTGCATCATCATGGCAACATCTGGCATGCTTGCCGGCGGACCGAGCGTTGAGTACTTCAAGATGATGGCGCCTGACCCGAAGAATGGTCTCATCTTTGTGAGCTATCAGGGTGAGGGGACGCTGGGCAGGAGGATTCAGAGAGGCTGGAAAGAGGTCCAGATGATGAATCGCGATGGCCAGATGACCGTCATACCGGTGAATATGCAGATTGAAACCGTGGAGGGCTTCTCCGGTCACTCGGATCGAAAGCAGATTCTCAACTACATTAAGCGAGTCAGTCCCGTCCCTGAGAGAATCCTGACCTGCCATGGAGAGGCGACGAAGTGCGTGAACCTTGCCTCGACGATTCATAAGGCACTGAACGTTGACACAAAGGCCCTGATGGTGACCGAGTCAATCAAATTGAAGTGAGGTCACTACATCTTCACGAACGACGGCGTGACAATCAGGCATCCATCATTAACTAGTGCGATGTCAGCCCCATAACTCAGCGTTTCGCCTCTGATTCTCTCCACTATCCGCTTCAGTTCCAAGTACGACTGCTCTCGCCCATCATTCAGTTTGGTTATGTCAAGAAGAACGATGTTGCCCTTCTGGATCTCTCTGACCACAAAGGGGACATCATTCAGAGACTCCAACACTCGTGACCGGATGAATATCTGTTCCAGCTCTGCCAGCCGCCTGCACTCCCTTGTGGGGTCAGGCTGCAGAGCATCGACAGCCGGAGAGAATACCCCGAGAACCTTCTCAGGAGTGATTGCAGTTTGATCAGAAGATGAGGATTGATTGCTGCTCTTGCGTCCGAACAGTCGCAATGTAGTTCACCTGCTGGTCTATCGGATACTCCTCACATTGATGAGAAGAAAAGACCGAGTAATACTACTGCGGAATGAGGGACGAACACAGCCTGATGATGGGCGGACTACCCGGCATCGAGCACCACCTTTTGAACCCGCCTGATTGTCTCTGCAGCCTCTCGAACTATGGACTGTATCAGGTCATTGACGGTGGGCAATGTGCTAATCCGACCGGAACACTCTCCGCCGAACATCAGTGCATTGTCGTGGTCCCCGTCGAGAAGAGCATCGAATCCCTCCCGTTCAAGGCCAAGTATCTTGGAGTTTGACGCGACAGGTTCGCCAAGATAGAACGCGGGAACATCCGAGAGGGTCTGCCGGACGATCGCCTCGGCACGGGCATTGCGCAGGAACCGCATAGGACCAAGTATTCCGCGTCCCACCAATGTACCACGCTCATCGTGCTTGACTATTGTCTCCTTCCATATCTGTTCGAAGTCGCTCTCCTTTGTAGCAATGAACCTAGTGCCCATCTGGATACCTACAGCCCCTAGACAGAGTGCAGCTGCAAGACTGGCCCCATCACAGAAGCCACCAGCGGCAACAACTGGGCGCGCCACCGCGCTTACGACCGCAGGCACGAGAACCATAGAGTGTACAGGGTCCCAAGAAACGTGTGCACCCCCCTCGTGGCCCGATGCTACTATGATGTCAGCACCAGCCTGCTCGGCCTTCTTGGCGTGATATACAGAGGGTACGACGTGAATCCAGATCAGGCCATGTTTCTTGACGACCGACCACGGGCGGGGGTTGCCAGCGGATGTGATCAATACCCGCAGATGCCTCTCGATGTCAGAGTCGCTCTCGCGTGAGGCTATCACCTGTCGGACGAACATCTCAGAGGCGGGAAGAAACTCTGAGGCAACTGGTACGTTCACACCAAAGACACCATTGTGCGGCTTGACCTCTTGTGCGACACGCTCAATCGACTTCCGGAGCAGATTTTGGGGAGTGTCAGTGCCAAAGAGTCGTACCGGATCAATTGGGGCAGACTCCGGAAGCATTGATGCAGCCATCCCAATACTGCTGATCACACCCAGTGCGCCTGCCCTTGCCACTGCAATGGCCAGTTCCTCGGTCTTGTAGGGGCCCATCCCGCCCTGGAGGATGGGGTATCTTATGCCGAGTATGTCACACAGCTCCGTTCTTAGAAACACCATACAGGACTCTGAGGACAGTCGACATTATGAGTCTGTCCCATCGCAGGACTGACAGATGGCAATCATCTATATGCTAGAAGTGCTCGGAGAGAACGAGAGAGAGTTGTCCAGTGAAGAGAGAGTCACCGAGTCGGAGGATCTGAGAGGACGCCTCAAGGCTCTCAGCAGTCGCTACGCAGTTGACATCCTGAGAGTGCTCAGTCCAAGGCCGGGCGGTCTGATAAGGAGTATGTCATGGGAGGACATAGTCGACGGTATACTGGAGCTGATGGGCCACAGACGACCGAGACCAACGGTGGATGGCGAACGCACTCAAGAGATGAAAGAGTACGAGGATCAGCGCAAGAAGGTGGCCACAGGGGGAACGCTGTATGACACCATGGAGAAGCTTGTGCGAATCGGGCTTGTGAGAGCAAGCGGGGAGCGAGGAAAGAAGAACAGGAGGTATATGATCACTCACGAGGGGCGGTTGGCCCTCAACGCTCTCCAGTCAATGGAGGGGCTCGTTGAGCCCGATACCGAGCTCACTAGGGCCGCTCGAGTCTTGTTGCGCCACAAGAACTTTGTCACACTCTTCCCCGCACAGGCAAGGTTCCTGATGGAGCAGCCCGAGCTGCAGAGAAACCTGATCATACAGATGCCGCCTGGTTCGGGAAAGACATTTCTTGCAATGGTAATCGCGCTGTCCCAGCTCAAGAGAGGAAAGAGATGCCTGTATCTCACGCCCTACACCTCACTCAGCCGCCAGATGATGGACGAGTACGGCGGGCTGTTGAGAGAGCTCGGGTACTCTGTGGCACGCTATGATGCTCTATCCGATGCCACAGAGGAGGAGCTCGAGAATGCAGACTTCATCGTTGGAATTCTTGAGTCCGTGCTGATGGCTGTGATGGGGCGCAAGAAGTGGACTGAGAACATCGAACTTGTCATCGTAGACGAACTGACAGAACTCGGCGCCTCGGATGAGCCCTCAGCGGAGAGCTTGGGAAACGATCGCAGCTGTAGACTCGACCTTCTCATAGCCACGCTAAAGAATCAGTCTCGGATTGTGACACTCTCATCAAGGTTCGGCGACACGGACACGATTGCCTCCTGGCTGTCAGCGGGAGTCTACAGACCAAGCGTGAGGATGCTGCCAGACGAGTTCATTGTGACATCCCACGAGAATGGGGTGACAATAGCCAGCGCTGACGGATCACATACGCTCCATCTCTCCAAGATTACAAGCCGCGTCGACGCCGTCCACAGACACATGTCAGACTATCAGAAAAAGGCGATTCTGTTCGTGACAGGCACTCGAGAGGCGGCCGAACACTACGCGGGTCGACTTGCAAGAGAGTATCCTCGATCTATCGACAGGGAGGTGATTGACAGGATTGTCGATGGCGAGGAGGAGTTTCCGGCCACACGACGTCTTCTGGAGACTCTCCGAGGGGGTGTGGCCTTTCACCACACAGGACTCCCGGCAAGCGTTCGTGGAAGACTTGAGAGGGAGCTGAGACTCGGAAACCTGCGGTGTATCGTGGCCACAACGGGAATAACGATGGGGGCGAGCTTTCCTTTCGACGCAGTGGTGATAATCTTTGACAGGGCCCTCCTAAGCCGCATTGATAGATCCAGATATCTGCAGATTGCAGGACGTATCGGAGAATATCATCTCGCAAACAAAGGGGGGCGGGTGTATCTCGCTCTCCCCTCAGGAGGAAAGGGCCGGAACAGGCCAGACAGCATTGCATCACGTCTCCTCCACGGTCCACTGCAGCCACTGAGGCCAGGCCCGCTAGACCCGCATCTCCTCAGCGGTATTGTTGCACGCGCTATGATTGCGAGAGAGCCATTTGGTGTGGAGGACATTGTCGCGGAGGTGAAGGAACTCGTTGCGGACACATTGAGAGGTCTGATTGAGGAGGACTGTTTCAAGAGGATAGAACGGCAGGTACGCGACCTCATCGGCTGGATGCACGACAGGGGATTCCTGAGGAGACACCGTCGGATGATGTCACTTGAAACACCAGCCAAAGCGGCAATAGAGATGAGTATCAATCTGATAGACTTGGGTAGAGTCGGTGATATCATCAACAGATGGAATGACAAGGAGCCTGACATCGAGAGCCTGATAGATGCGGTGCTCCAGTTCAGGCTGGTGAGGGCAACGCGTCCCCGCACCGAGATTCCATCTGACATCGAGCTTCGGCTGACCGGCCTGCCACCCCCAAGAGAGGGCTATGTCGAGAGAGTGAGGATTCGAAATGTGGTCAAGAGAGAGGTATTCAGAGGTTGGATCTCGGAGGAGAATGTGGCGGACATCATATCAGAGGCGATTCGAAGAGGCGCGGAGATCAATCCTCGTGCCACTCGCTGGGCCGACATTGATGAGGGCGATATGATGACAATGATGGGATGGTCGGCAGACATCGCAATGAGTCTTGCCGGATTCGCAGAGCGGTGCTCGAACAGGAGGCTGGCGTCACGGCTCTACCTCTTCAGCAGGCAGTTGAGATTTGGGCTGCGTGAAGACACCGCCGCCTCGGACCTTGTAGACTTAGTCATTCCAGATGCAGCCATCAGAGAGCAGAAACTGTCGAGAGAAGAGATTCGGGTACTGTATGACCGAGGGTACCAGTCCATAGAAGAGATTGTGATGCGAGATGTGGACCCGTCTAGGAGGAGACCTGCCAGAGTGCGATTTGTCAAGAACTGCGGCCTAGACCCTGAACGTGCAAAGATGATCTATACCGCGGCACAGGCTCATGTACGAGCGAAGAGAACAAGAGAGCAACAGTGATACCAGTGAGTATCGTTCAGCCTCTGCCAAACTCCCAGAATGGGTCGCCTATGTGATGCTTGGAGATGACTACCTTACCACTCTTCAATTGACGCATCTCGCTGGCATCGTACAGTGACACTCCAACCGCAAGAGGCTTTCCGTGACGCTCGTCCACTACTGCAACCACACTGTCCTTGACAACAGTGTCCTCTACTGATGTCACACCCGGTCGCATGATGTCTGCTCCGTTGGCCACAAACTTGACTGCACCCATGTCAACTGTCACACGTGGAAGTGAAACGTAGTTGGCAAGGAGGGCGTGCAGAGTTGGGAACATTCTCCCGTCAGACTCGAAGAACAGGATGACACCGTCAAGAAGCAATACCTGGGAGCCATCGTCGAGGCGCCCGCCCTCCATTCTGGCATCCTCTGGGAGAGCAACCGGACATCCAAGAAACTCCTCAATCCGATGCAGTTCCTTCCTCTGTTGCTTCTTCTTGAGAAGATGACGGTTTCGGACTCGCTCGATTCGTGGCATTGTATGTCCCGTCGCCGCGTTCCTTTTGAAGGCTCCGACGTGACCCTCTCCGGTACACCTCATCGTCACGTTTTTAAGCGATGCCAAGACGATAGCGCGAGCATCGTGAGCCGTGTCCTCACGAGGAGTTCTTGATGTTGGTGAATGTTCGTGAATAGAGGCAAGCCTATGGAGCTGCTTCAGAAGTCAATTGGCTCACAGGTGCTGGTCGAACTCAAGGGTCGAAGAAAACTCCGAGGTCGACTCAGGGGCTATGACCAACATCTGAACCTCATCCTTGAGGACGCGGACGAGATTGAGCTCAACGCCGAAACAGGGGAGGAAACGGTGGAGCAGATAAACACCGTGATCGTCCGAGGCGACAATGTGGTGATAGTTTCGCCGCCCCCGAAGAGTAGCAACAAGGAGGAGTCGTAGTGGGAAAAGGCACCCCAGCAAGAGGAAAAAAGAACAACCCACATCACATTAGATGCAGGCGATGCGGCAGAAGGTCATACCACGTGAGGCGCAAGAGGTGTGCCGCCTGCGGCTATGGTGCCTCCAGTCGACTCCGAAGATATAAGTGGGCAAGCAAAAAGATAAACGGCGTGAGGATAAGGTAGTTACTCGGAACTCGTGGGCCGGTAGTTTAGCCTGGTAGAATGCCTCCTTGGCATGGAGGAGGTCGCGAGTTCAAATCTCGCCCGGTCCACCATTCCTCCT
>JAGSHN010000011.1 GCA_029855935.1 Candidatus Thorarchaeota archaeon | reverse complement strand
CGTCAGCTCCGAGAGAGACAGGAAACTCGTACTTCACAATGAAGACCTGTTCCTGGCCGGGGGCGAGAGAACCCAGTGACCAGACGAAGATCAGACTGACGCCGTCAGTGGAGTTGCCGTCAGGAGATGGGAAGAGAGGCGACGCCGCCGTGCGCGATAGCGTGGCGTGAGCCGGTAGGACCACGGTGAATGTGAGGTTCTGGACTGGCGACTGGGGGCGGAGATAGAAGATCATGCTTCTCTCCTCCACAAGTCCATCGGGGCTCAGTGAGGCCTCTGACTGGATGTCCTGCGCGACAACAACGAGATGAAAGTCGACAGCAGCGCCCGGGGCGAGGTCAGTCGGCAGTCCGATATGTACCTCTGAGTACCGCTCAAGAACCGTCACATCCGTCGCCGCCTCTGCTCCACTCGCAACCGTCGAGCTGAGAACTACGACGTCGAGAGAGTCAATACGCATAGAGAAGGAGTCGAGAGGGGTCAGACCAGTATTGTGAGCCGTGCCCTCGTAGCGGATTGCTGTCGAGCCGTTGTCATAGACTATGGCACGAACAAGAAGGGGATTCAACAGAATGGAGGAGGAGTCCTGCGCGCTCGTCAGGGGGGTCATTGTACCAGCTGCAGAGATGACTGCAAGAAAAGAAACTCCAATGATGACCAACGGGCGCGTTATGCGGCTCAACCTGTCCTACCTCCAGGAATATCTGCTCAGAAGAGTCAACCCCGGACAATAAAAGAGGTGAGGAAGCAGCGTGACCGCACTGGCACGCTGCTGATGTCTCCTCACCTGCGTCGGACTGCAATGACGGCCACGACAGCCACCACAAGGATGCCCATGCTAACGAGCAGGAGTGGCGAGTCCAGGGGCGACCAGGGCTGCGCTATGATGTATTCTTGGGCCAGCCCGATTGACGGGTCATGAAGTAGGGTGCCGTCGTCAAAGTTGGGGTACGCGAGGTACAGGGCAAGGCCCACACCAGCAGGGACATAGGAGGCGGTCACATTGACGACATCTGTGTCGCCACCCGGCCAAGTGACCTGGGCGCGGTCCACCCAGCTGAAGTAGCCCTGCGGCGCATCAGTGTCTACGTCGTAGAACCCCACCTGCTGAGTGTGAGTGTTCATACGATTGTGCAGTCTTGTCTCATTGCCTGGAACCCTGTTCCAGTCCATATCGGACGTGCCATCGAAGTGGCCGTTCCGCTCCTGAACTCTGTACCTGTGCCGATGCTGCTGCGGCTGGTGTGGACCCATATCAGACTCTCTGAGGAGTGTCTGCAGAGCCACGCGAGAGGTATTCGTTGAGAACGGAAAGTTCCCAATCTCGATGTCCATCTTCATCTCAGACTCGCCTGGCACGAGATAGGTGGCCTTGACGCCATTCTCGTCACTGACATTGCCCTGATGGTCGCTCAGGTAGATGTGGCCCCATATCTGGAGCGTGACACCTTCGAATCGATCGACGGCTGATACGCCGCGCGGGTCAACAAATGGTATCTCATCCATGTCACCGTCGTGCATTCCGCCATCGCGCGTTCCGCCCTTGACGTACTTGAGCCAGACCTCAACAGTCTGACCGTCCTGCTCGACAGAGCCAGTCAGAAGTGTCCAATCGTATGCGGCAAGCGGAGCGTAGTAGAGTGTCTCATTCGACTGAAAGGCTCCGTCACTATTGAGGTCCTCAAACTCCACAAGCGCGAGATAGATCACGGCGAACTTCGCGATACTGCCATTCTCGTCCCGAGCGAACCAAAAGTGGAACATCGGTACCTTGGGATTGGCCATCACTGTCATTATCGAGGTACGGATGAACAGTGCGCCGCCCGGTCCGTACTCTTGCCTCGGAGGAGTCGGCAGGGTATGGTCGCCGGGCATGGTCGTTGTCGTCGTCTCCGTTGAGGACAGTGCCGCGACCGTTCCAAGAAACGGCTGCAGGACCAGTACCGCAAGAGCAACTGCAAGTGTCACTTTCCATCGTTTCTTCATCGTGAACCACCGGTCAGTACTCCGCATAGTCCATTTATAATGAGATTTTTCTGACCTTGTAGATCTGCGGGTGCGAGGTGTCCTATGAGGCGCTAGTCCGCACGTTGAAGCTTTATGACGTCTTTAAACTCTGTACGCAGTCGCCGAGACGGTGGGGGAGAACAGTCTCTGCGGACGGCGAGGCCAGATAGATGCGTGGGCGGACCACCCGTTGACCTGGCAGCACGTCTGAGAGCAGAGTGAATGAAGACGGTGCGCACTGTTGGCTCTGACCGACAAGATGAGCCGAAAGGATCTGGTGGGGAGGAGTTGGCGATCAGTCCTGAAGAATCCCAGAGGCGTCAGGGTAGAGTAGAACATAGATTGCCTGACTGAGAGTCAAGACGTTCTTGTCCACGTACTTGAGAACAATGTCCACGTTCTCCTTTGAGGAGAGCCGCCTGAGTATTGCCAGAGCGACGTCTCTCAGCTCCTCATCATTCATCATTGTCTCCAGCGTCTGCACGATGATGGCCTGTCGAGCGTCGGGTCCCGACTGGGTCAGCCAGTAGAGGACATTGTAGACGGAGTCTGTGTCAGCACCCGAGCCCTCGGCCACACGCGAGACCGCCTTGGATATCCGCTCGGCCGTGTCACCCTCGCGAATGTCCTTCAACTCGTTCTCGATGATCTGTATGAGTGTCTCGATGTCCTCTCGCGAGGCGCGAATCATGTCGATGAGGTCGCTCCTCGCCCGGATCATCTCGGAGGCCTCATTGTTCTTGCTCATCTATGGTCACATCTCCCTTGCTCGACACGGCCCGCATAGTGGCTGTATTCGTGTATTAATATAGATATCCCGTATATCACCACCGGTAGGGACACGGTGGATGCTGGAGTCGGCAGGGAGGCGTGGCTCCACGACAGAGTCCAGCCCAAGGGGAGAAGGGCTCTGACCACGGCAGCCATCACTGTCACATGTACTGTGACGAATGCACAAGTCAGGCCTGTGGCTTATCACTTGCAAAGATTGGCAGCAACTCCGATATCACGCTCACAGTGAGGAGTGGTCGGGTCTGTTCACCGAACTTCCGAGTGTACTCATCGAGAGGCCGGCCCCGAACGTTCACCCAGAACGCTCTCAGTCCAGCCCTGTGCGCACCCACCATATCTGCGTAGTACTCGTCGCCAATGACCAATGCCTCCTCCGGCGTCGCATCGAGGCCCTCAAGGGCGATGCGAAACGGTCGGGGATGTGGCTTGTACGTCCGCGCTATAGCGCCATCGACGATGACGTCAAAATAATCTACGACACCCTCTCGTCGGAGTATCGTCTCTGTGTCACCCTCGAAGGAGTTGGTTATGACGGCCATCCGGACACCGCGTCCCCGAAGGACGGAGAGCAGGTCCGCCGCCCCGGGATAGAGTTGCGACAACTCCAGATGTAGCCGGTGGAACTCGTCTGTCGCCGAGTCCAGAGTTTCATCCTCGATGCTCACGCCAATGTCGTTCAGCGCCACCCGAATGGATCTGCGGATGATCTCCCACGGGCGAATGTATTCTGCCCCGTCCACAACGGCATCGATGAGCCGGAAATACTCTGCGATGAGCGATGCTAGGAACCTCTGGAACAGGGCTTCAGAATCGATCTCCAGTCTGGCGAAGAGGTTCTGGCTGGCTATCACAGGAAACCGCTTCGTGTCGACAAGCGTGCCATCAAGGTCGAAGATGACCGCTCTCACTCTGCTGAGGTCGCTGTGCGCCACGGCCGACCCGTTCTCCCTCACTATTTGCCCTTCCCCAGGTAGACGCCGTGCGGGTCGAGCTCATGCATTATGCGAATCTGTTCCTCGGTCGGCTCGGGCGTCTGCGGCACCTTTTCAGGGACGATCAGGTCGAACATCACATTGTCGAGGACATCGTCCACGGTGTATCCAGGATGAACCGTCATGAGACGAATCTTCTTTGTCTCCGGGTCAAAGTCCATCTGACACATGTCAGTGATGACGACCTCCGGACCGCCACCTATCAGACCCCATTTCTCGCGGGACCCCGGACCCTCTAGATGACCGGGACTTGTCATATAGTCGAGCTTCTTGACGAACTTCCGCTTGTCGTGCGTCATCATTATGACAAGACGCTTCGCACAGGATGCTATATCATTGCCGCCGCCACTACCGGGGAGCCGCACCTTGGGCTTCTCGTACGGGCCAATGTATGTCGTGTTGAGATTGCCGTACTCGTCAATCTGCGCCGCACCGAGAAAGCCCACGTCGATGCGTCCGGCCTGAAGGATGAAGCCAAGTGTCTCGATCAGGCCTATAGCGGCTGCACACCCATAGTAGTATCTCGAGTCGGCCACCGACAGGGGCACATTCCGCGGATGGGCATCTATGAACCCGGCCTCAGAGATCAGGTTGATGTGCGGAGCGTGGGTCTCCTTTGCCAGCAACGCTGCGAGCAGTGGCATTCCCGTGCCGCCGAAGACATTCTCGCCATCCCGTACGTGACTGGCCGCGCAGGCCGTGAGAAACTCGATCTTGGTATACTTCACCAACGTCTGTCACCTCCTCAATAGCCCCACGGTCTCTTCGCTCTCAGGCTGTGAAGACGCTCCCAGCCCACAATGTTGAGATACTCAAAGTGATTGTCGACTCCGAGAATGTATTCGTCAAGGTATTCCTGCCATCCCTCTTCGGTCTTCGTCATCTTGTGAAACATCATCAGATGCTCAAGGTCATAATCATAGTAGTTGTGACACTGCATCGGATGCGCGACGAAAGGCAGCACGACTATGTGGTGCACGTACATCGCCGGGATGGCCGTCCGTGACGGCGAGTGGCGAATCTCCTCCTCTCCTACAATCTCCTCCGCAAGCACTATCAGCTTCTTCCCACAGCGAGATCCCTCGAGGTCCTCGCCGACGATTCCGTCTATCTGAGCGTTGCCGTTCTTGTCGACTCGCTGGACGTGAACGATACTGAACTCGGGCTGCACTGATGGTACAAGGCAGACCTTCTGACCAGTGAACGGACAGTCGATGACCTTCAGTTTCTTGTCACCACGATATCTCGACTTGTTCACTATGTCAGTCCCCATCAGGGTGCGAATGGGCATGAAGGGGACATTGAGTGCACCTCCGAGGAAGCGCATCGCCATCGCCAGATTGCTGTAGTCCTCAATCTCAATGGCGCCCTCAGCCACTCGCCGGCGAACATTGTTGGCAAGGCCCAAGGCCTCTATCGCAACGAAGGCGATCTCAAGCCTGCTGAGGACGTACGCACCAACCATTATCTCGATGTCAATCTCAGAGCCACAGGTGTAGATTGTCAGATTGCGTTTCTTCTGTCGGACCAGCTCGTGGGCAAAGGCGATGGGCGCCCTCTGATAGCCAAAGCCGCCCCAGAAGAGGCCGTCGCCATCGTGCACCATCTTGACGGCCTCCTCCATTGTGATTACCTTGTCGTAGACTTCAGCCTCGGTCAACTGGCTGCACCTCGCAGTCCCAGAGTGTGTGTTGATAATCCGGGACAATGTAGACCCACCTTTTATCTTTGACTGGGTAGAATCAGCTGGCGAGGAACAGACAGTGGGCGGGCATCGCCTGCGTGAAGGCACCAGCCCTGGGCGTTCTCCTGCAGTCATGGTCGTCCACAATGAAACAATGCCTACGGTATGCGGAGGAGTAAGTGTCTGCGCACTGCTGCTGCTCAGGTCGATGACTCGCCTAGTGTGACAAACCCCACATCAACAACACGACAATAAGCTGGATAATCCATATACAGATGAGACACGTGCAGCAGCACTTGCACTTGCTTCCCCGCCCCTCTTCCTCCTTTGGAGTTGGAGGGACATACGGCTGTGGCTCCTGCTCGGGACCAGAGACATACCGCGGCTCATAGGTGGGAGTCGGACCCTCGGCAAACCCCGATGGTTGCGAGGGAGGTTGCCCAGTACCGCCGGCGGGGGCGAATGCACCAAATCCGACTATGTACTCAAAAGTACCGCCGCAGTTGGGGCATCGTACAATGAACGAGTCTCGAGTTGTATCAATTGGGATGTCCGTGACGTGATACCCACAATAGGGACAAGTTGCACCTGACTCCAATCTAACAGACCTTCCTGTTCCGGCACTGATTGAGCAGACTGTGTGAACAACTCCTGAAAAGTCTAATTGTGACCTGTAGTTGAGCCGCGAACTCCAGATGTGAAGGAGACCTGTACATCTGGGACTGAACGCACGGAGAACTCGACTGGTAGCTGAACATGAGTCACGCGCATGTGTGAAAGCTGCAGGCACAATGCACAGTGCCATAATGCTTAACACCGCCTTCGCGCGACCCGCTCCGTATGGTGCGCTCAATCGACTTGGAAAGGAACGCATCCCTTGTGGGAGGCCTTGCCCCCCTCGTAGCCCTCGCGGCCATCATTGTCAGCATCTCAATCTCGCCCTGGTTCGACTGGTTTGACAACGCTCTCAGTGATCTTGGGAATTACGACAATGGCATCGTGGCGGCCATCATATTCAACGCTGGCCTAGTTGTCACTGGAGTGCTCGTTGCCTGGTTCGTGGTCTGGCTCCTGCGAAGGACATCCGACGTGTTCACAAAGGTCGGGTTCGCAATATTCCTCGTCTCCACCATCGGACTATTGCTCATCGGAGTGTTCTCGGAGAACGCAGGTCGCATCCACTTCTTCGTCTCGGTTCTCTTCTTCTTCAGCTTTCCATTCGCTATGTGGACAATAGGCCTGAGTTGGCTGAGGTTCCCGGGCCTCAGGTGGTTCGCGGTCCTGTCAATAGTAGAGCCCTTCGAATCGTTCTATCTGTGGTGGATCACCTTCGGGCGCACAGCACCCTGGACTGGCGTGGCGATTCCAGAGATTCTGACCGCGTTGTCAGCCATTGTGTGGCTCTGGATAATCATTCTGCTGCTCAGGAGAAACGACCTCTCGGTCGTCATTCCGTCCTGACGCAATGTGCCCGAATAGTCACAGATAGGAGATAGGTTAGTTTATCTTGATTGCATACAGAGTTAGTCAGGCCCGGTACTAGGGACTTGCCGCGGTGTGGCTTCGATGAGGGTGTGCTATGCAGACCGAGTTTGCACTGCCAATACTGATGGGCGCCGCGATAGTCCTAGTCTTCGGAGTGAGAGCGATACTCCACGGTGACAGGCAGTCCCGATTGATGGTCGCGTTCGGTGTGCTGACTCTTGTGGGGGGAGAACTCTGGTACATCCGCGGCACAGCGGTCTACCCCTCGGAGCTAGTCATCGTATCAGAGGCGCTTCTAATAGTTGTTTCCGCGCTCACGACGGTGCTTGGTCTGGAACTTGTAGATGCCCGTCGCTTCGCGAAGCTTGTTGGTATTCACCAGAGAACGGTCATCCTGACGTATGTTGTTCCAGTGGCACTGGCACTGTTCGGTGCTGCGTACACACTGATAGTCTCGCGCCTCAACGTGGGTGTGATGATTCTTGCCCTACTCGTATTGGTGATGGTAGGCGGACTCGCCATTGACATCTTGAGACGCAGCCCTATGAGATACGCACTGCGGCTCGTCGGCCATGCCGTCATGTCGCAGGTCATTGGGCTCGTCACCATTGGAATCGGGGGAGCAGTGGCACTGAGCGGTACCCTTGACATCTCTGGTTCAATGTACATCATGGAACTGGGCAGTCTGCTCGTCGTGTTTGGAGGCTGGCTGAGAACAACTCTTCGGACCATTGGACTGACACCCGCCCCCCAAGTCAGTGTCATTCTTGTGAATAGAGATCTGGAGGTGGAGATGACAACAATAGGAACAGGGACGATCCGCTCTGCGCGCTCTCCAGCGGGTGCAGTCGCAAGGTATGTGGTGGGCCTGCAGAGAGAGACCATCAAGCGTGTCTTCAAGACAGGAGAGACCGTTCTCGTTCCAAGTGTCGTCATAGACAAGCTGGGGCCGGGCCGGAGGTTCCAGATTGAGGTCCGCCCGCACTGGCAGGACAGTAATGGAACCGTGCACCTTGTCAGGGTGGTGATTGTGGATGTCACTGCAGCCGCGCAATATGCCGGAGCCGAGCAGCTGGCAGACCTTCTTGATGTGGTCATCAGAGAGCGCAACTACGCTGAGACCTACCTTGACATGATAGCACACGATGTGGCAAACCGCTTGCAGGCCCTGACAATAGGCCTTGATATTCTCTCAGAGAGAGAACTCAACAACAATGACCGTGACTCGCTTTTGGCGGAGCTACGTGGAGTTGTGGACTCCACAGCACAGCTCGTGGCGGATGCTCGTTCAAAGAGGTACCCCTCCGACCTGAAGATGTCACCGGAGCTGATAGCGGTTCGAGAGGCAGTCGAGCGTGCGTTGATGGTGGTCAAGATTCGGCATCCCAAGATCACAATAAGGGCCGACATCGCTATCGACAAGGACTACCTTGTCCCAGCCAGCCCAATGCTGGATATGGCTCTCTCTATGTTGATTCATTACTGTCTCTACTCGCAGCAGTCAGACGAGGTGAAGATCTTCGCTAGAACAAACGTAGACCCGGCGGACGAGGGGCGGCTCCAGCTCATCATCGGGCACTTCCTCGCCCCCGAGCTGGACTCCGAACCGTCACCCGTACCAGCAGACACCTTTACAATGAGAGTAACAGACGGGCGGGCCGGAGTAGCAATCACACACGAGATCGTTGTCCGAGCAGGAGGGGACCTCACAATAGAACGGAGAGAGGCAGAAGACAGAAGGAATGAACAGCAGTATCAGTTCGTAATAACACTGCCCTACGCGAAACATCGTCCGCGAAGGGCACCCGGTCTGAATAGACACCAGTAGGAGGGAGAGAGGAGAACGACCGCGACGGAGGTGTCAGTGAGACCAGTCACTCTCAGGTCCGGGAGGAACACCCTACGGGGTGATGTTGTGCTTCCACTCAGCGAGGGGCCCTTCCCGGCTGTGTGCAAACTCCACGGCCTTCCGGGGTCACCGGATCAGGTGGTGGGAATTGCGACAGAGCTGGCAAGAGCTGGCTTCGCAGTACTGACCTTTGACTTCAGGGGCTTTCGCAGGAGCCGGGGCACCTTCTCTCTGGCCGGGCAGTTGGAGGACACGCAGACTGCAATCAGATTCCTACTTGCGCAGCCGTACGTCCGTGGCGGCAAGGTGGCACTCTATGGCGCAAGCTTTGGTGGTGCCATCGCAATCTGCGCAGCTGCAAGAACACCAGCAGTGGGGGCGGTCTGCGTCCGGGCGCCCGTCTATGATACAGAGCAGTTCGCCCACTCCCCCGCGGCATACGAGGTCCTTGAGTATGTGCAGCGCGAGATGCCATCCGAGATGCACGGCCTTGAAACAGCGGACGATGTCGAGGAAGTGGTGCGCCATCTGAGAGAGGATGCGCGCACCTACAACCCCATACGTGATGTCGCTCTAGTCACTCCAAGGCCGCTGCTGATTGTCACTGGCGACCGTGATGAGCTGATCGACCTCGCCGGGGTGCGGAGGCTTCACGACAGAGCAGGACAACCAAAGTCGCTCATTGTTGTTGAGGGTGCTGACCACGTACTGTCCGACCCGATGGCAAGGCGGAGGACCACTGAGATCGTCATACGATGGATGAGAGATAATCACCCGGCAGCGTGAGAAACAAAGCGGCAGACGGGAATGTATGTGGGGGTCCCTGACAGAGAACAGAGAGAAAAAGAGAGGTGGTGGGGAGGACCGGAGGGAGGGCCGTCCCCCACAGAAACCTCAGGACTACTCGATGAGTTCGTCGAGTACCTGAAGTAGCTCCACAACCTCAAGGTCAGCGCCGGGCTTCTTCTCACCCGTTGCCTCCTGCTCCTCACGCAGCGCCTTCACTCCGTCAGTGAAGTTTGTGACGCAGAAGGGGCAGCTGGTCATCAGGACCTCCGCACCTGTCGATGCGGCCTCCCTGAGACGCTCCTTGGCCGCGGCAAGGGCCATGTCCGGGAACTGAGTCTTCACGCCGCCACCGGCGCCACAGCAGAAGGAGTCGCCCTTGATACGGTACATCTCGTGCAGATCGAGGCCAGGAATCGCACGCAGAACGACACGCGGAATCTCAAAGTGCTCCTCCTTTGCCTTCTCGGCCTTTCTGCTGTCAATCAGCCAGTTGTCGCTCTGAGCGAGAATCTCCTTCTCGATTGCAAGGCCGACATGGCGGATGCTGTGACACGGGTCGTGCCATGTCACCTTCTTGGGGTACTCCTTCTTGATCTCCAGCTTGCCCTCCTTGATGAGGTCATAGACAAGCTCGACCGTGTGACGCACCTTGAAGGGCAGCGGTTTTCCGCTGAATCGCGGGTAGTCGTTCCTGAAGGTCTTGTAGCATCCTGCGCAGCTGAACACAAGGAGGTCGAAGTCCTTGAACAGCTCAAGGTTCTCCTCCATAACCTCGCGGAACTTGTCACGCTGGCCCGTCCTGAGTATCGGGGACCCGCAGCACACCTCCTGAGTCATGACTGTGAAGTCAATCCCCAGCTTCTTCAGGATGCTTGCTGTGTGTTTGGCGATATCCTGCTGCCGATAAGAGCCGGTGCAGCCGACGAAGTAGGCAACCTTCGCGTCCTTGCGGTCGACCTCTCCATCGTACCACGCTGTACGCTGATTGCGCGGCTCGTTGTACGGGTTCCTCAGTTCTTCGTCGTGGACCCTGTCACCGATGATCTTGTGACGCGGCAGAGGCTCGACACCAGCCTCAATCACCGCAGCACGGAGAGCCTCGGTCACCTCGACAGTGTTGATATAGTTGGGGCACTGAGTCTCGCACATCCCGCAGGTCGTGCACGCCTCCACGACCTTGAGGAGCTCCTGACTGGGCTCAATCTCGCCGTTCAGCCACGCACGGGCAATCCACTGCTTGCCGGAGTTGTAGTATCCCTCCCAGCCATAGTAGATGCCCGCCGGACATCCCTGCAACATTCCTGTGTACTCCTCGGTCTCGCCCTGCCGGTCCGGCTCACCGGAGTAGGCGTATTGGCACGCCCTACAGTGAATGCATCGAGCATTTATTCTTCGAAGGTCTTCCAGACTTGTCATCGCTACTGTTCCTCCTCGCATTCTCCCTATTAAGTTACGTGTTGTAACTCCCCACGTCTATTCACCGTCGCCCTGTAGCGGGCTCGGCATGTCCGTCACAGCCTCCCATGGGATGGCCAGTCTGCCTGGGTGCAGTATCAGGTTCGGGTCAAGCACCTTCCTGAACTTGACAAGCATCCTGTAGAAGTTGGGCGCTCTGGAGAACGTCTCGGGCGCGTGCACAAACGGGTCAGGCCGGTAGTTCAGCCAGCCCTTCTTCAGGAACGAGCGGGTGGTCTCGGTGTTGAACTCACGAATCTTGTCGTAGATGCCCGGCTCTGTGCTGTCGAAACACAGAATGGGCATGACGATGGCCTGACGCGCGTGGTCGATGCTCGCCACCCACATCGTCGGTGGAAAGCCGTACTCCTCCATCTTGGCGCAGTACTCCTCCATCATCGCCGGGCTCTCCAGCCACGGTGTGTACCACGTGATGAACAGGAAACCAGCCTGCCACAATGAGTACGGTATTGCAATCTTGTTCGGCTTCTTGAGACGAGAGGCCACCTGTTTGGGATGAAGCTTCCACTGCGGACACTTCGTCCCTGCCTCCTCCTCATACCACTTGTACGTCTCATCAATCTTCTTCTTCACGTACTCAAGCTCTTCGTCTGACCATGCCCAGATCTCATAGTTCATCCAGTACTCACTAATACCGAGCTTCTTGTAGAACTCGTAGTCAGTCGGAACATTGCTCTTCGGCCAGCGCGTCATAACGAGGGGCCAGTTGCCTCCCTGGACCATGACCGTGTTCTCGGCAACGCCCAGCTCGTGCTTGGAGATCTCCCACGCCGGCTTGATGATATCGTCCCAGTTCTGACCACCATACGCCACCACGGTCTTGTGATGCGGGTGCGGGACAATCTTGATTGCGGCCTTTGTGATTATGCCCATACTGCCCTGAGAGCCGAGGAACAGGCCATCAGGGTTAGGTCCAAGGCCCCAGCGATAGAAGGGCTTCGCTCCATCAAGGGCCCATGATCCTGTCCTGAAGATGTCGCCAGTGGGCAGCACGACCTCAAGGCCCATTATCATGTCGGCCTGAGGACCGTACACGCCTGTCACAAGAGAGAAGCCTCGCTCAATAGCATCTCCGAGGATTGTGGCGGCTGGTGGCGCGCCGTCCGGAATCGGTGGGGCCCACTCGGGATACTTGACCTTGAAGATCCTCCAAGCATCACCCGACTTGACACCGGGCTCGACGATCATCACCCGGTTCTCGGTGTCGACGGTGAGTCTGTTCATGCGTGTCATGTCCATGTATATGCCACCTGGCTCGATGGCCGGCAATGCGAAGCCTCCGCTGAGGCCTCCTGCAGCGGGAGTCACAGGTATCAGATGCTCGTTTGCAATAACCAGAATCTGAGATACCTCCTCCACGTCGGCCGGGCGTACAATGACCTCTGGAAGGACTGCCTCCAGACCCATTATGCCACGCGCCATATAGCTGTGGCGGAGGGGCTCGCTGGTTGTCACATACTGCTCGCCGCAGATGGACACCAGCTTCTTGACGACGTCGTCGGTCACGTGATTGTATCTTGTCACTCGATAGTCCTCCAGCACTCGTTGGTTGGTAGTTCTTTCTTTGAAACAGGCGCTGCGAAAATGAAATCCCTCATAAATACCAATCGCATGACCGTCGGACAGGGCAGCAGGGGTCAGATATTGACTTCTAGGACCGGGAGACAAACACCTCGGGACCCTCACTCAGAAGTGTTCTCAGTGCGTCGACCAGTAGGACGACGTTGTGTCCCGTCACCAAGGAGATCTCGTAATACGCAACGAAACTGTCGTGACTGCTCACCCATTCCTCTCCGTTGATGGACTCCACCGCCCGGTCAAGGTCGGTCTTGTTGCCGACAAGTATGCAGGGTGGTATGGGCTGCCCCCACGACTCGAAAAGCCTCTTGACCTCATTGTACCATGCTTCGACCGACATGAACGAGCCGAAATTGTCAATTGAGAAGAAGAAGAGCAGCACATCGGCACCTCTCAGCGCCGTCACAGGCATGTGATCAAGAGGGTGTGTGTCAGGGTTTCGCTGGCCAGCGAGGTCCATCATCACAACGGTGCAATCGCCCAGTCTCGTCGTACCGATGTCAATGAAAGGTGTTCGGGGGATGTTGGTCGCACACAGCGCGAGCTGACCCGACTCCATGTAGCGGATGAATGTGGTCTTGCCTGTCGCGCCATCACCCACCAGACAGATCTTGGCTGTCTTCTTCCGGGCCTTGATGTCGTCAAGGAGGCCGCTGTCCGCGGAATCCTGAGTCATAAGATTCCCTCAAGGTCTTGTCTTGTCAGCTCGCTCCAAAGTCGCGCTGACGGCGTCGGCGAGTGGCTTGACGGCCCTGATGATGTGAGGGGCCAACAAGAACAGTTCTTCATGTTTCATATGTTCACCGAGAGAGGCGTACAAGTCTGGGGACAGCGTCTTGCGCATCAACTCTTCAACAAGCTCGATCTCTGACATCTTTGCGGTGCCGACAATCAGGGTGTCGCTTATCCGCTCCCGCAGCTGCTGCACGATGTCCGTGAGCAGAGTCCTCAGCCCGTCAATCTGCGTATTGACGAGAGTGACCATGGCCTTGCCCTCCGAGGCGGGGATCGCGTTCAACATCTTCACGAGATTCTTTGCAAAGACAGAGTCCTTGCCTCTGTGAACGGTCCTCCTACGGAGTTCCACGACAGCTGTGTCGGGAAACACCTTCAAAGCATGATTGATCAGCCCCGCATCACATAGTACCATAGTCCCGTGTCTGAGGTCGGCACGCGTACCGAACCTTCGGATGACCTCCTCAATGAGAGAGAACCACTCTGTGGTCTCGTAGGTCCTGATGGCGAAGAAACGCGTCAGAGCCCGTGACCAGTATTGGCAGGCCTCCTCCTCACCACAGATGACAAGAGGCTCTCCCCGAAGGACCATTGTGAGAATGCTGCTGAAAGAGCCTCCGAACCTCAACATCTTCCGAAGGCTGTCAATTGACTCTTCATCCACAGAAGAGAGCGACCTTATGGTCGAGTGTTTGGTACCACGATACCGACCGTTCGCGTCGACCACAACTATGTTGATGTGTATCTCACCGGGCACGCATTGTGTCTCGACATAGTATGTGTCCAGCGAGCTCTGCAAGGCAGGACCCACCGAGGGCTCTTTCATATACATCCGCACAAGATGAGAAGAGCCGACGTCAATCCTCCTTTTGCAGACGCCACACATAAAGCTAAATTGCGGTCGCACCATCAACGGGGCCTCCCAAACCACGGAAGCGGGACCATAGAGCAGTTAGCGGCTGGCCCCATAACATCGTAATGATTCCCGTCCGGGGTTAATAACAGTATTTGTATCATACTGGCACCATAGGTGGGCCTATTTGGGCAGCGCCCTCGCCAGTATCTCGGACTCCAGCCGAAACAGCTCCTCCCGCGTTGCATCATCAAGAGCGTCGAGGAGCCTTCGCCGGCATGACAAGATAAACTCGGCCTTGCTTGCCTCGTCACCCATCAGCTCGGCCTTCTCAACCTTTCTCTCACTAGGCCTCAGTTTGTCTGTAATGCGGCCAAGAGACCCGGAGCTCACCTTGACCTCAATCACATCAATGTCAGCAAATCGGAACGTCTCCTCTCTGACCTGTCTTCGTAGATCATCTGGGAGATCACCGACTGAACAGTACTCCAGGCCAATCATCTGCTCCTTGATCTTCTTGGGGTCTATATCCGTTTCGAAGACACACCGTATTGATCGGGCCCAAGACCCGCCCACAGCCTGCGAGGAAACCCATTCCCTAGACACCAGACGCGACGAGTTCAGAGCGTTCATCACCAGAATTATGCGGCGGTAGTTCTCCTCGTAGAACCCGTAGGCGTCGTAGCAGTCTATGTAAACTCGGTACGTATGACCTTGGTCGCCCATAGTACTCACTGTCGCACCAGAAACTATTTTCAGGTTGTCCGATGCATAAATAAATCCTGTGTCATTTGGATGACTGGCAGATAGACATATGAGATGGCGATATGCTATGGGCTTACTGAGAAGCAAGAGGAAGGGAAAGAAGTACGACGTTGAGATGCTTGAGCAACTTGTTGTGTCCAACAAGACCATTGAGTTCGCTGGCAGCGGGGACCCTCACGAGGAATTCGGCAAGGTGAGACTGCTGTTCAAGAATATCGACTCGTGTGACCTTGACTTCCTCCTGTTCGATGGCGACTATCTCGCGGAGCCAGCCTATCTGAGGACAAAGCTGGAGCCGCAGGCCGTGAGGAGCGAGTCAATGGGAAGGTTGAAGGAACTGTTCGCGCAGTTCGAGAGCTGCTCCGCAAGATCACTGTGTGTGGCAGGCAACTATGAGCTTCCCGGCACCGCAGGTGAGGCAATAGAGGAGATGGGCAATCCTGAGATTGTCGACCTTGGTGCAGATAGAAGCAAGGCACCGCATGAGATCAAGGTCCACTCTGATAGCCAGTTCATGGAGATCTACACTGGGAGGACAACATGGCCCGGCAAGGTCATCCAAGAGAAAGGCTTCACTTTCGTCGGGGTGGAGGGCTCCAACCCAATCAACTACACGTTTCCCGGGGAGCGGACCGAGGAGGACATTGAGTGGGCACTCAGGACTCCATTGTCGGGGAGGAATGTGGACTCTCAGGATCTCATTGTGGTCACGCACGCTCCGCCATTCGGAATGCGGGACCGGCTGGGAAAGTTCGGGGTGCCACAGCATATGTGGGGGGCGCAGAAGGGTAGTGCAGCCCTGAGACGCTTTGCTGACAGCGAGTGGCCCTTCATGATCGTCGTTGGGCACATCCACGAGGCCTTTGGTCTTCACATCCGTGCAAGACCGAAGAACAGCAACGAGGAGGCGGGAGAGGTGCTCGAGGACCTCAGCTTCGGCTCAAGGACAAAGGTGCTCGTGGCGTACGACACGGCAAAGACCGAGGTTTCAATGACGCTGAATAAAGGAACACTCGAGCTCTGGAACTGGTCGAGAGTGCGTGTGGCACAGAGCGGCACGGTCCGGCTGGTCGACATAGAGGCCGAGTGGCTGGACAGGAAGGGAAGAAAGAAGCCCTTCAAGAAGTACAACAAGGTAATAGAGCTCGATGATGCAATCTCGGCCATTCAGGCGTGAGATTCACCTCTTCAGGCACAGGCACCAGTCAGAGGTCCTAGCTGCATTCGGTCATCAGAAGGAGCAGCCAGATGATTCTCTAGCAGTGTCAGTGACGTTTCCGCAGCTCCGGAAAGACCCACCTGCCCGTCGTTGCCTTTCGTTCGGCCATACCACGTTTGACCAGCCACCTCAGAAGTGTCAAGGCCTTCTCCTCGGGGACGTGCAGGGATTGCTGTACGTCCTCGGTTGTGAGGGTACCTCCGTGCTGCGAGGCGAGATCTATCACAGCCTCTATGCGACGAAGGTCGCGCAGCGGTACAACGAAGATACACACTGCCGCTATCGACAGCGTGATGCTCGACTCGATTCCTATGAGGGCCTGCTCTGACCCCTGAAACATAAGGTACCCCAGCAGACCGGACAGAAGCAATCCGGCGACTATCACGACCTCAAGCAGCTGGTAGATGCGCCTGCGACGTCGCACTCGGGCTATCAGCGAATGGGCGGGTTCGATCATCTATGTTTCAACCTCAGGTGACTTCGACAGATTGAGTGAAATAAAAAAGGGGGTGGGATGGGGCGCCGTCACCTGGGGCGACGGTACCACATCAGATAGAGAAACAGGAACAGCACCCCGTACGTGAAGGTGAACGCGATGACGAAGGAGACCGCCGCCAGCAGTTGGACGCCTATGACTGTCAGTCCGCCAGCGATGATTGCCCCGACGATTGCCACCACCACGAGGATGACGATTCCACCACGCTCACCGAATCGTTCGTACGGGCCGAAGACTATGTCCATAAGACCCATCTACTCAACCCCCTTGGCCATTGTGAGAGCTATCGCTGCGCCCGCGCATATCACTACCCAGACGAGCGGGGCTATGAGATCAAGTACGGTCCCTGCCAAGTAGAGGCCCTCTAGGAATATGGACAAGACTATGAACGCGAAGGCGGCAATTATGCCAATTGGCGCGATGACCTTAATCACCCACACGTACCACGAGGGCAACTCAAAGTCGCCAGCCTCATTGGCGGTCTCGATTATCTTCGCGCCGCCCCAGACCCAGCCCGTGATCAGCATCATGAAGAGCGTCACAAGGACTAGGCCGAAATTCTCGACGTAGTAGTCAAAGATGTCCAGGAGATAGAGGCCCCACGTCACGTCCGTGGCTGCCGCGCCGGGAGCTGCCATCCAGAGAGTGAATGGGACACCCATCAGGAACATGACAATGGTCATCACAATCACGGTGCGAGACCGCGGCCACCCAAACTTGTCCATCACAGCAGTTACGACGGCCTCAAGTAGTGACACGGCACTGGTGACTCCGAGGAAGACAATCATTAGGAAGAAGACGAATCCTAGCAGATTCCCTCCTGACATAGTCATTCCTCCGGGCCACGCGACGAATGCAAAGCCGACACTTCCGACGGTTTCATCCCCGAGGACACCAACTGTGGCCGCTATGGGGAACACTGCCAGACCGGCAGTGAATGCGAATGTCGTATCGAGAAGACTCGTCGTGACTGCGCTGTTGGTCAGCTCGCCCTTCCGTGGCAGATAGCTCGCATATGCAGTCAGGATTCCCATCCCTGCGCTGAGTTTGAAGAAGCTGAGAGAGACCGCTGTCGACCACATCTTGGTTTCAAAGAACTGGTTGGGCTGTGGGTTGAGGTAGAAGTTGATGCCCGCTGCTGCACCCGGCTGGGTCAGTCCGAAGATTGCCATGCCGATGACAATGATCCAGAGGAGCGGGAAGAATATCATCACTGAACGTTCGATACCCTTCGTTCCAAAGTAGTCTATTGCAAACACGACAATCCAGACGACAATCAGGCCAACGAGCGTCAGTGGAGACATCAGCAGATTGACAAAGAATTCCGGCTGGTCGGTGAAGTACGCCGCACCCATCGGACCTCCCAGCTGCAGGCCAGTCAACGCGAATCCAGCGTAGACAGCTGCATAGCCGATGAGAACAACGTAGAATGCCTCAAGGACTGCACTGTTTGCCATGCAGAACCAGCCCAGGAACTCGCCTGCTGGGTGAATTCGTTTCAGGGCGCTTGGAAAGCCACGCCTGAATGTAGACCCTAGTACGAACTCTGTCAGAACAACCGGAATGCCCACAAGTGCGAGCATTATCAGGTAGATCAGAACAAAGGGTCCACCACCCAGAAGGGAAACCTTGGAGGGCCAGTTCCATACGTTCCCCAGCCCGGTCATGGAGCCCCACACGGCAAAAATAAAGCCGAGGCGGGTAATCCAAGTTTCACGGGCGATCTCAGCCTCTATTGATGTTTCACCGAGATCAGATGCCACTTCCATCACCACGCGTTCGGAAATATGGGGGTCATGCCATGCGGAAACCAAGATAAAGCGTTTTTGGGACACCCGGAGGCGTTCAGCGCTGTGTGTCCCTCGCAGCAGATGGTATCACACAGACGGTAAGACGTAGGATGAGTAGGACATGGTGCGCAAGACACCGCATTGCCAGCCGGTAGAGAGCACCTCAGATGATGTCAGCCGGCCC
This sequence comes from Candidatus Thorarchaeota archaeon, assembly GCA_029855935.1. Classification (GTDB taxonomy): domain Archaea; phylum Asgardarchaeota; class Thorarchaeia; order Thorarchaeales; family Thorarchaeaceae; genus B65-G9. Next base: position 35,507 of record JAGSHN010000011.1, on the reverse strand, counting down.
GAGGTACACTATGAGCATGGTTTTAAGTCGGTCATGCAGCACGTGGGCAAGCCCTCGTTCCTATTGAACAATATCGTGCGACATAATCCCCGCAAGGAACTGGACCTACAATGAAGTCGCTCATCCCCTACGACCTCAAGGTGTTTGTGACCGGGCCTTTCCAGTCAGGAAAGACCACACTGGTTCATGCGCTCGACCCGAGAGCAGTATCGATCGACCGACCGCTGCCCCGACCATACAGAGGAGAGAGCAGCACAACCACCACGGGCTTCGACCTCGGTCGCGTCCTGTGGATCAGGAAACACAGGGACGACATCGGCGTGATAGTCCCCGTGTCAGAGAGTGACACGACACTGGAAACGGACGACGGGCTGACCAAGAAGGTCGAGGTCAGGGGAGTCCCCGGCATGCTACACTTCAAGTTCGTCAGGGACACTATGCGGTCTGGGACGAACGTGGTCCTCCTCGTTGTCGACTCCTCCGACCGCGATAACATCAAGGATGCCCTCGCACATCTCGACGAGGCGCGGACAAGTTTTGGTGGCGTTGACATAGTGGTTCTTGCCAACAAGCAGGACCGTGAGGACGCTGCACCGCCAGAGGAGGTGGCACGCTGGCTTGGTGTCGATAGGACGATAGGGGTGAGTGCAAAGGACGCTGAGCAGTGTCGGAGGCTGTTGGCCACTATCCTCCATGAGTGCGTCGCGTCCCATCAAGGGGCAAATGTCCAATTGACGAATCATACAGCCCATTGATATTACGTCACGTCAATACTCTGAGACGGTGATACGCCAATGACCAGCTCCAGAGTCAAGATTCTAGCGCTGCTGTCCATTCTCGTTATGCTCATACCGGTGACGGTGGCTCCGCTCACCGCCGCCTACGAGCCCGGCGACGAGGCCGCAGTCTTCGGGCATACGTTCGACGAGGAGTACTGGACCAACAGTTCGATCCTCGTCGAGACAGAGCACGGAAATGCCAGCTTCACGGCGTCGTACGTCCATGTGGACGACTTCCAGGCGTTCCTGCTGGCATTCAACATGATCAACACAACGGATGGCAAGACGATAATCCTGCCCTACCAGCTGTTCGGTATGCACTTCATGACACCTGAGAACCATGAGGTCTTCATCGGTGCCATATTCGCGTTCCTGCTTGTCCACAATGAGACCTACGGGAACAACGACCTCCCCGACGTAGGCAACGAACCAGCATGGTACGTCGTGCCGGTCTCCAACAACAACCCCTGGCCGGAGTACACGCCATCCGTGGAGCCCATCCCCGCCCAGAAGCTCGGCGAGAACCACTACAGGTTTGGAATGCGCTACAGGAACATGCCAGCGAGGATAGTGGACTCGAAGTCGCCCGGCGGATTCCTCCTCTCGCTTGTATTCCCAATACTGACCGTGATGATCAGCGAGATCGTGATTCAGTACGACATCACCATCGATGAGAGTGGAGGTGTCCACGCTGAGACGCTGTACACGATTGGTCAGGTCATCAAGGCAAGGCTTCTGGGTGTGGATATCGACCCGCGTGAGATAATCAGCGAGAACATGGAGATCTCTGCGGTGCACTACCTCGCTGTGTTCACATCGAGGTACGAGGTCACCGGAGCGCAGACGGGTCACACCATTGAGCCGCCAACGGCAACAACGCCTCTGGATGACAACGTCAGCATCCGTGTCGGACGGGACAACGAGAGGGCGTTCGACATCGGCCTCGGACGAAACTATCAGCTGATCAACGAGTCGACCAATCCGTGGCAGACCATCTCCGACAACGAGACTGCGATAAACGTGCTCCTTGCGGCCCGTGGCACGGACTTTGCTCTTGTGATGTGGCAGGCGCCCCTCTCAGCCTTCCTCTTCGCTCACATGGCCTACGGCCTGTCAGAGAATGTCCGCGCACGATACAGCAACGTTGCAGAGCTGATTGCCAACTCTACTGCCGAGTTTCACGGCAGTAGATGGTGGTACGGAGTGACGTTCCCCGAGTGGAACGGCTACAGGGTTCAGCAAGACCCTGTGTACGTGGCATACACCAACCTCGCAGCAGGGGGCGAGACCTCGTCGACTGGTGGGGTCAACTCTCGGATAGTCGTCATCGGTGGCATTGCCCTCGTTGTCATCATAGCCATAGTCCTCATCCGGAGACGCAGATGAGAAGAGGAACCTGAGGCGCGGCTGGATGTCTGGCGGCGCCTCCCCTCCTCCTCGTCTGGCATCTCTCCCCTCTCTTTTTCCCCGCCTCATCCTCTCACGAGGCTGCTTCATTGAGCCGGCGGAGGAGTTGCTGTTTAGAATATCTTTGGCTCCTCCCACTCACCGAAGACATCACGCCACACATCGCAGATCTCGCCAATTGTAGCGTAGGCCTTGACGCACTCGACGACGTACGGCATCACGTTCTCCTCGCCCTCAGACGCCTTTCTCAGCGCATCTAGGGCCTCCTGGACCTTCTTGTTGTCACGCTCACGGCGGACCTTGTTCAGACGCTCAATCTGCTTCTTCTCGACCTCGGGATCAATCTTGAGAACGGGTATCTTGATCTCCTCGCCCTCAAGGACGTACTCGTTGACACCCACGATGATGCGACGCTTTTCCTCAATCTCCTTCTGATAGCGGTAGGCAGAGTTGGCAATCTCGCGCTGGAAGAAGCCCTTCTCTATGGCCGCGAGGACACCGCCGAGCGACTCGACCTTGTCGAAGTACTTGTAGGCCTCCTCCTCCATCTCATTGGTGAGCGCCTCAACGTAGTAAGATCCGGCCAGCGGGTCGATTGTGTTCGCGACACCAGTTTCGTGGGCGAGTACCTGCTGAGTCCGCAGCGCAATCCTCACCGCGTCCTCGGTGGGTAGACAGAGGGCCTCGTCCATACTGTTTGTGTGGAGTGACTGTGTTCCTCCAAGGACCGCGGCAAGGGCCTGATAGGCCGTCCTGACGATGTTGACCATCGGTTGCTGTGCAGTCAGCGAGCAGCCTGCCGTCTGTGTGTGGAAACGCATCCAGAGAGAGCGGGGCTTCTTTGCACCGAAACGCTCCTTCATCTCGCGCGCCCATATGCGGCGGGCAGCACGATACTTGGCGACCTCTTCGAAGAGGTCGTTGTGCGCATTGAAGAAGAACGACAGCCGGGGCGCAAAAGCGTCCACATCCAGACCACGCCTGACTGCCCACTCAACGTAGGTCAGCCCATTGAGCAGAGTAAAGGCCAGCTCCTGTACCGCTGTCGACCCGGCCTCGCGGATGTGATAGCCGGATATCGAGATCGTGTTCCAGCGTGGTATGTGTTCCGTGGCGTACTCGATGATGTCTGTGATTATCCTGAGAGACGGCTCCGGTGGATAGATCCAGCTCTTCTGCGCCATGTACTCCTTGAGGATGTCGTTCTGGATTGTGCCGCCAATCTTGTCGGCAGGGACACCCTGCTTTGCAGCAGCCACCATATACATCGCCAGCAGAATTGACGCGGGCGCGTTGATCGTCATTGATGTGGTTACCTTGTCCAGAGGAATGCCAGAGAAGAGAATCTCCATGTCCTTTAGTGTGTCGACGGCGACTCCAAGCTTGCCCACCTCGCCGTAGGAGAAGGGATGGTCCGAGTCGCGACCGAATAGTGTCGGGAGGTGGAATGCAACGCTGAGACCAGTCTGACCATTGGCCAAGAGGAACTTGTATCGCGCATTCGACTCCTCGGCTGTGCCCATCCCGGCGAATTGCCTCATCGTCCAGATGCGCCCTCGATACATCGTCGGCTGTACACCACGAGTGAACGGATACTGGCTCGGGAAACCCAGGTCGCGGAGATAGTCGAAGTTCGGTATGTCCAGCGGGGTGTAGAGGCGTCGCACCGGACGGCTCGAGGTTGTCACGAACTCTTCACGCCGCTCAGGATGACGCTCAAGGTGAGGCTGTAGCACCTCGACCTCCCAGCGCTCCTTCGCATCACGAATTCGACGTAACTTATCATCCTCGTCGACGACAACATCTGAGCCATTCGCCTTCGTGGTATTCATATGACACAGCTCCCGCAGTGAATGCCGCCGCTTTGGCCAGCGAGTATTATTAACTGTTCGATTCCAGACTGCAACCCCTCTCCTCTCCGGTCAGAGGGTCGGGTGGCACCAAGAACCCCCAGACACTGTTGGAAACACCATACGACCGAGACTGGCCTGAAGAGAGCGACTGAGCGAATTACGGCCCGACAACGGCCAAGGAGAGGACTGGTCAATAGACCTTGAGAGAACATCGAGAGGAGCAGTGCTCAGACTGGTTGCCCTAGGGCCCGTTGGTGGGTTCATATGTATGGAAACAAGAAACAAACCGTGAGCCGCATATATGCCCTCCGGGAGAATGGGCATCGGGTCCACACCCCTAGGATGGGTGGCTTCGGTTCCACTGGCCGCAACAATGTACTGTGTCCCGGTTCGGTTGCCCCCAATCCGCAACTGCCGGTGGCGTGAAAAGCTGCATGACCATCATAGAGTATAGGAAGAAACTGGGTGCACTCTACACTGACCGCTCCGTGGCGAGGTTTCTTGTCCGATGGGCGATTCGAAGAGAGTCGGACACAGTTCTCGACCCGGCGTTTGGCGACGGAGTCTTTCTCGATGCTGCTCTGGACCGGCTACGCGAACTTGGGAGGTCCGAAATAGATCTATGGGATCGAAATAGACAGCACAGTCTACGAGATGGTCGTTGAGAGGACTAGCATTCCACTGTCAAACCTGCTGAATGCCGATTTCTTCGAGACTACTGGAGAGGGCAACACGGCCTCTCTTGCGGAACCTGATATCCCATTAGTTGATGCCGTCGTAGGGAATCCTCCTTTTGTCAAGTATCACCGATTCAAGGGCGAGAATCGAGAGAGAGCTCTCAAGGGGTACGAGAGTGCGCCGTGACGCTCAACGGTCTCAGCTCCTCGTGGGCGCCATTTGTCGTCTATGCAACCACATTCTTGAAGACTGGCGGCAGACTCGCAATGACTACGCCCAGATTTGCTTACGGCAAACTTCACATATGTCCGGAACGTTGGGTGTAGTCAGGGACAACGGACTATGACGGGAAAGATGAGGAAAAGAGGGAGTGTGGGCATAACTAATGCCACTATAGTACCGATGGATCAAGGGCCGCACGTAATCAAAGACGGAGGGGTCGCCATCTATGATGGCAAGATTGTCCGAGTCGGCCGTTCTAGAGAGATAGAACGCATCTGCGACAGAACAATTGGCATCGAGGGGAAACTTGTCACACCTCCTTTTCTAAATGCTCATCATCACACATATCAAAGACTAGTGAGCTCACCAAAGCCTAGTATGAGGCTTCTAGCATGGCTAAGCGATGTATTATTTAGAGAAGAGTGTGCCCTCTCAAAGCAAGACGTGTATCAGAACGCTACTAGAGAATGTAACGAGTTTCTCCGTTCGGGTGTTGGCTACCTAATCCTACAGGAGTCCAACCTTGTATATGATGAGGTTGTCAGGGCTTGTTGTTCCTCTGGAATGAAAGCAGCCATAGGACGCTATTGTGGGGATAACAATAGAGTTTTGCCTAGCTGTATCATAGAACATCCGGCAAAAGCAATGACCATCATCAACAAATATAGACAAGTGTACGGGAAGGGGTCTAGGCTAAAGTTTTCTATAGCTCCTAGGTTCTTGCCTGCACTGACCCCCAAAGCGCTAGCAACTCTAAAAGACATGCTGGATGATGACATTATCACTCAATTTCATGTGAACGAAAGCCTTGGCGAATTGGAGTTGAACAAAGAAATTCACGGCTTGACTCCGATCAACCTTCTTGACAGAGTTGGTCTCTTACATAGCCACACTATTTTGTCACATGTCATTTACGCCACACCTAGTGAAAAAGAAACACTCTATGAACGGAAGCCGGTTATCACAATATCTCCTACAGCGAATATGCAGCTGGCTGGTGACTTGGCACCAATTAGTGAGTATCTTAAGAACGGCCTTCTCGTGACGGTTGGCCTGGACGGTTTTGCTGTTACTAGAAGCAAAACATACATAGAAGAACTGCATACGCTTTCCCACTTCACAGACATTCCACAACAAGTCATAATTCCTAGAGTTCTATTGTCATCAGCAACAGTTGCTATGAGACTATTTGGAGGCGGTCAACTAACTACTGGTGCATATGCCGACATATTGGTTCTTGATGTAGCTACGGAAAGCCCTTGGGAGTACTTGTCCCAAAAGCTGAATGAGAGAGACGTATTCTCGCTAGTGCTGAATGGAGAGGTGGCCTATGGTGAACCTATTCTATGAATACGATATAGATAGGGCGAGAGAAACGGCTAGAGCCCTACATAGTTATTTCAGGGATGCTCAAACAGTTAGGAAGGCGACTATTGAACTGCCTGAAGATATTGAGTACGAGTCTAGGGATCACTATCTGTATGTCTTTTATGGATGTCTGTTAGATTACGGCGTAAGGTCATACCATTATCATCAGAGGCTAAGACTCGCCTATTCTGAATTCCGTGAGTTGTTCAATCCGGACTATATTCTGGAAAACTTCGAGAACGACATAGAAGGGCTGTCTAGAATACTATCTCGCTATCTGAGAGTTCGTTTTCCAACGGAGGCGGCAAAACGCTGGTTTTCTTTGTCTGAGGTTCTATGTCGAAAATACGACTGTGATCCGAGAAATCTTATCAAGGAAGCGACGACTCTATACGAGCTGCGCAACCTTGTTACAGAGATTAGGGGGTTTGGACAAAAAACAGGAGGTTTATTGATAAGAATACTCTATGAAAATGGCCTATTGGGCAATATGAATAATGACTGTATGCCGTTCATTCCTATCGACAGGCACGATGTAAAAGTAAGTATGAGGTTAGGCATTATTAGGGGGCTTGAGGAAGACTCTTCCTCGGACCGGGTTAGTAATAGGCTACCAGCTGAGCTTTCAAAGATATGGGTGGAAGCCTCCGTATTGGAAAGCATCGACCCAGCAGAAACAGATAGAAACCTATGGCTGTTGGGAAGCGGACTGTGCGCAAGTAATAAGTGCTACCTATGCCCGGTCAAAGGTCTATGTAGCCAGAACTCCAGTAGAGATGACACCAATGAAGCGGACTAGGATCTACTTAGCCGCTCCGATGTTTAGTGAGGCGGAACTCTCGTTCAATAAGGAAGTAGCCGAGTACCTTCGTATGCAAGGCTTTGATGTTTTCTTGCCACAAGAGAGTGGGTACAAATTGGCAGAATTGGTAAAAGACACCAGCGCCATAGATGCACATGAACTGATTTTCCAAAAGGACTGGAGAGAGGTAAAAGAATGTGACATATTAGTTTTCATTCTAGACGGGCGCGTACCCGATGAAGGAGGATGTGTAGAACTTGGCGCTGCCTATGCTTATGGCAAAGAGTGCGTTGGTCTAAGAACCGATCCGAGGTCTCTAATAGAGGGACAAATGAACCCTATGATTCTTGGATGTCTGAAGTTTAGGGTGGCAGAGAATCTAGACGAGCTCTCCAACTATCTAGATGAGATAGTAAAGACGAAGGTGACCGAAAATGACAGACAAAGGTAGGTGGGTAGCTCTAGCAGGGATAGATGGGGCTGGAAAGACCACTCAGGTACGTTGCTTGGAAACTATTCTGTCAGAGAGAGACTATAGGGTGAGGTCTATAGTCCAGCTTGATACTCCTATGGGGAAATACGTTGACAAGATTCTCACACTTGGGCTGAGTCACAAATACAAGGCCCGCATAAGAGCGCTTGTATTTGGTGCACTCAACTACTACATGATGTCCATCATCGAGCCGGAACTAGAAGAGTATGATTTCATTATTACCGACCGATCTCCCTACTGCGCCTTTGCCTACTTGGTGCCACAAGGCATCTCTCTTCAGTGGATAGAAACTATCTACAGATACTCTCTATGTCCAGATGTAACCATCCTTATTGATGTGCCAGTTTCACTAGCCTTGACAAGAAAGAGCGCAGACGAAAGAGTAGCTGTAGCCGAGAACGGCTTTCTAGAGAATGTTAGGAGAGTCTACAAGGACATGGTAGATAAAGGGTTGATGAGGCAAGTAGATGGGAGCCAGAGTATAGAGGCTGTAACGAAGAGTATTGTGGCTCTGATTACAAGGATGTAGGTATGAGTATGGTCCATGGTAGAGGTCACAATCTAGCGATACTTGGTTTTCTTGAGTTAGACATTTTGCACTATCTCCCCCAATGCCCTTCTTTCTTGGGTGGCGGGGGACTATCTACATCCCTTTGGTTGGCAATTGCCAATCACTTAGTATCGTTTTACACATGCTGTGGTAGGTTGTCTCCGCGTGTTACGCACAGTAGACTAGAGCCTTTTCAAGACAACTTGCTCGTTGAATGTATGGATAGGGACCTAGAAGGCAGGAGAACAACCACAGTGGATATCTATCAAACCTGTGGGGAACCTATATGGGTGCTAAGAGATATTGGAAGTTGGCAACACTCAGACTATAGCTCGTACATAGAAACTATCGTTACCAACGACAAAAATACAACGCTCTATGTCAAGCTGCCTATGGACATTATCAACTCTATTTTTCGTGGAGATACTGACAAAGGTGCAGCTATCATGGCTATGAATCCTACTGCCAAGTATAGTATAGCGTCCATAGAACATAGTCCTGCAAACGTCGTGTTTCTCAACAAACAAGAGCTGATCAATGCAACCAAGAGGAGTTTCATTGAGAGCTTGGAGAGAGTGGAGCGTCTACAGAAAGACTTCGTTGTGACGCTAGGTTCAAAGGGAGTCCTATGCCACGTACGTTCTGATGGAGAATGGTATTATGTGCCTGCTATTAGTTGCAGAACCGTAAGAGATTCCCTAGGATGCGGTGACGCTTTTGTGGCGGGTTTCTTGCCCCAGTTCATAGAGGGGAATATTGAAGAAGGCCTTCTCACAGGGGTGCTGTTGGGCAGTCTCTCTACTCAGGTATATGGCGCACTACCACCCCCATCATTCAGGATAGTCCTAGATAAGGTCGTGAGGGGTGCATATACAAACTGTCTTAGGGAGCACATAATACAAAGGGATAGCGTGAAAGAACTAGTCAAAGAGGTAGAACATGTGCTAGACCACCCCGAATTTGACGCGAGTAAGATATTGAGTGGAGTAGACGATATATGGTATTGGAAGATATAGTCATTCGTCACCCCATCTCTCCGTTCACCTTGCTCACTCCGGGGCTATCGTCCGTGCCTAAGAGGTGCGTATGTGATCCAGCAATTCTGTGGGCCTGACCCAGGTTGTGCCTTCGGCACGACTTCGCACACGTCCATAACGTTGTGTCGAATTCCGCTACCTTCTAGGACGGGAGTGGATTGAAAATGAAGTGAGAAGTACGATCTAGGTTTCCGAAACCTTGTCATCCTGACTGAACCCGGCTACAGAGTAGGAAACATGGTAGATCTGAGAGAGGCGGCAGGCAACAGCGAGGGACCAGAAATGGTCTGTACAACCTCTCTTGAGGCCGATTCGAGGATTACCTAGGCACGGACGCCCGGTATGAACCACACGGAGAGTGCGAGATTCGGCGGCCCATCTACAACAAGCGGCGAAAGCACAAATGCCGCAGTCGGCTGGGACACTACATCGCGAAACACTGTCAAGAAGACTTTTATCGTGGCACAGCCAGCCCGACTTGAGGAACTTGGAGTGCTGGAGGATCTGGACCGTCTTCTGGAGAATGAGGGTGTAGATGCCGTAGTCCTTCAGGGCAGCGGCTTTGAGATACCGGACATATTCTGGCTGACCGGTTTTCTCTCGCCAGACACCATCATCTGTCTTCATAATCGAGGCGAGGAGACAATCGTCGCAACCGGACTCAACACCCTTGAGCGCGTTGTCAAGGAGAGCAGGATTCGTAGGACCTACGATACATCAGACATCTATGTTCGCTACATGGTCGAGGGAAAGAGAATTGCTGACGCGCCAGAGTGGGTCTTCGAGCCACTGCTCCGCGACGAGTTCAACGGCTCTGTGATTGCCGTGCCAAACCACATCCCAGCATCCACGCTTGTCGCACTGCAGAAGATGGGCTACGAGGTGAGAGTGCTACCGCATATCTTCGAAGAGGCGAGGGCTGTCAAGTCGGACGACGAGGTGAAGACAATCCGCAAGGCCGCTGACGCCACCATCGAGGCGGTCTCCAAGATTGTCGAGGTGATCAAGGACTCAGAGATAGGTGCCAATCGGAGGCTGGAGTATGAGGGCAGCCCACTGACTGTCGGACGCCTGAAGAACATGCTCGACCACACTCTGATTGAGAAGAGAGCCGAGTCGGCTGAGGATGCCATAGTGGCAGTTGGCGAGAAGGGTTATGACTTCCACTACCTAGGCCGACCCGAAGACCCTGTTCGTGCGGATGTGCCGATAATCATAGACGTGTTCCCAAGACTGAAGGACCTGCGCTACGTCGCGGATGTGACCCGCACGGTGGTGCGTGGCAATGTTGACAACGACCTCCGACGTATGTTCGATGCAGTCAAGGAGGCGAGTGACGCAGCGGCGGACGCGCTCCGCGACGGCGTGCGGATTCAGGATGTGAACATGGCCTGCTTCAGGGCGCTGGAGAGGTACGGCTACAGGGCAAAGCTGCTCGACCCGAAGATCTCAGAGGGAATGCTTCACGGGCTGGGTCACGGTATTGGACTGAACGTACATGAGCTACCGAGCTTCTACGCAAAGGAGGGCACCTTTGAGAGAGGTCACGTTGTGGCAATGGAGCCGGGCCTGTACCTGAAGGGCATTGGTGGTGTACGCATAGAGAACGACTATGTGGTCACAGAGAGCGGTGCCGAGCGACTCACTGTGGGTCTGGAGGACATACTGTTCGTCTAGTCTATCCGAGCTCTATCGCACGATGTGGACACACAGACACGCAGAGGCCGCAGGCCGTACAACGTCCGGCATCAACATCGATCGTGCCGCGTTCTCGAACGATAGAGATCGCGTCATAGACACACGACCTCTCACAGAGGCCACAGAGCGTGCAGAGCTCACGGTCGATACGTGCCGGGGGGTGTCGTTGTTCGGTCCTGCGTAGGTGAGGCAGTGCCATTCCCACCACATCAGCCAACGACTCGTACTGGTGAGCATCCAGCCATTCTACAATCTCCTGTGCTATGCGGCCGTACACAGTCGGCCCGTTCATTATTGCAGCGGTGCAGACCTCGACCAGAGAGGCACCAACCATAAGGAACTCTATGGCATCAGCACCACTGCTGACGCCACCCACACCGATGACGGGTCTGCGCACGCTCGACGCGATGTCCGCCACACAGCGTACAGCCAGTGGCCTCAGAGCAGGGCCACTCAGCCAGCCGTAGCCGTTGTCGCTCCCCAACACCGGTCGGCCGGTCTCGATGTCTACCCTCAGGCACGGACCTAGCGTGTTGATGGCCACAAAGGCATCGACATACTTCTCGAGCGACTTGGCAACCTTCCTGACATCGACGGAGGGACTGAGCTTGGCAAATATCGGGATGTCGACGGCCTCCCGGATTGCCTTGGCAATCTCGACATGCTGTCCCACGTAGTGTGTGCTGAACTCTATCGCGTGGACTCCAGCCCGCTCCACCTTTGCTGCAACCTCGCTGGCCTCCTCCGGTGTGTAGCCGACACTGGCAATCACAGGCAGACCCGAGCTAAGTGCGATGGAGTATTCGCGGTCAAGCCAGCGTTCAAGCGGGAGCTCGCTCCACAGCTCTGCGTTCAACAGCCCACGCTGGGAGAGAACACGGCCGGGACCAAGTGCGGCCATGTTCGGCCGTGGTACCTGTGCTGGTCTCACGCTCACCGTCTTCGCCACAAGACCCCCAGCGCCGTGATGTGCGGCCTCAAGCAGCGTCATCCCATCACGTGACAAGGGTCCCGCGGCCGTCAGGACCGGATTGCGGAAACTGATGCCGGCTATCTCAACACTGAGGTCGCGCACTGCCATCCACCTCTCATTCGCTCATCCATCTGTACGTGTCCCTCCTGTGGTCACTGCCCGCTCCCTGACAGGCTCATCCTGCGAGGAGGCCCATCGTGGCGAGCTCCTCCGCGACGAACCCAAGGCCGAGTTGTTCCAGCCTGTCCCTCCGTGGCAGTCCGGTCTTGGGGTCGCATCCTCTGAACTCGTAGTACTCGTCCAGCATCTGATCAAGATCGGGCAGACCGCCCTTCGCCGGACCTGTGGGCATCGGCTCCTTCAACAACCTGTGCGGGAGAGTCTCGTCCTCTCGCGTGATGCCAAGACGATGATTGTATGCCCTCCGCAGGTGCGATATCCTCCGCCCTGCGTCGATTACGTATCTCACGTCGCCCCACTCGCTCATCCCTGTCAACGGGGGCAGAACGTTGGCGAAGGTCTCATAGTAGTAGACGGGAGGCCACATGGTGCCATACTTGCAGATGACGGCGGAGTCGACCACAGCATAGAGGTTCTCCATGTCCCAGATGAGCTCGCCCTTGTATTTCGGCGACATTATGTTGAGTATCTCATCCGCCTTCTCTCTGCCAAACCTCTTGATCACAATCTCAGGATAGCCCAGCTCCTCAAGGCTGGACAGACTGCGCAGATGGTCCGCACCACGGACGTTCGTCGCATAGGTCAGCCCAACTGACTGATGAGCCCGTGGGTCCTGTCCCGACGCCTCAAGGCCCTTACAGTGAATGGCGTATCTCCAAGCATCTCCACCGATGACCTCCGCAGCCCGCCGGGTACCCTGAGCGAGCAGGGTGGCGAGATGACCCTCACGCCTCGCAATCCGCTCCACAAGCTCTGTCATCGTGTCGACGTTGCCCCACTCTAGACTCAGACCGTCCGTGTCGTCCGGTCCGAGGATGCCCTTCTCCCAGAGCTCCATCGCGAAGCTGATACTCTTGCCGCACGAGATTGTGTCCATTCCGAGCTGATCGCAACGGTGACCCAGATACATCACGGACTCGATGTCGTTGTTCAGACAGTTTGAGCCAAATGCCATTATCGTCTCGTACTCGGGGCCACCAGCAGGACCACCGGCAAAACGTCCACCACGGACACGGTACACATACTTGCAGCCGATGGCACAGCCATAGCAGGCCTCCTGAGTGAGGCGATAGCGCTCTGCGATCACCTCGGGGCCGATGTCCTCCGCGTGCTCGAAGTATCCCGTCCAGTGGTTCTTTGTCGGCAGCCGTCCGATCTCGTTGATTATGGCCACAAGGTCTGTCGTGCCGTACTTTCTGAGAGAGGCCAGTGAGTCCGTCCACAGAGGGTCGCGCAGCCTCTCCATCTCCTGCCCATTCGCCTCAAGATAGCGTTCCATATCGTGAGCCTCGATTGGTAGCGAGCCCGTTGCCGCTATGGCCTTGAGGTTCTTCGACCCCATCACTGTGCCCATCCCGGTCCTGCCGGCAGCACGATACTGATCGACAATGATGCAGCCGTACAACACCCCGTTCTCTCCGGCTGGGCCGATGACGGCGGTCTTCACAGTGGGGTCCGCAATCTCCTCACGGATCATCTGCGTCGTCTCACCCGTCTCTCGCCCCCAGAGATGGTGAGCATCGCGGAGCTCTGCCTCACCGTCCTGAAGCAGTAGATAGACCGGCCTGGGCGACCTACCCGTGACGATGACGAAGTCGAAGCCGGCATACTTCATCTCGGGGCCGAAGAACCCACCAACGTGACTCTCACCCCATATGCCCGTGAGCGGGCTCTTCGAGGCGAACATCATCCTACCTGCAGGAGAGAACATCACGCCCGTCAGCGGCCCGGTGCCGACGACTAAGACATTGTCAGGACCAAGCGGGTCTGTCTGCGGGCCAGTGCGTTCCCACAGTATCTTTGCAGCGACACCCGTACCGCCAAGACACAACCGGGCCCACTCGCGCTCCATCTCTCTCACGTGTACGCGTCCAGCGGTCAGGTCCACCTCAGCATACCTGCCAGCGTAGCCGCCGTATGAGAACGTCACTCTCGCACCTCCGTCACCAACCCGTACTCCCTGAGCACAGGACTCATTCCCCTGGCACGGTCGGCACGGTCTGTCGATGCACTGTCGCCCACTGTGAGCGCACCGTACTCACAGGCCTCCACACAGGCAGGGTCGCCACCACAGAGGTCACACTTGATGGCCCTGCGGGAAACTGGCTCAAGGACTATCCCGCCGTAGACACAGGCCGTCACGCAGTTTCCGCAGCCGATGCACAGATCCTGATTGACTGTCAGTACTCCTGAGACACCCTCGACTATCGCCCCAACTGGGCAGGCGTCACGACACAGGGGCTCCTCACACTGCAGGCACACCACAGGAACGACAAGGCCTCGTGCCTCGTCTCGCACCACGCGGATTCGGGCCAGAGCCGGAGAGAAGGTGTTCCTGTTGCGTACGGAACACGCAAGCTCACAGTTCCTGCAACCAGTGCATCGATGAACGTCGACTATCAGGAATTGGGCCATATCATTCTGCTCCTGCTCACGTGGGCCTCTCTTCGTCCACAGGAGCCACTTTAAGGTATTGCCCGGGCCAAGGACTGGCCACAAGACTCTGGGTGATGCCACTTCGGAGTCTAGAAAAATCTAAATGAAATGCATCAACAGTCAACCCCTCTATTGCGCTTCCACCACTACACCAACTGGCTGATCAATCACAACAGGTCTAGACCGCCTTGAACGACAGACAGGAAGGCTCCCCAGGGAGCGCCGAAACCAGCAATTCCTTCTCTCTATCCTGTGAGGAGATTCCAATCGCCCTCATCAGGCTCGACCAAGACCTTGTCATCCAACAGACCAACAGGGCTGCGCAGAGACTTCTGGGGATGGAGAGGCCGGGCAGGACCCTACTCGGCTTCTTCGAGGCGGACGAACGGGAGAGAGTGCGTGCGTTTCTGACACAGAAACCGCCCCCGGCAGCGGGAACGTCAATCAGGGCCCATCTGATGACAGGGGGTCTGGCACGACCTCTTCTGGTCCTCGCTGGAGAGCCAGGTGAGGACGGACTGCTGACGGTGGCTCTTCTGGACCTGACAATGGTGTCTGACGAGAACGAGATGCCTGTGGGCAGAGAGTCGATCTATCACATTCTGGCTGAGGGGTCTGATGTCGGCGTTGTGATAGCCAACAAGGAGTTCCGTGTTGTCTACGCAAACCATCGCTTCTCCGAGATCATCGGCGTGCCCCGTGAGGACATAGTGGGTGTCGACTTCAGACACTATATTCATCCGGACGACCGAGGGATAGTGGCCAACCGGTACCGCTTGCGTCTTGAGAGGGCGGACGTGACGCCTGTCTACGAGTTCCGCGTCCAGCGCGCTGACGGCTCGTACTCCACGCTCAGAGTGCACAGCACCTCCCTCATCGGAAGGGACGGAGAGCCATATTCCGTGGCCCACCTCATCGACATCAGCTCCGAGGTTGAGAGCCGGCGCAGGCTGGAGGAGAGTGAGCGCAAGTACCGGACCCTCATAGAGACCATGCTCTCAGGGATATTCGTCGAGGATGCCCAGAACACGATCACACTGGTGAACACATCACTGTGCGAGATGCTGGAATACGATAGCCCGGACGACCTTGTCGGCCAGCCGGCGTCCGACATAATCGCTGGATGGAGCTCCCCACAGATGTTCGACCTGCGCCGACGTCACACGGCTGGCATGTCAGAACTATACGAGGCCAAACTGATCACCCGGCTTGGTCGGAGGATTCCTGTGCTGCTGTCCGTGTCACCGCTCTACGATCTTGAGGGCGGGTACACCGGGACGCTGACAGTTGTCACGGACATATCGCAGTTGATAGAGGCCAGGATGGAGGCTCAGTTCCTGCTCGACCTGCTGATGCACGACGTGGGCAATCAGCTTCAGCTCGTGCTGATGGGTGCGGACATGCTTGAGTCGCGGCCAAGTCCAGATGACACCGATGTGGCACGCGCGTACATCCGAGACGGGGTCAATCGTTGCCTTGAGATCATATCGAAGGTGAGAAGGACCGAGGCAGTGGGGTCCGCATCTCAAGGTCCAGTCAATCTATCTGCTGTGCTGAAGATGGAGTGTGACCTCGTCCAGAAACAACTGGGCGTGATGCCGACAATCGAGGAGATGCCTGAGAGAGTGATGGTGCTTGCCGACAACGCTCTCGGCCAGATGCTGCGGAATATCCTGGAGAACGCCGTCAAGCACAATCCCGCCGACGACAAACGCGTCTGGATCTCGGGTAGGCGGCTCAACTCGATGTTCCTGCTCTGCGTCACTGACAACGGCCCGGGTCTGTCAGACTCCAAGAAGCGCGACCTGTTCGACCCACACCGACGATACGGTGGCGTGGGGCTGCATCTCGTCTGGAGAATAGTGAAGCGATACGGCGGGGACATCATTGTCTCAGACCGGGTGGAGGGTGAGCCGGAGAAGGGCCTACGCGTCTGCGTCCGGCTTCCCTTGACGGATGAGGCATAGAGTCAGTGTCTATCAACACGAACAGTACATGTCATGGCCAGCGAACGACTTTTCACTGAGCGATGAGGACGCTCTCAGGCCTCCGAGGATGTGAGAGTGTGCCGGACAGCTCGATACTGATACGCAACGGCTATGTCGTGACGATGGACGAGGCACGAAGGATATTCCGTGATGGGGCCGTCTATGTGGAGGGCAACATCATACGTTACGTTGGATCCGCAGACCAGCTCGACATCCACGGTGCGGACACGATCATCGATGCACGCGGCCACCTCGTGATGCCCGGCCTCATCGACACTCACGTCCATCTCGCGCAGGCGCTGATCCGCGGTTGTGCTGACGATGTCGCCCTTGTGGACTGGCTGAAGAACTATGTGTGGGTGTTGCAGGGCAACTTCACAAGAGAGGATGGTCAGGTCTCTGCAGAGTTGTGTATGGCCGAGATGATCAAGACTGGGACGACATCCTTCATCGAGTGTATGATCCACTCCAGATACGGCTTTGACGGCATCGCGAGGACAGTCGAGAGAGTCGGTATGCGTGCAGCGCTGTCGAAGATAGTGATGGACTCCACAGGATACGCCGACAGCCCGGACATAATGTATCCCGGGATGGTGGAGGACGCCGACGACTGCCTCAGAGAGACCGACCAGATGTACCGGAGATGGCACGGTGCGGCTGACGGCAGAATACAGGTGTGGTATGGACTGAGATCCCTTGGCGCTGTGAGCGACGAGCTGTTCAGAGAGGTAGTCCGACAGGTCGAGGAGAGAGGCACCCGAATGACAATGCATCTTGGAGAGGTCGTCAACGATGTTCGCTATGTGAAGGAGCGTGGCTTCGAGAACCTGACCTCCTTTGCAGACTCGCTGGGGCTGCTACGACCAGAGATGGTCTTCGCCCACGGCATCCACTTCGAGGACAGAGAGATTCCCGTCCTTGCCCGACACGGCTGCCACATCTCTCATTGCCCGGCATCGAACCTGAAGCTCGCGTCGGGTATTGCCAAGGTCCCGTTGATGCTGAGGGAGGGGGTCCACGTCTCGTTGGGCTGTGACGGGGGACCGAGCAACAACACCTACGACCTCATCAGGGAGATGCGCCTTGCAGCACTGATCCACAAGCCCGTGACTGTTGACCCGACCGCGATGAATGCCGAGACTGTCCTCGAGCTGGCGACGCTGGGCGGTGCGCGGGCGATGGGCATAGCCGACAGCGTGCGCTCGCTCGAACCGGGGAAGAGGGCTGACATCATCACGGTCGACATGCGTCAGGTCGGACTCTCGCCCAATACCAACCCGCTGTCGAATCTCGTCTACGCAGGCTGTGGCCACTATGTCGACACCGTCATTGTGGACGGGAGGGTCCTGATGCGAGACAGGCGGCTCACAACCATTGATGAGGAGTCACTGCTCGAACGGGCCAGCCGACACAGTGAGGAGCTCCTTGAGAGGGCACGCATCGAGATAGGACCACGCTGGCCGGTTGAGTGAACTCACATCCTCACATCACGGCAAGGGCAGTGGCCCGAGAGCCTGGCACAGGACCAGTGCGGTGCGCTCTATGTGATGATGGCCTCCCTCTCGAAGAGCCTCGCACCTATGATCAGTGTCACTATCGTGAACACGAGGAGGTAGAGGATGTTGCCGAGCAACGACAGCGGATTCGCAACACCCGACAGCACGCCATTGAGGAAGATGATCGCGTGACTGAAGGGGATGGCCATGATGAAAGCTCCGAAGAGGCCACCGTACTGGAGAAGGCTGCCTGTGAAGCCCAGCATACCAATGACCATTGTTGGGACGAGCATCACGAGGTTGTTCACAGTCTCGGCCGTGGCCTGGTCTCTCGCCAGGCACGAGATGACCACGCCGATGCCGATGGCGCAGAGGAGGATGAGGAACTGACAGAAGAATATCAGCGGCAACGTGTCGAGCCTGACAGTGTAGAGGTGGATGTAGTATTCAGCCGCCTCAGGAGGGAGGGGCGCAGCCCGCACGATGATGGAGAGGTTGTAGAGTAGAATTCCTACAATCGTGAAGACGGAGTATATCATGGTCAGGACGAGCCCGGCCGCCAGCTTGGCAGCGAGAATCCTGAGTCTGCTCAGAGGCACGACAAGCAGGGCCTCCAGTGTGTGACGTTCGCGTTCTCCAGCGAACGACTGACTCACATAGGGCGCTGGAGCAAGAACTGATGTGAGCATCACCAAGAAGATGGCGAGCTGATGGCCATAGGTGGCCTCCGGCGCGATGGTGTGCCACTGTACTTGCAGGTCACGGATGATGATCACCTGATTGATAATCTGGCGTGCAAAGTAGTCGATGCGCTGGGCGGTGGCCGTTGCACGGAAGTTTCCCGTGTTGACCCAGATGATGAGAGTGCTCCGATTGTTGTGTTCTAACTCCCAGGTGAAGTTCTCGGGTATCAGCACCCAGACCGAGACAGTCTTGTTTGCGACCAGACTCTCACCATAGCTACGCGAAACGTTGACTAGCGGGTCGATCAACAGCTCATCAGTGTGATCACGGATTGCATCGTAGAGCGTCGCACCCCACGTGCCGTTATCCTCCAGCGTGATGTACACCGTCTCAGGTTCACTCGTCGTCTGCGCCACGATGAACGAGAGGAACAGACCCTGAAACATCCACGCAAAGATTGGGCTGATTATGAAGCCGAGGATCAGCCATCGCGACCGGAGGACTGACTTGATCTCCTTCTTGAAGAGCCAGTAGCTCTTTCTGTGTCTACGATGTCTCGCCATATCGGTCGCCTCTGGGCAGGAGATGCAAGAGTGTCCAGACCACAGGTGTGGCAACAGCCATCATCGCTGGCACGGGTCAGCTCTTTAAGTTCATTGGATGGAGAACGTGCGTACAAGCACATGCTGAACATGATTGCCTGAATGCCCTCAAATGCGCAAAGCACGTGCGCATCGGTACTGCCTCACACCACCTCACCGAGGACGCATCTGTTGGGGCAATGTGTGGTCTGGCACAGAGAATGTGTGCCTGTGCATCACGTGGGCAAGGTCGCTGCGTTGCTCGTCCGGCAGCGTGATGGACCTCTAGTGAGCAGAAGGGTGACGGAGGGACGTTGATGTGACAGGGCTCACCGACTTGTCTCAAATGATTGATTAGACCCTGAGAGTATGGCAGACCACACCAGCCCGCGGTGGGTAGCGTGAGTGGCACTCTGAATATCCCTGAGGACAGAGCTCGTCGCCTTGTCCTTGAGAAGCAGCTCCTGCGAGAGCAACCCCTGAGTGAGAAACGAGAGTACGCTCTTGAGGAAATAGCATCTCTGCTCGCCAGCGTACAGTACGACCCCCTACCCGTGATCGCCCCGAACCACTACATCGTCTTCTGGAACCGCCTCAGTACGCTGACGGGGAGGTTCCAGTTCGAGGACCTCGACAAGGCGCTCTACGAGAGACACTCGTTGCTTGAGTTCTTCGGCCTGCGTCGGGTGACGAGCATCATCCCCGCTGCCGAGTTCGCTCTGTACAGATCAGCATCTCAGCTCCCACTGTCACAGGGGTGGGCACCAAGAGTTCAGAGGCGCCTGCGCACATCGGTGGCGCGCAGTCTACTGAGACGACTGAGAGAGGACGGCCCACTGACCAAACGAAACCTGCAGACAGAGGAGGAGAAGGCGACTCTCCAGACACTCTTCTGGTTCGTGCCAGAGGTCGTGATCGTCGACAGGCAGAAGGGGGTATTTCGAGAGGCAGTGTATGCGTGGGGGCCTGAGGCCATCCCCCACGTCGACTTTGACAGGGAGATTGACGTAGAGAGCGCAGTACAAGAGATCCTTGTCAGGACCATCGGCGCATTCGGGGTGTGCACTACCAGTCACGCGGCCTTCTGGCTCGGGTGCAGGGTGCGTGACATCAGACCCCATATGGAGACGCTGCTGTCAGACGACAGCGTCATCACCGTCCGTGTCGCCGACCAGCGGCCGACGTACTACGTTCTCCCGGAGATCATCGACCGTCTCGAGGAGGCTCCACGAACCCGGGTCGGCGTTCAGGCACAGGCCGTCCATCTTCTGACACCGCTCGACAACCTGGTCCGTGATCAGAGATGGCTGACAAAGCTGTTCGGCTACTCCTTCAAGGTCGAGTACTTCCAGAAGAAGGGAATGAGATGGCACACATCAATCCTCATCGGCGACAGACTGGTCGGCTTCATCGACCCGAAGTGGGACAGACGGAAGAACGAGTTCATTGTAAAGGAGGTCGCGCTCAGAGAGGACCTCCACGCAGAGGAGATCCGTTTGGTCTTGCAGAGGACTGTAGAGCTTGCCGCAGTGCACAGGTGCCAGGTACTCCGTCTTCTCGATGCGCCATCTTCGTGGAGAGCCGTCCTCGAAGAGATGGGCTCCACCGAGGGGCCGTCGGGCTTCACGGTCCCGGTCATGTCACACTGACTGGTCGCTCGGGCCAAGAAGACGATGGCCCACCATATGCCAACTCTTATTACATAATTCACCATAGTTAAGTCAGAAGTTGAGTTCTATGCCATCGTTCAAGTGTAGCGACATAGGAATGAAATGCGGGTTTGAGACCTCAGCTGGTTCTCAGGACGAGCTGATGAAGAGGATAGCAGAGCACGCTCGAGAGGCACACGGAATGACGACGATTCCCGACGATGTCCTTGAGCAGGTGAAAAAGGCCATCAGGCCTTGAGACACAGCAACGTACGCTCAGCCCCCAATCTGTCGAGAGAACTGTCATCTGAGGTGAGAACCTTGGATGGCAGCTCTCACTCCTCTTTCCTCCGGCCCCGCGGCCTGACATCACAGGGAAAGTCCGTCTGATGACCATCCGATCGTGATGCTCCGCGACCTGCGCGGGGTATTGACCGTTGGCAGACGGTGCGACACACCGCTTCACTTATTTATCGACATTGTTCAATATCTCGATTGAGTGAGTGCTATGGCCGACGAGCAGCGACCCGGCTTCATCATGTGCGTCTGCACCGGGAAATGCCCGGGCTTCGAGAAGATGGACATCTGGGACTTCATCAATCGGGTGCGAATCGAGCTCCCGGTCGAGTACGGCATCATCCATCCTCAGCTCTGCGAGGAGGACGGCGACAGGTATCTTGAGCACGTGCTGAAGAACGGCCCTCCCATCGTCGTTGGGGGCTGTGCGCCGAGGATGCAACGTAAGCTCTTTCGTGACGCGTTCGCAAAGAAGGGTCTCGACGTCGAGAGGGATCTGATACCCATTGACATCCGCGATATGACGACTGATGAGGCCGTCAACAAGGTCATTGACGTTCTGAAGGAGAATGGACCCTATGACGAGTGAGAGCGAGCCAGAGAAGACATTCATGGGCGTGGACAGGACAAAGATACCGTGGTGGCCGAGAATCGACTACGACAGGTGCGACGGCTGTGGCGGAGAGTACGACTGCCTCAAGTTCTGTCCGCATCACGTGTACAGGCCTCTGGAGAACCCGACCCGAATAGAGGTTGAGAACCCCTACAACTGCGTGGTGTTCTGTAAGGCCTGCCAGAAGATGTGTCCGCAGGACGCAATATCCTTCCCCGAGAAGTCAGAGATACTCAGGCTGATCAAGGCCGAGCGAGCGAGGGGGTGAACTGCGCTTGGTCAAGCTGTATGTTCTGCCCTGTGCGGGCTACGACAGGCCCGGCGGTGCCATCACTCGCGCCGTCGCCGAGAGGATCGCCGCAGAGGACGAGGAGGTCACCATTGGAAGCGTTGCCTCGCTGTCCGCCGAGCGGCCGGGTGAGATGAGATCACTGTTATCCTCGCCGGTGATAGTGATAGACGGCTGCAGTATGAACTGCGCCAGAAAGATTGCAGAAACGAGAGGCGCACGCAACGTCCAGACCGTTGACGTCACGCAGCACACAGACCCTCAGGACCCCGAGGAGAAGAGGGTCGAGGCCGTCATCAAGGTCGTCAGGGAGATCCTTCGTGAATCGCGTGAGAGACCAGCTTCACCCAAGAGAGAGACTACAGCGACAACCGCAGCGCCGGAGGCGGGTGCGCCAGAGGAGAACGATCTCAGCATCAGGGTCGACAAGTTCACTATGACCGTGAGGCGCGGCTATCACTACAGCGACAACGACTTCTGGGTCTCTGTCGAGGGAGACCTGGTACGAGTGGGCGCGACAGATGTGCTTCAGCAGATGGTCTCGGACATCTACTATGTGGAGCTCGAAGAGGTAGGAAAGACTGTCGAACTCGGGGACGACGCAGGCAGGCTTGAGTCGACAAAGACCGCAATGGAGATAATCATTCCAATCTCCGGGACGATTGTGGAATGCAACGAGAGACTGGTCGACAGCCCCGAGCTCATCAACGAGTCACCCTATGATGAGGGATGGCTCTATGTGATGAGGCCGACCGACCTCACCGAGCTCGAGCTGTTGAAGAACGCCGAGGAGTACCTTGAGTATGCGGCCGCAAAGGCCCGCAAGGAACTCGAGAGACAGACTTCCGGTGGAGGCGACAGTTAGGATGTCCGGTAAGAGAAGACTGCTGATACCCTGCAGCGGCATAGGAAAGGCTGTCGGCGAGGTGGCACGCGAGGCGACCAGACTCCTGATGGAGGAGCTCCGCCCCGGCACATTCGAGACCGTCTGCCTGCCACTGATCATGACCGACGATGAGGGCGACACGGGGGAACTCGTCCGCTCCTCCGAGGTCTTCGCAATTGACGGGTGTCCAAAGAAGTGCGCGACGGCGAGTGTGAAACATGCTGGTGGTGAGGTTGACCACGGGGTGCTGGTGGTCCGTGTGCTGGCGAAGAACCGCTCACACAGACCGGAGTCGATTGTCGACATTGGTGAGGGAGGGCGCCAGCTGGCGAGAGATGTCGCAATGACGCTCATTGAGGAGGGTGGAGTCTGAATGCCGTTCCTGCCGAAGATCGGGATAATAGCCTGCAGTGGCGAGGGCTGCTCAGGCGGCAACATCAGCAGGGCTGCAGCACTCAAGGTCCTTCACGAGCTCCGACCGCAC
Source organism: Candidatus Thorarchaeota archaeon (assembly GCA_029855935.1). Taxonomy (GTDB): domain Archaea; phylum Asgardarchaeota; class Thorarchaeia; order Thorarchaeales; family Thorarchaeaceae; genus B65-G9. Next base: position 12,064 of record JAGSHN010000011.1, on the reverse strand, counting down.
AAGACGCTCACGATCTGTCTGCCGCTGTTCCTTGCTGGCGACAGCGGGGAGAGAGGCTTCGCAGAGATCTTCCCGACGATTACGATTGACGGGTGCAGCAAGATGTGCGCTGCACGAGGCACAGCCCGCTACAGCAGCGAGCCGGCGGTCAAGATCAACATCGAGGACTACGCAGGCGATATGTGCCTGGACGACACGGAACGCTGGACAATCAATCACAGCACGGACATAGTGAACAGGATTGCCGAGGACGTCGCCAGGCACGTGGACCGACTGCGCAAGGAGCTCGAAGAAGGTCTCATCTGAAGACAGTCCTTACATGCTCAGGTATCAGCCCGTGACACAGGTCAATGCGACACGGTCCTCTGAATACCAAGACCGGTCACGGCCAGCATCTCGCCCGTCCTGAGAGCATTCCACGCGGCCGCATTGTATTTGCAGCCGGGGTCAGGAGCGAGAAGGTCGCCAAAGTACTGAATCGCCCTTGCCCTACAGCCACCACAGACATACCGGTTCTCACACGAGCCACAGTGGTCCTTAAGCAGGTCCTTGTCCCGGAGCATCCTGAGGACCCCTGACTGCCTCCAGATCTTGTGCAGGTCGTCGTGCAGAATGTTTCCAATCCTGACCTCGGGCGTGTGCGGGAAGAACACACACGGATAGAGGTCGCCATTGGGCTCCATCGCCAGATAGAATCTCCCAGCACCACAGCCACCGATGAACTCCGACAGCCTCGTCATCTGCGAGGGCAGTCGTGCATTGGAGAAGTGGGTCGGAAAGATCATCTCGCCAGTCTGACAGCCCGGCAACGTGCTGTCTCGTGCAGCCTCCAGTGGCACACGGCCAAGCTGTGGAGCCGTTGTCAGGACCTCCATCGCACCCGGGTCGGACTTCGAGGATATCCTGTCCCAGAGCAGTCTCAGCAGTTCCTCGCGTTCAGACGGCGTCAGGTCGGCATCCGCAATCTCAGCGCCTCTCCCAATCGGGACAAAGTTGTATATCATGAACCATCTTGCGCCCAGTCGCTCAGCCAGCTCTATGGCCTTCGGCACCTCGTGGAGATTGTAGTGTGTGACCGTCATCGCGATCTCCACAAACAGACCCTCAGCCACGCAGTTCTTTATCCCCTCGATTGTCCTTGCGAACGCACCGGGCACACCTCGGAAGCTATCGTGAGTCTCCGCATTGACACCGTCGAGGCTTATCTGCGCAAAACTCAGGCCGGCCTCCTTGAACCGTCTTACCCGCTCACGGTCGGCGAATGTGGTGCCATTCGTTGCAGCGGCGACGTACATCCCCCGGTCGGCAGCCCTGCGTATCAGCGTCAGGATGTCAGGGCGAAGTGTGGGCTCGCCGCCTGAGAAGGCAAGAAAGACCACTCCCTCGTCTGCCATGATGTCAATCGCCCTGAGGGCCTGCTCTGTGTCGAGCTCATCCCTGCCACGACGCCCAGCGTTCTCATAGCAGTGCTTGCACCTGAGATTGCACGTCCTTGTGACGTTCCAGACCACCTGAAACGGAGCCCCCGGGGTGAACGGCCTCTGTGGACCAAAGTCCACAAGACCCGTGATGACACTGGACAGCGCCCTGCGAAACAACACGTTCGACAGGTTCTCACGGATGTCGGCGAGACTCCCACCGAAGGCCCTGGTCCCCATCTCAAGTATCCCGCGGAGCATCAGCGCTCCGACAAGCGAGGTCACGGACACGCTGGACCTGTCGCCAGCGATGATGTCCAATGAACTGTCCAGAATTGAGCGGCCACCTCTGCCGTGCGTGTCGGTCAACCAGCGCACGACCCGGCTCAGAAGACGACCCCTGGACAGCGACTGGAGGACTCTCAGCTGTCCTGCTGTGTGATCTTCCTGGGAATGCCGCGACATTCCCAAGTCCACCCGTCCCTCGCGTCTTGACCTAGACCGTTCCCGAGTCTTCGTGTAGGTCAGGCCCCTGTCTGAGCCACATTCCAGACATGAATCACTATTCGTCTGTGTTTATTTAAGTAATTAGATACACACGCCGGGTCAGTATCGATAGATATAAATATTGAGGTTATCCGATACACTGCTGCAGCGTCCACGGGGCGGCGCGACCCGCAGAGTCACACAGTGACCGACCGCGGATAATGCATTCCAACAACCACGAGGTATTAGAATTGCCAGACAGACTACAGCGATACTCTTCGTTGATCCGTCGCCACCTCGCGCCAATCGTTGGTGTGATGATAGTGCTGGGCCTACTCTACGGTACGTACGCACCGGACAGCGCCAGGCTCCTCAAACCGTTCGTTCCTATTCCCCTGTTCTTCATGCTATACCCGATGATGGTTGGCATTCATCTTGAGATGGTGGAACGAGAGGCGCTCAGTGCCAGGGTGATCGTCGGCGTCCTTGCGCTCAACTTTGTTCTCTCGCCGCTACTCGCAGCCGCCGTGGCGGGAGTGCTGCTCTCCGGCCTTGATCCCCTGCTCACGGTGGGCTTCATCCTGAAGCTGACGGTTCCGTGCAGCGGAATGGTGGTGGCGTGGACGGGCTTCGCCCGGGGCAGAACAGAGACCGCACTGGTCATCGTCACACTCAGCTTTCTGCTGGGCATAGTGCTCATCCCCGTGTGGATGTACGTCCTTGTGCGCGTCTACGTCACGATCGACATCTGGCTGATGGCGCAGAAGATCCTCATCATCATCGTGCTCCCTCTCCTCGCAGGACTGGTGACCAGACAGGGCATCATCAGAAGATACGGGATGCCCAAGTTCAAGGCAATCAAGCCAGCCTTCCCGGCGGTGTCCAGCCTTGGAATGTTCGCCATCGTCTTCATAATGATGGCAGTGGAGGCGCAGACGATCATTGCCCACCTCGAATACGTGGCGATGATAGGGCTGGGCATTCTGTTTGCCTATCCGTTGCTGTTCATCCTCTCGCTGGTGTATTCCCGCCTGGTCGGTCTTGACTTCGGGGACACTATCGCGCAGGGCTACGGTGTGACGGCCAAGAACCACTCCATCACCATCGCACTTGCACTGACGACCTTTGGCGAGCTCGCTGCACTGCCCGCTGCATTCGCGCCGATGATCCAGATACCACTGATGCTGGTCATACTCAGGTATGCGCCGCGGATCCGCTCGTGGATTGAGAGCGGCGAGGCAGCCGCCGCAGACCAGCCAGGGAATCAGGAAGTGGAGTCCGACAGCCCGACCATACAGGAACATTGAAAAATCGCAATCTGTCAATCCGTCCGCCAGTCAATCCGTGACTCAATATGTCAGAGAGGCGAAGACATTGCGTTCAGAAACCATATGCAACTTCAATCCCTCGTGGTTCGCTGTGGTGATGGGAACTGGCGTCCTTGCAATGACGGGCTCGCAGTACTCTACCGGGCTGCCCCTCCTCGCAGCGTTCTCACAGCTACTGATGTACGCGAACATCATCATCTTCTTTGTCCTGCTTGTTCCGTGGACACTACGATGGCTGACGTGTCGGGCCAGTGCCGTGCAGGACCTCCGGCACCCGATGCGGTCCAACTTCTATCCAACGATGACGATTGCTCTCGTCGTGCTCGGGATCCACTTCAAGCAGATGGCCCTGCTCGATCTGGCCTACTACTTCTGGCTCGCCGGCTCGTTGGGGACCGTGCTGTTCAGTATCGTGATTCCCTATGAGATGTTCAAGAGTGAGGACATTCATCTCGACCACATCACGCCCGCCTGGTTCATCCCGCCAGTGGCGCTCATCGTCATCCCGCTTGGTGGCCCCTTCATCGAGGGTAGGACGGGAGTCGAGCAGGAACTGGTCATTCTGCTGAACTACTTCGGCTTCGGTGCTGGCTTCCTGCTGTACGTGGCCCTCCTAGCAATATGCATGTACAGGTTCATCCTGCACCGGCCCATGCCAAACGTTCTCGCACCGACCATCTGGATAGGCCTTGGTCCCATCGGGGCAGGCGCGGTGGCTCTCGTGAACCTGATCAGCGGCTCAGCATTCGTCTCGCTAAAGGAGCCGTTCTTCGTACTCGCGTTCCTCTTGTGGGGCTTCGGCATCTGGTGGCTCCTCCTCGCGCTGGGACTCACCGCTCACTACATCCGTCGACTCCGGCTGCCTTACTCGATGGGCTGGTGGGCATTTATCTTCCCGCTCGGTGCCTACGTCGCCGGGAGCCACATCGTCGCTCACGTCCTCGGCCTCACACTCGTGGACTGGATTGGATTCGCACTCTACTGGCTCCTGCTCGGACTCTGGCTGGCGACCCTGATCAGAGGAGTCCACTCGGTGATAAGCGGGGGCCCCGTCAATGGCCCGACCGGTCAGCAGCCCCCCGCTCAGACAGAGAATACCGATGCTCCGCAGAGCGCATGAGCGAGAGACCCCTGTTCGCTCCACACCTCGCGACTGAGGGACGACTGCCGGGCCAGATTCTGTGACGGCTGAACGGATCTGGTCCGGTGGTCCCTTGTCGTATCGAATAATCTTTATATCGAGTAACTCAGATACCCGCGGCCACCAGCCAGAGTGGTCTGATTGACATGAACGACAGGAAGATCGTCAACGTCAGGGTGTTTCTACCCGTGGGCGTGTGCAGTTGCAGCTACGTGGGATTCCTTGGCCGCATCTACGAGGCAATGAGAAAGTACGCGGACGTTGTGGACTACTCGGAGGACATCTCGACAAGTGAGGCCGCCAAACAGCTGGGCATCCGATTCAGGGGTGTTCAGGTGGGATCGCGGGTCTTTAAGGAGAACGTCACCACCGAGCAGATTGAGGAGGCAATCAGGGCCGAGCTCGAGGCGTGAAGGGATGATGGCCGTTGGCGGACCACGACGATGAGTCGGAGTGGCTGGAGGAGGACGCGGAGGACTCATCGGAAGGCGATGCTGGCTCTGAGCGCGCTGGTACCGGCCCCGTCAATGAGGTCATCGCCGTTGAAAACTCCTACCAGGTGAGATCCGTACAGCCCTGCCTCGGCGGTGACGTGGTGCGCATCATCTCTGACTGGCGGCTCGACACAGAGCGTGCGTGCGTCAGGCTCGTTGGAGCGCACCTGGAGTTTCGCGGGACGAACGTGGAACTGGGGAGAGCGCTCGCCCCTCAGTCGCATCTGGACCTCCTGACCGAACACATCGCGCGGGAGAGAGGTCTTGAGGTCTGTGAGTGCGAGCCGGACATTGCGGCCGTCGCCGACAGGGAGAGGGTCTTCCTCGCACAGGGTCGGAGTTCGCAGAGGTCTTCCTCGACAGGCTCTCGGCGGTACACTGGTCACGGTCGCCTCGGACGGTGAGGGAGGTCTCGGTGGAGGCCGCGCGATGTGCGCTCAAGACCGACCGGGAGACCGTCCTCGCCACCGCGCTGTCGGCCACGGAACGGGAACGTGATCTGCTCAGGATCCTGCAGCAACTCCACCAGCTTGCAACGGACTCATTTGAGCTGCTTGAGAAGAGTGGGCTGGAGCTTCCCGATGCTGAGAAGAAGGCGGACCGTGCAAGTGTAGAGTGAATGACGTGGTCTTGCGCGTGACATAGGAAACTTGGACGCTTCGTATCTGATGCGAGTGAACGTAGCAATCCCCAGAAGGGGAGGGTCTTGCGCTGGTGAGCGAGCGCGTGGTTGGTCTTCAGGCCCGAGATCGAGAGTCAGAAACGTGAGTTTCCCGTGGCCCCGTGACCGTCGTCCCGACTCCCGGCACGGGGAGTGACACTGCACTCCGAACCTCACACCTGCAATTCGGCGGATACGAGTTTCTGCCCGAAAGGACTGCCGACATGACAGTGCCTCCACAGCAAGAGAACAGTATATCCCTGATTCACACCGATTCGCTCCCCAGACAGGCGCAGATTCCCGAAACAGATGCCCTAGGATGAGCTTTGTCGTTCAGAGCCTCACGAACGACCGGATTGAGGAAAAGACACCGGCCCATCTTCTGTTACGCCAACTCAAGGACGGCAGGTCCCCAATCAGACAGATGGGCCCTTATGCAGCCCCTCCTGTTTCCGCGCACCATTATATGGCAAAGAAGCAAAACCCGAAACTCGGAACACAACGGGGTCAACGTGTCAAGAACAGCCAAAACTTATGTGCAAAGTCGGGTTCCGACAGGGTTGAAGATCAAAAGCCTCAGCTAAGAGGATTGAAAGTCAGAATGTCGTCCATCACGATGATGTCGAATCTCTTGTTGAAGATCAAAAGCCTCAGCTAAGAGGATTGAAAGGTTGGCGGACTAGACTTTCTAGCACTCCTTCGTCGCTCATGTTGAAGATCAAAAGCCTCAGCTAAGAGGATTGAAAGACAAGGCATGCTTCTGGCTCCCACTCGCCAACACGACTGTTGAAGATCAAAAGCCTCAGCTAAGAGGATTGAAAGCGCAGAAGCGGAGGAAATCATCATGCGATACGAACAGGTTGAAGATCAAAAGCCTCAGCTAAGAGGATTGAAAGCCAGTATTCGGACATGTTCTTGGGATACTCTGACGAGGTTGAAGATCAAAAGCCTCAGCTAAGAGGATTGAAAGACTGGGCCGGTCACGCGAACAGCATTGCCATTCGCAGTTGAAGATCAAAAGCCTCAGCTAAGAGGATTGAAAGTACAACAGTGAGAAAGATGTCGTCAAACGGGACTAGGTTGAAGATCAAAAGCCTCAGCTAAGAGGATTGAAAGTTCCGTTCCGCGAAAGCACAAGCGGGGGGAGCGGAGAGGTTGAAGATCAAAAGCCTCAGCTAAGAGGATTGAAAGTGTGCGGTGGTTCGTGCGGTTGGACTTGCGCACGCAGAGTTGAAGATCAAAAGCCTCAGCTAAGAGGATTGAAAGTACACGCTCGCCTCCTCGCGGTATAGCCTCATTCTCTGTTGAAGATCAAAAGCCTCAGCTAAGAGGATTGAAAGATTGGTCAGAAGGTCGGCTGTCCCCGTTGTTACCCCCGTTGAAGATCAAAAGCCTCAGCTAAGAGGATTGAAAGTCTGAGCGAAAGGTGATTACCCACTTTCCCTCAGTGAGTTGAAGATCAAAAGCCTCAGCTAAGAGGATTGAAAGTCACGACAAGTCCCACTAGCACAGAGAGAGAATTGTGCAGGCGTTGAAGATCAAAAGCCTCAGCTAAGAGGATTGAAAGCGATCCCGTACCGCACGGCATTGTAGTTCTTGATGTGTTGAAGATCAAAAGCCTCAGCTAAGAGGATTGAAAGGAGAGCGTCAGATCGCTGCTGATGGCGAGTGAGTTCGGTTGAAGATCAAAAGCCTCAGCTAAGAGGATTGAAAGTGTCTCTCCGCCTCTTGGAGGCGAGATACATGTTGATTGTTGAAGATCAAAAGCCTCAGCTAAGAGGATTGAAAGTAATCTTGAGGAGGACAAGACCGCAGCCTGCGCAGATCGTTGAAGATCAAAAGCCTCAGCTAAGAGGATTGAAAGGAAGAAGTAGCCTAGCACGGACTGCGGGCCGAACCGCGTGTTGAAGATCAAAAGCCTCAGCTAAGAGGATTGAAAGTGCTCTATGGGTGGGTCGAGGTGAACCAAAAAATGTCAGTTGAAGATCAAAAGCCTCAGCTAAGAGGATTGAAAGCATGCCCCTCGAAACGCAGGGCCAACTGTCTTATGCTGTTGAAGATCAAAAGCCTCAGCTAAGAGGATTGAAAGCGAGGAAGACGACGGCGAGACTGGCAAAGATACAGGCCGTTGAAGATCAAAAGCCTCAGCTAAGAGGATTGAAAGCGAATACGCCAATGTAGTGACCGGGGTTAAGGTTGGCAGTTGAAGATCAAAAGCCTCAGCTAAGAGGATTGAAAGTTATTGATTCCCTGAAATGCACCGCGCTGCATGACGCCGTTGAAGATCAAAAGCCTCAGCTAAGAGGATTGAAAGCTGATATGTGGCCTCGACAGTGTCCGACTCGGACAGCGTTGAAGATCAAAAGCCTCAGCTAAGAGGATTGAAAGTCACGTGAAAGGAACCCGATGGATAGTCAGTCTTGAATGTTGAAGATCAAAAGCCTCAGCTAAGAGGATTGAAAGTGACAGTATAGGCCCCCATTGTATCTGTGATTACACAATAGTTGAAGATCAAAAGCCTCAGCTAAGAGGATTGAAAGACAAGTAGCCCGCCCTGTATGCTATGCTGCTCCAACTTGGTTGAAGATCAAAAGCCTCAGCTAAAAGGATTGAAAGCGCGTTCGAGTTCCTCTATCGTCTTCGTCACTTCCTCGTTGAAGATCAAAAGCCTCAGCTAAGAGGATTGAAAGGCGAGTTTCGGCGGCCTGAGTGTGAATGCGCTCACGGGTTGAAGATCAAAAGCCTCAGCTAAGAGGATTGAAAGTGATTGGCGAGCGGATATTCGGCGAGAGTTGGCTATTGGTTGAAGATCAAAAGCCTCAGCTAAGAGGATTGAAAGTCCACGCCTCGCCCGCGGGGACCTCGTACTCGCCTACGTTGAAGATCAAAAGCCTCAGCTAAGAGGATTGAAAGTATGATCCTGTCCTGGTATGACGCTGAGGGCAATGAAGGTTGAAGATCAAAAGCCTCAGCTAAGAGGATTGAAAGTGAGTAAGTCCCTCATCCAGAATCTGCAGCTTCACAACGTTGAAGATCAAAAGCCTCAGCTAAGAGGATTGAAAGGAAGACCTTTCCGAGTTGTCGCACCACGTCTTCGAGGGTTGAAGATCAAAAGCCTCAGCTAAGAGGATTGAAAGTCCAACACCCACGCCCCGAGAGTGTGAAGTCCGTACCGACGTTGAAGATCAAAAGCCTCAGCTAAGAGGATTGAAAGGATGAGCCTGAGAAGGTGCTGAAGCCCGCCCCCGAGGTTGAAGATCAAAAGCCTCAGCTAAGAGGATTGAAAGGAAGAAGTAGCCCAGCACGGACTGCGGGCCGAACCGCGTGTTGAAGATCAAAAGCCTCAGCTAAGAGGATTGAAAGGAGAGACTGTTCGTTGTGGAGGTCGAGGAGTAGACTGTGTGTTGAAGATCAAAAGCCTCAGCTAAGAGGATTGAAAGGACGGCTACGAGCTGCTGGTGCAGGAGGGCATCGTAACGGTTGAAGATCAAAAGCCTCAGCTAAGAGGATTGAAAGGCGGAGATCGGCACGGGCTCCTCATTCACTATCTTCGTTGAAGATCAAAAGCCTCAGCTAAGAGGATTGAAAGCAGCGGACTCAGCCTTGTTCTTAATCAAGAAGTCCAGGTTGAAGATCAAAAGCCTCAGCTAAGAGGATTGAAAGAGAGAGTCGAATGCTGCGCTCTCATACCAGACACGAACGTTGAAGATCAAAAGCCTCAGCTAAGAGGATTGAAAGGAACAATTCCCCACTCCACTCTGACTCATCCTCCGAACGTTGAAGATCAAAAGCCTCAGCTAAGAGGATTGAAAGACGCGTTCCATCGCAGGATGCGAATTATCGAATTCAAGGTTGAAGATCAAAAGCCTCAGCTAAGAGGATTGAAAGTCGGCCCCTGCCGGCTCCTATGCTGAAGTCCGAATTCGTTGAAGATCAAAAGCCTCAGCTAAGAGGATTGAAAGTAATATTTAAGCACCAACCAATGACCAATTTCATGCACAGTTGAAGATCAAAAGCCTCAGCTAAGAGGATTGAAAGCGTCCTGATGCGCATAGCCGCCGAACGTGCTGACGAACGTTGAAGATCAAAAGCCTCAGCTAAGAGGAGTGAAAGTGTAGTCTGCCATAGTACCTTCTGCCACTATCTCATTCCTCCGTTGAAGATCAAAAGCCTCAGCTAAGAGGATTGAAAGCACGCATGCGTGCCTTCCACTTCTCATCTGCGGCTATGTTGAAGATCAAAAGCCTCAGCTAAGAGGATTGAAAGTGAGAGTCTTCGTTGTTGACCCACCATTCACCACAATTGTTGAAGATCAAAAGCCTCAGCTAAGAGGATTGAAAGCAGTCTACTATCACTCTTCCCTCCCGTCATCACCAAGTTGAAGATCAAAAGCCTCAGCTAAGAGGATTGAAAGGCCCTGTAGTCCATCTTATATCCCTCCTCGAACCCCGTTGAAGATCAAAAGCCTCAGCTAAGAGGATTGAAAGTAAAGACAATCACAAAGTCCTTTGATACCGATGGAGGTTGAAGATCAAAAGCCTCAGCTAAGAGGATTGAAAGAGTCTGAATAGGAGAGATGATGACTTGAAGAGAAATACGTTGAAGATCAAAAGCCTCAGCTAAGAGGATTGAAAGACTAATCATTGTTGTATCTACGCCTTAGCTCAATCAGGGGTTGAAGATCAAAAGCCTCAGCTAAGAGGATTGAAAGAGACTTCCTGAACGAAACCGATGTCACGAGGGTGGTTGTTGAAGATCAAAAGCCTCAGCTAAGAGGATTGAAAGGTAGAGCGAACACTACTACCCACCCATAGAGAAGTGGGTTGAAGATCAAAAGCCTCAGCTAAGAGGATTGAAAGACTATTCTTCTCCTGTACGAGCTGTTTGAGCATCGCGGTTGAAGATCAAAAGCCTCAGCTAAGAGGATTGAAAGCGGTCTTGTGACCGATGGCCCGGAGCAGCCGCTCAAAGGTTGAAGATCAAAAGCCTCAGCTAAGAGGATTGAAAGGAAGATGCACCAGATAGATCCGCCTCGAACGCTGCTCCGTTGAAGATCAAAAGCCTCAGCTAAGAGGATTGAAAGTGAGGGTCTTGCTGTAGTCAACTATGCCGTACCGCACGGTTGAAGATCAAAAGCCTCAGCTAAGAGGATTGAAAGCACGAAGACATTGAACATCGTCGCGGCCTCGGAGACCTGTTGAAGATCAAAAGCCTCAGCTAAGAGGATTGAAAGGGCCTGAAGCAGTTTCCACTGCGCAGTGCCGTTCACCGTTGAAGATCAAAAGCCTCAGCTAAGAGGATTGAAAGCCTGTTATCCTCCTCATGCATGAGGGGGCCAGAGCATGTTGAAGATCAAAAGCCTCAGCTAAGAGGATTGAAAGGACTGTGGAAATACCGGAATCATGGCCATGCTCACAAGTTGAAGATCAAAAGCCTCAGCTAAGAGGATTGAAAGCTGGTGTCGTCGGCAATTGCTGCACTCCAGGGAATAGTTGAAGATCAAAAGCCTCAGCTAAGAGGATTGAAAGAGTCATCTTCCTGAGTTGGCCTATCCTCTGACAGAGTGAGTTGAAGATCAAAAGCCTCAGCTAAGAGGATTGAAAGCCCCCTGCGGTCGCAGCCCGCCTCTGTGGCCTCCAGAGCGTTGAAGATCAAAAGCCTCAGCTAAGAGGATTGAAAGTGTAGGTCGTGCGAGCCTGCTGTGCTTCACGAACCCGGTTGAAGATCAAAAGCCTCAGCTAAGAGGATTGAAAGGCTGGTCTTTGAGCCGATTCTGGAACCGCAGCTCAGGTTGAAGATCAAAAGCCTCAGCTAAGAGGATTGAAAGGCGCTTTCCCACGCTCAGCCCGCGTTACTTCACCCGCTGTTGAAGATCAAAAGCCTCAGCTAAGAGGATTGAAAGCGTTACTGACGCGCAGCTTGTCCGTGCCGACACTGGGTTGAAGATCAAAAGCCTCAGCTAAGAGGATTGAAAGTGCACGCATCCCGTAGCGGCCGCGGAGGACCTTCTCGGTTGAAGATCAAAAGCCTCAGCTAAGAGGATTGAAAGCTTGGTCGTCCAGTACGCGGTCAGGCGTCCGTGTACAGTTGAAGATCAAAAGCCTCAGCTAAGAGGATTGAAAGTTTCTGCGAAGCAGGAGCAGTACCCTGAGGCAGCCCGGTTGAAGATCAAAAGCCTCAGCTAAGAGGATTAAAAGAGGAGGCATAGCCCGTTTAGTACAAACTCCCTTGACCAGTTGAAGATCAAAAGCCTCAGCTAAGAGGATTGAAAGAGTTACATCCGCAACACGGTGCTGACGGCGCTCGCCGGTGTTGAAGATCAAAAGCCTCAGCTAAGAGGATTGAAAGTTGTAACTCACGCTGAAGCGCACCTTCAGCACGCCGTTCGAGTTGAAGATCAAAAGCCTCAGCTAAGAGGATTGAAAGTCACGAGATTCTCGGTGGCCGTGCACTGCACATTCTCCAGGTTGAAGATCAAAAGCCTCAGCTAAGAGGATTGAAAGCGACGGTCATGCTCGTGCTGATCTCATAGAGCT
>JAGSHN010000028.1 GCA_029855935.1 Candidatus Thorarchaeota archaeon | reverse complement strand
TCCCCTTGACATAGGAACTAATAAGCTCTACTGTTATGTGGTGTTTCGAAAGACCGCGTGACCCGCCGAAGAGTCGCTTCATGCAAGAATAGTATTAAGTCCGGGCACACACACGTATGGATGACTCTCTTGTCACGCGAAGTACGTGTCGAGTCTGTCTCAATTGATTGGACGGGAAAATATTGGAGAGGTCCGCTGTTCTCATTGATCTTGGTTTCTTCGCAAAGATATTGAAGTATTGCTTCGATGAGCCGAGAATCGACTTCGAGAGGTTCTCGGATATTGTCACAGAGGGGACCGAGAGGTTTAGAACGTACGTCTATGACTGCCTACCCTATCGAGATGAGCATCCGAGCGCGGAGCAGCAGGCAAGGTACGAGAACCATCAGAGATTTCTCAACGCAATCAGACGGCTGAACCGGTTTGACGTCAGGCTTGGCCGACTTGCATATGACAGCACCACGGGAGAATACGTTCAGAAGCGCGTCGACGTCCTGATGTCAGTCGACCTAGTTCGGATGAGCTGGTCGCAACAGATTCGTACCGCAGTCCTCGTGACAGGTGACAGTGATCTTGTTCCAGCTGTTCAGGCTGCGAAGTATGCTGGTGTCGTGACAATTCTGTACTATGCCTCCTGCTACGACGAGGACGAGCGGATAAGGACGAGAGCGCACGACGAGCTGCTGACCGCATGTGACGAGTCGCACCTGGTCACTCGTGAGATCATCGAGCAGTCGATGTTCTGAGATTGAGTAGCATCTGCTGCCTCACCCCCTGTAATGATTCACGATGGGCATCTTCCAGCCTATGCCGAACGCCTTGCGAGTGATCTTGATGCACGGAGGTGCCTGCCACCTCTTGTACTCTGCTCGTCTTATGCGGGAGTATACGTCATCGACCACACGGGGCGGATAGCCCTTCTCTATGAGCTCCTGTCGGCCAAGGCGGAGCTCGACTATGTCGTCGACAAGAGGACTGACAATGTCAAAGTCGAACGGGTCGAACTGTCCCTCCCTCAGCTCCGCCGACGGGCGTTTCGTGATGCAGCTCTGCGGGATGACCTCGCGACCAGCTCGTCGGTTGATGTACCTCGCAAGATCGTAGACCTCCAGCTTGCTGACATCGCCTATCACACCAATACCGCCAGTGAGGTCGCCATAGAGTGTACAGTATCCGAGAGCGAGCTCCGTCTTGTTACCCGTGTTGAGCACCAGAATACGCAGGTCGCGCAGTCTGTTGGATATGTCCATCAGAATGTTCCCGCGAACCCGGGGCTGGATATTCTCGTCGGCCACGGGATCGTCTGCAGACCTGTCAACTCCGAAGATTGTCCTGAGACGCTCCAGCGGCTCCTCCATCACCTCGTGAAACGTGTCGACAATCCTCTGAATAGGTATGGTCAGGAAAGTTATGCCGAGATTATCAGCAAGCTGTTCAGCGTCCGTCTTGCTGTGATCGCTGGAGTATCTCGATGGCAGAGAGAGACCGATGACATTCTCGGGACCAAGGGCCTCGGCGGCAATACATGCTGTCACCGAGGAGTCTATTCCGCCACTGAGGCCCAGTACCGCTCGCTTGAAGCCCGTCTTTCGGAAATAGTCTCTCAGACCCAGCACCAGAGCTCCGAACATCTCTGCGACCTCGTCGTACTCGGGCTCGTCTATGGGTGTCGCAGTCCCCCCAGGAAACGAGATGTCGACCGTGAGAAGAGCCTCCTCAAACTGTGGGCCCAGGAGAACAAGGCGCCCCTCCGAATCCACCCCAAGGCTCTGGCCATCGAAGACCAGCTCGTCTTGACCACCCACAAGATTGACCAGGAAGACGGGTACTCGGTTCTCTGTGGCCTTCTCGGTGACGAGACGCTGGCGCTCGAAGCGCTTGCCCACATAGAACGGCGACGATGAGATGTTGATGACCATCTCCGCCCCCCGAGAACAGAGTAGGTCTGTCACCTTGATGTCATACGCCTCATCCCAGAGATCCTCGCAGATCTCAACACCGAGACGCAGAGCGTGTCCATCCGTGGTCACCTCCACGGGGGCAATTGCGTCAGGCGGCTGGGGCCTGAAGTATCTCGCCTCATCAAAGACATCGTAGGTAGGCAGCAGGGTCTTGTGAACGATTCGCTTCAGGACACCATTCTCGAAGACGGCAGCTGCATTGTAGATGTGCCAGTCATCGTCGTAGTCAACGAACCCGACTATCGCGACTATGTCCGCAGTGTGCGGAGCAATTGCCTTCAGGGCCTCTCTATTTGCTCTCACGAATGGCCTCTCGTACAGCAAGTCCTGAGGCGGATAGCCTGTCAGAATCATCTCGGGAAATGCCACAATGTGAACTCCACTGTTTCGTGCCCGATTGAGGTAGCGTATAACGAGACCGGTGTTACCCTCTATGTCTCCGACAGTCGGGTTCACCTGCGCAAGTCCGACTCTCATCTCAGCACACACCACTGAACCCTGCGTGCAGAGCAAGCTAATGGACTTTATGACACGGATGACGACGGTGAGGAACCAAGTGAATCGGACCGGCCGCTCCCACCCTGACTGGCTGAGCGTTCAGACGTGGCAGCCAGAGGGAGACGACATAGTCTGTTGTGCCCAGGGGAATGAAGAGAAAAGAAGAGTGATGAGGCAGTGGCAATGCCTCATCGGATACTGTGACCCTATTTCAGGGTCTTGACCCACTCGTAGACAGGCTGACAGAGCTCTTTGATGCGCTCCTTCTCGGGAGTCATCGGCGAGGGCTTCCAGCCATCAGCAGGCTCGAACCAGAAGTCTGTGATGGCGCCACGTCGCTGTTCCTTGGGCGCCCAGACCACCTTGACGGGCATGCCGAACTCGGCATCCCACGGATCGAGCCCACGCAGTTCGTTGGCAACCGCAGTCTTGCAGCCGTCGATGACCACGTACGCCAAGACAAACGGCAGTCGCTTCAGAGAGGACTTGCCGCTCCATCCGGCGATTGTGAATGTGTGGACATGGCCCTCTGGCTTGAGCCTCACCCACTCGGTCTTCTCAAGCTCGCAGTCGAGGTTCCAGCAGTTGACGCGTGGCGGGAAGAACTTGTCACCGCACTTGGGGCATTGGGTGCCCCAGAGCTCGCCGTCGAGGAAGCCGCGTGCCATCTTGGAGATCTCGGCCAGCTTCCAGTAGTAGAGCTGGTCATAGTGCAGATAGATCTTGAACTGCTCCTCCGCAGGGTCCCAGTCGTACCCGCAGAAGTGGAAGCCCCACTCCTTGACCTCACCTCTGAAGTCGTTGCTGTGCTTGTCGGGGTACTCGACCGGTTCATCCGGGATCTTGTGTAGTCTCTTGTCCTCAACCATCTCTCTCACGGCCTCCTCAGAATGAAGTTTGAGATGCTGGTCCCTGTGCCAGCGTGGCTGTTCACCAGCGCGGTCTGCGCATCGCGGACGTAGGTCTTCGAACTGAAGTGCTTCTTGGGTATCTGGTCTGTCAGCTGATAGTACGCTTCGATTGCTGACATAATGCCCGTCGCACCAACAGGATGACCGAAGCCCATCAGGCCGCCGCCGGGATTGACCGGGAGGTCGCCCTCCATGAACGTCCGGCGTTCTCGCAGGAACTCCTTGATGTTTTCTTTGTCACACCAATACAACGCCTTATAGATCTGCACCTCAGAGGAGCTGAAAGCGTCGTGTATCTCTGCAACATCTATCTCCTTGTAGGCCCGCTTGAAGTCGATGCCGGCCATCTTGTACGCCATCTCGCCGGAACTACGGCACGCGGCGAACTCTGTCATGTCCGGATACCCCTCGCCATAGCGTTCGGTCCAGCCCGGAAACGCCAGTCTGTCGCCCGCTCGAATTGTGCAGCTACTGAGGCCAGCACCATCGATGACGACATACTTGCCGTCACTGTGCTTCTTCGCCCACTCCTCGGTGGTGACGAGAGCAAATGCCCCACCACGACTCATCAGACAGCAGTCGTATCTCTTGAGCGGGTAGCTGATCAGCCGGCTCTTCATGACGTCCTCGACCGTCAGGTCACGCTTGTACTTCCGATACTCGCCACGATACCACTGGGACTTCGGATTGTCAACGGCATAGTTCCGGTTCTTTATCGCAGCAAGTGCAAAGTCCTCCTCGCGGAGGTCATGCTCTTTCATGAACTTGTACGCCATTGCCGCGTAGTAGATTGGGTAGATGCCCCCGGCAAGGGCCTCGTAGCGCGTGTCCGAGGCAAGAGCGATGAACTCAGAACCCTGCGACTGGGTCACGTTGTCCATCGTTTCCCAACCTGCCACGCCGACGACATCGAACATCCCGGACTTGACAGCGAGGAATGCTGCGTACAGGGCTGAGCCACCCGTGTTTCCGCCGTTCTCCACCCGGAAGTGGGGAACTCCGACCAAGCCCAGATGGTCATGCACAATCCACTCCGGACACAACTGCTTGCCAAAGTGCACACTGAAGTGAGAGTACACCATGAACTGTATGTCCCGAAGATGAAAATCGGGAATGTCATGCTGCGTCTCCACGACGCAGTTGGCAATCATAGCCTCCGGAGTGATATGCATCGGATAGCCAAATGGGGTGGTCGCACCGCCTGCTATACAGACTCTACGACTCATCTCTCCAAACGTCCTTCCTTGTCTCCTCCTCACCAGGAGGACTCTTGTAAGAACCGCCTCCCACAATGCTCTACTTAACAGCTTCGGACCACTGGGTGAGATGGGCCGGGGGGCGTGCGGCCCATACGGTGGCTACCTGACAGAGGGCCTCTGGTCGTTGAGCAGTCCCCTCAGCTCCGTCGTCTCAAGGAACGTCTCCATTGTGAACATAGTGAGCGTGCGCTCGACAGCAGGGATCTCACGAAGGAAGTCGACGATGAAGCTGTTCATCTCCTGAACATCCCTCGTGCGCACCTTCAGCAGAACGTCAAACTCACCACTGAGCACGTGGACTTCCTGAACAAGCGGGTGCTGGGCGATGCTCTTGCAGAACTCGCGCTGTGACAACACATCATCAGAACCAGGTGCCCTGTAGCGGACCCTGACAAGGATGAAGGCCAGTGTGGAGCGGTTGACCCGTGCAGGGTCCACAATACAAC
Source organism: Candidatus Thorarchaeota archaeon (assembly GCA_029855935.1). Lineage (GTDB taxonomy): Archaea > Asgardarchaeota > Thorarchaeia > Thorarchaeales > Thorarchaeaceae > B65-G9. The sequence goes on along the minus strand of JAGSHN010000028.1, from coordinate 56,221 downwards.
GATAGGCGGTGATGACGCCGTTTTTCTCGAGTGACTTCACACGCGCGTGAACACTCGATATCCCACGTCCGACCTTGGCGGAGAGATCACTGATCCGTGTCTTACAGTCACGCTGCAAGACCTCAAGTATCTTGAGGTCTGTTTCATCGAGGGAGGCCGAATTTCTTGCGGGCATATGACCTCTCTGACGAAACAGAATGAAATCTTTTCTGATTTATTCCGGATAATCTTATAGTGGGACCCGACAGAGAACGGCCGGAGCCGGAGGAATATGATGATGACAAGCTGGCCCGAGCAACCGAGATTCTTGAGACTACTCTTCTCAACAGTTCAAGGCACAACGCGCTCTATAGAGGTGAGTTTTGATAGGAGGTCCAAGGTGTGGAGTGAGGGGGCCTGGTTTGACGGGTCCTCTGTACCAGGGTTGGCACGGGTCAACTCGTCGGATCTTCTCCTCCGGCCCATCCACAGAGAGCCAATCATCCAGCCGTGGGATAGACGTGTCGCACTCGCATTGTGTGAGGTCTGCACCCCCACAGGAGAGACACACAGCCACGACGTGAGGTACGTCTCGCGACGCGCCGTTAGTGTTGCAAGAGAGATGGGACTAGAACTCCAGTCCGGGGCCGAGCTCGAGTTCTACCTCGTGAAGCAGAATGACGATGGCACAATACGTCCGTTTGACGCAGGGGGCTACCTCACAACGACGCCGGCAGATCAGGGTGCCCTATTCAGGCGAGAGGCCATCTCCATTCTCGACCTTTTGGGAGTGAGGACGACATCCCATCACCATGAGGTTGGCCGCGGACAGAACGAGATTGGAGTGAGCCACGAGCGACTCCCCACCATTGGTGACTGGGTCGTACTGGCCCGCCTTGTCGTCTCGGAACTCGCATTCCGCAAGGGGCTCATCGCCACATTCATGCCAAAGCCCTTCGAGGGACTGCCAGGCAACGGGATGCATCTCCATCAGAGTCTGTGGGATGTCGAGTCGCAAAGGAACGTCTTTGCATCCGACCGGAGAGGTGAGCTTTCAGAGATGGCACTTCACTATGTTGCGGGAATTCTTGAACACGCAGCTGCACTCACGGCCGTCGTGGCGCCCACGGCCAACTCGTTCCGCCGTCTCAAGCCCGGTTTCGAGGCTCCCACCCGAGTAGCATGGGGACCCCAGAACAGGACTGCCATGATCAGGGTCCCGAGATTTATGGGCCCTGAGGCCGCACGTGTCGAGGTCAGATGCCCGGATCCCCTCTGCAGTCCGCACCTCGCGATGGCTGCCCTCCTGGCAGCGGGTCTCGACGGTATTCGTCGAGAGCTCGAACCACCGGAGCCCTCTACAGAGGACTTGTTCGAGGGGGGAGACGCCCGTGAGGAACTGCCTGGTACTCTGGAGGAGGCTACAGAGGCGCTGGCCCGAGACAGTGTTCTCAGGGATGCGCTCGGCGAGAGCCTTGTCGACTATCTTGTCCGGTCTGCGCGGAGCGTCTGGTCGGAATACCAGCAGTCCCGTGATCCCGAGGCCGAGGCCGTAACGGCCTGGGAGCGTGACAACTACCTGCTTGCCGTGTGAAGGTGCAAAAGACTTCTATCCCAGTGTGACCCCGTTCACTACTGGGTGTATGGGACTTGCCGAGGTTTGAGAACGCAGAGCAGCTCAAGGCAGTCTTCGAGCGGTTCTGGAACAAGGTGATAGAGCTTGAGGATGTGATGCAGAAGCTTGCCAAGTCCAAGGTGGTCGTGAGGTTTGACATCGAGGACCCCGATGTACAGGTCACAATCAACTTCAGAGAACCCGGTCCGGATGGACGGGTGGGAACTCTCTCTTTCGAGTCAGAGGTGACGCCAGACATAGTCGTCTGGAGCAAGTCCGAAACGACGAACAAGTTCTGGCAGGGAAAGCTCAACACGACCATCGCAATGGCGAGAGGTCAGGTCAAGATTCAGGGACCAGTGGCCAAGGCCCTCGGTCTGCTGTCAAAGATCAAGCCCCTCTACAAGGTCTATCCTGAGGTCCTGAGAGAGATGGGCCTCGACCATATGCTTGTGTGAGAGGGGAGCAGTGTTGATACCACCGACACCAGTCGATAGGGTGACACTGACGGTACTTGTCGACAACGTTGCAGGTTGGTCGACCGACTGGGGCAGACCCTCCGTCAGGACACCCTCTCAGTGGATCTCGCGAGACGGAGATCCCCGCCAGATCAGAGGTGGTCTTGGCCTCTCTTTCCTCGTCACCGTAGAGTCTGACAACCACCGCGAGAGCATTCTCTACGACACGGGGCCCTCGCCAGACTTGCTGAGACACAATCTCTCGTGTCTCGACATCGATCTGAGAGAAGTGGGCACCGTCGTCATGTCGCACGGACACTGGGACCACTTCGGGGGACTCCCATTGGTCCTCCAGTCAATCGGTGAGTCCGGTCCAGAGATCCACGCCCATCCGAGAATGTTCTATCGCAGGTCCGTGAGGACGAAGTCACACAGGCGCATCCTGCCCGATGTGATGCAGCCCGAGGAGATTGAGCAGATGGGTGGGCGTCCGGTGATGTCGCGCGGCCATCGCGTAGTTGCTGGCGGAATGGCACTTGTGTCCGGAGAGATTCCCCGTGAGACCGACTACGAGAGAGGTTTCCGTGGTCAGGAGGCGTTGATTGAGGGGGAATGGAGAGATGACAGTGTGGTCATTGATGACCAGTGCTTGGTTATCAACGTCGCTGGTCTTGGCCTCGTTGTGGTCTCTGGCTGCAGTCACGCGGGAATAGTCAATATGCTGAGGTACGCTCAGAAGCTCACGGGAGTCGACAGGGTCTACGGCGTATTTGGCGGGCTCCATCTGGGCAGCGCCTCTGAGGAGGTCATCAGAAGAACCGTCAGGGACTTGACTGAGATGGGGCCCCAGATTCTTGGGGTGGGCCACTGCACTGGCTGGCGCGCTCTCACGGCCCTATACCACTCGGTCCCGCATGCATTTGCCGCGTCGAGCGTCGGAGTCAGATATGAGATTGGTAGACGTTGAAGAGACACCAGCCGGGACCGTTGTTCTCCAGCACCGAGAGAGCCTCCGTTCGAGTTCGTTGGTCAGAGTCCGGTGAGGCGCAGGACTCTTGTTGCCGAGGGCCCCCAACCAAGACGGAGTGATCCGTATCTGACGGCCCATGCCTTACCCCACTGGGCACTATTACGTGGCTTTGGGAGCCTGCTGCAACGAAATGCATAAATAGGCTGTCCACTGAGTTGACTATAGTTAAGTAGCGAGGTCACGAGATTGACGGAGAAGAAGATAACGAAGGATATGAGCATCACCGAAGTAGTGATGAGATGGCCGGAGACGACTCAGACGTTCATGGAGTATGGTCTCCACTGCATAGGCTGCTGGGCCGCACACTACGAGAACATCGAGCAGGGTGCGATGGTACACGGTATCGATGTGGATCAGTTGGTCGAGGCCCTGAACGAGAAGGTCGCTCAGACACAATAGGCGACCGAGCCCAGTGGGTCTATTCAGAGGGTCTGACCCGTCCGTAGAGGCGTCCGGACTCCTCCTCGGACATCTCGAAGCTGTGTTCGGCATCGGGGAACAGACCCTCACGCACCTCCCGTGCGTACTCCGTCACAGCGTCGACAATCACCTTCCTTATATTCGCGTACTGTTTGACAAATTTGGGCTTGAAGTCCTGAAACAGGCCCAGCATGTCCCAGAGAACGAGGACCTGACCGTCGCAGTACGGCCCGGCGCCAATCCCGATGGTCGGAATACCGACAGACTCCGTGATCATCTTCGCCGTCTCGGCGGGGACTAGTTCTATCACCAGTGAGAACACCCCAGCCTCCTCAAGACGTCTCGCGTCCTCCACAAGACGTTCTGCGGTCTCTGCCGTCCTGCCCTGCACGCGGTAGCCTCCGAACTCGTATATCGACTGAGGGGTCAGACCTATGTGTCCCATCACAGGTATCCCCGCCTCGACAATCGTGCGGACCGTGTCGACAACAGGACCACCGCCCTCAATCTTTACGGCCTCGGCGCCACCCTCCTGCAGCATGCGTGCGGAGTTGCGAAGTGCCTGTTCGACACTCACCTTGTAGGTCATAAAGGGCATATCGCCCACAACGAGACTGTCCGGGTTGCCCCGGCGTACTGCTGCACAGTGATGGATGACATCATCCAGTGTGACGGGTATGGTGCTCTCGAATCCCAGTAGTGAGTTGCCAACAGAGTCGCCTACGAGGATTATGTCGACGCCACACTCGCTGAGGATCTTCGCTGTCGGCGCGTCGTACGCCGTCAGCATGACTATCTTCTTGCCCTTCCTCTTCATCAGGCGGATCTTGTGAGTCGTCATTCTTCCCAAGGATGGCCCACCAAGAGGACAGTACTGTCACAGGTATTTATGGAGTTTCATAAGATAGGTATAGAGAGTATATACAATTCGGCCCTACCGCGATGCCGCAACCAAGAAGAGGTCACGGCTTCGCACGTATGCGCCCCTCAGGAAGTGACGAAGTAGATGAAGCATGGCACTGCGACGCACACCGTATCTCCGAGCGGTGACTGTGACCTGCACACGGCCTCTTTCCTCGGCCTCCTGTCTCAGCTGCCGAATCCACTCCTCAGTGACGACGCACCCCGCTGTGTCCACGACTATCTCTCCCTCTCTGAGCGACTCGGTGACAAGGCGGAGGAGTGCGTCGAACTCTGCGCCCAGTCGCTGCGCCATCTGAAGGATGTCGCACGTTCCACGCTGAGCAAGATGGTCACGTACCGTCGCCAGTACAGCCTCATTCAAGATCACACGTCCATCACCGAGACGTAGTACTGGCTCGCTTGAGACTATTCTGTTGAGCACACGGTGAACATCCGATATGTCGACGTTCATCGTCCGGGCCAGCTCATCAGGACCTATCGCACGTCCCTCGTGCAGCATCTGCAGCAGTCTGTCGCGGAGCTGAGTCTCGGGGATGAGATGTCCGTCGTGCGTTAGTACGGCATCGGCCTCGACACTGGCGAGGATTGCAACGGCAGTGCCCTCATCCACACCGAGAGTGGAGACCACAGTCTCCGCCGAGACCGCTTCACCCGCATCGATCTTCGACTTTATGGCGTGCCGTGCCCATGCCAGCGAGAGAAAATCGCCAGAGTTCGTCCGTGTGGTCTTCAGACCAAAGCGTCTCAGCAGCACTGTGAGATCCACTCTTGAGACTCCCCACTCGGCCTCAACGTCCGCAGCACGGATGACGCCGGTCTCGCTCACCTTATCGAGGATCCACTGCCGGAGGGCCCTCAAAGAGACAAATCTCCCATCAGACGCGCGGCGACAGGAACTGTCGGCCGTGAGAATTCTGGCGACCAGGCGTGCGTCAATGCCCAGTACCTCGGCCTCCTCTTGAGGAAGGAGCGACCCCATCAGATCGATGTCATCCCTTATTCGCCGACGCAGATACTCAAGCGTGACAACAGTACCGTGTCTAGTCTCAATGACCTGCGGGTCAATCTCGCGTACAATGCGCAGAACATCCCCACGGGGCAACGCCAGTTCGGACGTAATCCGGCGCACGTCAACTACACCGTGCCGCTCAAGTTCATCAGAGATGCGCTCCTCGACAACGTGTACCGGCACTATGCGTCCGTCAGGGGTCTCAATCGTCTTCCAGTCGAATGCCCTGACGACCCTCAGAATGTCCCTGTCGGTGATTCCCAGCCGCCGGGCCTCCTCCTTTAGGTCGATGTAGCCGCGTCTGAGGACGACGCGCTCCAGAGACACCCGCATCCAGCGCGAGGATACCACCGACCCGTCGCCCAGCTCAATGACGTCCCAGCCCCACGACTCTATGAGCTCAAGGAGCTTGTCACGAGAGACACCAAGACGCTGCGACTCTGAGGTGAGGTCGAGCCGGCCCTGAATCTCTATGACGTCTCTGAGGTGATCCTTCATCTCTTTGACTACCACATAGTCGCCATCGTCCGTGCGCAGAATGTCCAGATGCTCCTCTCTAGCAATCTGCTCGACCAGCTGCCCAATGAGATCCTCGCGCAGGCCCCAGTGAAGTGACTCCTGGGAGACACTGACCCTCGACCCGTGAAAGAGCTGATCGCGCAGGTGACTCTTGAGTAGCGGTAGTGACACAACAGACGTGCCACCAAAGGACAACACACCGTTACGGGTGTGGCGGACAAGACCTCTGATGGACGAGACAGTCAGATATTCCGCGTTCACCAAAGACGGGATCTCATCTATCGAGACACGTTCTCGCGTGAGCAGCACCTGGTCAATCGTTCTGGCCCTGATCCGTCTCGTCCGCACTATCAGAGCCGTTGCAAGGCCCATAACAGCGATTCCCACAAGGATGCCGAGGAGGGGATAGAGAATAGAGGGGCCTATCAGCTGAAGCAGTGACTCAGAGACCGACGAAATACCACAGTACTTGAGATTCACAGCGTTCGGTTTCTCCTCCGCAGAAATCGCTTGACCCACTCCATCCCGACAATTGCAGGAAGTGCGAGTATGATACAGACCAACCAGTCGTAGAGTGTGAGCGGGATGAAGAAGAATTTCAGGCCATAGCTATCGAGAATCATCTGGGCAGGGTACCAATACATCAGTAGCAGATGACCGAGGTAGATCAGACCGAGCAGGACGATGAAGCGTCCAATGCCAGGTTCACGTATGCCCTGCCACAACGGGAGATTGATTCGTCGTATGATGAGCACGATGGTGCTCTCAAGGAGGAGGAGCTCTGTCAGCATCATCACGGTGGCCTTCATTGCGGGAGTTACCTCAGTGTAGAACCCGGTCAGGTTATAATCATAGATCTGGACAATTCCCATCCAGCCTGTGAGCGTGAGAGAATAGACGAGGGCCACGCCAACTACCATCAGAATCACGTTCACGATCATGACAGCGCCCAGCGGGAGCGTCATTATACCTTCGCTGTCACGTGGTTTCTCCTCCATGGCACGTGGGGACGTCTTGTCAAACACAAGGGCCAGCCCAGGGAAGGAGTGCGTAGTTGCGATGAGATAGAGGCTCTGCCACGCGGTCAGCATCTCGATGGCGCTGGGCAGAAACAGCATTCCACCGAAGAATATCATGCTCTCCAGAAGGTTGATGGCGATGTAGAAGTACACCATCATCCGTATCTTGGAGAAGAGCCCACGACCCTCGTGGACACCGGTCACTATGGACTGAAAGCTGTCGTCGGTGATGACCATGTCAGCAGCCTCTTTGGCCACATCGGTACCCGTGATGCCCATCGCCACCCCGACATCGCTCATTGCAAGAGCCAATGCGTCATTCACACCATCACCAGTCATCGCCACTACCTTGTCCTGCGCTTGGTACCGCTCGACAATGATCTGCTTGTGCTCGGGATTGACTCGTGCAAATACGTTGACTCGTGCGAACTCCTCATCCGTGAGCTCCCTGATACGGTCGCCCTCCACCACCAGCGAATCGGGGCGGAGGATGTTGAGATTGGCGGCAATAGTTCTTGCGGTCGCTGCTGCGTCACCAGTTATCATTATGACATTGATGCCCGCGTGGTGACACTCTATGACAGCCTCACGTACACCATCTCTTGGCGGGTCGACTATACAGGCGAAGCCGACGTACGTGAGATCGCGTTCTACCACAGAGCGAACGTCCTGACCACCCGGAAGACTCGCCATCTCGCGATACGCCAGCGAGATCACCCTGTAGCCCTGCTCTGCATAGCTCTGTGCCAGACGTAGGATTCGCTCCTGGTCGGCAGGACTCACCACCTTGGGCCCCGAGGGACTGTGCATTGTTCTGCACAGCGGGACCAATACCTCGGTCGCGCCCTTCGAAAAGACGACGTACTTGTTACCATCACGACAGACCTTCGACATCCGTTTCAGCTCGGACTCAAAGGGGAACTCCATCACGACCTCGTATCGCTTCCTCAGTTCGGCCTCGTTGAGTCCGCTCTTTCGGAATAGAGTGAGCAGTGCTGCATCAGTCGGATCGCCAATCGGTGTCCAGAGTGTCCCGCCATCGGTGGGACGCTCGACTATCTCGGCATCATTGTCAATACCACCACAGACAATCAGGTTGTACAGGCCCTTCCATGCATAGACGTCGGTGACTAAGACCTCGTCCTCGGAGTTGTAGTGGTCGGGCCGATCGGGATTGCGTATTCTGTAGATTGATCCTGCCGGTTCGTAGCCGTCGCCCGTCACCGCATAGAGATTCTCTGTGTCCCAGACGTACTTGACGGTCATCTGATTCCTTGTCATGGTACCAGTCTTGTCCGAACAGATCACACTGACGCGGCCGAGCGACTCGACAGCAGACAGGTCACGGATTATCACGCCCTTCTTGGCCATGGCAAGGACGCCTGTGAGCAACACTATCGTCGTGAGCAGCGGGATGTTGATGGGCATGATGGTCATCGCTCGCGTGATACCCGAGGTTATCTGAGCCACTATGTTGTCCACACTCAGGTCCATCGGAAAGTGAAATATCACGGGGTAGAGATACAGACGCCAGGCGACTGAGAAGACCAATAGTGCGACTGCGGCGATCCCGAGAAACTTGGCCAGCCTGTTGACCTTCTTCCGCAGAGGGATGTCCCCCGTATTGAGGGACTCGAGTGTGCCCTGAATCTTGCCAATCTCCGTCCTGCCACCAGTCATAGTCACAACAACCTGTGCGACCCCTGTGGCGACATAGGTCCCGAGAAAGACCATGTTGTGATGGTCGGTCAGCGGTGCCTCTGGCGGGACTATGACCGTGGCGTCCTTCTCCACAGGAACACTCTCTCCGGTGAGGGAGGCCTCGTTAGTACTGAAGTTCGTGCACGTTATCAGACGCCCATCGGCAGGGATGCGGTCGCCCTGCTCGAGCTTTATGATGTCGCCAGGCACTATCAGCGAGGGGTCGAGCTCTATGTCACGTCCATCACGCCGGACCCTTGACTCTCCTGCGGAGAGTTTCTCCAGTGCCTCCAGCTTCTTCTGAGCGCGGAACTGCTGAAAGATGGCGACAAGACAGTTGACAGCGACAATCGAGAGCCAGAACGTTGCTTGGGCGACCTGATTCTCGTCGGACGGGAAGAGCCACGCTAGGACAAGAAGCGCGAAGGAGCTGACCAGGTAGATGTTGATCAGCCAGTTCAGTATCGGGGCGAGGTACACCTTCCAGAAGGATGCCTTGGCACGGGGAATCACGTTCGGCCCGTACTGATGCAGACGCCTCTCGGCCTCACTCGACGAGAGGCCCGTGTTTGGATCCACCGACAGTCCTTGAAGAACCTCTTCGAGTGGGAGTGCATGAAACGGTGTTTCTTCAACCTCTTGGGCAGTGGCTGTCGCGCTAGACACGGCGTGTACCTCTTTGAGTGCCTACCTGCATCCTGCCAAATAAATCAACTTGTGCTAATTTGGCAACTTAAACGACCCGTTCGTCGCCCTTTTCAAGGTTTCCGGCATGCATCAGATCACGCCAGAGTGCTACGGTCCATCAGTACAATGATGATAGAGGTATTCGGCCCTAATGCCGTGACAGAGCCTCTCTGACACAGAGGAACTCCGTCGTCGATAGGTTCATGTTCTCTCGAATACCTCTCGGAGTGACGTCAATTCGAAGTTGGTCTGAAAGATGCTGCGCTACTATGAGGTTCGTTCTTATTACGAGACTCCTCGGAAACCCTCAAGGATGTCTGTGAAGCTCGTCGCCATTGCCATCATCGGGTTGCTCCTCGTGGCCTCGTTGCTCGTTCTGCTCATTCCCACTCCAACGGGACCACAGGGGCAGGGTGGTGCCGTGAAGGTCGCTGTCATTGATTCTGGCATAGATGCGACCAAGGTTCCCTCGGGAGCAATAGTGGCACAGAGAAGCTTCATTCTGGCTCAGTACGGCTACGCGTACAGTGACACCTCAACTGAGGACTCTCACCCGGGTGGAGTTCCACACGGATCTATAGTGGCGCGGACCGTGCTCGATGTCGAGGCCAATATCGCGCTTGTCAATGCCAAGGTGATCTCCGGGGAGGGTGCAGCCAGTACTCCGGCCGTCATTGCGGCGATAATGTGGGCCATCGAGGAGAACTGCAGCGTGATCAATCTGAGTCTCGGTTCCAGTCCCTCGTGGAATGACCCGCTGCGAGATGTCGTTAGGTATGCTATGGAGCACGGCGTCATTGTGGTAAGTGCAGCTGGCAACAGTGGCGACGGCGGGCTGGGTACGAGCTCTGTGACATCTCCGAGCGTATACGGCGCTGCTATTGCAGTTGGTGCACTCGCCGAGAGCGGGACACCTGCATCGTACTCCAGCGTCGGACCGACCTCAGAACGCACTATGAAGCCCGACCTTGTGGCACCCGGCTACGCTGAGACATCTAACGCCGTGGTCTATGGAACAAGCTTTGCGTCCCCCCGGGTGGCTGGTGCTGCCGCCGCCCTCATCGACTACTGCACTGTCAACAGCATCCCGTGGACACCCGGACTGATCAAGGCGGTCCTGATGAAGACTGCTGACAAGATGAGCCATCCGGAGTATGTTGTTGGTGCCGGAAGGCTCAATCTAGACAGAGCACGGGAATTCCTGCAGAGTCTGGGGCCCACCACAGAGATTCCACTCGTCACGTACGTTCATCCGCACAGTCTGCCACTTCAGTTCGAGAGGCTGTTCTACGGGGACAACTACTCGTTTAACGTGCAGGTCATCAACAGCAGAGATGCTGTCTACGAGCTGAGTGTCGACAGCCCAACTCCTGAAGTGTTTGGGGTCCCGTCGGCCATCGAGGCCAACCAGTCCACCTTCTTCGCCCTGAACGTGAGCATACCGGCCGACATCAACAGCACACATCTCTCCGCAACGGTGTACTTCACTCACGGCTCCGACCGCACGAACTTGACGCTCTCGTTGTCAATCCAAGAGGCAGTCGCGAGGGTGGCTTTTGATATCAGCCACACGACATGGTCCATTGACACCACCTATGGTCAGTTTCGGCACTTCTACATGAGTCTGACAGGTAGCGAGATCTCGGTCACGGAGATAAGACATGGAAGGAAGATCACGGCCGAATACCTCTCTCAGTTCGACGCCGTGGTGGTGCTTGACCCCTGCGTGTATGTCCTTGAGGAGAGCGATCCATACAACCCTTCGTCAGCCTGGATCAACTTCACGGATGACGAGATACTCGCGTACGAACAGTACTTCGAGATGGGCGGCGGGGTATTCGTCGCCACACTCTCCGCAGACTATGCCAACCTGACGGCCGTGAACACCTTCTTGGAGTGGTCAGGATTCTCGCTCAACGATGATGTCTATCCCGACAGGGATAGTCCAACGGAGATAACGGAACTCTATCCTCATCCTATGACCGCGGGCGTCGCTAGCTTCGACTACCTCGGCGCCACAATCAACGTTTCCGTCAATGGGACCATTCTGGCCACAACGCCGGCCAGTCGTCCAGTACTAGGCTGTCTTGAGAACAACAACACCGGACGCATCGTCGTCACAGGAACGAACTTCTTCCTAGACAATTGGGGGATGAACCGGAAGTACGAGGCGCGCGATGATGCCGTGTTGGCGATACAGATAGTGATGTGGCTGGCTCACCTACTGTAAGGTGTATCTTGGAGCACCTAGATTGCGGTGAGTCGGAACCTTTTAAGGTACCTCTTGGAACACAAACAAAAAAATCGAGTCGAAATCGGATGTGCTGGTGATACCCCCTGTGGGTGTCATCAGCGTACCATTCCAACTGACTCGCCTCGTTCTTCTCGTGTTGCTGAGAGCCGTTCCCACTCCGTGGCAGAAATCACCACCTTTTAATTCGCTATTCCGTGGCTTTCCGTCCTCGAGCTGACAATCACAACGAAGTGGACATCCTTTGAGCCGAGTCACAAGAGCATCTTATGCCGTGCTTGCGGCATGTGTACTTGCCCATTTCCTGAACCACGTGTATACTGGTGCTCTCTCCCCATTTCTCCCCATCATCAAGGAAGAACTCTCCCTCACTCTCACACAGGTAGGTGTGATCACGAGCGCGGCAATAACGACAATGACCGCGGTACATCTCGGCATAGGTGCGCTTGCTGACAAGGGCTGGAGAGACATTCTCATCCCGGCCAGTGTACTGGCCACCGCCATCGCCGTGATACTCACTGGCCTGTCAACCACATTCTGGTTCTTGGTTGCGATGCAGATTCTGCTGGGTCTCGGTGCCTCGGGGTACCATCCCTCCGCGTTCCCCACGCTGGCCGAACGATTCCCGCCCAGCTCGAGAGCAAGCGCGGTGGGGGCTCAGGCGATGGGCGGTCTGATAGGCATGGCACTGATACCCTTCGTTGGCGCCTCACTGATGATCGCGGTGGGAGGATGGCGAGAGGCATTGATTGTCCTCGGGACTCTCGGCATAGGGGTCTTTGTATTCACGGCCGTGCTGATGGGCTACTCGAGAAGGCGGGAGGCACTTGCAGGCTGGGAAACGGAACCGGAGGAACGAGAGGACTATGGCGGAGTCGATGGATGGACGAGAGACTATGTCGTCAGTGTTGTACTGTCAGGACTAAGAGGCATTCCTTTCAGGTCGCTGAGCCTGCTAATGCCACTATACCTTGTGGTCAGCTATGGGTACGAGCCCCTCTGGGCTGGCGCGCTAACGACTGTGATGCTCGGTACTGGCGTCGTAGCAGAGATGATTGCCGGGCCGCTATCAGACAGGCTGCAGCGGAGAGTCCCTTTCATCGTCATCTCACCACTGCTGATGGCTCCGTGCCTCCTGCTCCTGAACTACTCGCTGCCGCCGCTGTCCCTTCTTGTTGTGCTGATGTTCATCGGGTTCTTCTACTACTTCGGTGTGCCGCCGTACCAGGCCTATCAGACGGAGATCACACCAAGAGAGAGGAGGGGCCTTGCGTTCGGCATCCTGTTCTCAATAGGTGCGATACCAGGTTCGCTGGCGCCAGTGATCTTTGGCGCCATAGGTGACACATTCGGTCTGTCAGCATCCATTCTGTTTCTCGCAGCCACATCATTTGTAGCAGCTATGGTTGCAGCGACACTCCGTGAGCGGCCCCACAGACTCCGTGCCAGAGAGACTCCCGTCTGCGAGAACGGCACGGAGGGGTTCGGAGGACTCATCACCTCCGAGGGTGAGATGGCCGATGGCTATGAGAACTAATTGACGGCGGTTCCGACGCGACATCCTGCGATAGGCGTGCGCGTTGTTCTTCGGACCGTCGTGACAATTGTCCCACGAGTGTGTAGGTCCCTGCAATGGTTTCGGAGAATCTGGATGGGGAGAGATGTGGTATCGTGGAGGGCACAGTACAAGCGAGATTTTCTTTTATTGAGTGACGAAACATTGCGGTCTTGGGACATCGAGGCATCGGCACCAAATGCCGAGACGCCCGAGAGGCGATGCAAGAGATGGCAGAAGCTAAGCCAACAAAGGTAGACAAGCTGAAGGAGGCACAGAAGGCCTGGAAGGCCGGTGTGCGTGCCGTGGCGAGGTTCAAGTTCATCGACGCGGCCGAGAAGGAGAGACTGCTGACCAGGTTCGACGAACAGTTCAAGGCCGCTATCGCCGAAGAGAGGGCCAAGTTGAAGGCAAAGGCGAAGAAAGCCAAGAAATGAGGGGGAGGCTTGGACACTCGTCCTCCCCTTTCTTTTTTGCTCTCAGAGAGACTCCGTCGAGAAGACAGGCCATCTCTTTTGTCTGACGAGTTGGCCAGTAACACAGAATAGGCGGCTATACTCAGACAATGGTGGTGAACACGAATGCAGAACAAGACAGCATTTGTGATATGCGTCATAGCGGGACTGCTTCTCATCTCCGTTGCTGCCACTGGTAGCATCGGCTTCCTTGAGTACATCTCGCTCATCGCGGCGATACCCGAACTCGCCTTTCTCGAGCCCGTGGTGAACGTGATACTCTATGTCCTCGTGGCCATAGCTGGCCTTGGCGGACTGGGAGTGATCATCGGAGGATATCTGCTCACAACCGACCGCGTGGGCACCGGCAAGTTCGTCATCGGCATTGCAGCAGGGATGGGACTAATAGGCCTAATCATTCAGCTTGCGTCAATGGCGTATCTGTACGGCGCAGCACAGCTCATCAGCTTCGTGTCAGCCGTCTCACAGTCGGCGGGCTGGCTCGGCGTAGTCCTCAGCATTGTCGGACGCCGAATGGCCAAGAGGCCCGAATAGCACGGCGAGGGGTCACACTGAGGACCTGCAATCTTCACAAGTCTTATCTTGCGCGGAACGGCCCGTCCAATGATGATCGAACAGAATGGTGTGATGGCACGGGCCGTCCGGCTGATCAAGCAGGGCATGTACGAAGACGCAATCGACCTTCTGCGGATGTATCTGCGTGAGCATCCGGACTCTATTGAGGGCTGGTATAACTTGGGCGTCGCACTGCTTGAGGCAGGTAGAGAGGAGGAGGCAATCAAGGCGTTTGATGAGGGACTGGCGATAGACAACAACATCTTCGAGCTCTGGTTCAACAAGGCCACCGCACTATACTACCTCAACGACTTCAAGGAGGCCAAGGCGTGCTATGAGCGCGCTCTCCAGATTGACCCGAATGACGCCGAGGCATGGAACAACCTCGGAAACTGTCTGTCACGACTTGCAGAGGGGAAGAGGGCCATTGAGGCCTACACGCGGGCCGTGGCACTGCGGCCAGACTATGCTGAGGCGCTGTACAACAAAGCCAATGCCCACTTCATTGAGGAGGATTTCGAACGGGCGGTCGCATACGCAGAGCTCGCTGTGAGTATGAATCCGCAGCTGGAGGGCCTCGCAAGAGAATGGATAGACATCGCCCGACGCCATCTTGAGGCCCGAAGGCAGGATGAGGAGTACAGGCGTCGCAGCCCTGACAGTAGGCTCCTGAGAGAACATAGGAAGCAAGAAGAAGAGCGTCAAGAGGGAGAGTACAGGGACAACAAGGAAGTTACCGGATAGATACAACACAGTCCACTGCTTGCGCCGACCATGAGACAGGAGAGTGAAGAGTGGCTGCTCAACTGAGAACAGCACACCTAAAAGGCAGAGGACTGTCCATTCCCTGTGCGTCAGATGCTGTCCACTGATGATGGATTGATCGAGGAAACAGGTGAGTCGGTTCAGGTCAACATTGCGATGCGAATCCTGGTTGCCGCAGCGGTGATCTTCATCGTTGGAGTGGTAGTTGCGCTACTTGGCAGGCTGGGATACCTGCCCGTAGATCCTGTACAGGTCATAGGGATGACTATGCTCACAGCGTCCGTCTTCCTGTGCTGCGGGTCGCTTGGCATGGCGGGAGGCATTCTGAAGCGAATGCCGGAGTATCAGGAGATGGAGGACGAGTTCCGGGAGGCGTTGGACCTCTACGAGAACGAGGAGTGGGAGGAGGCCTTCTCAAGATTCTCCAAGATGGCCAGCCCTAGGATGGACCATCGGCGAGCACTGTACTACGGTGCGAGATGCCTAGAGAAGATGGGGAGATGGGAGGAGGTCAAGAGATACATCAAGCGATACCTTGAGTTCCAGCCCGACGACAGGGAGGCGTGGGAGCTACTGGCAACAGCGCACAAACGTCTCTTCGAGTACGAGGAGGCCGAAGAAGCGGAGGAGCGCGCAAAGAAGGCCACCTCGCGGGGTCACTAGTGTTGCCGCGAGCGCCCTCCACACACTGACTGGTGGGTTCGGCTTCGACGGCAGGCAGGACACCTATCCCAGTCTTCCATTGACAGGAGAAGCGTGCCGAAGAAGTACCCGACCCCACACAAATGTAATAGGTCGGTTGCACCGAGTCATCATCGCTACGAAGCAGGGAGGATGTAGATGGCCGAAGAGAGTTCGAGATGCACGCTCTCAATCTCTGAGAATGAGGTCATCCTAGGAAACGACATCGTCTCCGTCAGATATGACAAGCGCACGGGCATGTTCAGCCTAAAGAGCGATGAGAGAGATGTCGAGATTGTCTCACGCGCATTCGTGAGAATCCAGACCGACAGGCAGAGCTATGAGTCCCGAGAGCTGATCTTCAGAGGGGTGAGTGCTGTCGACTTCAAGGAGAGGGGTCGGTCAGGAAAGGCTGTGGTCATCAGTATGCGCAGCGTGGACGGCAATATTGAGGCACGTCTGAGGCTGGCTGTCTGGGAGGGGCTTGAGGGTCTCTTCTGCAGGGTCCAGCTGAAGAATGCATCCCGGTCGGAGATTGGAGTTCACTCAATGGACGTCTTCTGCGTAGATGTGGGTCACGAGAGAACTCTCTCAGTCGGCAACGGCGAGGCCCTCAGGTTCTTCTACAATGGCTTCCACTCATGGGAACTCAGTCAGGTGAGACCCATAGACTCCGGTGAGAACGTGAGCCATCTCTTCACAGTTGTCACCAACGTGGACAGAGGGGAGGTGCTTCTGGTTGGGTTCGTCACACTCGCTAACCAGTTGACCACCGTCACGGCATACGGCAAGGAGGAAGAGAGCGGAGAGAATGTGAGACTGAAACAACTTGTCGCGAGGTGCGCACTGGACAACATCTCCGTCGAGCCGGGGGGACACGTGATATCGGAGGAGCTACTTGTCCTCGCAGGGGAGAGAGCCACCACGATTGCCGAGCAATACGCCGACATAGTTGCAGCAAGAATGGCTCCACGGCATCCTGAGAAGTCCCCGACTGGGTGGTGTTCCTGGTACTTCTATTTCACAATGCCGGACTATGACGAAATTGTGCAAAATGCCGAATTTGTCCGACAACGGTTCCCAGAACTTGAGTGGATTCAGCTTGACGATGGCTATCAGAGGACGGTGGGGGACTGGACGGAGAACGAGAGATTCAGTCGGGGGTTGCCCTCGCTCGTCGACGAGATCAGGCGCCGTGGCCTCAGAGCGGGCATCTGGACTGCCCCGTTCGTGGCATCCGAACACTCCGAGCTGTTCAAGGACCGGCCACACTGGTTCGTCAGGGACAGGAACAATCAGCCCATAGCTGTAGGCTCCAACCCTCTGTGGCTTGGCAACTACTACGCGCTGGACCTCACCAATCCCGACGTGCTGAGCCACATAGGGCGACTCTTCAAGAGACTCCGCGAGGCTGGTTTCGAGTACTTCAAGATCGACTTTCTATATCATGCCACACAAGAGGGCGTCAGGCACGACCCGTCCCACACTTGTGCTCAGGCCCTGCGCAAGGGACTTGAAGCAATCAGAGAGGCTGTCGGTGAGGCCCTGATACTGGGCTGTGGTGCACCGCTCGGGCCGTGCGTGGGCATTGTCGACGCGATGAGAATAGGGACGGACATAGGCACGAACTGGCGATACGACTGGGGAGGAGGGGTCTACGAGTGCGCTGTCAACACGATGAGCAGGGCCTTTGTGCATCGAAGGTGGTGGATCAACGACCCTGACTGCGTCCTCGTCAGGCAGGAGGACAACGACCTGACACCGGACGAAGTCGTTCTCTGGCTCACCGTTGTTGCGCTCAGTGGCGGTTCGTTCCTGCTCAGCGACCGGATGATGGAGGTGGCCGAGGAGAGACTCGCGCTTGTGGACAAGGTCCTGCCCCCATATCATCGTGGCGCTGTTGCCATTGACGCCTTTGTAGAGAGTGAGCCCCGAGTCTTCGCCCTCCCCATAGAGACCCCGCTGGGGAGATGGTCGGTCGTTGGAGTGTTCAACCTGTCCGAGAGCAAGATGGACTTCGACTTCCGCCTTGAAGATGTCAGCCTCTCGGAGCCTGGGCTGTATCATATCTTCGAGTTCTGGAGCCAGACGTATGAGGGGACTGTTGAGGAGGCCGTTCCCATCAGAGGGTTGAAACCACATAGCTGCAAGCTGTACGTGTTGCGACCTGACAGTCCTGTGCCGTCCGTTCTCAGCACAAGCATTCACTTCACGCAGGGGGCGGTGGAGCTCGAGGGAGAGAAATGGGATGAGCAGCGGTTGGAACTGAGTGTGCGCATCAAGAGAGACACCCGTGCGGTCGAGAGTGTGTTCATCGTCTTCGGTGCCGACTGGAGGCCCAGAGTCGCGAAGATCAATGACGAGGTCGTTTCGGCAGAGAGCATTGCCCCCGAGGTGGTGGCCGTAAGGGGCAAGTTCTCGCGAGGAGATGAGGTGGTCCTGTCCTTCGAGCGCCTTGATGCGTGAGTCAGGAAATGGGCCGTCACACGATTCTATTGCGAAGAGTGCCGATTCGCTCTATGTGGAGCTCTACTGCATCACCCGGATGAAGGTACTCTGGCGGATCCCTGGCAAAGCCCACTCCGGAGGGAGTCCCTGTGGCAATGACATCACCTGGCTCAAGGGTGAACGCCGCCGAGAGAAACTCGATGATGTGCGGGACATCGAGAATCATCGCCGAAGTGTTGGAGTCCTGCTTCACCTCTCCGTTTACGCGTGTGAGTAGCCGAAGACCAGACCCGTCACCGAGCTCTGGAGCTGTGACAATGACTGGGCCCATAGGACACATTCCGTCCATCCCCTTGGCCCGGACCCATTGCCCGTCATTCTTCTGCAGATCCCGCGCGCTGAGGTCGTTTATCACGGTATAGCCTGCGACGTAGTTGAGTGCCTCTGAGGCAGACACGTCCTTGCATGGGGCACCAATCACCACACCCAGCTCCACCTCCCAGTCAAGTCGATGAGTCAATGGGGGGAACGGTATATCCTCATCTGGACCGACGACAGATGTGGGTAGCTTGACAAAGACGACTGGCTCACGTGGCACCTCTCTGCCAGTCTCCTCAATATGATCTCGGTAGTTTAGGCCAAGAGCAAGTATCTTGCCAGGGCGGGGGATTGGTGCGAGCAGCCGCGCCTCGTCCGCAGAGATGGTCACCTCCGCCAGCCTGCCGTCCTTCCCGAGCTGGGAGAGCGACTCTTGGACCATCTGGGTGCCATCCCGCACTCCAAGCAGATCAATCATCGTGGACGGAGGAGTCTGACTCTGGCCTGCGAGGGTCAGCGCCCGGGGGATGTCGACCACCCCACTGTCCAGCTGTACTCCTATTGAAGTCGCGTTCGCACGACTATAGGTGACGAGCCTCATAATTGCGGACGGACCATACCTATTCATTTATTCGTAGCGGTATCCCAGTTGTTGCGGTGTCAAAGATGGTGTCTGAGAGGAGCCTTGACGAACTACCGGACGAGGTCTTCGTCCCCCTCGGTAGAAGGGGAATGGAGGGCCTACCCCTGAAGGAGTGCACCTACGCCTGTGACGGAAAGGAGATAGAGCTGATAGGCGTGGAGAGAGACCCGCCGGAGATCACTGGTCACGGACTGGAGCCCGTCGTCGAGGACTGGTATGTCAGATGCACCAAGTGTGGCAGAGAGTTCACAATCAGATGCAAGAGCCGCTATGTCGATGGTAAGCGCTGGGACACGATGGTCAACATCTTGGATGACCATGGCAACGACCTCGGCTGGCTCGGCAACTACTGAGTTCTGAGATGTGGTGGTCCTCAATGACTGGGTACCGTATCGCTGTTCTGCCCGGCGACGGTATCGGTAGAGAGGTCATTCCCGAGGCCGTCCGCGTCTTGAGAGCAGTCCTTGAGAACATTGACGGACTGGAGCTCGACTTTCACACGTTCGAGGCAGGCGGAGAGCACTATCTCAAGACGGGAAGAGAATGGGACGAAGAGACCGAGGAGTTCGTCAAACGCGAAGCTGATGCCGTACTTCTAGGCGCCGTTGGTGCCAACGACGGGCACGGCCAGCCAGTGCGGCTGCCCGATGGTAACCTCGCCGGCTACAACGTTGTCATCGGGTTGAGGTTTGACCTAGATCTGTACGCGAATGTGCGTCCTGTGCGACTGTACGAGGGTGTGCCAACACCCCTGGCACGAAAGACATCAAACGATATTGATATGGTGATAGTGAGGGAGAACACGGAGGGACTGTATGCCCCTGTGAGAGGTACTGTGGTACGGGGTGGTTCGGCCGAGGCCGCTATTGACGTACGTGTCATAACTGCACGTGGCGCAGAGAGAGTGATCAGACGGGCGTTCGAGATATCGAGACGCAGAGATGGTCGGCCATCTGACGGGCTGCGTACAGTGACCTGTGTTGACAAGAGCAATCTGCTCGCCGGATGTCAGCTCTTCAGAAGCGTCTTCGATACGGTCGCCGGAGACTATGCTGACATCACACCCGACTATGCCTACGTCGATGCGTGGACTCAGTGGTGCGTCCGACGCCCCGAGGACTTCGATGTCGTCGTGGCACCGAACGCCTTTGGTGACATAATCACGGACCTCGGGGCTGCGATACAGGGTGGCCTCGGAGTTGCCCCGGCAGGCAACATTGGGGATCACAAGGCGGTCTTCGAACCAGTCCACGGGTCCGCACCAAGTCACTACGGAGAGAGGTCCGCAGACCCGATTGCGTCGATCCTCGCTGCTGCGATGATGATGGACTGGCTCGGGGAGGAGCATAATGACCCGAGGTGCTCTCTTGCCGGCGATGTCATACGAGATGCTGTTGCATCTGTTCTTAGGAGCGGCAGGACACGGACCTACGACCTGTGCGTCGGAGAGTGGTCGGGGGTGACACCCTCGTCAACCGATACCATGGGGGAGACCATCGCGGCGGAGGCAAAGAGAATAGCCGCAGAGAGGTGACACGGCTCAATGGGCAAGACGATGGCCGAGAAGATCATCGGTAGCCACACTGAGGAGGGCGAGGCCAGTGCCGGAGACACCGTCGAGGTCTCAGTTGATCTGCTGATGGTGCACGAGGTACTAGGCGCAAGGATAATGCCAGTACTCGATGAGATGGAAGTTGATCACGTCTGGGACAGGAGCAGGATCTTCGTGGTCAACGACCACTGGGCGCCAGCACCAGACGTGCGCAGTGCTGAGATTCACAGACGTAACCGAGAGTTCGTCCGTCGATACGGGATTGACCACTTCTGCGATGTCGACTGCGGCATCTGTCATCAGGTGCTTCTTGAGAGCGGACTGATACGGCCAGGTGACCTTGTCATCGGTTCTGACTCTCACTCAACAAGCTACGGTGCCCTTGGAGCATTCTCAACAGGCCTTGCGGCGACCGACTGTGCAATCATAATCGCGACGGGTCAGACTTGGCTGAGAGTGCCAGAGACCATCCGCATAGATGTGGAGGGAGAGCTCTCACCTCCACTTATGAGCAAGGACCTCATTCTGAGGCTCATCGCGGATCTGGGCAACGACGGCGCGAACTACAGGTCAATCGAATTCCACGGCGAGACTGTGGAGCGGATGAGTGTGGAGAGCAGGGTCACAATGTGCAATATGGCCATCGAGGCCGGGGCCAAGAGTGGGCTGATGACACCAAACAACGCTGCAAGAGAGTGGGTCAGGTCCCGCGCGGAAGGAGATGTTGGTGTCGAGGTGCTTCCCGACAGGGATGCGGAATATGTCGATACTCTTCACTACGACCTCGAGTCGATCGGACTGGAACCATATGTGGCTGCACCGCCGAGTCCAGCCAGTGGCAGACCAGTTTCAGAGTTCGAGGGCATCAAGATTGACCAGGCATTCCTCGGTTCCTGCACGAACGGGAGGCTGGAGGACCTACGCATCGCCGCAAGGATGATGAGGGGAAAGAGGGTGCACCCAGGTGCCAGAATGATAGTCACTCCCGCAAGCAGGGAGGTGTATATGAATGCCCTACGGGAGGGCATAATCCAGACCCTGATGGAGGCAGGGGCAATTGTCACGAACTCGACGTGCGGCGCCTGTGTGGGCGGCCATCTTGGTGTCCTCGGAGAGGGCGAGGTCTGTATCTCGTCGACCAACAGAAACTTCCCGGGACGGATGGGGCATCGCGAGGCACAGATCTATCTCGCATCACCGGCGACAGTCGCTGCAAGCGCCGTCCGTGGAGAGATAACCGACCCGCGGGAGGAGATGACGCGATGAGCCGGACTATCAGGGGTCGTGCGTGGGTCGTGGACGACTACATCGACACAGACCAGATCATCTCTGGAAAGTATCTTCGAATCCTCGACTACGAGGAGATGGCAAGACACGCCCTGGAGATACCACGACCCGGGCTGGCCGAGCAGATCCGACCGGGCGATGTCATCGTGGCAGGGAGGAACTTCGGTGGCGGCTCTTCGCGCGAGGAGGCGCCGCGCGTGCTCCAGGTGCTGGGCATTGGATGTGTCATAGCAGAGTCGTTTGCAAGGCTGTTCTATCGCAATGCCTTCAATATCGGTCTGCCAGCACTGATATTGAGAGATGCTCATACCAGGTTCAACGATGGCGAGAATGTGACCGTTGATGTGGCGAGAGGAGAGGTGCGGCTTGAGGAGAGAGGTGTGCTTCTTCACTGCGAGCCAGTCCCACCACTAATGATGCGACTGCTGGAGGCAGGAGGGGCCGTGGCGCTGTACAAGATGAGAACCACTGAGAGAGTATCGAAGCAGGAATGATACGCGGAGAGAGTTGCACACGGCAAAGTGTTAAGTGCTGACGTTATGACTACTCACTCTACTGGCCAAAGGTGATATGATGTGAACGTGTCGCTCTTCCTCCTGCTGACGCTCTTGGTCCACGCCATACCCATTCCACCACAGAGGGATCTGTTCATGCCACGAACGATGATACGATGGCTGCCCGCTCGACTCGTGTGGGGACTCTTGGCGTGGGCATTCATCTGCCTATTCATGACCATGACCCTACCCTGGGCCCTGATGGCCCTGTTCACCAGCTACGCTATGCTGATGTTTGGCTCCGGTCTCACGGAGATAAAGAGGAACGGGGAACTACGCGGCCGAGGCATGCCCATACTCTGTATAGGCATAGTTCTGATGATCACCATCCCCGCGTTTGCGGGAATTGTCGCTTGGACGTCCGATGTGTCCAACGCCGAATATGTCGATCAGATGATTGTAGCTGCCGAGGGCCCGCTATTCAAGAATCCGATCCCCGACGGGCACGTCAGGCTCGTTACAAGCGAACTCGCCACATTCCAGGCAAGAAGAATAATGAACACCATCGGGTCGAATGTGGAGATAGCCGCAGCCCACATAACGGTGCGGAACGGCCGACTTGTCTGGGTCTGCGTGGTGGTCTCCACGAACATCCTTGCAGAGAACTATCTGCAAGGTCTCATTGTCGTCGACGCCAATGATCCCAGCCAAGTCGAGGTGATAACAGATGTCGGCAACCTCCCAATGGCCGAGGGCCTGTGGTGGGACAAGAACATTCAGTTCGGCAACTATCTCAACGACATGACAAAGGCCTTCGAGTACGCCTATCCGACGTGGGATCCGATTGGAAACCTTGTCTACGTCCAGACCCGCACTGGCATTGGTATGGACTATGTAGAGCGCCCCATGGGACCCATCGTCTACTGCGCCAATGGCACGGTTCGCGAGTACGCCACACTAGAGGAGACACCGGACTGGATAACTCAGGCCTACAGTGAGGAGTGGCTTGAGAGGTCGATAACAAGGTGGGGAGGTTATCGCAGAGACGGCGGCTTCGACCTGTTTGCCAGCGGCTTCCTCTGGGTGATACAGGCCTCTCGTGACAGACTCGCCATTACCGAGGACACGCGATACATAATAAATCCCGACACCGGGCATATTGAGGCTCTCGTCGCCGTCCATCCCACAGACGCAACAACTCTCACCCTTGCAGGATTCATAAGAGCGACGAAAGATCGCATATACTACTACGACTTGTCCAACTCCTCTCTGATGAGCGGCGAGGCGGCCGTGAACGCCGTGATCAAGGACCTGCCGAAGCCAACGAGTGGAGACTACACGGGTGCAATGCCTCTGATCTACCCTGTGCGAATAAACTCCACATACTCAAGGCTAGCGTGGTACTGCCCAATCTATTGGTATCAGACATCATATGACTCGGAGAGCGATGAGTACGTACTCTCGGACATAAGGCTCCAGGCAGTAGGTATCGTCGACGGCCGAATCGACACGCTCAGAGCAGTGTCGACGACGGGTACTGGTGAGGACCTAGTCCGCAACGCCCGCGAGGCCTATGTGCAGGCCGTGCGGAACGCCCTCGGAGTCGAGCAGGAGGCCGAGGGTGAGCTCCAGCTGGAGGCCACTGTGCTCAATGTGACATCCTACGTGGACAGTGGTGACACACACATCGTTCTTCGTACTGACAACTCCACCTACGAGTGGATTGAAGGTGCGAAGCAGTGGATGCCTCTGGAGGACTGGTATGAGCTGCTGACCGTCAGGCCCGGTGACAGATTCATAGCCACAATTGAACAGGTCGGCGGCGAATACCGTATTGTGGCCTTCAGCAAGATCTGAAACCTGCATAGGCAAGAGGACAGGAGGGGGGTCAGGTCACTGGCCCACTCTCTGTCCCCATCTACTGCTCAGTCCCCGCCGCCTCCAAAGATGGTTCTGAGTCTGGTTCTGAGACGGCCCCAGAATCGTCCTTTCTCTTCCTCCGACTTGGGGGCAGCCGTCATCTTCTCCTGCATCATCTTCTTCATCGCATCATAGCGCGCGCGTATCACATCCCAGATACGACGCTTCTGACCAATTATGGGGTCAGAGTGTATCGGACACTGATCGCCCAGCGGGCACTCGTCCGCAAAGGCACCGAACTTGTGCATTGCGTCGACGAGATAGTTCTGGGTCAGATCCCTTGTGAAGTCGTGGACCAACTCACTGGTCACAACTTCCCAGTCCACACCCTGGTAGCGCGGCTGCTTGAGAAGGGAGTCTACGGCTTCGTAGACCCTCTTTGCCACGTCCGGCCTGTCCTCCGACAACCCGACAACAACCGTGTGGCCTTCAGGAAGTGTCTTGGAAAAACGCATGGACGTGTAGGCCATCTTGATACCCTTGAGCTCAGCACCATCCATGATGGTGGGTGGTATCTTTTCGATGGCCGAGAGAAGCCCAGAGAGCAGCTCGGGATTCTCAAAAGCAGACCTACAGAAGTTACCAAAGCACTTGGAGTAGATGGGCAGTCCGGCATTGGTGTAGACCATCAGATATTCTAGTTTGACCATTCGGTTGCACCGCCGTGCCATACGCGCAGCTGGTCATAAGCATTGGCATCTCTGTCATCATCCGTGGAGGACGACGATACGCCAGTCGGGCGGGACAGAGCTGCAACCTCGCCCAGACCAGACGCTCAACGTCGAGAGACTATAGGGGGACTCACTTGGGGAAGAACTCACGGTAGACCTCACGCTGAATCAGGAAACGCAGTATCTCCGCGGTGCCTCCGCCTATCGTCATCAGACGCGCGTCCCGATAGAAACGCTCAATCGGATAGTCCGTCGTGTAGCCAGTGCCACCGAGAATCTGCAGCGCGTCATAGGTGATCTGAATCGCCGCCTCTGTGGCGTACAGCTTTGCAATCGAGGCCTGCTTTGTTGCCTTCATACCTCTGTCTAGCATCCTTGCCGCCGTCAGGGTCAGCGCCCGAGCGGCCTCTAGCCTGATTGCCATGTCAGCAATCTTGAAGCTGACGCCCTCGAACATCCGGATCTTGCGGCCGAACTGCTCGCGCTCGTTCGCGTACTTGACTGCAATCTCATAGGGGGTACGACCGTAGCCGATTGCCTCTGCAGCAATTGCCGTCCTCTCGCTGTCGAGCTCGTCCATCAGTATTGGGAACCCCTGCCCGGGCTCTCCGAGGACCTGACCTGGTCTCACCCGCACATCCTCAAGCCTCAGGTGCGAGACTCTTGCTGACTTCATTCCCATCAGATCGTGGTCTTTGACAACGCTGAAGCCGTCGGTCTTGGTGTCAACGATGAAGGCGCTCATCCCCTTCTTTGAGTGAACGGTGGGGTCCGTTATGGCGAAGCAGACCATATAGTCCGCCTGACTACCGTTTGTTATGAAGCGCTTCTCACCGTTGATGACCCACTCGTCGCCGTCCCGTTCCGCACGCGTCTGCATCCCGGCCGTGTCAGAGCCCACATTGGGCTCGGTGATGCCAATACACCCAATCTTGTCACCCTTGACTATCGGTTCAAGGTACTTCTTCTTCTGCTCGGGTGTGCCGAACTTACTGACAGGCATTCCGTAGAGCGTAGTAGAGGCCATTCGGGCCATGTCGAGACCTGCATTCGTGGCCGAGATCTCCTCGGCAACTATGATCTCGTATGACACGCCCCGCTTCGTTCCCCCAACCTCCTTCTCGTGGAGGACGCCCATATAGCCCGCCCGGCCGAGCTTGCGAATCATCTCCCGCGGATACGGGCCCTTCTCAAGCTCGTCAGCAACGGGAGCGATCTCTCGGTCGCAGAACTCTCGGACCTCTCTTCTAAACTCAAGCTCCTCTTCAGTCCAGAGAACAGTGCTCAAGTGTGCCGACATTTCGATGACCTGCTGTGGCCCTCAGAATGCCCGCCTTAAATCACTAGTGCATATCCTCGTACGAGCCTACTCACTCTTCGTCAATGGCGCTGTCGCCATCGGTTCCACCAGCCTCCAGCTGAGACTGCTGAATGGCACGGATAGCCAGCATCTTGGCCTTCTCGCGCTTCCTGCGGATCTCGATGGCCTGTTCTCGTATCCGCTCGAAGAGCTGACGTCGCGCCGAGATCACCTTCTCAACAAAGGCAGCCACAGCCTCAGAGCGTGAGCGGAATATCTCCAGCTCAACAAGCGCATCGATGATCTCCACAATGTCAGCGCTCATCCGGGTCATGACTGATATCTCGCGCTTCTTCAGCCCGAAGCCCTCTATCGACAGTCGCCCCATCAACTCCTCACGAAGAGAGATCTGTGACTCGCTCATCTGCCTCTTTATCTTCTCATCGCTCATCGAACGGCCTCTGCTGCGCTCGCCACACCAGTCGACATAAGTTCTTAAGTGGCTTTCTACGTAATACTATTACAGGAACAGTATCTCCTTACGAGATTCGGTCCCAACAGAAGCAATAATCCCCGGGGATGCTCCCACCAGAGGGCATCCCCTCTTCGCCCAACGTCCGCCTGAGCTGTACCAGCTCGGGCCCACCATGGGCCGACGAGGTCAACGTAGCTGGAAGTGGAATTTTCCATCGTCACCAACATAGACGATGACCCGACTGTCAATCTCTATTGTATCAATGTCAGCTCTGTCGCCTATGCAGAGAACCGTAGCGTCGTGCTCCAGAGCGATCAACGCGATGAGCACAGGAGGCTCAAAGCCCGCAGGAGGCATCTCAAGGACCGAGTAACTGAGAACGGTCCCCTCTGGACTGATCTCGATTGTTCTCTGCCGGCCTGCACTGATCCCGCAGTAGGGACAGATCTCACGAGACGGAATGACGGCCCTCTCGCAGTCAGGACAGATTGACGCTGTGAGTCCCATTCAGCTCGCCAAACAAATCTAGAACGTCCGACAAGAAAAGGGTTGCCAACCTATTACGAGTAGTGGCCCTCACGCGGCATCGGCCCAACGGTCCAGTTGTGCGGGTCTCAATCGCCCCCAGATGACAGAACCTGTTGCATCAGCACTGTCAGCTCTCACTTTCGGGTCTTCAGAGTACGAATGACCGACTTGAGGTGCCTCTTCAGGAAGGACCTGAACTGAGGACTGTCATTCAGCGTTATCCGCGTTGAGTCCTTCAACTCCTCTACGTCATCCTCAAGCTCGATTGCCTCTCCAAGCTCTATGAGGTCTCGCTTGAATATCCCCTCGATGGCGTGGGGAGAGAAGCCCTCCTTCTTGAAGACCGGGAAGATATCGGCCTTGGTGGCCGAACCACCGAGCTTCAGCAGTGCGAGAACTATCAGCCAGTGGTGCCATGTCAGCGTGTAGTTCTCCAGGTATCGCATTACCTCTTTCAGTGGGCGTCGCTGTGTCAACCGGCATCAACCACCCTGTCTCTCTTCTGTTCTGTTGTCTCGACCCTCATTGCTGGTCAGCCGTCTCTGTCTCCATCACCCTACCCATCAGTGGCATCGCCAAAGGGTGACTCGTCGGTGTCGAATGCCTCAAGCACAATCTCCGCATCGTCGCCCATCTCGGCCCTGACCTCCTCTATCATCTTGGCCTCTTGCCCCTGGAGATCACGGGCCACATCCGACAGCGCTCGCGGCTTGACCTTGCCATCAACTATCTCGACAAGACCGACCTCGATGAATCGTTTCAGCTGCTCCCGAAGCCTCACGGCCGGGATGCCGAGCGCTTGGGCCAAGTGTGTCAGCGAAACACCGCGTGTCTTGTCTGCAACTAGGAAGTAGGCCTTGAAGGCTGGCTCGTCCTCTGCAACCTGGTACAGGGTATTCCATCGCGCCGTCAGCTCTGCAATCTGCGTCTTGAGAGAATCGTTCTCGCTGCGTAGTGAGGATACCTCCCCGGTCAGGCTGTTCACCCTCTGAACTAGCTCGTCAATCTTCTTCTCATAGGCCTGTGAGTACTCATATGCCTCAGAGGCCTCGCGCCGCAGGCTCTCTATCATCTCATCCCGCCGCCTCAGTTCGGACTTCAGACGGGCAACCTCACCCTCAAGTTCAGAGACCCGAGCAAGCTTCGCCTCGTAGTCCGCCACAATCTCCTCAGCGGAACCAAGTTTCTCAATCATCTGTGCCTGCTGCTCAATCTGAGAATGGGCCTGGGCAAGCTCGCTGGTCAGCTGCGAGATCCTACCATCGCGCTCCTCAAGCTGCTGCTCGAGCCCGCCAATCTGGCGCCTGAGTGCCTCAATCTCGTTGCGGAGAGCAACAATACTCGAGTCTTTGTCCTTGACCCGCTCCTCCAGTTCCGCAACCCTTCTGCGTAGCTTGAATATACTGGCCTGGGCAACCTCTATCTGTCGTTCACGTTCCTGGAGGGTCGCGTAGAGCTGTATGACCCGAGACTGCAGTCTTCCCAGCCTCCTCGCAATGGCCTTGAGTGTACCGCGACTGACCTTCGAGACAATGTCGGCGACCTCCTCCCGGGCCTCTGCCACGGTCTCCCTCACCGGCCTGAGAATCTCCTCAGGGGACAGACTCGAGGCAATCTCATTACGAATGATAGACATCATCCGCGTGTAGAAGACACCCATTCCAGAGGCCTTGAGCTTCTTGGCAATCTCCTCGGTGGCAGCCGAGACCTGTTCCTGCAGTGCGGGCTCGGCGTTGGCAAGACTCTCCTCGACCGAGGCGAGGATGTCAATCATCCGGTCGCGTATTCGGTCAAAGGTCTCCTCAAGGGTGGTGGGAACTCTTGTTGCACCTGGTTGCGTCTCGTCCCCAACGGTTGGGCCAGCTACCACAGTCGCCGCCCCGGTCCTCAAGGCCTTTTCCATCAGGCGGCGGGTCTCCTCCTCGATGTCCTCTGGGGAGGCTCTTGTCTCCCGATCCTCCTTGCGAGAGTCTGGGTCATCCGTCAACTAGTGAAGCACCCCACGGTAGCCCAAGGCAGTCAGACGCGCTGCCACCTCCTTCAACCTGTCGGCTACCTGCGCGGCCTCTTGAATTCTCGACATCAACTCCCGTCTGAACTCGATGGCAGATATCTCCCCTCTGTCGAGTGCGAGAGTGAGGCGGGTACGCTCTTTTTGGAGTTCGTCACGGCGCTTCGCCAGACGCTCGTACTCCGCAACAAGGGTCACCACCTCTTCCTCGTGCTCGGGGGCAATAGCCATCTCGCGCGGCGCAACCGATGGCGCGGGAGTCGTCGGCGCCAGTATCTCACGAGACCGTATGTGTTTCCGCTCTATCTTTTGCCTCCTCTTTCTTCGCCAGCTATCAAACAGTCCCATTCTGAATCACCTCAAATCGTGACAGTCACTCCTCAAGTTGGCTCTCAATCTCGGCAAGACGTTCCTCTGCCTCACGACGCATCTTTCGAGCGGCCTCAGCCTTGCGCTCGTGTTCTTCAGCGCCCGCAGGGTCGTTGAGAACCATCTCGAGATACTCATTCTCTTTCTCGAAGAGCTTGGCGATTCTTGCCTTCAACTCAGCCGCCTCGGCCGTCAGCTCCTCTCTAGTCTTGCGAGCGGCTGCCTCCTCGGCCGTTTCTTCCTGTTCCCTCTTCTCGCCAATGACGACCTCCTCGACCGCCCCTTCTCCCGAATCCGTCCTGGTTGTCACGAAGACCTTGATGCCCTCTTTGAACTCGGCCTCAAGTCGCTCGAGCCGATCGATGATGTCCCGCATCGTCTCATCGAGCTTCTTTATCACGCGGGTCTGTCGGTCAATGGTCTTGAACAGCTCCTCAGCAAAGTCCTCGAAATTCAGACCGTACTTGAAGCTGTCGAGAATGTCCTTGATACGGCTGATCTCTGAGATGAGCCGCTTTCGCTCTTCCTCATCAATCACACTCTTCATCTTGTCCCTCGCATCAGACATATCACTCCACCTCTATCTCCCCTACCACTTTGAAGTCAATCTCCTCAAAGGCCACACCCTTGAGTAGCTGGAGCCACCTGTCACGGAACTCACGCCTGTTGGCCTGCATTCCGTAGGCGGGCACACCAAGTCGTTTTCCAACCTCCTCTGGTGACAGCGCGCCCGGAAGATCCTGTTTGTTGGCAATTGCAATGGCCCGTGCGTACGGCAGCTCGTTCTTTAGCACAGGATAGGCAACGCGTCGGGTCCACGCGATGTTCTCCCTCGTTGAGTCGGTCACTATCACGACAATGCTGCCAGCACGGATTATCTTGCCCCACTCTTGGACGAAGCGGTCCTGGCCACCGAGATCAAAGATACTGAAGACGTAGGGGCCAAAGTCGGCCTTCAGGAGCGCCTTGTCACCGAAGAAGGTCGGCACGTACTCCTGTGGCGGGGCCTGGGAGGGCAGGGTTGCAAGCTCAAGAAGAGTCGTCTTGCCAGTACCTCCGTGACCTGCAAGACACACCTTCACCGGGACGCGGCTCACGATGGAACGGAAACCCGCTGTGAAGGGCGAAAAGTCCGTCGTCTTCCAGTCGTCGCTCTCCAGGACACGCTCGAACGCCGTCATGAACTTCGAGACCATCTGCATGAGTGCCTCAGTGGCCTTCTGCACGGAGGCCTGCCGGTCAGTGGTGATGATGAACTGGGTGTCATGGGAGTTCATATAGACGTACCTGAAGCGCTCTATCTCCATACTGTCAATCTTCCACTCGGGCAGCTTCTTCGCCGATGACGCAACGAGCATCATCACCGCCTTTGTGTCGAGGTCGTGATTGGGGACTATCACGTCGGAGAACAGTAGATCTCCGTCGCGGTACACGTGTATCTCTCGAATCATCTCATCAGACCTCCCAATCCTTGTGACCCGTTGCACAGCCCCGAGAGGAGGGAGAGGGCCCCCCGTGTAGCACGGGGCTGGTCGGCCCTGTGGCACACAGGAGTCTCACTCATTATCTGGTGAGGTATCATCAAACTCTCTCTCCCCCGTTTCTGTCTCTGCCTCAGACTCGATGTCTGCATCTGACCGCTCATAGGTCACATCAGAGGAGTCCTCATCAGACTCAGGCTCTGTCTCACCCGTGTCGGAAGAGGAGGACAGGTCACCCTGTTCGTCAGGCCCCGATTCGTCGTGGGGCCCCTCGACATCCTCAGTCTCTCCCGTCTCTTCTGCAGACTCGTCCGGTTCGGCCTGTGTAGGCTCCTCTGTCGCCTGTTCCTCGGCTTCCTGCTCCGCCTCCTGTTCGGGCATCCTCTCAGTCTCAGGCGCTTCGGGAGGGGATGACTCCTCGTGGGCCTCCTCAGGAGTCTCGGCCTTCTCCGGCTCGGAAGGTGCCTCCTCGGCCTGAGCCGCCTCAGTCTCGCGCTCAAGCTCGGCCAGGAGCTCCTCCTCTATTGCCGCCTCCGATGGCGCCTCTTCTTCACCGCCAATGGCGTGCAGTGCGTCAAGCTCGTCGAGCAGCTCCTCTGTCTCCTCGGAGAAGACCTCCTCAAGACCCTCCTCTCGGACCACCTCAAGCGTCGGTGCGGGCAGGTCGAGCTCGGCTAGGCCTGGAGCGAGAAGCTCCGATATCACCTGGCCCATAGTCTTGATGTTCTCGACGGAGGCGCGCTTGCCCGACTCAATGGCCTTCACAGCCTTGTTGATCTGCTTGATCTGGTACGGAATTCTCCACCTGCGGACAGCCACCGTTATGGCGACCGCCCCAATGAAGATTGCGCTCATGAAGAGCATCAGGAATATCTGTGACTGAGGAATCCTGTAGCCGAGTATCTGATACTGAGTCTCAATCACGCGCACCTCACCCGCCACGTCGGACCAGGCCCGGTAGCCGTTGGCCTCGATGCTCAGGGTGACCTGATACGCATCACTGCTGATTGGACCTATGTCAGAGGCGGTGATGACGACATAGTACCGACCGTCATCAGCGACGCGGAAGTCGTCCTTGGTGAACACCTTGTTGGGCGTGGTCAGCGTTATCGATGTGACTGCGTCGAAGGGTACCATAGTACCGTGGGTCTCATCGCGATAGCTGACGTACAGAGTCGTTGATTTGTCAATCTCCACTTGGACGTTCGAGATGGATACGGACGTATCAGCGATGACGTGCAACGTTATCCGTACCGTCGCCTGAGAGTAGTTGGTCAACTGGGCGGAGATTGTTACGACGATGTCGCCAGGCACGAGCGACGGGTCGACAGCAGAGGGGTCGATGATGAATTTGTAGGCCTGCTGCGTCTCATCCCAAGTGCCTGTCTGGCCTCCCGCGAAGTCCGAGAAGGCTGAGTCCGCCACCAGAATACGCCCAGCGTGTGCGGCGCCAGCCGCGATTCTGTAGGTCACGTAGACTGTGAAGCTCGCACCACCGTGGACGCCGCTCAGCTCGGTCTCGCTCGCCACGAGCTCAGTGGGCACCGGGCTCACATTGACCGCCATGCTCCACTCCACGAAGGTGTAGTTGAGGTTCGAGGCCGTCACAACGAGCGTGTAGACACCCGCCACGACCTCACTGCTATTGACGGTGACCAAGTAGGCCCCGTTCCCAATGCCAGCGAATGCGCCGGAGACCGCCGTCCCCTGCCAGTGATATGTCACAGGCAGGTTGTCGATCGGCGAGCTGAGTGACTTGTACGCCTGATTCACGTTGACGCGGACAGAGAACTCCTCGCCCCAGGTCAGGGTTATCGAGTCCTGCTGTGTGACGTCAGGAGTAATCACTGCAGGCACTGGCGCGATGTAGACCGTTGTGGCATTGGCACCATCAACGTAGTTCGCCAGTGTGTACTCCAGGCTGAGGACGTAGGTGGTCGTACCGTTGAACCACAGGTCAGAGTCGATGGTCCACGTGAAGGTCCCCGTGCCATCATTATTGAGCGTCACTGAGTAGTCACTGCCGATGGCGGTCAGCGTGACCGATGCGGGTCCATCAATGAGCACGTTGTGAGCGGTGTCCCACAGGTGTGCCGTCACTGTGAAGGAGTCGCTCCAGTTCACGGGGCCAATCTCATCGATGATGAGCGCAGTCGGAGTCTCTCTCACGAACACAATGACTGCCGTGAGCTCGTGCGCCTCATACCCAGCTCGCTCCATAATGATTCGGATGACGTAGACAGTTCCCTGCTCCTTAGCAGTCATTCCGAGCGCACGTGTGTCCACCGTGAAGTTGTACCAGCCGTTGCCAAGGTTGACGCCTGTTGTGATATTGACACCAAGACCCAGCACCATTATCGTCGCCGTGTCGACCTCTGTGATCGACGTGTTGTCCAACGTGTTCTCCCAGTAGTATGTGACACTAAAGTTGTCGGCATAGTACTGCTCGAAATAGTTCTGAGGGAGGACGATTCTGTTCGGCACTGCATTGATACGTACGAACACAGTGATTGTGGTCGGTGTGGCTCCAGTCATACTTGCACTTACTGTGACGGAGTACAGATCGGACATTGGCAGCGCGTCGTGGGCATCAAGGGTCACCTCATACACGCCGTTGCCGAGACCGCTCAGCGATCCCTGCTGATCAACGACGTACTCGAGGTACCAGTTGTAGGTAACAGTCGCACCGTCAATCGTGGTGTTGGTCCTTGACATATCGAGCAGTGTGACCCGTACCGTGAAGTTGTGCGTCCAGTAGGTCTCCAGCGGATTCTCTGCAGAACTGTACGGTGAGACTATCTGGAGAGGCACTCTGATGACCACCGTCAGATCAATCGTCTGGCTCTGATGATTGTCCAGTGCCAGAGTCACCCTGAGGACGTATGTACCCGCCGCCAGATTGGTGTCGGCTGTGATAGAGTAGTGGCCATCACCATTGTCGCGGATTATGATGGACACGGTCCAGTTGTCCGTGGATGAGGCGCCAGTCAGTGCAGCACTGTCCTCAACTCGCTCATAGTAGATGTCAAAGGTCGCCTGCTGGCCCCAATCGACTGTGACTGTGTCTACACCACCAGTGGCAGTCAGCGTTGTCGGAGCCTCGGACACTATGAGTGTCGTTTCTACGCCAGTGGCAGCAGCGTAGTTGTCCTTTGAGCAGGTTATGTTGACCTGCCACGTACCTACAGGCACAATGTCCCGATCAAATGTGTAGATGTACTGGCCCGCCAGCGGAGTCAGAGTCTGCTCCTGAGTCACTGCGACCTCGCCAGTCGAGGGATTGATCCAGCGCACAACCACAGTGATGTCTGCCAGCGAGGGATTGGTGTCGTTGGCAATGAGATACTGGAAGGTGAATGCGTGAGCCAGTGGTGCCCAGTTATAGTCGGCCGCAGATGTGATGACTGTCTTCATAGGCAGCTCCACAATTGTCAGTGTGAAGTCCTGCTCGGCACCCTGGAAGTTGGGCGCATCCAGCGCTATGGTGATTGTGTAGGTGCCCACAGGCAGCCCGTCCAGCGCGGAGGACGGTAGCGTGAAAGTACCGTCGGTGTTGTTGACGAGATAGCCCGACCTGATGGTGGTCAACCCTGACCGAATGCTGTAGTTGTAGACGGTCAGTGCGGTGATATTGCCCAAGTCCCCGTTGGAGAGATCCTCAAGCCAGAATGTGTGGTCAGTGCAGTTCTTGTACTGCTCTGTGAACGCGAGCTGCGTATCAGAACCAAAGCTCGTGAGCGCCTCCTTCACGGTCAGGTAGAGCACAAACTGCTGCGGGTCGTCGTAGCCGTCCGTGTGGGCAGATATCACGAGCTTGTAGGGACTGGCACTCGCGTTGAGTTTCCAGTGTGCCGGATCGACCGTTGCTCTGAACTCCCAACCATACGGCGGATAGAGCTGGTCGATGTACAGAGAGGCGCTTGTTGTCCACGTGAGTTGTCCCACCAACGTTGGACCGTCGTATATGCCTATGTGAATCCACGAGGTGGCATCATATGTGATGTTTTTCTGTTCCGGCGGACCTGATAGGGTCGAGGTCAGGTTATAGTAGTCAAAGTAGAAGGTGAAGTTTTTGTACCAGTAGGTTTCCTCAAACCCGGCCGACGATGAGATCTCTGTGTACCTCTGAGAGTATTGAGGCGGTGGAAGAATCACCACATTCTCTGTGAGGCTGTAGTCAGCGTCCACCCACGTCCAGTTTGCCTGATTGCCCTTGGTGACGTTGACCGAGTACGTGTAGTTGAGGGGAGATGTCATGTTCGCGCGAATCCAAGAGAACGTCACATAGCCACTTGAGTTCGTCTGTCCTACCGCAAGCAGAGTCTGGTTGTCTATCAGCACCGAGACCGTGGCACCCACCACAGGATTGTTGGATGTGATAACTTTCACAATCAGCGAGGTCAGCCTCAGATTGATGTTCAGCGTGGTCGGAGCCTGCACATTGGCGACCACGGAGTTGTTCCAAGTCTTTTGGTTGAAGTCATCGTACCGCCAGACATTGAACGCCCACGTCCCGTTGAGCATCCTTGTGAAGGTCACGTCACCGTCGCTATCAGTGACCTCTGTCATCACGTGGATGTAGTTCACGTTGTCGGGCGTGACATTGAGATCAACGTGAGCATCGTGCACGCCCCTGTTGTCCCAGCTGTACACGTGAACCTGAACTGTGACAAGCGGGAGAACCCAGTCGCTGTGTACGACCGAACCGCCAGCGAACTCGGAACTATCAATGGACCAACTCGCGTGCAGGCTGATAGTGTCGTAGTCAAAGAGATTGTATTGCTCCGGTCCTGCATATCGAGCGTAGAGGTTGTAGCTATTCTGCGGGACTCTCGGAAAGACCAGCCACCCAGTAGAGTTTGTCTGTGCATGGTGAACGTAGACATTTGGATTGGTGCCCTCGCACAGACGCATGTACACGTCCTCATCGGGCGTATCGTCCATCGAGTTCCCGTTCAGATCGTCGAGATGGATGTACACTGATGCCATCTTGAGCGTAATAGTGACAGGTGTGACCGACGAGGTGATGGTGTGGTTGGACTCGTCAGTGACCCACAAGTGCGTGTAGCTGGTGGTGAGCCAAGTCGCCGCATCAATGCTCGAATGAATCTCATAGGTGATGTTGTTCAGACCCTCGAATATCACCAGGCCTGCACTATTCGTCACGTCTGTCCGATTCCTGCCCTGTTCGTCCACCCACAGGGTGCCATTGGGCCAGTAGAGGGTCACCGTCGCTCCCTGCACAGGAGCACCATCCAGATCAACTACCGTGATGTCGAACTCGAAGAGGTGTCGCTCGATACTAGCCACGTATGTCAGGCCAACCTCATCCCTCTCGGGAGCATAGGACGGCACCATCCAGCCGTAGCCTTGGTCGCCGGAGGGACCATACGGGCTGCTGGAAGAGAAACGGGCTGCACGCACGACACCGATTGTGGTGTTGGAAGTGACTGTATACAAGGCCGGGGATGATGATATGGGCACGAAGAACGTGGCGCCGCCAGCCGGGATGTAGAGAGTTGCTCCGTTGGGCCCGCTTATTGTGACCTCAGCATTCTCCCAAGCATAGAGGAAGATCTTGCCGTACGTACCACCCCAGACCTTGAACTCAAGACCGAATCGATAGCCGTTTACGGTCGGTATCCAGTCACCATGATCAGTGATAGAATTCGGATTGTAGATGCCCTCAACATACAGTCTTGCACCGGAGGACGCCACAATATGAAGGACATCCTCAGGGTTGCTATCGCTCGCGACTCCGGGACTGATGTCGTAGTGTCCGCCAGCAGAAATCGTCTGCGAAGCGATCTGTGTCCATCCCGATCCACTATTCCGATACACGGTGACTGTCGCGGACGCACTACCAACGTTAGTGATACGCGTCCGGTCTCTGCTATGACCCATGTCAATTGTGTAGAACTCCTCACCCACCAGGCGGCCCGTCACGGCGGGATACAGACCCATAATGTCGCGTGAGTACGCCGCGTCGACGTCACCGCTGCGGACAGCAACAGGCTTTGTCGAGTTGGCCATAAGGACTGTCTGGTAGTTGACCTTCTTCTTCGAGATGTACTCGCCAGCATAGAGTCTGGCTGGCCAGCTTGACACTGCTGTGCCATTGTAGAAGTACCAGCCCGTATCGAGCGACTCAGAGGCCGTCCAGACCCAGACCTTGGTGCCGTTCTGCTGTGCCTGTATCCAGTACTTGCCCTCATAGTAGCTGTCAAACCCGGAGACCCCGCCAATCAAGAATCTAGTGCCAAGTCCGTTTCCAAACTCGTCGACATTTGGATACCAGTCATTGAGAGCGGGATTGCTGTTCTTGTGACCGCTCCCTGCGGTGACAGCAAGAGGATAGTTCGACCGAATTCTGTAGAAACCAAGAAAGGCGTTGTTGTCATAGTTCGTGTTCGGCTCAATACGGATGACCTCGTATCTGTTGAGAGTTCCATATGGCACGTTTGTCACAGTGCCGGACTGGATGATCCCAGTGTCCGAGGCCCAGCGAGTGTCGACGTTGCGCGGATCGTCCCATATCTTGTTGGACGAGTCCCACATCTCTACAACGTAGTTGTTGCCGTCGTAGTACGAGATGAGGTTGAGCACCGAGTAGGTATACGTCTTGTACACAAAGGGGTAGAAGTCGGGATAGCTCACTGTCCCGACATAGTCCTTCGAGTAGTAGATGTAGTAGTTCTGCTCCGTGGCACCAAGACTCACGTTTACCATGAAACTCACGCGGGTCGAGAGGATGTAGTTGCCCGTTGCGTCGTACGTCGTGTTCCAGACCTGAAACGGCAGCGCCCTCCAGCCCGGGTTGTCGTAGTACATCACCCGGATCGAGTCCCTGTGGCAGTGCCCGCTATCGAAAGTGAGATACAGATGGATTGGTGTCAAGGTCCTCCCCGAGACTCCGGGCTCTGTGATATTGAGATACCTCCTGTATACGAAGGTCGAGTTCCACCAGCTCGCCGCGTCCTGCGCGGAGCCAGCCACTTGTACAGGCCCCTGATTGATGGTCGGACCAGGGACTGTGACGGGGGAATACCCGGACTGCGAGACACCACCGCCGCCACCGAGAAGCGGCAACAACATCAGAGCGCCCATAATGGATATGAAGACAAGCCTACTCAGCCTCAATCACTCCACCTCCGCCATTGCTGTTGTGGCCACACTCGGGTGCCACGCCTTGAGTATCTGTAAGTAATGAATCGCCTGTCTGCTGGGAATCTCCTCAGAGTTGTACAGATCTACCGTTCTCTCGATGAGCCACTCTGGATATACGGTAGCGACCTGTGGATCGCACTTCAGCAGAACGTGCTGCCGACCGGACTCGTCATTCACCGTCATAACGATGTTTGCCTTCTCTAGGCGCTTGATTGTTGACTTCAGCTTGGCCTTGTCCATGTCAATGAGAACTGGCAGCTCCTCAGTGAGCCTCGGCCCATCGCGGAGTGCCTGAATGAGATCGTACGAGTCGAAGTCGAGCATATGCTTTGACAGGTCTGCGGCCTCCTTCCACAGAGCCTCACCAAGATCTCTATTCAGACGTGCCACATAGTTCCGGTGATACTTCTTGAGCGAGTCCAGATACTGAGCGACAACCTCTCGCGGCAGCTTGCCACTATGTGCAAGCCTGACCGTGTCCCTAGGAATCATCCGTAGAACGAATATCGCACGGGTGAGATAGACGACCTCGGAGGCAAGGCCCTCAATCCAGCCTGTGGCGATTATGCCCATCTTGACCAGCGGGCGCAGCACAATCTCCACGTCAATCTTCTTTCCGACCTCGTCAAAGATGAGCTGTTCAAGATCGTCAGACTCTACCGTTCCATTCATCGTCAGGGTCTTCAATATTGATCGACGTACGGGGTCGTTCAATACTGATGCCTGACGCTGTTCAGGCGTCATCTGCGTGTACCGAGCAAGCTGGCCGTACAGCTTTGGTACCATCTTCTTATACCGGTCGCCCTCGGCATTGAGAAATATCTGCGTTGCAATCTCTGGCAAGGCGTCCTTGTAGACCTCTGGGTCCTCGTCGGGTGATAGCACAAGGAAGACCATCGAGGGCAGACCCTTCAGATGCATATTCAGGCCACCATAGTAGACCGCAAGCTTGAACTCGTCAAAGGTGAGGGCGCTAAAGCCAGGCTTCTGAGACTCCTCAGTCTCTCCGAGGGTGGCGATACCATAGACACGCATAGAGGTAGTGGGATCAAGCCCCATGACGAGGTCCTTCGGCGTCTTGGCAGTGACCACAGGCCCGAGTTCGTCGTCCCATTTCAGTACGGCAAGACCAAGTGGCATGATTTCCGTTCTCCTTGACAGCACTTCGACAGGCAATCTTCACATCTGGGACAGGTCGGACCCCCGCAGACATAGTCGAACGGAACCATGGATGCGGATTTGGTCCCCAATTGAACCAGCGGTAGGATTGGCCCGGATGAGTCCCAGCTCTAACGGCAGACAGAATCCAATGCGAGATTAATAAGCAAATCTTGGATGGACCGCGGCCTTCCATGTACGGAGAGATGTGGTGACTACAGGCGATCTCAGGGACCATAGACCATTCTGCAACGCGTTTCGCCACACTACGGTTCAGAGAGGACTATACTCGACCAATGACTGTGACAACCATATTGTTGCCGAAACCACCGATGTTGTGACTGAGGCCAATCTCAGCGTCACAGACCTGCAGCGGCTTTGGAGCCTCTCCTCGAATCTGCGTGACGAGATCACGTATCTGGGCAAGGCCCGTGGCACCAGTTGGATGACCTCTCGATTTGAGCCCACCCGTCGTATTCACGGGCGCAGTACCATCGATACTTGTCGTCCCGTCACGCAGAAGGTCTATGGCACGCCCTCTTGGCGCAAGACCCAGGTCCTCCATATCAATCAGCTCAAGAATGGAGAAGGCGTCGTGCAACTCCCACACATCAATGTCCTTGATACTCAGGCGTGCCATCCCAAGGGCAGCACGGGCTGCGTTCACAGTGGCTGACAATGATGTCAGAGAGAGCCTGTGCTGAACGGCCATATGGTCGGTGGCATGGCCCACGCCGAGGACCCTCACAGAGCGGTCTCTGACCCCAAGTCGGTGCATCACCTCCTCTGAGGCGAGAACAACCGCAGCAGCACCATCGCTTGTCGGACAACAGTCGAAGAGAGTGAGAGGTGAAGCCACGACTGGAGCATTCAGAACGCTGTCCACAGTGATGACCTTTCTGAAGTGGGCAAGCGGGTTGTGAGAGCCGTTCTGATGAGCCTTGACTGGGATGAGAGCAAGGTCCTCCCTGCTCAGTCCGTAGTCGTGCATATATCTACGGGCAATCAGTGCTGCCAGTGTCGCGGGCGTCCCGCCATAGACCGTCTCGTTCTCGTAGGACATCATCTTGGCCAGAATCGAAGAGGCCGTCCCACGGTCGACCTCTGACATCTTCTCGACACCGACTACAAGCACAAGATCCGCAAGACCAGCACCTATGAAAGCAACACCTGCCTCGAACGCGCTGGCGCCGGAGGACGGACCGGTTTCCACACGTGTGGCTGCCGCGGGCACAAGACCAAGATCATCTGTGACAAGTGTGGAGAGATGTCCTCGACCAGTGAACTCGTCGGGGTTCTGTGTGGCGACTATCACGCGGTCGAGTCGTTCATCGTCTGCGTGGGCATCTCGAATCGCCTCAAGTGACGCCCATCGTGCAAGCTCAACAATAGACTCCTCCAGACGACCGAACCGTGTCATCCCCACTCCTATTGCATAAACGGGGCGCACGTGTGACACCGCCCATCATTCTATCAGGACAAGGAGGTCAGCTGGTGTCACCGAGGACCCCGTTTCGATGTTCACCTCCTTCACCACCCCATCACAGGGCGCCTTCAGCTCGTTGAACATCTTCATTGCCTCGAGGACGCACACCGTGTCGCCCGCGTGGACCTCGTCGCCCACCTTGACCTTGACCTCTGTTATCTTGCCAGGCATCGGGGGATAGACACCTCCCTCCACCTTCTTACCCGCTGGTCCCGGTGATACCCCTGCCGAGGCAACAGCGGCCGCGGCAGCCTGCCTCCTGACACGTGACCACTGTATCTCTCGCTCCCGCCCATCCAGCTCCACCTTGACGGACGAGCCGGATCTGTTGAGAACACGAAGCATATGGTCCGAGGCAGTGTCGTTGATCGTCCACGAGCCGTCGGGATTCTCTATGGGCTTGAGAGTGTAGCTCTGGCCGTCGACACTGACGACCAGCAGGCCGCCCTCGTCCAGACGCTGAATGCCGACCCTGAACTTCTGTCCGTCAAGCTCTATGTCGTACTCCTCGCTCATCACGGCACGCCTCCGTTGAGATTGCGACGCATTATCTCACGGCGGCCCATGCTCGCCCAGACCGACTCGGCCCGCTCCCATCGTGTCGTAGCGTAGACCGCGGAGCCTGCCTCCACGAGCTCCTCTCGTCCGTTTGCAGCCCAGGCTGAGCCGACGCGAGCTGCAACGCCTGCAACACGCATAGAGCGACTGCTCATATGAAGAGCCGCTGCAATCAGGGCTGCCTCCTTCTCGGGAGTGAGGCCACCCTGAGCGAGCCGCTGAGCCTTCCGTTTGAGAAACTCCAATGCGTACTGTGGGAAGAGAGCATAGGACACCTCGTCACGTGGATCGTGGGGAATGTCCTTCAGGGCCTCACGCGCCTTTGCCAGCTCGGGCTCGAGAAGGTCTGCTGGGCGACAGTCAATGGGTTCCTCGTCGCCAATGATCAGCTTCTTTATCTTCGGGTCGATGGGCGCTGGCGGCCTTCCGTAGTAGCCACGGACGTACTGCTTGACCTCATGAGGCACGATCTTGTAACGCTCCCCAGTGATGACGTTCAGCGTGGCCTGGGTCCCCACAATCTGACTGGACGGAGTCACTAGCGGAGGATAACCGAGCTCTGCCCTGACCCTTGGGACCTCCTCAAGGACCTCGTCATAACGGTCCAGCGCGTTCTGCTCCCTCAGCTGCGCGTCGAGGTTGGAGAGCATACCTCCAGGGATCTGGAACACCAGCACACGCGGATTCACGCCCTTGAGGCTACCCTCAAAGGCCGAGTACTTGGCACGGACCTTTCTGAAGTAGTCGGCAATCTCTGAGAGGAGATTGACATCCAGACCCGTGTCTCGTGAGGTCCCCTTCAATGCCTCAACTATGGACTCTGTTGCAGGTTGTGAGGTCGCCAATGACAGCGAGGAGATGGCGCAGTCGACCACGTCAACGCCAGCATCTGCAGCACGTAGATAGGCCATAGACGCCATCCCGCTCGTGTAGTGGGAGTGCAGCTGGACCGGTAGGCCCACATCCTCCTTCAGGCGCTTGACCAGCTCATAGGCCACCTGTGGAGAGATGAGCCCAGCCATGTCCTTGATGCATATCGAGTCGGCATCCCTCGCTGCCAGCTCCTGAGCCATTTCCACAAACTTGTCGACCGTGTGGACTGGGCTGATTGTATAACAGATGCTGGCCTGAACATGACCGCCCTCGCGCTTGACAAACTTCATTGCGGCCTCCATATTGCGGATGTCATTCAGTGCGTCGAAGATTCGGAAGATGTCAATGCCGCCCTCCACGGCGTACTTGACGAAGGCCTCCAAGACATCGTCCGGATATGCACGATAGCCAACGCAGTTCTGGCCCCTCAGAAGCATCTGGAGCTTGGTGTGCGGGAGAGCATCACGCAGGGCCTCAAGACGCTCCCAGGGATCCTCGTCGAGGAACCGCATCATAG
Source organism: Candidatus Thorarchaeota archaeon (assembly GCA_029855935.1). Taxonomy (GTDB): domain Archaea; phylum Asgardarchaeota; class Thorarchaeia; order Thorarchaeales; family Thorarchaeaceae; genus B65-G9. The sequence continues at coordinate 13,321 of JAGSHN010000028.1, read as the reverse complement.
AGTCGAACGTCGCACCGCCGAACATCTCAAGGGAGTGGTAGCCCACCCGGTCGAGCTTGTCGCAGATCGGGAGCATGTCCTCAGTCCGCATTCTCGTGGCAAGAAGGGACTGGTGCGCATCCCGGAGGACCGTGTCCGTTATCTTCAGCCTAGTCATCGCTGGCTCACAGTCTCTGTTGGAATTACACTATAAAGAGATTCAGTTATCGCGGCTAGCCACCAGAGGGGGTCATTGAGCACGGAGTGTCGACCCGATTCTCGATACATCTCATACCAGGAACTGCACAAGCCTGTGACGCTTCCCCGTATCGAGGTCGACGAATAGCTCCCTGTTGACTCGGATGAACCCTGCATCTTCGAGGGCACTGATGGCTCTCTGCGCCTGTGACTCTGTCAGTCCGATCATATCGGTGAGGACCCGCATGCATCCAGCAAGTGTTGCAGCGCCCCCGACCTCACCTTCCATCGTGCGTTTGCCGCTGAACAGTCCAGGCTGAGAGTAGACGTCATACGATTGCACGTTGACGTTGCCCTTGACATACTCAGCAAGGTCACGAAGCGTCCTCACTCGCCCATCAGTCAACTCGATCACAATGATGATTATGTCCATAATAGATCCGCCCACGTCCTCCGTCAGCCCTCGAGGGCTGGCGTTCATCCCGTTGACAAGCTGAGATAATAGCATTCCTATTACAGTAGAACTCGTGTCTGAGGTAGTTACTCTCTTCCGAGACTACTCCGTCCCTCCGTCTGAGCACCGGATCGCCAACGTTTCGCCGTATGATACTACTACGGACTGCACCTATAGAGGGATGTTCCCGTGCTTCTTTGGCGGACGGCTCTTTCTCTTGCTGCTGAAGAGCTCGAGTCCCTGGCATATCAGCGGTCTTGTCTCGTGGGGTAGAACGACCTTGTCGATGTAGCCAAGCTCCGCCGCGACATACGGGTTGGCAAACTTGGCACGGTACTGAGCTATCAGCTCCTGCCTCTTGGCATCAGGATCCTTCGCAGCCTGTATCTCCTTCCGGAAGATGATGTTGCACGCGCCCTGCGGGCCCATCACCGCTATCTCCGCAGTGGGCCACGCAAGAACTAGGTCAGCACCGAGATTCTTGCTGCTCATAACATCGTAGGCCCCGCCGTAGGCCTTTCGCGTGATGACCGTTATCTTGGGCACCGTGGCCTCACTGAATGCGTACAGTATCTTGGCGCCGTGCCTGATGATGCCGCCCCACTCTTGAGCCGTGCCTGGGAGATAGCCGGGGACATCCATGAACGTCACAATAGGAATGTTGAACGCGTCGCAGAATCGCACAAAGCGCGAGATCTTGTCCGACGCGTTTATGTCGAGAGTCCCTGCAAGGTGCATTGGCTGATTGCCCACAATGCCCACAGCACGTCCGTCGAATCGGGCAAATCCCACAATCGCGTTCTGGGCCCAGTGTTCGTGGACCTCGAAGAAATAGCCGTTGTCGACCAGCTTGGTCACGACGTCACGCATGTCATACGGCTTGTTCGGGTCATCAGGGACGACCTCGTCAATGGACATGTCCACATCATCGGGAGCATGACCCGTGTTCACACGCGGCGGGTCCTCCAAGTTGTTACTCGGGATGAAACTGAGCAGCGTCCGAATCTGCTCAAGGCACTCGTCCTCATTCTCTGAGGCGAAGTGGGCCACTCCACTCACTGAGGCATGCTTCATGGCCCCGCCGAGTTCCTCAAAGGTGACCTCCTCGCCCGTCACAGTCTTGATCACATCAGGGCCGGTGATGAACATGTGAGAGGTGCCCTTGACCATTAGGATGAAGTCTGTGACCGCTGGACTGTAGACCGCACCACCTGCACAGGGTCCCATAATTGCACTTATCTGAGGGATCACGCCGCTGGCGATTGTGTTGCGATAGAATATGTCAGCGTAGGCCGCAAGCGCCTTGACGCCCTCCTGCACCCGGGCGCCAGCACCATCATTGAGACCAATGACCGGAGCGCCGACATCCATCGCCATGTCCATTATCTTGCATACCTTCTTGCCGTACATCTCGGACAGTGAACCGCCGAACACGGTGAAGTCCTGGCTGAACACGAAGACCTTTCGCCCATCAATCGTCCCGTAGCCCGTGATCACGCCATCGCCCAAGACCTTCTTCTTCTCCATCCCAAAGTCTGTGCATCGGTGGACGACGAACTCGTCAATCTCCACAAAGGAGCCCGGGTCGAGAAGCTTGAGAATTCGCTCCCGAGCCGTATACTTCCCCTGAGAGTGCTGGCGCTTGATCCTCTCCTTTCCGCCAGCCTCTTTTGCCTTCTCGCGCAACTCTTCCAGCTGTCTGAACTTCTCTGTGGCCATTGGGGTCGCCTCTCTTCACTGGACTGGCAGGGTGGAAGACTGTAATTTGAATGTTCCCAGTCGATGGCGATTGCCCTTGTGTCGTGCGACTATCGTTCTAGGCTGCTGTGAGAGGGGAGGAGGGAGCAGACTCCCCTCTACCCACTACTCTGCAGACGACTGGCCCTCCGTCGCCGGACGACCGTGACCGTACAGGTGCCGACCGAGCCATATGGACACGTAGACAAGGCTGACAAGGACCGGGACCTCGATGAGCGGACCCACCACTGCGGCGAGGGCCTCCCCCGAGCTGATGCCGAACACGCCCACAGCGACGGCTATTGCCAGCTCGAAGTTGTTCGAAGCGGCAGTGAAGGATATTGTGACATTCTTCTCGTACGAGAACCTCAGTGCGTACGATATTCCGAAGGAGAATACGAACATCAGCACGAAGTACGATACGAGCGGCAGTGAGATTCTCGCCACGTCGAACGGGAGAGTCACGATTGTCTCGCCCTTCAACGAGAACATTATGACGATTGTGTACAGAAGGCCGATGAGTGCCGCAGGGCCCAGTCGTGGTGCGAACTCCGTGTCATACCACTCGGCACCCCTCTTGCTGAGGAGAACGGCACGTGTGATAATTCCGGCAAAGAGTGGTATGCCAAGGAATATCAGAACACTGACCGCGACCTCCGCCGGGGAGACCTCTACCACAAGCGAGGATGCAGGATTGATCAGCGACGAGAGGAATGTGATGTAGAACCACGCCTCAAGACTGTAGAGAAGAATCTGCATCACCGAGTTGATCGCGACGAGAACAGCGCACGCCTCATTGTCGCCGCCAGCGAGCAGGTTCCATATGAGCACCATTGCGATGCAGCGGGCCAGACCGACAAGGATTATGCCAGTCCTGTACGAGGGCATGTCCGCAAGAAAGAGCCACGCAAGGCTGAACATCAGAAGCGGACCGATGAGCCAGTTCAGCACCAGTGAGACACCAAACAAGCGTCCCTCACGCCGCAGCTCACCAATCTTCTCGTATTTGACCTTCGCGAGCACGGGATACATCATCCAGAGTAACCCAATCGCAATCGGTATTGATGTTGTACCCACACTGAGCGAGTTCAGCACTGTTGATATTCCTGGATACAGATATCCAAGCCCGACACCGAGTATCATTGCAAGCAGTATCCAGAACGGTAGAAGCTTGTCAGTGCGTCCAAGTCCTCTTGCGGGGGATTCCGTCATCGCAGGTCGCAGCGGTGGTCCCGGATGGGTACTTATAAGAGTATCTGGATATAGAGAAACTTAGATGTATCCATGTATGTCCTGTGGGATAACATATCCTATCTCTGAGAGATTCACGAACCCAGAACTGTTATTAATCACCACACACCAGAGATAGCAATTGCAGGAGGCTGGCCGTTGGTCGATGAGCGGACTATCGAGAGGTGCGCGCAGTTCTTCAAGGCCCTGAGCAATCCTGAGAGGCTGAGAATACTCGACGAGTTGCTGAGTGAGGAGCTATGTCAGTGTGAACTGTTTCCGAGAGTGCAGCTGGCACAGTCGACTGTGTCATCGTATCTCAGTCAGCTCGTCAGAGTGGGAGTGTTGAAGCACAGGAAGGAGGGCCAGAGGAAGATCTACACCATCGCCGACCCGAGGATATCGGAACTCCTCAAGCTGACACGCGAGATAGTCTCTTCATCACACTGACTCAGCCGCTGACCGACTGGAACGTCAATCTCTACGAAGATAGGATATCTTCGCAAACAGCGACCGCCGTGGGTGGGCGAGTGCATCGTCAGGTGTGAGTTGACGCAGATCTACGCCCAGATGCCGTGACATATCATCAATCCACTTCTCACGTCGAGCACGTGCAACAATGCTGGCCGCGGCAACTGCCACTTCGTCCTCGGCACGGTGACGCTGAATCACCGTCAGACTCTGATGGCCAACTGCACGCATCAGACGGCTATGCATCTTCTCACGAGAGAACTCATCAATGACAACCGTGACGGGCGCGTCGGTCGATATGACCCTCAGTACCTTGGCGATTGCCGTCGTATGGGCCCACGCGAGAAGGTCGTTGAGATTCTTTCCCTCGCTTCTCATCTCCGTGAGACGCTGCTCGAATGTTGAGGGGGAGATGAGAACGACTTCATCTGCAAGGGAGCGCTCGGCCACCAGCGAGGCCAGCCTTGCGAGATGAGCAGGATGGACCTGCTTGCTGTCCATCACACCCTGAGAACGGAGGAAGACAGCATCGCCCGGCGTAAGAGCAACCGCAGCCACGACAAGCGGACCGAGCCATTCCCCCTTGCCTGCCTCGTCGGAGCCAACAACCACGCCTGTCTGAGCCGTGCCAAGAGAGGCTACAGCATCGGCGAGCAATGAGGCTGCAGTGGGGCCATTGGCCACAATCTTGCCAGACGTGTAGGCGACTATGCTGCCACCCGGACATCCCAGCCTGAATACCTCATACTTGTTGGTGGTGCTCTTCCTGCGTACGCCAGCGACCTGCTCGAGCGCGGAACGTACCTTCTCCAAGAGTGCAGACTCGACCGTCACTACGAGATCAACCACTTTTTCTCCTCACCTGACTTGTCAGAGAGGCGACATCAGTTGCTGATGAACCTTCTCCTCACACCGATCACTAGGTGCGAAGGTGGATGACCTCTCCTGCGCTGATGCTGCGGAGAGACCCATCGTCGAGTTGGACAATGAGGGACCCCGAGGAGTCCACGTCGATGGCCATCCCCTCCATCTCGCCAGACGAGAGACTCACTCTGACCCTCCGGCCCAATGTGGCGGACCTCTGACGCCACAGTTCAAGTACACCGTCGGTTCCACCCGGCGAGATGATCTTGGACAACAAGAGGTCCATTTGACGTATGACCGTCGCTGCCAGTTTGACAATGTCGTGCTGATGGTGGGTGACATCAATCAGTGAGATAGACGTCTCTCGAATGCCAGGCGGAAACATCGCCGACGGAGTGTTCACATTGACCCCGATGCCAACTATGACCAGCGGTTGTGGCTCCGTAACAAGGTCCGACAAGATCCCGCCAAGTTTTCGTTCCCACAACTGTATGTCGTTAGGCCACTTGAGAAGAGGATGCACACCCGATATCTGCTCCACTGCCTGCGCAACGGACACCCCTGCCAGAAGACTGAGTACCGGGGCCCTCTCCACTGTAGGCAATGGCCTGAGGACCACCGACATATACAGACCTCCGCCCGGTGAGTGCCAGGTCCTCTTGCCCCGGCCACGACCCCCGGACTGGCTCTCTGCAATGACTATCAGACCTTCACGCCCCTCGCCGTGAGACAACAGGTCACGCGCCAGCGTGTTGGTTGAAACGGTCGTGGGAACACTGATGACGACAGGCCGAATCAGCGTGAGAGGCACACTCTTCAGTGCCTCATCTAGGTCCATTGAGATCAGGCCTCCCGGTCATCATATCTCACCCGCGTGGCCACAGCAAACTAGACCACAGATAACATCATATAGCGGATAAAATACCCTTCTGACGGTGCGAATAAATGACTAGCCTTGCTGGTGCCGTGATACTTCCTGAGCTCGAGAAGACTGTGCTCTTCAAGAACCGGGACCTCACAACATCCGCCCACAGTGACGAGCTGTTCTACGACGTGGACGCGTTTGGCATCAAGGGAATCGATCCTGTGACCGGACAGGTGAGCGGTATCGCAGTTGGAGTGAATCGCTACGGACTCGTGGCAGCAAACACCCACGTGATGTCGACACAGGAGCCCTCCTACCACGTTCTGACAGAACAGATATTGATGTTCGCAAAGGACGCTGAGGACGCACTGGCAATGGTGGAGGACCACCTGAGGACAGGCCGGAAGTATCAATGGGGGAATCTGATACTTGCCGACAGCGACAGCGCCCTTGTGGTAGAGCTTGCGGGCGAGCAACACAACATCGAGTGGTCACCAAAGAAGGTTCTGCGCAGTAGCCATCACATCATGCTTGACACCGAGGATGAGGTGAGGCAGTACACCTCAAGGTTCGGCCCCAACTTCTACGATGCGTCTGTGAAACGACTCGACCGTGGCTACGAGCTCATCAGGAGAGTGGACAACGTAAAGGACGTGTTCGACCTGTTGAGGGATCACGGCGAGGCGAAGGGGCAGGCCAGCATCTGTATGCATCCTGAGGGGGACGGTACTCCATTCACTGCTATGAGCTATGTCATCGAGGTCGATCACGCACAGGACAGTACAAGGCCAAAGGTCGTCGTCCATGTGGCCAAGGGCAATCCCTGTCAGGTCCCCTCCTACACGTCCATCCCACTACTGTTTCCCGCGGACGAGGAGATAGTGAAGCGTGCGGCCCAGATCTACCCGAAGTGACATAGGAATACCGCACGCAGGGATCCGCCCTTTCGACGGCTGAGCCACAGTTTGTAACTCACCAGGCCCCGTTGGGCCAACCACCTACCGCCATCCTATGTGATGTCGGTCCCCGTCTCCGGCTCCGAGACCACGACAACGTCTACCTCGGGATAGGCACCCCTGCGCTCCTCATGACGGAAGAAGTAGTAGAACTGGGCGACTCCGAGGAGGTACAGCCCAGACACAATGACATAGGGTAGCCGGTAGAGGCCCATTGCCAGCAGAGTGCCACCGATGTTAGACGCCACACCCCGAGCCACAGAGTCAGCACTCGTGAGCAGTCCTGAGGCAGTGGAGCGTTCCTCCTCTGCAAGCTGCTCCATGAAGAACGCCTGAACCACTGGTCCGGCCATATTCATCAGTGCAGAACGCATCACGTAGGCGAAGACCGCGACCTCAAGTACGGGCGACCACGCAATGAGGAGAAGGAAGGGGATTGAGAGTAGCTCCGTCACCGCCACTGTCCTCACCTTTCCCAGCCGGTCTGACAGCACGGGAGCCACAAAGTTGCCTGTGGCGAGAACGAGTGTGTTCAGCCCGAATATGATACCGATGAGTTCGGTAGACGCCCCAAAGGTCTCCTCGGCTGAGAAAAATATGTTGAAGAACTGGACTATCATTCCTGCGCCGAGACCGATTGTGACAACTGATGCGGTGTAGCGTTTCAGGAACCGCCAGTTCCGGACATTGCCGAGACCAAATGACTGCACCTGGGTGAGCGATGAGCGGTCGGGGCCCATAGGCACAATCACGACAATGCTGAGGCCAAAGAACACCACACAGAGGAGGAGGGTATACCTGAACGGTATCACCATAGAGCTGCCAGTCCCGAGAAGTCTACTCAGCAGGCCGGGAAGAAATCCTCCGACAAGATTACCAAAGAACACGGCAAGGAGAGAGAGTCCAGAATTCACACTGAAGAGATGTGCCCTCTCATCGTCCGTCGTGAGACCTGTGATGTATGGAAGCCACGCCACGTAGAAGAATGCGCCTGCCACTCCAAACGCGAGTTCTGCGAGTATCAGGATCAGTCCGTTGGTAGCGACCGACAAGACAAGCGTGCATACGAGATTCACGGTCCCAGCAATAAAGATGATTCTTCGACGGCTGTACCTATCAGAGACCATTCCTGCAAGGAGCGCGACAGCAGCCGTGCCGAACATTCCAGCACTCAAGAGAAGACCGAGAAAGTCCTCCCCAAAGCCAATCTCAAGTATGTAGAGATTGAATATCACATTGTATATGCCGAAATAGAACGCGGAGAGAATGTCCGACAGGATGTACAGACGGCCGTTCCGGTCAAATGAGCGGACTCGAGAGATATAGCTAGGGCCGTCGTTCATCGCTGACACGCACCTACTGGCCACGGGCAGAGCACTGATTTTTTAACAGTTCCTACCTGCGCTGCTACCGAAAGCCTAATCGTTGGGTGCACGCCAGCGGGCACGTATGAGAATGATCGAGCTCCGCAGTGACACGTTCACGCAGCCGACAGATGAGATGATACAGGCAATAGTCGAGGCCTACCACCAGGGTCGCCTCGGTGATGACGTCGCGGGCGAGGATGAGGTCGTGAACGAGCTTCAAGAGAAGGCCGCTCGAGCCCTCGGAAAGGAGGCTGCGCTCCTTGTGACATCCGGCACACAGGGGAACGTCGTCTCGCTTCTCTCACAGACACGACGCGGTGATGAGGTCGTGGTCGAGCGCAGGTCACACACGTTCCTCTTCGAGGCGGGAGCAATGGCCTCGCTGGGAGGCCTGTTTCCAAAGCCCGTCGATGGGGTCAGAGGGTACATTCTCCCCGAGACTCTGGAGCGCGCAATCAGTCCGGATAATCCGCACTACGCACGCACCGCGATGGTCGTTGTGGAGAACACACACAACTATGCGGGTGGTACCATCATAAGGCCTGACCAAGTTGACGCACTGGCGCGGGTTGCCCACGACCACGGGCTGATCGTCCACTGTGACGGTGCACGACTGTTCAATGCAGCAGTGGCCCTTGGACTACCGGCGAGTAGGCTGGTGAGAGAGGTGGACTCTGTGCAGATATGCTTCAGCAAGGGCCTGTCCGCCCCGGTGGGTTCGGTGGTTGCTGGGACCCGGGAGTTCATTCACGAGGCACTGCGGACAAGGAAGAAGCTCGGCGGGGGAATGAGGCAGGCAGGAATCATTGCAGCACCGTGTATTGTTGCGCTGGAGAAGATGGTCGACCGCCTCAAGGAGGACCATGAGAATGCACGCCTGCTGTACTCAAGGCTGGCAGAGATAGAGGGTCTGCTGGTCGATGAGCCAGAAACGAACATTGTGTTCATCCAGCTGGACAACTTCAACATCACCGCCCCCGAGTTTGCAGCCAGGCTCAGAGAGAGAGGCGTTCTTGTCTACGGCGAGTACGGGTCGAGGATTCGGTTCGTGTTGAACAGAATGGTGAGTAGAGATGACGTACTGTACACGGCCGATGTGATCAGTGAGGTACTCAGTGCTGCCGGCCGGAGATGACACTGCTGTGTTGCGCCGCCCACGCGTCGCTCATCTACTTGTCCGCGAGGTCTACTCCGTCTTGCGCTCACAGAGCTCAAGGAGTACACCCGAGGCGGCTTTCGGATGGACGAAGGCAATTCTCATCCCGTGAGCACCGGCACGTGGCTTCTCATCGATGAGACGACGCCCCTCACTCCGGTGTGCCTCAAGGGCTCTGTCTATGTCGTCGACCAGGATGGCAATGTGGTGTATTCCACCACCGCGCTTCTCAAGGAACTTTGATATCGGGCTGTCATCGGACGTTGGCTCAAGCAGCTCTATCCGGCTCTCACCAATCCCGAGAAAAGCAACCCTCACCTTCTGCTCGGTGATGACCTCCTCTCCCAGAAACTTCAGGCCGAGGACATCTCGATAGTACGGCAGCACCTCGTCTATGCTGCTGACCGCGATACCCACATGGTCGATCTTTTTCACAGCCAACACTCTCACCTCGTTATCTCATCTACAGGACATCAGGGGCACGATACTCCCCAAAGACACCTCGGAGCACATCACAGATCTCCCCGAGAGTCGCGTAGGCACGGACAGCGTCCAAGATGAAGGGCATCAGGTTGTCAGTCCCCTCAGCAGCCGCACGTAGCGCGGCAAGTGCATCGTCCACGGCGGACTGGTCACGAGAGGCACGGACGCTGCGGACACGTTCTATCTGTCGTCTCTCAGCCTCGGGGTCGACGCGCATGTAGTCAAAGGTATGGCCCTCCTCTATGACGAACTTGTTGACTCCCACAACGACCCTCTCGCCGCTGTCAACAAGACGCTGATGCTCGTACGCGCTCTGCGTTATCTCCCGCTGAATGAATCCCTTCTCAATGGCGCGGGGGGCACCACCCATCTCGTCAATCTTCTTGATGTACTCCATCGCGCGGCGCTCAATCTCGTCGGTGAGGCTCTCGATGAAGTACGAGCCCGCCAGCGGGTCGACCGTGTCGGTCACGCCCGTCTCAAAGGCAATTATCTGCTGGGTGCGCAGTGCGATTCGAACTGACTCCTCCGTCGGGAGCGAGAGAGCCTCATCACGCGAGTTGGTGTGAAGAGACTGAGTCCCACCGAGCACCGCCTGCAGCGCTTGGAGGGTGACACGGACGACATTGTTCTCAGGCTGCTGTGCTGTGAGCGTGCATCCGGCGGTCTGTGTGTGAAACCTCATTCTGCACGACCGGTCCTCGCGCGCACCGAATCGTTCCCGCATGATCCTTGCCCACAGCCGTCGCGCTGCCCTGAACTTTGCGACCTCCTCGAAGAAGTTGCTGTGCGAACCGAAGAAGAATGAGAGTCTCGAGGCGAACTTGTCAACATCGAGGCCTGCATCGATGGCTGCCTGTACATAGGCAATACCATCAGCAAGGGTGAACGCGACCTCTTGCACGGCCGTCGAGCCGGCCTCACGGATGTGATAGCCCGAGATTGAGATGGTGTTCCACAGAGGCATCTTCTCGGAGCAGAACTTGAATATGTCAGTGATCAGCCTCATAGACTCTTGCGGAGGGAAGATGTACGTCCCGCGGGCCACATACTCCTTCAGGATGTCGTTCTGAATTGTCCCCCGAAGCTTCTCCATAGGCACCCCCTGCTTCTCGGCGACGGCTATGTACATCGCGAGAAGGACCGCAGCAGGGGCGTTGATCGTCATAGACGTGCTGACGCGGTCGAGAGGGATTGAGTCAAAGAGGACCTCCATATCGGCGAGAGAGTCGATTGCGACGCCGACCTTTCCCACCTCGCCACGCGCCATTGGATGATCTGAGTCATAGCCAATCTGCGTGGGAAGGTCGAATGCGACCGAGAGACCCGTCTGACCCTGTTCGAGAAGATACCTGAACCGCTCGTTGGTCTCCCTTGCTGTTGCGAAGCCGCTGTACTGTCGCATAGTCCACAGCCGACCACGGTACATAGTTGGCTGGACACCACGTGTGAAGGGGTACGCGCCAGGGAAGCCGAGATCGCGGTTGTACTTCAAGGAGTCAACATCAAGAGGCGTATAGAGACGTTTCACAGTAATCCCGGAGGGCGTTGCGAAGGCCTCCCTCCGCTCCGGAAAACGACTGACGGTCTTGGCGACCGGACCCTTCTCCCATGCCTCAAGTGCACTCTGAATCTCACGTCTCTCCTCCTCATCCACCATCTTCATCACCGCCACCGCTTCTGCTCAGTTCGACAAGGAACTCCGCAATCAGGCGCTGGGCCACGCTGTAGGGGTCGTCATGGCGCTGGGCAATCATCTTGATGGCCCGCTCGTACTCCGGCCTGCCACGAAGATGCTGTAGAAGCTCGCGGGTGAGACGATACTCCATTATCTGGTGAAGCTCGTCACGGCTGCGCTGAAGGCCCTTCTCCTCCAGCAGACCGCTCTCGCGGAGAAAGACCATATGCTCGTCAATCTTGTCCACTAGCTCGGGAACGCCCTCACCAGTACGACCGTTGGTGAGGAGTACAGGAGGGCGCCACTCGCCCATCTTCTGGTCGAGGTCCAGCATAGCGTTGATCTCGGACACCTTCCTGTCAGCGCCCGGGAGGTCCATCTTGTTGACGACGAAGATGTCTGCAATCTCCATTATCCCAGCCTTGATAGCCTGTATATCATCGCCGCTCCCCGGGACATCGACTACAACGACCGTGTGCGCAATGTCGATGATCTCGACCTCGGACTGCCCCGCACCCACCGTCTCGACTATGATGACATCCTTTCCCGAGGCGTCAATCGCTCGAACAACATCCGAGGTCGCCCTTGCTATGCCACCGAGATGGCCGCGCGTTCCCATACTGCGGACAAAGACGCCCTCATCAAGACTGTGCTCCTGCATCCTGATGCGATCGCCGAGAAGTGCGCCTCCAGAGAACGGACTGGAGGGATCAACGGCCACAATCCCCACTGTCCGACCTCGTCGTCGGTACTCAGCAGTCATTCTGGTGACCAAGGTGCTCTTTCCCGAACCGGGCGGCCCAGTTATCCCGATAATGTGGGCGCGACCAGTGTGCCGATACAGTAGTCTCAGCGCCTCGCTGGCCTGGGGGTCCTCGTTCTCTATCATAGTGATGAGTCTTGCCAGAGGACGTCTCTTGCCCTCAAGAACACCCCTCACCAAGTCCTCGACGCGCAATGTCTGTGTCCTCTTTGTGTCTAGACCTTGACGTGTTTGCGTATATAGTCCACAATCTCGTCAAGAGGCGTTCCCGGGCCGAAGATCTCCGCGATGCCGTGCTTCTTCAACTCGGGGATGTCGTCCTCCGGTATGATGCCGCCGCCGATGACGAGGATGTCGTCAGCACCCTCCTTCCTGAGGAGCTCCATCACTCTCGGAAACAGGGCCATATGAGCACCACTGAGGATGCTCAGACCAATGACGTCCACAGACTCGTCAATGGCAGCTCGCACAATCATCTCCGGGGTCTGGCGCAGACCGGTGTAGATGACCTCCATCCCCGCGTCCCGGAGCGCACGGGCCACTACCTTTGCGCCACGGTCGTGTCCGTCCAGACCCGGCTTTGCTATGAGGACTCGTATCTTTCTCGATGGACTCAAGAACACACCTCATCAGGGTGTTTGGGTGTGAGTGACCTGCGTGACGGATATAAATACTGTCCCGTGAGTGTCTACTCCTCAAGGAGGTAGACTATGTTCTCACGTCCCTCCCGGAGCCGGCGGATGAGCCCACGAGACTCAAGCCCCTTCAGTAGCAGACTGATCTTCGCCTGTGACACGTTCATCACCTCGTAGAGCTCCTTCTGCGGACACGAGCCGCCCTTGCGCTCCACTATCTCAAGTATCTCCCTCTCCTCATCGGTGATGCCCACCAACTTCACTCGTCGTCTCTCCACGAATACTCGCCACGCACGCGGAACCAAGAACATCAACACCGCGCCGGCGACCAGGCCGATGACACCTGCAGCCAGTGGGGAGAAGGTCAGCGACTGACCCCCGTTCGCTCCGAGGGAGACAGGAAACTCGTACTTCACAATGAACACCTGTTCCTGGCCGGGGGCGAGAGAACTCAGAGACCAGACGAAGATCAGACTGACGCCGTC
>JAGSHN010000007.1 GCA_029855935.1 Candidatus Thorarchaeota archaeon | reverse complement strand
GACTAGAAGTAGGGTTGAAACACAGTGGTGAGCGGGTGCGATTTGATGTCGACTATCTGTTTGAATCGGACTAGAAGTAGGGTTGAAACCGCGATGGAACTTCTTCATTTCGGCCCTTGCATACTCGTTTGAATCGGACTAGAAGTAGGGTTGAAACTAGCTGTTTGGAGCAGTTCGCAGAGGAGGTACTGAGGGTTTGAATCGGACTAGAAGTAGGGTTGAAACCGAGGTCGTGAGCGCTGACGGTCCTCGTGACCATTGGTTTGAATCGGACTAGAAGTAGGGTTGAAACAGGGTCAGTCTGATAGCGTCGGTACGACACATTGCGAGTTTGAATCGGACTAGAAGTAGGGTTGAAACTCAAGAAGACCCTCCACAACGGTATAGGCCTCCTCAGTTTGAATCGGACTAGAAGTAGGGTTGAAACTCTGTGTATATCTCTATCGTCCTTGTCATCTCATCGCGTTTGAATCGGACTAGAAGTAGGGTTGAAACTGGGGTGTAGGTCATATCCACAGGCCTCCTCCACCCAGTTTGAATCGGACTAGAAGTAGGGTTGAAACGCAACTTGTAGGGATTCACTAGGGTGATTCGTCCTCGTTTGAATCGGACTAGAAGTAGGGTTGAAACATGATGATCAGGATGATTGCGCACTTCATCCAGTCTGTTTGAATCGGACTAGAAGTAGGGTTGAAACCTGGTGGCAAAGGTGCTCAGGTTCATTGCCACTGTGGGTTTGAATCGGACTAGAAGTAGGGTTGAAACGACACGGTCAGATGACGGTGATGTCAACGACTCGGAGGGTTTGAATCGGACTAGAAGTAGGGTTGAAACCACAGTAGAACAGCCCGCGAATCTCCTCCTCGAGTAGGTTTGAATCGGACTAGAAGTAGGGTTGAAACAGACGTAGACGTATCTCAGCAGCCTGAGCTCTCGCTGTTTGAATCGGACTAGAAGTAGGGTTGAAACCGAGGACGGCACGGGCGTCATAGATGTCGACCCTGTGGTTTGAATCGGACTAGAAGTAGGGTTGAAACCTCTGTTGCGGGTGTGATAACAGATTTCCCTGTTGTAGTTTGAATCGGACTAGAAGTAGGGTTGAAACTGTGTTGTCGTAGATGTAAGTGTTCGAACTCCACTCGTTTGAATCGGACTAGAAGTAGGGTTGAAACCACAATCGCGTACAGCTCGTCAATGAAACGCACGCGGGTTTGAATCGGACTAGAAGTAGGGTTGAAACTAGGCGTCTTATCATCTTAAAAACAAGAAACGAAGGAGTTTGAATCGGACTAGAAGTAGGGTTGAAACTCTCCCGGATTGACACTATATCGCCCGCGACTATCTCGCGTTTGAATCGGACTAGAAGTAGGGTTGAAACATGGCGCGGAGGAGTTGATCGAAGTCCATCTCCCGCGTTTGAATCGGACTAGAAGTAGGGTTGAAACAGCTCGAATGCGAGTCCGAGCGGGCCAGACAAGACGGTTTGAATCGGACTAGAAGTAGGGTTAAAACTCATCGCGAGAGACAGGGTCTCTGGGAAGTGTTCGGTGTTTGAATCGGACTAGAAGTAGGGTTGAAACATTGCTACTGCTCTGGCAATTGTTGCGTTCATCAGCGTTTGAATCGGACTAGAAGTAGGGTTGAAACCCTGTGTAGGACGGTGGGCTGTACTATGTAGATGATGAGTTTGAATCGGACTAGAAGTAGGGTTGAAACATCGCTGACGTCGGCGAAGGACTCGGAGTAGCCCTCGTTTGAATCGGACTAGAAGTAGGGTTGAAACACAACTCCACGCGCCTCTCCATCCTCGTAGGAGGAGAGTTTGAATCGGACTAGAAGTAGGGTTGAAACGTCGTATATCGGGTCAGGCTCGGTGCGTCTGATTACGTGTTTGAATCGGACTAGAAGTAGGGTTGAAACCTCGCAGTAACTCGGCGCATAGAGGTAGATGTCGATTGTTTGAATCGGACTAGAAGTAGGGTTGAAACCTCGATTGGCTTGACCTTAGCGACACGCATGGTATCGTTTGAATCGGACTAGAAGTAGGGTTGAAACTACTCTCTGTCGGCACTCTGCACGATGACAGAGTCCGGTTTTAATCGGACTAGAAGTAGGGTTGGAACCAAGGCCAGACAGACCACCCAATGCCCTGTAGAAGAAGTTTGAATCGGACTAGAAGTAGGGTTGAAACTATCGCATTCCACCCCATCTGTGGACTATCCTGACGAGCTTGAATCGGACTAGAAGTAGGGTTGAAACCGCATTCCTTCAGGGCATCATTGCGTGGATATTGCACGTTTGAATCGGACTAGGCGGTAGGGTTGAGAGGCGGCATAGCCACGATCACTACGATGACCGCCCAATGTTTGAATCGGACTACAGGCAGGTTCTGACAGACCATACACAAGTTCTTCAAAAACGAAGACGCCAGTTTGAATCTGACCGAGGCGGAGCTGAGACACTTCTAGTTTCGGATTGGCTCCCAGTCACACTTGGCGTGCACGGGTGATTCAGGTCAACGCCGCATCTCTCAGGGAGTATCTCGCGGGTCACTTGTTCCGACCCTCAGGTGTTGGAGTGTACGAAACAGACCAGAAAAACGGGGGACCCGGACGCACGGCACCGCATCGCGCAGTCTGGCGTACGGTCGTGCCCCGGTTCCTCAAGATCGCCTACAGGCGGTTCAATGAGTCAATCTTCGGAAACTTCGTCTCCGTCTTGGGTCGCGCATTGCTCGGAATGATCCTACTGGACTCCTTCAGCACGTTTATCTCCTTTGACTTGCTGGCCATTGCGCCTACCCTCCTTCTACTCATTCACTCAGGTCTTCAGGGGGCTGTTGACGCTCCCCGGACCGAATGCCATTCTCCACGGAAGAGTTCTTCGAGTTTTGAATATCAATTCTTCGGTATGTCGTGATGAGTAGGTGCCGCGTAGCCGGGCTGGCGAGGTGGTCTCGTGGAACAGCGTTCTCTCAGCGCCGGAGTCTGGCCTTCCTCTCACGTGCCTTGTCGAGCAGGTAGTCGTAGACGCTCTGCCAGATCTTGCCATCATCGCGCATCTTGTTCTCAAAGTTGTTGACCGCGATGAACTCGTTGAGGGCCCTCTGCGCCCTCTCCGGGAACCCCGGCCCAGCGACGGTGTCCAGATAGCCCAGTGCGACAAGCGCCTCCTGGACCCGCTGTGCGACATCTCCGGTTATGGTCAACAGCCTGCTCGGGTCCTCACGGCTCAGCAGCGTCATATCGTAGATCTTGGAGATGCGCTCAAGCTCGTTGATTGGGTCGGGGTGGTCGTCCACTCTGATGTCCAAGTACCTGTCAGAGCCGCCCTCGTAACCACCAGCCTCGCGGACCACAAGCATCGCCGCGGACTGCATCCCGCGGCGGTCACCACCAGCGGCCTGTCCGGCCTTGAGTGCCGCGAACAGTCTGTCGATGAGATCACCCTCTGTACTCTCGAACGCCTCGGCCATGGAGGTCACCACAGCCTCCCCCGCGAGGATGTTGCCCTGACACGCGTAGCCGTCACCAACGATGTGACCGGCCCACTCCATGCACTCCGACCCTGTATGAGCGGCAGCACGGCCCTTCGAGTCCACTACGCCGACCTGTCTGTGTTCTGCCCGCTCGTCTTCTGCGACCAGTTTCTTGACAACGTCGCCCGCAGACATTCCCTGAGCCAGCAGCTCAAGTCCTCTCGGACCGTAGGACACATTCGCCCACGCCTGTGTGGCGATGGCGCCAACATTGGCCCTCGCCCACGGCACGATGGCACCGACCGCAGGAAACTTGCTCTGCACGGCCACACCCAGGTCGCCATTCCCGGGGTCTCTCGCAGCAATCGAGAATGTTGATAGTACCGCTGTATTCATTGTTCCCACGCCACCAACTCGACTACTCATACGCGCCAACCGCTGTTGTTTGGCGGGGGCCTGCTCAAAAGGATTGGGAAATCGGCTTCGCTAGGCCGCCACTAGCGGAACAGGCCAATCCTGAACCCTACGTGCACAAAGAGGAGGAGCCATAGACAGAGCGCAAGGTACCTCATACCAGTCTTGGTGCCCTGCGCAAACTCGCGTGCATCCTCCTCGTTCCAGACGCCCATCCTACTCATCGTATCCACGACAAACTCTATGTGGGGCCGATACACGCGCTCGAAGAGAAGAGCACCCACCCAGTATCCCAGCAGGGGCACAAGGTAGAGCAGGGGCAGAGGCAAGGATGTCGAGATCCCCTCCACATAGTCGAAGCCCATGAAGGCCCCGACCCAAGGCACAATGAGGAGAACAATGTACATGTACGGATGCCAACGGACCAGTACGTTGCCACGTCGGCGCAGTACGGTCTGGAGAATTGCCTGGGCCACGGCCTCATCGCCGAGCTCCTCTACGAGCGCGGGGTGGAGATGTAGTGTGCCGTCGTTGTCCAAGTGTGGGAGCGTCGCGACACCAAGTGCGGCCGGAAAGATGTGGAGTGTGTTTGCATCCATCTCGATTCGCTCTGGTGGAGCGATACCGAGCCGCTCGCACATCCCCACAGCGATCTCCAACAGAGCTTCGTCCGCCTCCGAGTGCTCGTCCTTCACCCTGTCTCTCTCCTCTTCGCCAGGACGGTAGATGGTACTATATCAGTACGTCGTACGCAAGACCAGAGCATCGTCGAGTGCAGTCAACACTCAGAACCACCTCATCGTCGACTCGCTGGGGAAACGAGATTGCCCTAGTCCGCGCCTTCGCCCTCTGAGATGAGCTGACCGGCAGCGACCGGGTCACGGTCTCACACCTCTCTGATCCGTTCATCAGGCAACTCTCCCAGACGGTAGACGGGCTGGAGACCTTTCCTCTGTCGCCAGTGAGTCGACACGATGTCACTCCTCATACAGTATCTCTGCCTCTCTCTCTGTTATGAAGATAATCTCGATTCCTGCTATGCAGATACCCATCGCTCCTGACTGATATAGCATTGTGTTCCGCATCTGCTTCGACACGTATTTCTTGTACATGAGAGCAAGCAGGATTCCGATTACTAGCTCCTCTAGACCTGACTCAAGCACACTAATCTCGAACTCCACGAAGTCGGCAGCTGGCCCAAAGCCTGCCAGAATATCGGGGAGATGCCGCTCCAAGAACTTGAAGTAGACCTTCAGGGTCAATCCAGTCACAAACAGCGCCAATCTGTCAGCTGTCCTATAGTTCTTTGTCTTGAATCCCGACACAGTCATCCCAAGAATCATTCCCAGAATGAAGACAATCAGGCCGATGAGATGGCCAGACATGAACGATGTCCCGAGTATCTTGGTCGTCAGGAAACCGTAGCCGACAAGTCCCTGCAGCATATCGACGAGGAAGATCGTCATATAGTACGTCAGTACAAAGAGCAGCGTTGATGCGATGGCCTCAAGAATGCCGCCAGCCGTCGGATTCGACTTGGCGATGAACTCTATGGCCTTCTCTATCAATGGTCCAAGCAGAGCTACCAGGACAGTGATGAGGACCTCCGTCGCCAGCATTATGATGAATCCCAGGCCAATTGTCGAGAGGTTGAACACGTTGACTGGAACTTTGGCCTCTGATGTTTCTCCGGACTTTGTCCTCACCTCGACTTTCAGCATATGCGGACCGTTGCTCCACTTCGGGGTCACTCCGTCAAGCTCTTGAGAATACCAGAATCCCTTGAACCAGGTCGCATTGCTTGTCTCTATGTAGGGTGACATTGTGTCGACCTGCTCATCGTCAACGTACAGATTCACAGAGTCGATCTGCGAGGCATTGAGACCGTCGACCAGTGCTGTCACCGGGACACCAGCCTCCACTCTCTGACCGATTGCGGGAGTGAGTATCTCGACTGTGAAGCCACTGTGCGAACTGGCCGTTCCTCGGGGCTCAGGAAGAACCGGTGTCTCCGCGAACGGGACACCAGTGTGTGGGGAGTCGTACAAGATGGAGGACGGCATAGTGTCAACAGTCTCGCACATGGCAGAAGCGGATGTTGATCTCGTGTCGGTGCCCGGTCTGCCCGGGGAGGGAGTGGACTCCTGGGGAACACTGAAGTCAGGCTGGAATTTCAACCAGGCATCGTCCACGACCTCCATCAGATTCGCATTCCCAAAGAGCATGGCCGTAGCATCGCCATCCTTTGAACTCACGGTGACACTCTTGTCATCAGACTGCCACTCGTAGCTGGCCTCACTCTTCAGGACAAGCACGGGAACCGGTACGTCCACGTCCACGAGGCCCACCCTTACCTTGGCCCACTGGATCTCGATCCACGGATAGGAGTACTTGAATAGCCTGAGAGTGCCACCACCCATCGGCACGGAGACATCAAGGAAGCTCACCATTCCCAGAGTGGCCGCCTCCAAGAAGCAGTTGACGATTATCATCAGAATGATTGGTAGCATCCACAGCGGAGACGGACCAGCCTCGCTCTGGGCCTCAAGCGCCTCGACAATCATCCCTGTTGGCTCGACACTGCTCTGAACGTAGTGAAACTCCCCACCGAACTCTGCCGAGAGGGAGTAGACCCCGCCTCTCATTGGCGTGAGAACAGTGGATCCGTGGCCGAGAGCGTCTGTCCTCAGGATTCTGAGGAGCATAGAACCATCGGGCTTCGTGATGGAGACCGTGACGAATCTGTCCCTCACAGGAAGGCCATCTTCGTCCTCCAGCGATACGAGGACGCGAACCTGGTCCTCTGTGTTTGCCTCGGAGGGCACGGTGAGATCCAATCGGGTATGCTCGTAAGCAGAGATGACCTGCTCGGTTTCATCCGAGAGGTACACCCTTGAGACATCGGCACGGACAGTGACTGAGTGGTTTCCGGCCTTCACCCAGGAGGGCAGGACAATACCCAGCAGGGAGGGCGTCGCGCTGACTGAGGTCGTTGCCATCTTCTCGCCATCTACGTACACGACGAACTCGACCGGTTCTCCCGTAATCGGATTACCGGTAAGCAGGTCGGTGGCAGACACGGTGATCACAAGCTCGTCGCCACGATGGACATAGGTGTTGCCAAGGGTCATGCTCAGTCGCATATCACGACGTAGGACCTGCAGTGCGACACCGTCACACGCGGGGTCAAAGTAGGGAGTGCCCTCGAACTTCGCACGAGCATAGATGCCACGGGCAGTGTCGGGGACAAATCCATTGGCCGACCACTGACCAGACTTGTCGGTGGAGACCTCACTCCAGCCAGAGCCATCGATGTCGGTATAGAGCAGATAGTCCTGCATTGGTCGGTTGTCCTCGTCGACAAGAGAGAAGGTGAAACCCATAGGGATGTCGACGTAGGGACTGCTGAGTGTTGCCCCGTTGACAGTTGGATAGACTGGCTCGACAGTCAGGGTCGTCCGGAGAATTATCCTGAACTCGAAGGTAGTCTCCCCGGTGAAGGCAGTCCCGGGAGCAGCACTCACCCTGAATGTGTAGTCGCCAGCATCGAACAGTCTGCTGATATTGTCGGACAGGTATCGTGGTATCTCCCACCAGCCAGTGATGACACCGCCGTCCTCCGTCCTGATGCTGTAACTCCCAACGGGAAAGTCCTCGTTGCCCACGAGAACCATATCAAACGGGATGCCGCGGTAGGCCGGAACAGTCTCTCCATCAGGCCGTATCGTGGCCATTCCTGAGAAGAGAATCCTATCGCCCCTGTGCCCACTGGTCTTGCTGAGGACGAGGGAGATTGAGACCTCTATCTTCTTTGCCACGAACTGTCCACTCGCTGTTGAGTCATCATAGAACGAGTCGCCCGCAAAGGTCGCAGTCACAGAGTACTCTCCAAGGTACGGCGGAACGTAGACAAACGAGGCAGTGCCGTTCTCGTCGGTCTGAAGCGTCACCGTCGTCGCGACGCCAGTGGATGGTGCAATTGACAGCGTGACCACTCGCTGTCCAAGCGGTGCGCCTAGCGCATCGTGCAGTGAGACGTTGACAGACATTGGCAACGTGATGAAGGCCTCAGTGGGCACGGATAGGGCCAACACCGCAGGCACAGTCTCGACAGTCATCATTGGACCGACTGACTGACTGGATGCGTGTAGGCTGTCACCCGGAAAGACGACTCGCACATCGTACTGTCCCGCGGGGAGGTCAATCACCCAGGACAGTTCAGCCCACCCGTCCGAGGTCGTGAGTGCGGAACCGATGAAGCGCCAAGTGTCATCGATCCTCACATAGAATAGCAGTGTGGAGTCCGGGAGGGCCAGACCGTCGGAGTCCTGGAGGTGTGCAGTCAATGTGACAGCCTGACCGTAGTCGCCCTCCACGCTGACCAGGCGAACCGTCGTTGGTCTTGCGCCGACTGTGAGAGTTCCCTGTAGTACGCCACCATCAAGTGTCGCATCACCCTCTATGACAAGCCTGATCACGTAGGCACCGGGCGTGACATTCACCGTGTACTCGATGGTCGCGTAGCCACCCTGGTCTGTGTCGGTCTCGCCAATCACGTCCCACGTGCCGGACTCCGGGTTGTAGACCTCAAATCTGGCATGACTTCCGCTGACTGGGACACCACGGTCGTCGGTGACAGGAACGGAGATGATCACAGTGTCACCAGCTACAGCACTCACAGCCAGCTCGGAACTGAAGACACATATTCTTGGCAACACCTGCAGACCGCCGGAGAAGGTGAGCCTCGACGGGGCGTGATTGGCATCGCCCGGGAAGACCGCCAAGATGTCATACAGGCCTGCGATGAAGTACGGAGCATAGGTGAACTCGACAAGACCGTCAGGACCCGTCCTGTTGGCACCGAGGAGATAGCTGCGGTCGCCGGTCACAACATAGAACTCCACAGTCCTGTTCTGAAGAGGCACGTGGAGAGAGTCGGTGAGCCGAGCATAGAACGTGGCAGCGTGACCGTATTGTACCGAGGTTCTCAGCGGGGCCCCCTCTACAAAGTTCAGTACCGTGGCCACGCCCTTGACCTCAACCACCTTGGCTGATGTAGACCCGAAGTGGGTAGAGTCACCTGCGAACGTAGCGTTGACAACATAGCTACCTGGAGTGAGACTGAGGGACCACTCTATTGTGGCAATACCACGCTCGTCCGTGACACTGGTTCCAATGTCAGTCCAGTTCAGATCGGTTGCCGACCTGTACCTGAAGCTGACCACCTTGTTGGCAATTGTCGCGTTCTCAAGTACTCGGGTCAGTCGTGCAGCCAATGTCATCGTTCTGGCCGTTGCACTGTAGTATAGAGAATCGTACTCCGGGGTGAGGTCGAGATGGGTTGCCGTCTTCGACACGTACATCACTATCCACGACGTGTCGCCATAGGTGATTCCACCAGACTGTACAGTGACAAAGATGTTGACGGCATAGGTCGAGCCAGGGTCATACTTGTCCGATGATATCGTGAAGTCTACGGTCGTATTCCCGTCTGCAAATCCAGCCACCGTATCAATAGGTTGTCTGTCACCATCGACGACGGTGATGACATAGTGCCCGTGAGCCGTGAAGTTCACCCACAGTCTCTTTCTGAGAGGAACAACGATGTAGCTCGCGTTCGGCGAGGCGACGGCGTAGCCTGCAAGACTTGATGGAATAGTCCCGGAGTCAGCCGTTCGGATGGTGCCGAACGATAGTGATCCCGTCATCACGGGATCGCTGTCCGGCGCATAGGGCCTGCCCGTCGGCGTTGACACGCTCTCGAAATTCGTACGCACGTCTTCTATCAGGGCCGCCCTGAAGGGATGGTTCATCGACTCCAGTCCGAGCACGCCGTACAAGGTGAAGACGACAGAGAACAACACCACAGCAATCATCAACAGCTTGAACAGACGCCTGTTCCGAGACCTGAGCAGCTGCAGAGGCACGGCCATCGCCGAGATGAGGATGGGCAGTGCAATGATGTCAATCTGAGAACGTGCAGTACCTCGGTCGTGCTGTGCCGGAGACGCCGCGGACTGACTCAAAGATTGGAACTGCTCAGATGGAGGCCAGATCTCCGTCGGGTACTGTGGCACGGACGACATCACAGATGTCCTTGACGATAGGCCCTGCGCAAAGATGAATACGGACTCGTAGCCCTGTCCCTTGGATGGCGCTGGTGGGTCCAACACATAGATGGCCTGTCCAGCCTCATTGGTACGATTGGATCCCACGAGGATGAAGTCCCCATCGGAGGTGAGATAGTAGAACCTCACCTCAAGTCCGGGTATCGGACTACCGGTCAGAGCATCTACGGCTGAGGCTCTCAACAGGATGCCCTCTCCAGCAGTCAGACGAGTGGGCAACTCCTCCATCGTCAGCAGAGTTGGTCGACCTTCCACAGCCACCGTTGTGATATTGTAGCTTCGCGTGAGACGCATACGGCGTAGAATTCCCCGCAGCGGATGATGATGACATCCGCAGTGCCAGTCCAGTTCATAGAACCTGCCGCCTGTATACTCAGCGTGTATGGTGAAACGTCCGAATGACCACGGGGTCCATACAATGCTGTTGTTGGCGCCCAAGTCGATGGTCCAGTTCTCAGACTGTCCGAAATCGTCCTCGATGACAATCGTTACGACGCCGTTTGAGACAATGCATCCATCTTCGTCTGTGACATTGACTGTCAGAGTCACGGGCACGCCCGGCATGAGAGTGGTATTGCCAAGTAGTACGTCAGTCCGAGTGTTCAGCAGGCAGTTGTCCATCTTCGTGGTGTACACAGAGGGGAGGTAGGTCACATTGCCGCTGTACTCAGCAATCGCAATCGCCCTTGGAGCGAACAAGATTCGGTCAGCAATACACCCAGGTACAACCCACGTGAATGTGTCATTGTACCCGATGACCACTCTCAGTTCGAAGAGGTGATAGAGGGGATTTCCGTAGCAGGATCCGTCCTCGAACTCCCAGATGGCATCCTCATCGAAATGGAGGAACGACCAGAGGTCGGTGTAGTTGTCCGTCAATCGGAGTGTCACGACCTCGCCTGTCAGATTGTTTCCGAACTGATCTGTCAGGGAGACCGAGAAGTCATAGGTGTAGTTGAACGACCAGGTGACCGTGCGATTGACCGAGACGCTCAGGTGCGTCCTGATGGGGCGAATCTCAAAGGCGTGGAACTGACTGAGGCCGACATCGTAGATTGTCTGCCGATGAGTGTACGCAACGAGCTGATATCTGCCCGGGACGAGTTGCGAGGCCCACTCCAGCACGGCTGTGCCCGCCTCATCGGTGAGCGCCGACCCTATGGCGTGGAACCCAGCCTCGTCCTTCCAGGCAAAGTACACGGTCACGGGCTCTAGTAGATGGCTCTCCGGTGTGGCATTCAGATCAGTGACGTGCGCGCTGAGCTGAATCTCTTCGCCCGGATATGCCCAGTCCGGAGCTGCGAGACTGATACCGACGTTTCGCCACGACACCACGAAGACCGCAGAGTACTCGCCGGAAGGCTGATAGTATTCATCGCCCTCGAACCACACTGTGATGGTGTAGGCCCCATATTCGGGTACCTGAATACTGAATGAGCTGTTGAAACCTGTGATCGCGGTTCCCTCGGCGACCACCTTGGAGTCAAGAATACTGCTGATAGTGAAGTGGACCTCCTTGTCGTACAGCGGGAGGGCGAACACATCTTCGAGTGACAGTGACACGTTGACCTCTTTTCCGACTCCGGTCCATTCTGCCTCCGCCGCCACAGTCGTCGGTATTCGCACGAATTCAACGGGGTAGACCGTACTCACCCCTGTCAGATACCTGTCGCTCTGTTCTGTCACAGCAAAGATGTAGAGTGTTTGCTCATTCATCGAGGGTACCTGCCACTCAGCCGACGCCCCTCCTGTCGAACCTGTGTATGAGGTCCCTATGCTATTGAAGAGGCCCCACGCCAGATACTCCGACGCAAGCGTCACGTTGAAGTCACCAGTGCTGTTGGATACCGGGAGTAGCACCGTGCTGTTCTCAGTCACGTAGCAGAAGACCACTGATACGTTGTCCAGAGGCTGGCCTGTGAGCGCGTCCACCACAGTGGCACTCAATGAGTACGAGACAAGTGAGGGTCCAACATACGGATAGACAGTGTCCATCGGCACGGTGAGATCTATTGAGACCGGGCGGCGCTGAACAGATACTGCAATACTCTGCTCGCTCGGTTCGTAGGTTGCGTCACCATCGAACTGACAGAGAACTTGCGCGATGCCCCGAGTCTCGTAGCTCAGAGTGATTGTGCTATTCACCCCGGTCACAATCACATACCCGCTGGTGATGCCCTCCCAAGTCACACTCACACGCAGCGTCGCGCCGAGAATCGCCTCCCCGTTGATATCGGTGAGGTCAAACTGCACGTTGAACGGCTCACCAGCAACGATGCTCGCCGGGTCGGGCGTGACAGTGACTACTGGGAACGTCAGAAGGCCGATCACCCTGATACTCTCGGTCACACTGTTTCCACCATAAACAGAGTCGCCAGCATAGGTCACCTCCACCGTGTAGTTGCCCCACAGGTCGAGGGTGAGGTTCAGCGACGAGTCCGGGCCAGCTGTCATCTCAAATCTCTGGACGTATCCATATGGCCCCACTATCTCCACAGTCAGATTGTGTTCGAGGATGTTGCCAAACTGGTCGAACAGACGCGGCTCGATGCAGATCTGCTCGCCAGTAAGAATCTGCGCCGGAGTGGCCACAGGGGTCACAAAGTAAGTTCCAACAAGCCCAACGGCAACAGTCTGCTGAACTTCCGAGGCCTGATAGACTGCGCTGGACTGACTGATCGTTCTTATGATGATGTCTTGGCCTGCGATTCGTGCCCACTCATCAGCAGCAGGCGACCATGTCAACGTTGCTAGCCCGTCTCCGTCCGTGGAGGCTGTGCCAATGTCGGTCCAGACACCGGAGGATTGGTACTGGAACGTGACCTGAACTCCCGCCACCGGGTACCCCCCAGCCCACACATCCACTACGCGTGCCCGCAGAGTCACCGTGGTTCCCACCTGCAATGATTCAGGAACATCCAGCGCTGTCTCAACCGGGCGCTGCTGATATAGCTGGACTGTGATCGTCCTGCTGACAACACCATAGTAGTATCCTGTGGGCACATATGTGAAATTGATGATATACTGCCCTGCAGTCGTCAACGAGTATGAGAATAGAGCGTATGTGCCGTCATCGTGCTCTGTCTGGTAGATCAGCAATGAATCGCTCACTCCGGGGCCGGTGACTGTCACCTCAACCACCTGTCCAACCATTGTGGTAGCAATCCCCGCAGAGTCGACAATGCGGACCTCGACCGTGACCTGACGCTGGTCATACACGGTGGGAGAGTAGTGAACTATTGTGTCGGTGTCTGGACTGAACTCCCAGCCGATCAGCTCGTAGAACACGAATCCATCAAACAAAGGTGAGGTCAAGTCTGTGGTGTCATAGACCGAACTTGGAACGTCAATAAGTCGAGCTTGGAGTGTCAACGGTCCCCCGCGAAGAATACCTGGTCCAATCGTCGTCACAAACGTGAAGACCCCTGAAGAGTCACATTCAGCCGTGCCAAGGACGACACCTTGACCGTCCTGATAGGCAATGAGCTCCGCACGGAACTCTCCGCCGTAGGCCTCGGAGAGGCTGTCGTAGTTCTCAAGGGTAAAACTGACGGTAAACTCCTGTCCCTGATAGACTACCTTCGACGGAGAAGAAACTGACCACGACAGCTGAGCCTTGCTGAGAAACGCTATCACCGAGCGACGGCCAACACCGCCGTCTGCAGAGAGGGGAAACGACAGACTGTGAGTGTCCGTACTCCACTCGCAGACAGAGAGAATACTCTTGGTCGAGCCCTCAGGCGAACCGTCATCGACGACTATCGCAACATCTTGAAGCGACCACAGCGAGTCAAACGGCGGTGCAACAAGAAGATATGCCATCGTACCAGGGGGGCCATCGGGGAATGTGCAGAGGATGGTGACCTGTGAACTCCCCACTGTCACATAGGCTGTTGTGAGGTAGTCGCCGTTCTCATTCACTACGGGGATGAACGGCGCAACAGGCTCAGGACTGTTCGCTATCGCAAGATAGTAGGTGATGATCCTGACGTTTCCTGCTCTGTCACGGGCCTGAAGTCTGAACACGTGATACCCGTCATCGTATGCCGTTGTGTCGAGGCTGAAGCTCCACGTACCACTACTGGACACTATGTCATACGTTTCAGAGCCGTCTATCGTGATTGTTGCAGCATACAGTCCGGAGACAGCATCACTCAGAGAACCCGAAAGGGTGACAGTTCCCGATATCTGGTCATAGTTGTCGTGTGAGGTGAATGTGAGGGTGGGAGCCGTGTAGTCATATACAATCTTCTTCGAGTAAGCGTTGGTCACTTCATTACCAATCTTGTCAATCGCATAGATTGAGACGAGCGTGTACGTGCCCTCTGCATCACTGCTCCCCAGCGGGAAGGAACCCTCCCACGATCCATCGCTCTTCTTTGAGATTTTGACAGTGAACGTGGAGCCATCCGGCCGCTTCACCGTGGCCTCCACTTTCTTCACCCCCGAACCTGTCTCGGTGATGGAACTGATACTTATTGTGAATTCCTGATTGAGTGACCCGTAGCTGGGACCGAACGTGACTGTGCCAAGGCTCGGAGCACTGTTGTCGATATTGACCCGGACAGACCTGTCGACGTAGTTGCCGGCCCGGTCATACACACGAGCAGTGAACGTATGGCTCCCGTCGCTCACAGTGGTCGTATCCCATTCATAGGACCACGATGTGGTCCCTGTTGCCGCCTCCCACTCACCGTTGTCGATTCTCACCCGAACTCGGTCCACTCCGCTCAGAGCGTCGCTGGCGCTTCCGGTCACAGTGACCACGCCACGGTAGTAGTGGTCTGTCTCAAGATTGGATATCGTGCCACTTGGGTTGGTGTTGTCAACCCTGAAGAAGACCGAGGCGTGCGCCCACGTGTTAGCGTTGTCAAAAACATCTACTCTGAACTCATGGCGACCTTCGCTGAGATGGGTGGTGTCGTATTCAAGGCTCCATTCGGTCGTCCCATCGCAGAGGCCCATGAAGTCTGGTATCAGGTGGCCCGGAGTAGTAATCCGAGCCGCCACGAAGGCAAGCCCCCGCCCGCGGTGGTCCACTGCAGTTCCTGAGAACGTGTAGGTCCCACTCACCCACTGTTCGTCGTCGGGGTTGTTTACCCAAATGCCCGGAGGTGTGCTGCCCAAGTAGAGGTCGTCAAAATAGCCAGTGCACGATGCACCAAGGCCGACACTTGAACTGCGTACATCAAGTATCACTCTCTTGATGGAGAGGTCTGCAGGGTCGTATCCCGTCTTCGTCTGGATGTCATCAGAGATATTCCTGCAGAATGACTTCCAAGCACCCTGTTTGTTTCCCACTTCAATGACATATTGCTCTATTCCCAAGAAGTTGAGGTCTGGGAAATCAAGATTGTCGCTCACGTAGTAGGCCAGAACAAACGAGTGATTGGGACTTACAGAAACCACAAGGATGACCGTCGCCGCAGCTATGGTGTAGTCGTGCTCCAAGATTATTGACGCGCACAGCCGTGTGTTCTTCGTAATCGGCTCTGGGTCGGTTACGTCCTGCGACATCTGGTATATAGCGGTTCCCAGAGTGACAACACCAGAGATTCGTAGCGAGTGGTCTCCGTCCACGTGTCTGGTCGTTACGACTTTAGGAGTGCCAATCCCAGATCCCCTCCAGGAGGTAGTACCGTATTCAAAGCTACCGTTTAGTACCCTGTTGTCAGTGGACGCTCCCCCACCGCCGGGATCCACAATCGGCACTGCTGCGGCCCTATGCGGCGCAACCAAGATTGCCAAGAAGAACCCCACGAAGAACACAATCAATAGTCGCTCTCTGCTCACAAGCATCACCTACAGACTAGACATTTTGCGAGGGACTGGGCCCACCTAGACGCTCCCTACGCAAGTATATCAGAAACAGGAAACTACCAGCAACACCTGCGGCCGCAAGGACCGCAAGCCCCACGAAGACTATACTCAGGGCTTGACCTGGCTGGCTTCCTGAGGGCCCGGTGGTACTGCCAGAAGTAGTACTGGTGCCCGTTGTCGTTGTTGTGGCTGAGTAGTCCAGTACCGTATACGAGAAGTAATCGCCATGGTTGTCAAGAGTGATCTCATTGCCCACACCATCGACTGCGACAATGTAGAACAATACGACGGTCGAGTTGGGCTGTGGCGGAATTGTCCCCGTATAGGACGAACCAGACGAGGAGACCATTGCCACTTCGGACCAGTCGTTGCCCCCGTCCACAGAGTACCGCAGGGTGACGGCGGCGACCCCACTGACTGCATCGTCGACCGAGACATTGACGAGAACTGCATCCTCTGAGGTAGGGGTCTGAGGTTCGTACGTTAGAGACAACAACTCAGGTGGTGTACCGTCGATATCAACGTGGATGGTCTGTCCTTCATCCACGAACCCCAAGGTATCATTGAACCACGTGTGGAGGTAGATGCGCCCCTCAGAGAAGGGCCCGATTGAGACGTTGAAGACCACGGGCGAACTGGACAGGGAGGTTGCATTCTGCATCACTGCCGTGCTCCACGTGCTATTGTCGGTGCTGTACAAGACCAGGCCGGCTGAGATGGGCGCTGTGCCCGGATTGACCTGTGCGGTCAGGTCTACCTGTTCGGACGTACCGTAGGCAGTCCGTGTGGGCGATACCGATCCTGCTTGCGGCTCTGACAGCTCGAAGAGGTGTGTCTGGCCCCCTGCACTTGAAACAACGAAAACATCACCAGACTCAGATACGGAGACCGCGTTGACTTCACCACTCGATGTGTACTGGAGAACGGTCTCGTTCGAGGTCACAGAGAATACTCGGGTCACGTTGTCCATGCATCCAACCACAATCTCTCTGCCATCTTCGGATGTTGCCACGTCGGGTATCTCATATGATGTCCTGAATCTCCATACTGTTTCATTGCTGTCGGAGTGCCACACGTAGACACTCTCCGTGTCCCTACGCCATCTCCCTGCCACGATGGTATCTCCATTCTCTGAGACGTCCAGGGACCAAAAGCCATCACCACCGTATTTCCAGACGGTCGCATTGCTGTTGCGTGAGAAGACATAGAGGGCATCGTTCGCGGCCACTGCAATCAACTCGCCCTCCGCAGATACGCTGACCTCAAAGAAGGCATCCGACGCGGAGAATGTCCAGAGCGTGTTGTTGCTTGTGGTATCAAAGAGGTAGATCGTATCGCTCACAGTGTAGTTCCTTGAAGCGGCAACCAGCGTCGACCCATCAGACGAGAGGTCAAGAAAGAAGACGCTCTCGGTCGCGTTGAACGTCCACACCGGCTGATTGGAGTCCCTGTGAAACAGGTAGATCATACCAGATGTGTCGCCAGCCGCAATTACGGACCCGTCTGCCGATACATCTACGGTGGCAACCCAATCGCTGCAGTTGGCAGTCCAGAGTGGAACATCCGTGGAACGCTGGAAGGTCACCACTTGTGTGGTGTTCGCTCCCACCACCGAGGTGTTGCCATCTCTTGAGATCTCAGCATCAAAGACCATGCCACCGACGTCGTGAGTCCACAGCAGAGTTCCACTGTGGGCATCAAACAGACTGACCAGTGTGTCGCTGCCCTCGATGACTGTTGACCCATCGCCAGAGATCGCCACTGGCCGAATGTACAGATTCTTTCCGGAGTCGTGCGTCCAACTCGGAGATACGTTGATCTGCGAGGGGGCTGCATAGAACTCGTTGGGACCTGAACACACGGCGGAAACGTCATTCCCGGGGCCAGCAGGTACGGTGGCCCGACCTGCATCAGTTCCCCAGATAGAAACACCGAGGGCGAGCACAAGAACAAGTACAGTCACAGCTCCACCCCACCGTGGCGCGGCTTCTCTCATCCGGCTGCCTCCCAACCACTGCCAGTTCCTAGAACTGGTGTAGTGTTGGGTAGTTTGGATATAAGTCTTCCCCGGCAATTTCCCGAATAAACTAGTGGTCATTGACAATGCTGGCTCAACCCTTCGCCCATAGAACCTGGGGACTGATTCCATCCTACGATTCTTCTCTGTCGGGTACGTCTCCAATCCTGAAGCGCCTCCGTCCGGCCACAAGCGGTCGTGTCACTAGCGGCAGCGGCAATGCGGACCTCCAGAACGAAGAGTCACCCTGCAACCATATGCGAGGAGAGGTGGGGACGATATTGTGAGCAAGAAATAACCGGAACGGTGGTATGAGGCGACGGAATCCGCCATCGCCCGCCACCGTCCGGAAGAAAGAACCTGTGCCCGTCAGACAACCTTGGAACGTCGCCTGTTGATGACAACAAGTACAACGACGACTGCCCCGACGACCCCGGCAACTAGGGCAATCACAAGCAGCGGGTCAAGTGGCGGACCGCCCGGAGCGGTAGTTTCAGTGGTGGTCTCACTCGTGGTCCCGGTGGTCGTCCCTCCAGTGGTGGTTGTCGTTGTTTCCTGTGGAGTTACCGTCACAATCACCGTGTCAGATGCGGACAGTCCTCTTGTGTCGTTCACGAACAGCGTGTAGTTGTAGACGCCCTCTGTCAGGTCGCTTACCTCCACCGATATGGCGGAGCCGTCCCACGGGCCGCTCTCGGTGACTGTGCCGTTCACGTAGAGGACATAGCTGTCCGGTGTCACGGACGACGGATGCCACGTTATGATGTGTGTTCCGACGCCCTGTGTGAAGGTGATGTCATCTGGATGGTCGATTGATGGTGCTGTTGCCGGAGTGAAGTGCACGAACACTGTATCGCTGGCCTTGTTCCCAGCGTAGTCGTACGCAACGACCGTGTAGTTCCATATCTCGCCAGCAGTGCCCTCAGGATGAACTGATGCCTGTTGCTGGCAACAGAAGCTCGCTGACTCTACCAGACTCCCGTTGCGGTAGACCTCGTAGTAGTGAGGGTACTGGTCGCTGACATCCCATGTCACGATGGCGGTCGCATCTCCCTCCTCGAACTCCGCGTCAGGAGGTGATGAGATCTCAGGCGGAGTGTCATCGGTCAGGACCAACGGATAGTGATCAGTGCCACCCACCGTTCCGCCGATGACGTAGTCACCAACCCCCTCGTAGTCACTCCAGGCATTGCCCGTGTCGACACTATTGTCCCAATTGACACCACTGTCATCTGCTGCGTTCTGGGCGTTCCACCCAAACTTGTTCCCGTAGATGTCAACGCTACTGGTGCCCCGAATCCAGACACCGTAGTTGCTACAGCCGAATATGGTATTGTTGACCAGTGTCGAGTTTTCCGTGTTGTACAGCCAGATGCCTCCGAATCCACCAGTGCAATTCCAGATTCTGCAATTGGTGAAGCGTACAACTTGGCTTGTAGTACATGCGATACCAGTCTCAGCTCTGCAGATTCTCAGTTCATCAACAGTGACATTCGAGACTTGCTCAAGATAGACACCGTACCAGCCGAAATTCTTCAGCATTGTGTCCGCGATAGTGAAGTTGTTCGACAGGATGCCCATAATGCCCCATATGGACTCACCCATACCATCTACTTCGACGTCCCGGACAAATGTCAGGTTTGAGAGGCCGACTGTCACGGCTGGACCGACCAATTTGAAAGTACCACCCGTGACCGTCGTGTT
The DNA here is from genome assembly GCA_029855935.1 of Candidatus Thorarchaeota archaeon. Taxonomy (GTDB): domain Archaea; phylum Asgardarchaeota; class Thorarchaeia; order Thorarchaeales; family Thorarchaeaceae; genus B65-G9. Next base: position 11,456 of record JAGSHN010000007.1, on the reverse strand, counting down.
GACACATCCGACTATGTAGAGCTGGCCGTACTCAGAGCCGTCAACGACAAGATCGGTCTGATTGACCAGGTAGCCGAGGGGTTTCGAGTTGACAGTGTTGTTCCACATCTCCACTGGCCAGTCCTGATATTCGTGGGCGACTTCTCTTACACCGCAGCCCACGAACACGTTGGAGTTGATGCGAATCTCTGGCATCGCAGTCGAGCCTATGCCAACGCCCTCGCTTGACGTGAATGTGCAGCCCGTTACGTTCAGGCCCATGCAAGAAGCACCCACGTTTACGCCAGCAGACGTGAAATCGCTGAAAGTGCTGTACGAGACCGCTGTCCAGTTGCTGTAGCCGACAAAGATTCCGTAGACACAGTCACTCACTGACACATGTGCGACTGATGTATTCTCGCAGAAGTGTGTCTGGATGCCCACTGAAACGTCAGAGAAGATTCCACCCGAGAGTGTGACATTGCGAGTGCTTGTGAGGATCACACTCCCGTAGTTGCTGGTGTCAACCACTGTGTCGATGGTCCCGTTCAGATACAACAAAGGTCTGTCGTTGACGGTGTTCCCCGTCATATTGAGTGGAATCTGGCTCCTGTCACGGCAGTCTAGGGAAGGCGAACATCCGTAGAAGCTGTTCTCTGTGGCAGAGAAGTTCGTACACCTACTGTACCACAGTCCGTAGATCTCGGCCCAGATGCGAGAGTTGGTGACATTGACGTTGTCAGACAATACGCACGTGATACCATACTGCTTATCGTGGACGGTCCAGTTGTCAAAGACCAAGTCTCCGCCTTTGTAGGCGTAGGCGGCTCTCTCGCCAGACCCGCTCGCCACTATGTTCGTAGCCGAGATATCTGAAACTAGGGACATGAACACAGAATATCTGGCCCCGATGAGCGTTGACGACTCGACCCTCCCGTGTGACACGCCGCGTAGATAGATCACGTACTGACTGTCTGTGCCTGTGGACACCAACAGGCAGTTGCGTATCACAAAGTACACTGTAGTGGACCGGATATCAATGCACGTTCCTTCTGTGGTTATGTTGAGTCCCTCGATGACGTAGGGATCGGCCTCAGTACCGCTCCCGGGCCAGCCCTGCGTCGCAAAATCGGAATCGTCATCTATGACGATGGGGGCGTGACTCACGTAGGCGGGATGCGCCTGCCGTGTGTACGTGACCGCGTTCGGTTGCCGCCCGCTGGTCCGGATCAGACCAAGCAGCGGCAATGTTGACAGGATTAGAACCGACAAGAGAAATATTGCCGCGCTCTCTCTCTTCATCTGACCATCACTCCGTCGTATCTTTGGTCGCCCAACAAGGAGAGATTGGCGGAGTTCGAGTATAGCCTCACTGCTGACCGACTCGATCAAGAAGACCGTATGCAGAAATCAGTGATAGGTGATGGTGCTCGCCAAATCGCGCACTCAATTCCGTCGGTGGGGACTGGTACAGACTAATCCCTCCTTGGACGGCTCTCCTCTCAGGGGCGCAACGGTCTGTACTCATATTGTGGGAAACGGTCTTAAGATTTGTGCGTGTGATTCACAGCCACCTGCTAGATGCTGTTGACAGGAATTGGGAGCCTGTGACTGGACGGTCATAACAGGGACTGCGGCAGGGGGTCAAAACGGGGCATGGGTCGCACCAGCCAGCAGCAAAGACCCGTCGTTTCTTGGCTTGTGTCATTATTGGGCCTCGTCGGTCGAGCCGGAAACCGACGGAAGAGTACCACGAATTGATTTATATCGGGAGTGAACATAGCAAGACGAAAGACACTTGCGCTGGGAGGAAAAGTACTGAAGGAGGACGGAATACAGGGTCCCCCACCGGTGCCGCCCCAGTGAATAGAGAAGCATCCGGGTTGACGAACGCCATGGCCACCATATTCATCGTGGACGATGAGGTCATCCTGCACAGACTATACAAGGATGTCTTTGCAATCAAAGGCCATCAAGTCGTTGCCGATGCGTATGACGGCGAGGAAGCAGTGAGGATCTACAAGGAGATGGACCCTAAGCCTGATGTCATCATTCTCGACCACCGGATGCCCAACAAGGACGGGCTCGACGCGATGCGGGAGATCCTTCAAATCAACCCCGATGCGAAGATAGTCTTCATCAGCGCGGATGCGAAGATCAAGGATAAGGCCCTCGACCAAGGGGCTGCAAGCTTTGGGCTCAAGCCTGTGACGATACGCCATATGCTTGAGCTCGTAGATGCTGCAATTGCGTCCTGACAACATCTCCGTGAGGGGAGAGCTGATGTCAAGACCGAACCCCTCAATTGTCGTTGCGGGAGATGTCTCATTTCTACGATCCCTGGTGAGGATTGCCCTTGAGGATGACGGGATGCATGTGGTGGCGGAGTGCTCCGACCAGATGGAGCTCATAGGCCTCATCAGGATGCATCACCCGGACGTGGTGATTGTGGACCTTGGCCTTGACGAGTACGAGATGGTGCGCCTCATCGAGAAGATCCTCGATGTCGACAGCGGCACCGCCATAGTTGCAATCACTGAGGGGCGCTTTGGCGCGAGCGAGAGGCTCCTCGCCGCAGGAGCAAGGGCCTACCTCGTCAAGCCGTTCAGTATGTACGACCTGACAGACATTGTTCGCAAGGTGGCACCCGTCTTTAGAGTAGAGTGAGAAAAGACATCAATCAGGAATCTTGGTGTCCGGAAACACGATGATTCCCTCGGATGTGACCTTGAACATTATCGGGCGCATCACATGCTCGATGCCCCGCATCTTGACAATGCGTAGTGTCCTGATGTAGTCGCCCGTCCTGTAGACCATGTCAAGCCTGATGACACCATCGACAATGAAGAAGGGCATCTCATCATTCACCGCACCTGGAATGGTCCTCAGCTCGTGTGTCAGCATCACGGTCGTGCCGCACGAGGCAAGACTCCGAATGAAGGAGTAGACAAGCTGTCGTATCTCAAAGCTCGACCCCGCGAGCTCCAACAGAGGACCTATCCCGTCGACGACAATGCGTCGGGCATTGACCTCCTTGGCCCGCCGCGTGACGAGGTCCGCTAGGCGTGGAATTGTCAGCGGCTGCTCCTGCATAAGAGGATGGTCAAAGGCAATGAGATACTCGTATCCGCCCTCACGCGGGACAACGCGTAGGTCACCGCAGAGGAGAGTCAGTAGACCAGACTCGACAGCACTGTCGACACTCATACCCAACCTCGTCATGTCCCTTCGAATCATATCTTCGTCCTGATCGAGGGAGAGAAGCACACCGGCCTCACCCTCCCTCACCCCCTCGAATAGGAAGTGCCAAGTGAGGATGCTCTTCCCGGTACCCGGGCCACCAGCAACAAGGACCGATCGCCCCATCTCAAGCCCCCCGCCGAGAGCCTCATCAAGCCCCGGCACGCCCGTACTCACTCTCACAAGGGACATTGTGTAGGTGCACCGTCCTCTTCACGCCGTATCCGCGCTTGTGCCGCGACTGCACGCGGGCACGGTCCTACTCCGTCGTTATGTCCCGTGTGCGGTTATAACTCTTGGCAATCGCATAGGCATCCCTCGCGAGCAGGTCACGTGTCACATGTGGCGCTCGGGCCAATGCGAGGGGGCCTCTCCCGGCGTGCGAGGAGCCGAGAGAATCCTGACAACACACGCGAAACACTAATGACTGGCGAAGAGCTGCACTATAGTGCCTTTGATGAGGCGTCAAACGCAAGCAGGAGAAGAGGATTGGCACATCTGGAAAAAGACCGGGATGCCTGACCAAAATTGACGGACGAGCCGATAATCCCAGAGTTCAGGGTCTATGAGATAGAGGATGCTGAGAGAGAGGAACTCGTCAGACGTCTGGCCGATCCGCTGAGGAGAACGGCAGACCCCTTCCGAAGCTTCACGGACACCCTTGCAGAGTACGTCGCAACGGGTGAGTGGAAGAACCACTCCGATGGCTTCCTGTCAATGATAGCAAAGGCGTGCTTTCTCCGTGGGATGTACGGCTACAACCAGATACTGTCGAAAGGCACAAAGAACGTTGTCTGTAGGGGCTATGCCGCGGCAAGCCTCTGTAGGCAGAGCCTTGACCCACGCTGGGTGAACAACCTTCAGACGTACGTGAATCAGGCGTGGCAGGCCAGCAACTATATTGCCTTTGCCGAACTGGCCGGGCAACACGCAACGCTCCTCATCGAGCTAGGCTACACAGAGCGTGCCAAGACAATCGCCATGGACACGATTGAGAGAGTCACAGAGGCAACGAAGAACGACAAGGACATCAGGAATCGTGTTCAGGCCGCCCTTCTCGACTGTCATCTCGCTCTTGCGCGAGTAGCTGTCCTTCAGGGAGCGTTGGACGAGGCACTCATTCGACTGGATGCAGCAGCAAAGACTGCCAACGCGCTCAATCACAGACTGGCTGAGGCCAAGATAGCGTACGAGCGTGCCGTTGTGCTCGAAAATAGCAAGGAATACGAGGAGGCAGTGCAGCTCGTCAACTACGCAAGGACACAGTTTGAGATGATGGGATATCTAGACGGCCTTGCGCAGGCCATGAACCTGCTCGGTGTGATATTCCTCTCAACGGGACGCTTTCAGGACGCCCGCGATATGTTCGAGGACGAGATGATAATCACTCAGCAGCTGAACAATCAGATAGGTCTGGTCCGTTCACTGATAAACATCGGAGAGGTGGACCGGGCGCTGGGCCAGCTCGAACCTATGGAGAAGTACAATCGGAAAGCCCTTGAGATTAGTCAGGAGGCCGAGTATGTGCGCGGCCTAGTAGTTGCGACCATCAATCTCGGCGGAGTAGCACTTAGGAAGGGCGAGCCAGACGAGGCCGTGAAGAGGTACGAAGAGGCCGCACAGATCTCCTCAAAGTCAGGAATGAAGAGTCTCAAGATCTTGTCGCATCTGTTGGCCGGTGATGTTCACGCGCTTCAAGGTCACGCGAAGGGGGCTCTTGCCCACTACGAGGAGGCCCGACGAACCGCCAGTGAGGTGCTGTTCCCCCTCTCAGTGTTTCTGGCTGACGTGAGCATTCTGAGTGTCCACTGGCAAAAGAGCAATAATGCTCCCTCCGACCTCCTAGACAGGATTCGGGAGAAAGTAGGACGCCCAGAGGACTGGGAGGGCAATAGCGACCTTGAGCAGATGAGGAGAATCCGTCAGCGTATCTTCGAAAAGAAGAGTCTGACCAGCACATACTGTGTGTTTTTCGACCCCGAGCTAGACTTCCAGTGCAGGGTGGACAGAAAGACAATGAACAAGGAGTGCTATGGAAACATCCGCTGGATGCAGAGACTCTGTCCTTTTCTGAAGGCCTTCATCAATAGGCTGGCGGAGACAACGGAGGGTGCATGACTAAGAGGGAGATGAGCATAGTGTTCAACGGAGAGAGAGTACGACTTGTGCCGCTGGGACTGAGGCACCTTGATGACATCTGGAGGGGCTGGAACAATCCCGAGCTGAAGATTCTTCTTAATGGGGTCATCCCCGACGCCTACGAGAGTGAGGAGGAATGGATTCGTCAGCAGATCCGCCTGATGGAGCAGAGGAAGAACTTCGTCTTCGTAATAGAGCGGATTGAGGACGACGAGTTTCTTGGCCTCTGCGGACTGCACTCCATCAACTGGATGTCGCGTTCTGCTGAGCTCGGCGTGGCGATTCACGATCCCCAGAACTGGAGCAAGGGTTATGGCGGCGAGGCACTTAGGCTCCTAATCGACTTTGGCTGGAGGCACCTGAATCTCCGGCGTATCGCACTTTCCGTCTACGCTTTCAATGAACGGGCCGTCCATCTCTATCAGAAGCTCGGCTTCAAGATATATGGTACCGCCCACGAGGCCAACTTCATAGACGGCAGGTATGTGGACATCCACAAGATGGAGCTCTTTCGTGAACCACGTGACTGAGACGTGCGATACAGCGGGACAGAACCAGACTGGACAACACAGGGCATGAATTTATCCGAATGCGGGCCCAACCCGACGCCGAAACGGTGAAAGACATGGCCGAGGCAGGTGCCATACCTCCTCTCGTAGCTGAGGTGTTGAAGGCCGACCGGGGATATGTCCTCGTCGTGATGGGCGAACCGGGAGCAGGGAAGACCCTTCTGGCCCGGGAGATCTTCAGGACGTTCCCAGAGTCGCATCTCATTATCACATCGTCAGAGAGCGTTGACGAGTACAGACGGTCGCTACAGTCCACTGAGGAATGGGAGCGGAGGTGCACAATAGTCGACCAGCCGGGACAGCTGACGTCCGACACGCTGCGCTCGAATGACCTCGACGTGCTACTCGGAACAATATCAGCTGCAGAGGGTGAGGCGATAGAGAGCCCCACAATCATCATTGACTCGCTCACTCATCTTCTGGGTGACTACCCACCCGCCCTACAGGAAGACATCCAGCGCGCCCTGACCAGTGCCGCCAGGAGCGGGAACAGACGACTTGTCCTCGTCGCGGACAATGCCCAAGACGATCAGTTGAGGGCGACATTGCTCAGAGCCGCCGATGGGATAGTCTCCCTCACGAGGATGAGAGAAGAGGACCGTGCCTATCGCGTGATGAGAATCCACAAACTGCGTGGTGCCACAGTCGATCAGGATGAGTTTCTCTTCACACTGCACGGAGGGAGGTTCAAGTACATTCCCTGGTACCGGCATAGATTCCCGGCCATCACCATCGGAAGAGAACCAATTCGCGACGCCTCGAAGAGGCACGTATCCACAGGTAGCCGCGGACTCGACAATCTCCTTCACGGGGGGTTCCAGAAGGGGATGGTCAATCTCATTGAGATTGATAGCATGACATCACCGTACGTTGAGACTCTCTACATCCCGTTCCTCTCCAACCAGCTTCAGCTCGGACGTGGTGTTGTCGTGGTGCTCCCCGAAGGCTGGTCCCAAGAGCGACTCGTTCGGGGACTGAGCTACTTCGTGGAGAGGGAGGCCGTCAACAATCAGATGATCTTCTTCGGCAGGCACTATGTCAGCTCGTCCTCAAACGTGAGAACACTCGACGACGACCCGCAGAGGACCTTGCAGGAGCTTCGCTACGAAGTTCATCAGCTGGCGCGCCGCTTTGGCCAAGATGTCACCCAGTTCATCTCACTCGACACTCTTGAGAATATGTACGGATCCCATGACGCAGCCGGGATGATGGCCGAGATGGCGGCATCCCTGGCCGAAACTAGCACCACGACGGTGGCCGTCCTCACCAGACATCAGGAAGTCTTGTGCAGCCGTGTGCCTCATACAGTCCACATCGTCGTCAGACAGCTGTGCGGGGTGATAGCGCTCTACGGGTCAAACCCCCGGACAGGGTTCCTCGTTCTCACGCCAAGGTTGGAGACAGGGTTTCTCGACTACGATCTCGTGCCGGTGGTCTGACGGGTGCTGGCCACAGAACAGCCGGCACCCGCAGAATTGGAGGCCCATTGGTCCCGGTGCGGGTCTGGGATCGATTCCCAATCGATCTGGGGGCATCATCATACGAGCCCGAAAGGCTTACTAATGTCCGTTGCAAAAGGCCAGATGACAGGATGTGGGCTCGAGAGAGGTTCCTTGCCGTGACAGAGGAGAGAACAACGACAGAGCAGAGGAGTTCCAATGGACGGCAACGCTACCAAGAAGATACTCGTTGTCGACGATGAGGAGGTCACCGTCGAACTCGCCAAGAAGTTCCTTGAGGGACACGGCTTCGAGGTGGTCACCGCAAAGAACGGTGAGGAGGCCATCGAGAAGGCGATTGACGAACATCCTGACCTCATATTGCTAGACGTGGTCCTCCCAGGCCTCGACGGTTTCGAGGTATGCAGTCGGATAAAGGCCGACAAGAGATTCGAAGGCGTGCCGGTGCTGATGTTCACGGCCAGGGGCTTCGATCAGGACATAAGACGAGGTCGCGAGGTCGGAGCAGATGACTACATCGTAAAGCCTCTGTCGGGCAGTGCTCTCATCGCCACCATTCAGAAACACCTCGGGCTCGCTTCCTAGTCTCGGCTTGGATGTGGCAAGCGAGTGCCTGTAGAAAAGCATCGGAAGGAGGAGACGCACGGGCATCCGGATGTGGTCCGAAGACTGCTCAGAGCACCACCGAGAGGCTACGTGTTCGTGGTGACGGCCACACAAGATAGCCACTACGACTTGTTCATGCTGACTCTTCTCAGGCAGGCGCTCCACGACGGCCTGCGAACACTGCAGGTCATCACTGAGGCAAGGAACCGGGACCTGATGCGCGACGTGGCCCGACTGCAGGACGACTACTTCAAGATCCTCGAGGTGCGCTACGGTCAGGAGGTGCTCGGCGAGCACTCCTGTGCGCCCCGCTTGCACGAGATCAACATTATGATGAGAGAGCTAAGAAGAGTGTACGGACCGGACGTGGTGACGTTTGAGGGGCTTACACCTCTCCTGATCGATTTCTCCCCACGCGATGTCGTCTCATTCTTCAAGGAGTCGGTCGAGGAGAGCGTCAAGGTCGGTTCAATCGAGTTCTACCTGATACACGAGAATGCCACCGACAGAATCACGATGAATCAGCTCTTCTCATTGGCACACGGCATCATCAACCTGAGCACATCGCGGGGACGACACTACCTCCAAGTGCGCAAGTCACTCGGAGTCGACCTCCCGTTCAACCCCATAGAGTATGTCCCCGTGATGTCCTCACACGACAGAAGCGAGTGGCAGATTGTTCTGAACTGGTAACGCCACTCACTGACTGACCCGTGCTGAGAAGTCCTCAAAGAGTCGAAGGTTCAACTCTCATGTGGTCGATGAGCAACCTGACACACTTGCAGCTCCAGGGATTCCAGCCGTACGCACGCATCACCGCCTCGATCGTTGAGACCATCCCCACGGACCTCAGCGAGCCTGAAGCGTTCGTTCCAAGTATGGCAAACATTTTTCGCCAAGCCAACATCCTTGATATCATCCTCTATTTATCTATATGAATTGCAGAACGTCTCCGTATGTGATGGGTTTAAAACGAATCTTCAGTCACAGCAGGCCATAGTTACTCCGAGGTCTTCTAGTGAGATTTTCCGCCACCACAACCATGGCAGTTGGGCTTGTGGTGCTAATTGGCCTAATAGGTATTTTTGGGTCACAGCCGACGGTCAATTCGCATCACGACTTGGATACCGTTCCTCATTCGAATGCAATGTTCACGCCGCCAACAACCACGGCAAGTACGAGCGGGGACAAATATCCAGGAAGCGGGGACTGGATCATCAACCAGTCCACAACGTATGTCGATGAAGTATTGACGGTCTATGGAGATATCGTGATAAACTCGCCCGGGTCATTGAATCTGACCAATACGACGATCAATTTCGCACCCTCTGGGTCATCAAGTTCAATAAGGGCTGGGAGTGATACAAGCCTCGACATAATTGATAGTCATCTCTATTCCACAACAAAGAGCTTGAATATCACTTATGCCGCTAGGGCATCCGGCGACATCAATGGATCACTAATAGAAAACCTTGATCATATCTCAATTGGGGGTACTTCAGGTGGGGGCATTTACTACACAACAGTGACTGGAAACACGTTTCGCAACTACACCGGCAACTATGCTACTCTCATCAGCATCCCTTACGGCCTTTTTGGATGTGTAAATGTTAGCTTTAATGAGTTCGACGGATCATACAGTTCAGGGACAAATGTGCCCACGAGGCTCATCTCAGTTGGATATGGTTCTTCCAATGCAGTGGTCATTCAAGGAAATACGTTTCACGACTGTCATGTTTCTGGAGCATTCGATTACACTTCAATCATAGAGGTCGGTCCCAGCGCTCAAAATACTCTCATACAGGACAATACATTCACCAGTGTCGGGGATTCATCTGGTTCGGCGTATCCGGTCATCTTCGATCGAGGGTTCGCGACTCGGATGATCAACAACGAGATCACAGAGTCATGGGCCACCGGGATCATGCTTGAGCCCTCTGTTGCTTCTGCTTCGAACACAACCATTGTGAACAACAAGTTTGCTTATCTACATGGCCAGTACTCCAAGTATTTCGGAACTAACTCGGCCCCTGCAATATATGTGGATGGCAATTACCATGCCAATCCGGCCTATTCGCGGAACATCTTGATTCAGGCCAATGCCTTTTCGTTCCTAGATGGTAGTGCCATCTGGCTGAAAGGACAATACATCCACAACATCACTATTGAAAACAACTTGGTCGGCCAACCCGGAGAATATGGTGTTCGGTTGGAAGATCACGCGTCGAACGTCACGATCACGGGCAACCTCTTTATCGCCGCAGGAGTCGGTGTCGGAATCAATAGTACCAGCATGAACAACACCATCTACAATAATGCATTCATGTATTGCAGTCGCACAGCCTTTGACTATAACCACACGAACACTGTCTGGGATAACGGAACCATTGGAAATCTATGGGACACCTACGATGGTACAGACGGCGACAATGACTGGTTTGGTGATTCGGCGTTCGATGCGGATGGAACCGGAGGAAACATAACAGACAACCATCCGGTCTACAAGATTGGCGAGCTGCCTCCCGGATCAGGGGCTTGGGTGATCACTACTCCTCATGCCTACTGGAATCATAGCCTCACCGTTCCCGGAGCTATCACGCTGTCAGGCTCGGGCGCTGGACTCGTGACCGAATCCGTTTCAGGAACACTCGGTGGGGACATCACCGGAACATCGCACTCGTGGGTCGCTTTGACTGGAAGCCTGTTCACCGTTCCCGCCTCTGGACTGGATATCTCCACTCAGGACTTGATTGCAGTCAGTGGTACAAACGTCACAGCAGGCCTCCTGTCAATCGATCCCGCTGGCGAGAGAATCATGCTAGAGGACTCTGCCTTTGACTCCGGTCTTACAGTCGATCATATTGAAGATACCCGTGTGAATAACATCGTCGTAGAGGGCGACTACTTTACTATCCAGAACTCACAGAATGTGACTGTTGTGAACAGTATCATACGCGACAGAGGAATGAAGGTCAACTACGATAATCTCACCCAGATCGAATCAGTTGACTTTGGTGCTACCACCCTTTCAACATACGGTTCCTATAATGTGAGTGTAAGGAACTGCACCTTTGAAGACTCAACTTCCCGCCCGATCACTTTCGATATCGCGGATTATTGCACGATCTCTGACAACACCTTTGAAAACACAACAGGTGCGATAAGGCTCACACGAAGCGGCACAGGAGTGAACATCAGCGGTAATCAGATTCATCTCTATGACGGCTACGGCATTGACCTGGATTGGATTTCCACTGACTATGCAACCGTTTCGAACAATGTGATCTACGGTGGAACCGCAGGAGTCTATGCTGGCTACGTAGACTCATCCCGCTTGCCGAACAATATCACTTTGTCGGGAAATATCATTCATGACATTAGTGGCTATGGGATTCGTTTTGAGGTCGGTCATAACCTGATTCTGACGAATAATACTGTCTACGCCTGTGGAAGCGACGGTATT
>JAGSHN010000004.1 GCA_029855935.1 Candidatus Thorarchaeota archaeon | reverse complement strand
AGATGTGTATAAGAGACAGCCACTGGGCGTTGTCGTACTAGTCTTCTCAGGCATCCCCACGCTCGGGGGGCCAGGGGTTTCCTCAGCTTCTACAGCCCTCCCAGACATCAGGGCAATCTTCCGAAGGTAGTCGGAGCGAGTACGATCAACCTCGCTTGATAGATCGACAATCTCCTTGATGCCCTCTGTCTTTGCGATTGCCTCACGCACAGAGGCTAGACGGTCTTGGTATGAGGACAGGAGTCTGTCGGCCACGCTCTGATCAATCTCACCGCGGTCCAAGAAGTACTGCACGGCGGCAAGCGCCTGTTGGATTGCGTTCTCTTCAATCCTTAGAAAAGCGAGCGCATCAGCGGGCTCTCGAATAAACTTGAGTTTCTTGGCGCCGACGATGCCTGCAGAAACATCGCCGGTGGAAGCGATTATCTTGGCAATGCCCTCGGGAAGGCCTCGGCCCTGCGAACTCCGCCGTACCAAGAGGGCGATGACTGCTACCACAATAATCGTATAGGTCAGCAGAAAGAGGTCACCTGGGCCCAATGGAATACCAACATTGTTCAAGAAGTCTGACAGAGAAGTGAAAAGCCCAGTAAGACTCGGTAGGAAGGCATCTTGTTGCAAACTATCATCACCCGCTGGTACGACTCACGTTATCTCAGATACGCGTGCAGTATTTTAGCTTTCTCTTGGGTTCTTGTGATACCACTGTCTTATGATGATACCGGCAGCGCATGGCTAGACATAAGCGAAAATAAACATGTGCCCGACGAAGGGGCTAGGATTAGGCCAGCATCTTTTTGAGGAGAGCAGATAGTGTAACTATTGATGCGATTTCGCGAGAATGTTTATGAGCAAGGTGAAGCGGATGGGTCTGTCCTTTATGACCTTGGATGATGTTGACGTCAAAGGGAAGCGGATCCTAGTCAGAGCAGACTTGAACTGTTCACTTGACCCCGAAACAAGGGGAATCACCGACGATTCAAGGATTCGGGCGACAGCACCAACTCTGAGGGAACTAAGGGACAGTAGAGTCGTGCTGATGGCCCACCAAGGGCGACCAGGCAGCAAAGACTTCGTTTCGTTGAGGCAGCATGCGGAGCGGCTCCGACAGCTAGGCCTTAACGCCACCTTTGTCGATGATATCTTTGGAGAACGTGCGAAGCAGGCAATCGAGCAGGTTGAGGTGGGGCAGGTTTTAGTCCTAGAGAACGTGAGGATGTTCGATGGTGAGATGAAGAAGGGACCTCCAGAGATCGTTGCAAAAGAACCGATTGTTCAAGAGCTATACCCCTACTTCGACCTCTTCGTTAACGATGCATTTGGTACGGCTCACAGGCCGCAACCATCAGTCATCGGTTTCACGGTATACCTACCCTCGGTCGCAGGACGCCTTGTAGAGAGAGAGATTTCAGTCCTCACAGAGGTCCTATCCTCGAGTGCAGAACCACGCGTGTTTGCCATGGGTGGAGCAAAGGTAGGTGACAAAGTGGCTCTGATGAGGAGAGTTCTTGAAGCTGGATGCGCTGACAGAGTACTGACAGGTGGTCTCATTGCGACACTATTCTTGGTGGTAAGTGGAATCCTCCCCCGCCACTACGCAGCATCAATCAAGGAGTTTAGCGAGGCCGAAGCGGTTGCCGAGGCGATACTGTCTGACTATTCCGACCACCTCCTCCTGCCAGCCGATGTCGCTATTGAGATGGACGGACAGCGAATCGACACTCCGGTTGAGGAAGCAGGTGGTGGGCCCATCCTTGATATCGGCCCGAGAACAATGGCAACATATGCAGAAGTAATTAGGCAGGCACGACTAGTCTTTGCAAATGGGCCGATGGGCTTCTTTGAGAAACGGAAATTCGCCAGTGGGACTCGCTCTATTCTTAATGCAATGGCAGATTGTAAGGGCACAACTGTCGTTGGTGGGGGCCACCTTGGTGCCGTGGCAAGAAGTATGGAGCTGGCCAATAGAATATCCCACATAAGTACTGGCGGGGGGGCCACGATGGCCTTCTTGGCAGGTAAGAGGCTTCCATTGATTGAGGCCCTTGAGGCGGCAGCAAATAGAATGACAAGAAAATGAGGCATAGTTTGAGAAGAGTGGAGCCCCAGGCGAGATTCGAACTCGCGATCTCCTGATTACAAGTCAGGCGCAGTAGGCCACTTTGCTACTGGGGCGCTTCTGAATTGCCTCCCTGCATGATTCGCATAAAAGGATAATGTTGCACATAGGGAGTGGTGCCGCAGGAGGGATTTGAGCCCTCGACTTCGAGATGTCTCATCTCGGGCCTATGAGACTTTATGACCCCGTGTCTTCCGCCGATCACCTCGGCAGGATTATGAGTCTCGCGCCCTAACCAGGCTAGGCCACTGCGGCACACTATGTCACATCAACAGGGATTTCGCATCTCGTGAGCATATTAAAGTTACCGAAGGTCTTACTGAGAAACAGACGAATCAGGCACCATTCTCAAGGACCCGTCTAATCTCTTGGACCACCAACTCCTTCACCAGCTTTCCGTCGGCCTTGCCACGGAGCTCTTTCATCACAATACCCATTATCCCACCGACGGCCCGCTCCTGCTGACTGCGCACGAAATCAAGACGTTCTTTCACGGCTGCCGCTATTAGGTGTCGGACGGCTTCTTCATCGATAGTACCAAGACCTGTAGCTGATAGGGCATCGTCAAGACTTGCAGTGGGGTTGTTTGCGAAGTAGGTAAGTATCTCAGGAATTGCCTCTGCGGCAATGCGTCCCTCCTCGACACCCTGAAACAGTGTCTCGAAGTGCTCCACAGACAGCTGGTCAACAGGTACTCCATCGCGCTTAAGACTGACGAGGGTGTTCTCTAGGGTGGCGGCCACAAGCGTCGGTGGTACGGAGGCGCGCTCAACTATGTCCTCAAACAAATCGAGATGGAGAGACCTCACAATTTTGGAGGCCAGCTCGGTGCTTAACCCGTATTCTCTGACAAACCGATCCTCCTTCTCCTCCAGTGTTTCGGGCATGTTCTGTGCAATCCGTTTCAACCAGTCAGGAGTAATCTTCACAGGGCGCACATCCGTTTCAGGGTACATCCGCTCGGCACCTGGACGCGGACGTGCATATTTCGTACACCCGTTAGATAGGGGAACACGCGTTTCTGGAGGAACTCCCTTTACCGCCTCACGTGCTCGCCGGAGAACCGCCTCAAGTGCATCTCTGGCCTTGCGTTCATAGTCTGCAACGATGACAACTCCATCATTGATGCTCGCACCAACAGCCTCACGAAGACGACGCACTTCCTCCTCAGTGATTCCGTACCCCGGCAGCTCGTCGGTGTGAAAGATTCCACCAACTCCACCCCAGAACTTAGCATGGTCAGAGAGTTCGGTGCCAAGACGCCGTTCTGGCTGAATCTCACGACCCATCAGACCTGCGAACCCCGGCAGTCGCACAGCGAACACCACACCATCACGTTTCAGCGATTGCTGTATGAGCTTCGACTTCGATTCTGAGAAGATGTCAGTAACATCGAGTATCTCGTCGGTGATCATAGACGGAGATATTCCACGCCGCAACAACTCGTCCCGAATCTCTAGTAGCTGTACTTGCCGTTGAACCTCGAGCTCTACGACGCGTGAGAGCATCTCAAGTTGTTGAAGCCCCTTTATCTCGACAATTCCTCCTCCTCGAATCGATACATTCACGTCCTGCCTGATTGTCCCGAGACCACGCTTGACACGGCGTGTAGAACGTAGGAGGAAACCAAGTTTCAGAGCCACTTCCTGTGCCTGTCTTGGAGTGTGAATATCAGGAGCCGTTGCAATCTCGATAAGAGGGATGCCAAGCCGGTCCAGACGATAAACTCGAAGGTTTTCCTTCTCGTTATCAGCCATCTTCCGAGCAGCGTCCTCTTCGAGACAGATTGTCTGAATACCGATTCGTTCTTCCCCGACATTGACATAGCCTCCAAGGGCCACCACTGCGGTACGCTGGAAGCCCGTTGTATTGCTGCCATCTATGACGATTTTCCGCATCGGGTGTATCTCATCCACCGGAGTAGCGTTAAGAAAACGGGCCATCATCAGGCAGATGTCGACAGAAACAGGGTCCAAATCATGTGGAGGCTCTTCATCAGCTTCCACAAGACAGGTGGTGTCTCTGTAATACTCGTAATAGAACCTCTTCTTCCGCTGAAACTCAAATAGAGCAGCAGGATCTACCTCGCCCATCTCGCTCCGAGTGGGACGAAGTCTCCGGATGAACCCCCCATGCGGGGGGTCCTCACGGATAACAGGGGGGCAGTGACAGTACAGCTTCCGTGGGGTGTCGAGCTGCTGATGAAGCTCGAGCCCCACCCGCAGACCAATCTGCTCATAGTATTCCTCTGTCATTGCTTGTAGCCTCCTGTAGGTTCGGCAGTCAGCAAAGAGCGCATGGAGATTTCGCCAGCCAGAGGGGTTCGAAGAAGTTCGGCGACTCGCTGGGGCGTCCTGAAGTTCGCAAGAAGCCACATCATTTTCACTAGCGCTGTTTCAGGCAGCATGTCCTCACAGGGGATAACTCCTATGTCGAGCAACTCGACACCTGAGCGATAGACATTCATATCAACTCGGCCCCAGATGCACTGGGAGGTCATAGCAACCACCATTCCCGCGTCCACTGCATCGCGGATGGCAGGCTGCAGATACCTTGGCGCGTGACCTAGTCCGGTCCCCTCAATGACAAGGCCCTTGTAACCCGCTTCAATGAGGTAACGGATGACTGAGCCGTCCAGACCTGGGCACGTCTTCAGTAGTGCCACGCGGGGTTCAAAACGGGGACGCGCCCTTAGCCGCCTAGAGGGATCTCGTCGACCCAGTGGTGTACCGACCTCGACGATCTCTGACTCGGTCACTTTGAGAAGCGGGGAGGCATTGATTGATCGAAAAGCATCCCGACGGCTGGTGTGGCATTTCCGGGCTCGTGAACCCCTGTGAGCAAGGGCAAATGCATCGTCCGTCTGCCCGTGCATCACAAGCATCACCTCAGCAATGTCGGCGTGCGCCGCGACTCGTGTTGCTGCAATCAGGTTCATTGCTGCATCGGAAGAAGGCCGGTCAGACGAACGCTGCGATCCAACAAGGACTATAGGCACTGGAAGATTCTGTAATGCAAAAGAGAGAGCTGCTGCTGTTAGACCCATTGTGTCGGTACCGTGAGCTACAACAACACCATCGACGCCTCGACGAATCTCGGAGGCGATTCGCTTCGCCAGAAGGGTCCAGTCCGCGGGGGTCAGGTCTTCCGAAAACTTGCTCATGACAACACGTGCGGAGATGTTGGCATAGGTCCCTAGCTCTGGTACTGCATCATAGAAATCCCTTGCAGTAAGGGCCGGATTGACAGCCCCCGTGCGATAGTCCACGCGGCTGGCAATCGTGCCGCCAGTGGAGAGGATTGTCACTTGAGGAAGATCAGGAGATGATGTGATTGTATCAGACTTGCGGCGCCGGTGTCGCTTGGCTCCAAAGACTCTTTCCACAGTGGACTCGCGTGTCACCCTGATACCAATATTGTAGCCACTGTCCAACTTTAGCACAAGGTGGTCAGGGTCAGCTCCAACTTGGGCTCGAGGCATGAGTGTGCCCTCGTATCGCTGCCCTCTATGAGTCACGCGGACACGGTCGCCAACGTGAATATTGGCCTGCAGGAGCTTCTCGAGAACAAGACCACCATATCCAGCCAAATCGTCATCCAACGGACACACCTCATTCACACGACGACTGGCTATGCTGCACTGACATAAATCTTGCCGGAGGTTTTCTACACCAGAAGGGCTGCAGCAACAATAAGAACTCCGATGACTACAAATGTCACACCAGCCACCAGTCTGATCGTTCGCAGAGGAATTCGTTCAGACATCTGAAAGCCTACAAACGAACCCACGGAATTGACAAGTAAGAAGCCCAGCATCGCACCTAGCACGACTGGGACGGGACTGGAAAACGTTGCACTTAACGCGAGAATCACCAGCTGGCTCTTGTCGCCCAATTCTGATGAGAGAATTGTAACATAGACCCCAAGGATGCCAGTCACGTGGTCGCAAGTGGTTTCGACTGAGTCAAGTTTCAGTATCTGAGTGACACCGATCAATAGGAATGATGCCCCAGCAATCGCAGAGATCCAGAGAGAGGATAGAGAGCTGGATAACAGGAATCCGAGTGCAGACGCAACAATACTGGCTGTGGTAAGGGCCGCCATCGAGATGGCGAGGATCAGAGCAGGACGACCGGACTCAGCGCTCATGCACAGGGTCGTGAACATGGTCTTGTCACCAATTTCGCTGAGAAAGACAATAGCGGTCGTCGCCAATATCATATCGACAACCATCTTGCATTCACCTACCTCTGCGCCCCAAAAACCGTTCCTGTAGTTCAGCGGTCAGTCCATTGTTGGTGACAATTTCATGGAACATCAGGGCGCTCTCCCGGGGCGTCCGCTGAAGAGTCTGATGGTCAATCGCAACTAGGCCGAAGTGACTTCCAAACCCGTACGTCCACTCGAAGTTATCAGTGAGTGACCAGACTAAGTAGCCGCGAATGTCTACTCCTTCTGAGATTGCCCGATGGACCTGCTGAAGATGCGTGAGTATGTATCGACATCTTAGCATATCATCCAGAGTGCCAATCCCGTTCTCAGTAAGGAATATAGGGGTGTGATATCGTTCCCACATTGACTTTATGATGTGATAATAACCCTCAGGATAGACCTCCCAGTCAAGGCCCTCACACCGTTCAAGATTTGGGTCCTTTGGAGGCATCTCGCCGGCCAGGAAGTCTAGTTCCGAGGAAACGAGCATCCGAGAATAATAGTTGAGGCCTATGAAGTCTACAGATCTTTGTAGAGGCACGTATTTTGAGCCGTTTCCAATTGGTTCTGGAAGCGTGGCTGTGATTGCACCTCTAATCCATGCATGATTATAGACTTCATCCAAGTATTGAGCCAGTTCAATGTCCTCGGGATTGGAAGGGTCGGCGGGCATAAAGTAGGTAGCACTGATTACGGGCGCAATCTCTGGCCGGTCAAGACCTCGCTCTTCATAGGTACGGCAAATCTGAGACGCAGCCAACCCATGTGCCATGAGTAGGTGTCTAGCAACAGTGAGAGCCTTGTCAAAGTCACGGTAGCCTGGTGGGAACTCCCCAAAAAGGTACCCTAGCGTTGCCAACACCAGAGGCTCGTTGATTGTGTTCCAGATTATATTGTATTCCGCAAGAGCCTCTACAATCTTGCGCACATACCCTGCGAAGATGTGCGGGCTGTCAGCATTGAGCCATCCACCATTATCCCAGAACCAGAGGGGGTTGGTGAAATGATGAAGTGTAACCATAGGCCGGATTCCACGAGAAACAAGCGCCTGCACGACATGCTCGTAGTGGGCAATCTCGGTCGCGTTCCACTTGCCCTGCGAGGGCTCAATGCGACTCCATTCTATTGAGAACCGATGCACTTGGTGGCCGAGCTTTTTCGCGAGATCAAAGTCCTCCTCATATCGGTTGTAGTGATCACATGCAATGGATGCATTCGAACCATCCTTGATCCTCCCCGGAATCTTTTCCCACTCTGTCCAATCGTTGTACGTTCCACCCTCGGTCTGGTGGGCAGAAGCGGCACTGCCCCAGAGAAATCCGTCGGGAAATATCAAGTCATGAAATGTCACAGGCACCACCGAATTACACCAAGTTCTCGGTCTGAAGATGGTGCGGGAGGCGGGATTTTCCCGTGCCTATAAGAATAGGCAACGTCTTGAACCCGCGAACCCCTATGGGAGCAGATCTTAAGTCTGCCGCCTTTGGCCAAGCTCGGCAACTCCCGCAATCAAGCGGAAACCCCGCGTTGCGCTCCGTAGGGCTCCTCGCACAAGCTGAGTTGGTGGGGCGGACGAGACTTGAACTCGTGACCTACTCGGTGTAAGCGAGTCGTCATAGCCGGTCTAGACCACCGCCCCTAAGACTCGGTTTCCGGCTGACAATAAAAGAGTTGCTCAGTGTGAATATGCAGGCATGTCCGTCAGCCAACTTGTTTCTTCTCACCGTAGATGTGAAGCTCGTCACGAGATTTATCGAGAATTATAACACGCGTGTTGGAGGCGCCAATATGAAAAAGAGAATCCTCTATATGTCGAACGACAGATGAATCGTATGACATTTTGAATGCCGCAAGAAAACGGCCCCTGAGGCGAAGAAGTGGCCAGAATCTTGTGAGGAGGTTCAACGTTCCGGTAGGCTCGCAGGTGACATCTACAAGCAACAAATCAAGGGAGTCTACGGCCGCTACTGACAAAGGATTGATCTTAAACGCATCAGCATGAACCAGTGTGGCCCGAGAGAGGAACTCAACGATTTTCGAGAGATACCTCATAAATTCCGTGGAGAACTCGATACCTGTGACGTAGGCACCTCGCTCGTGCAGAAAGAGGAGAAATCCTCCGGCTGAGCTGCCAATGTCGAGAGCTCTCATGCCGGGCTCAACCAGTGGAAACCCGAGTGATTCTTCTATTGCCATCAGTTTGTGGTAGCCGCGTGGTCTATCAGCCCAATCAAGTACACGAATCACATCATCCTCTTGCACACGCGTGGATTGCTTTCTCACACGGCCGTTGACGAGAACCTTGCCTTCCATAATCGCCTTCTTGGCCCGTTGGCGAGAGGAGAAGAAACCGTGTTTGACGAGCCAAACGTCAAGTCTCATGGAGGAGCAGCTCCTGAGCCTTGTGAGGAAGGAAGAGATGAATTGGCACAGGGATATGCGGGCCGATGGCCGCAAGCAGTCCACTGGCATGTGTACTTCTCTTGCACACAAGAGTGAATTCGAACTGTCCGAGCCGTTCCGTCTTATACACATCGGTGGTATGATGCGTCCGCCTAAGTGTTTCTTCAATTAGTGACAGGGGCGCACCCAGAATGAGCAGTCGCTCATGATCATCACTACTCCAAGAGAGAAGCCGACTGACAAAGCGCTCCGAGAATGCAGCGCCAATGCTGGAGGTTGAGGGATTGATGTCGTCTATGTGAACTTCGACCGGCAGATTCTCGACTAGCGCAAATGCAGACGAGATTCTCCGGATTGATTCGCGGCCTATGCCGAGCTGACGCCGGACTCTATACAGAGGGACTAGTGCATCAACGCGCGGCTGGGCGTCAATGCCGATGTCGACATAGACCCCGTACCCAATCTTACCGACATCCACAAGCTGCCCAGGATATAAATCATCAACCCGAACACTGTCAAAGGGGATAGTCGTTCCAAATTCAGTCACTATTAGATTGGCAGCAAACTCTTCATCAGTCCCGTGTACCTCGACTACAAGACGCCCCCGTCTTCTTTCTGCGGTGAGGTTGACACGTTGCAAATCAAGGTCAGACAACATACCACGAACAACGGGCCGAAGAGATGCTAGTAGCTGCCTCTGAAGGGGGCCATATACCCGTGCCCTAAGTAGTACTCGTTTCATGAATTCAGACCTCGTGAGTTGTATGAGCTGGGTCGAGGGGACTCGGTTAACTACTCGATCCTGGGCTACATAGTGGAACTCGCCTCAAGATCCGCGCGCAACTCCTCGACTTGCTTCTTCAGGAACGATATCGTCCGTTCATTGTCCACGTACTGTAGCAGCCCATTGCATACAGGACAGCGGAATGACAGATTCATGGCCTCTTCGAAGGGAACAGGTGGCGAGTCTCGATTCACACAAGCGTAGAGCTCATTGTTAGTTTCATGTTCAAGTCGCTGCTCAAGGAGACTGAGTACCATCCGCTTCTTTCGGTTAACAAGGGCTTGGGCCTTGCGAGGGTCAATTCGCCAATAGTATAGAAACCAGCCGGTATCTGTGTCGCGTACGCGCCTATAGGAGGCAAGATGGTTATCATGCAGTTTGTACAGGATGCGGCGCACTACGTTGAGCTTGAGGCCAGTCTTCGCCGCAATCTCCTCGTCGGTTGTTTCCTCAACATTCACCAAGACCGTAGCGACATCTACCCCCTCCTTACCGGCAATCTCTTCGACGACAAGCCGGAACAAATCTGTGTTGAAATCGGTGTGTGACATTTATGGTATCACCCTGTATATGGAGCGTTGGCTCATCGATGAATCAGACATGCTCCCAGAAGCTCTTGTCAGGCGGGATCAATTCCACAATATACACATGCACATAGATACTATTTAAGAGCTGTTCTCGGGATAGTGCGAGTTAACCACCTCGAACCGCCATTTTGCTACGATCGCTTCTTCCTCTTGACTCTGACCACATCACCAAGAGTCGGACCGTGCGATTCGATCTCACGCGAGGTCTTCACGGGAACTGCTGCAACTGGCTCGAGTAGTGATATGTGCAATTCACGCTCCAGTCCCCGTATGGCCTTCTTCGTCGGCTTCAGCCTACCGGCTTCGATTGCCTGCAGAGTAGAATACTTCTCGCCGATGCGCTGCGCAAGTTCCTCTTGAGTCATCTTTGCGGCCTGCCGAGCACGTCGAATCACATCTGCATAGTTTTCAATCAAGACCATATCGTCTAGTGTGGCTGGGCGTGGGCGTGGGCGTGAGCGTGGTCGGGGACGGATGCTTGGAGAGGGGCGGACAGACTGTCTAGGTCTGGCCGCAACCCGACGAAACGAGGAGCGCTCAATTGGCCGTGGCGAGTCTGCTCCAAGGGTTTTAGTCCTAATTCTTGAGGCGCAAGTGAGACAGACGATCAAAGAAACACCTTCAATGACCATCTCGCGCCCGGGGCCCTTCATTGTTCTGCCACAGAGTTCACAACTAGGCAAACGATATCCCTCGGTGACAGGTCAGAGTAGTAGCAGCCGCATATAATCGTTGCCAAGGGGAACACCACCAAAGATATTCTTAAAACAAAAATGCTCAATGACCATTTGAGGTGGCTTGTTTGCCCGGGACGGCAGATGCCAAGAAGAAAGGGGATCTGGAGGACGCAGGGTACAGTTCACAGAGCTATACTCGACATCTGGAGAGAAGACTAAGGGCCTTGGAAACTGAGAGACAAATACTTCAGGCCGAGAGGAGCAGGCTGGAGAGAGAAACGCAGACTCTTCGATCAGAGCTGGAGAAACTAAGGCAGTCGCCCCTTATCACTGCGACTCTGATAGAAATGCTTGAAGACGGAAGAGCGATAGTGAAAAGCTCAACAGGTCCGAATTTCGTTGTACACGTGGCGTCCTCGATTCCCAGAGACCGGCTGCGACCAGGGATGAGAGTTGCCCTCAATCAGAGATCGTTTGCCGTCACCCAGGAGCTTCCACCCTCAAGAGACCCGATGATTCGAGCAATGGAGATAGAAGAGGCCCCAGACGTTTCTTATGCAGACATAGGTGGTCTCAAAGAACAGCTCCGCGAGATACGCGAAACAGTAGAGCTTCCTCTGCTGAAACCGGAGCTGTTTGAGAAAGTGGGCATCGAGCCGCCCAAGGGAGTTCTGTTGACGGGGCCGCCGGGAACAGGTAAGACCCTCAGTGCTCGGGCTGTCGCACACGAAACAAATGCCACCTTTATTCGAGTCATCGGATCCGAGCTGGTTCAGAAATTCATTGGGGAGGGAGCAAGACTTGTTCGAGAGATTTTCTTGCTTGCCAAGGAGAAGGCCCCTGCGATCGTCTTCATCGACGAGCTGGATGCAGTGGGATCTCATCGGCTTGATATCGCCACCTCTGGTGATCGAGAGGTCCAGAGAACACTTATGCAGCTATTGAGTGAACTCGATGGATTTGAGAGTCGTGGGCAGGTGGCTGTCATTGGAGCGACTAACCGCCCGGATATCCTAGACCCGGCCCTGCTGCGTCCAGGTCGATTCGATAGAATCATCGAGTTCCCAGTCCCGGACGATAAGGGAAGACGGGAGATTTTCAAGATTCACACCAGGGGAATGAATATATCTGAGGACGTCGATTTTGATGAGCTTGTAGCAGCAACTAGGGACATGACTGGGGCGGACATCAAAGCAATCTGCACTGAAGCGGGGATGTATGCGATACGCAACGATCGTGTCATTGTGCTTCAGGAAGACTTCGGAGAAGCCATTCGAAAGATTGCCTCACGTAGGGAACGGGGCGCTGTTCCTCCGAGTTTCTACGGATGAATAGAAGCTGAAATAAGTCCCTCGATAATTTCAGTGGCCGTAATACTGGTAATACGCATTTCACCCACTTCACTGGCACCCACCCCACATCTACCCGAGCTAGGTCAACAGGTCCTACGCGCAGGAGTTTCCTCCACTCCCGAACGCGAAACGAAAAACCATCTCACTGTCCTTGCGGCAGGTTTTTTATTGAAACTGGTGGTCGAGTGGGGCAGGTGGTTGAATGGGATCAAGAAGGATGTCACCAAGACAGATTGCGCGGCTCATGAAAAAGATGGGAATAGAGCAGAAGGAGGTTACTGGCGTCGAGGAGGTCATCTTTAGATTCAAAGATCGAGAATGGGTCGTGACTAGGCCTCAAGTGATGCTGATTCGGCAGGCAGGAGTCGAGTCGTACCAAGTCACGGGCGAGAAAAGGGAGAGAGCGATTAGAGGAGAACCGGAGGAGAGAGAAGAGAAGCAGACACCGGGCATGGAGATTCCCGTAGAGGATGCTGCACTCGTAGCACAGCAGACCGGAGCCAGTATTGAGGAGGCAATGCAGGCGCTACGTGAAACAGAGGGAGACTTGGCAGCGGCCATTCTTAAACTCAAGCATAGATAGAGAACCTTGTTTGACTAGGCGGACACTACAGAAATGGTGCACTGCTACTCGGCATCTTGGCGCTCTGAGATTCGTGACTTTACGAGCTTTATACGATAGAAGTCCTCCCGCTCCCGCTCTTCCAAGGCCAGCTTGATAAACCGAACAGTTGCTTCGAGCCGCGGAATCACAACCGCCTCAAGGGCTGACACTCTTCGCTTTGTTCTCTCGATCTCAAGCGCCAATCTTCGAACTGTCGATTCCACCTCAGCCAAGCGAACTATAGCACGTAGGGCCTCCACAAATTTCGAGGTCATAATATCAAGCTTGACACTCGAATCGGGCAATGAATACGGAAGCTCAGGTACATCCTGCTGAAGTGACATCACTGGAACTCTAACACCCATCATTGAGCGCGTGGTTGTTTCGAGACGCGTTTCAACCTGACTAGAATACGCGAACTCTATGACACGTGCGGGCCCCATTATCATCTTGGCCTGGGTGAGTGAAGAGAATGCCTCGGCAAGGGCGCTTTCAACCTGCTGACGAATCTCCTTCATCTCGGCAATTGTATTGAAGAATTCCATGATCAGTGAGTCCCGTTTTTCCTTTAGGAGATCGTGGCCACGCTCAGCCAGCTTGGTCCTGTTCTTAAGTCGAAGAAGCTCCATTCGCGTTGCCTTTGTTCCTGGAAGAACCTTGCTCAATGATATCCCTCGCACGTAGTACGCATGTTGTAGAGATGTTTAGGTTCAAGATGCTCCCGTGACGGTACTCAATATCTATGCCAACGTGAATGCAAGTGCGGTAATGAGAACACCTAGTGCACAGAGGACTAGCCACGTCTGCAGATAAGAACGAAGTGACGAAACACCGTTATCATATATTCTCCCCGTCATGACCAGCGTGGATATCGCAATGAACAGGAATGCAAAGGGCAACGATACCGCCCGAGTACTTAGCTCCGCATCCGCAAGCAGAATAACACCTGATAGACCCACAAAGATGAGGAAGGAGACTATCATCAGAGATGTCAACACATGTTGGACTCTATCAACGCTCATGGCTTGCAACCCCAAAGGCATTCGCTGGGTCGAGGAGAAGCACAAAAAGATTGCGGCGGAAACAAAACGTCAGTCGTGTGGCCACCTTGCTTGGTCGGGAGCGGAGGGATTTCAACTCATCAGGGAGCCGGTGACGGATTGAGGACCGTATCACTTAAAGGTTCGCTGTTTCTGTATTACGTGCACTACTCCTGTTACGAGAACAAATCGGGGATGGGTACATGACAATAGCTGTTCACGAGAGCGCTTTGATAAGGCACTTCAATACTAGGAAGGAAACATTGCGAGCTTGGGAAGAGAAGATAGGATGTAAGTTCTCCCCGTTCCGGGGTTACAAGATGCCGGACAGCAGACTGTATGTCGAACATCCGGAGTTTCTAGATAGTATAGTAGATCTTGTTCTGACAAACGAGCGGCACATCTTCATACGAGGGCCGGTAGGATCGGGAAAGAGTACGCTTATGTTGCTGGCTTTGAGAGACCTGCCCACACTGGCGGACCGCAGGGGCAACAAGTTTGTCACGGGCTACGTTGGGATGACGGGACTCTATGAGAAACAGATGGCTGCAGCCATAGCGGACTCACTCCGTGTGAAATACAGACGTTCATGGGAGTCGAGCCAAATAATCGAGGCTGTGGCACAGGAGTGTCTCAGAAGATACGTAGAGGAGCGATGCAGGACGGCCCTCTTCATAGAGGATGTTGCCGATAATCAAGAGGCGGCCTTTCACAAACTAAGGTATCTCGCGGATCTGCCAACCGAGGAGATGATCGATGCCTATGGGGGTGCCCTTGATGAGCCCATCGTGACGCTGATAATGAGCGGAACGGCGGAATATTGGAACGCTATGCTCAACTTCCTACCTCAGATCGCAGATAGGACCGAGCCGTTGGATGTCCCTCCTTTTGACGATGCAAAGGCTATGGAGTTCATAGGCCGTCGTCTCGCATACGCAAGAGGCGAAATTGACAGATTCAACCCCGATGATTTCGACATCTATCCGTTCACCGTTGAGGCCGTGAAGATAATCAATACGGCAGCACGTGGAAATCCTAGGGATATTCGAATGCTTGCACGGGGTTGCCAACAGGTCGCAGCTGAGAACTTTCGCCGGTTCGGTGACCCGATGATCGGGAGTGATATTGCTGAACTAGTTGCTGATGCCTACAATAGTATTTTGCAAGAGGTGAGATGAGTGAGCCTGCTGGGAAAGTATAGAAAAGAGGCCGAGAAGGAGGAGGCTACAAAGGCTCGTACGAAGGCAACTACAAGCGTCGAACCAACGCGTGTGAAGGGCGCTGTAGGAACGAGGTCCGAGTCAGTGCCGAACAAGGAGAGGAGGAGCCCAATCGTATCATTCTCTGTTGGTTCGGACTTACGGACCTGTCTAAAAGCAATAAGAGAAACGAGGTCCATAAACCTGAGCATGTGGGTGGAGAAAAAGTTACGAGAGGCAGTGATGGCAGAGTTTCCGACCATTGCTGAACAGTATCTCAAGTGAGTCCGTACAGAAACAGTGCGTAGCATTGCTTCAGCTTCCACATTCTCTGGAGAGGTACGAAGACGTTTGCCTCACGTTCCCTAGGGCGGAATGCCTGTCGATTGTGAGTAATACAACTCATGTTTGTATTACGGCTCGGACTGAGCCGGAACGCCATAAGCCGGATAGCCCGTCGCTGAAGTACAACGTGCATATGGTGGCTCCCGACCATAGCTATCGCGTTCATCTGATCGCAACGCCGTGGCGCCTTGAATACTCGACTGCACGCGCTATGCAGAGCGATGCGAGATGGGGATCGTCATAGCAGGGGATACGATTCATCTCTAGGAGATCCTTTCCAGGCTTTCCGACCTCTCCAGACAACCAAACCCCTACCACTGGCTTTTCCACCTCAGCTGCACGCACAGCCTCTAATGTTCCGGCTGCGTGCTCTGTTTGGGTCATGCCCGCAAAAGTTGGAACTGCACATATTACCAGCAAGACATCAATGGACGAATCGTGTAGCATTCGCTCCACAGTCACATGGTACTCGTGCCTGCCGCCGCTGGCAACCACATCGACAGGATTGCTGACCGAAGCGAGGGGAGACAAGAGTTGTCGTAACTCGCGGCGGGTAGGCTCCGTGAGCTCCGGCACATCCAGGCCAAAATGTGACAGTGCGTCGGCGGCAAGTACCGCGGCACCGCCTGTATTACTGATAATACCAACATTACCACCCTGTGGCAAGGGTTGATAATCAAAGATCTTGGCAATCTCTAGCAACGAGTCTAGCGTCGGAGCAGTGACACATCCGGCTTGACGGACCATCCCGTCGAACACTTGAGCGGAGCCAGCCAATGAACCGGTATGAGAGAGTGTCGCACGACTTCCGGCCTTGCTTCGGCCTCCCTTCAAGACCACGACGGGCTTGAGCCTGGCCGTCTGCCTTAATGAAGTAAACAGTCTGCGTCCATCTTCGACACCCTCGACGTAGAGGGCAATGACACTGGTCTTGTCGTCGGCCTTTAGATAGTCAATAACATCAGACAAGCCAATGTCGGCCGCGTTACCAACACTGGCGAATTTGCTTATACCGATCCGTTTAGATCTGGTCATATAAATCAGCATTCCGCCAAGCGCACCACTTTGAGAAACTAGACCGATACTGCCACGTTCCGGCATCAGAGTGAATGTGCCGTTGAACAGTCTACTATTTGATACTCCAACACAATTCGGACCAATGAAGCGTACCCCGGCCTTTCTCGCCGCTTCCAGCAACTCCTGTTCGAGCTCAGCGCCCTCTTTGCCAGTTTCTGAGAAGCCGCCGGAAATTATGACCGCATATCTAGCGCCGGCCCGCGCGACCTGTGGCATTAGGTCTGGACAGTATTTCGCCCCAACAGCAATGATGACAAGGTCAACAGGCTCAGGGATGGACAGAAGGTCGGGGTAGGCTCGTACTCCGAGCACCCTCTCACGGTTTCGAGTGACAGGATAGACCTGCACCTCGGATGAGAGAAGGTTCATCAGAATGGAGTTTCCTAATTTACGATAATCAGCTGAGGCCCCCACAAGTGCAATCCGTTTTGGATTGAAGACCACGCCGAGATCCGGCTTCCTGCTGTGGGACACCATAAGGGATGCGGCGATGAAACAAATATATGTGTATTGAGAGGATTAATATTCGTATGATGAGTATTACAACAAGATCCCTGCAAGAATGATATTGTCGCTGGAAACAGTGCCGTTTGATGGTCGCACCTGCTCGTTCTAGGATTAGAACTATCTATTTCTTCTACCATAGAGAGAGTGGAGTGTGTCATGTCACGCGATGTCAGTTACACGAATCTCGTGAGGCTGGCACGCACCGTGATTGTTCCGACCTTCCCAATCTCCTCGTACGAACCTCCAAGAATGTCGGATCAATCAGGGGCGTAGCGTTGACATGGCACGCTCGTGCCGTTTCTTCTAGGACTTGATCTAATCCGTGCTGCTCCATTGAACTAGTTGACCAATGCACTCTTCCAATGTCGAAACTGCCGGAGGTACCATACGACAGCGTGTTGGCCGGGAGGCAATTTCAACAGACGACCACAGTCACCTTCACCGACACGTAAGACACGTAATACAGCTACTTTGATCGTAGAGGTTTCAGCGTTAGGGGGCTGATAAGTTCCTCAAGCGCATCCAAGATATTCTGCTCAATTACGCGATACGACTCAAGCTCTTCGGAGCTGAGATCAGTTCGTCCCGCTAGGACTTCCCGCATACGTCGGTAGTCCCCAATTCTTGATGCAACCTCTTCAAACGGCCTAAAGACGCTATGATCGAAAAGCCCGAGATACGCCAAAAGAATCATAGTGTAGATGCTCCGCATCACATTACGACGGGCTTGAGCGAGGGTTCGATTGAATGCGCCGCGGGAAACACCAGAGGGTCTATCACCTCCCCTGCTACGTTGCCTTAGCAGTGCCTTTAGCTCGTAGGGCAACGGACGATTCGCAGTGTCGTCGGTAACTAGGTCGATGAGAAGTGTTTCCAGTTGAGTGGGTGTCAGATTCGAGTGGGCCAATAATGTTCGTAGGATAGGTTCTCGCATCACTGCTCGCACACCAGCGACCAATTCTCTAAGATTTCCAGCATCTCGATCCATTCGTTTCCCTCGTACTCAGTCATCGTGGTACACGAATCAGGCCTCATAATCCTCTAAGTCGGACATATCCTCCCGATATAGCCCCAGTTGGCACAAGGCCGTAGAGGGCTCCTGTGGATACGGAATCGTATACACCCGCATCAAAGGGTGGAGAGGTTATTAGGCTTCCGGGTTTCACAGGGCATTCATACGTATACTACGGGTCCTAATCGTAATACGAAACGTGTGGCCCACGTGGAAAGGCCTCACCGGGCAACCGACGTATAAACGCTAGGATGAGATTTCCACGGACGTAGTCGTACTGATAAACTCCCCATACAGCATGTTCGGGAGACGAATCAAACGTGACAGTTCCCCGCGAGAGATAACGTTTGAAGAGTTTGCGACAGTGCCTACGAACGGCCATGAATACCTCTCGATATTGCTTCTTCTGAGCCGGACGAATGCCCCACCTCCGGAGGATGAACCTGTTTGCCAATGCGTTGCTCGACACGAGAACGGCCCTTCTGCGTGAAGAGGCAGTACTTGCCTCGGCCAACATCTCACACAGAACATCCGGAACGTATGCGAGAACAGAGTCGGTGACCACTATATCACTTCGTTCGTCGGTGAGATTACGGATACCGTACAACTTCCATCACCCGCTATTCACATAGCTTCCGGTAGTACATTACCGCCTGAGGGCCATAGTCTTTCCATCCATTCTCCTTCACGCAGATGCACGTGATCATGTGGTTTCGCCATGGATTTCGCGACACTAGACAAGCGGCAACTGGATGAGTACACGGGAATACAGTTGCCGATTGAACTGCCAACTCGCCTAGACATGTCAACCCAATAGCCCGTACTAGGCGAGGTATTTAATCACCGATTACTGTAATATTAGTATTACAGCATATACGTGTATGAAACCATCACAGAGAGCACATACCAACTTTGCCAGTTCAGTGCATTAATATCACGTCAAGGAACGGCTGGTATTGCGATGTCCGTTCCTCTTAAGCGAGCAGAGATTCACATTACTGGCATAGTGCAGGGCGTGGGTTTCCGACCCTTCGTTTATCGGACAGCAACATCATTGGGTCTCAGGGGCTATATACTAAACCTAGGTGATGCTGGAGTCAGAATAGTGGTGGAAGGTAGAGAGGATCGAATTCACGCGCTGCTAAGAACAATTTCACAGAAACCACCCTCCATCTCGAAAATAGATTCGGTGGATGTCAGATGGGCCAGTCCGACTGGCAAGTTCTCCGAGTTCGTGATTAGGATGTCCGACGCCAAACGAAGCCGGTCCGCGGTCCCAAGGATACCCCCGGACATATCCATATGCGACGCCTGCATCGATGACATAAGAGTACCTGAGTCGCGGTGGCACAAGTATCCTTTCACGTCATGTGCAGCCTGTGGACCACGTTACTCAACAATAACGGCACTCCCCTATGACAGACCTAATACTACGATGGTGGACTTCCCCCTATGTTCCGAGTGTGCAACCGAATACAACGATCCGTCGAACAGAAGACACCACGCCCAGACCACCGCGTGCCCGAGCTGCGGCCCAAGGTACCGTCTCCTGAACAAGTACGGGAAAGCAATGTCGACGAGTAATCCCATCAGGACCGCTGCGGAGTTAATTGATAGAGGGGCCATTCTCGCCGTGCAGGGTATCGGTGGCACTCACCTTGTCACCAAGACAAGTGATGCCACCCCGATTCACGAACTCCGGATACGCAAGAACCGTCCGACTCAACCGTTTGCGATAATGGTCAGGGACATAGCAACGCTTCAACAGATGGCAACTGTTCACCAGGAGGAGGTTTCCCTTCTCGAGGCGTGGCAAAAACCAATTGTACTTGTATCCAAGCGTGACGTATCAGGCGTAATACCTATAATACCAACCGAGTCCCTTCAGGCGATATCGCCATATCTCGATACAATAGGTGTCATGCTGCCCTACTCGGGGATTCACATATGTCTCTTTGATGAAACGGATGAACCCGCTCTGGTCATGACGAGCGCCAACCCCTCCGGTCTGCCAATGTATGTCACACCCAAAGAGATCCTCATGGGGCTCAAAGGAATTGCAGATGGGTTCCTAGTCCATAACCGGAGAATTGCTCAACGCGTGGATGACTCTGTGGTCAAGTTCGTCGAAGGGCGACCGCAGTTTATTAGAAGAGCGAGAGGATATGTTCCTGATCCTATCGATGTTCGCGGAATTGACTCCAAGTCGGTGGTTTTGGCCACGGGTCCAGAGAGAAAGGCCACTGCCACGGTATTGACCAACCGGAGAGCATATCTCACTCAGCATATTGGGAACACAGACAATATAGAGAGCGCTCAATTCCTAGAAGGCGCACTCTATCATCTCGCGCGGCTCGTAGGGATTCAAGACGTTGACGTGGTGGCCTGTGACCTTCACCCAGAGTTCCTTAGCACTGACATTGCAAGAAACCTAGCGCACCAACACGGAAGTGAGCTTGTGGGGATTCAGCACCATCACGCGCACCTTGTATCTCTACTTGCAGATTCCGATCTGCCCGTAGATACACGTATTGCATGTATTACCATCGACGGCTATGGCTATGCACCTGATGGGACTGGTTGGGGCGGGGAAGTTCTCGTAGGGAATGCTTCCGAGTACAGGAACGTCGGCGGTCTCGCAGGCGCCCTCCTACCGGGAGGGGATCTCTCGGCAAGATACTCTGCTAGGGCGGCTGCGGGAATACTAGGTTTGGACGCTCTCCAAGAGCACTCGGGCCTCTTTGCAAATGCGAAGCTGGGTCCACATACCAGGGCAAATGACGAAACACTTAGCCTCTTGGCGGAATCGATTCGCCGCCGGATCAATACCATCGAATCATCGAGTATCGGACGTCTTCTTGATGCAGTGGCATTTGTAATGGGTGTATGCTCAGAGAATAGCTATGAGGGAGAATGTCCGATGCGGTTGGAGAGCATAGCAGTCGACAACGAAGTTTCAATCCCCACTCAATACGAGAAGACCCTGGACGGACGTACCGTCCTCAACACACGAGAATTCTTGCTGGATGTAATACGTTTCTTGCACGAAGGCGTAAACAAGTCCCACCTTGCCTTCGGGGCCCAGTATGCCCTAGGCAAGGCGCTCACGACAATAGCCATGGAAGCAGCACTTGATGAGGGCATAGCCTATCTGGGACTCTCAGGGGGTGCTGCAATAAACAGGATCATTGCCCGTGCCGTGTTCGAAACTGCCCAAGATGGTGACGTTCAAGTGCTACTTCATAGGCGTATTCCTCCGGGAGACGGCGGAATCTCCCTTGGGCAAGCCGTTGCGGCAGCAGCTCGCCGACAACACACAGGGCGCGTATGACACGTATTACGGACTATGCCCGAGACGGGTGTGATTGCTCCATTGGGAAGGCTTGACATTCGCATAACACTCATCGCATCAAAGAGCGAATGGTTTTCAATCCGGTCCTGAAAGCCCGCACATTCACCTCACGGAATCTCTCGGGAAAAGACTCTGCTACCACGTTCTCGGCAATAGAAGCCGAAACCGGCACCAAGCCCGTGCCCACAGAAGCTCCAAACATTACCATATTCATCGAGCGGCTACTACCTGCTTGCCTCGCTAGCTCAAGAGCGTCAAACTCGACAAACCGTGTTGTAAACATCCGGATTGATTCCCGAATGACATCGTCCGGAGGATATTCGGCTTTCCCCATTGAAACTGCAACAGGGTGCTGGACATGGCTATTCAATATTACAAAGCCGTCAGGGTGTAGCAGGTGAATCTCTCTCAGTGTTTCAATGGGCTCGAATCCGATGATGAGCTGGGCCGTGCCATGATCCACGATTGGTCCGTACGCCTCTGCACCAATCCGGACAGTACACACGACGTGGCCTCCTCGTTGTGCCATTCCATGTATCTCACCGACACGCACGTTCCGACCTTCCTGGAGCGCCGTTCGGGCCATGATTTCGGCAAGAGTAAGCACACCCTGACCACCGACGCCAGAGATCACGATATTCTCAGTCCGTGTATTACTCGTATCAGTCATGATACCTACTCTCTCCTCTTAATTGCACCGTGCGGACACACCGATACGCACACGCCACAAAAATTGCATAGCGTTTCGTCAATCACGGCCTTGCCAGTTTCGGTATCAAGATACATCGCTGGGCAGGCGAAACGATTCAGGCAACGGCCGCAGGCAGTGCAGACTTCAGGATCAACGTAATATGGAGGCGGTGATTCCCCACTACGTCTGCGCTCTGCAGCAGTTAGCAATGCGCAGGGCTCACGCGAAACAAGTACTGCGGGTGCTTTGTTCTCGCGCACCCACTCCAACATCTCGCGGACATCCGCCACAAGTTTTGCTAGTGACTCAAAAGGACGAACGGTTCGCACCCACTCCACACCCAGACCACGACAGACCTTTTCGATATCAATAGGATTTACCTTCTGGTGCATCCCCGTAACTCCAGTACCAGGATGTGGCTGGTGCCCGGTCATTGCAGTCGTGCGATTGTCCAGTACAACAAGAGCGATTGGATGCTGGTTGTAGACAGCGTTCACAAGGCCTGGAAGCCCAGACGCAAAAAACGTCGAGTCCCCGATTGTCGCCACGACATCTTGACCGGTCACTTGTGCAATTCCGCAGGCAGTCGTAACAGACGAGCCCATGTCAAACAGAATATCGGCTGTTTCCAATGGCGGTGCGATACTCAATGTGTAGCATCCAATATCAGAGGGGTATACAGCCTTTCCGCGAGTTACAACGCGGATTGCGTAATATGTCGCCCTGTGAGGGCAGCCAGGACAAAGTAGTGGCGGACGCGGAGGGAGGTCGGGCAATCGCTTTTCCTTTTCTTGTATCGAGGTCAGATCAATCGGCGCTGGCCTACCCAAGATCTTGGTCAATGCATCAACTACGGTCTGGGTGCTGTATTCGTAGACACGTGGGAACAATCCGTCCTCCTTTCCATAGATATTCACAGCAACATCCTGATGTTGAGCAAAGGCCCTCACCTGTCGCTCCAGATAGGGTTCAAGCTCCTCTACAACAATGATCCTCTTGTGACGCCTCAGAAAATCGACGATACTGTCACGTGGCAACGGATTGGTGATGCCTATCTTGAAGACCTCTGCCTCGAGGTCGAGCTCTTGAATGGCCTCGAGGACGTAGTTATAGGAAACCCCCGACGTGATGATACCAACTTCGCATTCTTCACGGCCGATACAGAAGTTCAGGGAAGAGGACTCAGAGATTTCACGGGCCTGTTCCATTTGTTTCAGTAACCATGGATGCCGTGTCCTAGCGACTGCCGGAACGGGAACAAAACGGAACGGTTCTTTGACAAATTCCACTTTGTCGGGACGGTCACGGATGGGGCCGAGCTCAACACCTGCCCGCGAGTGGTTCACTCGTGTTGTGGTTCTGAATAAAACAGGAAGCTCGAGCTCCTCCGACAGATCGTATGCTGCCAATAATAGGGACTTGGCCTCAGCGGGATCGGCTGGCTCTACCATAGGCATGTTTCCCATCAGAGCGTAGTATCTCGAGTCGTTCTCATTCTGTGAGCTCCACATCCCGGGGTCGTCAGCAACGACTATGACCAGCCCAGCCCGCACTCCGACGTATGCAAGCGAAAAGAAAGGATCAGCCGCGACGTTGAGGCCGGGACCCTTGCAGACCATCATCGCACGGACGCCAGCAATTGCAGCAGCACCGGCCACCTCAAGAGCGACCTTCTCGTTTGTACTGAATTCAAAATAGAAATTGGGAATATGTGGAGCCATCTTGAACAGACTGTTTCCAATCTCGCTACTCGGTGTCCCAGGATACAGAGCAACTAAGCGGACACCAGCTTCCAGTACTCCCCGAGCGATGGCCTCGTTAGCCAAGAGCAATACTCGTCTTCCAATCGTCGTATCCAGGAGATCCTCTAGCTTTGCCAAACAACGACCTCCGCTTCGTTCACTCCCGACGCGCTACAACGAGTCTATCAAGCTTGCGGTCGGATGGAGTTAGAACACGTGTTCTACCCCAACTCCCCTCTACTTCCAGTGGAGAATCAAAATGTAGTTTCTTTCAGTGACTTCTAAGTCGTGAATGAAATGTAGATGATTATCAGCTGCAGAATCAGCTATTTATATTTTTGGTCATCTTTCAGACTCGAGAGGATCCATCGTTTCCACACGAAATAAGGGGGTCCACAGGCTCTAGAACACGTGTTCTGAGATAATCTCCATAACTGCAAAGCTGGAAACTTTGAGAATATCACGATACTGTGTGAAGAGTGTGTCGAATGTTGATTGGCATTCTTCAGGGACTAGGATCGCAGAATCGGTGATTCGTCTAGCACCAGGACAGAGATCCAACAACCCGTCTTTGCGTTTTGTCTTCCAACCGCCTCGAGTACGCCATCTGTAGGTATACCCAAAGAGCCTCTTAGTGAACGATATACGTCTAGCATTCTTTGCTCCCGTAGAGATGCAATCGTATACATACAGAATATACACCGATAGGTCCTCAAGCGATAGAACACCTGTTCTGAACTCTTCAATTATGGTATTACAACGACGGATCACACAGCGAGCGCTGAACCTATCTCCGCCACGACTTCAAGGAATCTCGAAATATCCTCTCTTGAATTATAGACATGCGGCGACACCTGTACTACCCCGTCTCGGGCAAGAGCACGTATCAGCGAGTGCGCACACAGAAGTCCACTACGTACCGCTATCCCTGCCTGTTCTAGGAAGAGCGCGACATCATGACAGCCAACCCCAAAACGATCATCTAGATTAAATCCAACCAAGGTTCGCTCCTGTCCTCCTGGCCCATATACTCGCACACTATCAATCTCGCGGAGCCCCCGCTCAATCTCGGATGCGAGCTTGATGATGTGTTGGTGAATCCTCTCCCTGCCGAATCGTTCCGCATACCGAACTCCTTCTCGGAGTCCCGCTATCGCAGGCACGTTAAGTATACCCGTTTCGAAACGATCTGGCTGGTTCGCAAGGTTGATAGATCTGCCCTCAATATCAGCTATGGAGGAACTGCCGATCAATGCTGGTCTTAGGTTTCCAGTTGTCCGAGCGTTACTCCACTGCACAACTAGGCCCGGAGGCGCAAAGAATACAGTGTTCGCAGAGGTCAATACGATATCCGGTTTGCTCCCTTCACTCGTACTACTGAACACCGAGAGTCCAATATCGCCGACAGCCTCCGCTAGGAACAGTGAATTATGCTCATGGACAATCCTAGCAATGTCCTGAGTCGGAGCCAGCACACCAAAGCCCATGGGAACAATACTTGCAATCACCATCGACGTCCGATTACCCACAACAGACTGAAGCCTGTCAACCACGTCAGTGTAGTCACCATGGAATGGAATGCTCCTAACGGGAATACCACGGGACTGTGATACGGCTAATACAGGACCCAACACATCATTGGGAACGTTTTCCACTATGACTATTTCGGCGTCCCTTCCTCGTTGCCACCCATCACCAAACAGTATTGAAAGCAGTGCTTGACTGATGGTTGACTGAAACGAGATCTCCCTAGGACTACAACGTATATGCTCAGCCATCTCCTTCCTTGTTGCCTCGACAACCTCGTTCCCGCGTACCGCAAGCGAGTAGGCACCCCTCCTGGACGAAACCACTATTTCCTCGAGAAAAATGTGCGTCGCCTGTGAAACCACTGAGGGGACTAAAGTAGTACTAACTGAATCGAGAAAGACTAGCTCAGGACTGCTTCTCAGGATTGTAAAGTCACTCCGGACACTCGGGTCGATCAACGACATCGGGAGCGTCGTGACGTCGAGACTATTTTACTCTATGGGCGGATCGAGCTCACTTCGCACCGTCCTGAGAGCACATTTGGGGGGCTCACGGCCCTAGTGACTCTGGACTAGCCGATCGCAGAGAAAGCCGGATCGTGTTTCCCGGAGTACAGCATCATTTGAGGAAGCCGCTATGCGTGATTATGAGATAGCCCGTGAGAATAGTCGCATCTGGTTTACATAGTGCAGTAGCGGCCCAAGTACCTATGAAGAACTCTACGGAGCTCAACAACGCACGGGCGTCCAAAGACAATAATCTATACATTCATTCGGTACACGCTCTGGATTGTGTTTCAGTTGTATTTGGAAGGGCAGTTCGTCTGGACGAATGACGACCTTGTGTTTGAGGTCAAAGGGATCAGACATCCGCCAAGCCGAATCATCGCATATCTGCGCTACATTCCAAGAGATTCGGGTTCGCGAGTATCATCGACAGGGCAACACTACACAAAGATAGCAGACTTGGCCCAAAAGATACACTTCCTCGAAACGTACTGCCGTTCATATTTGTGGTACAGCCCCGTTCACCATCGTGTCCTGCAGTCAGTAAGGGTCCAAGATGTCAAGCGGATTCTTGATCCTGTCAGATGCCTGAACCTGGCACGGCTTAAGGGTCCGTCAAGTGCCATTCTCCGAAACGCAGTGCGCTTGTGCCAACTCATCGTTGAGTCAACCAATCTCGATTGGGACGACCTTGGGATAACTGGTTCTCTGCTTACAGGTCTAAGCACGGACCAGTCCGACATCGACATTGTTGTATACGGGCGTCGGTCTGCCGTAGAACTTCACAACTTCTTGGCAGACACGTCAGCGGGGAACGTTCTGCGGCCCTACAGCGGTCAGCAACTCAGAGAGCACGTGAGATTTCGTTGGAGCCGCCTCCCACAGTTTCTTAGGGAGAAACTTGTTCCCATCGAGGAAAGAAAGAAGTTTCAGGGGCACTTCGGAAATACTGAGGTCTACATCAGAGCTGTGATGCACACAAGCGACGTGGGATCGTCATTTGGTGACCTCATCTACACCCCCGTCTGTACGGTAATAGTCCAATGCATCATCGATGACGCGAGTAACGCCCTTTTCACCCCATGCGAGTACAGAGTCACCACTGTTTCGGGCCCACCAGTTTCACGGCTTGTAAGCTATAGGGGACGATTTTGTGAACATGCCGTGGAAGGAGAAGTGGTACAGGTCAGAGGTACACTTGAGAGAGTATACGATACCCGCACTGAAAGCGAGGAGCTATGGGTGGTAATGGGCAATAGTCCCTCAGACTATATGCTCCCTCACACAATTCGCAATGCGACGTTGTGAATGGCGCGGTTTGTGTGAATATCCTACACAAAATAGTCTTCATAGAACGCAGAATCGCAGATAGGACGTGATGAAGAACCCAGTGTGGCGTGAATAGGGCCACCCCTTCGTTTCCACTGGAACAGAGAAACAAGACATCTAACCTGGTCGTGAGCTATTCACAGCCATATCTGGAGTGTGAATTCACTATAACTTGGAGTATGCCCTCTACGGCTACTAATCGGCGATATCCGCCAGCGAGGTCCGACATAGAGAGTTTAGACGTGTTTATTCCCGATTGCTGACTGAGGCTCCGGGATGAGGGTCATCTTTGGGATTATCCGGGCGTTATGGACATATGGCTCATTCACATACTCACACTTATTTGAGAATGTGAATGTGAACATACCAGAGTCGGCCAGGACGGAACTGTCTATGACGACGGATCGAACTAACTTCACGTACCAGTTCACCTATAGCTCTGGTCCTGGTCGCCGTGAGGTCTTCGAATGTAAGTACGTGGACCCCGCAGAGGCTCTGAAAAGGTTCAGACGTATTCTCTCTCTTACAAACTCTCCATTCGCATTCAAGCTCGTTGTTCGCAACGAAGCAACAAAAGAAGAGTCCAGTTATCAAGTGGATGACGACGTTGAAAAGACTCTTGAGAAGTTCAGGGTCTTTCTAGAGACTACAACTGGCATTAGTGTAAGCACTGGTCAGAAGGCCGAGTCCACAGAGTCTTCCATCTACGAGATTCAAGATTTGAGCAGTTTTGAAAAGATGCAGCTAGTGATATATGCATCCTTCAAGCACGGCAAGTTTTCGTCCCTAGACGTCGTTGAGATTTACGAGGCAACCTTTGAGGAGCCGCTACCTAAGAGCACCGCATCTACCTATCTCTCAAGGATGTGGAACAACGGCAAGGGCCATCTTGAGAGATTCGGCAATAGATCGCGCTACACCTACCGGCTAAAGATAGAGCTGCCTG
The DNA here is from genome assembly GCA_029855935.1 of Candidatus Thorarchaeota archaeon. GTDB lineage: Archaea > Asgardarchaeota > Thorarchaeia > Thorarchaeales > Thorarchaeaceae > B65-G9. Next base: position 154,007 of record JAGSHN010000004.1, on the reverse strand, counting down.
AAGTGCAGAGAGAGGTCGAACGAGCAGAGGCAATACTATCAGCCGCTCAGGTCAAGATATGACCGTGCTGGTCGTGACAGCTCTTACTACACGTCGGGGTTGGAAGGATTTCGGTCCCCTCAGCTTGTCACTGTATTCTTCCTCTCACAAAACTTAATCCCAAGAGACTCCAGCTCCTGAAGAATGGGCTCGTAGAGCTCAGGCATTGTGGGCCGATGGACGCCAGCCAGCGAGATTTTCCCCTCAAGAATCAATCTCGACGCTATAGCTACCGGCAACGCGACTGTCCGTGACATCGATGTGTCGCCGCCTGGAATTCCATAGTCCACGAGAGTAGATGTGATCATCTCCACCCGGTCATCGTATTTGGCCAAGAACTCGTGATGCATCACTATCATATCCCGCTCCTGCGGCCCGTACTGTAGTTTCTGTTCGAACAGATGACATAGGACGTCTAGGTAGGTGTCTATGCCCTCTGGGACAGGGGTGTTTTCAAACAGTCCCAGCCACTCAAGCTTCTCTATCACTGAGTCTTCAAGGCTCAATCCCAAGGCCTCTGAAACAGCAGCTTTTGCATCTCTGTTTCGGCGTCCAGCAAGTTCGAGCATTATGTCCTTGTATGTGTATCCTGAAAGGTTTCTTGTTTGTAAGTCGAGTAGGCCCAGGTCCGCGATGCTCTTCATTAGAGAGCACCAGCCCTTGTAGCGCAGAGTTCCCCTGAGCATGGTCCTTGTTTCCGGTATGTCATAGATAGCGATGTATGCTATGCTATCTCGATTAGGATACCCCTCGAACTCTCCCATGCCCGGAACCTCTATTGTTTCGCAATTAGCAAAAAGCTCCTTTCCAGGTATCCGTACCTCTTTTCCGTCCCTCAGGAAGTGTGCATCATTTCTACCAGCCAGCAAGACGCCTCGAGGGCTCCACGACAACTTGTATCCGAGCGGATTGGTATTCGCCTCTGGAGCGGGAAGCCCGCCCGTGAAGGATGTGAAGCTCACTATTTCCCCTCCCTGAGCATGCACGTTATCAATAATTTTCTTGGCGCTCATATGGTCAATCCCAGGATCCACCCCACACTCGTTGAGGAGCAGGATACCTGCCTTCTTAGCATCTGTATCGAGTTGTTTCATTTGGTCCGAGATGTACGACGTGGTGCAGAAGTGTTTCCCCTCATCTACGGCGGCCCGAGCAGCCTTAACGTGGTACGTATATGGAAGAAGGGAGCAGACAAGGTCGGCCTCCCGTGTCAGCCTCCTCAGTAGCTCGTCATCCTTCTCTATATCAAAGGTCACAGCCTCGGTATTGTCGCACCCCTCGATAAGACGTTCCGCCTTCTTCAGAGTTCTGCTGGCAACAACAACATGATGTCCCTTGTCCGACAGATACTGCACATATGGTCTTGCTACGAGACCTGCGCCCAAGCACAACACTCTCTTCATTTGATTCACTTCCTTGAAACATACTTGTCAAGATAGCGATATGCCTCTGTCAGCTCCCCACGGAACACTACTATGGCGTTCTTTAGAGCACGTGGGAGGTCAAGACTCTCGAATGTCACCGAGAAGTCTGTTTCCGCAAGGTGTGGTATGAACGGTTTCAATGACTGACTAAATGAGGCAGATGACTCCCTTGGAAGTTCACAAGGGAGATTATCGACCGCTATGATTACCGGACCATCCCCGGCCACTCCTAACTGAACCCGATCCTCAGAAACAATGTAAGTGAATGCTGGATTGTCGGGCTTCGTGGCCATCACAGTCATCTCTATAGCGCCCTCGATGTCGCAGGAAATGTCTCCTATGACTCTCAGCCTACGGTTGGGTGATTGCCAATGGTCACGAATGTACTCCTTGGTCAGGAGTCTCGGATACTTGTCCGACCAGTAGATACAGTTCATTAGAACTGTCAGATACGGTATGTATCTCTCGAATACCCCTCGGTATCGAAGGGTTCCATACCTATAGTATTCTTGGAGGTCAAAAATGTGGCCCCTCTCAATCGGCTCGACCATGTGCTCCTCCTTGAACACGCACTTGTAGAGGGTCGTAGGAGAGGGCTCCGCTTGACCGAGCTCGCTCGGATCTATCTCTTTGTGAGGTAGAATGTCAAAAATCTCCTGTGCGCCACGCGAAACATTCCCATAACCAGCGAACCCGACTATGAAGGGGCTTAACTCATCTGGTATGCCCTCTTGCGAGATTCGTTCTCCAAGCTTCTTCATCTCGGTGCGGAGTTCCTCCAGATTCCCACATTCTAGTGTCGGCTTTATGTTTCTGAAAGGATTAGGCTCGAGACCCTCGTAATCAAGACGCTGCCCTAACACACGTAACGTATCCGACATACCTGCAAAGCCAGCCCAATTGCCAAAGTAGACCAGTCTGCGCCCTGTTTCATCGACAATTCGCTCGTAGTCAAGAAGAGTGGCACCAACCTCTAGGATTCTTTTCAGCATCGCCATATTATGTTCTTGTCCTTTGACGGTATGGCTGAAGAACGCGTATACTTTTCCTCCCTCAAAGAAGTCAACGGGCATCTCTTTTATGCCAAGAATGACACCGACGTCAGATCCCTTTAGTTCACCAATCTCCGCGCCCGCGGTTTCATACTGCTCGGCACCAAACGCCCGCTGCTGACTTGGCTCCACCACAAAATGTATCCCGTACTGTTCTCGCAGTTGTCGGACGTGACTAGGAATAAGGGGCGCCCTTGTTTCAAAAGCCTTCTCTTCCTGCCGGATACCAACTTTGTTCAACGGGGCGTACCTCCAACAGCACCGCACCGGACCTATCCTGTAGGGTGACTGATAGACTGCCCGGCCCGAATCTCAGTTTTAAGTCTTCCACCTTGTCAGAGGCTGCAGTGGAAGGATACACCATCAAATAGGGTCACCATCCCAATGCTTATCTAGCTGGCCCCTTCCGAAGCTACGACGGCGTATGACACCATTACAGGAATCGACCCATGTCCACTTCTGGCAGGGAAATCAAGCCTGTGCAGAAGGAGCTATTGCGGCTGGCTGTCGCTTCTTCGCAGGCTACCCCATCACTCCCGCATCCGAAATTGCTGAGATGATGGCTCAGCGCTTGCCCAAGTTAGGGGGAACCTATATTCAGATGGAAGACGAGCTATCCGCCGTTGCAGCCGTAATTGGCGCATCATGGGGCGGTGCTCTCTCTATGACCGCAACGTCAGGGCCCGGCTTTAGTCTGATGCAAGAGAACATTGGGTATGCAATAATGACAGAAACCCCTTGCCTTATCGTCGATGTTCAGAGGACAGGTCCCAGCACTGGGCAGGCAACAAAGGCCGCTCAAGGTGACTTCATGCAGGCTAGATGGGGAACACACGGTGACCATCAGAGCATAGTGTTGGCGCCATACTCTGCTCAAGAAACATTCGAGCTGACTATTCGAGGTTTCGAGATTGCAGAGCAGCTTAGACATCCTGTTGTTCTCCTGTCGGATGAAATAGTCGCTCACTCTCGCGAACGAGTCGTAGTGGATCACAGCAGGGACTACACCGTTTGTCGAAGATTTGCCCGAGGGGGAGAGCCCCCGTACAACGGTTGGGATAACGACTGGGCAATAATGCCGCGTTTTGGTGATGGACACAACCTACTGATCACGGGCTCGACGCATGACGATAGGGGGTTCAGGAAGACCTCTGACGCATCAGTCCATGATTATCTGGTGCGACGTCTGGACGAAAAGGTGTCATTGCACAAACATCTGTTTCCCGGGCCAGTTGTCACGGGCCCCAAGAGAGCACAGTGGGGCATTGTTTCCTTTGGTAGCACCGCTAGAAGCGTCGAAGAGGTGGTCCAGATGTCCCCCAGTACCGTGAGGTCATTCAGACTGCGAACTTTGTGGCCATTTCCTGATGAGGCCTTGCTGTCATTTGCCAAATCGGTTGATAGGATCTTGGTGCCGGAACTGAGCCTGGGACAGCTCGTATGGGCTGTAGAGCACGCCGTGAGAGGCGTTGTTGAGGTTGCAACGTTGACCAAGGTTGGTGGGGGTCGGCTTATCGAACCCGGTGAGATACTTGACAGAATTGAAGAACTTGAGTGAGCAGTTTGTGTCTGTCCTGTACTACTAGCCGCCATCCGCGAAACATCGAACACCATGTTGACCCGTATCCATACGAACAGACTTAGAGATACATTCACCGTGGAGTAGTTTGTCACATTGACCACGAGGATCATCGTATGAAGGCCCGGTGTAGTGTTTAGTATTGGCCCCTCTATGGGGGCAAGGAGCGAAACTTCGCTGGTCCACCATGGTACTGTTTCCTGCTCATCAAGAAGGATACTCAAGTTGGCCATTGCGAGCGGTGTGCCAAGGTCATCCACAACTTGGACATCGAGTATCAGAGGCTCGCCGAAGAATGATAGAGTTGCGGTGGGAGTCACGGTCAACAATCCTCTCACGACGAGTGGAACGACGTTATTGCCAAGGACCTCAAGTGTTGCGTTTGTCGTGGTAATTCTGAGTGGATGAACTCCGACGGGGAGAGAGCTGTTGATTGGAATGTCGATAGAAACGTTCGTGCCTAGTGTTGCAAAGAGAGATACTGACTGATTTGTGCTTGGTCCGGTGACTAGCAACGAAACCACCCCTTTGTTCAACCACTCCGAGTCGATATGAAATCGTATCGTTGCATTTTCTCCGCGTACCCCAGCACACGCGTTTTGAATCAAGATGTTGACTGGAGTTAGCACATCGACTGAGATGTTCTCTTTCGTGGGAGCTATCCAGAGACTATCCACATAGCCAATACCTACGCTCATCTTGATACTGGTGCTGAGCGGGTGTGGAACGAAAAAGCTCAGCTTTGCTATCCCCTGTTCGTTAGTCGTTCCCGAACCAACCGCCACCATGCTCGCATTATAGACCGTGATGGACACCCCACTGATTGGCCTGCCAAGAGGATCTGCAACAAGGCAGGAGAAGTTGGTATCATACCCGACGACTGCTCTGAGCGAATGGTTTGTCACAAGACTGGGGCGATACCATATGTCGAGCGTCACGTTTTTCTGAATAGAGCGGAAGTACTCTGTAGGCTCGATGACAAGCAATGCCGCTACTCTTCCCCACGTGTCACTTGGAAGCACGATTGAACCAACCATCCACCCAGTAGAATTGGTAGTCCCATTGCAGAATACTGTCTGCCCCGCGAGGTCATGAATGCTAAATGAAACCAACGCTGAGCCGACTCCTTTTCCGGATAGGTTGTCAGCCACACAGACCGCAAATGACATGATTTCGCCTGCTACGGGGGTTTTGTTCCGCACAATCCAGTTAGAGGCGAGTGGTCTGGCGTCGACTCGAAGTGAAAGGTTCTCTGACACAGTTTCGAACAATGGGTTCGTTGCCTGTATCGTAATTTGGTAGTCACCCGGAGACAGAAGAACAGGTATTTGTGCAGAGTACTCCCCTATCGGCGACTCAAAGAGAACGCCCGTATAGTTGCCGAGCGACCACGTCACATTGCTCTTCGTTATCGGGTTTCCTGTGTCGTCCGAGTGTTTGACTCTGACCGTCACGTTTTGGTATTCTCCAGTTGGGCTCCTACAGTACGCCCACGACGGTGAGTACGTGGTGTCAATGCGCGAATGCTGTGGGGTGATATTCAGAACGAATCTCTGCTCTAGCGGAAGAAACGCACTCGTTCCATTTGTCGCTATTGTCAGATCATACTGTCCGGGCAAGAATCCGGTTGTCGAGATTGGAAACGTGGCCACACCCTCACTGTCTGACTGCACCTGCGATTCTAGAAGAGTGTCAGAACCATTGGCTATACTCATGTAAACAGCTTCATCCTTCATGACCACCTGCTCGGTGTGAATGCTCGTCACCCGAAACGAGAAGCTGACGTTGGCACCTGTCTTGGCCTCGAGAGGCTCTAAGGGCACAGCCTCCAGATGACCTCTCGTCACGTTGATTTCTATGGATACGGAAGATGCCTCCGAGTATCTGGGGTCGTAGAAGTCGTAGTCAAAGATCGCAAATCCCGACAGCCCATTCTCGCCTGGATGAACGCTTTCCGGGGTGATTAGGAAGGTGGACGACGGATACTGGGGAAGAGGCGAGGGGCGGAGATAGAATCCGTCTTGGTGCACACTTGTTTCGTTCAACACCACCGAAAACGAAACGTAACACCAACCACCGTCGTCAAAGTCAGCTGTCATCTTTGCAGTCATATGTACAGTTTCGCCAACCTCGTAGACCTGCTTATCGGTTTCAAAATAGTAGAATTCGAAGCTGAATGCGGCAGCGCAGACGGCCACTGCAAGAACTGCAAGGACTCCTACGGCACCCAACCGAACTCCTGAGGCAGCTGTCACTGATGTATCACCACAAGTCTAAACCTGTTCCTGATGTTCCGGCAGTTAGTCCAACTAGACTTAATTTAAGGCCCACACGGATTTGGTTGGCCTTGGAACCTCCAAAGGATTCAATCACTTCATGGTTAAACTCAGAATAAGAGAACGATGGTGCCCCGGCCGGGATTTGAACCCGGGTCAGGGGATCGAGAGTCCCCTATGCTGGGCCGGACTACACTCGGTGGCCTCACGATGTGTATTCGTGAAGACTCTACCGGGGCCGTCGACACCAGCCCGGAGCGACCTAGGCCCCTCTATAAGGCCAGATAAGGGTTTCCCTTGATCCTTGATTCCTGAGCAGTGGGAATAAAGGTTTCAGGCAAGGGAGATATGTGAAGGTCGAGACTAGGGCGTGAATAGCTGTGTCAGACCGTCCCAGCTACTCTGAAGGACTCCGATTAAATTATTGATGACCTCTTGTGCCCACCCCGTTGCTTGCAGTATTACGGCTATGACAATAGAAACAGTGACAACTGCAAGACCAAGGAGCAGGCTCTCTTCAACCAGAGGGCCACCTCTCTTGTTTCGGATTAACGTTTCATCTCGTTTCATGACATCCACGCACCGTGTTGAGGTACTGACTCATACTCCCCCTTGGTTGGTGTGTTATAAGCTCCTACAAGGTCCATTGCCTCATCCACTGGGAATACTTTCGCTCTACTCTGCTCCTCGCCCTCAGAGCACGTAACGTCCATCCTATCTAGCGCCGGAGTGATACGATAGGATGGACACTCTGCACAGTTGAACAGACAGAACGTGTGTGAAACTCAGTTAGCAGCTAAGATCACACCTCTTCCTCGGGTGTGGTCATTGACCGAGGAAGAGATCAGACACGACATAATTCAACAATGCCCTGAGTGCGGTGGGTTGCTGACTAGCAGCCGTGGATTCATCGTGTGCACCGCATGCGGGCTCGTAGTTTCGCGAGCCTACGTTTCCCCCTCTTACCACATGCTAAAGGAATCGGAAGCGCACCATTCGGACAGCAGCGTCTACGTTTCGCTTGGAAATCGTCTTCATATCGTAGACGGAATGGGTAGCTACATCGGATTCCACCGAGCTCGCTTTCTCAGAGACGCTCGTGGGCACGCACTTAGTGGTATGAATCAACGGCGGTTTCACCGCCTTAAGACAATATACGGGACCAGGGCCCGGATTGGAACTAACGAAACACAATATCGCGCACTACGGACGTTGAACCGCGTGTCCAGACTATTGATGGTGAGCACGCAGGTGCGTGATCGTGCAGCGTATCTCTACAAGAAGATACTATCCGAGGCTCACGCATCTGTTTCCAACAATAATATACTACTTGTGGCAGTGTGTCTCCTATTGGCGGTGCGCGAATTCGGAGAAGACGCTCCAATCACTCTTGATGAAATTGCTGATGTGTTTGCGCGATGTGGTCATCGTGTTAGTGTTCGGGCTATCGTTCGTCAATTATTGACCCTGCGGAGTCTCACTGGTCGCATCCCCTCCGCCAGGGACCCTGCGGACTATGTCCCACGTATCGTGTCCATGTTGATGAAGAATTCGCAAGTCCATGAGAAGACTGTTTCGCGTGGGTGGGATCCCTCGAAATATGAAACTCTACTTCGTGATCAGACTCTCCGTCTCATCAGGAGAATACCGTCCTCGAAGAGAGGAGGTCGCAATCCCTTCATATTCGCCGCATCAGCCGCGTACGCGGCTGATCAACTAATCGCAGCAGAGTATAGTCGAAGGCCCATCCTAACGCAAAAGCTCACGTCGCTTGCAACAGGTGTTGCCGAGTACAGTATTCGCGATCACTATGGCATCATCAAACGAATAGTCATGTCCCCCATAGCTGCCTCCAATGACTCCTCGGCACACCAACTTTAAGTTCAACCTCCACCCAGAAGACCTAGACGTTCCATAAATGGTGGGACTGCCTAATGGAAAACGGCCTATGGACAGAGAAATACAGGCCCAAGACTCTTAGCGAGATAGTTGGGCAGGATGCGATAGTTGAGAGTCTAATGCGTTTCGTAGAGGAACGTAGAGTCCCTCACTGTTTGTTCAGCGGACCACCTGGCACAAGCAAGACAACCGCTGCAATGGCCATGGCGCGGGATCTGTTTCAGTCCTCTTTCGAGCAGAACTTTATGGAATTGAATGCAAGTGACGAACGTGGTATTGATGTCGTGCGGAATCAAGTAAAGATGTTTGCTAGGTCCATGCCGGCTGGTGGAGCGCCGTTCAAGATTCTTGTCCTAGATGAAGCGGACCATCTCACAGCCGATGCACAACACGCACTTCGTCGAACTATGGAATCCTATGCATCATCTTGCAGAATGATTCTCATCTGTAACTATTCAAGTCGCATTATTCCTCCACTCCAATCCCGATGCACAATTTTCAGGTTCTCCCGATTGAGTGATGATGTGATAGGACAACGCCTAAGGTACATTGCCAAGAAGGAGGGCGTTCCAATAAAGAATGACGGACTAGATGCAATCCTCTACTTGGCCGAGGGGGACATGCGGGCTGCAATCAATCTTCTACAGGGCGCATCGGCTACAGGGCGTCCTATCGATGACAACATTGTCTTCTCAATCTCTGGTCGAGCCAGCCCCGAAACTATTCGAAATATGCTGTGGAGCGCTCTCCGCGGCGAAACCGAACAAGCCACTAATACGATGCGTCATCTTCTTCTTGAAGTTGGAGTGGCACCGCTTGACCTTGTGCGACAGATTCACAAGGAGCTGAGAAATGTGGTGGATACTGTTTCTATCGACACACTTCAGAGTATTGCTGACACCGAATTCCGAATCACAGAGGGGTCCAATGGAGAGATACAACTCACTGCGCTCTTGAGTGCACTTCGTCAGTCGGCGGGAAACCGGGCGTGATGACGGATGGTTCCATGGACGGAAAAGTATCGTCCCAGAAACCCCGCGCAACTGGTGGGTAACGGTACCGCTCGAAAAGAATTGGAGGATTGGCTACGACAGTGGGTGTCGTCCCCTCCTAGGAAGAGAGCGATATTACTTGTCGGTCCTCCCGGTGTGGGGAAGACCGCATCTGTTCACGCTATCGCCAACGCTCTGGATGCCGAACTTGTGGAGTTCAACGCCAGTGACCAACGGAACCGAGAAGTGGTTGACACTCTGATACGGCGCTCTGCAACACAAGGAACGCTGGACGGGCGAATGCGGATAATCCTGCTTGATGAAGTCGATGGTCTATCAGGGGCAGGAGACCGTGGGGGGCTCCGCTCGATCCTAAAACTGGTTGACGAAACAGCGTATCCAATTGTCATGACTGCCAATAGCGCCGACGATGACAGAATGAAGGATGTTGTCAGGAAGTGCAAGCTCCTCTCTTTCTCACCAGTCAGCCACAGTGACATCATTGAAGTGTTGAAACGAATCTGTCGCGCTGAGCGGATAGAGTTGTCTGAGGAGTCTCTTAGCAGTATTGCTGAGCGAGCAAGCGGTGACCTCCGTGCAGCAATATCCGACCTAGAGGCAATTGCATCCGGAACCCTAGGATCCGTGTCGAGCGCTCCGGCCCCTCGTGATACGTTATGGCCTATAACAGAGATGCTTCCTCGCCTATTCTCGAGCGTCGATCCATCAGTGGCGCGTCGAATCCTCTCCAATACAGATGTAGATTATGAGCAGGTTCTCCTTTGGGTCGAGGAGAACTGTCCCCTCCATCTCCAGGCAAGCTCGGAGCTTGATGTAGGATATGAGGCATTCTCCCTTGCGGATTTGGTCCTCGGACGAATTACGCGCGGACAGACATGGAAATTACTGTCATATTTCTACGACCTTCTAGGAACTGGCCTCACGCAGAGCCGAACGAAAACCCCATTTCGAAAGTCTAGGTACTCCCGACCCTCGCTGCCTCTGCTAGTATGGAAAGGTAATAAGATTGGTGAGAAGCGGGTGGCACTCCTCTCAAAAATCGCAAGAATCAGTGGCATCTCACGATATCGTATTCAGCACGTCTATTGGCACACGCTGCAGTTCCTGTCACAGGCATCTGATTCTATGGCCAAAGAGATTCGGAATTGGCTTGGTTTGAAAGAGGACCTGTTCTCATTACTTCTGAAGCGAAAATAGCTCTCATTGCATGATACGACCTTCTTAGAAACGACAATTTCGACGCAAGGGTCTTTCTGACACGTTTCAGAGCATATTTGTTAGGGATGAGCTGGAATGGCACTATGACTTCTACAAGGAATAAGGCCTCCGGAGGGGCTGGTCGGATTCCTCCACTGGGGCACTGCCCTTGTTCCAATATTGCGCGGACGTTTTCAAGGCTACTTGAGGCAATTCCAACCCAGTATAGCAGCGTCACGATCTTGCGGACAAGTTTCCAAAGAAAACTCGACCCAAAGGCATCGACAACAGTCACGTCGTCGTGTTGGGAGATAGCAATGTTCAACAAGGTTGTGACCGTAGGTCTGTCGCCGTCTCGCTTAGAAAGACACACAAAGTCGTGGAACCCGGCGATTATCTGTGCAGCCTCTCGCATCAATCCTATGTTCGTTTCTTCTCCCTCAGTCAGGACATATCTATAGTGCCGCATCAGAACATCGCGTCTTGGATCAAACCCGTCTGGAGCCCTTGTGTGCGCCCAGAGGCATATGTCTCGGGGCAGACGTTTGTTTATGCCATTGATGTCGAATGAGCTCCCAGTAGTGATTGACACTATTTGGCCGATACTATGGACTCCTCTATCTGTTCTGCCTGACAATCGAACAGTCGCAGTTGAATGTTCCTCTCCACTCCACTGTTGGATGGCATGAATGAGTTCTCCCTGAACGGTCCTTAGCCCTGGTTGTGCCTGCGATCCGTGAAACTGGTCTCCAATATAGAACAGACGTGCTAGATATTCCATCGGCGTCTACGCTCCCGACTCCCAGAGCTGAAAGAGATTTCTTAGTGAGCGCGCTCTTATGTCCTCAATCCTATAGCGGTATATCCTTATCCGTCCGAAAGTCTTCTCCTCAATGAGGCCGGATGCTATTAGGACCCGCAGATGTGCCTTGGTCGTACTGTGGTTGAGTCCAGTGCGCCGGCATACCTCCGATATATTGAGCTCCTCCGCCATTGCAAGCTCCTTGAGAATTCTGACTCGCCCACGAGAAGAGAACATTTCTTCAATGGGTATTTGTGGCGTTGACGCAGTACGCATTCCTATCATCTCACGTTGTTTCAATCATGTCCAGCAGAAACCGTTCCAACATCTCGGCAGGTACATCTGACACTCCAATTAGCGTAGTCTGACCCCGATGGCCGGCACCCGATCTTTTTGCATCGATAACCCCGTGAGCAGATAGGTCCTGAATCCACTCCCAGACTTGGGTGTGCGCACGTGGTGCTTCTCCGTACTCTTCACAGACCGAATGATATATTCTCTCGACCTCTCCCATAGTGACATACGCCTCTCTGTTATCTTTGAGACAACGCGCAATAGCGAGTAACAGGAGTCGATTATGCATAGGCAGAGTCAAGAAGACCTCTTTACGCAACTCAGGATGTGTGTCTGCCTTGGCCTGACGCACAAAGTCCGGGATTACCACACGAGCTCCCTCTCTGTCTGCCTGCTTTCCTGCCCGCCACAGGAGTTCTATCGCATAACGGGCGTCTCCATGCTGCGCTGCGATGTCACATATCAGCTGAATTGTTTCATCGAGTACAGCATTCTCGATGAATGCCTCATCAACACGCTCCTTCAGAATATCATACAACTCAGGCGCGCTATACTTCTGAAAGTGCAAGATGTTCCTCTGGAGTGTACTCGTCGTACTCGCGTCGAGTAGGCCTCTATCGAGAGAGATTTCCCTGCCAATCCCGATGAAAGAAAGACGCTGTGGTGCATTGAGACGGTCATCCATCAGCCTAGTCAGATCATAGATTATATCTGCCCCATTGTGACGGATGAAGTAGTCTAACTCATCAAGAACAACGAGGAGATAGCAATCTCTCTCGTCTAGAACATCTACAAGTACCTGCAATAGCTCGTGTGGAGAGTGTCCTCTCCGTGGGAACCTTGGTTTGAACTCGCGGAGCATACGCAGATAGACCAAATACATCGTCTTGCTGACTCTACAGTTGATATGAATCTTGTATAGGTTGATCCCGCGTCGTTGTGCTGCCTCCACTATCTGTTCAGTGAGCAACTTCGCCACTGCAGTCTTTCCAGTTCCAACTGGCCCCTCTATGATGAATCTCGGGCTCGTCTGGCCTGGTGCCGTGATTAACGATTTGAAACCCTGCGCAAGTATCTGCATCTCTCGTCCGCGATGGGGCAAATTTCTTGGGACATAGTCTATCGAAAGAACATGTTCCGCTTTGAATACAGACTCTTTGTTCAACTCATCTTCAATATAGTTCATATATCCGCTCGGCATCACGAACCATTCCGACACTTCTTTTGTGGGCTTAAAAGAGTTTGTGGCTGTACTATTAATCGGACATAGGAGTCAGGGGTGACCGAAAATATTAGTGGCGAGCTCCTCACTCAAGATCCCAATCATTGTCCAAATCGACTCATTGGGGTCATTTCTGTCATCACTCGCCATTCTTGTCTGTTATACAATCCACCAATAAGTATGACTATCACAGATAGGATGGGAATGGATGGTGCGGCCGCCGGGATTTGAACTCCCGCGGCAATGCCGTCTCGGGTTGGAAGCTTGGGAGGCTTCCGTCCTAACCATGCTAGACCACGGCCGCTCAAGAATCAGGCACTTACCCTGAGTATTAAAGAATATCGCAGTGAATCGCTCAAAAGCATTTCAGCTCCGCGTCCGTTCTCCCAAGTGATGTGTCATCTTCTACATCTGCACACTACGAGGTTATTAGGGGGCCACAAGATTGCTCGATAGAGAACAGTCCATCTCATGCTGCCACCCCTACATAGAAGTCAACGCCTTGTGAACCTGCAAAGGTGACCAATAGTGACCATATCCGACAAGGACAGGATCTTCACGGTACAGTTTCGACGCGTTCCTAGAGCTCTTCTTCTTGAATGTTCAAAGCGCGACTGCCAGAGATGCTCCCACCGTCTTGGGCCCGCAGAGTGTCAAATCTTAGTCGACGCCTTAACACAACATAAGGCGGTCATTATCGGCCAAAAAGCACAGGGGTTGTTGAGTATCCCGCGCTCGCAGCACAGTGTCCCCTCCTCACCGCCTTGGGACAGTTCAGAGTGGAATACCATATTCGTTGGAAAGGAAATCATGCAGATGATGCAGGCTGTTCTGTATGCCTACACCGTGGGCCCCTATTTGGCTCTGTTCTTTAGATTTCCTTCTTCACAAGATCATACGACGGCGAGAGCTGACCTACCCGCCGATACTGACCGCGACAATCTCGCTACCATCCCCGATTTGACTTATAGAGCAGTGCCTCGCCTAAGATCCGCCCTTGAGGCAGAGGTTCTCTCGAGCCTCTTATCCGAGTATGCGACGAATCGTCCCACGCCCACGTCTAGGACCGCCTACATGGACCGTGTTTCCTCCCTCCAGGAGGCAGTTACACAACGAATCGCCAATGACCTCCCTGAGATTGACACGGCGACTAGATCAGTGATTGCATTCATCGTTGCTCACAACGCGTACGTGTTCGGTCCCCTTGTCCCGCTAATTCTGGACGAGTTCGTGGAAGACGTATTCCTAGATCGACCGAAGTTTCCAGTCTACTTTGATCACCATCTCTTTGGTCGAGTAAGAACATCCATCGTAGTAGATGAGGACACGGCATCCCGAATCGAAACGCTCCTCCGTCTCGAAAGTAACAGTCATCTCGACCGCCACAATCCGTCTCTGAAGACCAGTTTCTCGATTGCTGGAGTACCACTACGTTTCTCCGCCACAATCAGACCCCTGAGCCCAGATGGCCTACATCTCGAAATCAGACGTGCGCGCCTGCGGCCACTAACGTTACTCAGCCTTATTCGGAACGGCACAATGTCAACCACAGTTGCAGCACTCTTACTTCTTGCACACGCGTCTCGGATGAACATTACAATTGTGGGGGAACCAGGATCTGGAAAGACGACGCTGCTTAACGCCTTGGACATGTGCTCACCCACCAGATGGCGCAGAATCTATATTGAGGATACTATTGAGAGTAGAGTACAGCCTGGGACCCACCAACTGAGATTCAGTGTCGACTCTGTAGATGAAGTAACGACTACGCTCTCAAAGTCCGATGAGATTGTTAAGACGCTTCACAGGTCTCCAGACTATGTCATCCTTGGGGAGATACAAACTAGGGAACATAGTGCATCTCTATTTGCCTCACTAATGGCGGGGCTCCGGTGCATACAGACCTGCCATAGTTCCTCTGCTGCAGCCCTAATCTCAAGATGGCAGTGCGACCACGGCATCGATGAGTCCGCAATTGCCCTGATGGATCTCATCGTAGTTCTCTCACGACCAAGACCTGCTCAATCTTGGCGAATAGTATCGGAAGTAGTTGAGATCTTGCGTCGATATGACAATGGTCGTCTTCACTTTGCCGGTACGGGCACGATATATGATCTCAAATCTGGCCTGAAACCGCCATCGCAATGGGCCCGATATGGTGCAATGAACCTGATGGCACAGCGATGGGATGTGAAGAGCATCGAAGGGCCGCTCTTGGCAGTAGACCGCCTGCTGCAGCAGGCTCTGTCAGGTCGCACTTCTCAATCGGAAACCTTTGGAGATTTACTGTGGAAAAATGGTCATCCGTTCCGGTATGGATCTCAGTCAGATGATGGCAATGTAGAACTTCCCTGATGAGAAGACGCGTTTCTGTGATGGTGTGGGTTTAACAAATGTGATTGCCACCCGTAATCCACCAATGGTGCTCACAACGTGCAACTGCCCCGCATCCGTGGTGATTTTGAACACGGATGCCTCAGCGTAGAATCGTGCATCATCCCCCTTGGAAATTGGCTCTGCGTCTACAAGGACTGTAGTCGTTTCTTTTTGTTTGAACCCCTCGCAGAGGGCATCAGGCAGCTCAAGCGCCAGCGACACTCCCTGCCCCCCAGAAACCATCGTCAACTCTTTCACTCGTCGGGTTTCAAGCCCTCTTATCTGCTCGATGGTAGCATTTCTTATCCTGACCACCAATCTGTTCTCACTCCAGTTTCTCGTATTGACGGGTTCGGTTCTTGAATTAAACATGTCGTTGGTGGTAGTGACGTGTTCTATGCTCCTCTTCGTGTGTCCCATGGAAGTGGCAGCATTACAAACTATGGTCCTCATCAGAACATCTCTCGTGTAGGAGTCTATAAGGACTAGTCAAATCGACCTAGTGGAAAGAACGAAACTCCAGCTGTTGACAATTGGAATGTGTCGACACACCCCGCTCCACAAGTATGAACGGGGTGCAATGCTCAGCGCTAATACGCGGGAGGTGACCCAAGAGATGAATGACCGCGAGTATGCAATCATTGGCATTCTAATATTTGCTATTGTACTGTCTGGTGCCGTATCTACCAATGGCCGCTCGACCTTATTGGTGTGCCGAGGTGAAACCCTTCTCCTGTCTGTTTCGCTACTTCCCTCCAGCCTGCCCGGAACATCAGTTGCCAATCAAGAAGTGGAGTTCTATGTTGAAACATACGATCTGTTTCTCGGTACTGGACTCACTGATGAAAGCGGCCGTGTAGATTTTCAATGGACCATCCCATACGACTTTCCTGTAGGCCCTATCGTGCTCAATGCCACCTACCGTGGAAATGAGTCACTCGCACTGGCCCCGTGTTACGAACAATTCGAACTTGTTGTTCTTGCATCGACCACTATCACGATTCAGCTAGACCCTGTGAATATTACTCTGGCTCCCGGCGATTTCTTCGTGCTCAGAGCATCACTCCAAGATGATCGGGGAGCTCCACTTGCGGGTAAACGAATCACAGTTGCCTCAAATGAGCAGGTGATTGGCTACGGCACAACTGATGCCAATGGTTCGGTGAGTCTAAACATCTCAGTCAGTCTGTCATGGGCGGTGATTGGCGAAAACGAACTCAGTGTTTGTTATCTTGGCGATAATACATCCCAATACTACGCTTCATCACATGCATATTGCTCGGTGAGTATTGCTAGGCGCACATCGCAATTCACTCCTATTTCCGTGCCGTATCAAGTCACCGTCAACACGACAGTAATGGTGACAACGGTGCTGGATTCGTTGTCGCAGCCCATCGAGAATGCCGACGTCTTGGCTACTCTGGATGATCGCACTATTGGCACGTTCCGTACTGACCACGCAGGAATGATCAACATCACTATCCACGCCGATCAAGAACTTGGTCTTGGAAACCACTCGCTAACCGTCTTCTTTGAAGGATCCGACAGATACGATCCAGCCTCGTACTCTCTTTCTTTCGCTGTGACCTCCCCCACCCTACTGGATATCCAGTCCGACTCAAGGTGGCTTATCGGGTCTTGGGCCCTCCTCAATGTTTCCGTGACTGATGCGCTCGGCCGATCCGTATCCCCCGCGCTCGTGGTACTGGAAAGTCCCGAGCTGTCTCTCTACTGTGTGGAGCCCGTTGTTGAGAACCGCACATCGGTTGAGTTCTCTCTCAGAGTACAGGGTTCACCCGGGAAACATACACTGCTTCTCAAGGTGCGTCTGAACGAGTTTCTCGAGAACGTTTCCTGCGTATTCTCCGTCGACTATGCCTATCAACATAGAGTTTCAGTGCGAACGAACACACTTGGCTTCTCATGTCCACACCAGGAAGTCGTCTTTCTCGTGGAAGTGACGAATGAAACAGGTCCCCTCGCGGGAGAAACAGCTTCTCTACTACTTGACGGCCACCTACTGGGCGCACAAGATATTAGTTCTGAGGGCACAGCCTCCTTTCCAATCTGGGCTCCGTCTTCGATTGGAACCTACGAATACATGGTTGTTCTGAGTGGACGTAGTCAGTATGAACTAAATGCCACTTCCACATACATCCTCAGAGTACGCACTGAGATTCCGGCCCGTCTTGGGCTCGTTGAATATACTGTAGAACCGCCTCTCCAAGAGATCCACGCCTATGTTCAGGCACAAGCGCTCAACGGTACAAGTTTGGGTTTCGTCACGGTTCAGTTTACCTGGCTCAGTCGATCAGTCGTGGCACAGACTGATGCCGAAGGTTTTGCTATGCTTCATCTCCCTGTTCCAAATAGACCGGGTACCTACGTATTATTCTATGAAACGCCATCCGGTAGAGGGTTGGCTGCATCAAGCGGGTTCCTCGAAATAGTGTTGAAGGCAAACGATATACTATCCTCACAAGGTGTCGGGATTAGAACATTCTTCTACAGCCTGATTGCATCATTTGCTCCTGTCACGGCCGTCCTGATGAAACGTAGGGCATTCTCACCTTGAACTAATCCGAGTCCTGTTTGTCAGATGGAGAGATGTGGGCCTTATCTATGGTAGTATGTAAACCTAGGACTGTCTGGATTCACCGGACGAGCACAGCGAAACTCGATGACTCCCTCAAGAAACGAACTCGGTCAAACACTCACCGGAGGGCTTCTCGTGCAGGATCAATATACAGGATTGCAACGGGCGGTCGTGGACGCCACAACCACCCCCGCTCGCGAAGGCCGTGTCACAACTCCCCTCTTTCCCCATGAGCAGTCATCCGGTTGGGCCCGTCACCTCCGACTACGGCTTCACAAACGGATTTGGCTGGCCCAAACGGTTGTTGCATTGTGCTATTTCCTTCTCGTATACGTGGCACCCTTGTTTAGACTACTTCACACCCCCACCTACCTTGGGCGCCCTATTGTCGAGATTGTGCTGTGCATGTCAACCGTCGCCAGTGGGATGCTTCTGGCTGTTTCTGGTCTAACCCCCCCTGTCATACGCTGTCGATGTGACTCTAACACGTTTCTCCTCCATATTGATGGAAATGTCGTTGGCATCCGCTGCCTAGAATTGCTCTCTGTCAGAGCAAGTGTCACCAAGTCAGACGAGGGTGTCGAATATGATCCCACCATTGTTCAATCGCTTCGCACTGGTATGAGTCCATCAGTCACTATGTGCTTTGAGGCGGGCGTTGAATCTGGTCATCCATTTCTCCGCTTGTTCATCACGTCCGTTGGCCCCTCAGCTAATGATGTCAGTCATGTCCTCCAACGAGAGGCTGCCCGTGCCGAGGCAATTCTCGTGGCAGCCCTTGACAGTGTCCAGCTAATCCAGCTTGAAGGGAGCGCACTCTGTAACGCTCTCACTACATTGACGAACTTGGAGATTGTTCCAGTGGATGCGCATTGGAGCTCTATTCATCAGACAGATCTCTCTTCCAACTTCTATGTGATACGAGGCAGACCCCGAGTTCACGTGACAAGCGACTCAGCACAGATTGGAGCCTTCCTGTCAGCTCTACTGAAACAGGGGATTGATGCTTGCGTTTCTTGTGTATTCTCGCCTACAACTCCCGGTCGCCAACGCCGGAGGCTAGAACACAGATGGCGCCAAATTCGCGCCAGAGAGAAGAGGCGAGAGGACTCTCTTGAGGACCACACCAGTAAGAAACGACTCATGGAAGAGTTTGCAGCTGCTCGTGACAATCAGGGGTGGTTTAGCGTAACAACAACTATTCGCCTCCTTCAGTCTACTAGCTCTAAGGGAGCGGCGAATCGTCTGGACGGAATTGTCCATTCAATCTGGGGCGAGGACGATTCATTCCGGTTTGTACTCAAGCGTCCAAATCCCGCGTTCTTGCTCCGCGTGTTGATGCGCCGACACATCAAACCACAACGTCTACACACAAGTAGGCTCGTCACGTTCGTCAATACTCCAGTTCAGCATATCCCTGAACTGGATACCGTAGACTTGCCAGACTTCCCTGTTCCATCAAGAAGCCTGACAGACAACGAACTCTTCATTGGATGGTCTGTATACAAGGGTCGACAATTCAATCCTGTTGGCTTGAAACCAGTGTGGCTGCGCCAGCATCTTGCCGTACTTGGTGCCACCGGGATGGGGAAGACGACCGTGGTAAAACGGATTATCTGGGAGCTCACGGTTAAGACAACGATTCCATGGTGGGTCTTCGATGTGAAAGGGTCTGAATACGCCGATTTGGCGGCGTTCTCACCGGGCGAAGTCCTCGTATTCAAGCCCGGCCTGGATGATGTTTTTGTAATGAGTTTGATTGACGAAGAAACCGACGACCTCCAAAATGCTGCTCACACAACCTTTGCAATCTTGAGAGAAATCCTTCACGAACGTAGCTCAAGCTCTGATCTTTCCCCCGCGATGGAGCGAATGTTACTAGTCTGTCTGGAAGAGGTTGCTAGGCTGCCAGACCGTTCGGCGAAAGCACTGATCCGCGTAATCGAGGGCAAGAGGGGAAAGGACTCCACAAATAGCCTTACAATTGACGCATTGTTGAACCGTTTGGAGATACTACGCAGGGAGCCATTGGCATCAATCCTTGCCGGGGGACGCGCCTCTGTACACTTCAGCTCCCTCATGAAACGGCGTGTAGTTCTTGATTTGAGCCACGTGGCCCGGGTTGGCGGGATGGACGCTGCCCGCATCTTGTATAATCTCATTGCGAAGAGAGTCTTCGAGGCCGCTCTCAGACGTGGAATCTCGGACGGCTTGCACCATGTCGTTGTTCTTGAAGAAGCCAATAACCTCGTCCCCGAGAGCTACACGCGTTCTACCGCCGCCGATGTGACTACAGGTGAGTCAATGGTTATGCTTCAGAGAGCAACGGGGCAGGGGGTAATAGTTGTCGCGACACGTCCTACCGTATCGTCAAACATACTTGCCAATACTGGCACCAAGATAGTCTTCAAATTGCCCTACGACAGCCTTGTGGGAGCACGTCTTCTTTCGTTGGATTCGGAACAAGAGAGATATCTGCGCACTCTGAGGAGAGGGCGTGCAATAATGACAACACCTGTCACCGATGCGTTTGAGTTGATGACTGTTCCGACCGCGTTTCCTGCACCTACTGGTTCCGCCGTTTCAGTCGATTCTCAAGAGGATGTACCAATGTCTGGAGTACAACCAACCTTGCTCCAAGCCAGTTACGGCGTGAGAAACGAACCGCCCACTGTTGTGTACGACCAATTTGCGAGAATCACCGAGCATGTCATTGATGCACTGGAAAGCAGGAGATACCTAACCGAGTCCGAGCTGCACTCCGTCCTAGTTTCAATTACATCCGTTTCCAAACAGGAGATCTCAGAGCTGAAAACAGAGCTGATTACTCTCGGGACTATTGAGCGCCAAGCAATTGGGCTTGTTAGAGATGGCTTCATCTATACTCTTCCCGGAGAGGGACGCTCCGTTGTTCTGGAGATCATCAAGAACTACGTCTGTCGTAGGCTAGAAGAAGTGGGGTTTGGGCAACAGACTAGAGTCAACGGTAGTATAATTACTGTGGGCGATCAGGTGCGCATTATTGTGTTCCCAGATTCACTACGGGCAGCTACCCTCTCCGACTCGCTTGAGTCTCTGGAATCGTTAGTTGCAACAGTAGGAAAGGATTCTAGGTTGTTCGTTATCGTGAGGGGAAGCGTTGCGGCTGCAAAAGTACGTGAGGTCATCATAAACGCTCCCCACCCTAGTGAATTCCAAGTCATTCCTGCCTTTCCCTCTTCAATCGACCGTATGATCCTTGACATAGCGGACGCATTATCCAGTCGTGAGTCCACGTTTTCCGACACCACGATTGCAACTCGTGCCTACCAAGATGGTGGGCTCAATGCAGGAATAGAGCTGGATGCGCCCTCATCCACAGAACCTTCTCCTGCAATGGCCGATGAAGTCTGGAGCAATCTCCTTCTGCGTTACGTCACGATTAATAACGGACGCGTACGATGGGGTGAACTGCTGGAGTTTCTGGACACAGTCGCAGTACAATCCACGGGCGCGCATAGTGTCGAACTCAATAAGAGTGGTGGGCGTCGTGCATTGTCAGAGCTGCTACTAGATGAGAAGTTGTTCGCGATTCGCGTGCCGTATAGCATCGATGATCTCTCTATAGACAGGGGTCTCTGGGTCGCAACCCAGAGCTTTCTGAATCAACTTCGGGACTACTGCCTTGCTCATCTGTTGGACTCGCTCAGAAAACAGGGAAGTGAGAGCCCCACAGTGTGTGGGAAATCAATCTGTGACGGGAGTATGACATACCTAGTCTTCCCTTCTCGCTCCGAGATCTATGATTCAGTTCGGCACGATGGCGGCCCGCACGGTGAAGAGTGCCCTCCCTCCATACTTACTATTATCCTTCCAGCTGCCGAGTATGCTGATAACTTGGACAATATCCCGCGCGGGTGCCGTATCATCTCACTGAGCAATTTGATGGAAAACAGCTGGGTTCCTGGTCAGTGTCCATCACTACTGGATCTCTAATATCCCTCGACGTGAGCACGGCTTTTCTACGAACCACCTGCGTTCTCAAGAAACTGTGTATGCAACAAACTTGTCACACCGGATATCCCATCATCTTTTAATGAGCTGACAACCAACAGCTCCTAGTGGTCACGAATGAAACTGGAAACTACTGCCCAAGAAGCATTCTCTCGTCTCCGAATGGCCTTCCTGAACAGTGGCCGAAGATGTCGACTTACACGTGCACTCGGGTCGATTACTATTGGCGGTAAGGATGTCGGCCCCCTGTCACCCGATACACAGACCGAGCTGCCGAATTGGGCACTCAACGTTCTTCTGCTTCACAATACTGTCGAGCTGGACCCAAACGACGCATTCGACTCAATTCAACGCCTTCGTAATATCTTTCAACAAGAACGAAAGCACCCGCGCGATCTCTACGGAGGCATCCCGCCTGCTCCATTGTACGTAGCTGTTGCCGAGAAGATTAGGCGACTGCAACGCGATAGAAGCGCCCTCGATCCTCGAATACTTGAGGAGATTGATGGAATACAAAGATTGACGGAGTCGCTAAGTAACACTCGTCTCTCCAAGATTCTTCGCGCTGCCCGAGCTGGAGTTACACAAGAAAGACTGCGTCAGATGACTCCCGAAGAGAAGTGGCTGTGTAAGAGAATTGACCGTTTGGTGCGGGAGTGGAGTGATGGGGTGCTCAGCACATAGTGAACACTATGGACTGAGCCGAGCGACTAGGGCAGGCGGATACATTACAAAGTACTGCACTATTATGGCAAGTATCACCCCACTTAGGACCATGGCCTTTCCCTTCGATACATTGACTTGGGTCAGCCAGAGGATTGCTCCCACAAGGATGACAACTACGCTAGCGACCTGACCGATGAATATCAGGAACTGCCAAATCTCCGCCAGATACTGGGCCACGATACGTGCAAAGTCCGAGAGTGCCGAGATTGTAAGCCCACCTGACATGCCTTTCCAGTTCTCCTCTTGATCTTGTATGGTCAGCGTTACGGACGGATCTGAAACTGCGCCCTCCTCGTGTGTCGCCGTAGGAGGACCTATCACTCTCCTATCACGTCGAGAGGGGTCAAGTCACCGTCACTGTCATCTACCTGCTGAGGTATTTAAGCCCGTATTTGGAACCTACAGGACAGTGACCGACTTGGCTAGATTCCTCGGCTTGTCCGGATCGTACCCCCTCTTTGTGGCCATATAATAGCTCAACAACTGCAGCGGCACAACGAACGGCATGGTTGAAAACTCCGCGTCAACATTCTGTGGCACCTCGAAGACATCGTCAGATAGACTCGCCAGTTCCTTGTCGTTTCGTTCTATCACACTGATGATTGAGGCGCCTCTTGCTCTCATCTCCATGATATTGCCCATAAGCCTGTCTCGGGTGTTATCCCTCGGAGCTATGAACACAACTGGGAAACCCGGCTCAATCAATGCAATTGGGCCGTGTTTCGACTCCCCAGCTGAGTACCCCTCCGCGTGATTGTATGATATCTCTTTCAGCTTCAATGCTCCCTCAAGAGCTGTGGCTATAGATATCCCCCGGCCTAAGAACAAAAAGCTGCCACGGTCATGGTATCTCTCGGCGACCCTACGTGCGACTTCCTCATTCCGAACAATCGTTTCAGATACTATGTCTGGCATTCGTTGAAGCGCTTCACTCTTCGCATCAAAGAATGAGGCTTGTCTGGCCTCCATGCGCCTTCCTAGGGCGATAGACAAGAGGGCCAAGGCCGTTAGCTGAACCATGAACGTCTTGGTTGCTGCAACACCAATTTCTGGTCCTGCCTGCGTGATAATTGTACGGTCTGCGGCTCGTGTGATGGAGCTACCAACGACATTCGTGAGTGCAAGCACCTTTGCGCCTCGCTCTCTCGCATGCTTTACAGCGAAAATGGTATCACTAGTTTCGCCAGACTGAGTAATCGCAACTACGCAGTCACTTGGCTGCAGCACATCACCGACCGTGTCAGGAAAATCACTTGCTATCTCAAATATGGGGAGAATTCCTGCAATGGATGCAAACATGAAGCGACCAGCTAGAGCTGCGTGGCCTGATGTACCCATAGCGGTGAGGAAGAGCCTATCCGACTTGCTAATTATCTCTGCAGCTGCGTCCAGGACCTCTTGGCGGATGCGGAGGGTATTCCGTATTGCCTCGGGCTGCTCATGTATTTCCTTCAGCATGAAATGCGGGTAGCCACCTTTCTGTGCTTGGTCGGCAGTCCAGCTGATCTTAATGGGGTCCCTAGTCAATACTTCTCCAGTGGACAGGTTCTCTATTCTGATTCCGTCGGGCGTGAGTGTGGCAATTTCTCCATCAAGCAGTAGAATCATGTTGTTTGTGGCCGGGAGAAACGCCGGAATATCGGAGGAGACATATGCCGCTCCATCCCCCTGCCCAATGACAAGTGGATTCCCGTCCCGAGTGCATACAATCTTTTCAGGTTCTTGCGCTGTCATTGCAACAATCGCGTATGTCCCCCTAATTCGCTTTGTCACCTGTCTGACAGCCTCAACAATGTTCAACCCCTCCTCCATATATTCCTCTATTAGGTGAGGGATGACCTCTGTGTCTGTATCTGAGTTGAATCTGTGTCCTCTTCCAGCGAGCTCTCGTCTGAGTTCCAAGAAGTTGTCAATCACTCCGTTGTGTACCACGGCAATCTTTCCGGAGCAGTCGAAGTGAGGATGGGCATTATACATGGATGGAATTCCGTGGGTTGCCCATCTTGTGTGTCCAATTCCTATTGAGCCTGGAAGATCGTCAAGATTGAGCCTCTTGTGCACCTCCTCTATCTTACCCTTATCCTTCTTTGTGTAGAGTTTCCCATTGGCTATCGTTGTCACACCGACTGAATCATATCCTCTGTACTCGAGACGTTTTAGCGCTTGGTAAAGAAATGGTGCAACAAGACCTTTTCTCTGTACTACGCCGATGATTCCACACATTGTCGTGTTTCTCCGCTATGCTGATGCACTATTTGTTTCAAATACAAAAGGAGTTTGTGACTGGGACAGAAAGAATGCTTGTCAGATTGCTCAGACTGAGTCCGCCAGCCTCCTAAAGGCAGGTTGAATGCTGTTGCCAGCAATGGTATGTTTCAGCTCAAGCTGTCCACAGTATGGCTGTCCGCCTTGCGCTTAGTGATAGGGGCCGTATTAGCCCGTCAGCTCAATCTCAATATAGACAGAGTCTGGAATACGGACTCTCATTATCTGGCGCATTGCCCGTTCGTCTGCATCGATATCAATCAGCCGCTTGTGAATGCGCATCTCCCACTTATCCCATGACTCAGATCCTTGGCCACACGGAGTCTTCCGAGTTGGGACTACCATACGCCTCGTGGGGAGGGGGATTGGACCTGACATCCTCACTCCAGTCTTCCGAGTTATCCTACGAATCTGGTTGCATACGCTATCCAGATGCTCCGTGTTCGTGCTCGAAAGTCGAATGCGCGCTTTCTGAGTCATAGGGACCTCGCCACTCTTAGCTGTTGCGTCCTCGCGTCCGTCAACCACTTGTGATAAAAACCTTATCTTCTAACACATCCAACGCCTTCCCATCAATGATTGAAAGCAATTCTCGTACAGATAGTTTCCTCTCCTCGAAGCAGTGCCTCTAGCCGCCCCTCGACGCTGAGATTGAAGATGGTCACGGTAGCGCCATGTTGTGCCGCCTCTATCAATTCCCTCACCTTCTTTAGCATCCCGCCTGTGACATCAATTGAGGCCGACGGCCCAAGGCCATCCAGCACAAATAATTCATTCGAGTTGTCAACTCGGCGAACTAGTTTTGCATCAGGGTTCATACGAGGGTCGGAGTCGTAGATGCCATCGACATCAGTTCCCACTAGAACCCTAGGCGCACCCAGTTGTGCTGACAGCCACGAAACAAGGGTGTCCCCACTGAGAATCGATGCACCATGGCTTCTATCGAAACACACGTCGCCGTGTGTGACAACGGTCAACCCCGACTCGAGTGACATCACTATGGGCTCTATAAAGTATTCATCAATCTTCTCAGCGTTCAAGACAAATGTGCAAAATGGTGGAATGCTGACGGTTGAAATGCCCGCTCTCGCCAATGAGTCCTGCACATCCTGACAAAGCAAGGTCATGTTGTGACGAATTAGCGGGACACCCTCAAGCCGTCGCTCCATCCCCTCTGGCGTGTCGTATCCATAGTGCTTCGCGGCTTGATGGCCGTGTGCCCCTCCGCCAAGCACGACAATCAAGGGGCCTCGACACGCCCTCAACTCCTGCGCTATTCGGTCTAGTGCATCAATGTCTGTCTTGGGGGGCACTTTATCCTTGTATGTGATTACGGACCCTCCAAGTTTTACAATTGTGAGATCACTAACCAATTGACCACCATCTCTCATACAGTACTGTCTTCCAATTCGCTATGGTTCAATCTGGCATTGTCATTGTGTGTGACTATATGGACTGTGCTGTGTGGTGATTATATACTGTTCTACCAAACCCTACTGCAGACCATTGTTATGTGAGGCCCATAGATTGACGAGCGAGCTCAACGAAGCACTACAGGACATTCGCGAGATAGTCGGCGTTGAGAACGTAGTACTCATCCAGCAAGATGGGCTACCTGTCGCCAGTGCCGGAGTCTGGTTCAGCAGAGATGAAGTCTTCTCAGTCGCGTCAGCCACTTGTGCAATCTTTGGAGTGGCAAGACTCGTACATGGGGCATTCAAGTATCTACTGATGGAAACCGACACCTCAAAGATCTTTCTAGCGTCGCTTCCCAAGAATCCGCACTTCTTCCTCACAGTGACAACCGCTCCACGTGTCAATCTGGCCGCGCTCTTCATGGAAATGAAGCAGAACCTGTCACGGATCACGTTTCTTCTCCAAGAGCACCTTGAGGGCAGGCGGCCCCCATTGAGATCCTATTCACCAGACGATACGCGTGAGGTGCTCAGCGGGTTCTCCGTGACAGATGGTATTGTTGCTCACAACCCGACCTCGTACCCCATCCTTTCTCTAGATCGCGCACATGCTCTCGGCCTTCGTAATATTCTCCAACAGATCAGTGACACAATTCCTGGGACTCACTCTGCCTTCTTTGCTCTCAATGGTGGAATCCGAATATCTCTGACGGGATTCACAGACGACAGATTCGCTGCCATGTCATTTGCCCTGCACGGGGCATCTGAACGTGTTGTGCGAACCCTCAGGAACGCCTCTCTTCAACGAGTTCTCTGTGAGGCTGAACGTGGCCGCCACTTTCTCTACTCCGTTCCCAACGGAGTCTTTAGTCTCTGGGTCGGTCACACAAACCAGAAGCTTGGTCTCATTCGTCTTCTATTGCGCCACTATCTTGCCGAGGCCTCTCAAGTTCTGGAATCGCTGTCTAGGGCATCCACGAGCATACCGGAGGACTTGCGCGAGCTCCTGATGTCAGGAATAGCCGAGCCACGATTAGTACTGGGAGGTAATGACTGATGTCGTACTCAATACTGAAACTGATGACCCTCTTCGATAGACAGTTTCCATTGATGCTACATGCTGTTCTTCACAGGTACCCCATACTCGTTGTTGGCAGTGACTCGGAGGTCGTTGACGATTTTGTAAAGAGTCTAGCTGAGATTGCCCCGCATAGACACCGAGTCGTTTTCTGGCGGGACTTCACGACAGAAGATGAGCTGCTTTCCCTGTTGGAAGAAGAGCGTCACGACTTCGAGGCCTCTAGAGTCATAGTTTGCTCTCTCTCCAACTCATTGCGCCTCGTAATCGATAGAATAACTTCCTTCACGGCTTGGATAATAGGAGTTTCACTGGGCGAGAAATCGCTAGGTCTAACAATAGACGAACTGATGGTCGACCGTCTACTCACTGTCATCTTGGCTTCTTCCCCCAACTGTGGCATTCTACGGGTGTATGGCCCCTCCGACGCGGAATTCAAGATGGCTCGTCCCCTTCCTGCCAAACCCACGATAGAATCGCACATCCTCTCCAAGATTCTGGGGCGCAAGAAACAGGCTTTGGAGCGTATTCGCCGTCTCCTGAGAAAGTCCCTGCGTGGTCAATCTCTCGCTGGCAATTTCATCGACTCTTTCCTTGATCTGGAAGAAGAGGCTGAGATGGTGACACGTGACATGTTTGTCGAGGAGATTTCCGCCTTTGTTCACGCTGCTCGTCGTGCTGTGACGATTCTGACGAGAGTTCGTCTTGTTCGCGAGTTTGGCATTAATGTACGGTTGACTGAGAGAAACCTGTTTGAGGCGGCTGGATGGAACATTGGTGGTCTCTCCAGTTTTGTCCGCTTCATTGGTGCTGAGTGGCACGAGGATTTCTCTGATTGCGTCACAGACGATACTCTCCTGGGGTTGGGGTCGTGGGTGGATAGTATGTGGGGCGCTTAGGAGGATAAGATGACATGATTGTTGACTATGGAAATCGGAACATTGGCCTGAAGATTGTCTTCTTTGGTCCAGCAATGAGTGGAAAGACGACATCGGTACGCTGGCTGTTCAAGGCGCTGGGTTGTCCAGACAGACTCAGCTCCATCGAGAACACTCTTGGCAGAACGATGTTCTGCGACTACGGCACACTCTCCATCCCCATATCTTCTGGGTGGAGTATCAGTGCCCATGTATGGACTGCAACAGGTCAAGACTTCTATCGTGCGACTCGCGATGTTGTTATGACCGGAACCGATGGGGTGGTATTTGTGGCCGACTCACAGAGGCATCTTCTGGATGACAACATCGCTAGCTGGAATGAGCTTGTAGATATGATAGACTCAGCCGAGAGGATAGTCCCAGTGGTCATACTACTGAACAAGTATGATATGCCGAATCCGATTGGTGAGCAAGAGTTCCGTTCCTCGGTGAAGATTCCTCTTGCTGTTCCAATTTTCCCGAGCGTAGCCCGTAACGGCACCAACATTCTGGAGGCCTTTCAGATGCTGTTCCAGAATGCGATACGTGCCAGTATTCTTCCCCAGGCATCCGTGGACTGAAAAACTCGCTCGCCTCATCACATATGAATCTCTGCGCTCGCGGGCACTCCCTTGAAGACCGCCCGTGCAGCCCGCTCAACCCTTCTTCTATATTTGGCATGTGTATAGACACGTATCACATCAAGGTATCCCTTCATCATCTCTGCTATGTTGGACAACTCTGAGAGATTTCTCCGCTTCTTCTCACCCTCCACAATCTCGAAAATATAGATCTCCATTGGGTCCTCTTGGTGGGGGTTGTGCGGAACGGACGGCAGTGTTGGAACATCAACTATCACCTCCTCCCGTGGGACATGCGCCTCTTCCGCTATCTCTTCCTCGATGGTTTCTCTCACTTTTCGTTTCGTGAGCAGTTTGGAAACAAACTTGTCCCCAGTGTAAAGGATCTTCTCAAATGCTGGCTTGTAGAGGACGCGTGAGTCTAACCGCCTGACCATCTCCAAGGCTTCCGCCGCCTCGGCGGACTCAGATGGATCGACTTTTCTGATTCTCGACACTACAGAGATGTCGTCCAGTTTCAGAAACTCCTCAGGGCTCCCAAAGTCGACCAACTGCAAGACATCGTTTGCCGCCGTCATCAGCTTGACGAGCATCACCTCAACACTCCGCACAGTCTTGTGGTAGTAGACATTCATGAACATCTCATAGCGTGCCACGAGAAATGCCTCTAGGGTGCCCCTAGTGGCAAGGGAGAACTCCATAGCATAGTCCTCTCCTATCTCAACATTGTCCAAGAGCCTGTCTTGGTCAATGAGCCCGTAATTAACCCCGCAGTAGAAGGAATCTCGAACGAGATAGTCCATCTTGTCCGCATCGATTTGCCCAGCTACAATGCCCGCCAAGACTGCATCCACTTTCTTCTTCCTTCTTCCTCGAACCAAATCAGCAACTCGAGAGGGCACTATCCCAAAATCACTCAATAAATCCCCGACTACACTCTCCTCGATTATCCACTCGGTCATATCCTCATGATTCATTCCTCTATGCTCTAGTAGAACTTCCTCAAAGACGTGGCTGAACGGCCCGTGACCAATGTCGTGGAGGAGGCTTGCCACGCGAACTTCCTGCAGATCGTCATCTCCAAGACCTAGGTGTGGCAACAGTTTCTCGCCCAGGCGAGATGCAAGATGCATAGCTCCGAGGCAGTGGCCAAATCTCGTATGTTCGGCAGTAGGATATACAAAATGCCCCCCAGAGAGTTGCTTGATTCTACGAAGCCGTTGATATGGCTCCGAGTCGATAACTCTCTTTTCGAGCTCGGTAACTCCTATGAATCCAAGAATAGGGTCGTTTATTTCAATCGCCTGTTCCAACAATTCTTCTACCTCCGCTCAATAGGGTCAAATCCTCGCAATCGCCGA
Organism: Candidatus Thorarchaeota archaeon; assembly: GCA_029855935.1. Taxonomy (GTDB): domain Archaea; phylum Asgardarchaeota; class Thorarchaeia; order Thorarchaeales; family Thorarchaeaceae; genus B65-G9. Next base: position 123,902 of record JAGSHN010000004.1, on the reverse strand, counting down.
ACCAGCTCCTCTTGTGTTGGAATGTCCGAAACGCAGAGCGGAACGTGAATTCCATCTGCGATCTTGACAGCCAGTGGATCGAGCTCTTTCACCCCCTGTAGTATGACCACTGCGGGTTTCACAGCTGTCGATGTTCCTATCTGGCTCGCCTTTATGGCCACCATCGGAGACCGGCCCGTTGACACGTTCGTGAGTACGGCCGCTCTACGTGTTGTGCCTCCATACAATCTCAGGAGTTGCTTAGGGCTAAGTGAAACTATTGCCTTAATGCTGTCGAGGGCCGTATAGCCATAAATCTCTCTTTCTAGCAGGGGGGCATGTGTCAACACCCGGCATCTGAGCCAATCGACAAAGAGCCGTGCCAACACGGGCACCCGGAACTCTCGGCTATCTAGGATCGCGTCGGATGCGATTGCCGGCGTCACTAGCTTCTCCATTGCCGCTGCGACACGCCCACCGTTTGCGGCATCTATCTCAAGGAGACCCTCGACAAATCTCTTTATGGTTTCGACACGTGGGGACTTTCTTCGCCCGCTCTCATAGTCACTAATCACGGAGGGGGAAACACCAAGTTGCCTTGCAAGGTCCTTCTGAGATACATGAAAACGCTCTCGCCATCGTTTCATCACGGTTCCTGGATCCTCGTCTGCCAAGCAGATGTCTCCTGCCATTATCTCGGCAAGGCGCCTGAGCGTTTCGCCTCTCACCATAGCAGTCACACAGTCCGACTGTCTGTTATGCCTTTCTCTCCAACTGCCAGCGCCGTCTGGTCCGAAGCATCTAAGAGCGAATTGTTGGTCTGAAACCATCAGAGTGCCATGTTCTTCACATTTGTGGTTGGTACAGCTGGTTCGGGAAAGTCGCTACTTACCGCGTCCCTGGAAAAGTGGCTCCTCGGAATGGAGCTGAGCGTTGCAATTGTGAACTTGGATCCCGGGGTGGACAGCCCCCCCTATACCAGTGATGTGGATATACGCGAGTATGTTGACTATGACGAGATAGTCCGCACTTTCGGTCTTGGTCCTAATGGTGGTCTGGTGGCCGCATTGGATATGGCTGTGAACCATGTGCAGGACCTACGTGATGAGGTCTTTGAAACGGGTGTGGACTACGCGATTGTTGACTGTCCGGGCCAGATGGAGCTGTTCGCCTATCGCAACTCTGGCCCTCTGATGGTGTCGTCCATTGCCGAGCGTGAGCCATCTCTCACACTGCATCTTCTTGATGCCAATATTGCCCGCACTCCCGAGGGATATCTATCATCGATGCTGCTGGGCCTGTCTATCAATCTCCGTTTTGGGTTGCCCCAGCTCAACCTGTTAAGCAAGTCTGACATCCTGTCAGATGACAAAGTCGAAGAGATAGTGTCTTGGTCTGAGGATCCGTATGTCCTGGAGGAGGCATTGCTGGAGTCTTCGAGAGGGCTTAACAGGGAGTATGCCACAGCAATTCTGAGGATGCTACAGGACCTAGGAGGCGGCCCCGTCCTTCTTCCAGTATCTGCAAAGCAGATGACTGGCATTGGCCATCTCTACGGTGCTATGCAGCGTATCTTTCTTGCTGGCGACAATCTCGTCCGATGAGCTGATTGCATTGAGAAGACAGTACGCCATTGTGAGTGGGGAACTACCTGACCTTGCAAGAGCCGAAGTTGAGTCAATCGTACATACTTACGACCCTTCCGCCGATACAAGCTGGTGCGGGCGACTGTGTCTGATTAACAGCAAGATTGATGTCACAGTACCGCTTCTGCATCGAGCTGCATTTCTTCAGGTCACTGGTAGAATCTTTGAAGAGGCCGACAGACCGGAGGACCTTCGACTTGTCACGTTGTCAGAGTTTCTGGGTAATGCAAGGTCGTTTGCACTGAGAGGCTTCATCGTCAGTCAACCACGGTCCTCTGGTCGCGAGCTGGCCGTAGAGGTTGGAGCCGTTGTGAAGCGCAATACTGGCCTACGAGTTAATCTAGACAGTCCCGACCTGCCCCTGTTGGCAATCGACTGCAATGGCACACTCCTCTTGGGGGACCTCCAGCGCTCCGTGACCCGTAGAGAAGTAATGCTGCGAAAGTCGCGCAAGCGCCCCTTTTTTCACCCATCAATCATGAATGCCCCACTTGCTCGTGCAATGTGCAATCTTGCGCGTCTTCTCCCTGGCAATGTGGTTCTTGACCCATTCTGTGGGGCTGGAGGAATCCTCTGTGAGGCGGCTGACCTTGGGGCACGCGTGATCGGTCTTGAAATCAATTGGAAACTGCTTCAAGGTGCACGTGCCAACTTGTCAGACACGGGTGGAGTGGACTTCTCTCTGATTCAGGGGGACGCGCGACAGATTCCCTTGGCTCAATGTGACTCGATAGTCACCGACCCTCCCTATGGCCGAGTAAGCTCGACAAGGGGCGAGCACGCACGACTGCTAGTGGACTCCCTGTTGAGCCAACTGTCATCGCTCCTACGTGCTGGGGGGCGAATGTGCCTCTGTACTGATAGCAGGATGCGGGCGGAAGAGATGATTCGCAGACATGCTCTATCCATTGAGGTTCAGGTGGAGGTCCGTGTCCATGCTGCACTGACAAGAGAGATCTTTGTGGTTCAACATCACTAGATTAACGCGCGTCCATCTTCTGTGGGTGGAGCAATCCACTTGATGAACTCCTCCATCTCTCTCGTGGACTCAAAGAAGAAGTCTACCACAATGGTTCCGAGCGGGGGTTCCTCCTCGAACTCATCAACTATGCGTACGCGGCCGTGCAGTCCGGCCTGTTTGTCAAGGTGAAGTCTGGTGTGATCATCGTCAGCGTTTGAGTAGAGACGAGCGCGAGTGGCGTCGATTATACGTCGTTCGAAGATTCTCGACCGGAGCCACTCGAGACCGCTTCTCCCGCTTGTCTCGGCTCGTACGCCGTTCTCGGTGGGTCTGAACTCTAAGTCTGGAAAGAGGCTTGTGACCGCCAAGAGGACCTTTTCTGGATCCTCGGTTGGATACGTGGGACAATCAACAACAACCCTCATTTCCAAGTATCCTCTCCGCAATCTGTCGTACTCGTGCACAGAATTCTTCGAGTGTGCCCTCATTGACTATCATGAAGTCTGCGAGCGCTATCACCCCCCCGATGCCCACTGACAACTCCGTCAGATCCCGTCTACGGAACGATTGGTAGTCCAGCGGAGCATCGGATCTGCCTCTGAGTTTCAGTCGCGTGAATCTGGTCGTGGGTGATGAATGAATACATACGATTGTGATCGTCCGCGCCTCTCTCTCAAATACCTCCACCTCGGCCAAGCTTCTGCAGCCCTCGATGACAACCACATCGGAACCACAGTCACGGAGTTTGTCCAGACATCTCATTGCAATGGCGCCCGGGCCATCCTCCTCCCGCAGACGCAGCATAGTTTCCCTCGTGAGCTCAGGTGTCGGCTCCAGCCCCCTCTCACGAATGACGTCGCGGACAACATCGCCCATCACAACGATGGGGATGCCGTATTCCTCGTTTAGCAGACGCGCGGCCTCACTCTTTCCAGAGCCGGGCATGCCAGTCACTATTATCACTCTCATTCTGTGCGTTCTCCTGTGCCTCCTTTACAAGACATAGTCTGGTCGTTTCCTCGACATTATCTTTTGAAGTACTGACATCAAGATTCGTGCTGGAACGTGATCCAGTCCCTCAACAACGGCAAGATGGAACGCCTCCTTTAGAAGGCGGTTGCGAAGGTCGCGTCCCGATAGTCCATGTGATCTCCTTGCTATGAGCTTGAGGTCCGCCCTCACAGGCAGGGGCAGGCGAGAGGCATACATCTCAAGAATCTGGTATCTCTCTTCATCTGTTGGTAGCCGGAACTCAAAGGCGGCGTCAAATCTACTTCTCACTGCGGGATCCAACAGTTCAATTGCATTAGTTGCAGCAATGACCACCACTGGCACATCATCTACAGTCCGGTCGATCTCTCCCAGCAGTGTCGTGACTATCTCCGATACGTCTCCACGGACTGACTGAAATGATCTATGGAGTGCAATAGCATCAATCTCGTCTATGAACACGATGCTTGGTGCCGCTCCTCTTGCCTCATCGAAGACAGCTGCTATGCGTCTTGCTCCGTCGCCCACATGGGCGCCTATGAGGTCCGGTGCTTTTACGATGATAACATTAGCCTTGGCCTTACTGGCGAGGGCAACAGCTGTCATAGTCTTTCCTGTGCCAGGTGGACCATAGAAAAGGACGGCACGCGGAGCCCACTCCTCATATAATGTCGGGTCGTTCAGGTATCGAAGAATGATTTGACATTTGGACTTCACATCGTCGTGTCCGATGATATCTTCAAACGGCACTGGTTTCAAGGAGGCATTTGGCTTACCACTTCGCCCATTCTGCAGCACTATCTCCGTGTCCCTCGTTATCACAGACCCCTCGGGAACAACATCAAGAACGTGAAAGGCGAAGTCTGGCATAACGTAACGGTCAAAGAGGTACATCCCCTTTCTCACGACGCTTCCAATCCACTGCTCGCGTGCATAGTCCTGAAAGAGTCCATCGTCATCTATTTCTATCCCTGATGGCTGAGGGTCCCCCCTCAGTCTAAACGGATACCCAATCGGCCGCAACACTACTCTCCTTGCACCGTACGTTTCCGCCCTCCCTCTCCGAGATGACTTCTTCACGGTGCCCCTTGTGGAGGCCGGTAGATCGACACCTGACTCCTTTCTTGTCAACTTGAAACCCTTCGACTGTCAATTCCTCAGGTGTGTGCCTTTAAGACTAGCGAACTGTAACGTTTCACATACGTACTACATCATCTGTGGGTCGGCACATTGAAGTTGAATGCCACCCCAAATGGAGTCCATGTGATTGCGATGAGTTCCACCGTCCGAGCCTTTCTAAGCATCGATGTTGAAGAACCATCACTACGCGATAGGATTCATCACCTTCAGAGCCGCCTTGATCAGCATGCCGCCAAGCTCAAGTTGGTCGAAATACAGAATGTGCATTTCACCCTGCGATTCTTCGGGGATACTCCCTTATCCAAGACGGACATAATCCGTGATAGTCTACAGTCGCTCCAAGCCAGGCCGTTCGCAGTACGGATGGAGGGCGTTGGTGCATTCCCGACGCTAACCCGTGCACGAGTGATCTGGGTCGGTGTGAGTGATGGTCACGACAAGATGGTTTCGCTAAAGTCACAGATAGACGATCTCTTGGGAAATCTGGGTTATCCTCCAGACAAGAGGTTCAAGACTCATCTGACCATTGCTCGTGTGCGTAGTGTTCGTGACCGGGACCGGTTCCTTCGCAACATAGAGTCATTGAGGAACGAGGTTGTTGGAACTATGTCTGTCACCTGCATAAGGATGAAAAAGAGCACACTAACGCCCGCAGGTCCAATCTACGAAACGTTATGGGAGATTCCCCTCTAGTGACTCCTACCCTAGGTACGCCTGTTCGCTTATTGGAAACACAAGACCTTGGAACAGTCGACTGGCAACAGAGGAAGAAAATTGATGATGGTGGGCCGGGGGCGACTTGAACGCCCGACCTCTTGCAATCTGTGACTCAAGCGATGACTTGAGCCACCCCAAGCAAGAATCATACCAAGCTAGACTACCGACCCATTCTACAGTAATACTTTCGCGGCTGGTTCCAAGATAAAGATTGCTTTCGGGATGTGAATGACTTATCTATGAACGAAGAAGAGATGGTTTTGTTCTAGTACTCTAATCCCGAGGAGTCGGTCAAATGACAACGGACATCATTTATCATGACTACTTTATCAAACACAAGATGTCTGTCGGACATCCAGAACGCCCCGAACGACTGCAGACCGCACTATCAGAGATTCGGCAATCTCCTGTCTTCGATGGGGAAACAATACGACTGATCGAGGCGAGGGAGGCTCCACTGGACGAGGTCATCTCACTTCACAGTAACGAGTACCTACTGTCACTCAAGAGCATGTCCGAGAGGGGCGGTGGGTTCTTCACGCTCGACACATCGGTCAACAGGTTCACGTACAAGGCGGCACTATTCGCTGCAGGAGGCGGTCTTGTTGCCGTGGATCGTGTTTTGGATGGGATTTCTGAGAATGCATTTGTCCTATGCCGGCCTCCTGGTCATCACGCGGAGTATGATCGAGCTTTTGGTTTCTGCTTCATTAACAACGTCGCTGTGGCTGCAAATCACCTCGTTCGACGTAGGCAGTTGAAGCGCGTGGTGATAATCGACTACGATGCCCACCACGGGAATGGCACACAGAACGCCTTCTACTCTTCCGATGAGGTGCTCTACATTGGACTTCATCAGGATGGGCGCACCCTATTCCCTGGGAGCGGGTTTGTTGATGAGATGGGGCGTGGCAAAGGATATGGCTACACTGTCAACATACCAATGTATCCTGGTGCAGGCCACACCTCCTACAGGCATGCATTCGAGGACGTGATACTCCCTCTCGTGGCCTCGTTCAGGCCTCAGTTCGTGTTGGCCTCGGTCGGCTTCGACTGCCACTTTGAAGATCCGCTAACGAATCTCGGTCTCACACTCGATGATATCTCTATGATGAATAACTATCTGTGCGAAATCGCCTCCAACTACGCCGATGGCCATCTTGTGGCATTTCTTGAAGGCGGGTACAACCTCGATGTTGTTGGCCAGGCCTCTCGTGACCTTGTGGAGCGTTTTGCAGGTACTAGGCCGCAGAGCCATAGAGAGGAGTATCGTGAGAGCAAGACATGTATCGATTACGTACTTGCAACAATCGAGAGTGTAAAGGACCGACAGGAAGGTATCCTGCTCTGAGAGTCACAGGAAGTCCTCAAGAGAAAGCTGAAGGTCCGACAACTCTCCATCCTCTATCTCCACTGCAGCATTCCCACCCGCTGAATCATACTCTGTGATCTGCGCCTTCAATGCCTCCGCTACACGTGTCCCTATTGCAGGCACACGCGCAATGGCCTCGACAGACGCCTCCACAAGATTGCTCACGCTCTTGAAGCCATGTTGGTACAACATTCGACCACGAACCCGCCCTATACCTCTCAGCCTGACAAGAGGGAGGAGTTCTGCGCGCACTCCATACTTCAGGCGCGACTGGAGCTCCCGGAATGGCCTCACTAGGTCAAATGCTCCAATCAAGTGAGATATCTCGCTTGCCGAGTATGCCAGCCACTCCGCTGACTGTGCAAATCTGTGCACATCGCCCATGCCAACACTGAATTGCTCTGTGATCGATCTCTCTGTTTCCTCTGAGATCCAGCTCATCAGAATGCGCGCAGTCTTTAGTTCACCAAGGAATCGACCATATTCCTCCTCATCCCAACTATCCGGTGGACTGAGTAACAGCTCGTCAAGGTGGGTTTCAAGAAACAGTTCTAACTCATCAATCTCCGACCGTGTGACGTATGCCAAGGGCTGGTCTTGCGAGTGACATAGCATATGCAGCGCACCAATCTCGGTGATGTCCCGCCTTTTGCCAAGCAAATCCCTGAACAGGAGTGCTGTGCTTGGTGCGATATAGAGCTGAGACACGCGTTCTCCGAGCGGCGTTGCAAGGTACTGCTGACCATCAAGTTTGACGAGCTCCCCCGCTATGAGAAACTCGATGGCCGAGTCTATCTCGTACTCAATCTGATGAATCTTGTACTGGTGTCCGTAGAAAGTCTGTGCCACAAGATCGTCTATCTCTCTGCGCTTCTGCGTCAGTCCGCTTGCTATTGTTGCAAGCAGATGAAACTGCAACACATCTTGGTCGGCTAGGCGAGAGCGAATCCTCTCGGTTTCGGCGAGGACGTATCTCTCCAGCAGCCCATCGCATTCCTCTGGCGTCTTGGCAATGAGCAGTGCCTCCCCTCTCTCATCATAACTTGGGCGTCCAGCGCGCCCCGCCATCTGCTTGTACTCCAGCACGGGGATGGGCCTGTTTCCCCTGTCAGCCTCATAGCGGCGATAGTCCCTTATCACGACACGTCTCGCAGGAAGATTGACACCTGCAGCCAGCGTAGGGGTGGCGACGATTGCCTTGAGTGCATTGGCCTTGAACAGCTCCTCTATTACAGCACGCTCGCTATTCGTCAACCCCGCATGATGGAATGCCGCGCCGCCTCTCACGACATTGGCCAAAGCTACTGTTGTCTCGGAAACCGACGGGCGAGCGACCAACCGTTGTGCTATCTTCTCCAATGTTCTCGCATCACTTTCCTGAAGATAGGTTCGGACGACAGGAGCAACCCTTCTTGCAAGGGCCATCGTATTCCGTCGGCTCGACACGAAAATGAGTATCTGTCCTGCCCCGTCCAGCGTGTCCATGACCAGGTCGAGTACGTCGTCATACCTTCTCCGCCGAAAGGACTCGACTCTTCCATTTGCAAAATAGATATCCCCTTCTAGGACGACGCCCTCCTCCAGAGGAACAGGGCGCCAGTCACTTCGAACAAGCCGAGCATCAAGCCATTTGGCTATCTCGTCGGCATTGGATATGGTCGCGCTCAGGGCCACAATCTGAATCTGAGGTGCCAGCCTACGCATCTTTGCTACAAGAACTTCAAGCGTTGGCCCGCGGTGAGTGTCGTTGATGAGATGTACCTCATCAACAATCACTATGCCAACACCCGTCATATAGTCCGGATAGTGACGCAGTAGGGCATCAGCCCGCTCCGTCGTCATCACGACTATGTCCGCTTGGCGTAGGTCTGAAACTGCAGAGTCGTAGTCCCCTATTGAGATTGCAACACGAATCCCTATTTCCTCGTACTTGTTGAAGTCTAGATACTTCTCCCTAGCGAGAGATCTTAGCGGAACCAGATACAGCGCGCGTCCTCTACCTTCAGATATGGACTTCAGAATTGCAACCTCTGCCACCAAAGTCTTCCCAGCGCTGGTTGGAACTGCCAAAACAAGATTATCCCCTTCCAGGACGCCGCTCCTAAACGCCTCTTCCTGTGGTGGGAATAGTGTCGAGATTCCACTGTTTCTGACAGCAGCCAAGAGTGAGTGATGAAGGGGCAGTTCCTCTACTCTCATCTATAACACCGTTCAAGTCTGGGCCCGCTTTATTTTCCCCCCACGTGGGTTGAACAAAATCCCCTCGGCCAAGAGCTTTCTCAGCGTTTCCTCTACACGTTCTCTGGCCACTCCCATGTCCGTCACCCGCTTGATCAGCGTTTCCTCGTCAACCGTGGATATGCCCTCTTTCTCAAAGTCCTTCATGACCTTGATTATCAAATCTGAAACATTACGTTGGGATGCGCTCATAGTGGATACCAGACGGTCGATGTCAATCTTTCCTGTCACCCTATCAAAGGCCACCATCCTCAATGACTCCTCCATAAGCCGCACTGCAGCCTCTGCATCCTCTCTTGTCACTTTCGGGCGCAGAGCCATTCTTGCTCGCGCCTCGGCCAAGCGGACAAGCGACTCCAGCTGTCTTGCGGTGATTGGAACCGGCGCATTGCCACCCTCCGCGGTCTTGCGGAGGTCGACGTAGAAATTCTCAATCACTTCTGCGGCCTCCGAGGTGAGAACGGGATTCTCTCTACTTGCATAGGCGATATACTTTCTCAGAAAGTCGGGGTGTACTGTTTCGACTTTTTCTTGGATTGGCGTTCTCTGCCTCTGATGCATCCCCAATATGAACCGTGCAAGGTCCCTGTCCCTCTCGACCTCAACCGTGTCAACGAGTATCCAGATGAGGTCAAACCTAGAGAGTATTGTGAATGGAAGCTTGATATTGTCTTGAACGGAGAGCGAGGGCTCGTATCGTCCTAGGGCCGGATTTGCAGCCGCAAGAATCGACGTTCGAGCATTCAGTGTCGCAACAATCCCCGCCTTCGCGATGCTGACCGTGTGCTGTTCCATTGCCTCGTGTATTGCCGTACGGTCGTTTGGATCCATCTTGTCGAACTCATCAATACATGCTATCCCTTGGTCGGCCAAGACAAGAGCGCCCGCCTCCAGCGTCATCGCGCCTGTTTCGGTGTCCCTGACTACTGCGGCTGTGAGGCCTGCAGCAGTTGTTCCCTTGCCAGAGGTGTATAGCCCCCGCTGTGCAAGACTCGCAACAAACTTCAGCATCTGGCTCTTCCCCGTCCCGGGGTCGCCTATTATGAGGATGTTCGAGCGTCCTCTGAGGCGGGTCCCATCGGGCAAGACTTTCCCTACCCCGCCAAACAACAACAGGGCTATCGACTCTTTTATGAGTTCGTGGCCGTGGATGGAGGGCGCTATTGAAGCGTATATTCTCTCGTGGACATACGGATCGTCTGCAAGTTCCCTGATTCTTCTCTCATCCTCCTCAGAGATATTGAGTTCCTCGAACTCCTTCTCCGAGATTTCTATTCCATTGGCCTCAATGTAGACATTGAATGTCGCAAGTCGTCCACCTCGTCTTGAGAAGTCGGGAGATGTCCGAAGAATTCCAGTCACCTTGACGAGGTCCCCTGGTCTTGAGAGATCGACGATATCGCCGTCGAGGATTACGTCAACTGAGCGTGGCATCTGACCCGGTGGAAGTTCCTCCGGCGACTCCTGAATCCTGACCTTCTGCCAGTCTATGAACCTAGACTTCTCGGGAATCAACTTCATGGGTGTCTTCTTCTGACAGGTGTCACATTGGAGCGGCTCAGTGTACCTCCCCTCCTCCTGTATCTGATGAATCTCGCTTCCGCAGACTCTACACATGAAGACTGCCTCGACGAGCAATGGCTTTACCTCGCTTGCCCGCATCATAATTCCACTGATATGGATGAGCCGTCCGATATGCTTCGAACGTATTGCCCGCAGCGGCACGTGATCCGGATAGTTCACGATTCGGAACCTGAATGTCCTTCGGTCCATATCGTCGACATAGTCTGGATCCTCCAACTCTAGGATTGCTAGAAGGGCATTGGTCCCGGCCCTCAGAAACGTGCTGGGATCCTTGTTTGCAACGTCCAGAAACACGTTGTCAAAAGTCACCAAGTCCTGAAAGTCCACCGTGAGCGAGGTCATGCGATCGAGCGACATTGCCTGAATTCGGGGAAGATAAACTAGGTTCCCCTCTTCATCCTTGAATCCGCGAAGAAACTCCTCAATCCGCTCCTGTAGGTCTTCCAGCACGTACATCCGTCATCATCTCTCCATCTCAGTTAGAGATGGCCGGAACAGTCGTGAACTATCATCCCAGCACTATTCATCGGGCTCTTCGCTGCAAGTCACTTAAAGTTGCTGAACGGAGTCACCGAGCAGAAGTCTTCTATCAACTTGACAGTCTGCGAGCCTGCGGACTGTTGCTCTATTCCCTGTAGGACCTTAAGTAGTGCGGTCAGCACGTGATATCGGAACTACTATTGCGGCACGGGTGAGTATCCTTGCAGTCTGTGACCCTTACCTATCTCCCCCTCACGATAGCAACCACTCTTGTGTCCTTTCTCGTTGGACTCTATCTACTTCAATCGTGGAGTCGCCAAGAGGTCCGTCTGTATTCGGACCTTCCTCTTGTTTTCGGCATCACTTTCCTGTCGCACGGCCTGAACAACCTGCTTCGGGCTCTTGTGATGGACAATGTGCTTCCGGACTCGTTATGGGTCTTCAAGATCAGGTCCCTCGTCATTCTTGGAACTGTCCTACCCCTCATGGTGGCCCTGCTGGAGATCTGGACTCCTCAGTACCGACGCCACCACCCCCGTCTGATTGGACTGATGACAATCTATTGGGTTGGCGCAGTGTTCTTCTCTGCAAGCCAGTTGACAATCCTGTTACTATGCATACCCATTGTATTGACTGTGACGCTTCTTCTGGCTCTGACCTTCCTCATCACATGGAAGACGAGGCGCCTCAGGGAGGTGCGCAGTGGCCTTATGGTCATTGCATTGGCGCTAATCTCTATCGGGCAGATTACGGCTACAAACCCCATTGTCAATGGCCTTTGCAACGGGCTGGGAACGGTTACTGCCGCCATCGCCCTAACGAATCCCTGGCATCGGTCGTCCTCCCGCACGCCCGTTCCCGGTGAGGTGACGAGCCCTCTTGTCAGCGAATTCCCCTCTGAGGGCAACTTGATGACTACCTCGAATGATATCGGCGGTCTACTCCACGACAGCTCGCTTGGTACAGTCGAAACCCTGGATGAAACAGTCTTGTTGTCTCGTAGTGGACTCCTCCGACTCACACTCGCACTCTTCTCTGTAGCAACACTGTGGCGTCTTGCTGATATCTTCGTGTTTGATCTGGGGTCCACGCCCATCAACATACTTCCATCGAAGCTATTCCCGCTTCTCATCCTTCTCGCCACATTCTGGTTCTTTCGACGCAATGAGGTTTCATCAATCCTCGGCTTGAGTTCGGCCTCTCTCAGGACACATCTTGTAGTTGGTACCGCGGTTGGAATCGTTCTATACTCCGCAGGGGTGGTGGTTCCTCAGGCACTCTTCTCACTCTTTACATCCGAGCCTCTAGGAATTGGGATAGTCAATGCGGACCTTCTCTGGTACGGATTCGTCTTCTTTCTCACAAATGCAATCATGGAGGAAACCTATTTCCGCGGCCTGCTGTTCAACACACTCAATCTCCGAATGAATGCCGGACGTGCCATTGTACTGTCATCAGTCTTGTTCGGTTTCTGGCACATTGTGTGGCCCATTGCAAATGGTTTTCAAGGTACGAGGCTGCTGGTTGAAATGGGCATATCGGTGGTATTCTCAGCTCTTCTGGGCGTATTCTTTGCTATCTACTATGTATACTTTAGCGCGAAACAATCGCTAGTCGGCACAATCACAGCACACACTCTCATCAACTTCCTGAACGAATTCCTCAAAGTAGGTTTCCCGTCGACCATGCAGGGTCCGGACACTCCCCCGTCTAATCCCCTTCTCATCACTCTCACAGCCATAATCTTTGTCGGCTCGCTGGCAATCATGTCCATCTTGATATGGCGGGCCAGTTTGCATGTTGCACAGCCCCAGGAGTCGAGTTCGGTTGCAGTCACAGCTCCCCTGCCGACCGTGTCTTCATCCGATTCTAGGAGAGTATCGACTGTTGACTCATCACCTGGGCACACGTTTAGACATCAACATGCCCCATAGTGCCTGAGCCTAGGAGGATGACACTGTCCGACCACTTGCTCTCACAGCCACATCTCCTGATGTGGCAAAGTCGTAGAACACCCGTACAGTGGGAGCGCCGGTATGGAGATTGACAAGTGTCACTATTCCCGGTGTTGGTTCTATTCCCTGCTTTCTCATAAAGTCTGTCTGAGACTGAAATGTTCCAGAATTGATGATCTGTACTCCACGATAGTTGTCCACTGCGTTGTGATGTGCGTGACCGAAATGCACTATGTCCGGAACGTCCTCTATCACAAGCCAGTCACGATGGCCTGGTGCCAGCTCTGTCTTGCCCCCATAGAGTGGAGCGAGATGCCTCTTGCGCAGGAGTTCTTTCATTGCAAGGGCAGGCCTCCTGTATGATGCTCCCGGAATCTGAGTCACAAGGTCATCAAGTGAATCACCATGCACAAGAAGCACATTGACCCCCTCAACAACAATCTGACTGGGATCTCCGAGCATTACCACCCGATCCCCGAGTCTGTACAGTCCCTCTGCAAACTCCTCCGGTATTGGCGGTCTCGGGAGAGCCTGTCGGCTCGCATCGTGGTTTCCGGGGATACAGATTATCTTGATTCGCTCTGGTAGCCGTCTGAGCTTGCGGGCGAGCTCTTCATACTGCTCACGGACACTTGTGATGAGGAGATCCTCCTGTTGCGTTGGATAGACACCAACCCCATCGCACAAGTCGCCAGCTATGAACAGATATTCGACTCTCGACACCATAGATCTGTCTTGGGTATCTACATCCACGCCTCTCAACCAATCGATGAACCGGTCAAACTCGTCCTCTAGGAACTCCTTTGAGCCATAGTGGATATCCGAAATGAATGCAGCATAGGTGTCTCTCTGGGCGCGTCCTCCTAAGCGTGAAACTGGAATATCTGGAAAGATCACACCATCTGCTATTAGGCGGCCATCCTGATCAATCGTACCAGAGATGCATATCACCTCGTCAAGAAGTAGAAGATTCCCACTCTCTGCAAGCATCTGCCCCTCCTTGCCTGGTCGGTTGTTGGGTATGATGCAAGTGAGAGTGTCCTCCAAGTCCTCCAGTTCAATGATTGTGTTCCTCGACCGAGAGACCCTCTTGTTTCTCACCATTCCAATAACCTTGATTGAGAGTGACCTCTCTGGAGGGCCGCCTCCCTTTCTCAGTGCCTTACGCCTGTATGCCTCATATCTCAGCGACTTTGCCGCAGACAGTGAGAGGGCGCCCTGTGTGTCAACACGCCGTGAGTACAGCGATTTTATCCTCTCAAATCGATCTAGGAACAGAGCGTGAAAATCCTCAATTGTCCCCTCGGCAGTGAGGGAATCAAGTGTTGGGTTCTTAATCTTCCTTATTGGTGTCCTGTCCGTCTGCTGTGGCTCTTCCTTATCTTGTTCGTGAGCCTCGTTTTCCGTTTCTTCGCTTGCTACAATCGCACCATCTACACAAGCGGTACCGCTCTTCTCTGTACAGGTCTCGGTATTATCCATCATTGCTACGGTCACACGGCCTGTGTTCTCCGCTTGGCTCTCTTCCTTCTCTTCTTCTCCCCAGGTCCCACTGAGGATTCTCTCAACAACTGACCGTGAGATGACGACGCCTGTGCTGTGTCCTGTGATTGCCCTCAGCACGCGTTCCGCAGTTTCTGCTGGTCCATCGGAGTTGGTGATGAGGTCAAGCGCGTCAGGAGCAATCTGAAAGCCCGAAGTCACAAATCTCTTCAGAATTGTCTTTCGTACCTTGGGATTCAATTATCCATCGCAACTGTGATTTGTCAATTCGTCTTAAAGGTTCAGGCGCAGATGTCCCGAGTCAGACGCTATGTGCTGACAACAAGGTACTTGACTCAGGAGTATCGGTGTAAACCATTGGAGCGTTGTCTGGATACGGAGTGACAGGCGGTTAGAATATGGACATTAGAAGATTGCAACAGACTGGCGGAAAGAATGGCAGCTCATTCCTCATAATCCTGCCCAAGGAATGGGTCGTCAGACAGAATCTAAAGAAGGGTGACCCTGTTGTTGTGTCAGAACGCGAGGACGGCTGTCTGATTGTGGACCCACGATTGCCCAAGGCAGGAGAGCCGCGCACAACTACTGTCAGCATCAGTTCCAACCTTCGCTGGAGTATCACAAGTAAGTACCTGCTGGGATTTGATGAAATCAGAGTCATCAGTGACTCTCCAATAACCGATGAACAACGCGAAGAACTCGAAACAATAATCAAGCGGTTTGTGGCGCTCGAGATTACCGATGAGGATGAGCGACAGCTGGTTGTACAATGTCTGGTCGACCCCTCCACAATCCCTGTCAACAAGGCCATGAAGCGGATGAACCTGTTGGCAACGAGAATGTTACGCGATGCTCTTACGGCGTTCCTCTCAGGGGACAGATCTCTTGCATCGGCAGTACAGATGCGTGATGAGGAGGTTGACCGACTGTTCTTCCTGATAGTCCGTGAGCTTAGATCGGCTATTCAATACCCCAGCGTATCCGAGAAGATGAGCATTGCACCTGTCGAGGCGCTGGACTTTCGTCTCGCAGTGCAGTATATCGAGAGAGTCGCTGACTTGGCTGTTGACATCGCCTCTCAGACGGAGCGACCTATCTCATCTGCGCTGGTGGATCGTGTTCGTGAGATTGCTGATCTGGCTCAGGAGATGCTCTCACGGTCAGTGACCAATCTCTTCAGATTCGATGCTGAGAAGGTGGCGTGGGTCATGAATGCGGAGAAGAATCTCACGAAGTCGACTGCTTCCCTCAGACAGGATTTAATCGGCTCTTCGAGCGAGTTCCTGCAACCCCTCCTGCTGGTGATTGACAGTCTACAGAAGATTGGTGAGGCCGCAAAGGACATAGTGGATTTGGCGTTACCTCGCGACTAATGCGTTTCGGAAGACTCATCTTGTGCATGCTACAGTCCGCTGACGAGGCTTTTCGTACAATGGCTCGAAGACGACGACGCCTCTTTGGAACCTCAGGAATTCGAGGCGGCCTCGATCGCGTAGACATCGACTTGGCACTTGGCCTTGGTCGTGCTCTAGGAAGCGAGTTGAACGGCAATGCCACCATTGCCGTTGCAACGGACGCACGAACCTCGCGTACAATGCTTCTGAACGCTTTCGTCAGCGGTGCTTTGTCCACGGGAGTGAATGTCGTCAATCTGGGTGTCGCATCGATGCCTAATGTGGCATTCTTCAGTTCAGTCAATGGTATTGACGCATCTGTCATCATCACGGCCAGTCACAATCCTCCATCCGACAATGGCTTCAAGTTCTTCAAGGCTGGTCGTGAATTCACTCACGCAGAAGAAAGTCACATAGAGAACCGCATCTTTAGTCACGACTTCCGCTCGGCCCCATGGCACCGCATTGGTAGGGTTCTCCGCCAAGAGCCGTCTGTCCCTTACATGCGTCACGTCCGGGAGTTCCTCGCCTCTCGTGGAGGCAGTGGCGAGGGAACGAGGGTGTTGGTTGATCTCGCCAATGGGGCCGCATCATCCTATACGCCTAGGCTACTCGGAAGCTTTGGTTTCTCGGTGGTAGCCGTCAACTCCCATCAGGATGGTCATTTTCCCGGCCGCCCCGCCGAACCATCCCCGAAGAACCTTGAAGATACCATGCAGATGACCGCAGAATTGAACGTTTCGGTGGCGCTTTGTCATGACGGTGATGGGGATCGGGTCGCCGTGCTAGATGAAGATGGCTCGTTCATCGACCAGAACCGCGTCATCGCGGTCTTTGCACGTGACGAGTTGGAACGCAGAGGGTCAGGCGTGATTGTTGTATCGATTGACACCTCAAGTGTGATTGACGAGATTGTTTCACGTGCTGGGGGAGAAGTGGTGCGCGTCCCCTTGGGATCACTTCAGGAGCAGTTCGTTGGTGTACGTGCAGATGAGATTGTCTTTGCCTCTGAACCGTGGAAACCCATATTCGTAGACCTAGGCCTATGGATGGATGGAACTGTCGGTGCTGTACGTTTCGCCCAGCTCGTCAAAGAGATTGGGTACGGTAGCTGCAAGCGTCTGATGGCGTCTATTCCCAAGTATCCGATGCTGCGTGAGCATATCGACTGTCCCGATGACGTCAAACGTCCCTTCATGGATTTCGTTCTGAAGACTCTACCTGAGGAGATCCCGCACGTTGATCGTGTCCTCGACATAGATGGGGTACGCGTCGAGTGCAGTGATGGCTCCTACGTACTTGTCAGGGTTTCTGGAACAGAGCCCAAGGCACGTCTATATGCTGGAGCAAGAACGGAACATGCACTCAACCGAGTTGTTTCAATCGCACGATCGGTCATGCACAGAGCCATCGATTCCGCACAGCGCACTCATTAACAATCCATTGACACGTGCACTAGCATTAACATTAAATCCTATTTACGAATCTCTTATACTTGGGAACCCACCCCCTAGGCCTTCCAACTGCGCCGAGGTATCCAAGTGGTTACGGAGACGGTCTCGAAAACCGTTGCCCTTGTGGCTCGCGAGTTCGAATCTCGTCCTCGGCGCCATATCTCTCTTCTATGAATGACTCGGTCCTTGATCTTGGTACACCCTCCAACTACACAGCTTCATTGCGGTGTCCTAGTCGGGTGTGGAATCTATCATAGACGGATTGGATTTGGACCTATCTTGCGAATCTGATCTGCAAACTTATTGACCTCTGCAGCGAACTTGTCCCCCTCTGCTGCACTGACGAAGACCATCTTGACACGGTCCTCATTCAGACCAAGTTGTCCAATCAGCTTTCTCGCAAAACGGACTCGTCTCTCTGCCCCCAAGTTGCCAGTCTTGTATGCGCAGTCGCCCGGATGGCATCCGACAACAAGGACCCCATCGGCGCCCTCCTGCAATGCTTTGAGAATGAAATTGATGTCCAGCCGCGCAGTACACGGCATCCTGATTATTCTGGCGCTGGCATCATATTGGAGCTTCATCGTTCCGGCTAGGTCGGCGGCGGCATACATGCATTGCATACAGCCAAAGACTATGATGTTCATGTCCTTTGGAGGCATTCTGGGACACCAACTCGATGAGTCCAGTGTGCAGACCCCGGCGCACCATATATTCTTTCAGATGCCCCCTCGGAACTTGAGGCGGCCCTCAGACTGAAACTCGGTTCGTTTGTGGTACACAATCTATGAATGTCGTCGCGGACTCATATGTCTCTGACTGGTAGTATGCTCCTCAGAGCTCGACTGTGAGTTTCAGCCTGCCGACGCCCCTCTGCGGAGTCTAGCGCGCCGGGCCTTGACCTCCTCCGGCCCCTTGAGCACCTTGCTCTTGCGAATCTCGCACTCTCTTATTGGAATGATGGGCTCTACCTCTTGGCGCACCTCCGCCGCCAAATCGCCCAGCACAACCTTCTGGACCAGCTCGTCAAACGAGTGCTTCTTGGCGTGAGCTCTGATCACCTTCTCGATGGCCTTTCGTACGGCGTGTTCTTGGCTGGTCTTTGCTCTCTTTGTCGTAAAGACGATGACCGATATCCTCATCAGGTAGTCGTCCTTGGTGAGGATTGGGCCAATCCAGTCTATTCGTGATGTTCCTCGTCTGATTAGTCCTCGCAGATAATCAGAGCTCCAGTCGTGGCCGTGGAAGACGGTCTTGGCCTGTTTACCCACGACCTCTACGATCTTGAACTTGATCTTGACGCGATCGTGATTCTTGATATAGTCCCCGGTGAGTTCGTAGAGGGTGGGTTGGACAGTCCGGCCGATGAGCAGGCCTGGGTCACTGGCTGGAGTGAGACCTATCTCCTTGTTATCGAAGTAGTCTGGTGCCAGTATCGTGTACCACTCTTTCTCTCTCCACTTGTCACGTGTCCGTGCAGATGCCTGTCTACTTCTTGAGGACATGTCGACATCACTCTCTCACTGGACCATCGGACCAACAATTAGGGCGGTCCAGGGAATGGCAAGGCCCCACTCTTCTTCTTTAGGCAGGGGTCTGCGCGACTTTCTACGAGGCCAATAAAAACGTTGTGACATGACTCACTGCTCTCGTGGTCCGATAGTCTTCCGACTGCCAGGCACATGCCATCGCAACAAACTAGATATTCACATCTGTGTAGGCGAGTGCAGGGTGCCTAGCCTCATGACTGAAGTTGTTTGTCCAAGATGTGGCAATCGGGATGTAGCACTTGTGAAGCGGGAACTTGTCGGGAATGGTCGGTATAGAAAGAACTATCGCTGTCCCCGCTGCAAAAAGGTATGGACTGTTGAGGCGTGATTGACCCCGCCCAAATGGTTATAATTCCCTGTCTGCGGAGTTGATACGTCGTTCCCCGGTTGCCACCCCTGTCTATGCGGAGGTAGCCAAGCCAGGTCAAAGGCGCCAGACTTAGGATCTGGTCTTGTAGAAGTTCGCGAGTTCAAATCTCGCCCTCCGCACCATCTCCGTCCTATTGGCCTCCATTTTACGTGCGCACCAAATCACTTAAGATATTAACCATTGTTAACGGTCTGTTGATAATGATTGCACTCATGCTCATAATATTCCGTGAAGGGTTAGAGGCCGCCCTTATAGTCGCGACAATCGTTTCCTATCTGGTGAGGACGGGGAGGTACAGCCTGCTACCCGCTGTAGTTTCGAGTGTTGTGACAGCGGCACTTGTGAGCATTGGTTTCGGCGCTCTTCTGGCACTCTCTTGGGCGAGTATCGACCCTGAGGTTCTTCCAGTATTCGAAGGTCTTCTGATGATATTTGCAGCCATCCTGCTGACGACGATGCTGGTGTGGATGGCCCGCAGGGGGTCACAGATGCGTCAGGAGATTGAAACCTCAGTCGAGCAACAGACTATGACGGGCAGTCGTATCGGCATCTTCTCGTTGGGATTCGTACTAATCTTGCGAGAGGGGGTGGAGATGGCCCTATTCACGATGGCATTCTCTACTGAGGGTCTGTCCTCATCTGTCATTGCAGTCACGGCCGGGATACTCCTTGCAGCGCTGATTGGGTTTGCGGTGGTCCGTGGATCAATCCGGTTGAGCCCGTCCTCCATGCTTAAGTGGAGCTCTATCATGCTCATCTTCATAGCAGCTGGGATGTTCAGCTACGGAATCCACGAACTACAGGAGGCAGGCCTTCTCCTTATCGGTCCACTTGAGGTCTGGAATCTCAACCCTCCCCTGATGGATGACGGAACATTCCCGCTCCTTCACGAGAACGGGCTTGTTGGCGGGATTCTCAAGGGACTATTCGGGTACAATGGTAATCCGTCAGCTCTAGAGGTAGTGGCCTATTCCCTCTATTTGCTGTTTACGATTGTGCTCTTCATAAGGAACCGCAGCTCTAGAACACTATCAGCCGCTTGATTCATTGTGTAGATGACCTGTAGAGGCGAGATGAATTGTCGAAACAGAAGCACAGCAGACGTACCTTGCGCGCGCGCGTTCGGTCGCTCTTTCGGGACTCGCCAATCTGTCTGGCGGCATTTGATGAGCTCGAGGCAGACATCGAGATCCAGACAATGCTTGAAGACACCAACCGGATGGCCATAGACCGTCTCGGTTACTCTGATCACGGACACATACACTCACTAATCGTCACAAAGAACGGCATGGAACTTCTGAAGGCCCTTGCCGCGAGGGTCCAGCCGACAATAGTCGAAGAGGGAACAGGTGTCTTCGAGGACTCACAGCTAGTTGTTCTTCTAGCGTGTTATCTTCATGACATTGGCATGAGCGTACATCGCGAGCGCCACAACGAGTTCTCGGTCACTTTGGCAATCCCAATCATCGACAGAATTCTCACAAAGGTCTGCCCTGATGATCGGCACAAGCAGGTTCATATTAGAGGCCATGCACTACACGCAATCTATGCTCATGACAAGCTAATCCGTCCGACAACAGTCGAGGCTGGGGTTGTCGGTGTTGCCGATGCACTGGACATGACTTCAGGCAGGGCTAGAATCCCCTTTGAGGCCGGCAAGGTGAACATCCATTCGGCATCAGCCATGGCAATCCGTCGGGTTCGTATCGTACGGGGCACGGAGAAGCCGGTGCGTATAGTCGTTGAGATGAACAATGCATCCGGCATATTCCAGATTCAAGAGCTGCTAGAGAAGAAGATTCGAAGCGCCCCCCAGCTCTTGGATCACATAGAGTTGTACGCGGTGATGTCCTCTCAAGAGGAACGCATCTTGGAGTCGGAGATTCGCGTTCTGTAGTCCACTTTTCATGCCATAGTGATGTCAGGAATAGATGCGGTCTCGGTCATTCGGTACGCCCACATTACCGACTTCGTACACATTTCGGAAGGTATATGTACGAATTGGCACAGTCCGAGGAAGAGCGCCCCGTATAGAGGGCCTGACCACGAGGTCAGATCAGTGAATCTCGACAACACCGATTTAACCATAATCTCTCTATTGCAGAAAGATGGGCGTATGTCTTACTCCGACATCGCTGAGATTGTGGGAAAGACAGAGGTGACGGTAAGGAGACGTGTGCGTCGTCTGTTGCGCGAGGGCGTTATAAAGCGGTTCACGGTCGTGTTGGACCCGCTCAAGATGGGTCGTCGGATCTGCGCGATGATTCGCGTCAAGGCCATGATGAAGCAGGCCTCGCTGATAGCCGAGAAGGTGCGCGACTATAGCGAGGTTGATGAGGCCTATTTCTTGGACGGCGCGTGTGGACTGATGCTCAAGGTCACGGTGAACGATCTCAGTGAGCTCCGCGATTTTCTCGAACGGCGTCTTGGCAAGGTGCCTGGCGTTGGAGAAGTGGAAACCTGTATAGTCCTCGAAACCATCAAGTCCCCATATTGAGGTACATCTGATGAGGATTGAGGTCCTCAGAATACAGGAATTGCATCTTCAACAGTTGCTCGAGCACGCATCCCAATGCTGGCCCCACGAGGCCGTGGCATTTCTCCTTGGTATTGTACGAAACACTGTCGCAACAGTGTTACAGACACACCCTGTGGAGAACGTTGCAGACGCACCTAGTCTATTCGAAGTTGATCCACATACGCACTACAGACTACTCTTGGATGCAGAGGAACGTGGGCTTGAAGTTGTAGGAATCTTCCACTCGCATCCATCAGATCCTACCCCCTCATCCCTCGACGTTCGGAATATGCGTTTCAATCCTGTACCATGGCTGATCTCGGGAAGGTCGAAAGGTGAGTGGAGTCTACGATGTTTTGCTCTCGCCCAGGGTACGACAGATCAGATGACTGAGGTCAGACTTGAAGTTCTATAGAAACCTTTCTCAAAAGTGCTCTGAGGGTTCCAGAGGTCCTGATTGGATGAAATATGACGCCAACATCTCCAATTGACCTGATGAGTGCTGCAGCGGCCAGAGTCTTCTCAAGTGCCTGCTGACTCACCTGTAGAACCCCAAATCCAGTATTGTTGTCGAAGGCCTGAACATAGAGCCTTGACTCAGCGACGATAATCTCTCCGAACAGTGACAGTAGGCTGTGACGAATGGCATCTGCTATCTGCTTATCGTCAATCGCCCCATTGTCTTCAGATAGGAGTCGAAACAGGACATAGCGTCTTCTATACGTCTTCATCACTAGGCCTCCCCCGGACTATCTCGACTCCGGGTGCTATGAACTCCGGTCTGAACCTATCCACGTTTCTCAGAACACGTCTCTTTGCCCACTCGAGACTGTCCTTCACATATTTCCTATCAAGCCCGAGTACCGTTCCAATGTAACACAATCCGGCTGGCGACCTGAGTTCGTATGCGTCGGCGGCACTACTGCTCAGTACCACCTGCATCTCGGCGGTGAGTGCGGTTTCGATGGTTTCCCTGTACGCTTTAAGGTAACGTGATCTGTCAAGCCCCACAGTCCGTATCAGCGGGCGTATTGGAATCTCAAGGGCTGTGTCCGATGATGCTGCAAATCTCGCGGTACTACGCTTGAGCTGGGCCTTGCGGTCGAGGTTGGTGACTGTCAGAAGGTCGACTCGTGGGTCCTCAGCGGCCCAGTTAGTCGCACTGGTCGCTCCAAGCGGAACAGCGAGTATTGCGTTTCTTCTCCTGAACTGATTTGTCTGAGTCTTCAGAGCGTTGACAGTCCGACCGTGGAGATCTCTCCGCGTGAAGACCCTCACAGTGGCCTTATCGGAGCCCTGATCCTGCGATGGATGTGCTAGTTCATCACAGCATGTGACTATGATCTCTATGCCAAGTGCCTCTGCGAGGGCCTTGAACTCACTGACCTGCTGCAGTGTCTTCGCTCTGACATTGAGGTCTGCCGTCATCCCAGGCCCCCTGTATGATGGCCTCTCTAATGAATTCGACCGCTCTTCCTCTCTGACACCGGGGGTGATCCTGGAACTGAACTTGGATACTTATGATGTCCGGGCCGGTTGCCAGACTGACACGCCCCCGAAATGCATCTTGCTTGTCGGCCCTAAGAAATAGCGTGCATTTCTCATCCACCCGCCTCTCCAATGTGTTGGCCAGCCATTCTCGGTCGCTCTCCGTCAGTGATTTCAGTATATGGCTAAGGGTGGTGCTTGCAGCCT
Organism: Candidatus Thorarchaeota archaeon; assembly: GCA_029855935.1. Lineage (GTDB taxonomy): Archaea > Asgardarchaeota > Thorarchaeia > Thorarchaeales > Thorarchaeaceae > B65-G9. Next base: position 100,356 of record JAGSHN010000004.1, on the reverse strand, counting down.
TCTCTCCTTCAACCACTGCGGTGACTACCACTATGGGTAGCCCGCCATATCCCTCTGTGTCTGTCGTTGAAACCACGACTTTCTCTCTGAGAGAGTCCGGAAAGATGTTCAGAACTGCCGTGACGACTCTCTCAAGTATTTCTGTCGCTCGTGAGTGGGCACGGGCCTCCACCCTGATTGCCGATGGCATCATTGGCCCCCTTCTCATACCCTACTTTCCACGATTGCCGTGAGCAGCCAGAGATGGTCTGATTTTCTCAGCGCCACGCCCTCTCCTTCGGAGCCCCCTGCTCTTCTTACCTGCTGATGTGAGGCCCCGATGGACTCTCCCTTTATGCACCGGATCGCAGATCCAGTTGATGTCGGGGTCATTGTAGATTGACGGATGATTGGGATCAACGAGGATGACCTCATAGAACACCCACTTGTGGTCAGAGCCGACCCAGTAGGAGTTGAGGACTCGAAGGTTTGGATACTTGCGGGCAGCGCGCTCTTCTGCAATCCACTGTCTGGACTTCTGCGGAGTGTACTTTCTCACACCGAGGCTCCTAGGCTTTCTGCCCATTCTCGGACGAGGCTTCTCTCGTGGCCCCCTTCCAGTCTTGACACGGACCACTACATAGCCCTGCTTAGCCTTGTATCCGAGAGATCGTGCTCTCCCTAGACGTGTTGGCCGTTCAAGACGGACTATACTGGCCTGTTTTCTCCAGACAATTAGTCTGCTCCTCACCAGCTCGGAACGCTCTCTCTGTTCCTCAATCCAGGCATCGTTCATGTATTTGTATGCCAACGCAACTCCATCCTTTGCAGCTTGTCAATCTTCGTGTTTTTGGTTCAGCCCCTATGGGCCACATCCCGTGCGGACGCATCCGCCAACACAAAGGAATGGCTCACCCTCTTGAGAGAGGGCCTACTCCAGGTCCCATCGTCTCTGCTTAAAGATATAGCGATATGCGAAGGTTGTCATCGCGTGAGTTCCTTGATTATCTTCTCTGCAGTCAGCTCCCCAACACGCGCCTGTGCCTCACTGGTGGACGAGGCAATGTGAGGTGTGGCCACCACCCGTGGATGCTTCACCAAAGTCCAGTCCGTGGGAGGCTCTGTTTCAAAGACATCAAGACCTGCACCTGCAATCTCTCCCTCATTCAGTGCCTCCAACAGGGCTGCTTCATCCACCACGCCGCCCCGGGCGGTGTTGATTATGAATGCTGTGTTCTTCATCTTGGCGAACTCTGCTCTCCCAATCAGACCCCGGGTCTGAGGCAGTAGTGGCACGTGAACAGTGATGAAGTCCGACTCTTCGATCATCTTATCGAATGTGGCGCGCTCGGCTCCAACCTCTTTGCAACGAGCATCTATGTCAACGACGTCATAGGCAAGCACACTCATTCCGAGGGCCTTGGCCCGTTTTGCCACCTCGACGCCTATCCTACCGAAGCCAATGATGCCGATTGTCTTTCTCCATAGCTCAATCCCTTTCAGCTTCTTCTTTTCCCACCGCTCGGCCTTCATGGACGCGTCAGCCTCGGATATTCTGCGTGCAAGAGCGAACATATGGGCGAAGACCATCTCGGCAACAGACACCGAGGGCGCCTCAGGTGTGTTCAGTACCTTGATGTTTCTCTCTCGCGCCGCCTCTTGGTCGACGTTGTCCAGGCCAACACCAGCTCTCACGATGAGCCGGAGTCTGTCTGCTGCCTCAACGACCTCACGAGTGACCTTGGTAGCACTACGAACGACTACGCAGTCAAAACCCTTGATTTGCTCTGTGAGCGGTGTTTCTTTGTTCCACATCTCAATCTCAAGCCCAGCGTTCCTCATCTTCTGTATCGCTGGCTCGGCTATCGGATCCGCAATCAGTATGCGTGCCAACTCGTAACACCTCTGACTTCGATGAAGTTGCCCTCGTCATCTTTTCTTAAAGTTGGCGCTCACAAACCTGTCGTCAGATTACGAGCTTGATCGTACTGACTAACTGTCGCGCTTCGTGTCAATACTGATAAGGGGCGCCCACCTTGCAGTTCGATATGAAGCGTATCCTAAGTCCCACAACGGCCGTCATTCCATGCCCTGTGATACTCTTGAGTGTGGCGGGTCAAGAGCGTCCCAACATAATCACAGTTTCTTGGGTGGCAAATGTGTGCAGCCGCCCTCCCACCGTGGCAGTCGGGATACGTCCAGAGCGGCACAGTCACGAACTAATCAGCGCAGCTGGTGAATTCGTTCTCAACGTACCGACTGCTGAGCAGCTTGAGGCTACAGTGTTTTGTGGTACAAAGTCTGGTCGCGACCATGACAAGTTCGAGGAGTGCAATCTCACGCCTCTCGCGTCGTCGCAGATCAACAGTCCACTCATCGCAGAGTGTCCCATCAATATAGAGTGCAGGGTGAAGGAAACAGTGAATCTCGGCGCCCACAATCTTGTGATTGCGGAGGTTCTTGCTGTACATATTGATGAGGCGTTACTAGACTCGAACGGCAATCCTGACCTGACTCATCTACACCTTTTCACGTATATCCCTCTCACAGGGGAGTACTGGGGCCTCGGCAAGCCTCTCCGATAGATGCCCGTGCCTGAGTCCTATCATTTCGCGCCCTTTGCACTGACTATCTTGATGACATCCCGATCCTTCAATACGTGCTTGTCGGAGATTCTCATCTTTGTCCTCGCATCTATAGCATGAATGAAGGTTTCCATCAGGTCGGTATGGATGTAGCCTGCGAACTCTTTGGCTGTAGTCCCCTCCGGAACGAGGTAGACGTCCGGAAGTACATTTCCCTCGCTGTCACTGAGAGTGTTGACATCGTGCACTGGATAGACCGTGATCATCTTGAGGAAGTCGAAGACTGCACCGTTCAGGGCCTGCTGAACCCCCGTCCCACCATACCTCTTCAATATATTCTCTCTCAGCTTCTCCAGCTGCGCAATCTCGCTCTCTTTGAGCTGGTCCCTCCTGAGAATCTCAAAGTCGTCGCTTCCTGGGACATATCTGATGATCCCCCGCTTGTCGAGGTCTCTAAGGACCTTCTCTGCCAGTGCGCTGACTGGGACCACTAGCAAGTCAGGGAAGGCCTTCTTCAGACGCTCATAGTTCTCGTGGGCATTTGGACGATCAATCTTGTTTGCTGCAATGATGATAGGTTTGGCTACACGTTGGATGCTGTGAGCAAGTACTCGTAACTCCTCCTCCGACCACTTGTCTGCGCTGTCCTGGGACAGATTGGCATCCCTGATGGCCCTCAAGATCTGGGCTCGCGTTATCTTTAGTCCAGACAGTTTGTCTACCAAGAGTTCGTCTACTTTCGCCCCTTCTGCACGCACTCTGCCGGATATGCGTCTCCAGTCTTTGAGGAGAATTCCCAGAATCCACTCCGCAATCTCATCCTCGAGGAACTTGACATCCTCGATGGGGTCGTGGCTCCCTGCCGCCACCTCCTGACCCTCCACATCGAGAGAGCCGCTTGCATCCACTATGTGAATCAGTACGTCGGCCTGCCTGAGATCGTCCAAGAACTGGTTGCCCATTCCTCTCCCCTCGTGAGCGCCAGGGACCAGTCCTGCCACATCGATGAGCTTGACCGGTATCAGCCTTATGCCATCGATGCAGATTGAGTTCTTCGGGTTGTCCTTCACACCAAACTCGGTGCACACACACTGTGTCCTGACGTGTGCCACTCCAACGTTCGCCTCAATGGTGGTGAAGGGATAGCTTCCCTCCTTGAACTCTGTCATACATGCGGCATTTGTGAAGGAGGTCTTCCCACATGACGGCTTTCCAACAATCCCTATGCTGAATCCCATGGGGTTCCACATCCACTGTGAACATCCTTGTAGAGCAAAGAGATAAACGTGGTGTCAGGGCCCCATCGCAGGATTTTTATGAATAATAATGCAGATAATGATTCAAAGTAGAGTGGTGATTCTATTGACACGTGTCTGTGTGACATCAACGGGACCGACACTTGAGTCATTCGTCGATCCGCGATTCGGGCGCTGTGCGTACTTTGTCTTTGTGGACACCGATACTATGGCATTTGACGCTGTGCCCAATGCTGCCGCGATGGCATCGGGTGGTGCTGGGATTCGGGCAGCCCAGATGATTTCTGATAGAGGGGTTGAGGTCCTGATCACGGGCAGTGTGGGACCCAATGCTTATCCTGCACTCCAGAGCCAGGGAATTCGTGTGATGATATTCATCAACGGTACAGTGAAAGACGCAGTGGAACAGTTCCTCGCGGGATCCCTGAGAGAAACAGTCGCACCCGGTCCGGCATACGCTGGCGCCGGTCGTGGGGCCAGTCGTGGAATTCGTGGAATGGGGGGAGGCATGGGTCACGGCCGTGGCCGGGGACGACACGGTGGAGGCTGGTGATCAGTGGTCCGGAGAGTGGTGATTCCAGCAGAAGATGCATCAGGCAAGCAGGTCGCAATGCATTTTGGTCGCGCTCCATATCTTGCTATCTTTGACGTAGATGGTGACGAGACCGTCGATCGTCAGGTGGCGGTCAATCGCAGTGAGCACTTGGGTGGTCGTGGTCATACCCACGATAACATAATGGCTCTACGCCCAGATGCGTTGATAGTCTATTCAATGGGCCCACGGGGCCTGAGTGCACTTGAGCAGGCCGGAGTCGCTGTATATCGTACCATCCTCACGGAAACCGACCAAGCCGTCACAGCGTATGTCCATGGCGAACTCGCACCACTGACAGAGGCCTGTGCTGAGCCACACGGGCATTGAGAAACATTCCATTTCGGAGAGTGTGACCCGAGCAATGATAATCTCTGTTGCCTCGGGCAAGGGTGGGACCGGCAAGACAACGGTCGCGGTGAATCTGGCCCTCTCCATCGAGGGATCGAGCATCTACGACTGTGATGTTGAGGAACCGAATGTTCATCTCATGCTGAGGCCCGATATCACCGACTTCGAAGATATCACGCTCCCAGTGCCAGTGGTCGACCAAGACGTCTGCACACGGTGCGGGCAATGCGCAGACTTCTGCCAGTTCAATGCCATATTCGTGGGGAGAAGTGGCGTAGTGATCTATCCTGAGATATGCCACTCATGTGGTGGATGTGCTCTCGTATGCCCAGTCAAGGCAATCACAGAAATGCCTCGGCCTATCGGTCGACTATACAGGGGCAACTCAAAGGGGCATCAGATTGTATACGGAACCCTGAACATCGGTGAGCCAATTGCCACATCGGTCATCAAGGCCGTGAAGGCGGCGATACATCCCTCGGAGATTGCCATCATAGATGCCCCACCGGGGACCGCTTGTCCGGTGATTGAGTCCGTACGCGGCTCCGACTATATAGTCCTTGTAACAGAGCCTACCCCATTCGGGCTTTACGACCTATCGTTGGCCGTAGAGGTAATGAGAGGCCTCGAGACCCCGTTTGGTGTCATCATCAACAAGGCCGGCATTGGAGACGACTCGGTCAGAGAGTACTGCAATGAACGTGGGATTCCTGTCTTGCTTGAGATACCCTTCGAACGTACAATTGCAGAGCTGTACTCGCGTGGTACGCCATTCGTAGAGGTGCTCCCCGAGTGGCGGAAGAGATTCGTGGATCTCTTCGAACGCATTCGTCAAGAGGTGTCTTCGCATTGATTCACGAGATTGCGGTTGTGAGTGGCAAAGGTGGAACTGGTAAGACCACCATAGCAGCATCCTTTGCAGCAATTGGTGCGCCACTTGTCTTGGCGGACTGTGATGTGGACGCCTCCGACCTGCATATCCTGCTACATCCTACCATCAACAAGAAAGAGGACTTCATCGCTTCAAAGGTGGCAGTGATTGATCCCGACCTGTGTACAGATTGTGGTCTATGTGTAACGCATTGCCGGTATGGTGCGGCCTATCCTCCGCATATTGACACCATCGCATGCGAAGGGTGCGGAGTGTGTGAGTATGTCTGCCCCACTGGTGCAATCCGGCTAGAGGACAAGGTGTCTGGTATGACCTACGAATCTCAGACGCGATTTGGCCCCATGTCACACGCCCGCCTACATCCCGGCGAGGGGAACTCCGGGAAGCTTGTGACAGAGGTACGCAAGCGCGCTCTCCGCCTCGCGCAGACGTCGGGACTGGAAAAGGTTCTGATAGATGGTTCTCCGGGTGTTGGGTGTCCAGTGATTGCGACTCTCACGGGTGCTCGTCTGGGTATTGTTGTGACAGAACCTACTGTGTCGGGGATTCATGATATGGAACGGGTACTTGACCTGATGGCGAGATTCCGTGTTACCCCTCTTGTGATACTCAACAAATACGATTTGAACCCAAGCAAGAGCGAAGAGATTGAAGAGTACTGTCGTGAGCAGGGAATTGAGATACTGGGGCGAATCCCCTTCAACCCGATAATGACCGAATCGATGGTCCAAGCGAGGACGTTGCCGGAATACGCTCCCGGGAGCGGGATTACTCAGACACTGCGTTCTATGTGGAATCGAGTCGTAGAACTGTTGACAGAAATAGAAAGAGCCCGCGGTCGTCATTGACGCTCCGCAGACTCACGCTCAAGTTCCTCAAGGCGCTTGGATATTTGGTCTATGGTGTTTCTCATGACTGAGAGCTGCTGCTCCAGCAGGTCTTTCTGCCTGCTGAGTATCTCCGCCTCAGTTGCTGCCCCCACAGGCCACGCCGGAGGGGTCGGTCCGGTGCCCGTTGGCAACAGACCTAGGGCCCAGCATGATCCCGGACCATAGAGCCATCCTGGTCTCTGCCAAGGTGGCAGATTCCGGAACGGGCCGTTTCCTGGCCACAGGCCACTGCCTGCACCTCTGTTACCTCTTCCGTATCCATACCATCTCCAGCTCACATCAATCACCAGATAATTCTGTGCATACGCACATTATAAATGATTGCAATCTGGCACGTGGCTTCGGTAACGTCTTAAGCCTCGGCGAACGTCGTGTTATTGGTGGTGGCATACCTTGCACAGAAGACGACGAGGGTCCCGCGGACGTTTTCCGATTCAGCCTCACATAGAGTGTCACCCTCGTGTCAGGCGCCTGATACCCGATCCTCAGATTGACTCACGCCCCATCCATCTCGACTTGGCGGAGGTAGAGGCCCTTCGTCTTATTGATCTTGAGGGGCTGTATCAGGAGCAGGCAGGAATGGCAATGGGTCTATCTCGCGGAACGATATGGCGTCTCTTGATGACCGCCAGACGGAAGGTCGTTCAGTCGCTCATTGAGGGCCGTCCGCTTGTCATTGGTCACGGTCAAGAGGACACAGAGCCCTCCTTGAAAAAGTAGGACAATAAAGAGAGAGAATGGTAGCGGGTGGTTGATTTGAACAACCGATCTCGGGGTTATGAGCCCCGCGGGATAGACTTAGTCGATTGCGGAGCAGGTCCGCCAATCCCTGGCTTCCCCAACCCGCTGTATGAAATTCTCGCCAGAGGGGTTTTAAGGCTTTTCATATTACAGAGCGTTTCTGCCCGACCAACGGTTCATCATAGCATCCCGGTCTGCACGCCCTTGTCACCAGAGCCATTGCTGCTTCTCCCCCAGCGCGAGCACAGCGCCAGCGTGTGGAAAATATATGGCCTGGACGGAAACTATAGATTGTCCTACAGAACGAGTAGGACTGGGTAGTAGGCGACCGCGACACTCTCCGCCCTCCGCCGGAATCAGCGTCGCGGGATATTGATCTCGGCTACTTCACACCACTGGTGAAATACGATTATGACATGCAGGATGGCTCGGTGAAACTCCATATGATTGAAGCAACTCTGTTGGTGGGCATACTCTGTATCTGGATGATATCCACAATTGCCGCGATGTCGTCCTGTGAGATAGTTTCTCTCACAGTCGCATTTCTCCCTCATATCATCACTCTGCCATTGGCCATAGTCCTAGCAATGGCCGTCGAGGGGTGGTTACCCGGAGCCACTCTGATCTGTATCTCTGTGTGGCTCGTAGTCAGTATGCTTCTGCTCGTCCGCTGGATGGCCGCTGTGCTTGTCGAATGATCTCACTCTACTTGCGTTTGAACTCCGTGTAGCCACATCGCCCGCACGAGAACCGGTTGAAGTGTTCCGCCATATACGTCCCCTTCTCGCACCTAGGACACTGCTTGCGTAGAGGTGTGACCTTTCCGCTCTTGTCGACCTTATAGAGTTTGTACGTGCTTGCCATTCACTCAGGCCCCCGCCTCTTCCTTCTTCTCGTGTCTCTTGAGTAGATACTCGTGTTCTATCGTTCGCACATCGGACTTGTTCTCGTATATGTGAGCCCGTCCATGCGTTATCCCTGCTCCGTATACAGTCTTGAGAATCTTGACGACGACGGTTTCGGGGTCGGCATCGAACTTGGCCGCAATCTTGTTTCTCACGTCAGGGCGGCTAGGAGTTGTTCCGCCAATGTGATCTATCCTGAACTCAACCTCCTTTCTTCGAAGCGGCTTATTAGCTCTCTCACGAAGGATCTCAATCTTCATCGTCAATCACTCTGATTCTATCGGACATTCAGGGCGAGTCAGCCCCCCGACCCGCGGTTGTCTAATAAAGCTTTCAGTGAAACGATGCTGCAGGGTAGAAGGTGGGGTAAGTGACTTTGGACAAGAGTCGCGCAGGATGATGAGGTCCTACCGCACCTTGAGAGCGTACTTGCCGGGCTTGTCTATGTTCAGTCGTTCCGCAATGTACGAGGTCTTTCGCGGATCCTCGTGAGGGTCGCGTCCAGGGAGAATCACCACGATACCCGTGAATGATGACGAGAGGTTTGTACTCCCACAGTTTGGACAGATGTTCTCTGTGGTGAGATAGTGACATTGTCTACATGCACGTAGCCGTGGCATATGTTACTACCCCTCCTTCTTCTCAGATTTCTTCGCTGACTCGCCGCGGGCCTTCTTGACATCTTCCTCAATCCAAGACACATCTGGGCCAATCTTGCCCAAGAAAGGCTGCCTCATAGTCAGCCCGAGCTTTCCAGATCTACCGCCCGTGTCAAAGCGTATTGTGGTGATTCTCGCACGGACCTGGTCTCCCTCCTGTAATACACGCCCGGTTTCCTTACCCATCAGAGAGTTACCCTTTGGATCTTGGGTGATAAAGTCGTCGCAGATTTGGCTGACGTGACATAGGCCATCAAGAGGACCTATGCGTATGAACGCCCCGAAGTCCATTATCTCGACAACATTGCCCTCCACAACCTCGCCTCGGATAGGCTTGAATGCCAGCACCCTGTACGTTACCGAGTGATATGTGGCTCCATCTCCGGGGACGAGTTTCCCTTGCCCAATCTCATCTATTCCAATCACTGCTATCATCAGGCCGATGTCACGATCCAAGACGTTCTCGTGATTCTTCCTCAGATGTACTATGGCTGCCTCCTCCAGGGGCTGGCCAAACTGAGATGGGGGAATTCTAACGATGTCCTTTACCGTGACGACTGAGTAAATCGGTGGAACCTCCTTGTGCGATATCCACGTCTGTTGCTCTCTTCTCTACCAGATTTGTTCTTAGAACAATCAGACCCTAGGCATCATACTACCATGGTACTGACCCGGCGGCTCAGCGCAGCAACGAGTGAGTCACCATAAAAACGTTGTGACATTGCCACTTCTGTGTCACCATTTTCTCCTCGTCAAGCTATGGCATATCCCCCTCTAACCAGAGCCGTCTTCTCCCCCTGAGCAAGAGCACGGGGACTCCTATCTCCCTAGCGCGTTTCCTCAGATGTCTATCGTTCGTTGCTAGCACAGCACCGTTTCGATGTGCGAACTCTATCAGCTGGTCATCAACAGGCCACCGCACGAGGTCAGCTGGCACGGGCACAATTGTGCATCTCTCTCTCATTAGGTGCTTTGCCACTCTAAAGTGGCGTGCCTCTCCCGGACCGCTACGTGCAATCTTATGGTCAACCTCCCTCTTGACCGATTCCAGCACAAGGAACTCGACAGATCTCTCGAGGAGGCGTTCTGTTTCAACAAAGACATCCAGCCCAAACTGGGACGGGACTGTGAGGAAGTTCGTGTCCACAACAACTCTGATGGGCACGGGACTCACTCTACACTACGCCTTCTTCGCTCCTATCACGGCGTGGCCTATGAGACGCCACTTGTTGTCAACCCGTCTTCCGAGAGCCACTCTCTGCCCGTTCTCGACACAGACTGGTCGCTTCAGTGTCACTTCAATCTCGTTCTCGTGCAGCCGCGTTATGACGCCCACGGTCGCGGCTGTGCCTGCGACAAGCATCAACGCCTCATTGTGCTTGAGGCTCTCGACTTCACGCTCGGAGTCCATGCCGACCACACGTTGCATGAGTTGCGGTCTTATCGTCAGCTTATACACGGTCTTGGGCATCTTTCCAACTTTCCCCACGACATTGCCCACAAGACGGTCCGCACGTGTCATTGCGGGATCAAGAGTCGTGCCGACCCCTATCAGTCCTCCCGGATAGGCCTCCTCAAGGTGGTTGCCGCTGCCTGAAACTAGACTGACAATTCTTGTCCGTATCGACTTGAAGCCCTTGTCTGTCTTCATTCCCGGTGCAATCTCTATTTCATCACCAACCCTGAGGCGGCCCTGAACTATCGACCCGCCTACCACTCCGCCCTTCAGATCCTGAGGCAAGGTCCCGGGTTTATTGATGTCGAACGACCTGGCCACAAACATCTTCGGTAGAGCATCGGCATTCCGTTCCGGTGTTGGAATCACTTCCTCTATCTTCTGAATCAATAGGTCGATGTTTGCGCCGAACACTGCAGAAACCGGAATGATGGGCGCATCCTCGATTGACGTTCCCTTGATGAACTCCTTGATTTGCCTGTAGTGTTCCTTCGCCTCTTCCTCGCTGACCAGCTCAATCTTGTTCTGTACGATTATTATGTTCGTGACGCCGACAATCTCCAGTGCGTGGAGATGCTCTGCTGTCTGGGGCATGGGGCAGGGCTCATTTGCTGCTATCACTAGGATTGCTCCGTCCATTAGGCTGGCGCCACTGAGACAGGTGGCCATAAGCGACTCGTGCCCTGGGCTATCTACGAAGGACACTTCTCTTAGCTTCACCAGCTGGGCGCCGCAGTGTGGGCACTTTCCATCCTTGGCCAGATGAGAGGTCGTATACGCTTGGGGCTCTGGGCATCTCGGACATTTGAGAATCGTCGTTGCAGCATACCCGAGCCTGATCGATATGCCTCTTCTGATCTCATCGGAGTGACGGTCTGTCCACTCTCCAGTGAGATACTCTACAAGAGTGGTCTTTCCGTGGTCGACGTGCCCAAGCGCCCCTATGTTCACCTCAGACTGTCCTTCGTATTTTCCGCTCACCCGCGTTTCACTTCCGTGGACTTCTTCAGATGCGGAGCTCGGCGAGTCCACATAAGAAGTCTATGGTCTTGCACGCCCTCGGTCGTTGGTTCTTGGCCGCAAGGAACTATGCGGTCTTCATAATGAATTCCTCGAGTGGTGTGCTGCCCTTCTCCTCTATCCTCATATTGACCTGGACTATGTCTGGGCCTAGTTCTCTTCCTCGTACGGTCTTGCGCCGCGCAATGCCCTTCCGCTTGGGTCTGAATCCCGGAGGTCCCCGGATGAGTATCTTCTTCTTGCCGCTTCCGTGAACGTCAGGACGAATTGGAAAACCGGAGGAATCACTTCCGCCCGTGATCTTCAGCTTGTACCCGGGCAGCCCGATGATATCTCCCTCAATCACATCACCGACCCTCTTCCCTATGAGTGCGTTGGTCTTTGCCTCATCCAACTCATACTGAATGGCTCTCCCAGTTTCAGGGTCTGAAATCACTAGTTTGAACGGCACGGTCCGTCGCCTGCTTTTCACTCGTTGAGCTGACGTCCCTTCGGACAACGGTCAAGCGATTTGCGTTCACTTTATGAGGGTTGTGGTCCCTGCGTCTTCAAACTGCCGTTCTCTCCCAGTTCGCAAGCATTATATCCACGACCTTGGCTCGTGGACCAGAACAACGCATCACCATCAAGACTGTGACAGCTATGGATTCCATGACGCTCCTCGCAACACTGGCGCTGCTCTACCTCGTTATCTACCTCGTTGCAAAGGCCATAGGTCCAGAGAACCTGAGTGCACGAGGCATTGAGGCATCAACACCACTCCTGATTATTCTCAAGACTCAGCGGCTCAATGACTTTCTAACGCGCACTGGAAGACGGATTCCTCGTGTGTTCTTCAATGTCGGTATCATTGTGGCATTTGGCGGTATGGTATTCGGGTTCTGGATGCTTCTCGACAATCTCATCAAGTTCTTTGTTGTGCCCGCCTCTGCCGGGGGCGTTGTGCCCATAGTTCCTGGGGTCACAGTCACAGGCATTCCTCTCATCTATCTCACCATCGCCCTTGCGATCACCCTGCTCACACACGAATTCGCACACGGTCTTGCCTCCGCCCGAGACGATATCCCCATCAAGAGTTCGGGACTGCTCTTCTTCCTGCTTCTCTTCGGCGGTTTTGTCGAGCCTGACGAGGAGGTCTTTGAGAAGAAGGCATCTCCCAAGGCGAGAATGCGTCTTCTTGCCGCAGGATCCTACGCCAACATAATCTCGGCCTTTGTTGTGCTGCTCTTGATATCGAACTTTGGAGCCATCATGTCTGTCGCCTTTTATCCTCCGAGTGGAGCGTACATCTATGATGTCGTTCCCGGTAGCCCTGCTGCCAGTGCTCTGCAGGTCGGTGATGTGATTGTGGGCCTCAATGACACAGCCATTCGCAACTGGAACGATGTATCACATTTCATGGTCAATGCCCCTGCAGGAAGCCAGCTGACAATCGTCACCCTCAATCGGGGCAATATCACAATAACTCTCGCTCCGCACGAGTTGAATGCGAGTAGAGGTTATATCGGCATCTATGGTGCAGACTACTGGCAGCCACGACCAGGCTGGGAGTGGATTCCCGGCGGACCTATGTATGCCTTCCATATCCAGCAGACTCTGACATGGTCTTTTGTCATTCTATTCTCCGTCGCGCTATTCAACCTCCTGCCCATTCCACTACTGGATGGTGACAAACTATTGTCAAACGGCCTGAGCCTCATCATTCGTGATGAACGGAAGATCAAGGCGATAATGTACCCCCTCAGGATACTCTCTCTGATGATTGTTCTTCTGAACATCGGGCTGAGTCTGGCACTTGGCAAAGGGCTATTTTGAAACGTGCCGTGAACTGTAATCAACCGAGTACGGAAACAGAGCCGGATGAGCAAACATGGCGACAAACTGTACAAGATGTGGAACTGCCCCTCCAGTCTATCTCAGACGACACACATCCGAGGCCCTATGCGCTAGGTGTCTGTTGTCTACGACCGTCCAGCGAGTACAGCGCTCGATAAACAAGTACAAGATGCTACGAGAAACGGACCGAATTGCGGTCGCAATCTCTGGCGGCAAGGACAGTGCAGTTCTGCTGCACATTCTCACAGAGATTGAGGCCAAGTATCCCCAGTCTGAATTACTCCCAATCACGATTGATGAGGGAATTCGTGGCTATCGAGATCAGGCTCTCAAGTGCGCGCAGGAGTTGGCGCATTCTCTTGATCTTGAGTTGCACGTATGGAGCTTTGAGAAACTGTTCGGTAGTTCTCTGGACTCGATAGTACGTCGTCGCGCGGACAGGACCGTCGGGGCCTGTTCCTACTGCGGAGTTCTGCGTCGCAGGGCGTTGAATGATGCTGCTCGGGAGTTGGGTGCGGACGTGATAGCAACGGGCCATAACCTTGATGATGAGGCCCAGACCATAATCATGAACATTCTCCGGGGCGATGTCAGACGTATTGCCCGTACGAACAGACTGAGGGAATACGCGGTCCCTGGGTTTGTCCCTCGTGTAAAGCCCATAATCGAGCTATCAGAACGCGACGTAGTCGCGTATGCCCATTTTGCAGAGCTACCTTATCATGATGTTCCATGCCCCTATGCTGGAGAGGCCCTGCGAAACGATATCCGTGCTTTCGTAAGCCAGATGGAGCACAAGCGTCCTGGGACGATGCTAGCAATACTCCGGTCTGGTGAAACAGTGGCGTCCGCGCTGGAGAGCACTCTGAGCGACACGACTCGAGCGACCTCGTGTGAGAGATGTGGTGCGCCCACCACCGGACGCGTCTGCAAGACCTGTCTGATTCTGGAGGAGATTGATGCCAACCGCAATGGTGAGTGATAGTGTCCCGTCAACCTGAGATTCTTCACGAGCCCCGTCGGATCACCTATACCACAGAACGTTGGGCACATCTGAGGCGTCTGCGACAACAGGCTCTTGAGGTGATGACTCGGCTGGAGCATGAGTCGCTTAGGCCACTGGTGCATGGTTCAGTGGCCCGTGGGGATGTCAGACCGAGGTCCGATATTGACATAGTCGTTCCGTATTCCGTTCCGAGTTTTCGCGTAGAACTAGCTCTGGGTAGGTGGATACGCCGGGAGATTGTGCAGGCGACTCCCTCCTCTGTGTTGAAGGCACATATTCATGTTAAGGACAACATAGTGGTGACGTTCCCTCTTCTCAAGATGATGCCGCGTGAGGAGGAGTTCTATCGCTGGGGTGGTGTTGTTGACTCCGACCAGCTCAAGGGTGACCAGCGAGTCCTTGGTGTGAACAAGCGTCTCTTACTCATCGAGCCCATACCTGAGGGGCACATCGAGTCCGGGGTGATTGGGCGTGAGCGTGAGGTCGCCAAACGTCTGGGTGTCAGCATAGACATTGCCAAGGAGCGCGTGCGAGTCCTTTTGCGTCGCAGCAGGGTTGGACGGACAGGAGTCTACATAGTCCGTCATGTCCCCGATGGTACAACGTTTGAGGAGATGGCAAAGATACTGTGCGACAGCGACCCCGCACTACGACGCACCATACGCAGGAGAGGAGGAAGCACTAGATTATGAGTCGTCAGGTAAAGTTTCGTGATGGTGGCTCACTCTACGTGGGAGAACTCCCACAAGGCTGTAAGCTGTGCGCTCGTGGCTCGAAGATGGTCTTGTTTGCCACCGGTCTATGTGATGCTGCGTGTTTCTATTGTCCTCTCTCCGCCGATAAGGCGAACAGAGACGTAGTATTCGCGGACGAGACGCCTGTTTCGTCGGATGCCGACGTAGTCTATGAGGCCGAGTCGATAGGTGCCGAGGGGGCAGGAATCAGTGGTGGCGATCCCTTGTGCCAGCTTGACAGGACAATCCGCTATATTCGTCTTCTCAAGCGCGAGTTTGGCCCTGCGTTTCACATCCACCTCTATACCGCTCGTGCCGATGCTGAGAGCAGCGTGATTCGGCCCCTCTATGATGCAGGCCTTGATGAGATACGATTCCATCCCCAAGACGACGATTGGACTGGTGTGAGCAGGGCGCTGGACATCGGTCTGGATGTTGGAATCGAGATTCCAGTACTACCTGACAGTGACGAGGCCGTCTGTGATATCCTCCTGAGGGCCGAAGAGATGGGCGTTTCATTCGTGAATCTTAACGAGCTCGAGGCGAGTGAGACCAACTTCTCTGCGCTGCTCTCCCGGGGATACAGGCTCCGTGATCTCTCTGGTGCCAGCATTCTTGGCAGCCTGGAAACGGCAGAACGTATCCTTGAGTGGGCATCTGTCACTCTCAAAACTCTGACTGTGCACTTCTGTTCATCAAGGTTTAAAGACTCAGTCCAGATGCGAAATCGTCTCCTTCGACGACGTGAGAGAATAAAGCGGCCCTTTGAAGAGCTCGACGATGAGGATCCGCTACTGATTGTGGGCGTCATACGGGCGCCGCACGGGAGCACACTCTCCAACAAGACAATGGAGCGCCTGCTGACACTTCTGACGGACAAGTTTGATGTCCCACATCATCTGGTCAATATTGATAGGCGCCTGTCCCGAATCGAGATTGCACCATGGGTATTGCTAGACATAGTCGACGACATTCGGAAGGAGTTCAGCTACGGGGGTGCATTGGAGATTGGCATCGCCTATGAATACCCGACTTGGGACCGACTGCAGACGCTGTTCGAGCCAGTATGAGAGAGCGGAGGTCTCCTCAGTGTTCTATTCTGAATCTCAGGATGGCGGCAATTCCCCCGAGGCTATCGAGCTGATCACCCGCAGGATGTTCTGTCGATACGATATGAACTGCCCCTCGTGACCGTTCGGTTTCGCGTATGAGCGTGTCCATCTCTCTCCTCTCGTTGTTGGGGACCTGCCTGAGTCTGCGGTCTGTTATGAGAAGATGTTCAACTGCTCCGAACTGCACAGCCCTTGCGACATCCTCATCTCCATATGCGCCCAGGCCGTCATCTTTCGCAATATGTGTCAGTAGTTCTTCCATCAGCCGTGTTTCGGTTTCAATCTTCAGTTCAGTCAGAACCTTTGACACGACACCTCTGTAGAGAATCTCCCTGGCAGCGGGGAGGCCAGTGGTGTTCGTCGCCTCTGCGATTACCGGTGGTAGGCCCTTGATTTGCGAGCTCAGGAGGAACTCTCTGAAGTGGTCTTTGACAAACCCCGGCCCACAGATAACGACCAGGCCGACCTCATTTTGTTCCAGCGCAGTACGTACTGCAGTGACAACTTCTTGGAAGAACTCCCTCATCGACGAATCGTAGGCCTTCTGGTCTCCACGTTTCCGCGAGATACTCGTTCTTATCCTGCTCATCTGCCTTATTCCAAAGTCGGCCACCAAGAAGAGCTCTGCAACTCCATCCTCGATTGTGACGATCAGCGCTATTGGGCTGGCCCGCGATCTTTGCGCTTCCTCCAACCGTTTCAGGATGTACTGTGGCCAGTGTTCCTTGATTATCGTAATGGTGTTCCCCAACTCAATGTTGAGAGTATGAAAGGAGCCAATGCTGACTAAGTCGGCTGGGCCCTGCAGAATCCTCCCCTTGATTCTGACCCTGTTCGCAAAGCTGTGAAACGACACGTCATCAACCTTGAGCGTGAGCGTCATAGTTTTTCTCACGCTCTCCTGTTTCCTTGAGTCCTCGTCACCAATCCGCACCCGTCGTGTTGTGCGTCCTATTACAGTGTCTCCGACCTGAATCACATTGTACAGATGCCAGAGGTCGTCAAGGGTTTCAATCTTCAGTGTGATCTTTCCCTCTCTCAGGTCGCGCTTGAGGATCTTCACTCGTCACTACCACTCTGCTGTTGCGGGACTGTCAGAAGAAATAGCTTCCGTACTCCCTCGATGGTTTAGATGCGGAGCCGCGTCCGCCGCGGGTCAACTCCAACACTGCTCCGTTGCTGAGCCGTACTGCCTCCTTCACCTGACGCTTTTCCACCAGTTCTGCCCCGTCCCGCACTGCGAGATCTCCTGCCACTCTGACGATTCCTCCAAGTTCCCGTAGCCGCAGTGTGAGTGCGTCCGTCTGCCCATCGAGGGAGAGTGCCATCTTCTCCGCCACATCGATGACAGCTCTCACGGCATCAACAGTGAAGTGTGGGATCCTCCCATCCTCCGTCACAGTCTGGGCCACAAAGCGCGCCAGCCCATCTATGGCCTGTGCATCTCTCTTCATCCACGATGCGAGGACGATCTCATACCCATAGCCCCTTATCCGTGACCTGAGAGGTGGAATTATTCCCGGGAGATCTTCAGGGTTTGTCGATGCGAAGAGGATGAAGTCACAGGGGACGCCATCAACCCTGACGGCAGCACCTGAGCTTTGAGGGTTGTGACCTGCTATTGGATATTGTCTGTCCTGCATCGCAGTGAGCAGGTACTTCTGGAGTGGCCCCAGAGTGGCAATCTCGTCGATGTAGAGAATGCCCTCGTGCGCCTCGTGTATTGCTCCCGGTACGACTCTCATATATGGCGGTGTACCTATCTCACTGTTGCCTCCATAGGGGTCGTGCCTGATGTCCCCAAGGAGCTCTACAGCACTGGCACCTGTAACTCTCACAAAGCGAGGCGAGTTGATTGGCACTATCACATTGACGCTATCTGGGACTGGTGCGGGGTCGTTCTCTACGACCTGCCGATGTTCTGTGACAGTGACAAGGATTGTGTCAAGTGACCCCTCTCTCCGGTAGGTCACGGTCCTCTGTTGACCTGCCACCCGCTCCTCGGTGACAACCTCAGGGAGTGCTCTCTCATATATCACGTCCAGTGCTCTGAACAGTCCAATGTACGCATCTGTTCCCCTCCAGTCGCAGCGCTTTGCCCCTCCACAGTCAAAACATACTCCCTGGTCGGGGATTGAGAGCGCCCCACAGTTGGGGCATCTATACCCCATCTTCACAGCAACATCGAACGGCAGGTCCTCGGGGCGTACATAGTAGGTTTCCGCTCCACTCCACAGCTCACTCTCGGTCTGGTGTGACCGGGAGTTCTCTGTTCTCTCATCGTAGTGACGAACTACCACAGTCGGCCGGTTTGGCTGGCTAGGATTGTTGTGTATCTGAATCTCTTCTCTTGGTGGAGGTAGAAGTGTTGTTGCTGCCTTTGCAAGCATGGACTTTCCAACGCCTGGCGCCCCACAGAGAAGAACATGGCGCCGCTGCAGGACGGCGGTTCTCACAAGTGCGACGGCACGGTCCTGTCCTACTATCCTCTCAAACGGGTCTTCCGGTATCGGGATATCGGCTGTGGACTCGATACTGTCCAATAGGCCTAGCACCTTGTCAGCCCCTTGGGCAAGCGGTTCTAGGAGCTACTTGTCAGACACGCCATCATAACTGTGTGTAATACCCGTCCGTCCCTGCGCCCTACTGTCTTCTGCGGTCTATGTCCTCGAACGTGATATACCTCAGACCCGGTGGTTTGTTTTCAATGTCCGCAGCTGCAGCCCCAATTATGAGTGTGGCCCCCTTCTTTGCGGCTAGGTCAACAAGTCTCTGGGTGACAACTCCATCGAACACGATAGTGTGGACCGACTCCACATCCTCCAGATGCCTCGTCAGTTCGGCAACACCGCATTCAGCAATGATGTTCTTCTCTGCATCGAACAGCACTGCTCTGAACGACTCCCTTATCTCGTCAACCTTCGCAATATATTCCTCATCAAGCTCGATGGGCGGCCTGACAACGGATCTACCTATTCTGCGCGACGTATGAGGGGCTTCCAACGCTGGTGTCGGGGGGGGAGCGGCAATTTCCTCTCTCTTCGGCCTTGTTGTCGATCTCTTTGGCGTCTTGCGTTTCCGTGGTGATGGTGCCTTGCGCTCCTCCACGAGTGCTAGAGCTTGGTCCGCGGGAATCTTTGTCTGGAGCGCCTTTGATATCTCTCTCTTGGTCAGCTCCTCGACTTCCTTCCCTTCCGGCGCTCTCGCTATATAGTCAACCTTGGCCACCTGCATCAGCTCGCGAAGAATAAGGTCGCCGCCTCTGTCACCGTCAAGGAACGCTACGACCCGCTTCCCCTTCTTCTTCGTCAGTTCCACGATGGACTTGGGGATATGAGTGCCCTCAACAGCCACCGTATTAGTTATGCCGTTCTTCAGTAGATTGATAACATCGGCCCGCCCCTCGACAATGATTATCTCATCGCTGCTCTCTAGGTCGGGACCAGCCGGAAGCTTCTCGGGACCAAACTTCACAATGGTCTTTCGGCTGGCTCTCTCAACGGCACCGGTTATCTCCTCCGTCCCCGGAGCCACATCTTCTTCCCAGCCCTTTAGTATGCTTATCGCTCTACTGACGACCCTCCTACGTTTGGCCCCCCGGATATCCTCAACCTTCTCGAGAGTGACCTTCGCCGTACACGGCCCCACCCGGTCAACGGTTTCGAGAGCGGCTGCAAGAATGGCAGTGGCAGTCTTGTTCAGTGACACGGGAATCACAATCTCGCCTTTGCTGGTACCACCCTCTGACCTGATGGCAATCTGTATCCTCCCTATTCTACCAGTTCGTTGTAACTCGCGTAGGTCGAGGTCCTCGCCGAGGAGTCCCTCCGTCTGTCCGAAGATGGCCCCAATGACATCGGGCTTGTCAACAACGCCGTCAATATCTATTCGGGCTCTGATGACGTATTTGGCAGTGCTCTGATCAAAGTCGGTTCCTATTTCCATGCACGTCTCCCATGTGTCCCGCCACGTGTCTTTACAATGACTCTGAGAAGTTATCGCCGCGACCCCACTTCTCTAGGGTGTTCCCCTTTCATTCCTCTATACAGCCGGACTATTCCCCTGTGAACTCTCCCTTAGAGATTCGAAATGACTGTGACTTGATGATCCTGTGATGTGATGAGAGTCATAAGCGTTTCATTTCATCTCTTGCGGTCGCTCGCTGACTCTTCCTTCTCCGAGTCACGAGACCCCGTGGCGTCTTGTGATACGGTAATTATGATTATGTTGATGTGAGCGTGATACAATCACGTCACTTCTCCTACGGGAGGGGCCTTGTATTTGAACGTTGTCATACGGGACTGCACTCCCAACCATTTTTCGACTGGCGAGTATGCTACGCGACGCACAACAAGGCTAATATCCTCTCGCGGACTGATGTGTGTCAGGAGAAAGTCCCGCTCACGAGGGCACACGGAGATCTCTGATCGATGAAGTGCAGCGCAAGGGGCGGGCGACATCCTGCTCACCTGTCAAGCATCGAGCCAAGACGGACCTAGTCGATGATGGATGGTCCAGCCATCCGCAGATGAGACTGGTGTCACCCACGGCTCACACATTGGCAGGTGGACCGATGCCGTCACGGCCCACCACGAGACCACTCAACGGAGCCGGAACACTCCGATGCTGTGACGTTGGGAGTTAGTGTGTCGGGCGACAGGCATCGGCTCCACATTCTTGTTGTCTGACCTGCTCAGGGCAAATCCATAGTTTCGCCGACCCTGATGACGGCAACTCTGATTGAGGCGTCTCTCTGGGCGACGAGCTTGGCAAACTCTGCTGGGTCTGCACCGATCACGGGGAATGTATCATAATGCATCGGCACGACACACTTGGGTTTGAGCAATGTGCTGGCCAGCGCTGCCTGATGCACATCCATCGTGTAGTAGCTCCCGATGGGGAGCAGTGCCACATCGGGCTTGTACAGGTCGCCAATCAGTGACATGCTTGCGAACAGGCCAGTGTCTCCCGCATGATAGAACGTTCCACTTGGGAACCTGACGACGAACCCTGTTGGTGCACCCACTCCACACGAATGAAATGCCTGAACAAGCGTCACGGTGACCCCATCAATCTGTACACTGCCACCAATGTTCAGAGTGTGTGCATTCTCAACCCCTGCCTCTTTGGCTCTCAGACTTAACTCGTTTATTGCAACGAACCAGGCCCCAGTCTTCTTGCAGATCTCGATGGCCTCATCATAGCCGTGATCCCCGTGATCATGGGTCACAAGTACTATGTCTGCCTCTGTAACATCGTCGACTTTCACTGGTGACGTAGGGCCATTGAGCCACGGATCAACAAAGATCACCTTTCCGTCCGACTCGACCTTGAAAGACGCATGACCAAGGTATGTGAACCTCATCTACCAATCACACTCCGGGAGTTCTCCTCCGTATGCTGCTCTTTTCTTTTTCGACTGACCTGCTGGTGTGCCAGCTTCAGTGGACTGATAAGACCAGTCGTTCTCACCACTCTGAGGCATCTGGAGTGAGCGCCGACTCCCTTGATGACATCATTCTTGCCGGCCGCATAACGGGACACGTGTTGAGGGAGGTGTCCCAACGGATTCGTCCGGGTGCACGAGTCGTGGACATCTGCGAATTGGCGGAACACAGACTGCTTGACCGCGGGGCCACAGGGCTGGCATTTCCTTGCAACATCTCAATTGACGATGTTGCCGCTCACTATACGAGTCCCCAACACGATTCGACGTTGATTCCTGATAGTGGTCTTGTCAAGGTTGACATCGGTGCACATATGAACGGTTACTTGGCAGACTCTGCACTCACCATTGACCTTGATGGGTCGCATCCTAATTTCATCTCTGCAGCGCATAGCGCACTACAAGCTGCAATCGCGGAGATGCATCCCGGAGTCACTGTCGGTCACATCGGCACTGTCATCGAAAGAGAAATCCGCCGGATTGGGCTGACTCCCGTGTATCAGCTCGCGGGCCATGAGATGCGTAGATGGACTCTGCACGCTGGGCTCTCCATTCCCAACATCAGTTCCGCGGAACAATATGAGATAAAGGCGGGGCACGTATATGCCATCGAGCCATTTGCAACGGACGGCACTGGTGCGGTCGCTGAGCGTCGGCCCACTCTGATCTTCTCTGGTACAACGTTTGGCAGGCCCGACCTGCCCGCTGCTGCGAGAGATCTCCTGAAGACACTTCACCAGCGGTTTCGGACTTTGCCCTTCGCTCTTCGCTGGGTCCAGCAGATGGGGCTACCGGATGTCGAGGCCAACCTCCGTACGCTCATCAATGCAGGGGCCATCAGAGGCTATCCCGTCCTTGTCGAGGCAAGCGGAGGCATCGTCAGCCAGTTTGAGCATACGGTTCTGGTCACAGAGGACGGCCCAGTCGTCACAACCGCTGTCTGAAAGGCGGGAGTCCCCCACCGTCCAACCAACATTTATTTCATTGTTGCCCAGTGCCACTCAAGCGAATGACAATGGCAAGAAGACCTCATCCCGACAGTGTCAAGGCCGGACGGATTGCAGCACGAGTACTTGGAGAAACATGCGAGGCAGTTCGTCCGGGCGCGAAGATAATCAGTATCTGCGCTCTTGCCGAGAAGCGGATTCTCGAGCTTGGTGGACGACCTGCCTTTCCGTGTAACGTTTCTGTCAATGAGGTTGCCGCGCACTACACATCTCCGAAGAACGACCCCTCCGTGATTCCGGATTTTGGAGTTGTCAAGGTCGATGTTGGCGTTCATATTAATGGTCATATCGCTGACACTGCACGGACCGTGGATCTCGATGGTACTCTCGATGCGCTCGTCGACGCCTCCGCAGAGGCACTCCACGAGGCAATATCCTTTATCCGCCCAGGTGTCACCGTCGGTGAGGTGGGCGCCGTAATAGAGCGGGTCATCAAGGACTATGGTCTGCGGCCCGTCAGGGAGCTGACTGGTCACAGTCTGAAGAGGTACGCCCTTCATGCCGGGAAACAGATACCGAATGTCAAGACACGCGACTCTACGCCCATCTTGGCTGGAGAGTACTATGCCATAGAGCCGTTTGCCACAACGGGGTCGAGAGTGGTTGATAGCAAGCAGATGTACATATTCTCTAACAACCCTGTAGACAAGCCCCTGACCGGAGTGACAGAGAAGCTCCGACTGCACCTCCGAAAGAGCTACGGTCCTCTCCCCTTTGCCTCAAGATGGATTGGAGTCTCGCAGAAGGGCATTCAGCTCGCAGAGGAGCTGAAGAAGCTGTTACGCGCAAAGGCGATACGAGGCTATCCCGTCCTCGTGGAGAAGCGTGGAGGGCTGGTGAGCCAGACCGAACATACAGTCTTTGTTTCCGAAGATGGTGCGACTATTCTGACAGAATGAGCTCCTCTGCCCTATATTGTGCTCTTCTCCTCCTGTTCCAACACTACATAGATACCATATATTGTCAGACTGCCCTGACACTTCGGGCAGTGGGCCTCCATGGGGCGGAGAATGTAGTCTCCTGGCTCGAAGTCTCTAATCTCCTTAAAATCGCAGTCTGGGTTATCACAGCGAATTTCGGTGATGGTTGGTGGCGGCGGCTTGACCTGAGTAGTCCTTCCCGCGCCCATCAGCGCGAGTCCAATTGACCATAGCATAAGCCCTGCGAACATGCCAATGAATGAGATGACGGGGTCCTGAGCGCCTCCATAGGTGATTACTATCAGAGTGCCTAGTGCAATGAATGACAGGCTGATTATCTTCGTTACGACTCCCAATTACATTCACCCGCCTCACAGTCCAATCCCTATGGTGTTCCCAATCCCGGCCAGAATCACCTTGTCACCTGGCTTTGTTCTCTCTCTTATTGCAGACTTGACCCTGTTGATGACCTCTGGAACAGAGTCCAAGATCCTCTTCCTCATTACTCCGACCGCTGCAGCCTCATCCTCTTTCACCACAATCGCCTCAATGGCGATGTCGTGATCGGTCGCGGTCTGCTCGATTGCATGTTTCTCTGGTCCGGGGTCTCCTATCGCCGCACCTGTTCCCTCCGATATGCGTCCGAGCTCCTCTCCCTCGAGCTTCAGAGCCGCATCCACGGTTATGATTCTCGAGATGGCGCCTTTGTTTTCCTCAACAAGTCGCTTCACTGCAACACCAGGCTTTCCGACGGTTCCTCCAGGTCCTGTGGCTCGTACGGCGAAGACAGTTCGCCCCTCGAACTCCACCCTGTAGTAGCCAACCTCCCGGCTAACATCGTGGACGTATTGGTCGGGTGTCGCTCCGTATTCCCTAGCAAATCTCGTCACAACTAGTGGCCCCACTCCATCGCCAATCGGCTTTCCGTCTGCAAAGGCATCAATGGCCTCGAAGTACGCACGTGCAATGCGCAGCAGCTCTGGCATCTGCATGTGTATCTGCATTATGAGTATCTGGCTTCCCGTCTTCTTGCCCAAGAGGTAGTAATGGCGCACAATTCGGAAGACTAGGCTGAGCACCTGCGCGACTTCGAGTGTATTCTCAAGGTTTTGTGCGAGCTCCGGTCCGGCCTCAGGTGCCAGTTGGGTCACAAACTCCCGATATCTATCTCTGCGCTCATCTAACAGGTGATCAAGTCGTTGGAGTATACCCGCAGGATCGAGGTCTACAGGGTATATCAGAAAATAGTCGAGCCATCTGTCAAGTTCGGTTGCAACTTCCTCCTCGCTCCTACCGTACTCCTTGAATGTGTCTATCGCCCTCTGTCTAGACTCGATTGCCATACGCTTTAGCTCAATCAACCCCGCCTCTATCTGTTTCAACCATTGCCACATCTGTATCTTGGCACCATAGAGGCTGAAGATTAGAATGAATGCAAAGAATGCCAGATTGATGATCCAACTGATCTCTGAGGCGTTTCCGAACTGCATCTATATCGACGCGCTGGAAGGGTAGTACCGCTTTAATCATTTCTATCTATGCTAATACGAAGGTCTTTTTGTGGTTGAATGTGGCCCCTCCGAAACGCAGGTGACCACCCAATGAGGTCAGGACGGGATGAAAAGAAGGGAAAATGTGGCAGCTTGCCGGCCTGTCACGCGCTCGCGCAGCGCACATCTCCGGCAACGGCGCCAGCCTTAACTTCGGAGATCGGAACGGGTTCCGGTGGACCCTGGCGCCTATGGCCGCCATCGAGTATCGTCTGTCCTGCGGTCGAGTTTTAAAGATTGTGCTAGATGACTGTTCCTCACAGACATGAAGGTGGCAATTGGACAGCGTCTTGGGTGGCCCGCAGTGTGATCGTCAGTCGACCCTGTTGCAGATGAGAGGAAGAAGGAGGTGATTGCATTGGTGGGGACGCTGGGATTTGAACCCAGGACCGACGAGTCTGCTCTTCTTATGACCCCTTGTTTCATAAGATCTGGAGCCCGTCGCCATGCCGGACTAGGCCACGTCCCCATTCAATGCACTCGTCTGGGCATAGGCCCAAGGGCTCGAAACACCTGATGCAGATATGAAGCTTTCTGTCCCATTGCGAGTCACAGAGGCCTCTTTGCTGTGAAGAACAAGGGTTATACCAGATTCTTCACACGTCAGTGCAACGATGTCGTCAAATGGTTCTCTTGCTGTCGCGGGTATTGATGAGGCTGGTCGCGGTCCAATGATTGGCCCCCTCATAGTCTGTGGGGTACTCGTCACCGAGGACAGGATTCCCGAGCTCGAAGAGATTGGTGTTCGTGACTCAAAGTGTCTGACGCCGCATCGCCGCGAGGTCCTGTATGGCCTCATACTTGAAACGGTGGATCGCATCTCGTTACGCTCGATACCTGCAAGGGTCATCGACGACCTACGGGGAAGAGGCACCAGTCTGAATCAGATTGAGGTGGACGCATTTGCAGAGATAGTACGCGAGCTTCGTCCAGACCGAGTCTATATGGACGCTGCAGATGTCGACCCCCACCGGTTTCGAGACAGGGTCGCAGCAAGTAGCGGACTGCAGTCTGACGAGTGTCAGTTCGTGGCCGAGCACCGCGCTGATCGGCACAATGTGGTCGTGGCCGCAGCATCAATCATTGCAAAAGTGCGACGTGATGCCGTCATCAGGGACTTACACGGCACCTATGGGGACTTTGGCTCTGGATACCCTTCCGATGCGAAGACGGTCGACTTTGTTCGTGGCCTTGTCACAGCGGGGGTGCCGTTGCCACCAATCATACGTAGAACTTGGAAGTCTGTGATCCGAGTATTGTCCGCCTCTGAACACACTCAACAGAGGCTCCCCTGACAATTATTATTGCAGGTTGCTAGTCTTCTTATTGTTCGCTCCGCTCAGCAATGATCTTCTTGAGCTCTCCAGCCTTCTCAATCTCGTCGAGTTCCAGCTGCCTGATCACAGGCACATCTGCGACACGTGTTTCAGCCTGCCCCTCCTCGACGATGAGCACAGCATCGGACTCTGTGACCTCTGAAACACTCTTCAGTATCTGAACTCGTTTCTTGAGCGACCAACTTCGAAGCGAACCGACACCGGACATAAGTGGAGGTCCTCGCTCCTTGGCCGCCACGTGGAACGGCGCCCGATTTGTCCAGAGGACCTTCATTCCCAGCCTCTCGAAGAACTCGTTGACACGACGCTCAAGGTCAGGAATATCACGCACATCACTCGGTGGAGTCACTTGGCTAGTGGCACCACGATCTCTAAGTATGTCGATCGGGATGATGAGGTCTGTTTCAAGAACTTTCTCGAGTTTCTGTGCCACCTCCGCACTGACATCCATCTCCTCTCTCTCGTACGCAAGAATGGCTCGTGTGGAGACCTGTACGCACTCGGCCAAGTCATGCTTGCTCATGCGTCGCTCGAGACGGGCTCTCCTCAACTTTGCGCCATCGATGGCCACAAATCTGCCACCCCGCTGGATGTACTCTCTTGGAAGGGCATCCTCTGTGATGATTCTTCGGAGGCTGACCGGTGTTATGGTCGATATTCCGTACCGCTTGTAGACGGCATCCTCGTCCAGTTCGCCTCTCCGTGTCTTTCGTCCAATCACCAA
Source organism: Candidatus Thorarchaeota archaeon (assembly GCA_029855935.1). Classification (GTDB taxonomy): domain Archaea; phylum Asgardarchaeota; class Thorarchaeia; order Thorarchaeales; family Thorarchaeaceae; genus B65-G9. Next base: position 73,358 of record JAGSHN010000004.1, on the reverse strand, counting down.
CGGTGTGGCATTGAAGAATTGGGCGACCTGCTGAAGAGTGTCAGCATCCTCCTTCGTGAGGGCGTCCACATTGTTCAGGACCTTGATGAGAACGAGTTGGTCATCTCTTCGGGCGACAAGATCGAAGCAGGTCGGTCTGACATCACAGGGTGATGACATATCAAACCCAGCAGCCTCTAACTGAGAACATACCTCCTCAATTAGTCTGCTGCGGGCTCTTGTCATCTGGCATCACTCGCCTGCCCCTTCCTACAATATGCTTTTGAGGATTCTGTTAGTGGAGGATGTCTCTGTGTAGCCACTCGGCCGCCTCAGTCGGTCTTGGAGAAGGCCCTTCGTGGTACACTATGTGCAAAACCCAGGCAGGTAGTTGTGGGTAGTCTTCGTCGGATGGCCTGTACCTCCGGCCGAGCAAGTGTCGTTCTCTCTGTCCAGTCCATCAGATCTTCCCATGCTAGGTCTACCTGTCCTAGGACTCGATGCAGTAGGAATGACACCAGCCTTCCGCCCGATATAGTGTACATCCCCGGTCCTAGGTCAATTCTACGAAGAATGACTATGGGGAGCGATATCTTATCACGAAAGTGGGGGGGCACCTCCCGAAGCAGAAAGTCAATCTCGTCGGCCCTGAATGCGGAGCTGTCGCCCCCACGAGTGACATACGTGAGGCGTCTATCGCTCTCGAGTTGGGAGAGTAGAATAGTGGTCTGAGGTAGGTGGTCGTTGATCTGATCAATCTCTCTCTCAATGATTCTCTCAATAAATGAGGGACCCATTACACATCCTCCACAACTCTGAGCGACACCATCAGATGATCTCTCTCGAGGGGGGCTAGATTCACCCGTTCGACAACCTCCAGTCCCCTGTCCATCAGTTGCCGTATCTCTCTGTCGAAGACCCGTTTCACCGATGCTGTAGAATCTATGCTTCGCGCCTTTATTGCAATCATCGCATAGGTACCGATTGTACAGAAGTGCCGAATGTTCTCATACAGTATTCGTGCCTGATCCGGCTGTGCAATGTCTTGATAGACCACATCCACAGGTCCTGCGACGAGCGTGGCGTAACGGTCCGGATGTCTCGCATCCTCCACTATCGGGATGATATTCGGGCGGCTCTCTGCGAGTCTGACCAAACCCCTTGCCACAGTTGGCGAGAACTCTATTGCGCTTACCACGCCGTGCGGACCGACAATATCCGAGACATGGCTGACAGTCGTTCCGGACGCCGCTCCGAGATACAGCACACGCGACCCCGGCCTGATTGGAAGTTCCCCCAGTCCGTTTCGGATGGCTGCAGCCAGCTTGGAGCGACGTCCAGACCAGAGCCTATAGCTCTCCTCACCAACTGTTATTACTCTCTCGCCGTAGACGCTCTGGCCTTCAACTAGGCTCCTTGTGGCCAGTGACGTGTGCTGGCCATCTGTGATTTGATATACGCCTGGGAAATTGGTCTCGTGGACACTCAACGTGACCTCGACCTCCTCCCTCTAGACCCTCTCTTGCGGGTGGGCCTCTGCTGTTGTTTCTCAGGCTGGCCTTTCGCACTGGGCCGGGGATTCTGCCTCCGAATCTCCTCAATTCTCCTCTCTAATTGCAGCCTCAGGGCGGCACTGAGGTCTTGACCGGAGTGGGCATCGACCTTTGCAGCTATCGCAAGCTTGCCTGCCAGTGCCCTTGCAATCTTACCTCGTTGCCAAAAGGGTGAAGAATGAACAAGCGGCACCTGGAATATGACCCCATGCTTGGGTGGAGCCGCCCCCGTCCGCAGACTACGAAACAGTGCTCTCTCTGCGCCCAAGACCTGTATCGTGCTAGAGGGCTTCTTGGCCAGGTCCTCCAGCGATCCCGCCGCACTGATGAGCCGAGCCCCCACGAGTGGACCGACGAGCGCTGTCATGTTGGGCGCGACACGCGACATAGATTTCTCAATGTATTCCTCTATCGTTCGTCTTGCATCCAGCATCGTTCTGATACTCTGGGCAATTGCCAGAACTGGTTTGAGACCCTCCTCGCTCAGTGGTGTTCCCACCTCTTGAGCGGTTTCCTCGACAATGTTCTTTGCCGCCTCAGGGGGGAGTCCTGCTCTGACAAGGTGTTCCGCTGTTGGCATTCCCGTACCCACAGAGAGAACGGTTTCGACAAGGGTCTGTATATCTTCAACATGGTTGACTATAGCGGGCACGTTAATGGCATACCACTCCCTCAGCCGCATTCCAAGAAGATTGATTGTCTTGTCGAGGCTATCAATCGTTTCCACAGCATACTTGATGGTGAGATCAGGGGATCTGAGATGTCGCATTATCTTCTCTCTTGAGATACCCAGAGCAACTCGTCGCCTGAAGTCGGTCGTCTGCTGCTCGGACTCGAGCACACCTCTTTCTATGAGAACACTGTCAATGCTCGTCCTGAACATCTTGATGGCCCTTGAGGCATTGTCGACCATCACCTCGACGTTGAGGTCCCTGATGAGTGCTGCAAGTCCACTGCTCTCAACAACAATTCGATTGACGCCAGCCTGCCGTGCCGCCTCAATCGCATCTCGAATCTCGACAGGCAGAGTCTTGTCTGCAATCTGCATCATCATCTTGGTGGCTAGTTCCTCATCTGGGTAGACAATGACCTCATACAGTATTCTACAGTCTTCGTTGTGAACGAAGACCCCGAAGGGAGTGGGAACTAGGTATGTGGACATGTGGCACCAGACCCTGTTGCTTTCGCCTTGGCTGTGGACACGGGGATATGAGGCCCCTGAGGAACATCCCTCGAACGATAAGCTTTTGCGCGGTCTCGTTCTGTCAACAGTAGGTGCGGCCTTGGAGATAAAGGGTTACTGGTTGGCATCAGGCATTCTGGGAGTCACAGCCTCCGTCCTTAGACGAGTGCACGAGAGTGGTGCCGATGTCGTTGTGACAAAGTCAATCGGGCCCGTTCCCCGTGTTGGCCACCCGGGGCCCATCTGCACCTCTTCACATGGCGGGCTGATCAATGCCGTGGGTCTCACGAATCCCGGCATAGACGCATTTCTGGATGAGCTGCATAGGCTAGGAGAGTGGGGTGTCCCCTTTGTTCTGAGTGTCTTTGGACGTTCCCCTCAGGAGGCAGCAAGTGTAGCATCTCGGGGTGTTGAGGCCAAGCCTCTGGCAATAGAGCTAAATCTGTCGTGTCCTCATGCGGAGATTGGGCAGGTTGCACACGACCCGGATCTGACCTTCCAGTACGTGCGGGCCGTCAAAGACGCAGTCGACTGCCCGGTGTTTGCCAAACTGACGCCTAATGCATCGGACATCACATCCGTTGGTCGTGCAGCGGAGCGTGCAGGAGCTGACGCTGTTGTGGCAATCAACACAGTACGGGCCATGCGTATTGACATAGTACAGCGTCGCCCGATCTTGGGCAATCTTGTCGGCGGGTTGTCTGGACCACCTGTCTTTCCAATTGCCGTTCGTGCTGTCTACGACCTCTATGCGTCACTATCAGTCCCAATCATAGGAGTTGGAGGTGTGACGACGTGGCAGGATGCTGTAGAGATGCATCTCGCTGGCGCAAGTGCCATCGAGATAGGGACCGGTGTCCTGTCTGGACTTGATGTATTCAGCAGAGTCAGAGAGGGCGTAATGACCTACGTTCAAGAGACGGGGTTCTCGGACATCGCAGACATAGTTGGCCTGGCTCAGAGGCGATAGCAATGGATATTGAGTTGTCAACCGGTAGACCTCGGAGTGTTGCAATCAGTCGTGTTGTCAGGGAGAATATCCGCGATGTGACTCTTTTCTTTCGACGCCAACCAGACAGTCCCACTGCTGCTCCCGGACAGTTCTTCATGGTATGGGTGCCAGATGTTGACGAGATCCCGCTGAGCGCGTCGTGGTCAGACGATGAGCATATTGGCCTGACCGTCCGGCCTGTGGGGGAGGCGACACAGCGTCTGGTCAGAATGCGACCCGGAGACTATATTGGCATTCGCGGACCGTTCGGTCGTTCCTTCTCCGTTACGGGAGACGCTGCCATTGTTGTGGGCGGTGGAGTGGGAATGGCCCCGCTGCGTCCTCTTGTGTATGCCCTTCTGGCCAGTCTGAAGCAAGTCACCGTCCTGATAGCCGCCCGCACGCGAGATGAACTCCTATTTCACGATGAGATGCTCAGGATTGCCGAGTCAGACTCAAGACTGCGCACACAGGTGGCGACTGACGACGGCTCACTAGGATTTCACGGGCTGGCGACAGACTGTCTGACCGCTCTCCTTGAGCAGCAGACCGCCGATGTGATCTATGCGTGCGGCCCCGAGCGGATGATGTACGAGGTCTATAGGATCGCCTTGCGTCACGAGATTCCCATTCAGTTATCGCTAGAACGGTACATGAAGTGCGGTTGCGGCCTCTGCGGTTCCTGTGCCCTTGATCCCACTGGTCATCTGGTGTGTCTTGATGGCCCTGTCTTCACAGGGTCAACGCTGGCGTCAATAGTGGAGTTCGGGAAATACTCTCGAGATGCGACTGGTGCACGGATTGACGAGATTAGATGACCAGATGCAGAACCTCCATCACGGTCTAGGCGCGCACGCCTACAGTCCTGCCACGTACAAACCGCTTGATGTAGTTCCGCTTGTTTCTGATACGCGGGATTGGCGTGTGCCTCTCTCTTCCCTGAACCTTTGGGGTGGACTCACGCACTTTTCCGGCCTTTGTCAGTGAACCGTGTGAGCCTGGCATTTCTCTCTACCTCAGCCTTCACTCATGGCCAGAACTATGTTCATAAAAAGATATCCAAAAGGCATCTATTGTTGTGAGCCACAGGAATAGATGCATCATGGCCCAGACTGATACCATTAGCGACTATGAAGTGAACCGGGCAATCATAGAGGCTCTGCTCAGTTCTCCTGAGCCTCTGACAAGGCAGACAATCAACCGCATCAAGAACAGGGTATGTGGCCGGTTTCGCCGGGCCCGCATCCCCTCCAATGCCGATGTGCTCGAGTGCGCCGTTCCTGAGGAGAGAGAGGTTCTCCTCCCCTTTCTTCAGAAGCGACCTGTTCGCACTCTCTCTGGAGTGGCTGTTGTTGCAGTAATGACAGAGCCGCAGGCCTGTCCTCACGGGAAATGTGCATACTGTCCCGGAGGACCTGATCTTGGTGTGCCACAGAGCTACACTGGATATGAACCCGCGACTATGCGCGGACTGCAGAACAAGTTTGATCCGTATCGGCAGGTCCGTTCTCGTCTCGGTCAGCTGCGCACGATTGGTCACCCCGTTCAGAAGGTGGAGTTGATAGTCATGGGCGGGGACTGGTGCTCCAAGGAGCGTGCCTACCGCGAGTGGTTCGTCAAGAGATGCCTCGATGCTATGAACGGCTCTGTGAGTCCTACTTTGGAGGCGGCCAAACGGGTCAACGAAACAGCAGCAGTGCGCAACATTGGGACAACCTTCGAGACCCGCCCTGACTGGATATCTCCTGCCACAGTGGACGAGATGCTTGAGATGGGCGCGACCCGTGTGGAGATTGGAGTACAGTCCCTCTCAGATGAGGTTCTGACGCTTGTTGGTCGAGGTCACGATGTTGAGGCCTCTGCAGTTGCGACAAGGATTCTTCGCGATAGTGGCCTCAAGGTATGTTACCACATCATGCCCGGTCTTCCTGGCTCGAACATTGAGATGGATCTGCATATGTTCCATCAGATGTTCTCGGATCCGCGCTTCCGTCCTGATATGCTCAAAATCTACCCAACGCTTGTGGTGAAGAACACGCGACTCTACGAATGGTGGAGAGAGGGCCGCTACTCTCCCTACACCGACGACGAGACTGTCTCGTTGATAGCACAGGCCGTGAGCGAGATGCCGGAGTATGTTCGTATCCAGCGGATGCAACGCGACATCCCCCTACACCAGATTGAGGCTGGGTTGTCCCGCGGGAATCTGCGAGAGCTCGTGCACGCGGAGATGCGTCGTCTGGGCCTGCGGAATCCCACAATTCGCTATCGCGAGGTCGGTCACTACGAGATGCGTACAGGACGGCGTGCAAACCCCGACACTATGACGCTGATTCAGCGTGTCTACGAGGCCGGCGGGGGCACTGAAGTCTTCATCTCCCTTGAGGATCCAGTTGAAGACATAATCTTCGCATTCCTGCGTCTCCGCTATCCGAGCGAGGCGGCGCATCGGCCCGAGGTTCGGTGCAGTCCATGCGCAATCATACGGGAGCTCAGGGTGTTTGGTCCTATGGTGAGGATTGGCGAGCGCGATCCTGAGAGATGGCAGCATCTGGGTCTTGGTGAGTGTCTGGTGGGTGAGGCGGAGCGGACTGCACGGGAGGACCTCGGTGTCGACCGAATCTTGGTTCTCAGTGGGACTGGAGTAAAGGAGTACTACAGAAACCTGGGATTCGTTGATGATGGCCCGTATCTGGCGAAGAGTCTGTGAGCGGTCCGGCTGACGGAGAACGAGTGAGCGAATGAGTGATGGCGCCGAGGAGGAGATTTGAACTCCTGCGTGCAGAGCACACTGGTTTTCAAGACCAGCGCCGTGGTCCAGGCTTGGCTACCTCGGCATAGATGTCGGCCTCGTGAGGAGGCGACTATTGTTCTTCCGTTGAGAACTGCTTTTAAGCTTCTTGGAGCGATTACAGGCCGGAGGTTCGACGCTGTGAGCGAAGGTCCTCGAGGCTTCAGGTACCACGAACACACAGCTGACGTGACAATAGAGTGCTGGGCACCCACCCTTGAGGAGGCCTTCGAAACTGCTGCGCTCGCAGCCTTTGAGGTGATGGTCGACACGTCAAAGGTACGGCCACTTCACTCCTCCAAGGTCGACGTTGATGGAATAGACCTAGAGGAGCTTCTCGTTGAGTGGGTCGGTCAGCTCATTGCACTGATTGACCTCAACAACCGATTCTACTCCAGATTCAAGGTGCACTACATAACTCGCGACGACAGTGGTGAGCAGAGGTGGCATCTTTCAGGTGAGGCATGGGGCGAGGAGATTGACATCGAGCGCCATCCCATTCGGACCGAGGTCAAGGCGATGACCTATGCGGACCTGAAGATCGAGCAGCGTCCGGACCGTGTTACGTTGTGGTTCACCCTCGACCTGTGAGATCATCGAGGCGGGTTCGTTGACACTGGAGGCTGCAGTTCCCGATACGACTCTCTCCAATACAACCAGTCTTCGTGAGAAGACCGTGCTGGCCGGCCGGATTGCCCGTGCACTGGCCGTGTTCTGTGTGGACCGCATCATAGTCTATACCACCGGTCGTCTGCCCTCACGCCAGCAACGTGATGTGGACACACTAGTCCGTCTTCTCAGATACATGGACACACCACAGTATCTCCGGAAACGGGTCTTTGCTCGCACCCCTACACTGAGGTATGCTGGCCTGTTGCCTCCACTCAGAACACGGAGTCATCCCCTCGAGACCTCGCCAAGCGAGGTACGTGTGGGTGATGTGAGATGGGGCATCGGGGTCGGTCCTCGCACAGTGGACATCGGACTGGCCTCTCTGGTGAAGGTCAACTTTGACGTGGACAATCGCACACCCACCCTGTTCAGGGTGACCCGAACCAGCCCCCGCATTACCCTGCGACCAGTGGAACGCCACAGTGTGAGTCGATACTTCGGCTTCGAGGTCGCCGTGGTGCCGAATCTTGTGGAGTGGCTGAAACAACAGAATAGAGCCGTACGTGTGGTCTTCTCGCGCCGGGGTACCGACTTCAAGTCGGTTATCAACGATATAGTCGAGTCGGTGACCGGGCCCCGGCATCTCATCGCGCTCTTCGGAGGGCCCAAGCTTGGTCTTCCCGACATACTCGTTAAGGGGTCGGAGGAGTTTCTCTCTCTCGTGGACTATGTTGTCAACACCATACCGAATCAGGGGACAGAAACAGTGCGCCTTGAGGAGGCGATGATTGCGAGTCTTGCACTGATGAACGTCTCTCTTGGCCATCTCGTCTCGAGGCCCGGCTACTATGATGGCATTGACTGAGAGGCATCTTGGCAATAGAGCAACCTTAAAAAGCACACCAATTGGTTGTCGGCATCAGTAGTACGAATAGCCCAGTCCATAGGCCATTCGATACGGGAAAGTGGTGTTATAGATGGCACACAGAAAGAAGCATGCTCCAAAGCGCGGCAGCCTAGCCTACTTGCCGCGATGTCGGGCCTCTAGGTTTGTGCCCCGTATCAAGAACTGGCCTGAGTATGATGGCTCGGCTGCAAAACTACTTGGCTTCATTGGTTACAAGGCGGGAATGACACACGCCGTCATTACGATTGACAACCCGAACAGCCCATTCAAGGGTCAGGAAACAGTCATCCCCGTAACTGTGATCGACACACCGCCCATTCGCCCCTTCTCAATCAGGGGCTATATGGCCACTCCATATGGGCTGAGACTTGTCACGGAGGTCCTGGCAGAGACTCTGTCAGACGATCTCCGTAGAAAGATTCAGCTGCCAAAGGAATACGACTTTGATGCCAAGATGTCGCAGTTCGAGGAGCATCTCGACAGACTTACCGAGATTCGAATGCTCGTTCATACTCAGCCAAGACTTGCTGGAGTGCCGAAGAAGAAGCCGGACATCACGGAGTACAAGGTTGGCGCGCCAAGTGTGACAGAGGCCTTTGAGTATGCCAAGAGCATTCTCGGAACGGACCTCAGAGTTGCAGACATCTTGGAAGAGGGAATGTTGGTGGACATCGCTGCAGTGACCAAGGGTCACGGCTTTCAGGGCCCCGTACGGAGATGGGGCGTGAGAATCCTGCAGCACAAGTCTAGGAAGACCAAACGTGGTGTAGGTTGTATTGGCCCGTGGAGCCCCACCAACGTACGCTACACAGTACCACGACCGGGACAGACAGGGTTCCACTCCCGCGTCAGCTATAACCACGTGGTCGTGAAGATGGGTGAGCGCGGCGAGGAGATCACACCTGCCGGTGGGTTTGTCCACTATGGCGTGGTCCGTGGCGACTATGTGATGGTGAAGGGATCGATACCTGGTACCATCAAGCGTCCGGTCCGTCTGCGGTTTGCCATCCGTCCCAAGAAGGGTCACGTGGCCAAGCCTCTGCAGGTGAGCTACATCAGCACCTCATCGAAGCAGTAGACGGGAGGATGTGTTAACAATGAAGGTCAAGACATATTCTCTGAAGGGAAAGGCTGGCACCGCAATCGACCTACCGGAACACTTCGACACACCCTATCGGCCAGACCTGATCAAGCGGGCTGTCCTCGCCCTGCAGTCCCAGCGATATCAGCCACACGGCGTCGATGAGCTGGCGGGCAAGCGGACCACGGCCGAGAGCTGGCAGACCGGTCACGGTCGGTCCCGTGTCCCACGCGTGAAGGGCGGTGGCACCTCTGCTGCGAATCAGGGTGCATTCGCACCCGGCACCGTTGGGGGCAGGGTGGCTCATCCTCCCGAGGCCCGAAAGGTGCTTGTGGAACGTATCAACAAGAAAGAGCGACGGCTGGCCATACGGTCTGCCATAGCCGCGACGGCCAACAAGCAGCACGTGGCCGAGCGCGGCCATCGCGTTTCTGGGGTGCCTAGCATCCCCCTTGTGGTGAGTGATGAACTGGAGACCCTCTCATCGACCAAGGCGGTCATGGACTTTGTCCGGGCGCTTGGACTCGATGAGGACCTGGACCGTGCGGTGAGAGGCCGTAAGGTACGTGCTGGTAAGGGGAAGATGCGTGGCCGCAGAATGAAGACGCCAAAGTCATTCCTCATTGTGGTCGGCGAGGACCGTGGAATCGGGCTTGGTGCACGCAATCTGCCCGGCGTTGATGTGGTCGAGGTTCACGGTCTGAATGTAGAGCTACTGGCACCGGGTACTCATCCCGGCAGACTCGTGGTCTGGACCAAGTCGGCCATCGAGCGTCTGGAAAAGGAGAAACTGTTCCTGTGAGAGGTGATATGTGATGGTAGATCCGAACCAGATAATCCTTGGTCCTGTCACCACCGAGGCCGGCCTGAACGCTGTGGACAACGAGAACAAGCTCATATTCTATGTCGCCCGGACGGCCAACAAGAGCATGATAAGGTGGGCTGTTGAAACACTGTACGACGTGGTCGTTGAGAAGGTCAATACGCTGATTCTTCCCGATGGTCGCAAGAAGGCCTTCGTCCGGCTTGCACCGGAGTACAGTGCAGTCGACCTGGCGACCAAGCTTGGCATATACTAAGGAGGTGCAGAAATGGGTAAGAGAGTTCTAGTCCAGCGAAAGGGACGTGGCACCACCCAGTGGCGCAACCGCCGCCACCTCCGAATTGCTCCTGTCCGGCATCCCAAGTGGTCCCCTGACAAGACGTACGTGGGCAAGGTTGTTGGCCTCTACCATGAGCCGGGTCGTGGTGCTCCTATCGCCGAGATCAAGTACGAGGGCGAGAAGAAGCTCCACTACATGGTTGCTCCCGAGGGCGTCTATGTTGGTCAGATGGTCGAGTGTGGACCGAACGCTGCAATAGCCAACGGCAACACCCTCATGCTTGAGCATATTCCTGAGGGAACGCCCATCTTCAACATAGAGGGCTCACCCGGTGATGGTGGGAAGTTTGTCCGTGCGTCCGGTCTGTCCGCAACGATAGTCTCGATTGACAAGTCAAAGGCCATTGTGAAGCTGCCCAGCGGTCGGCAGAAGGCCTTCAGTCCGAGGTGCAGAGCAACTATCGGCATTGTTGCAGGCGGCGGCCGTCCAGAGAAGCCATTTCTCAAGGCCGGCGCCAAGTATCACCATACACGTCCAAAGGCCCGCAAGTGGCCCATCGTACGTGGAGCCGCAATGAATGCGTGTTCGCATCCGCACGGTGGTGGTTCTCATCAGTCTCCTGGACGCCCCACAACTGTGAGCCGTCACGCACCGCCTGGCCGCAAGGTCGGGAATATTGCGGCACGACGCACAGGACGCAAGACGAGGTAGTCTGGAGAACGAGCTGATCTCGTTCTCCACACAATCCATCTTTCTTTTCTCCCGACCTCATCTCCTCACGGGTATTACACATATCCAAATGTCACATGCTCCCAGTCGATTCTGAGGACTGTCCATGCGATTGATTGCCGTACACCTGCCTGAGAAGATAGTCGAGGATATTGAGCGGCTTGTACAGAACGGTCGTTATCCGAACCGATCCGAGACTATCCGAATTGCCATTCGGGATCTTCTCAAGAGAGAGCTCTGGGAACGTGGCAATGCGGGACTAAGAGTCCACAGTGAGGGCAATGCACAATGAGGTCCTTCATAGAATCGGCAAGGGAACACAGTCGGCTTGAGAGAGGATCGACACCCGCCCGTGACGTGGGCCAGGCAAGGATTGTCGTGATTGGATGTGGGGGCGGAGGCAACAACACGATTCGCCGGCTGATGACGATTGGGGTCCAAGGTGCAGAGTGCATCGCAATCAACACTGACAAGCAACATCTCGCCATCACACCCGCGCATCGCAAGCTCCTCATCGGTGAACGCATAACGAGAGGTCTGGGCGCTGGCGGATATCCTCACGTAGGTCGTGCTGCTGCTGAGGAGTCGGCCCCGCAGATTGCAGAACTAGTACGCGACGCCGACCTTGTTTTTATCGCCTGTGGGATGGGCGGTGGGACTGGGACTGGCAGCGCACCAGTGGTGGCCGAGATTGCAAAACGCAACGACGCAATCGTTGTCGGTGTTGTCACAATGCCATTCAGTCTGGAGCGCACACGGATTGACAAGGCAAAGGCAGGTCTTGCGAAACTACAGGAGTATGCCGACACAGTTGTGGTAATAGACAACCAGAAGCTGATGGAACTTGTGCCAGACCTCCCTCTTGAGGAGGCATTTGGAATCGCTGACGAGGTTCTTGCAGGAATGGTCAAGGGCATCACCGAAACCATCACCCTCCCCAGCCTGATCAACCTAGACTATGCAGATGTTCGCTCCATCATCTGTAATGGCGGAGTGGCACTGGTGGGTGTCGGTGAGGCCTCTGGCGAGAATCGTGCAGAACAGGCGATCAAGAATGCTCTTGAGAGTCCACTTCTTGAGGTCGAGTGGGCGGGAGCGACGGGTGCTCTGATTCACATAACTGGGGGCCCGGACATGTCCCTTGCCGAGGCGAACCGTGTGGGTGCGATAGTGTCTGAGAAGATGAGTTCCAACGCCCAGGTCATCTGGGGTGCTCGGGTGGACCCACGATTGAGTGGGGTGTTACGTGTGATGCTCATCCTCACGGGGGTGAAGAGTCCCCAGTTGCTGCCAAGGGCAACAGATGACACAAAACGGAGGTCAAGCCTCTCTCAGTCGAGGGATCGCCTGAGCCAATTGGGTCTTCTCAGCAGCACAGGCTCTGCAGGTACGATTGACCCTCGCAAGATCAGGGCTGACCTTGGCCAGATAGGTAAGCTTCCAGTGAGTCCGTCCTCCGTCTGGGAAGACCGGCTTCGGCCAAGACGACGTACTCCACCGGGCGAAACATCCAAGGCACCTGTGGTGGCCCACGCCCGCAAGGGGCTTAAGGATCTCGGAGTGCGGAAACTGTTCGAAGAATGAATGAACTGGACCAGCCCAATCACTCGTGAGAGGGCCGCGCTCGGCAGATGACTGGTGAGTGAAACGGTCGTAGTCGCAGCTGTAATCCCACTATGGACTGTTTCGTTCTTCTATCATCACCCTGTTGCCAGTCCAGTCAATCATTCGAGCCCGTGTTCTTCCATCCACTGCTTGGCGATGGCTGCGACCCGCTCGTACAACGGACCCGACCCATCTACACCCTCTGGAGTGACCCGAATCTTGTTCATCACCACGATGACACCCGTGTCCGGGAAGAACCTCACGCCACCTGGTGGGAACACCTTTTCGAGCTCTCTAGCAAGACCCTCCAGACTGACCTCTTTCTCGGTGACGGAGAACGAAACAATGCTGTTCCCGTAGATGAATATACGGGGGATCTTGGTCTCCTCATCGTCCCCGGTCGTCACATCGGCCAGTACAATGCTCAGAGTGTTCTGATCCACGCCCTTTAGGGTCCCCTTGTATGTCTTCCCAGTGTTTGTGACAACCTCTACGGTTGCACCGATGACCGATGCCATCTCTCTATTGAAAGCCCGTGTAGCTGCGACCTCTGACATCTCTATTCACCACTATTGTCCGACTACGCCTCTCACGAATGCAAGCTGGACTCGGACACGGCCCTCTCAGTCAGGATCAGACTTGATGGTTCAGGACAGACGCCTCCTGTCCTCCGAGAGGAGATTTCTACAATGTGGCGCAACTGCCTGCGAGCTGATTCACCACATTGAGTCAGTCGGTGCTATGTCCAGTCCGCTGGGATTCTCGAATGCGTCCTCTTAAAAGGATGCTCCTGTGGGCGGCTCTCTGGAAGGCGCGCCAATGCCTGCACCGCTGGCCTCATCTCTCTTCTTGAATCATCAATTGCCGCCTGAGAATAGTTATTAACACGGATTGAGCGGCCAGAGAGCGAAAGCGAGGTCATCACAGTGGTAGTTTCGAATCATCATTTCGCGCGTCGGTACCTACGTGAAAAGGCCCTCCCCACGCCGTTTTGTCCCGGTTGTGGCAACGGAATTATTGCCAATGCCTTTCTGAAGGCTGTCCACGATCTCGGCCATGAGGACCTCAGCGGATTCGCCTTCGTGTCAGGTATCGGCTGTGGAGCGTGGATACCGTCCCCTCACTTTAATGCAGACACCCTCCACACGACGCACGGGCGTGCCATTGCCTTCGCAACAGGACTGAAGCTTGCTCGACCTGAGCTGACTGTCGTCGTCATCAGTGGTGATGGTGATCTCGCTGCCATCGGCGGCAATCATCTGATTCACGCTGCGCGAAGAAACCTTGACATCACCGTCATATGCTCCACGAACTTCATCTATGGGATGACGGGCGGGCAGGTTGCTCCAACAACTTTCACTGGTGACAGAACAACGACGTCACCATATGGCAATCCTGAGCGGCCGTTTGACCTCGCACGTCTCGTTGCTGCTGCAGGCGCCAACTATGTTGCACGGTGGACCACAGCTCACCCAATTCAGGCATCACGTTCAATTCGAAAGGCTCTGGAGCGCAAGGGATTCTCCTTTATCGAGATTCTCAGTCAGTGTCCCACCGCATATGGTCGGCGGACTGGCGCGGGGCAGGCCCCCGATATGATAAAGTGGTTTAAACAACTGCCAGTCAGGAAGCGGGGACAGCCGCTGACCCCATCTGTTCCGACCAAGATGGGCCAAGACCTCGGCGAGTTTGCCGACAGAGAGGATGTGAGCCTTCTGGAGTCCCTCGGCCTACTATCGTCGTGAGATGGGAGTGCATCCTTGATGAGAACTGAGATTCGTATCGCGGGAACTGGTGGGATGGGCGTTGTCTTGGCTGGTGTGGTACTCGGCCACGCCGCCGTCGTTTACAGCGGCCTCGATGCTGTACAGACGCAGAGCTACGGCTCTGAGGCGAGAGGCACCGCCGCGAAGAGCGAGGTAATAATCAGTGACACTCCCATTCGTTATCCGAAGGTGATCAGAGCTGACTATAGCATATTTATGTCCCAGAAGGCATTTGACATATATGTGGAGGGTGCAAAGCCCCATAGTACCCTGATAGTCGATCCTGACTTGGTCCAGTGCCACGACTGCGATGACTTCAGAGTAGTCCCCGTGCCAGCCATGCGCACAGCTGACGGCCTCGGCTCAAGGATGGTTTCGAACATGGTGATGCTCGGTGCCTTGGCAGAGGTTTCCAAAGTAGTGACCCTAGATGCCCTAGAGTCGGCGCTTCGTGACCTTGTCCCCGAACGGACAATAGAAATCAACACTCTCGGCCTGCATAGAGGGGCCGCGCTCGTCTAGCCTCCGTGTACCAGTGGCAGGATGACTATCGAGTCGCCCTCTTGGAGAACTGTGTCCAGTCCTCCGGTGAGACTGACATCCGTGTTGTTTCTGAGAACTAGCGCATCACGCAGAATCTCGTCGGCCGAGCGCCAGACAGCACCTATGGCCTCAATGGTTGATATGATCTCTGTGAGAAGATCTCTCAGTTTCGCGTTTTCCTCATCTATCTTCATCTCTATCTGCCCATCTCCACCGACAGTTTCCGCTAGTGGTCCTCTCATTCGCACAGTGACTATCAACTGGCCCTCTCACCTCTCGTCGCCGTCGCCCCTCAGCTCGCGACTTGTGCTCCTAGAATGTATTGCGGCCACCTCTACTGTCCGTATGTTTCCAAAGACCTCTTCAAGACCTCCGGATTCACCTCTCCTGCGACGTATCCCTCTCGAGTCGTCACATCGATGAGCGTGATTTCTGCGGGGCTGAACAGCATCGGGTCAACCTTATAGAAGTCAAAGCCCACCGACTTGAACAGTTCGTAGAACGGCCGACCGTACTGTTCCGATGCACTTGAGGGGCATTGTTTCACCAACCTCTCAAGGTCCTCTCCCTCCTCGCCGACCACGTAGAGATACGCTCTTCCTCCGTACAGTATACAGTCATTGGTCAGCCCCATTGCTTTTGCATCCGTCCTCGCCACTGGCGCGATTGGCGCGACGCCCTGTCCACGCCGAATGCGTTTCACATCGAATCCGAGCATATGGAGCTTGTGGACTGCGACCTCCACTATCCGTGATGATATCTGGACAGAACCTGCAATGCTCGCTGTTGGGGCAACAACACAGTAGAGGCCCTCCGGTGAGATTTCACACTCACTGGCAATGTAGCTGGTGACATCCTGACTTGGCAGCTGCGATGCCTCAAGGAAGACAACCGTCCGATCGGCGTCGTCACTGTAGTCGAGCTCTTCGAACAACTCTGCTTCCACGCGGGCAACTGCCCGTGCAGGTCCTGAGGCCATCGCAAAGAAGTCGCCGACCTTGATTCTCCACCCCGCGAACTGGCAGCCTAGTGTTGCAATCGGGGCCTCCCCCACAGCGACCACTACTGCTGGCAAAGTCAGCTCTCCTATGTGGGCCTGCGAAAGTCTCACAGCCCCCTGCCCCCCAAGACAGAGTTCGCCTATCAGCCGTCCCAACTCCGTGCAGCCCTCGACGCTCACACCCGCGTCGACAACGGTGACACCATTGTCCTGCTCTATCACCCTACAGTTGAGTTTCTCATGGCTGTCCATAATCTCCTGAATTTTCTGAAGCCCACCCTCACTCACGCTAATCAAGGTGTCACACCCCTGATATCAGATGTTCGTTGTCCTTGCTCGCTGCAAATACCTCCATTCGTGGCGTGTCCTCTGCGAAGTCCCCTTGAAACTTTATCCAGTCCTCTGTGTAGTCGACATTCTCCACAAAGTCCGGTCTTCGGGAGGCAACATATCTCAGGTAATAGGGGATGAACTCACTCGGCCCAGTCCCACTATATCTGAAGGTGGGTGGCAGTGATGTTACCTCTCCCATTACGAAGACCATCCCCCGGGTGCCATGGACACCCGCACGCTGAGAGAGCCGTCCGCACACGACTATCGTACCTCCACGCATACCAGCACCAGCCATCTCTCCGACATCACCACGGATGACAATGAATCCTCTCCGCATGTTTGCCGCCATCACTCGTCCGGCAGACCCTGCAACGTAGACCCTGCCTCCACGCATCCCTTCTGTACTCCCTCTGAGTGCCGCGCACAGATAGTCTCCTGCATCGCCCTCAATCTGAATGTTCCCCCCACTCATCTCGGCTGCAGCCCAAGATCCCACGGAGCCTCTGACAACGATGCGCCCTGCCTGCATCCGCATGCCAAGATACATCCCGACATCTCCATTGACCTTGATTCTGCCACCATCCATCCCCGCGCCTATCATCTTCACGCGTTTCAGGTCACCCTCCACGACAATGGTCATCTCCTCCGGGGTGAATGCTGTCTGTCCTGTAACATCGAAGAAATCCGACAGGCACCTCGTTGCATTTCCCTGCCGTATTGGGAGTCGCTCTATCTCTGAGAGACTCTTTCCGACGAACAGTCGTGGTCTGATTGTTTCCGCCTCGATGGGGATATCGGGCGGCTCTCTGATTCGCAGTGTAACTGTCACAGGAGAGTGCACCAGTCACTCCGATTAGTCGTTCTGATAAAACCCTTGTCCCCTCTGCCCGATGCCAAAGGTCATATTCTCGTACTGCAGAGTGAATAGTGATTAGAATGAGTCTTCTCGGACCTGACGATTTCGACCTTGATAAGAAGGGTAGGGCGAAGAAGCTGGCCCAAGACCTCTCTCCCGCATTGAGGAAAGAGGTGGAGAGATGGTTGGCTGAGCCTGACGAAGATCGTGCGCGCAGAGAGCTTACGAGGCTTGTTGGCGCGGAAGAGGCACAGCGTCTGATGCTCCTTCGCGGTAAGAGGCGCCGGCTTCACTAGAACGTCCTACAGCAGATGAGATACAAAACTAGATGGTGGAGCCCCAGGCGGGATTTGAACCCGCGGCCTCCTCCTTACCAAGGAGGCGATCTAACCGGGCTAAGCTACTGGGGCACCGCAAGAGGCTGTCTGCGAATCTGAGATAAAGCTTTCTGACATTGTTGAGGTGCTCTTGACGTATAATGGTCCTTCCCCGATTCCGCTGTGTTGGCTGATATGCGGCTTACCTGAGCAACTCGTGCAAGGGAATCATATACTTGCCTAGTTTTCCTCCAAAGTTGCCTGCTGTGACCCGGATGACGCCGGGATACTCGCAGACGGTTTCAATGGCGACACGCATAGCCCGCCGCACGACCGTTTCACTCAGACCATTGATGACTATCTCGACGACAAAGTTGCATTCCGGCGGCACCTCCGATTCCTCAACGAGTGTCCTGATTGTGGGACAGAACCGTTCGTTCGTTGACGCAGGAAGACCATACTTTGAACCAATCTTTGAGCCAGAGCCGACAAGCCCTCCCGGAAATGGGGTGTATGCGCCCTCGATCCGTTCGATTGCCTGTACAGCAGCCCTACCACTTGTCATTCCCGTTTCTACGTCCTTGCAAAAGTAGATGATGTTTCCCCCAGCAACACCCTTTGTGCGTCCAAATCCCTCTTGGATGACAAAGGTCCCACTCATTCTTGGCACGAGCCACAGAACGCGACCACCAATCGGTCCTTTCTTTGTCTGATATCCGTCGCCGAATAGTGCAATCTTGCGTCCCACAGGATATGTTTCTCGTGGATCAGGAGTGTCATCATAGGCGCAGGCCGTTGGACTCGTGAGGACGCACTGACTGAGTCGTGCAACCAGCTGTTGTTCCAAGTCGCCCTTCTTCGCTGTCGCAAAGATCACTCCAATACCAGGCCTTCCATCGGGGGTTTCCTCTGGACCGAGGACACGCTCAACGCCTGCCTCTGCAGGCGCCATTATGACAGAGGTTCCAAAGCCAGTAGCTTCAAGGGCGGTCACTCGTGCCCACTCTGCACTATATGCAGTGATTATCGTCCTGTTCATGTGCATTGAGAAGGCCTCGGCAAAGGTGTCATCGATGATCACATTGTTACGTCGAATTGAGATCACCAGGTGAAACTGTGTGCGGCAGCGCCTTTTCTCAGTTCTCATGGCACGCTGAGGGATGCCATTTCAGATGGGGCATTACGCTTGATGACCAAGATGATTGCCAGTCAAAAGCGAAAAAAGAGAGCACTCCAAACCGTGATTGAGTGGTCTACTGTGATAGTGGTCCGATACCGCGGTGAGGCATCAGATGCGATGGGCCGCGCCTTCGATTTCGAGCTGGATGCGGGTCGTCTTCGCATCACGGTAGTGTCATCGCGCACAATACGTGTTCAGGCATCGCGGAGCGATGTGTTGCGTGGAGAGCCGTCTTGGTCAGTGGTCGGACTTGGTACAGAGACCACATGCGAGGTGTCCAAGGGTGATACTGCGTGGCATCTCAGAACCCCGGACCTGTCCCTCACGTTGGAGTTCGCACCGCTCCGGATTGTGTTGAGAGACTCCACGGGGACCGTGATTGCCGAGGATGACACCACGGGCGGGATAGAGTGGACTGAGAGCGGATTCGTCTGCAGAAGGACAATGCTTGGTGAGGAGAGATTCTATGGTCTTGGTGAGAAGGCGCACGGTCTCGACAAGCGTGGTCTCTACTATGAGATGTGGAATACAGACGACCCCGAATACGGCCCTGACTCCGATCCTCTCTATCAGTCCATTCCATTCTTCATTGTTCTTCGGGACGGTAGGGCGCATGGGGTATTCCTTGACAACTCGTATCGTACCTTCTTTGACCTAGCATCGACATCTGCCGGACACTACGCATTCGGGGCGCCCGATGGTCCACTGGACTACTATGTCTTCGTCGGCCCGCGGATGAGAGACGTGATTGATGCATATACCAGTCTGACTGGGAGGCCGCACCTCGTGCCTCGGTGGGCGATGGGGCATCAGCACTCACGCTGGATGGAGTACGAGAGTGAGGACGACATCTTGAGTCTCGCCAGAGAGTACCGTCGTCGGGCGATTCCCTGTGATACACTGGTGCTGGACATCGCCTATATGGACGGGTACCGCATATTCACTTGGGACAGACAAGTGTTCCCCGACCCCTCCGACTTTGTTGCTCGCCTCGGCCAGATGGGATTTCAAGTCATGACAATCATCGATCCCGGCGTCAAGAAGGAGGAGGGCTTTGACCTCTACGACGAGGGCTTGGCAAGTGACTACTTCTTGAGGAATCGTGACGGATCCGTCTATGTGGGGCTCGTCTGGCCCGGTGAAACAGTCTTTCCGGATTTCTCCCGCAGCGAGGTGAGAGAGTGGTTCGCCTCAAAATACGAGCGTCTCTCAATGACATCGCTGAGCAGCTGGCTTGACATGAATGAACCCAGCAACTGCATCTATGTCGGTCTTCGAGAGGAGTATTCTATGCGCAACGTGGTCGACTCTGAGGGGCGACCCTGGGAGCCGCGTCTTAGGAATCTCTATGGCCTTCATATGACGATATCTACATTTGATGGGCTCAAACGGCTTCGTCCCTCTCAGAGGCCATTTATACTCACCCGCTCGGGCTTTGCAGGCTACCAGCGATATGCGGCCACGTGGACTGGTGACAACAGGTCATCTTGGGAACATCTTCGTCTCTCCATTCCAATGCTTCTCAATCTTGGGCTCTCCGGTGTACCCATATGTGGTGCGGATGTTGGTGGGTTCTGGGACGACGTGACGGGAGATCTGTTGGCCCGCTGGTATCAGGTGGGCTGCTTCTACCCATTCTTCAGAAACCATTCTAACATCTCATCTGCGCGTCAGGAGCCGTGGCTGTTTGGACCAGAGGTAGAGGACATCATTCGGCAAGCTATCGATCTCAGGTATAGTCTACTGCGATATCTCTATTCGTTGGCGTGGGAGGCCCACACGACTGGCTGCCCAATAATGCGCCCCCTCGTGCTTGAGTTTCAGGATGATGTCACGACATATGCTCTCGATGATCAGTTTATGGTGGGCCCTGCGCTCATGGTCGCCCCCATTGTCAGGCCCGGCATGGAGTCTAGAGAGGTGTACTTCCCACGAGGCATCTGGTACTCACTCTGGACCGATGAGCACATCATAGGCCCGACACATTTGACTGTCGAGGCGCCTTTGCGCGTGGTCCCGGTGTTTGTTCGTGGTGGTCATATCATTCCTACTGGACGAGTTGTGCAGCACACAGGCGAGGATCAGGGCGACCTGATATTGTGGGCATTTCCCGGAGGCAGTTCTGAATTCGTGTTCTTCGAGGATGATGGAATATCCAATGTGGGCAATCACTCGGTCACTCCCATGAGGTTCGAGACAACCTCCTCTGGCGGCTATCGCCTCTCGCTCGGACAGCGATTGGGTGCTTGGGTTCCGCCCTCTCGCAGGATTCGGGTCCAGTTCCGTGCGGTCTCTGGAGAACAATTCATCGCATATGTCGACGGTCGGCCCACAGACAGCGTGATCAAGGAGCGATACACCGAGGTACCACTGTCCGATGATGGCCTGCCCCACGTGATAGAGCTGACGCCTCGTTGAGGCCACTAATGAAGGTCTGTCGACTCCGCTATTCTTATATCGAAATCGTGAAGAGAAGACGATAGACCGTGGGTCGGTGGTCTAGCTTGGTATGACGCTTGGTTTGGGACTCTGTGACTGTTGTCCCAGAGCAAGCATCCAAGAGGTCGCGAGTTCAAATCTCGTCCGGCCCACCAACATCTCTCTACTTCTCCGCGAAACTCTGCCCGTGCAGCTCTTCGTTGCCGAAATCGTTATCTCTCACTCCACTACTCTGCTATAGTCGGGGCTGGCGTGCTATCTCGCCTCTGCGCCTCGGGTGAACTTGTGGTCACTATGTCGCTACATACTACTGTCCGGGAACAGCTTGCTCGAAGGATTGCTGGTGAGATTGCTCTCTCCGACCATCCGGGACACATGATGCGTGTCTGGCGAGAGCGATTTCGAATTCCTCAGGCGGCGCTTGCTGACCACCTCAACATCAGTCCCAGTGTCATCAGCGACTACGAGTCTGGTCGGAGGAAATCGCCAGGAACTACCACAATTCGCCGCTTTGTACAGGCACTTCTTGAACTCGATGAACAGAATGGCGGTCAGGTGATCTCCGCGTATGGTCGTATGATGGATGTCGACCTTGTCGACCTGAACATCGTTCTCGCAATGAGGGAGTTCAGTTCGCCTATTACGGCGCGTAGGTTCTGTGAGATACTCGACTGCGATGTGATAGCGGGCTCACAGTATCTTGATCGCGACATCTACGGCTTTACTCTCGTTGACATCGAGCGCGCGGTGAAGGAGCTGAATAGCGATGCTTTTCTCAAGCTCTTTGGCGCGACTACCGAACGATGTATCATCTTCACCCGGGTCAGTACCGGACGTGCCGCAATGATTGCGATACGGTCGCAGGAGTTCAAGCCCTCACTTGTGGTCCTTCACGGAGCGAGCTCTGTGGACCGGCTCGCGATAGACCTCGCTGAACAGATGCGTATCCCGCTCGGTGTGTGCAGGATTGCCTCAACGGAAACCTTGGTCAGGCACCTTCGCGATGACAGCCAGTTCAACCGAGGATGAGGTCAAGGATTGCCATTCTTGTGACAACACCTGCCTCAACTTGCTCGAAGTACTTTGCGTGAGGTGAGTCATCAATGTCCGGATCCAGCTCGTCGACGCGTGGTAGGGGATGAAGGATGATGGCATCCTTCTTGAGCAGTTCGAGGTCCTCTCTCCTCAACCTGAAGTGGCCCCTTACAGCATTGTACTCACGGATGTCTGGAAATCTCTCCTTCTGAATACGGGTCATATACACAACGTCGGCGTCCTGTAATGCATCCTCTATATGATTCACCTGTCGAACCCTGACCCCCGCCTTCTCCATCTCGGCAATGATGGAGGGCTTCATTCGCAGTTGTTTCGGCGCCGCGAGTATCATATCCACATCATACATTGTCAGCGCCATCGCAAGCGAGTGCACAGTCCTGCCAAACTTCAAATCCCCACACAACGAGATAGTGAGTCCGTCAATGCATCCCTTCATCCTACGAATCGAGTATAGGTCCAAGAGCGCCTGTGTCGGATGCTCCTCTGCGCCGCTGCCAGCATTGACGACCGGACAGGTGGCGAACTCCGCAGCGACTCTCGCGGACCCATCAAGGGGATGCCTAATGACAATCACATCAGCGTAGCGTTCCACTGTTCTTATCGTATCAGCAAGGGTCTCGCCCTTGCCTCCTGCACTGGACACGCCCGCCTCGGCAAACCCCAACACACTCCCTCCAAGGCGCAGCATAGCACTCTCGAAGGAGAGTCTAGTGCGCGTGGATGGCTCGAAGAACAGGCAGGCCATGATCTTTCCGTCGAGCACCTTGCTCCTCTTGACGGCGAGAGGCTCCATGTCCCGCGCGTGGTCAAGAATCATGTCTATGGTATCCCGTGTGAGGTCCTGAATGCTAATGAGATTGTGCAGAACACCCATTCAGGCTCACTCTTCACGATGTTTGACCTGTTGATGATGTACATTGCTTTAAGCGTTTTCAGACAGTCTTGCGGTCACTAGTCTGCCTGTCTGGCCGTCCTGCCGTAGCGACGCGGGACATCTACTCTACGAATCTTTAGCCCGGCCTCCTTGACGAGCTCAGCTGCAAGCTTATCGTCATACTCCTCAATGTAGATTATCTCTTCAATCCCCGCGTTAATCAGCATCTTTGTACATATGCTGCACGGCCGTGTGGTGCAGTAGAGTATCGCCCCTCTCACGCTTACCCCGTGGTATGCAGCCTGTATTATGGCGTTCTGCTCGGCATGGAGTCCTCTGCACAACTCGTGTCGTTCCCCCGGAGGCACTCCCAACCGCTCGCGAAGGCAGCCCACCTCGCTACAGTGTGGCAGCCCGCGAGGCGCGCCATTGTACCCGGTGGAGAGTATCTGTCCATCCTTGACCAACACTGCTCCCACTTGGTTTCTGAGGCACGTGCTCCGTGAGGAAACGAGATCAGCTATTTCTGCAAAGTAGACATCCTTGCTCTTTCGTACCACGGTCTACGACTCCACGAGACTCTCAATGTGCTCATTTCGCCACAAAGGCGGGTCAGGTCCTCAATACTCTATGGCAAAGATAAAAAGACCGCGTTTTGCTCTCAACAATGAGGCTGAGCAGAAATGCGTCCGCACGAGGGAAAGGTCATAGTCTGGCCCGTCTACCTAGACTCAACACTGTCAAGGTCGCAGGGCCGAAGAATCCCCTCGAACTTGGCTGCTCCAAATGTCACTCTCGACATCCTTGCCGCCGCTGCACGCTCTGCTGGGCTTGAGGTCGAACCACATCCTGAGAAGAGGTATCCTCGTGACTGGACGCGAGAAACTGGCTACATTGTTGTGAGCAACCCGGCAGGGCACAAGAAGAAGAGGCTCCTGTTAGTGCTCGCGAAGGGCGTACGTAGGCTGGTGGCGCAGCGTGAGGCTGCAAGGGCCGCAGCAGAGAAGCGCAGCAAGAAGAAGAAGGGCCGCAAACGCAGGTGAATAGTGAATGCCCCGTCGTGTCGGAACTGTCAGCCACATATCGAAGCGTGGCACCATCATTCTGCGATGCGATCGGCCGCCCCCTCTGGGCGTCGAGGTGGTTGACAAGCGCGTCGAACCGGTGGGGATGATTGTTGATGTCTTTGGTCCCGTGAAACATCCCTATGTTGCAGTACGTCCCTACTCGCCGCAGGAGATTGCCGAGCGCAAAGCCCGCTCATCACGAAAGATCGGCTCGGCATCCCGTTCTTCCCGCACGCCGCTGGCCAAGGCACTGCCGGAGGACTGGCCTCATAGTCTCATTGGCGCGGCACTCTATACCGTGGAGCAGAAACGCCGACGGGAGCGTCGGCCATGATTAGTCGCTTGTACACGCATTCCCTGTTCGAAATGTTCATCTATGCACAAGTTAGTACCATGTGATACGCTAGTGGACTGGCAGCTTCCGAACATTAAATATGGGGCCGCGTAATTCGTCTACTCTTGTCGTGTGTCTATTCACAAGGTCATTGAAATGAAAGTAGCCGACCGTATCCTGGATGCTCTCAGAGCCGCAGGAAGCAGGGGGCTACTGTTCGAGGAATTGACCGATACTCTTGCAATTGACACCAGCGAAATACAGACGACCATGGAACAGCTCATATCAGAGGGACAAGTAATGCAGAAACAGGATTTGGAACAGACAAGATACATACTTCGGGGGCAGGTGACATCAGAGGAGCACACTCGTCTATCGGACCTGAATGGCTGCCCATGCTTCCACTGCCTGAAGATCTCAAGATGCGGTGCACGTCAGCCTGACTCTCCGCTGTCATGCAAGAGTCTTGAGGAGTGGATATTGGGCGCCAACACGTCGTCATAGCTCGTCGTCGCTGTACTGTCGCCTCGGACCGATGGCCACGAGATAGATCTCGGCACTTGTTCGTCGCGATGCATCTGGCTTGACAAGACGTACAGTGGAGAAGGTCTGCCGTACCTCTCTCATGAGCTCTTGGAATCCCGGCCCCTGAAATACCTTTGTGACGACTTTTCCCTGTGGCCCCAGCAATCTCTGTCCTATCTCTAGGGTACGTCTTGCGAGTTCCAGCTGTCTGGCCACATCGAGTTCCCAGTGGCCGCTGACTTTGGGTGAGCAGTCGGCCACAACGAGGTCAGCACTCCCGCGCATCACATTGACTATCTGTTCTAGTGTGGCCTCCTCTGTGATATCGCCCTGAATGAAATGTATTCCAGCGATTGGCATCATCGGTGTGAGGTCGACTGCTACGATCTCAAGGTTCTGCCCCATCTCCATGAGGACTTGTGTCCATCCTCCGGGACTGGAACACAACTCGACGACCTTGTCAACGCCCCTTAAGAGGTTGAACCTGCGGATGATCTGCTTGAGCTTGTACGCGGACCGTGCTCTATAGCCGTGCCGTTTCGCCTGCCTGTAGTAGTGCTCCTCTCGTCTGTCCTTCTTTGGCCGACCCATATCATCCGCCTCCTCTGAGGCTCCTCAGTACGGTCAGTACGTCGGCCACCGATGCGGTCGTCCGGATGGCCGTTGGTCTGAAGTGTGTTCTCACCGTCTTGTAGCCCTGCTCTATCAGAGTCTCCATCACGTGCGCCATCTTAGGCGGTGAGAGTCCGTATATGTCGCACAGGGCATGAAGGTCAATATAGGGCCATCTTGTCATTGCCGCCTCTTGCCGCATCAGCTCAAGTATCTTTCCGCTCCTCTTGTGCAGAACATCCCTGTTGACGTCGCATGTCTGAGCATGCTCCAGGAACTCGGTGTTGTATAGACTGCCAATCCACAGCGGGCCAGCCGCCCTGACCTCTCCCCTGCATCCGGGCACATGCTGGAGAGGCGAATCGGTCGTGGCCTCGGCCAATGGCTGCACATCAAAACTTGAACACTGCTGGCAGTATCTTATGATCCCCCTCTCTCTCGCATGAACATTGGCCGTTGACTTGCTTGCTCTGAGATGCAACCAGACCCTCACGTAGTGATCTGTACTGAGGCTGGCCAACGGCTCGATTGAGGCATCATTCATTCCTGCGACCGATGTTGCGAGTCCTATCAGAAGCCTCGCCGCCGCCTCGTGCGAGAACGGTGCGCGGACTGAGAGGCCCCCGTATTTGCGCTGCGCCACTTCTGGGAAGATGCCACACAGAGCAGGCATATCGGTTGCTGTCAGGGCGAGCAGCCCCTCTCTAGGCAGTATTGACTGTACTGCCGCGTTGACAAATGGGGCGGGCGAGCCAAATGGGTCTACATCAACAAAGTCGAATCGCAGCGATCTGGACTCCGTCAGCAACAAGACTCTTGCATCTCCACGTCTGACCGAGGCGCGGTCCTGCAGGCCATTCATCTCGATGTTCTCCCTTGCCACCCTCACCGCCTCGGGATTGTTGTCGAACATGATGGCCTTGAAGTCCCCCGGACTCTCTGTAAGATACCTCAGTGTTCTGATACCCGATCCCGCGAGAGGCTCACAGACTCTATCCACTCTGTGTGTGACCATATATGCTGCGAGAAAGATCACTGAGAGGTCGCGGTTGACTTGCATTCTAGGATTGTAGAACACTGGGAGATCTGTTGTGGCCTGCTGTTTCCCTCCGCAGTAGTACTCAAGGTCCGCGCTGAGGAATCGAACAAGTCCCTCAGTGTACTCTCTCAGAACGGTCATCAATCATTTGCTCCGCAGCGGTCTGTTAATAAGTGGTGAGGAAGTAGTGCTCCAGCGAGAGGACCGGTTCCCAGTCGCCAGCGATAGGGGCAACAGGCCTCTCGGTCAATTGGAGTTGAGACCTTGCCAACTAGAGTACGAATGGAGACCGAGCGGGGTACAATCCTTCTTGAGCTCTGGTCAGATGACGCCGTGAATACCGTCAAGAACTTTGTCGAGCTTGCTCGGAGTGGCTTCTATGACGGGCTGACTTTCCACCGTGTCGTCCCCGACTTCGTCGTACAGGGCGGCGATCCGCTGGGCAATGGCACTGGTGGCCCTGGCTATGCAATTCCCTGCGAAACAGACGGTCCCCGCCAGAAACACGTCAATGGCGCCCTCTCAATGGCCCACGCGGGGCGTGACACTGGTGGTAGCCAGTTCTTTATTGTTCTGAACGAGAAGAACTGTCGTCATCTCGATGGTCGTCATACTGTGTTTGGCCGTGTAGTCGAGGGCTTTGATATCGTTAAGAGCATCCGACAGGGTGACAGGATGATCAAAGTGGAGGTCCTTGAGGTCGACCCCGTCGTTGAGCGGCACGAGCTTGTGAAACTTCCATCCCCTCGCTGAGTTCTGTGGTTCGCTCTTCCAGTCCGAAACAGGAAGAGATAATCGTTAGAGTGTGACCTCAATAGCCCACGCACTATACCGGGGGCTCAGTAAGAGTTGAGGTTTGGAATAGTCCCTCTAGAGTTTGGTCCTGCAGCCGAGCGAATACTTGTGAACGGTGTACCCGACTTCTCGCGTTTCAACCTGATTGAGATAGTGTGTGAGGCAGCAAGTATGGAGAATATCTCCGTCATCGAGATCTCGATGGACATATCTCATATCATCCCGCAGGCATTGACGCCCTCTGTCGTTTCCCAGCTGGCTGACATGAAGGATGAGCTCGAAATATCATATACCGCCCATCTACCCCTGTGGTCATTGGAGCCCGCGAGCTTCAACGAGCCGGTCCGGAGTGCGAGCGTGAAGTCCATCGTCGACGCGATACGCCTAGCGGAGCCGCTGGAGCCAGAGGTCATGGTACTTCACATAACGGGTGCTCTGGCTGCCGAGTTCTCTCGACTAGACTTTCCACAGAATATTGTGAATGTGATATGTGCCCTGATGAATGGAATCGCTGCTCAGAGTCTTGAGGAGATTATCACGCGCAGTGAGGTCAGTTCTCGAAGACTGGCCCTTGAGAACGTCGAGTTCCCCTTTGCCCTCACACGCGAACTCGTCGATGAGTATGATACCAGCATCTGTTTTGACACGGGTCACCTCCTGACACACTACTCTGGTACCGAATCGGTGACTGAGTTCTATCGGCGCCATAAGGACCGCATCGCTGAGATACATCTTCACGATGGGAGCTATGCTGAGTATGACGGTGTGACCGTTCACCGAGATCATATTGCACTTGGAGAGGGCGAGATGCCCGTCAGAGACTTCATGATGGAATTGTTCCGGGACTCCTTTGCTGGCCCTCTGGTATTCGAGCTGACGACTGCCGAGGCGGAGCAGTCTCTTGCCAAGATTGCAAGAGAGGCACCTGAGGTGTTCTCTCGCCACTGACTACGATTGCAGTATAGAAGTATGCAGAAGTAGTGGTGGGCCCGGCCGGATTTGAACCGGCGACCCCCGCCTTATCAGAGCGGTGCTATGACCAGTCTAAGCCACGGGCCCAGTCAGCCTCTTGGCACGTTGGGTTTTGTAAGCGATAAAAAAGTTGCGATGGACATTGAGGGGACGTTGTGTCCTTGGACGCCAAGAAACGGGAATCGATATAAGGGGGGTAGATTCACCCACCGCGAGATTTCCTCTCCACCAAAAGGAGGCTACACCGAATGAGCGAAAACGAACTAGCGAATCCGGCTCCGCTAGGTCTGATTGGCTTCGGCATGACCACGGTGCTGCTGAATCTTCGGACAGCAGGCATAATCCCTGCTGAGACCAGTCTGGCCGTGATCTTCGCCATGGGCATATTCTATGGAGGCATGGCGCAGATCTTTGCGGGAGTGATGGAGTTCAAGAAGGGAAACACGTTCGGGATGGTTGCGTTTCTGTCTTACGGCCTATTCTGGATGACCTTCGTCTTCCTGAATCTGTTCTCGTCCTTCGACCCAGCATGGACTGCTGCTGCTGACAAGGCCTCTATGTCTGCCTATCTCGTGTGCTGGGGAATCTTCACATTCCTCATGTTCTTCGGCACACTGAAGACCAATCGTGTCCTTCAGTTCGTGTTTCTGTCGTTGGCGATTCTCTTCTTCCTTCTGGCTATCGCCGATGGCCTGACCTTCATCGGCAATCCTGCAGCGCCCATCATTGGGACAATTGCCGGATACGAGGGAATAGTCTGTGGTGCCAGTGCGTTCTATCTCGCTATGGCCGAGGTGAATGGTTGGCCAACATTTCCTGTCGAATAGGCTCATCGGCCGAGTCTGGATGGCGAGCCTCAATGGACGAGGCTCGCTGCCTCTTTCTTATGATCTCGCCGCACTACGCCCATTGCTAGGCATCTCTTCATTCTCTCCACTAACTGTTTGGACAAGCTTTATTATGCGGTGATAGACGTGCGAGCGCAGAGCATATGCTTGGTTTAGGGTGACCAACGTTGAGTGAAGAGAAGAAGATCACGGTGACTACGACCGAAGAGCGGAGGTTCCCGCCTCCCAAGAGCTTCGTCGAGAAGGCCTATATCAAGAGCCACGAGGAACGGATGAAGCTCTGGAAGGAATCGATAGAGAACCCCGACAAGTTCTGGCTTGAGATTGCCAAGAAGTACTGTTACTGGAAGAAGGAGCCAACGAAGGGCCTAGACTGGAAGGACCCCGAGAACGCCCGCTTCACATGGTTCGAGGACGGTATCACCAACTTGGCCTACAACTGCCTTGACAAGCATGTCGAGGCTGGCAGGGGCGACCAGATTGCTCTCATCTGGCAGGGCGAGCCTCTTGACGAGTCAAAGACATACACATACAAGCAGCTACTGAGCGAGGTCAACAAGGCCGCGAATGTTCTGAAGAACTTGGGCGTCAAGAAGGGCGACCGTGTCACAATATACCTACCAATGATTCCCGAGCTTGCCATCATCATGCTTGCGTGCGTGCGAATTGGCGCCATTCACAGTATTGTGTTCGGCGGGTTCAGTTCCGACTCACTGCGCGACCGTATTCTCGACTGTAAGGGCAAGCTTCTCGTGACCGCTGACGGATACTACCGCAGCGGCAAGGTCATCAAGCAGAAGGAAACTGCTGACAGGGCACTCGACGGCACCCCTGTCGAGAAGGTCCTTGTCGTGAAGAGAGTCGGCCGCGACGACCTCCCGTGGACCGAGGGACGTGATGTCTGGTACCATGAGGAGTACGCGAAGGTCGACGACAAGTGCGATCCTGAGTGGATGAATGCTGAGGACCCACTGTTCATTCTCTACACCTCTGGTTCGACTGGCAAGCCAAAGGGTGTTCTTCACACGCTCGGTGGCTACATGGTGTACACGACACACACCTTCCTGCACATATTCGACTGGCATCCGGGTGATGTCTACTGGTGCACTGCTGACATCGGCTGGATCACTGGCCACTCCTACATCGTCTACGGTCCACTCTCTGCTGGGGCCACGACAATGATGTTCGAGGGCGTGCCGACCTATCCGGATGTCGACCGCTTCTGGCTGGAGGTCGAGCGCTGGAAGGTCAACCAGTTCTACACCGCACCTACTGCCATCCGCTCCCTGATGCGCTACGGTGAGGAGCCTGTCAAGAAGCACGACCTGTCGACACTCAACCTGTTGGGCACGGTCGGCGAGCCCATCAACCCCGAGGCATGGATCTGGTACTACGAGGTCGTGGGCAAGAAGCGATGTCCGATTGTCGACACCTACTGGCAGACCGAAACGGGTGGTGTCATCATTACTCCGCTGCCGGGTGCTGACGATCTCATACCAGGCAGTGCCACATTCCCATACTTCGGCATCGACCCACTCATTGTGGACGAGTCGGGCAACCCTGTCGGGCCCGATGAGGGTGGCTATCTCTGTATCAAGAAGCCTTGGCCTGGCCTCATGAGGACTGTGTACGGCGACCATGAGCGTTTCATCAAGACCTACTGGGTCCAGTACAAGGATCCAGAGACTGGCCGGCCAATGTACATGACTGGCGACGGCGCACGGTTCAACGAGGATGGCTACTACTTCATCATGGGTCGGATTGACGACGTGCTGAAGGTGTCAGGCCACAGGCTTGGCACGGCTGAGATTGAGAGCGCGCTCGTGTCACATCCTGCTGTGGCGGAGGCTGCGGTCGTCGGCTTTCCGCACGAGATCAAGGGGGAGGACATCTACGCCTTTGTGACGCTAAAGGCTGGTGTCCAGCGCTCTGAGGAGCTCAAGCAGGAGCTGCGCCAGCACGTCAGGAAAGAGGTCGGTCCAATTGCCACTCCCGCGAAGATTCAGTTCGCGGACGCGCTACCGAAGACCCGCTCAGGCAAGATCATGAGGCGTATCCTCAAGAAGATTGCCGCGGGTCATGTGGAGGACCTGGGTGATACCACGACCCTTGCCGACCCGTCTGTTGTCGACAAGCTGGTCGCAGAGCGCGAGTAGGTGCATAGATCTGTATGAGAGTTGGGCCCCGTGGCCCACACTCCTCTCTTCTTTTGTCCGTGTCTGTTGTGACGAGTCCAGTCATATCTTGCTCAGTTCTCGCAGGGCGCGCAGCAGGAGGACCATCAGGTTGGTCAGTTTGGTGAGAACTTCGATGTCGGTCTCCTGCTCCAGCTGGCTATTGACAGTCCGGAGCTTGTCCGTGAGCGTTCTTCGTAGTTCTGCAAGTTCGGTACTATCCTCAGCGACACTGGCTGTCCCCTCTTTCGCATACACGACTCTGCGGTTACAAGTCGCACAATAGATATCATCGCCGACCTTCATGAGGGGAGAACCGCACTCCGGGCAAGACTGGGCTAGCATGGTGGCCCCCCTCCTGAGGAGATCGGCCATCCTGCGAATCCCTGCGTCGTCGCGTTCGTCCATCTCTGTTGCACCCGTACAATGATGTGATATGGCCGGCTCTCCCTATAAGCCTCACTGGAGGTGCCACTCGCCCTGTCTACTGCGGTTCCTCCTATCAAAACGTCTATATGTTATCAGCAGGTGAGTCTTCACGTTACAAGCACCAGGTCCGGGTGCGCCAAGACAATTCTCTGAGGTGAGTCCCTATGGACGCCGAAACACAAAGAAGTATTGAACATTCCAAGCATCTTCTCAAGGAGATCTCTGAGAACACATCCGTTCCCCGAAACATCCGGCGTGCGGCTAATGAGGCCATTGCGGTCCTTGAGAACGAGTCCGAGTCCCCCGCGGTGCGGGCCCAAAACGTGATTGCAATACTGGACGAACCGAGCCAAGACCCGAACTGCCCAAACTTCGCAAGAACACGAATCTGGCAGGTTTCGAGTCTCTTGGAGCCAATTCGGGACTGAGGCGGGCATCTGCGGCCACAGTCCAGAAAACGATAGACTCCACCGCCCCCACCATCCGGTGGGGAGGTGATATTCTGGGCCAGTGAGTATCCATGATAAAGGCGAGGATAAGAGGAATCTATTCGCAGTCGCTCACTCAGATAATGCTCCAGAGCCACTTCGAGATAATCCAGCCGACATCTGACATCGCGATGCGGTTTGGCCTCCCGTATCGTGATGGCGTTCCGGATGTCGACATCTGGGACCGTAGTGATCTGCAGGGCATAGTGGCAATCGCGTACGATTCGGTCCTCTCCGAACTCACAGATGCGTTAAGAAAGCGTCTCGGTGGCGTGATAGTACGGCGACCTCGTGTCGCAAAGAGCTCGATCTATCGAGGCATCGTGATGGGTGTCGATGAGAAGACAGGCCATACCCAGGTGGACCTCGGCGACATCACAGGACTTCTGCCAGAGAAGGGCCTCGACAAGGGGGCTCCTGTCATGGTTCAAGTCAAGGCACACGACTATGGTCGCAAGTCGCCTCTGCTATCCACAACAATCACAATTCCCGGGCGTTCGGCGGTTCTTCTTCCTGACGAGCCCGTTGTGAAGATTAGTACGAAGATCAAGGGGACCAGCGCCCGTAGGCGTCTGATTCTTCTTGGTCGGAAGATTCGTGAGTATACCGACAACTGGGGGATACTGTGGCGCACTGCTGCGGAGCGCCTGACCGATGAGGAGCTGAGGAATGAGGTGGACGATCTGCTGGACATCGCTCAGAACGTGTACAGCCGCTTCCAGGATGCGGAGGGTCCTCTTCTCCTTCTTGAGGGGACAAGCAATGCCGACATCGAGTTTCCGTCAGAGGTCAAGGAGGCCTTGGACCGTGCCCGCTCAAGAATCGAGCCCACAATCAGGCATCATCACTTCTACAAGAGTGCCGGCTATTCCGCCCTTGTCGATTTTGCCGAGATGCTCATCGAGGAGCGTCCTGATCAGCGCAACTACATTACGTCGAGGCTTGAGCGTGTCATCCAGAGGGATATGCCCCGAGAGAACGACCCAATCAACATAGAACATGTCAAACTGGATGGTCGGAACATAATACTGGTTCGCGGGCGCGTTGTGGAGTCTAAGCCAAATATGGTAGTGATTCGCAGGCAATTTCGCCATACTGACCGGAAGCTGAAGTTGAATCATGATGATCTTGGCAAGGTCCGCGTCTTTCGTGGTGAGGGTGACTATGCCATAACTCATGCCATTGCTGGCTCACCCATCCTTGTTACTGACTACTACTCCCGAACCGGAAAGATGAGAGGCACGTACGTGAACATCAATACTGGTGTCGAGATCTACCCGCCTAATGGTAGTGGACCAAGCCGGATTCGTTATGTCGACCTTGAGATCGACGTGATCAGGGTCCCAGATCGCGGCGATGTGCGAATCATTGACCAGCATCTACTTCAACGTGCTGTGGACAGGGGCTTCATCACAGAGAAGATGGCGGCTCAGGCGATTACGAAGG
This sequence comes from Candidatus Thorarchaeota archaeon, assembly GCA_029855935.1. Lineage (GTDB taxonomy): Archaea > Asgardarchaeota > Thorarchaeia > Thorarchaeales > Thorarchaeaceae > B65-G9. Next base: position 39,731 of record JAGSHN010000004.1, on the reverse strand, counting down.
CCGAGGAGATATACGCTCGGTTTGTCAACGACATCGAGGGGTCCGAGTCTCTCTAGGTCTTCGTTGTGTCTCTCACGACCCCTGGTCTGAGTCGCTCTCTGTTGCCACCTCAGAGATTGTCCGCAGTGCAAGGTCAACGGAGCTGAGGAGGTCCTCCAGAGTTGCCATGAGGCGTGGCGTGCCCGCCGCAGTGGAGACTGTTATCTCTATCACGTCCCCCATGAGTTTCGACTCAATCACAAGGTCTGATGGCAGTGGTCTGTTATCAGGACTAATCGCAGTATGCACCTGTTCGGCCACTCTGCGATTTCCAAACTCCAGCCGGACTGTCCCTCTCATCACCCCCTGCTCCCCTCCTCTATTCCGACTTGAGCATCTCCAACAGCAGTGACCTATCCGCCGCCCCCATCAGCACCACAGCCGACTCTGCAGTTGTGATGGGGTCGAGTCCAGCTGACTGCATCCGTTTCACTAGGTCAATCAATGCCACGGCCCCTGGCCTCCAGGCCACAGCAATCGCTTGGTCAGAGGTCAGAATGGTGTAGTCGTATTCACTCATAGTATCTCGAGCCAGAATCACAGCGCACTCACTGAGGACTGCGGGGCTCACTTCATGTGACCTGACAACTGCCACTCGCCCCTCAACTGCCACTTCGCCCTCGTTCACAGTCTGCTCAATCTGTGCAATGGCATCGACGACGGATGCTGAGTGTTCTGCCTGTAGATCCATCAGCATACGTAGCGACCTCGCGCGATCCCCTATCCACACGGCAAGACCAAGGCCCTCTCTCCGTTCCATCCACACCGTTCTCATCAGAACCGCGATATTAGAGGCCCATCGTAGAGGAGAGGTGGGCCGCTCTCCAGTGACCTCGAAGTTCGGTCCGACGACTAGCGGAAGGAGGTCCACATTCACGCGTGGTACCAGTGTCGATACAATACGTTGTTTGACCTCCTTGCTGAGTTTCTCAAGAGGCGAACCACGTTGGGCCAGCGGGACGTCAGCCTCCTCAAGTATCCTCTCGCACTCCTCCCGGTTCCCAGTTATCCCTCTCAGATACGGCCAGACCGAGTACTGGAGGCATTCACGAGGAGGCATAAAGTTCGTCCCGTACAGCCTGAATGCACGGCTCTCATTGAGAATCCCCTCGCTGATAGCGCCGTCCATAATCTCCCTCAATACATCATCGGGACTCCTTATCATTGCCACAGCGGCGGCACTCATGGCAGCAATTCGCCCCTCGTATCGATCAGCCCCCAGTTTCTCAATCGAGAAGACGGTCGATGCTGGTATCACAGTGCTGGTATCTCCAAGGGCTACATCAAGTTCCTCTGCACTTGTTCCTACACCAATGCATGTGTGACCGTCCTTCGACTCAAGCGTGCCAGTCACATCTAGCCCGACTACAAGTACATCTTTGAAATGACGCCTCTCTATTATTTTCTGCAGGGCATCCGCGGTCACCACCGGCTCGACAAAAGTCACCTGAACCATCTTGTTACTGCGATACAGGGCGCTCGTGAGAATGGCCCCTCCAAGAACGGCCTCGCAATCCCTCGACACGATGAGCAGTGCGCCCTCATCCGCACTGAACGAGATATCCCTACAGGCGTCTCTGAGCGATGACAACCCTGGGAATCTGAGCAGGTCTTCCATCTCTCCTGCCCGTTGAGTTGTCATATAGATAAAGATGGCGTCCCAAGTGGGGGATACCAATCGAAATGACTACCGCAGTAGGACTGCTGCCTGGTCGGGTGAGTACTTCCAGTCAGCTGGCAGAACGCCCTTTCGTCTATAGTACTTAGACAGTCTGTGAATCTTGCTCTCAATCAACTGAAGGGCTCTCTTTGAGACGAAGTCCTTTCTGTGTTCCTCCATATGCCTGCGAATCACTGTTGCCTTTCTGATGAGATTGCGCAGATCTTCTGGGACCCGGTACTCCAGATTGTTCTCCTTTAGAATTGTCAGAATCGACTTACCTGTGACAACCTTCACCAGCGGGACTCCATACTGATCCCTCATTATGAGACCTATCATAGAGGGGGAGTTACCTGCCTTTGCAAGTTCTATGACCTTCTTCTCCACCCATTCCGCGTCCTTATCCAACCACTCAGGGACACGTAGGGCGGACGGCCTTCTACTCCCAGACTGACCCTTGCGTCTTGTATGCATTCTTGCCATAGGCGTTCCTCTCTCACAGGGTTTGTGGAGGAGCGAGTCTTCCCCTCCGCCTTAGCGTGCTGATATAAACGTTATCGTGTGGCCCCGTCAACAGGCAAATCGAGGGCCGAATCACTCCCGATGGCTGAGCCGCACTGCCAGACTAGTGGTATCTCCCGCGTTCCCTTATCTCCTCCATCCTGCTGAGTATCTCGTCTGCCGAGCTGGCCATCTGATCCCAGTATCCCTGCAGTACCGCGTCGAGCATAATCTCCTGTCGATCCCAATGTGTGGTTTCCAGTGTTCGACGCACAAGGTGCAAGTCGACGGCCATCATCTCCACTGTTGCGTTCCATTCCGCGAGGCCAAAGTCCACGAGCCAGAGCCTCCGTTGCGGGTCGACAATGATGTTGCTTGTTGTGGGGTCACCGTGGACAACACCGCCTGTGTGAAGGAGCCCCAGCATCCGTCCAAACTCCTTGCATAGGTCCATCAAGTCGTCATCTGAACACGTCTGAGCAATGACCTTGAGCTGCTCTCCCTGTACAAAGTCCATAAGAATCGAGTAGCTTGACCAGTCAACAGCGTATACGGTTGGGGCGCGCACACCGAGCCTCCTCACACGGTTGAGCATCCTGCACTCTCTGTTTGTTCTCTGGCGCCTCAGTAGGGAGTCTATCTCTGGCAGCAGGTACGGCTTTGCCCTCCTTCTCTTCTCGATGAGTGTTCGCCCCCATCTTCTGACTCTGAGAATCACCGACTCTGCCCCGAGTGCCCAGATCTCCTCGTTCACCACGCCTACCCCCTCCTCCATATGATGTCCTGCTCGTCAGTCCTCCATTTCGGTAGGACGTGCGACTCGGGCACTTGAAGATGATCCCCCGCTTTGAACTGCAGGATGCCAGTCCACGCTATCATAGCTCCTTGGTCGCCTGCAAGCGGTGGCGATACCCTGTGAAATCTCGCACTGTGTCGTTGTGCCACTCCCTTGAGTATCTCGGTGAGTCTGTTGTTGCGAGCCACACCACCCGTGAGAAGGAGTTCTCTCTTCTTTGTGTGTGCTATCGCACGCTCTGCTATCTCCGCGAGCATGCCAAAGGCAGTTTCTTGGACGCTGTGACAGATGTCCGGTATAGGGATTCCCTCTTGATATAGTCGCTTGGCTGCAGTGAGCATCCCCGAATAGCTCAGGTCCATTCCTTTCACCGAGTATGGAAGCTGATAATATCTCTCCCCTCTTCTCGCCTCGCGCTCAATGGTTGGTCCTGCGGGAAAGCGCATCCCGATCTCACGGCCGAGCGTGTCTAGCATGTTGCCGATTGCGATGTCGAGTGTTTCGCCAAAGGTTCGGAACCGCTGTCCGGCAAAGGCGATGATCTGAGTGTTTCCTCCTGACACGTATACCGTCACAGGGTCTTGGAATCCCGACTCGAGACACCCTATCTCCACATGCGCCACACAGTGATTCACTCCCACCAGCGGGACGCCCAGATGTAGCGAGAGGGTTCGGGCGATTGTGGCAGTCACACGAAGACAGGGGCCGAGACCTGGTCCACGCGAGAAGGCAATCAAGTCTACGTCCTGCGGCTGGACTCCTGCCTTCTCAATAGCCTGTTTCACGATTGAGGGACCAAGTTCAGCGTGATGTCTACTGGCCTCGCGTGGATGAATCCCGCCCTCCCTAGGTGACAGCATGTCCCATACGTTAGATAGAACCTTGCCGTCATCCGTGACTACACCGGCGCCGAATGAATGGGCGGTCCCCTCAAGGCCTAGACACATCAGCGTCATCTCAACACAGACCCGTCCATCTCTAGCCGGGCTCCCCTCTTAATATTGACTGAACACGGCCATCCTGGGTGGACGATCCACGCACCAACGCCTCTGGCACCTCAACGAGATGGTCTTGTGATTGCATTGACACCTATCACGATGTCTATGATACCTCGAATCAGGTCCACCCCGCTCCGCGTAACAAAGAGTTTATAATCCCCCCAACGGGGCTTGCCTGTGAGGAAAGACCTGTGTCGAGTGAGCAGATGCCCATCAAGGCTCTTGAGTCGATGATTGACGAGATTGTGTCCATCAAGCTGAAGGATCAGCGGGTCTTTCGCGGTCGTCTCACGCGATGTGACGTGTACATGAACCTCACTCTGAGCGACGCTGAAGAGCTTGAGGGCGAGGAGACTCGTGCAAAGTACGGTTCCGTATTGATTCGTGGAAACAACATTCTCTGGATCCAGATTCCGGAATGACAACTCCGGCCGCGGTAGAGTATCAGCAGGTCAGTACGGGTCCTCCTGTGACCTGAGTCTATACTGCTCGATGAGCTCGATGAGATGCTCCTCTCCCCTCTGTCGAGCGCGTTCCCTTGCCTCCCTCATGAATCCTCGCAACTGCCGTTCGAACTTTTTCCTGTCGATAAAGGCGAACTCGTCCACTCTCTGAAGCTCGACCTCACTGGCATTGATGACCGGGATGGTCGCCCGTACGAGCTCCTCCTCAGCCAGATGCGACAGGGGCGTGTCCACTATGATGGCTCTCACTCCACGATCAATTATCAGTCCTGCAGTCTGCGGTCCTCCACCACTTGCATCCTCGAACAGCACGATGTCGCCCCGTCGTATTCCCACCTTCTGAGCATACTCCTCGATGCTCTCCTTCGTAAAGTGTGGGATTGTCTTGATGGCAATCTTGTCGCCCCGTATCTCAAGGCGTTTCACGCCCCGCAGACGCTCCAGACGTTCGTACAGACCCCGTATCCTTTTCTGCAGTGACCTTATCTCTCGTCGTGCCTTCTGCAGCTCTGCGTTCTTCTTGGCGACCTCGCGATCCCTCTTGATGCGCCAATAGTTCTCTCTATTGACAATCTCAAGGCTGTACGCCAGCTCACTCTCACGAAACTTGTGATATTCAACCAGTCTCTTCAGGTCCTCTATCTTCTCGGTCAGTACTGCGTTTTCCGTCTCCAGCTGAGCAATCCTCTGTTTCAGGGCATCCATCCTCTCAACCGAGAGGACCTCCTCTGTTTCGTGGTCGGTCTCCTGTGCCGGAGCCACCTCCACGACCTCCGCCTCCTCCTGAGTGAGTCGCGCGATCGCCTCGTTCATCGGCATACCCTTCAGTACTAGGGCCTTCAGATGGTTTCGGTCAATTGGCAATCGTTCCTCGCGGACTCTATGGTCTATCTGTTGCAGCTTCGGTAAGACGCTCCGATATGCATAGACGGCAGCCGTGAGCGCGTCCCTCTCATGGGAGTTCGAGATTCTTACCGAGCTTGAGAAACTTCTTGCAAGTTCCTGCTTCTCGACCACGGGAATGGGCTTGTTTGGCACGAACAGTTCAGCATTGAGTGTCCCCGCAATCTTCTTCACGAAGTGTGGAACAGGTGTTGTGTCCGTGGCAACTAGCACGGGTACCCCCTCCTCGTAGACCGTTCGAATTATGTCTGCTCTAGTCAGACCCTTCTTGCTCTGAAGCAGATGCACCTTCCCCTCGAAGGTCAGGAGGCAGACCGCGGCGGTCGTCCCCGGGTCGATGCCCATTATGAAGTACCGTGGATGCACATCTGCGGGCACCGCCTTGGGCTCAAGTGGCAAGAACTCGACCCGTTTTCGTACTGGCGACACTATCACATTGAAGTCGCCACCCCTCTTGCTCTCGACGAGCCCGCTGATGACTGGTAGTGGTGCATACGCGACTATCCTCGAACTGGCATATCCATAGTCCGAGGCCCTGACATCAACATCATAGTCTATCTCTGCCCCCCTGAGCTGTTGCTCGATGTACCTCGTCATCTGCTGGATCTCAGAGTGCAGCTTTCTACGATAGCGGTTGGCGCTCTGGCCGCCACGTCCCATCTTTCGACCACGTGTGACCTTTATCTCGGTCTGTTCTCCAAAGCACTCCAGTGAGTACCCAACACCCATAGAGGCAAGCTTGGCGGCGGCTCTTGCACTCTCCAGCGGTGTAGGCTTGCCACGAAAGGGTATCCGGTATCGCCGGGCCAGGCTCTTGAGAGATGTCTGATGCGGAGGTATTCCTGTCACTTGAACAAGCCTTGTTACTGGTGGCAGTCGGTCTATGAATCTGAACACTGTCTTGGTGTCCGGGACGATTTCGAATATATTGTCGGTCGCAAGATACACCGGCTCAATCTCCCTCACGAGGCCGAGCAACTGCCTCCGGGAGATCTCATCGTAGTCGGTCAGTAGTATACCGTCACGCATCACGGCGCAGGCGAACTTCGGCGTGCTCTTGGAGCGAGGACTGTGAGAAGGAAGGATATCGAAGCCGATGATAAATTCATGGCCAGCGTCATCTGGCATTAGCCTCAGCTCTCACGTGAGATGTGCATCAGTACACCTATAAGATTTGATATGAGGCTATTGGCGCCATTGGCAAAGACGACCATTTTTATGCTATACTAAACGGCAACTATAATAAAGGGATACTTGAGCAATCCCAATAGTCAAAGCGAGGTGTTACCACTGTCAGAAACACTGCACGTGAATAGCGATGAGGCAATTCTGCGCATTGGACGAGCCCTGTCATCAGGCACCCGTCTGAAGATTCTCAAACTACTGCTCCACAGTGAGAATGATGTCACCCGTGTTGCACGGCACCTCGGGGGCACTGAGGCCAATGCAAGTGCCCAGATCAAGATATTGGCCGAGGCTGGTCTTCTGGACTGTCGATACGAGCCCGGTCAGCACGGATTGAAGAAACTCTCCCGTACCAAGGTGAAGCGAATAATTATCGACCTTGAGTAGTGTTTTGTGGCCAGCATATATCTCTGTCACTGGCCACGAGTCGCATCAGCAATGAGGTGCATCTTCCACCGGTGTATCCTCTGAAGTATGTTGTCCCTCTCTTGAGGTCTGATTCCTCTCTCTCCACGGGCCCGGAGGAATCGGAGCACTATGGCCATATCTCCTGCCACACTCTCGTTGGGATACTCGGGCGTTATCAGTGTGGCTCTGGCACGTTCCAGCTCCCGCGCCAGAACACTAGCGACGGCATCAGCCGCCTCGACATGCCGTGCAAACATGTCAAGTACCTTGTTGATCAGCGTCTTACGCGAGATTGGTGGTGTCGCTACGCCTCTTGTTCCTTGAGTCGAATACCGTGTGGTTTCTGGGTGCGATCCTGTGTTGTTGCCTCGACTCTGTGATGCCGTTCCAGCAACACCCGGTTGCCGTGCGGCTGTCTCTCTCTGTCCTGTCGCCACCGACCGCGCACCCCTTCCTGCAGCGGCGCTGGCTATGTGGAGCTGTCTTCTCAGCTCGCGGAAGAGATCAAAGAGTTCGACGAGTCCCGTCTGAATCCGATCGATGAGTCCGTCTATGTCCTCAAGTCTGCGTTCAGCCACGGCTGGTACCCACCGCTGTTTACCGTCCTCCAGGTCACTCCAATTGCTCTTGAGTGTTGTTGTGGTATCAGGCCCGGTCGGCTGCCTTGAGGGCCTCAAGGAGGTCACTACCCACTCCCTGTGGCTCTATCTTGCGGCGCCTTATCTTTACGAAAGTGGGTACAGACACGACCTCTCCCACAAACAGCGCCTCTCCCACCTCAAGTGTCGTTATGGCATCGAGTGCACCCCGGTCTATCCCCTCGCTACTCCTGCCTATATGGTCGAGGTCGTAGGGGTTCGTTGTCCTCAGTATCACCTGATTGCTGCACTGGCTCAGGACGGTGGTTGAGAGCTTCACTGGCCGTTGTGAGATCAGGCAGAGAAGGGCAAAGAACTTGCGCCCCTCTCTCGCAATGGTTTCAATCTGCGGTCTTGGCAGAGCCAGCTCGTATCTACTCTCGGGACAGAACTGATGTGCCTCCTCCAGTATCATCAGAAATGGAGGCACCTTGCCCTGCCGTCGCAGATAGAGCAGTTCGCGTGCAAGATAGGCCACGATAATCTGCTTCTTCTTTAGCGATATGAAGTCGCTCAGATCCACAATTGTGAGCTTGCCAGGACGTACCATCGATCTCAGGTCGGGCGCTGCCTCTATCCCAAAGAGTCCCGTTTCATCAAGGCTGACGAGCCAGCTGGCGAGGGCCTCTCTTGTGTTGCCTCTGATATGATCGTCGCTCTCGATGCGGTCGACAAGGCTCTTGAGAGTGTAGCCTTCGGGACTGGTTTTGCGTATCTCAGAGACGACTCTTCGTAGGTCGCGCACTTGGACGCTACTCATATCAGCGACGAAAGCCCCAATCGCGTCTGCAGAGAGCGACTGAACAGGAATCTGAAAGTGTGAGCCCCGCACATGCTCAACCTCGAAGCAGTCGCCCTTCAGGCCGAGATCAGCAGGTGTCACACTCTTGAGATACGAGTATTCCCCATGGACATCAATGAGGACGACGCCGATGCGTCCCTGCTCTCTCGTCCTTGAGAGCAACTCCTCAAGAAGCACCGAAACAAAGTATGACTTGCCTGCCCCACTCATCGCCAGTATTGCCATATGTTTGGAGAGCAGGCGTGACAGGCTGGGCTTGAATACCACCTGATTATGGTCGAGGGTGCCCAGTGCAAGACCATTCTCCATATCTAGGTGCAGAAAAGCGGCAAGCACATCCTCATCGACGCTCCTGACAACGGCCCCTGGCGAGACTGCGAAGTATGGCTTGAGTCTCTGACCATTGGCCCAGAGTCCGACAACACGGGCCTGCGCGACCGTGATCTGCCATCGATCAGTCGGAAAGATGGCCCTCAGAGGCTCTCCCTTTGACTGGTATTCTCTGACAGCCTCCACCTGCTGGTAGTAACGGTTCCGACGGACGAGGTCCTGAACACGCGCTATGACGACTCCAGCATCGGTTGACACACCGACGAACTGGCCTCTTCTGGCCACAATATCATCTGGTCCTCCCTCCACGACAAAGGAGAACTCCATCACGTTCGGACTATTGTCCTCACAGATCACAGTTCCCAGCCGCTGCGAACCAGCGTTCTCAGTATTCAATCTACTATCCTCCGAAGGGATTTCTCGACCTTCTCTTCTCCAGCGGTCTATAGTGCGGCCCTGCGAGCACCACAAGCCTGTCTAGGACAAACTGAGCCTCCCTATTCGTAATGCGGGCCCGTGTGTCGGCCTCTACGATGGGTGCGGGGACTCCGTACTCGGGATGGTGCGATGACAGTGGCAGCAGTGCCGCAAGTGTCCTATCGACGACCTCGATGCTTGAGGGGTCATCTCTTGCGAGGACCTCCACCCTGAGTGGCAAATCATCCCGGGCGGTCTTTATGTATGTCACCCATATCGATGATGCCCACGTGAGGAGATCATCTAACGCATTGTGGCTCTGTGTGAGCTCCGTGGCGTATCTGAATACGATAGTTCTCTCCCCCTCATCCAAGAATGTATCGAGGATGTCACAGTCTCTTGAGTGCCTCAGCAGGCCCCGATAGTCAATGTCGCGCATCAGCTCAAACATCTCAGGGTCTCGAAGCAGGTGAGGTAGAATATCACCTAGTAGGTTGACCACACGGGTGGACCTACTATCCTTGACAACTCCAACGAGTGTGCACTCTGACTTTGACGCCTTGGTGTACAGCTGTCGATACAGAGCAAGCACCTCTTGGAACTTCTCGTATGCCTCGGAGCTGCTGGACGGTCGGTCCCGGGGATGGAAGAACAGGCTCCCGTCCATCAGGATGATGTTCGTGTGAAACTTCTCGAGAACAGACAGTGCCACTCTCAGCTCTGTGGAGACCCGCTCAAGGGTAGCCATCTGCTCAGACTCTATTGCGCTCAACGGCTTCGTGTCATAGCCGACGTTCGGTACGGGGAACGGGTCGGGAAAGAAGTCCACCACCGGGCCATCCTTGAATCCAAAACGGAATATTACCGCAACCCCTCTTGTGATGACAAGATCCACAGAGTGGAACTCTCTTCTGACAAGACCTCCATCTATGCCTGCGATGGTCAGACCCTTGAGCGGGACGGGGTCGATTCTCTTGACAAACTCGGGAGTTGCAATGCCCTCGGCGGCTGCGGGGAATCTTGAGATGTCGATGTCCTGTTTGACCTGTCGCATCACTGCTCCGAAGCGTGTGCGTGTCTTCTCTATGCGTTCTATCTCCTGTACGACACGCGCGAGCTTCTCGTCAAGGTCGTGACTCACCGAGCTTTCCCCGTCTTATGTTCGATTGCCGCCCTTATTAGTCCCAAGTATAGGGGGTGTGGCCTGTCCGGACGGGACTTGAACTCAGGATGAAACTGTACTCCAATCCAGAACGGGTGGTTGACAAGCTCTATCGCATTGATTATCCTGCCCGTCTCGTCGACCGCAGACACGACAAGCCCCTTGTCTTTCATCTTGTTTATGTATCTACCAATCAGATGATAGCGATGCCTGAACCTCTCCTTGGTTTCGGTCACGCCGTAGAGGCTATGTAGTTTCGTGTCGGGGAGTATCCTGACCACGTGGGCCCCCAGGCGCATTGTGCCGCCCTTGTTCTTTGCCTGTTTCTGTTCGTCCATCAGGTCAACCACCGGATAGAGGCTGTCCGGGTCCACCTCCGTAGTGTGGGCACCCTCCCATCCCATCACTCTCCTTGCAAAGGCGACAGCACCAAGCTGGGCACCGTAGCATATACCCAAGAACGGTATCTGTTTCTCTCGGGCGACGGCCGCAGCACTGATCATCCCCTCAACACCTCTGGCACCAAATCCCGGTGTGAGAAGCACGCCATCGACATCCTCTAGGTCCTCCCTTAGACAGTTGTCATCGCAGTGAGTTTCGGTTTCAATCCAACGAATCTTCACCCTGGCACCGCAGGCGGCTCCCGCGTGTGCGAGCGCCTCGTTGATGCTCTTGTACGAGTCGCTGAGCATAGTGTATTTTCCAGGCATCGCAATCGTGATCTCTTCAGAGGCATTCTCGTACTTTGCCACCATCTGGCGCCACTCGTCGAGTTGCGGTTCGCGCTGCTCCATACCAAAATGATTGATGAGGGCAGTGCCCAACCCCTGCTCTTCAAATGAGAGGGGCAATCTGTATATGATGTCAATGTCCGGGTTTGAGATGACATTCTGCTCTGGGACGTTGCAGAACAGGGCAATCTTCTCCTTCGCAGGCTGAGTGAGTTCGTGCTCTGCTCTGCAGATGACAAAATCAGGTTGAAGGCCGAGGCCCTGCAGAGTGCGGACACTGTGTTGCGTGGGCTTCGTCTTGAACTCTCCAACCGATTTCATATACGGGACTAGGGTCACGTGGACAAGTGCAACTCGCCGTCTTCCCACTTCGCGTGCAAGCTGTCTCACAGCCTCCAGAAAGGGCATTGCCTCGATGTCACCCACAGTTCCCCCTATCTCCACAAGCAGCACATCGGGCACAGGCTCCTTCTCTGCGTTCTCCCAGATTCGTCTCTTTATCTCGTCGGTGACGTGGGGGATTATCTGTACCGTGCGCCCCAGAAAGCTGCCCCTCCGCTCTCCCAGAATGACAGAGGTGTATATCTGTCCCGAGGTGATGTTCTGCGAGGGATGAACGTCCATACCGGTGAAGCGCTCGTATGTACCAAAGTCGAGGTCAATCTCAGATATCGGGAACTCGAAGTCCTCGACTGGCCTGAAGACCCAAGTTTCCTCGGTGACAAAGACCTCTCCGTGTTCAATCGGATTCAGCGTTCCTGGGTCGATGTTCAGATAGGGGTCTATCTTGACAATTCGGATGGTATAGCCCCTGAACTGGAACAGCCGGGCGATTGATGCTGTTGTTGCCCCCTTTCCTATGCCTGAAAGAACACCACCAGTCACAAAGACGAATCTGACGTCATCTCTCGTTCCGACCAAGTCGCACGCCTCGTCCACGGTCACCACTGAGGCCAGTGGCCATACCTCACAGAGGAGGCGCTCCCGTGCAAGTCGTATAAGTCATTCGTTGCGCCCCGGGTGGCATCTGAGAGATGTCTTCAGTCAAAGTCCGGTGGTTTCTCGTTGTACCATCTTGGTGGCTTCTTCATCGCTGGTTCGTACGCATCCAGCACGTGCCTTCCGAGAATGAGGCGCTGGATCTCGCTGGTCCCCTCATATATCTGATACAGCTTGGCATCACGGAACAACTTCTCGATTGGGTACTGGTCGATGTATCCGTAGCCACCGTGAATCTGGACTGCCTCGCTTGCGACCCACATTGCCGCATCTGTTGCAAACGCCTTCGCGATACTGGCTAGCACTGTCGACCTTCCGCTGCGATCCGCCTCCCAAGAGGCCTTCATATACAGCAGTCGTGATGCCTCTATCTTGACATACATCTCAGCAAGCTTGAACTGAATGGCCTGAAAATCCCTCAGTTTCTGTCCGAACGCCTTGCGTTTGTTGACATACTCCCGTGCGTACTCCATTGCTGCACGTGCCAGCCCTGTGGCAAACGCTGCAATCGCGGGTCTTGTCAGGGCGAATGTCTGCATTGCAATCCTGAATCCCTCACCCTCTTGGCCAAGGAGGTTATCTATGGGGACCTTAACATCCCTGAACATCACTGACGATGTTGTTGATGCGCGATGGCCCATCTTCTCAACGGGTCTGCCAACCTTCACACCTGGCCAATCCGCCTCCACGATGAACGCGCACAGCCCCTTATGTCTGAGACTGGGGTCGAGGGTGGCGAAGACCGCGAAATAGTCTGCGTGCGGAGCGTTAGTGATCCAGAACTTGCTGCCGTTGATGACATAGTGTGACCCCTCCTTCTTCACACGAGTCTGGATTCCTGCAACATCACTGCCCATCCCCGGCTCGGAACAGGCAAACGAGATGAACTTCAGATCCTCTGTCAGTGGTCTGAGATACTTCTCTTTCTGCTCAGTGTTACCCGCTATCAGGATTGGTTCGGCTCCAAGGCTGTTCACGTATATGCTTGTCGTCATCCCAGCGCAGCCTGCAGCCATCTCCTCCACGACGATACACTGCTCAAGGACGCCAAGGCCGGGTCCTCCGTGCTCCCTGGGAATCGAGAGATTCATCAGACCCATCTCCCACGCCTTGCGAATTATAGGTCGTGGGAACTCACCGGTCCTATCGTAGTAGTGCGCGTAGGGTATCATATACTCCTGCGCGAACCTCCGTGCTCTCTGCTGGAGTTCCAGCTGTGCCTCAGTGAGCGAGAAGTCTATCATAGATTCTCCCAATGGCGACTGGGCTTAATAACATACTCGAATGACTATGCTCCTACAGCTCCCCTTGGAGAGATTCTTGTCTGACGGTAGACTGGTCAACTGGCTCCCCTGTCTGACATTGGACACGCAAGCTCTCATTCAGATGTCTGCTCAGTCACAAGGTGGCGAATGACCTCGGGCAGGCTCCACTTGAGGTCGAGTTCCAATGCACCACCCTCAGGCCCCGGACATCTCCGGACGCATGTTCGACAGGCAACGCAGAGCCAGAGGTCCACCTCCACGTGTCCAAACCCAGGAGCGTCGTGCTCAAGGACGATGTTGCTGGTCGGCCGCTTGACCGCCAGACCCCTCAGCGTCCTGTAGAACATAGCTCTCACGGATGGGAACCTGTCAATTACCTCCTCTGAGAACTCGAAGAACTCTGGGAGATCAATCACTGGCCTCAGGAATATCGCGTCCTCGGGACAAGACAGTTCACAGGACCTGCAGCCGAGACACTTTGACTGGTCCCAGTCGATGGTCCCGAATCCCAGCAGAGGCGCATAGCCCATCATGTCGCGATACTCGTCCATCACCGTTGGGACGTCGACATCTATCAGGTCATCAATGGTGACCTTTGGCCGCGTGCTCGGGATTCTTGCTCTCGTGCGGTAGGCCATTGCCAGCGCGGACCTAATACTCTCCCTGACTGCCTCGATGGTGTCTGAGGCAATAGCACTGCCGCCCAACGTTATTTTCGCCATCTTGTCCCGGGCCTTGGAGAAGGCCTCAAGGGTGTTGACTAGGCGGCCGATGTCCTTGGCGGTCAGCTCGGCCACGAGTTGCTCAAGATCGCGCATTGCAGGGGCAAGATCCTGAATGAGTGCCGTGATGGTCTGGATGGCCACCTCCGCCTCGTTGGGTGTACGTGGGACATCGTAGAGAACATAGCCGTGCTCTTCACCTGCAATCGTCAGCAGTTCATCCCGCTTCATTCTGAGAACGTGCTGAAGCACCCTGTCCGGGGGTATCTTTGTCCTCTCTGAGATGTCCTTCACGCTCATGGCACCGAGCTCGCGGATTAGGACAAGTATGAATCCACGTTCTATCTCGTTCTCAAGATAGGTGTCCATCATTCTGCGATAGACCTCGGGGTCCAGGCTCTCGCCATAGACATTCTTCCCCTCAACGAGGTTGGGTCCCTTCTCCAGTGTGATTCTCAGTCTGAACCGGGCGAATGCCTCGAGTCCTGCTGATATCAGGTGGCGCAGTTCCTCCGTGTCGGCCGAACTCTCCGTGCTCAGGGCAGCCTCGGTCGCCCTGTCGGCAATCTCTCTCATCTCATTGACTGCCTCGGCTATGGCCGCCTCGTCGTACTGACCCAGCCGCTGAAGTTTCTCCAGACACGAGGTGAGTCTCCCGACGGCGTCTTCGAGAGTGTCTCTGACGGACCCCTCTGCATTCCTGAGGAGGCTCCTCATCTGTTGCGAGATCCTCTTGAGAACGAGAAGAGTGTTTGGCACTGTGCCGAGCACGCGAGCGTACACAGGCGCGCCCTCCTCGACACCGACCATCTTGATCTCCCCCCTCTGAATCATCGTGATGATGGCATTCTGGACTCTCTCTGGCTCGAGGTCAAGAATCTCAGCAAGCTGCATCACGGTCTTCGAGCCCACGTTGTTCAGGACGAACATGATGAGGCCACGGATCATCTCAACCAGCATGTTGGTCTGCACAAGTTCAGCAAA
The DNA here is from genome assembly GCA_029855935.1 of Candidatus Thorarchaeota archaeon. Classification (GTDB taxonomy): domain Archaea; phylum Asgardarchaeota; class Thorarchaeia; order Thorarchaeales; family Thorarchaeaceae; genus B65-G9. Next base: position 24,727 of record JAGSHN010000004.1, on the reverse strand, counting down.
CCGCGCCGGGGTCACTCTACCCTCCTTCAGGGCTCGTCTAATCTGTCCAGCATTGCGGAGGAATGGACCATACCGTGTGATGGTCCCCATCTTCCGGAGGCCATCGAGTGCCTCTTCTGGGTTCTCGCTGGCTAGTCTGACCAAGTTTCTGAATTCCTCAGTCAGACCGTGCAGCCGGTCCAGCGCCTCCTGCGCCTGCTTGTTTCTCTCTGTTTCGTATCCTGCGATGGCGTCCTCAACCGTCTCGATGAATCCTGATAAAGGCTCTATCACCTGCCCGATGTCCATCCTCGGTCTCTCGGGTCGTTCCTCCGCTGTGGTCTCGTCCTTCTGTTGCGTGGACCGGAGGAGATTGAGCAGCCCCTCCAGTGCATCTGTCCTCCTTATGGACAGGGCCTCCTCGAGTCTGGTGATGGCCTCGGTGACAATGCCGTGGTCTGTCAGCTGCTCGGCCAGCCTTATTCTCTCTGCGGTCTCGAGAAATGCCTTGTTGTACTTGTCCGGAAAGCTGAGAATCTCCGAGATCAGCGGGGTCAGGCCCGCTTTGAGTGCCTCTATCTCCTCCTTCACCCTGCTCAGAGGGATTGCCTGCTCCTCCTTGAGGCCGCCAAGCACCATCAACATATCGAGCATTCGTTGCCTCTTCGGTGGGATCTCCCGCTCCTGTTCGACAGTGCCGCTCACTCACTCACCTCCATCCACCTACCCGCAGTACCCTTGTGTACGGGTGTTGGTCCGAGGCTCTCAGCCCGCTCGGTCATCTCCTTCACGGCCACGATGAACCTCTCCGGCTCGGCGCTGAACATCCTAAACATGTCGACCCGACGGCCGTCCCACCCAATCGCATTGAGAATCTCTCTTGCGACATCGACGTGAATCTGGGCAATCTCATTGCCTGTTCCTCCAATGTGACAACGGTCGGTTTCGCAGGCGGCAATCATCACTGTGCTCGCCCCGTGTTCAAACGCCTTTAGTATGTCCACCATACTGACTCGCCCGGCGCAGGGAACAGGGATCAGTCGGACATTGGCTGGGTATTGTAGTCTTCGTGTCCCCACGATGTCTATGGTGGAAACAGAGCATTCCTCACAGTGGAAGCACAGCGTGATCGGATACTCTGGTCCTGCATCTCGAAGTGTGGCCGCTATCTGGTCCCAGAGCTGCTCGTTCGTCAGGAAGTTTAGTTGCGTGGCGCCAGTCGGACAGAGGCTCTGGCAGACGCCGCAGGCATGGCAGTTCAGTATGTCGATTGATGCCTTGAATAGAAACTTGTCAGAGTCGGTCTGGCTCTCCTCCGCCTCAGTCTGTTCGATCATGAGCGGCACTCCACGAGGACACTGCTGGGCGCATAGACTGCAGCCAACACACTCGTCGACATCAAGCAGTGCTCCTCTTGCGATCTTCTCCACAGAGCCACCCTGCAACTCGTTGTGAATCATCAGGGCTCCGGCCTGTGCCTCCACTATGGCCTCACTCACAAACTGAGGCCTTGTGACTGCCCCCACGGCGACGACCCCACGTCTTCTTGTTTCATTGCGACGGAGCTTTCCATAGAGCTCCTTGATGTGGCCGTCGTACTCTATGGCAAATCCAAGGCTCTCGGAGAGCTCGTACAGTCCATCGGGAGGTAACACGGCCGAGGAGAGGACCACGAGGTCAGGAGATGTCTCAAAATACTGGTTAAGAAGGGAGTCGTATATCCGGACGCGGGTCTTGTCGTTCTCTCTCCACACCATGCTGACCCGCCCCCTGATGTAGTCCACACCCTTCTCTCTCGACTCTTTGTATATCAGCTCATTCTCAAAGGGGACACGGATGTCCATATAGATGATACGGACATGAATGTCGGGGTCGTTCTTGATGAGTTCAAGCGCATTGTCTATTGCGAATGTGCAACAAAGCTTACTACAGTCCCGCTTGTAGTCCTCAGATCTGCTCCCGACGCACTGCACCATGACGACCTCTTTCACAGGCCCTCCATCTGATGGACGCTGCAGGCGCCCCTCAGTCAGCATAGTGGACAGTTCGAACTGCGTGATGACATCGGGATTGCGTCCATACTGATACTCCTCCATCTCTGTGGGCTTGAACTCTCTAAACCCGGTCGCGACGACCACGGCAGAGGTCTTGAGTACGTTCTCCTCCTCGCTCTCTCCCTGTAGATAGTGCACCTCGAAATTCCCCATCTCGCCCTCCACAAATTTGACCCTTGTGTTCGTCATCACAGTGATGTTGTCATCCTTCTCTATCGCCTCCAAGCGCCCGCTGAGCAGTTCTGCTCCAGACTTTCCAGTGGGTGCAATCACAGGCAGACTGATGATGTGTCCGCCTAGCCTGTCCGTGACCTCAAAGATGGTGACCTTGTAGCCAAGACTTGAGAGGCTCAGTGCAGCCTCAATTCCGGCAATGCCTCCCCCTATGACAGTCACATGGGCATCCACCGCTTTAGATGCGACCTGCAGGGGCTGAGCAAGACGGGTTGCAGCCACCGCCCCTCTGATCATATCAAGGGCCTTCTTCGTGGCCTCCTCGATGTCTGGATGTACCCACGCACAGTGTTCGCGTATGTTGACGTAGTGGGTCAGCGAGGTGTTGAGCCCTCTGCCCTGCCCGAGTGAGTTGTCCACCCGGGGTTGGAGCTTCTGACTGGTACAGGCGGCAATGACTACTCTTCCATCTACATCACTGAGAATCTGAGAGAGTGCTTCTAGACCCTCGCTCTGGCAGAGGGTGTCCATCACAGTGACACCCGTCACACCCTCCTCCTTCGCAATCTCCTGACGCAGGGACTCGTAGTCCAGTTGTAGTGTTCCTCCGCAGGTGCATAGTACCACGGCAACCTTGCTGTCCATCTGTGATCACTTCCTGCCCTGCAGTATCTTCAAGGCCACTGCCCTTGCTTGGGTCACAGACTCTGGTACCTCCGCGGGGCCGAGGGCGGTGCCGCATGCGTACACGTGGTCACCGACGATAACTTCGTCGCCCGAAGTCGGGTCGAGTGAGGCAACGAATCCATTCGAGGTCCTGATTCCCAGCATCTGTGCCATTTCGTTGCTCTCTGCTGACGGCTCAAGGGCCGTGGAGAGCACGAAGAGATCTACTCTGAACTTGAGATATCTGTCGAGGAGCGAGTCGTAGACAATGACCTCCAGTCCCCCGTCCTTGGCCTTGGAGACCGTCTGAACACGGCCTCGGATGAAGTTGACACCCGCCCTTCTCGACTTGCGGTAGTATCGCTCATGCCTGTCATAGGTTCGGATGTCCATATAGACGACAGAAACTTGGACGCCCTCTCGCTCTTGTGCTATGATGTCCGCATGTTTCAACGCAAAGACGCAACAGATCTTGGAACAGTAGGGATAGTAGTTCTCATCACGGCTGCCAACGCACTGCACCATCATCACGTGTTTCACAGGACCACCATCGGATGGACGTACCAGTTGGCCGCTGGTCTCGCCATTCGGGTCTAGCATCCGTGCAAGTTCGAGCTGCGTCACCACATCGGGAAGCTCCTCGTAGTGATACTCCTCCATGCCGACAGGCTTCATCTCGTGGTAGCCTGTGGCCACCACAATGTCGGATGCCCTGATGACCTCCTCTGTTGGCTGGGCCTCGAGGTTGATGGCCTTCGTGGGGCACTTCTCGACAGCCTCCTTCACATTGTCATCCGCTTGGTCTGGGACGTAGACTACCGCCTGAGGCTGACATTGTGGCGAGATGAGAACAAAGGCACTGGACAGCTTCTGACAGAGGCCACACATGATGCATCTCATCGGATCGACATACTGCGGTCCCACCATCAGCGTCACCTCGAAGTTGCCTGGACTGCCTGCAACTGCCTCTACGGTCGTGTTTGTCCGCAGCTCAAGATTCGGGTGGTCCAGGAGTGCACTTCGATAGAAGCACTTTCGAATCCCCGGCCGAAAGCGACTGGCCTCAAAGCAGTAGAAGCAGTCATCGGTCGGAAACGCCTTGTACAGGTCAAGTGCGTTACCCCCTACAGTGTGTTGGCGCTCCACCAGCACAGTCTTCACTCCCGAGTCGGCCAGCTCAATGGCAGCAGTAAGGCCAGCCACGCCACCGCCAATGATGAGGACCTTGTCGGACAATATCACCGTCACCTCATTCACTCAGTCAGATGGTCGAGAATCGGGTCTGCTGGCACTCTGTTCATACTGAGGCCAACTTCCTCCTCATCCATGCCCATTGCCAGCGCAAGAATCTGAGGATAGAACAGCACTGGCAGGTCATACCCCTCGCCATACGTGTCCTTTATCCCGAACTGCTGAAGGTCGAGCTGGTTGCCGCAGGCTGGACAGACCACCATGATGAACTCGGCACCAGCGTCCTTTATCGACCGGAGTTTGTCCCTGGCCAGACGGACGGCCAGCGCCTCGTTGACTGGCAGGACGGTTGCACCACAGCACTGCTTCCACAGCGGATACTGCACGACAGTGGCGCCTGTTGCTCGAAGCATCTCTTCCAATATCTCGATACTCATCTCGGTGACATCCGCAGGCCTCATCAGATGGCACCCTGCGTGAATCGCAATCCCAACGCCATCCAGAGGCCTTGTGACCTTCTCTCTTATGGCATCGACACCAACGTCGGTATACAGTGCCTCCACCACGTGCCTGACTCTCACGGTCCCCCTGAGTTCCAGATCGAATTTCTTCAGCTCCTCATTCACACGCTTCATATCCTTCTTGTCATGCCTGAGATGGTAGAGAGCGTCCTTGAGACTGGCAAAGCACCCGTTGCAGGGTGTGACTATGTCATGCCCATTCTGTTCGCCTATTGCAAGAGTTCTGGCATTGACGACGAGCCATCCGTAGTAGTCGAAGGCTCTGAGGTTCGGACTACCACAGCAGCCCACACCTTCCATGTAGTTCAATTCGACATCGAGGGCCTTTGCCACTTTGAGCAGCGCCGCTTCGTAGTTCGGATAGTTTGCAGGAACACTGCAGCCCATATACAGATTGTATGTTGGCATTGGTCACTCACCGCCCACAATTCTACCTGTTCGAGTGTTTCTGAGGATGGTCTTGAACTCCTCAGTGGAGAGCCCCGGCAACTCCGGCTCGAGATCTAGATCCTCGCGTTCCCAGTCGGCTGTTATCACGTATAGCTGGCCCTTCTCAAGCAGCTCTCTTGCAAGATTTCTGATGGCATCTGGAATCTTCCCCTCCTCGGCAGCGAGATTCTTACAGTCGAAGATGATGTCGGTGACCCGGACTTTCTGAGGGCAACGCTCCTGACACTGAAAACAGGTCAGACACTCCCAGATCTCCTTGGATGAGAGCACCTCGTCCCGCATGCCCAGGATGATCATTCTGATCAGCTGATGAGGTTTGTACTCCCACTGGTTCGCTATTGGACACGCTGCGGTGCACGTCGTGCATGCGAAGCACGCAGAGAGTTCATCGCCATCCGGCATGCTCTGAATCTCTCTCCGAAAACTGGCATCCAGTGTCGACATGTCGATGGGCTCAATCAGTGTGGCCGGTGGCCTCTCAGAGCCGTCCGTTTCGGTCATCTGTTTCACTTCCCTGTGGACGCCTTCTCATGGGCGACAAGTGGAACTGCAACAATCGCGCCGATATTAAAAGCTTCAGAAAAAGTCGGCTCTACCACAGCCGCGACGACGACAGAGATGGGCTGTGTCACGGCCGAACTTGATTACCTAGAGCCCCTTCTTGTATATCAGCAGCACCAACAGTGTAAGACCCAGAATCGTGACGATCTCCATAAGGACGACATTGACCAACGGCCACGTCTTGAGGGGCGGGGCCGTGGTGCCAAGGAGCGCAAGCACAACTGCGACTGCCCACGCCACCCATATCAGGTGCTCCCTCTGAATGCTCATACTCCCTCCTCGTCCCGCCCGTCACTTATCGTTTTTGTAACACTCTCTCTGATGGCCACGACACTCTTGGCCAGTGATGTCATCCGTTTCTCGGTCTCATCGCGAAGACGCGCCAGCTCTCGTATGACGTATCTGCTCAGCTGGTCTTTGTCCCCGCCAAGCCCCCTTATCACTTGTGCCTGGTCGCCGATGAGACGGAGCACTCCAGAGATGGCCACTTCAAGCCGCTGATACTCGCTATTGAGGCTCTTCTGAGCCTCGTTGATCTCCCGCAACAGTTTCACAAGCTCCTCCACTACCTGTTCATCTTTCATCATGCTCACTCCGTCCCAGACTCACTGCGTTCTGGCACTATCCTGATGACGGTGCCATCGCGTAACCAAGGCTGTGCATTCAAGGCGGGAATCACTGCAACATCCTCTCTCTCGAACGGGCCATATACTCTCTCATCAATCCCGACGAACGGTGTGTCAATGGTCTTGGTGAACCTGACCAGAATATGCTCCACTGTTTCCTCGCTCGTGTCACCTCCCACCACAACGGTCGTCTCTGGCTGCGCTATGTGGCTGCCGATCAGAATGTCCTCAACAAGCTTAGTATGGCTCTGAAAGGCACGTTTCAGTCTGCCATAGAACTCCTCCTCCGTCAAGAGCATCCCGGCGTTGACGTCTCTGCCCTCCATCACCGCCATCAGTATCTTGTCCCTACGCAGCGTCAATAGGTCCCGAATCATGAACTCTAGGTTCTCAATCTCCTGTCTGTACAGGTCCTCCTGAATGGTGTCCTCCGCGGGCACCTCGGTCAGTGCAATGCGTACCTGTCGGAGGTATTCTGCCATTCTGCCCACAGTGAGGTCATCGAGGTCGAGCAGCTCCTCGGAGTGTACCTCCTTATCCCAGATCTCCGCAATACTATCGTAGCGCATCTCATCACTCAAGGACGGCCGCCCCCTTGCACAATAGGAACATTGCAGCATTCATTGGCAGGTCGACCACCTCATCGCCAAACGGCCCATATATCTCGTCACCAATCCTAAACCTGGGCACCTCGAGTAGACCACCCAGAGTGTGGACGCGTAGGACACTGTCGTCAAAGGCAAGGGCATTTCCGAAGGGATCGAACGCCTCAATCGACTCTCTGTTGAGTTCTGCGACCACGAATCCGGTCTTGCCGTGGATGCTGCCTATCAACCTTATCACTCTATGCACATCATGTGTGACCGGTATGTCAATCTTCCCACCATATCGTGTAGCTGCAATCTCCGCAATCTCCCGCCAGGACTTCACGCCAATTCCCGCCCCCCGCCAGAGGTTTGGGGGTTCTTTGAGCAACTCTCTCACAATCCTCTCCCTGTGCTGCTTGAGCCTTGCCATCCACCTCTGACTGCCCTCATATGAGTCGATATCCCTGACAAAGTCCAGAATCGCATCTGCAAGCCTGCCTCCCCATCCTGCCGCGTTCCTTGGAGGCACCCTTGGGATGCCCGCAAGGGTTCCTATCACCCGCGCACCGTCCAGACCTGCTCCGACAATAGCCTGCGCAATCTCAACCCGGCCCGTGGAGTCGATTGCAAAGGCTCTGGGGTCACGTACGCGTATATGATACCCTCTATGACCACTGTAGTTCAGCTGCAGACTGTCGCTATCAATGCCAAAGTCGTTGACGAGAAACTCATCAAAGACCTTTAGAGTGTGCCGTTTTGCATCGTCCATGCATCTGTCACAGAGCCATTTTCGTGTGATGAAGTCCATTCGCCCGCAGGACGGACAGCCCATCTCCGGGGGATCTCCTCTACCCGTTCTCTGACACTCGGGATTCGCGCAGATCCAGCCGTCGTGGTCGTGAGTGCAGGGCGAATCTAGATGGTCGGCGTCGATGTCAAAGACGAGTTCAGCTCCTGTCCACTGCTTCTCGTACATACTTCGTGCGACGGGCACTCTGTAGAACGCCGCTGAGTGATACACACTGTGGGGGGCACGTGATGCAAGTTCTCTCCGGAGGGCATCGGCCGTACGGAATCCGAGATGGCGCAACCAGTTCGTAGAGGTGACACCACGGGCCCCGCACTTGGGGCAGGTGCTCACCCGCTGCAACGATGTCCCCCTTGAGCCGCAGCCCACCCGTCTGGAGTGTCCATTCTCATCGGTTTCGGTACGCTGAGTACATCTCCATGTGTACTCCCAGGTTTCAAAGGCGAACTCTCGCATGTTCAGTCGATCGGGAGCGTCCACCGTGTTCGCGTTCTCTTTGTAGTACTGGTGGAACATCAGTTGTAGGAACTTCTGCCTCTTTGTGACATCTCGGTTGGGCATCGCCTTGGGCTCCTGCTACTGCGGGCGGTCTTTGTCTACCTCTGCGGACAGATGGTCAGAGTATGGATGGCGCTGGCAGAAACGTCAGTCTGATGGCTCGCCTTCAATGTGTCTTGTTGTGCGTCCTGCCATTCGTCTATCTTCTCTCAATACGCGGCGCAAGGATGAACTTGATAGTTCCTCCCTCGGCCACTCCGAACTCCATCTGAATCGGCTTGTCGGTCGCAAACTGTAACACGAGGCTGTCGCTTGACATCGCCTTCGAGATATTTGCAAGATAGCTCATAGAGTACATCGCCGTGGCTGGTCTGCCAATCTCAAGACTGTACAGTGGCGACTCTTCTCCAACCCTGAGAGTGACATGCGCCTCTCCAAGGTTTCCCTCGCCTCTGAACTCAAGGGTGCCCTCCTCGGCGCGAATCCTCACGTGGTTAGATATGACACTGATGTCCTTGATGGCCTGCTTGAACGCATCGGTAAACATCTCTGCACGTACATCGTATGGCATGGGCTTGCTTGACCGCCGTTCCTCTGGAGGCGTGAGAAGCATAAAACTGAACCGTCTCTCGGCCTGTCCAATCAGCTTTATCTCGAATCTCTGTGCATCGTCGTCAAGGCTGAACTCTATGTGATCGTCCCCGGCCATCCTCTTGCTCACCTTCACGAGCTCGTCCGTGTCGAGACATACCACGTGCTCCTGGGAACACTGATACTCCTGAAAGACTCCGGCGGGGAGGCTGAGGTCGATCATCGCAGCCTTTGACGAGTCAAGCTGGCACAGCGATATCCCCTTATCATCGATGATGAAGACAACCTCCGTGAGCAATGTTGCCAGCGCATCCACAATCTGCTTCCACGTCTTGGTACTATCGAGAGTCGCGTGAAACATTTCTGCTCCTCCAGTCAGCACTCCATTTCCTTTTCTGTTCTTTCATCTGTTCGTCGGGCCGTCGTTTTGGACAGCAATTCTCCATCACATTATCCGTATCGTTCAAGTGATAGTCGGGCCTGATGTATTTGAACAACCCAACTGTCTAACGCTCCCACCTTCGGCCCAACACACATTTTAATCTGCTCATGCCCCTTTTCGCATCAGCGGACTCACCGCACGAGATACGCATGCACTTCTCTCTCGAGCTCCAGTGCGCGTTTGAACTCCCGCACGTCAAGGTCGCTCACATCGTGAGCGAGGATTGCACTGATCAGGAGGCCTCCATCCTCTCCCTTCTTCCTCGTGACCTCCCCCATCACAATGTACTTGTGTTCGACTTGAAGTTCTCCCTCGACTATCACGCGAATCGACTGTGCCCTGTCCACATCATCAAGCAGGTCCTGAACTATTGCCACTCCCGGCTTGGACTCTATTACTATGCCAAGGATGCGGACCGGGCCGGATGTGTCATCTGACAGAGAGCGGACGGTCACAAAGGGTGCTGCTGGACGGGGCCTGTACTTCCTGTCATCGCTCACGGTGGGCACCTCTTCTCCTCAGGTGTTACTGGCGCTCTGGTAATAAGTCTGTACGTCCTTGGCGCTCTAGCCGCCATAGTTCCGCCAAGTATACTTGCACTTTGTACATCTATAGAACTCTGTAGCGCCCTCATCGCCACGGCGCGTCTGCAGTGTCCAGTAATATGCCTCGTTATTCCCACACTTTGGACAGGTGGCCTTCGTCACGGGCATGGGGATACTCTCATCCTCAACTACTACTATCTTGTCCCGGGGTGTCTTTCTCAGCTTCTGCGAAACTCTCATTGCACCACTGATCTTCTTTATGGTGCCACAGCTACGACACTTGAGTACCCTCGACCCATCTTCAAGAGTGACGGGGACCATCATCGCACCACACTTGTCGCAGAACTCCATCTCTCAGTACCTCATCTGTTGGACTCTCCGCGGAATGTCAACCAACTTAAGGATTCTGACAGGGCACTAACAGCCTTGGAGCCGCACAGATGTCCTACAACCTCTCCGATAGAGTCTCGACAAGCCTTCGCAGCGCCTCGGCCGCGGCTCCAGCCTGCTGTCTTCTGTTCATCTTCTCATCGATATGGAGATGTCTTGCAATAATCTCGACAATCTCCCCAACGGTCGTCCGACCAGTCAGCCAGAGGTAACCGACTATGGCCTCGTAGGCATCGCCCGCCGTGCCCGCATCAGTACGATGCCCAACGTGCTGATACAGTGGTGTGGCCCTTATTGCTCTTGCCAAGACCTTGTCGCTGACCTTTTCGCCCACCATTCTCCCGGTGACAAGCGACTTGGCCACCGAGAAGCATAGGTTGACAAGATTGTCGCCTATCTGTGCCAAGCCGGTGTCGGCCATGATGTCTCGAACAGAGCTGGACTTCACAAGTGTTGACCAGTCCGCCGGGACTGGGTCATCCTCACCCTGACTCTCAGACCTCATTATCAGCGACTGCCTGTTTGAACTTCTTTCTGAACTCCTCGGTCCTTGCGAGCATCTTCTCCAGTGCCTCTCTCAGAACGACATTCGCCTGCCGACGCTTCGTCCTGAGGGTGAATACTGGGTTGGAGAGGAGTGGATGGTCAATGCTGTATCCGGCGAACTCCACCGCTGGCTCCTCAAGGAGCGTCTTGCGGAGCAGATTACAGAAGGAGTGACCCTCCCCTACTACCTCAAACTTGATCTCGTATCTGCTGTTCTCGATGATCTTGGGTTCCATCTTTATCTTCTCCTACTACCTCTGCCCGTCCTCTGTCCTGCTGATCTGCCTCGTGGTGGACGTCGTCCATCGTGCTGTTGTCTCGGTGGCAGTCTTCGTCGTCCCATTGGCCTGGTTCTGCGGTTTCCTCTAGGAGGTCCACGAGGGGCTCTCCGTCGAGGCGCAAGGTCTGGCCGCGGCTCGAGACCGAATCTCTGGCCATAGTCATTTGCGGTCTCGCGAGTTTCTCTGTTCTCGCATCGCAGACAGATGAGATTGTTTGGTGCAGTGTATGTCAACGGGTAACCACACTTGCTGCACTTGGCATAGATGACCCCGAACTCGGGGCCGACAAGACTCAGCTGCACGGGAATCTGATGGGTATTCAGAGCTCTTGCTCTGACTATGTCACTGGGGCGCAGCACATCGTACATCGATTTGACATAACGCCGAGTGACATTGCTTATGTGCACCTCTCCTATCAGCGCATTGTGAATGTCCGTGTCATTGCGCTTGACAACCGTCACCTCGGCCCTTTGGTCATACACATTGATGACCTCTCCGAGCAGGACATCCCCCTTCACCGGGAGTGATAGTCGGATTGAGCCGTCCGGATTCACCACCCGTATCTCACGCTTCTTGACATCCACAGCGACGGCACCGGAGGTGGCCGCATAGACCACTCCATTCTCCTCATAGGTCCCGAAGCTGGGGGTGAACTCTTCAATCACACACAGAGGATCTCCCGGTACCACAATGTCACCGCTCTTCACGTTTGCCATCTTGGGAATCTCACCTCTTGACACTCTCTATTCTATACAGGTCCACTTGCGTCCTGTGTCGCTCTCTCCTGTGGAACTCGAACAGCCTCGGTATTGGAAACTCGAACGTCTCGATCTGAGTCACTCTTCCTCCGAGACCCTCAATCTTCCTCCTGAGGAACTCTCTATTCTTCTCACCTGCCAGGTGAATGCTATATGTCACTTTGGCTATGGACAGGGCCTTGGTCAAGAAGGCGACATCGGCTCCACGTTTCTTGACCCCGAAGGGAGGATTGCTCACCACAGTGTCTACATCTCTAAGTCCGAGAGAAGTTACCTCCCCAAGGACCCAGTCTGTCACGCCATCTGTTCCTAGCAGTCTTGAATTCCGTTGGCAGACCTTTAAGGCTTTGCTTTGCACATCGATCCCAATCACCCCTCGGGCCCCCAGCATCGCTGCCCCTATCGCAAATATTCCATCGCCACATCCGAGGTCGACCACGACCTTGTCACGGATGTCACCATGTTCCATCTCTGCAGCGTAGAGGATTGCAGCTGCTATGGGGGCTGGTGTCGGGTAGTCCTCAAGCGAGATCTCTCTCTGCTCCCTCCGTTCGATTCTCTCAAGGGCCATCTCGAGTTCTCGCAGTCGCAAGAGGCAGTTCATCTCCGTTGGATTGGCAGTTCCCCGTACTGTGCCTGCCATGTCCTCCCCCGCCTCTCGGTAATAATCATAGCTCCCCTCGCGGTGTTCGTAATACTTGACTTTATTTCGGGAGCCGGCTCCACAAGCTCCATAGGAAACACTGGAAGCAACCCTCTCTTCCGATGGAGTTGAGAGTTCAAGTTGGAGAAGCCCCTTGACAAGCTCTTTGACAAGTTCCTTCAGGGTCAGTCAATATTCCGCAATCGGCACGCTCTCAGGCCGACGTTTGTCCCAGACGAGCTCCCGTATCGTGATGAGCAGATGAGCAGGATCGCATCAATACTCGGGCCAGCGCTCCGTGGTGCGCCGCCATCTAACATTCTGTGCTACGGAAAGACTGGGACGGGAAAGACGGTGGTCGCCAAATACGTGCTGAAGGCATTGGTGTCCAAGGCGAACGAGAGTGGTGTCCGCCCGCCATTGAGCGCCTTCGTCAATTGCAGGATCGTGGGTACGAACTACCGGGTGCTGCGGAGTCTATGTGAACAGATAGGGGCCCGAATGCCGGACGGCTCGGAGGTGCCGTTCACAGGTCTGCCGACTGACGAGATCCGCAAGGTGCTCAAGACGAAGCTCGACTCTGAGGAGAACATCCTTGTCGTGGTGCTGGACGAGGTCGACAGCCTGCTGAAACGCGACGTGAGTCAGGGCAACGACATCCTGTATGGTCTGACACGGATGAATGGGGAGTTGACACGCAGTCGCATCTCGATAATCGGTATTAGTAACGACCTTAAGTTCAAGGAGATGCTCGACCCGCGTGTTCTGAGCAGCCTTGGTGAGGAGGAGGTGGTCTTCCCACCGTATAATGCAGTCGAGCTGCGAGGAATTCTCGAGCAGCGTGTATCGCTCGCGTTCAATGATGGGGTGATTGCCGACGAGGGTGTCATCAATCTCGTGGGGGCACTGGCAGCACAGGAACACGGGGACGCTCGTCGTGCCCTCGACCTCCTGCGTACGGCGGGCGAACTCGCTGAGAGAAGGGGTGATGACAAGGTCACCCAAGAGCACGTCCGAGAGGCACAGAAGATACTCGAACGTGACAGTGTGACAGAGGCGATAAAGACGCTGCCGATGCAGTCCAAGGCCGTGCTCTTCGCCGTGTATGCCCTCACCAAGAGGGGCAAGCGGGACATCTTCACTGGTGAGTGCTTCAATGTCTACACCGAGGTGGCCCGGGCACTATCACTTGACACACTCACGCAGCGACGAGTCTCTGACCTGATCTCAGAGCTCGACATGCTGGGTCTGATCAATACGACGGTCATCTCGAAGGGTCGGTACGGCCGCACCAAGAAGATACGTCTTGCCGTGGGCAAGAAACAGATTGGTGAGGTGTTCAGAGACGATCCTCGCCTCGGTCGTATCATTGATGACATTCTTGAGTGACGCTCTTGTCGAGTTTCTCCATCAGGGAGCCTGCTGGCGACTGCTCCGCAACTCTCTTTATCCCGCAGGTGCTCTCGACTAGATGTCATGACGCGATTTGAGCTTGTCAGAGAGGCGCTGCTGGGAGAGCTACCCGAGCACATACCTCTCTCCTTGTGGCAGCACCATCCCGAGAGGGACCGCACTGCAGAGGGCCTTGCAACCGCCGAGATAGACCTTCATAGGAGGTTTCAACACGACCTGCTCAAGATATCATTTCACGGTCGCTATCCTGTCGTGGACTGGGGCTGTGAGGCCGTCTATGAGGGTGCAGTCAGCGGCTCTACAGTCTGCAAGTCGTGCAGGGTAAGAGATGTCAGTGACTGGGAGACCATAGAGCCAGTGGATGTGAACGCTGGCGAGTTTGGAGAGCAGGTCCGCGCTGTCGAGATGATACACCGGTACGCACAGGACACGGTTCCCACAATGGCCACAATCTTCGATCCCACGATGGTCGCTGACAAGTTATGCCAGGGGCCACTAGTTGATTATCTCAAGTCGCATCCCGATCTCATGGAGCGTGCACTGGAGGTCATAACGACGGTGATGACGGAGTTTGCGCTGGCCACGCTCGACGCTGGTGCCGACGGACTGTTCATTGCATCACAACACTCAACGGACAGGTCAATCTCCTCCGAACTCTACGAGCGCTTCGTCCTGCCAAGTCAGCTGAAACTAATCTCAAGAGTCCGTCATCGCTCTGACTTCATTGTGGTCCATCTCCACGCCCATGAGCCTGGTGAACGTGTACGATTGGACAAGATATCTCGAGTCCCAGGTGTGAGCGCAATCAACTGGGAGGACCAGCGCGCGACGCCCAGTCTCCGTGAGGCGAAGCAGCAGATGCACCTGGCCGTCCTTGGCGGAATTGATCACACTGGCATTCTGCGCAATGGCTCCAAGGAGGAGATAGAGGAACAGCTCCTCTCAGTGTTGCGCGAAACAGGTCTGCGCAGACTCATTGTGGCGCCCGGTTGTGTCATCTTCCAAGACACGCCCGAGGACAACATCCGCACCGTTGTGGACACAGTCAGGTCCATCGACCCGTGGTCAGAGGACTGGGAGGCATACGACAGATGAAGAACAGAGAACTTGCCCAGCTGCTCCACGAGATGAGCATACTCCTAGAGGTCGAGGGCAAGGACAGATTCAAGCCGCGGGCATATGCCCGGGCCGCGCGGGCGGTGTCGTCACTTGGAGAGGACATTGAGTCCATAGCCGCACGGGGTGAGCTCACAGACATTCCGGGCGTTGGAAAGTCGATTGCCAAGAAGATTGAGGAATACCTCCGCACGGGCCGCATCGAGAAACTGGAGGCACTACGTGAGAAGATTCCAGTCAAAGTGGCCGAGTTGGAGGCGATTCCCGGTGTGGGGCCCAAGACAATCAAGACGCTCTACGAGTCGCTGGGGGTGACCGACCTAGACTCTCTCGAGGCCGCCATCCGTGAGGGTCGCCTCAAGGGTCTACGCGGAATTGGGACCAAGACGATTGAACAGATATCTGAGGGAATAGCGCTGGTCCGTGCAGGAATGTCACGTGTGCTCCTCTCTGACGCTCTGGCCCTCGCTGAGAGCCTTGTGGAACACATAAGGTCGCAGGTCCCAGTGAAACGAATCGACATCGCGGGATCAGTCAGGCGCCGGAAGGAGACAATTGGTGACATCGACATACTGGTGTGTGCTGATGATGGCGAGGCTGTGGCAGGAGCTTTGATGAACAGTCCAGAGACCGCTGATGTGCTTGTCCACGGCGATACAAAGACGTCAGTCCGGCTTCGTGGAGGGACTCAGGTAGACCTCAGACTGCTGGCTGAAGAGAGCTATGGTGCTGGACTGCAGTACTTCACTGGCAGCAAGGACCACAATGTTCACCTCAGGTCAATTGCAATGCGGAAGGGTCTACGGCTAAATGAGTATGGCCTCTTTGACAAGGACCGAATGGTCGCCGGGCGAGAGGAGCAGGACATCTATTCTACGCTGGGCCTGCAGTTCATCCCCCCGGAGCTCAGGGAGGATCGTGGTGAGATTGAGGCGGCTCAAAAGAACGAGCTTCCTATTCTCATCTCCCCCAACGACATCAAGGGTGACCTTCACGTTCATACCAATCAGTCAGATGGTGCCAACACGCTTGAGGAGATGGTCACAGCGGCAGAGGTTCTGGGGCACGAGTATCTCTGCATCTCCGACCACTCCAAGAGCCTGACTATTGCTGGCGGGCTTGACGAGGGGGGACTTCTCCGCCAGATGGACCGGATAGATGAGCTGAACGCCTCGGGACGCTGGAGGGTCCGGATACTGAAGGGAATCGAGGTGGACATTCTTCCCAGTGGGGAGCTCGATCTTGATGACAGCGTCCTCTCTCAGCTGGATGTTGTGGTGGCGTCCGTGCACTCCCACCTGAAGGACGACCGCGCAACGATGACCGAACGGGTGGTCACAGCTCTTGGGAACAGGCACGTCGACATTCTTGGTCATCCGACCGGACGGATGCTTCTACGTCGACCTAGAATCGAGATTGACCTTGAGAGAGTCTTCGAGGCGGCCCGTGAGAATCAGGTGATAATGGAGTTGAACTCTCATCCCGTTCGTCTCGACCTGAACGATGCAAATCTTCGTCTTGCCAAGGAGATGGGCCTGCTCATCGCCATCAACACAGACTCGCATCGGACTCAGGAGCTGGAGAACCTCCGGTTTGGTGTTGCGCAGGCCCGGCGTGGCTGGCTCACTGCAGAGGACGTTATCAACACCCGGTCTGTCGACGACCTGCTGAGAATGATGAGTTGAGAAAGATTGTTGGGATGTGGACGAGAGAGGATGAGAGTTGATGGTGCCGAGGACGAGATTCGAACTCGTGAACTCCTACGAGAGTGGATCTCTCATCGTGTGGTCGTAAGATCTTGAGTCCACCGCCGTTGACCACTTGGCTACCTCGGCACTCCTATCCCTTATTTCTCGAGTCTTGATTTATAGCCATTTCCGTAGTGATAGAATCTATTCCACGGTCTCTGACGGTTCGGGCAGGGATTCCAGCAGTGGACGTACCTCATCATAGAACTGTGCAAGAACCTTTACGACGGGGCTCTCGGACTCCAGGACAAAGAGTCTGATCTGGCGGCCCACTCTGATCTCCTTCACGATGCCCATCTTGACGAGAGGCTTGACAACTCTGTGGATTGTGGAGTGTGCCAGTCCCGTTTCTCTGGCTATCCTGCTCAGATTGAAGAACTCTTTCGGTCGGTCAAGAAAGTGCTGTACGACCCGAGTCTGCGCTCGCGAGGTGAATATCTTCTCCAGCAGCCGTCTCAATGATTGCGTCCCTCCCATCTCATGCGTCTATCTACCCGTCCGGCATCACCCTTGTTCCGATGTCCTCGCCGCGCACAATCCTCAGTATGTTCGTGGGGTCACTCCCATTGAATATTACTGTTGATATGTGGGAACGACCAACCACACGTATCGCGACTGGGTCGAAGAGCCGGTACTCCCCCGCACGGGTGCCGCCCCCGGAGAGTATCCGGTCCAGTTCGCTCACGGTCACTCTCTCGAGTTTTCGCGCCCCACTCTCCTTCGGGTCACGGTCGTAGACGCCGTCGACGTTCGTCGCGTTCAGAAGCAGGTCTGCGCCCACAATCTCAGCGGCTACCGCTGCCACCGCATTAGTCGACTGGCCGGGGATCAGTCCTCCCATCAGGACCGCCCTCCCGGTGTGCCTGGCCACCTCAAGTTCGTCGAGGTCCTCCACTATCTTTGGATAGGCGTACTCTCCTAGTGCGGCGCAGAGCAGTTCGGCATTGAGTCTGGCGACCTTGATCCCAATCCAGTCGCATTGGGTTTCGTTGGCACCAAGTGCACGTGCAGCCGATATGAATGTACGGGCAGGTCTTCCTCCACCCACGACGACCACCAGCTGATGGCCGTCGTCCATAACTGCGCGAAGCGCGCCTGCCAGTCCTCTGATCTTGTCGAGATGGGCATGTCCGTTCTCGTCATAGAGCAGAGAACCGCCTATCTTCACGACTAGCTGCACCGTTGCTGCCTCTCCGTTCTCTCCACTCAGACTGGGGGCCTTTGTTAAAGAAGGTTTCTCGAATAGACCAACTCCTCGAATTTTCGCAATATACTTTCAGGTGCTGGTTAACCCCAATTGGCCAGAAACTCTTTTAGTAGTACAGCTTGTGAACCGCTTGAGTTGTGTGGCTGAAAATCACAGTCGACATCAACAAGGAGTCGAGGCGCGGTGTCAAAGTTCAAGCCTGCACTTACCACGAAACGCTGGAAACCCTCTGCAGAGGAGGAGCTAATCGGCCGCTGGGAGGAGGAGAAGACCTACGAATTCAACCCCGCCTCTGAGCGGCCCATCTACAGTGTTGACACGCCCCCACCATATCTCTCAGGGCACGTTCACCTGGGGCAGATGCTCCACTATACCCAGATCGACATGATTGCCCGCTATCGACGAATGCAGGGTCTTGAGGTGAACTTTCCTCTGGGCATTGACCGGAATGGCCTGCCAGTCGAACTACGAGTTGAGAAGGAGTTCGGGCTGTCAATGCACTCCACGCCACGCGCAGAGTTCGTGTCGAAGTGCAAGGAGCAACTCGACGTCTATGAAGAAGAGGTGATTGAGGCCTTCAGACGATTCGGGATTGGATTCAACACCTATGAGCGTGAGGGGAGCTATCGTACAGACAGCCCAGAATATCGTGCAGTCACGCAGGCAACATTCATCGAGCTGTGGAACCGAGGACTGGTCTATACGGACTATCGGCCCAACAACTGGTGCTTCGACTGTAAGACCACGATCGCAGATGCTGAGGTGGAGTACGCGGAGCGTGAGAGCACGCTCAACTATCTCTACTTCGAGGTCGAGGGGATGAAGCCTCTCGAGATTGCGACGACACGGCCGGAGTTACTCTGTGCGTGTGGTGCTGTGTTCGTCCATCCTGATGACGAGCGATACCGTGACTATGTGGGCAAGAAGGCCAAGGTGCCGCTGTTCAACTTTGAGGTGCCCATAATCGCCAGTCCAACTGCCCAGATGGAGTTCGGGACTGGCGCGTTGATGGTGTGCAGCTATGGTGACATGGCAGACGTGATGGCGTTCCGTGACTATGCGCTGAAGCCCATAGCAGCAATATCTCCTGATGGGACTATGACGGAGGCTGCGGGAAAGTATGCAGGACTACCAGTGGCGGAGGCACGGAAGCGCATAATCGAGGACCTAAAGGCCGCTGGGCTGTTATTCAAACAGGAGCCCACCCTCCAGAGGGTACCGCTCTGCTGGAGGAGCAAGACCCCCATCGAGTTCATCGCCATGGATGAGTTCTATCTCAAGCAGACGGAGTTTGTGGACAAGATTCGTGAAGTGGCAGACCAGATGAAGTTCTATCCGGAGTTCCACAAGCAGATACTGCTTGACTGGATTGACCGTGTCTCTGTGGATTGGCCCATCAGCAGACGACGATACTACGGCACGGAGATTCCTGTCTGGTACTGTAACGCCTGTGGTGCAGCGATTGTTCCCGAGTCCGGTGAGCTGCGATACTATCAACCGTGGTGCGAAGATCCGCCGTTCGACAAGTGCCCCAAGTGTGGTGCCTCAGAGGGCTTCAGAGGCGAGGAGCGTACGTTTGACACTTGGATGGACTCGTCCATCAGCGGCCTCTACATAATCGGCTTCCTGCGAGACGAGGAGCTGTTCAAACGCGCCTTTGGCAATGTCATTCGTCCGCAGGGCAAGGAGATTGTGAGGACCTGGTTGTACTACTCCCTCCTGAGGACGTACCAGCTGCTTGGGAAGCCCGCTTTCAAGGAGGTCTGGATCTCTGGCCATGTGGTGGATGAGAAGGGTGAGAAGATGAGCAAGTCCCGTGGCAACTCGCCTCCTCCCGGCCCCCTCATAGACAAGTACGGAGCTGACGCTATGCGCCTCTTTGGAGTTCTCGAGGCAGGACTGGGCAGCGACATACGCTTCTCCGAGGAGCGTCTCGGAGGTGTCACAAGATTCATGACAAAGCTGTGGAATATCGCCCGTTTCATCTCGATGTTCCCGGTGCCCGATCCGATGAGATTCAACGAACTGACGCCCGTGGACCAGTGGATTCTCGCAGAGGCGAACAACATGGTGAAGACAATCACCTCCAGTTGCGAGTTGCTGGACTTTCACAAGCCTGCCATTGAGATCCGCCGGTTCACGTGGGGCTTCTTTGCAGACCACGTGTTGGAGATGCTCAAGGGGCGCTGCTTCAACACCAACAACGACTTTACGGAGCGTGAGCAGCGGTCTGCATGGTTCACACTTCACGAAACCCTGCGAGTCATTCTCCGCGCACTGGCCCCAATGACGCCCTTCATCACCGACAAGATCTATCGCGAGCTCTATGACAAGAAGGGTGTTCACAGGCAGCCCTATCCGACGATCAACGACGAGTGGGAGTCACCACTCTGTGAGTTCACAGCGCTGGTCATGCAGACGAATGGCGCCTTCTGGAAGTTCAAGCGAGAGAACAATCTGTCCCTGCGTCACGGACTGCCTGAGGCGTTTGTGCCCGAGAGCCTTAGGCCGTGGGCGAAGGACATCAAGGCCATGCACGGGATTGAGAAGCTGGGCTTTGGACGACCCGATGACAAGACTCTCGTCGAGATACAGATTCCCGACTCTGGCGAGTCCATCTTCATCAGGCCGCCCTCCAGTGGTGATGCGTCATAGACGGTCTGTACCGTCTATGCATCACCATCCCCTCCAGTGGATCCATCTACTCCTGCACAACGACCGTGTTTCTGTGTTCTACAGTACATCTCATACTGTTCGACACAAGACAATACTTCCCCGCCAGCTCGAGTGCTCTCTCAGCCTTGTGCCTGATATCCTCAGAGTCCACGACCACGGTCGACTCAAGCAGGATATGTGTGAACTGGAACCCCTTCTCGACTCTCTCCAGAGTACCAGTTCCCTTGCACGAGAAGGCCTTGAACTCGAATCGCATCTTCTTTGAGAAGGTGACAAAGGTCGTCATCATGCAGGCAGCTGCCGATGCGACAAAGAGATCCTCCGGCGAGATTATCCCCGGCACTCCTCCCTCGAACTCCGGCGGTGTGGCCACTTGGACGGTCGGTTTCCCCTCAATGGTCAGGCTGCCTATTCTGTCCCTGTCCCAGTCGACTCTCACCTCATACTTATGTGATTCCTCGCTCATTAGGTTTCACCTTGCTGTTTCACCGCGATGTTCGCAGTACACAAAAAGGGTTAGGTCGTGGCGAGGTGATATCTCTGTGCTATCCGCTCCCCTCGACAATCACTTGGAACGAGTACTCTGGCTTGCTCTTCAGGCTGTTTCCGACGAAGCAGTACTTGGCTCCCAGCTCTAGGGCGCGTTCCATTCGATGGCGCAAGTCCTCCTCTGATATGACCGCAGTTGCCCGTACGGTGATCCGCGTGATCTCGAAGCTCCGTCCCACTCTCTCAAGGACACCAGTGCCATCGGCCACGATAGACTTGAACTCTATGTGCATCTTCTTCGTGAAATAGACGAAAGAGTTCACAAAGCAAGTCGTGACAGCTGCCACCACCAGGTGCTCAGGTGTGAGGTTCTCTGGCGGTCGTCCCACTCTGATGGGGGGCTGTCCCTTCACCATGGCCTCTCCGTGGTTCTGTTCAATATTCCATCTCACACTGACATCGAACTCTCTTGGCTCCTCAAGAGAGTGTTCTCCCGACTTGTCACCCGAATGTTGCGTCATTGTACTATGTCTCTCTCCTTCAATAGTCTGAACACCATGAACATCGGTATGCGTTTCTCCCTGTCAAAGAACGGGTCATCGACCACAGGAGTTGGTTCGTCGATGATATCGACTATGAACCCGGTGCTGCGTATCACCCGTGCATAGGTGGATATCATGCGATGGTAGAAGGTTATGGGTCTCGGAAATGGGTCGCCAGTCTTGGTTCTCCAGACTCTCTCATAGGACCGCTCGTCCGCATAACGATCAACAACGAAGTGTAACCCTCTTCTCCTCCGCGTCTGTCTGTCCTTCTCTCCCATTTCCCATCTGCCAGGACCGTAGAAGTCGAAGGCGGGATGCACGATGGAGAAGACGACTCTCCCGCCATCCACAAGGACCCGGTTGAATTCTCGCAGAGCCACCTCAAGACATGGAACGTTCAATAGAACGAGATTACTAAGCACAACATCGAAGCTTGCTGCCTCGATGTCGCTGAGGTCACAGACATCGCCAACACGATACTCTATGTCCAGACCCTCCTCCTCGGCGCGCAACCGGCAAAGACGTATCAAACGCTCAGATATGTCGATGCCGACAACTCTAGCGCCACGCCTCGCATATCGCCTTGACAGATAGCCCTCTCCGCATCCCGCGTCAAGCAGGCGGATGCCTGATACCTCGCCAATCAGACGGTCGAGGGCTGGCACTAGGATCTGCTGATGGAATGGTGTTCCGACACCGCCTATTAGCTCTGCATAGGCCTCTGCATTGCTCTCCCATTGCTCCCGAAGCGCATCCCTCAAGACATATCACCAACGGTGGGTCACAGTCGCTCCCATATGGCCCTGACGCGTCTCCCAGTGTCGGCTATGATGTCCTCCATCCTGTCCTCCGGTGCCAGTCCAATCTCCACAGCCGCTCGCATGATCGACGTGTGCGCTACGGTCACCTCTCCGTCCTCCTCGTAGACGACGAAGCTGCACGGCATGAGCAGTCCCACATCTCGTGACACGTCCATAGCACGCTTGGCGAGGTCAGGCGCACAGGCCAATATCAACGTGTAGCGTTCCATATGGGCTCCCAGTTTCTCCCTGAAGACGGCATCCATGTCCTTTGACATCAAGATGGTGAATCCCTCCTCCTCGCAAGTCCTCTTCACCCGCTCCACGGTCTCCTCGAATCCGTGGTCGGATCTCTTTCTAAGAATGTCGACCATACCCCCTGATAGTTGTCTATAGTTAAATCAGTTTGCATGCGGAGTCCACGGAGTTAACAGCAGCACGATGATGATGAGAAAGGGATGGTGATGGTGGACCGGGCGAGATTTGAACTCGCGACCTTCTGGATGCGAACCAGACGATCTGCCAGGCTGATCTACCGGCCCACGCTCTCATCTCTGAATTGTATCCCCTTAAATCCTTGTTCCTGCAGTCGATTCCGAAACGACCTAACCTGGGGACGGAGACGGCCTGCGCAGGGCGTTCCGAAGCGGTGGGCATTGCCTCGCTTGGTATTCTCTGGTCCGTCGGCACAGCAATGCAGTCTATATCTCAATACCGAACGCTTGCGAGAATCGTTCAATCTTGACGAACTCGCGTAGGAACTCGCGTCCCTTGTCGGTGAGCGTGTATGTCCGACTGCCGTTGCTCCCCAGTACCTCCTCGATCAGCCCCTTATCAAGGAGTTCCTCAAGATATTGCTTCAGACGGTCGTGGGACAGGTTCGCAGCATACAGTATCCTTGTCGGGCCGGCCCCATCGTCACCCTCATCACGAATGGCGCGCATCATGTCCACTAAGATGCGCATCTTCGAGCGATAGGGTTTCTTGGACCTCATTCTTCTTTGCCCGTCCTGATGAGCATTGTCAGAAATGCAGTCAGTCCTAGGAACTGCAGGAATTGGCTGACAAGGTATCCTCGGAACTCCATCTGCGCCAGCGCACTCGCGAGGTGGCTGAGAAGCAGAAGCAGGAACCCGGCCAGTGCGAATAGTGCGTACCTAGAACGGTGAGCGAGATAGTTCATCAGGGACTGGAGTACGACCAACAGGAGGACGATTATGGCAACAAGGTCGAGGTTGGGGTCTATCAGGATGGGTAGCGCGAGGAGCAGACCCGTCTGACCGTTGACTGTTGATGTCTGGACCTCACGTGAGGGCCTCGTCGATATCAAGAACAGCAGGTAGGCCATGATCTTCAGGCTACCGTAGGCTATGGCCACAACAGCAAGGAGATGCCCCGACCCGCCCAGTGCCGCAAAGTACAGCGTGCCAATGACGCGCCCGAACATCGCTGCAGAAAGTACGAGAAATCCGCTTGACAGGTCTGAGAGCCTCTTCTGGCCTGTGAGCCTGAACGCCTTGTTGGCATGGTGACTAATTGTCCACGCCATCGCGCCCGCCAGAGCCTCCAAGAGCAGGTCAAGCCGGATGAGTTGTAGTAGTGTCTCCTGCATTCACACTCGCCGTCCGAGAAGTGTCTTGTCAGGCTCACAGTATGATGTGTGGCTCTCCTTTTTGACTCATGTTGTGATGTAGTTCTGTATGTATGATTCCTCTAGCTTCTTCGTTCATTGTCGCTTTATATTATGTACTGCTATCATGAGGGTGACCGATGGAAGAGACCGACGACTGCACACTGCAACTGGGGGCTGTCCCTCCGTTGCGACCGGATGGCGGGGCTGCCCCGCCCTTCCATCACACCACTCCGTTCTTGTGACAGCGATTGCCCCTCTCCGGCTGTAGAGGCCCTCTCTGCAGAGTCTGCTTGGAAAGGTTTTTATTCACATCACTCGCGATAGAGTATGCGACTCGCATCCAACGGTGTCAGGCCTGACGCCGGATACTCCGGTGGATGACGGTCCGTGCTTTCCAGATGCGAGGACATCCATGCGGACGTGAGATAGACTGGCACGTAGATTCTCGTGTCAGAATGCCCTCATGTCTAAGATATGCTCAACAGTGTGCAGACAGTGCGGGGTGAGCTTCCCTGCCATCCCGTCTGGCCTGTACTTCACCAAAGCTCAAGTGTGCATTGGACTGTGCAGCGCACCGGTTCAACCCCCGGTCGTTCACCTTGCCGAACCTGTACAGTCCGATCAACTCTAGTTGATCCTGCTAGAGGACACTGCTATCGGCTTGGGGTTAAGACATGCAAGTGGAACGGGCTCGCATCCGAGTCCGTCGCGAACGGCTCAGTAGTGTCGCTAACCTACCCTGCGGAGGGGCATAACGCCGGGAAACTGGCGCTAATTCCCCATAGGGGC